>NZ_OZ183486.1:0-1724021 GCF_964264865.1 Candidatus Tisiphia endosymbiont of Oplodontha viridula
AGTAAGCAGGAATGACATGTCCCACAAGATAACCCATTAAATGGGTCATAACAAGAAATTGTTTTGGAGTAATCTACTCCTAATTCTAGACCGGTTTTGATAATTTGCCCTTTTGTCATATTTATTAAGGGAGCATGAATGGTAATTCGTGTACCCAATACTCCTACCGCAGTTGCAAGATTAGCAAGCTTTTCAAAAGCGTCTAGGTACTCTGGACGGCAATCTGGGTAATTAGCATAATCAGTTGCGTGTACCCCCATAAAAATATCAAAGGCTCCTATTATTTCACTAAATCCCAAAGCATAGCTTAAAAATATAGTATTACGTGCTGGTACATAAGTGATTGGTATATTATCCCCTAAATCACTATGATCTTTATATTTTGGTACTTCTATAGCATCATCAGTAAGAGCTGATCCGCCAAAGCTACGTAAATCAATATTTACAATTTTATGTTGTTTGATATTATAGTTCTTAACTAACTCTTTAACTTTCTCAAGTTCAATATTATTATGTTGAGAATAGTTAAAACTTATGGCATGAATTTCGTAATTCATTTTTTCTATCATTGCTAGTATTGTGGCTGAATCTGCACCGCCACTAACTAAAGCTACTGCCTTCTGCATAAAAATCTCCCATGATTAACCATTAATTCGATATAAGAATTTGTCAATTCTTATCCCAAATTCGGTGAAATTATAGATTGCTTCGTCGACCTATGGTCTCCTCGCAATGACGTTTTATAGGCGTATATGTCTATTAGCGAGCGAACGTACGTGAGCGTGGCAATCCATTTTGCTAAAAACATGATTTTAAAAGATTAAAATCATGTTTTTAGCTTTAGAAAGGTTTAAAATGCATTCGCAAAACCGCTTTAAGAATGCATTTTTCCTTATATTAAAGCTAATTCGGGATAAGAATTAGTTAATTATTATCCCGAATTGGGGTTTGTTATACCACAGGTAAGATTAATTTTTAGCACATCCTGCCACACCTTATCCCAACCTTTGGTATGAGTAATATTAGGGAAAATCTTTTGCTGTATACAATCTGAAGAACTAGCTTTTATATAGCCCTGCATAATTTTACTTGGTACTATTGCATCCTTAGCTCCCGAAAGATGTAATTGCGGAATATTGCTAATTTTTATGGCATAATCTATGGGATTTAATGACTCCTTTAACGCATATATCCCATGATGTTTACTGAAATTCTCAATATCAAGATTACCAGCTATAGTTATTATATCTTTAATATGCTTATTTCTTGCTGCAACCAAGACAGCAACTCCACCACCTCCGGAAAAACCAACCAAACTAGCTGGTTTACCATTACTTATACTATTTATTACTATATTTGTTGATTCTATAACCTCCTTGGCAAGTCTTTTGTCTGTCCAATAGATTTGACTGCAATTGGGGTTAAGTTCTACTGGCGTATATTGGCACGGACGAGCTATATAAACTATATTAGGTCTAGTATCAAGAGCTGCAAGCTTAAGCAACATAACCTTGGAAGGGGTTGGATTGCTAGAAACTGCGTAACGCCCTATACTAATGCTACCATCACCTTCAATATAAAATACGTAAGGGCTATCTTTATCTGAAACACGTTGGTAAGTTGTAATAACAAAATCGCCAGCCTTAACTAGTTTTTTCTCAAAGTTGTTTATTGAGGCTACCTTATCTGCCTCCTTAATCCTAGTATCTATAGATGAAACACACGCAGAAAATAACAGGGATATAGAAAGTAGAACAATTTTAAAAAGGTATCTCATCATCTAGATCACTATGGTCAAAGTTACTGTTACCAACTGTGCTTTTTGGTACAATAGAATCTAGGGAGTTAGTCCCACTACCTTTAGAATCTAATAATATAAATTGTGAGTTAAAATTTTGTAGTACTATTTCTGTTGTATATTTTTCTTGACCAAGGTTATCTACCCATTTTCTAGTTTGTAAATTACCTTCTAAATAAACTTTAGTGCCTTTCTTGGCATAATTCTTTACAACAGACACCAAACCTTCGTTAAATACTACTATTCTATGCCATTCGGTTTTTTCTTTCTTCTCTCCAGTAACACGGTCTTTCCAAGTTTCAGAAGTAGCGATACTGAAATTTGCTATCTCTTTACCATCAGCCGTGTGCCTAATTTCTGGATCACGCCCTAAATTACCTATTAATACTGCCTTATTTAAACTACCAGCCACAGATCATTACCTATTTAAAAATTACTATTGCAATAGTAATTCAAAACAACCTATAATGCTACAAGTTTTTTGATAAGTTCCTTAAAAATTTATAACAAATTATGATACAAGAATATATTAAAGTTCGTGGTGCTAAGGAGCATAATTTAAAAAATGTAAATGTTGATATTCCAAGAAATAAGTTTGTAGTAATTACAGGGCTTAGTGGTTCTGGAAAATCTTCACTAGCTTTTGATACTATTTATGCAGAAGGACAACGTAGATATGTTGAAAGTTTATCTTCATATGCTAGGCAATTCTTACACCTTCAGGATAAGCCTAATGTTGAATCGGTCTCTGGTTTGTCACCTGCAATAGCTATTGATCAAAAAACCACATCTAAAAATCCTCGTTCTACAGTGGGGACTATAACTGAAATTTATGATTATTTAAGATTATTATATGCAAGGGTAGGAGTACCTTACTCTCCAGCAACAGGTCTACCAATCAAGAATCAGACCATATCAGAGATGATAGATGCCATTCATAATTTTCCTAAGGGTACTAAATTATACATATTAGCTCCAATTATCAGAGGACAAAAAGGTGAATTCAGACGTGAAATGCTTGATCTTAAAAAACAGGGTTTTGGGCGATTATTCATTAACAATGAAATTTATGAGATCGATAATCTTCCAAAATTTGATAAGAATAAAAAACATAATATTGAAGTAATTGTTGATAGGATTTCTCTAGAAGATGATTTAGGTAACAGGCTTGCAGATAGTTTAGAAATCTCTCTTAAGTTAGCAGATGGTATAGTATATGTTGAAATTGTTGACCTACCAAACGGATTAGAAACCAACCTTACTAAAGGCTCGAAAATCATTTTCTCAGAAAAATATTCTTGTCCAGTTTCTGGTTTTCAAATTACTGAAATAGAACCAAGAATTTTTTCCTTTAATAGCCCATTTGGTGCTTGTCCTAAATGTGAGGGTATCGGCACAGAATTGTGTCTTGATAAAGAATTAATTGTTCCAAATAGCAGAATTAGTATTAAAGATGGAGCTATAGCACCTTGGGGGAAAATATCCTCAAAGTTTTTTTTAGAAACATTAAAAGCTTTAGCAAGTCATTACGAGTTCTCATTAGACACTCCTTTTATAGAACTACCAAATACTGTACAGCAAGTATTATTCCATGGATCAGGTGACGATGTTATAAAATTTCAGTATCATGATGGTTCTAAATCTCAGGTGGTACAGCAACCTTTTGCTGGAATAATACCTAGCTTACAAGAAAAGGAGCGTAAGGCTGATTCTTCTTTAGTAAAAGAAGAATTATTAAAATACAAAGCAGAGTACAAATGCACATCTTGTGAAGGTTATAGACTAAAAATGGAGTCTCTTTGTATTAAAATCGCTGATATGCATATTGGACAAGTATCTACCATGAGTATTTTGCAACTACAGAAATGGTTTAATCAATTAGACAAACAGCTCAATAAAAGACAAATGACTATCGCCGAACGCATATTAAAGGAAATTAAGGAAAGATTACAATTTCTTATGAATGTTGGTCTTGATTATCTTGCTTTGTCTAGAGAATCAGGAACTCTGTCTGGTGGAGAAAGTCAGCGTATTCGCTTGGCATCACAAATTGGTTCAGGGCTTAGTGGTGTGTTGTATGTACTTGATGAACCCTCAATTGGTTTACATCAACGTGATAATGCTAGATTAATAGAAACTCTCAAGAGTCTTCGAGACCTTGGTAATACAGTGCTTGTTGTTGAGCATGATGAAGAGACAATGTACGAATCGGATCACATTATAGATGTCGGACCAGGCGCCGGTATTCACGGTGGGCATATAATAGCACAAGGAACTATTGAGGAAATTAAACAATGTCCCAATAGTATAACGGGTAGCTATTTAAGCGGTAAACAATCTATTGAAGTGCCAACAAATACTAGAGTATCACCTGCGGGTAAGGTAATAGCATTAACTGGGGCTATTTCTAATAATTTACAGGATGTTAATATTACAATTCCTCTGAGCAGTTTTACAGCAATAACGGGGGTATCAGGTAGCGGTAAATCAAGTTTAATAATTCATACTTTATATAAAGCCGCTTTAAAATTTTTAGAACCCTCTTCAAAAAATTTTCCAGGAGAATATAAGTCAATTAAAGGTCTTGAATATATTGATAAGGTTATTGATATAAACCAATCACCAATAGGTCGCACACCAAGATCAAATCCAGCAACTTATACTGGTGCGTTTACCCATATTAGAGAGTGGTTTGCTGAACTACCAACTGCAAAAGCACGGGGTTATAAAGTTGGTAGGTTTTCATTCAATGTTAAAGGTGGAAGATGTGAATTATGTCAAGGTGATGGTCTGATTAAAATAGAAATGCATTTTTTACCTGATATTTATGTAAAATGTGATGTTTGTAATGGAGACAGATATAATAGAGAAACCCTTGAAGTTAAATATAAGGATAAATCTATAGCTGACGTTCTTAGGATGACAGTTGAGGATGCAATGAGTTTCTTTGCTAAAGTACCACTAATTTACGAAAAACTTGTTACTTTAAATGAGGTAGGACTTGGTTATATAAAAATTGGACAATCTGCTACCACTTTGTCTGGAGGCGAAGCACAAAGAATAAAGTTAGCTAAAGAGTTATCAAAACGCTCAACCGGTAAAACTTTATATATACTTGATGAACCAACAACAGGGTTGCACATAGATGATATTAATAAATTGCTTAAAGTGCTGCATAAGTTAGTTGATATGGGTAATACTGTTATAGTTATTGAGCATAACCTAGATGTTATCAAAACAGCGGATTATATTATAGATGTTGGACCTGAAGGTGGAGATAAAGGCGGTAGAATAGTAGCTACCGGCACTCCAAAGGATATCGCTGCTTGTAGTGAGAGTTATACTGGACAATATTTAAAGCATTATCTAGACCAGTGTTAAGGTAGCTGCGATGAGCTGCCATTTTCATTAGCTAAGATTATTAGCGATAATAGATTAAAATGCATTCGTGCCAGCCGCTTCAAGAATACATTTTTCTGATATTCTAGCCAGTTTTAATGCGTTCGTAAAATGCACTAAAATCGAAGAATGGTGGGGCGTAGTGGATGATTTTAGAACCCAAACCGAAGTAAGAAATGTGATAAACCAGCATCCTTATCGTACATTTGTATAGATGTATCAATTTAATTAATCTTTGGGAGTATCTTGCCTGAATAATTTTAAAGTGTAGATTTGACCCCTTTTGAAAAAAAATTGTAATGTGACTAAAGCCCTAACCTAGTCATACTAAAACCTAGTTAAGATATAAGCTTTTAGAGTTTTAATTTTCAATTCTCATGGGGGCAATTTTACAGCAGGATGCCACATGGTATACGTTGCGAACTTTTTACCAGTTTAGGTTAGAATTTTTGCAAATCCCTTTAAAGCCTAATTATAACAAAGCTCTAGCCTTAACAGGACTTTTATAGTTAGCCCCAAATAACCTAACTAAAGAGTAAATTTTAATCATAGGGGTAAAGAATTTATGTATGTAATATTTTTCTTAATCAATTTGGTATTCTAGTACTACTTTTTTGCCACAAAAGGTCATAGAGATTTTAATGATCTTTTTGACATGTTTGTGTTCTCTTATCTTAGTGTCATATTGTTTATCTATAATTTGCTTTAAGCCCATTTTGGCTACTGAAAACAAATCTTCTGCATTTTTAGCAATCTTATACTCAATAATAATTGCTTTATCTTCTCTACCAGCTTTGGGGATCATGATAATATCAGCTCTACCACGACCTGACTCTTGTTCGCTTGCTATTATGTAACTAGGGGCTAACATGTTAACAAGCCCTAGCATAAAGCCACTATAAAATAATTCTGCCTTTTTCTCCCCTGTTTGGTAAAAACTGGTAGAATTTACCAACAATTCTTGTAACCGTTCTTTAAATTCTTCTACTTTACCTGCTGGTAACAAGCTAACAAACGAATAATATCTAGAACTATCGATTTTTAGTTGGTTTGTTACCCATTGTAGTACTCTTGTTTCATAGATATATTTTACTTCATAATTAGGGATAGATAGCTCATAAACATTTTTTTCCGGTATTTTGGCAGTAGGGTTTAAATAACCGCTGAACAATAATAAACTAAGTAAACCTACTGGTTCATTGATATCAGCAAAACTTATTTGTTTGGTAATAGGTGAGATAATACTTCTCCCGGCAGCTAAGCTCTGTAAATCTTCTTGCATTTCATCTGATAATAATACTTTATCTATCAAACCTGTCCCCCCACTATCAAGCCAATAATGATCGAGCTTACCTTTGTGTGCTAAACATTGCATTATTGACCACGGATTATAAATTATCTCGCCACCAAAGGTGTAACCATTATACCAGTCTTTAATCTCTTCGTGACCCGTTTTTGTAGGTACTTTAGTCAATAAATCATCAACTTCTGCTTGGGTAAAGCCATAAAACTTAGAAAAATCATCATCAAGTAATGTATATTCAGTAACATTATTCAAATCTGAGAATAAATTAGCCTTAGCAATCCTTAATATGCCAGTTATTACTCCTTTTTCTACACAACTATTACCTTTTAGGCTGCTGCCAAACATCCCTCGAAATAATTCAAGTACTTGTTCAAACTCTTTTGATTTATCACCAAATTTAATATAGGAACTATTGATAGGAGTGTCATATTCATCAATTAGTATGTAGACTTTTTGGTTAAAATGTTTAAACAATAGTTCGCTTAAGAAGCCTAAACTATCTTTAAGATCGTCTTTATCAAATTTTCCTGTAAAATATCGTTTTAGTTGTTCCTTTTGTACCTCATCCAGTAAATTCTTATTTTTTGCTATATAATGTTTTAAATAACGATGTTTTACAAATAACTTAATAACTTGATTTCTTATCCCGTTCTCAATGTCTTGGTAACTGCTACCCTTAACATCCTTAAAACTTATAGAAATAACTGGATATTGCCCTTGGCGTTTCATGCTACTTGCTATGTCTGCAATTTTTAAGGACTTTAACTCTTTAGTTTCATCAAAACCTAAATCTACTGTACCTCCAAGGAATAATTTGTTATTTATCTTTTGTTCTAGTGGTAAAGGCTTGCCGTCTTGATCCACTTCTATTTCAAAAAACTTCTTGAGCATATCCATATTAAGGCTTTTACCCCAACGTCTTGGTCGAGTGATTAAGATAACATCTCCACTATCTTCTAGGAATTCTTTGATCATTAGACTTTTGTCAATAAATACATCGCTATTTAACAATAATGTTTTAAAGTCATCAGTACCTACCCTCATTCTAGGGGCCTTGCTACTCTCAATAATATTAATGTTCTTGAGATTTGTCTTGATATCAGAAAGTTTGTTAATCATATTACTTGATATTTTAGTAGCTTGTTGATTTCTTTAATATTTCAACTAGTAATCAGAGCTATATGCTCAGATGTCATATTTTTTTAAGTAAATTTTTAGCTATAGCAATTTTTTCTTTTCCTCTCCGCTAGTTTCTGCAGCTTGTTCAATCTTTTTGGATTGAGAAAATGGGAAATAGCCATACTAGATAATCAAAATTATATCAATCATTTTATACGATAAAGTATAGCACATAAACTATAAAGCACTAAATAATATAATGCAGAAATAGCATGAATTCTATAATTGCTAAAAAGATTGCCTCAAGGATGAATGCAAAAGGACAGACATCTCTAGTACACTACCTTTTTAGCTTTTTTTGGTGATTTAGCTCAAATTGTTTGCATGGTATACAGTGATTAAAATTTTTAATCACTGCCACATCATATTTTTTTTGTTGACATAATAAATCTAAAATCTTTTTGGAAGTAATCTTGCCATAAGGCTTGCTCCTTGTCAGAGCTTCTGAAGAGTGCTATCACATTCTATTCCGTAAAAAGCTCTATAATACATTAGATGAGTTATACTAATTCCCTAATTTAATTTAGCAAATAATTCATACAACAAATCGATTTAATTAGTGAGGCATTTAAATTTTTAAGGCAGGAACATACTACTATTTCTAGTTGTTCGATTGTGTCATATACTTTATTCTTTATAGTATTAGACTTTAAATATTGCCACAATTTCTCTGTCGGATTCAATTCAGGAGAATATGGGGGTAAATAAAGAATTTCTATATTTGTTGCAATAATTAGCTCTTTAGCTTTGTGCCATCCAGCACAATCCATAACAATAATCGCTTTTTGTTCTCCTATCTGTTTAGACATCTCTGCCAAAAATATATTTAAACAAACGGTATTGACATTTGGCATCATTAAAGTAAAATCATCACCTGTGATTGGGTTAACCGCACTATAAACATAGAAATTTTGAAAGCCCATTTTGGCTTTAACTTGAGTTCTGCTACCTTTACGAAACCAACCATAACCTAATTTAGAATGAGTCCCAAAACGTGATTCATCAAAGAAATACAAGTAACTGCTAGGGTTATTTGTTATTGTTTCTTGAAGTTTTTTTTAAACCCTTCATGAGTTTCTTTATTCTGTTTGTAATGCACTGGTCTTGGGGTAATGTATGCAAATTTAAGTTTCTGTAATACTCTATGTACAGCCGATTTACTAGAATCAATCTCCAAATTTTCTTTAAGTTTTATGATGATATTTTTTATTGTCATGTTACAATCGTCTTGTAACCATTTATTTATTGCTTCACAACAATTTTTTGTTAATTTACTTTTTCGTCCTCTACCTTGTTTATATTCAAGGCTTTTATCATTACCTTGAGCAAAGCTTTTTACCCAGTTCCTAAGCGTATTGGTTGTTATATTAAATACCTTACATACTATACCAACACCATTTTCTTTAGCAGCAATTATAGCCATAAGTCTAATAGCAACTCTATTATCTCGGTTCATGCTTGCAAGCTGCTCAATAGCACGTTGGTATAACTCTTCTGTTATTAATCTTTGATGACATCCCATTATATTCCTTTCCTTAATTTATTCATAAACTTGGAATATTATAACATAATCTCATCTTTTTTCTACTATTTATACTAATTTAAATTAGGGAATTGGTATTACAAGCTGATATAGATACTTGGCTTACAAATTATAATAACGAAAGGTCTCATTCAGGTAAACATGGTTTTGGTAAAACACCAATAGACTTCTTTCGAAACTCTACTTCTGCTGAGGGATTTGAAGGAGACGCGGAACCTCGACCCGCAGCGTACTCTAATGTACGTGAGGATTCGAGTACCGCATCGACGTACAAATCACCAGCAGAAGTAGAGTTTCGAAAGAAGTCTAATGCAAACTTTTAGAGATTCACTTATATATTGCTAAAGATAAAAATATTAGTAATATAGAGAGAATATCAGACAACTTGGCTATTACTTATCAAGCTGCCTGATTATTACTTATTGTCAGATTAAGTCGTAACTAGTACATATCCACCAGTAGTTTCTAAAACACACAATGCAGAACTAATCTCTTTTTTGTAATCCTTGATAAAATCAGCTATTCCATTAGAGTTGTTATTATATTCTTTAGTTTCTTTTTTTCCATGAATAGCAACAACAAAATTGAATTTTCCTATATCAAAACCGATAAAATTATTGTATAATAGCATAATACCTCGAAGACTTTTAATGTTTACGATTGTAAGCGGGCGTGCAAAGGCATCCCAATCAACTATTCAAACGTCTCGGGGATTTGGGCTAGAGTACTAGGATCTATACGATCTTAAAACCAATTGCTTCACGGTCGCTCACGCCTGCACAGCGATAGTCATTTATATTATTAATGACTATCGCTGTAATACCCCCTTATAAGTCAGTATTTACATTGACTTCAATATCTATTATATCATACTTTTAACTTACAATTGCTTCGCTTACGCTCGCTAATAGACTCTGTGGTATAGGTATTTGTAAACTTTCAACAGTTGTGCCACTTTGTGGCTTGCGATGACAATTATTTGTTTCTGTAATTTAGTATTTTCTATCATTAGTTGTAACTTTTAAACTGCCTTGGTTCAACATTTCAATAAAAATACTTGCAATTTCTAAAATACTTCATATAATGTGCTGGATTTTTAATAAAAACCGTTTGTGCCGGTAATATTAGTTTATCAAAATAGAAAAAATAACTTTAAAAGATTATAAATCATGGCAAAAATTAAAGACTTTAATATTAAACAATACCTAGCACTTACTAATAATTTAGAGGAGCAGGAGCCTAATGGTAATGATGTTAACATATTAAGTAAGTTGATAGGCGAGATACGAAATCAAATGTTTGGGCAGAAGAGCGAAGAATTTTATCAAGATAAACAACAATACTATGATGCTGAATATGCTTTAGAATTGATGGACAAGAATAATGCAAAAACAGTAACATTTCAAAATGTATTTGGCAAATCAGTTACACTAACAGAAAATGCAGCAAAACAAATAAAAACAGAAGTTGAACGGAGTGTACAAGCTATAGAAATTAAAAAAGAACTGATAAATAGTTTATGGCAGAAATTTGAGCAAGACAAGAGTCATGCTCCAAAAATATATAGTGAGAATGCGTTAAATGAAGTCTTAGAAGGTTTAGGTTATGAAGCAGATGATTTAGTGTTACCACCATTTAATAGTTTACCTAATGCTCAGCCCCAAGTGCCAATGCATAATGGTTTAAATGAACAAGATGAGTTTGGAACTATGGCGATCTATAATCGTGAGATTGCACTCGGTGGATTTGGCGGTGGTTTTAATGACGCTCACGCAGGGAATCATCAGTTCAATAACTTCAGAGATGATGAAGATGCAGACGCCTTAGATAATTTACCCAATGCTCGAGCTCAAAGACCGATGCATAATGATTTCAATGAACAAGATGAGTTTGGAACTATGGCAATCTATAAGCGTGGGGTTAAGCAAGGTGGATTTGGTGGTGATTTTAATGATGCTCGTGCAGGAAATCATCAGCTTGATACTTTCAATGCTGAACAGGGCAATGCTTTTAATAGTTTAGATCACACCCAAGCGAATTATTTTCTAAAAGAAATGAAACTTTTATTTAGACCAATACCTGCTCACTTACATCAGTTCAAAAAACATTGTGAATCTAAGTTTTTAGAATATTATACATATGGTAATATTAGTAGTATTCAGAGTATAATAGACAGTGAATGCATGCTAGAATACAGAGCAAAGATTACACAACAGATTATTTCCTTAAGAAACTCCTGTTTTAATGATCAATCTTTCCATCATCCGAAGCAAAAGCCTGTTATAGAGGAAACCCCATTGATTTCAGGTATAGCTGGTATACAATTGCAACAACCGCCCGTACCAAAAACTAGAACAAGCCTAGCACAAAGCAAGCCTCAAGAACTTGCAATAACTCAACCACGTAATGCAGATGAAGAGGTAAAAAAAATAAACAAATGGCTTGAAGACAACAATCTATCGAAATTAACTAATTACAGTACAGGGCTTTTAAAGGAATATTATCAAAAACCTTCACAAAAAAATAATTTGAATAAAATCTGTGATCAACAGTCACTTTTTGGACAAGACAGACAGAAATTGATTAGTCTTATCACAGGCGAATCGATTGTACGTGAAAATTTTCTTTTAGAACTTGAAAAAAATGACCTAAAAGTTTCTAGTAGTACAGAAAAGGCTATTATGCAATTCCTAAATTCAGGAAAGCCATTAGATTGGTCTAGCATAGACGAAGATGCAGCGGTACAGATATTTATAGAGCAAGAACTCTGTAAATACCAAGCACTAAAAAATGCAGGAGAAGCAAGAGAGTACACTATGGATTATAAAGCATGGCAACATGCAAATGAAACAACAACAAATATAGCGGCAAGGGTAGCAACAAACAAACTACAGGCAGTTCAAGTTGCCGAAAAAGTAAAAATTCAACAATTGTTGGAAAATTACCCTAATACAAAACCAGTATTCAATAAACTGCAAGAGTTAAATCTAGGTTACTCAAAGATCGATAGAGTTGTAAAAAAGATAAGTGAGTTTCTTCGCTATCCAAACAGTGATAAAGACACTTTTAACGCAGAATTATCAACAGCATTAGTATTAAATTACTCGGATGATGAGTTCAATCTTGTAAAAAAAATATTTACTGCTACTATTTCATATAAAGAAAGATATGAACACAACGGTAATGCAGGATATTTAAACGAAGATGTAGGTCATAATGCAGGTTATTATTACGATCACGATGATTATACAATAAATTTATTAGGGGAAGGGGGAATTTAAAAGTCATTGCCATCCCTGCGAAAGTGCATAGACGTCAGTTTAAGAATTAACCGTCATTGCGAGAGTCGCGAAAAAGCGGCGACGTGGCAATCTTGTGAAGGAGGCCTTGCTTAATGAAGATTGCCACAGTGCCTAACTGTGCTTTGCAATAAAGTTGCAGTGGCAAAAATAAAACAGCAAGCTATTTATTTGGATCGCCACGCCACTTTGTGGCTCGCGATGACAACTATTTGTTTCTGTAATTTAGTAATGTCATTGCGAGGAGCCGCAAAGCGGCGACGCGGCAATCTAGGATACGCGAAGCGTTACTCTAAAAAAACAGTTTCGCTGTTTACCTAAATCGCCACGGCATCTAAAGAGGCTTGCTATGACGATTATAGAAAAATTTAGGGTACTATGGTATTTAAGTCTAGTTTGTGGTTTCATTTTATCTATAGGCTTCGCTCCATCGAATTCAAGTTATAAATACAAAAAACTTCTTAATAAAAATTTGTATAAAATAAAATAATACCACCATGCACGAGCATATAACTAAACTCAATAGCATAGAATTAGGCAATTTATTTTCTATAGAGAATATTTTAGAATTATTATCAATAGGCTTATAAATAAATATTATCAGCTTTGCTAAATACAGTGCAGAGAATAGCGTACTTAAAGCTAGTACTACCATAACTAATATTTGATTTTGTTCTGCAGCAGCTAACATAATATAAACTTTACTAATAAAACCACCAAAAGGAGGAATGCCTATTAAGGATAAACTGGCAATGAGTACCATAAAGCTAGTTTTGGGCATTTCTTTAGCAGTACCTATAAGATCAGAGACTTGATTGGTATTCTTTAAGCTATAAATACTTCCCATCCCATAAAATAAACAGATTTTAGTAAATGAATGTGAACATAAATGTAGGATAGCAGCTCCCATAGATTTTGATGTAAACATGAAGCTACTAAGTAAAGCTATAGATAATTGGTTAATGGTAGAATAGGCTAATATCTTCTTAATATTATCGCTCTTTAATGCTTTGAAAGAACTATAAATTATAGTTATAATTGGTAAGAAAATAACCCAGTTAAGTTCTACAAAAAGAGATTGTAAATATTTAAGACCAAAAATATACATCAGAATTTTATAAATGCAAAAAAGTCCAGTTTTAACAACTACCACAGCATGTAGTAAGGCACTTACTGGGTAATGTGCTACCATCGCGGCTGGTAACCATTGATGTACAGGAAATAAAGCTGCTTTTGATATACCAAAAATAAACATTAATAACAAAATTATTGTTTGATTCTTGGAGAAATAATACTTGATAAAACCTTGCGATGTAAAATCTCCATGACCTGCTTTAGCATAAATAATTATTAGTGCTGGCAAGAATAGTAATGTCCCTGAAATCATTAATATTTTTAAATATTTATAAACCCCTGCCATAACTTTATCTCCACCACTATGACCAATTAGTGGAGCAGTTGATAATGTTAATAGTTCATAAAAAATAAACATAGTAAAAAGATTTGAAGATAATGCTGCCATCCCGCCAAATAACACACTTAGATTAAGGAAGAATAGAAAACGACTTGAATTATCGATATTATTGATTGCCAAATATTTGGTTGTATAAATTAAAGCACAAATCCATAAAAAGCTCAGCAAAGTTAAAAAAATGAGACTGAGTGCTTCTAAATGCAGCCCTATAGAAAAATTACCATATATGTTTATTGACAGATTTGCTTTTACGCCTTTCAGAAACAACCAGTCAATAATTAAAATATTGACAAAAAAGAAGCTGCTAATGGTAATTAATAAAGAGTTACGGGTGTTATTATTACTATTACTGATAAGGGGAACTACTAAATTTAGCATAGCTAGCAGTAAAGTCGATGAAATCAAAAAACTAGGGGTAATAGCAGAATACATTACTGCCCTCTGAATGGCTGTAACTCAGGGGTATTTGCACTTTTCCCGATGTTGTGTCTGCAAGCGATGGAAGCACTGTATCTCATATCGTTTTCATGACTCCTAAAAAAGGTAAGAATATTGGTAGAAAAAATTGCATTATACTAATAAAAATTAGTCCACAATACTTAGTGTTCGATTTTAATTGTGTATAATCGTAGTGATCCCAACATAGTTTTTTGGCAATTTTATAATGATAAAGTAACGACATAGCCGAACTTATGACAACAATAACAAACTCTAACCACATATTTTCAACAATCAACAACTCGAAAATACTAATCTTAATGAAAAACATGCTACTTATTGGTAAACCACAGCTGTAAATTAGACTAAAAACTACCAAAACACGCCATAACATACTAAATGGTTTCGAAATATCAGAATAAGCAATGATCAGAAATAAAGCGATCTTGTTAAGGCTATCAGCAAACAAAAAGGGAAATAACAGTGATTCACCTCTAGGAATAACTAAAAGCAAAAACATATAACCAATTTGCACCGACGAAGAATATATAACAATATTTCTAACTTTTTGGCTTCTACAAGCAAAATATGTACATAAAATAATAGTTGCCAAAGCGATTAAGCTGATAAAATTTGATAGATACTTAATGATCACATTGTAATCAATAGTAAAATGAATGAACCTCAAGATTATATAAATACCAATTATACTGGATATACTAGCAAGATATGTCAGAATAACAGGAGCAGCTGAACTATAGGTCCTGATCATCCAAAAATGCATAGGGAAAAAAGCTGTTTTTAGTATAGAGCCAATGAGAAAAAAACTAATGCCTAGCATCATTCCTGGCATCACTATTTTGGAGTCATAATGTGTCTTAAGAAGCATTAGATATCTTGCAAAATTCGCTTCTGTTGAGGAATTTAAAGGAGCCACGGAACGCAGAACCGGAGCGACATCCAAATTACCAGCAGAAGTAGAATTTTGCAAGATATCTGAAACATCTAACATATTAAGGCTGCCTGTACTGCTTAATAAAAATCCAATGCCTATTAATATCAAAGTAGCCCCGACAGTACCAAGCATAAGATAATCGAAAGCACCGATAACAGCCCTAGGATTATTGCCCTGTGCCATTAATACATAGCTACTTAATGAAGATATTTCAATGAATACATAAAGATTAAATAGGTCATTAGTACTTACGATACCAAGATAGCCGCTATGGGCAAATAATAAAACTGCATAAAATAACGATTGTCTTTTTTTATCAAGAAATTTAAGTATGGTATTTGTAACCAATTTGTTACAAAAGATTAGAAAAAATAATAATACGCAATTAATATAGATAATTATAGGTTGGTTCAGATAGTCTAGCCGATATTCAATACCTATAGGGGCATGCCAATCACCAAAATTATATGATACGGCTTCTTTATTAATTACAGATAAACCGTAAATACTTAAAAATAAACTTAGTGCAATCGATATAACTGCTATAATTCGAGTAGCTAGCCTATAGCGAAAAGTGAGTATTGAGAATAACGCTCCAAAAAATGGTAGCAATACTTGCAGAGCGGGAAAATGTTTAATTAATGTCATTCACTTCGATCATTAGTCGTTTCGCTAAAATTAATCTCACCTTCTGATATAGTATTAAATTGCTTAGAAATACGGTAAATCAAGCTAAGACCTAATGATAAAGTAGCAAACCCAACAACAATAGCCGTGAGCATTAACACCTGAGGGAGTGGACTTGAATAGCTATGTAGTATTGTACGTTCAATTGGTACAATACCTCCACTTACCTTACCAAGCATAAGGTAAAAAATTAGCACCGAACTTTGCATTACACTAAGCCCAATAATTTTACGAACATAATTATCACTAGTTAACATTATAAATAAACCACTAACTAACACTAACAGTGTAAAAAAATATAAAATTTTTGAGATATATATAGTTTCTAAAAACATTATTGCTTAACTTAATTAATAGACTTCCTGCATATAGTTAACCCGAATAACATTACACCAAATTCACAAACGTCATTGCGAGAAGCCAGTTTAGTAGCGACGAAGCAATCCATAAAAGTAACCAAAAATGTATTGCTTCGTCGACTCACGTTTCCTCGCAATGATGCCGGTTCACTATGGCTAAATGTTAATCAGGTTAACTATTTAGCTATAAGTTTAATACGGCTTAAATGCTTCATTAAACACACACACTATTTTTTTACCATGACGTATTGACAGCTTGTGAAATACTTGTTCAATAATCACCATATTAGAGTTATCTTGTGAGAGTCTATAATTTACCATCGACTCTCTAAGAGCTTCATCAACTGCAAAAATAGCTGGTAACTCAGCATTTTTATCTCTGAATTGTAGGTAAGTATACACTCCATCATCAAAAATTTTAATTGGTGCAATCGATTCATTACCACTTATGGAATAATTAAAATTATATTTTTCAGGATGCGATAAATCAAGGTTAGCTGAAGATGTAACGTAATTTTGTAAGTGATCTCCAGAATTTTCATCATCAGGATAAATAAACCTTAAATTAAAAACCATATCTGGATCTCTCATATCTAAGGCTTCTGTAGCATATAGTTCAAAAAAGTAAGTTCGCTTATTAGTAATAAGCGTCATATTAGTTGTAGCATCTTGTTCCATCGGTTTAATGAAGATCCTATGACCCGCTGGTACTATTTGCCAAGAAGTGGTGTCTCCCATGGAAATACTAACTATTTCTTCATCTTTTGCTAGCTCTATACTAGCCTGATAACCATAATATCCAGTAAACTTAAATACATCATCAGGACTATAAACCATTACCCTAATTCTACTATCAATCGGCATTGGTCTAGATTCCCTAACGGCTAACGCAGTATTTACAAAAAATACTACTACAAAAAATATTATTAGTTGCTTCATCTTATTTTTTTACTTTTATCTTCTATTAACTTAAGTTTGTAACCAGTGACAGCAAAATTAAATCTTGAGTTAGGTGGTAGATGTATATTAATTGCATCTATTTCAAAATTTATTGTAGCTTGCCACACCATATTTTCTAAAATATCATTAGAAGCGTTTTTTGCCAAAGATGTAAATGTAACTTCAGCCTTATTATTTTTATGATAAACCACTGATGATATATTAACAGAACGCTTTAAGGACTTTTGGTAACGCATAACTGGAGACAATGGATTGTCAATATTCATAAAATTGGCAAATTGTCTAAATATTATACGCGTAGAGTTATTCTGCATAAATATATACTGAGGACGAAGTAAATCATAGTCATATGATTCTCTATGTATAACGTAATTTCTAATCATAATATCTGCAATAGAATTAATTGCATTATGCTTAATATGATTAGCGTTAGTTATTGTTGCACTTTTAAGGGATTTAGCACTAATTGCGTATCTCACCTGACGCTTTACTGGTAATAAAGTCTCAAAATTAATCACCACACTTAGAAATAATACAAAAAGAACTACACTAAATATCAACAAAAATGTTCTGTGTACAAGTGGATATATATATTCAAAATTATACCATCTTTTAGCATCAACAAAATATTCACTAGACTTAATATATTCTTGAACAGAACTTAACACCTTATCCATTAGTTTTAAAATAATTGCTTACCTATATCGGATTCTAACACATATTAGAAAAGATGTTATAATTTTTTATAAAAATTATTCTTTTAGCCTGTTCAAAAAGCTAATTTTGTGTCTACAATACCAATAAAAATCGTATTAAGAATAGTCAAATTAAAAAGAGTATTTGACTCAAGAAATGTTTGTTGTTATAAGCTCTGTGTATACTAAGTGTACACTTATACACTAGTATTTAATGATGGGGCGTAGCCAAGTGGTAAGGCAACGGTTTTTGGTATCGTCATTCGGTGGTTCGAATCCATCCGCCCCAGCCATTCTCTGATTTCAGTGCATTTTGTGAACATATCAAACGGTGGACGCAAGGTATAGTCTAGCTTACAGCCATTCAATTCTAGGTTCGAAAATACAAGATTTAACAATTTGCGTTTTTTCTCAATATTTGAACCTTTAAAGGTTTCTAACGCTCCGGAAGCCAGTTCTACTAGGTTAACCAAGCATTCTGAAAATTGATCATCAGCATAATTATGGCTTTCTAGTTCTCTCATGATATCTTCACGTTTTTGTATTAATTGCTGACGTTTTTCTTCATGATCTTCCTTGCTAATATCACCGTCTAAAAATAAATCAGTTAACCTATCCATACGAGTTTTAATCTTAGTATGTTCAGTATGTAGCTCTCCTATACGCATTTTATAAAAACCTTGCTCTATTTTTGCTGAAGCTTTAATATAACCAATTACTTCAGCTAACAATTCAGGCTCTAAATGGAGTGTTGCTAGTACTTGCTCAACTTCTTGTAGTATTATTTCTTCTTTCACGTATATTCTTTTATTAGGATTATCAGGATGCCATCCTAGTAAATATATCCACTCTGCTGTGATACCATTAGGATAAGTCTTCTTCTTAGTATCAGCAGTGATCACACGACCAGTAACAGCACATTTTATCAATCCTCTAAATATATATTCTTTTTCTCCATATTTAAACGGTTTTTTATTCCAACCAAGGCGTACTGCTTGACAAGCATCAAATAACTCCTTACTAATGATTGGTGGATAAATATGCGGGTATTCTTTTTTAGTTTTTAGGACTCGCATTACTCCGTAATAAAATGGATTTGTAATAATAGAATGAAGATGAGAATGACACAAATAACCTTGATGACCTCTAGAATTATGTAGTCCCCATTCTTTGGTTTTCTCTAGTATTTCGGGAAGAGTATGACTACCTGTAGCATATGTTTCAAATATTTTTTTTATTAAATGTGAGCGTTCATGATCAACTATTATTTGCCCCTTACCTCGATCGTTACTATTACTACTTTTTATATGCAAATAACCAATGGGAGCAGTGCTTATCCATTCTCCTTGACGTAGTTTTTGAGCTATACTGCGGTTTACGTTATCTCTAAGAGCTTGTCCGCAAACTAAGTAATAGAAGTAATTCTACGAAGAAGTAATCGACTCATAGTCAAAAAAATTATATTTTCACTAGAATCAGTAAGAAAATCATATTCCTTGGAGAGCCTTCTATTTCTATTTATCCAAGCAAAGCTTCTCTCAACAACCCATCGCCTTGGCTGTACTTTAAACCCAACTTCCCTTGTTGGCAATAGTTCTAGTGGTGTATTTTTTGGTATCCAAAATCTGCACACTGGGCGTTTAACAATTTCTAAATCTATGTTATACTTTTCCTTAATGAGACCCTTTAAATCTTTAGACTGATACCCCATATCAGCCCACATTTGTTTAATAGTAGTGTACTCTTTTTGCATGTTACTGAGTAGCACTGTAGCTCCGTATCGATCATTCTCATTCGCAGAACCGACATAACAACCTAACACAAAGCCTTGTGTATCGGTAATAATATGCCTCTTTCTGCCCTTAATTTTCTTAGCTCCATCATAACCTTTAGCTCCACTTTTTCTGTTGTCTTGACAGACTGACTATCTATTATGCAAGCACTAGGATACTCATTTCTACCTAATTTTCTTCTAACATCCTTGATAAATTCATGGTTCATACGTTCAAATACACCTTGCTTCTTCCATCTTCTAAATTGTTCATATACTGTCTTCCAAATTGGAAAGTCATGCGGCATATATCTCCACTGACACCCAGTACGTAATACATAAAAAATTGCATTCAAAATCTCTCTTTTGCTATGTTTTAAAGGTCTACCTCCCTTTACATACGATACTTGAAACAACCCCTCTATCCTTAACCATTCTTCATCTGTTAAATCTGTTGGATAATTTTTTCTGCTCATTCTTTTATACTTCTTACTAATAATACTTTGTTCACTTCATCATACCTTAATTTTAGTTTGAGGACAAGCTCTAAAGCGATACTGCCCACACATTATAAACGTGACGGTGATGGCAAAAAAGATGATGTACTTAATCCTAAAATTTGGCACATAGATTTAGAAGAAAGCATGAGGATTAAATGAAGATAAAATACGGAACAAAAAATTGCCAAAAAAACAAAAGTGCAGCAAAGATGCAGTAAAAAAGCACTGCTCTTTTGGATTACCCGCAAACCCTTTTAGAA
Source organism: Candidatus Tisiphia endosymbiont of Oplodontha viridula (assembly GCF_964264865.1). NCBI lineage: Bacteria > Pseudomonadati > Pseudomonadota > Alphaproteobacteria > Rickettsiales > Rickettsiaceae > Candidatus Tisiphia > Candidatus Tisiphia endosymbiont of Oplodontha viridula. The sequence goes on from NZ_OZ183486.1 coordinate 20,624, forward strand.
ACTGGGATACAAGGCAAGCCAAAAAAGCAGTATGCTTTTAAATAAAAATGCGTTTTTGGACTACCCGCAAGACCTTATACTGCAAGGCTTTCAAGGTAGGTCAAAAAAGCAGGATTTTGTATATATATAAATATATATAGCAGACTTATAAAAAGTCTGCCGTAGATATATATTTTTGCTTCTGCTGGCAAAGTGGATCTGCAATAATTTTTACAAGGTAACAAACATGAAACATCATAAAACTGAAAGAACAGAATTAAACAAACTCGACAAAAGACCAATAGCTAGATTTTATCGTTGTTGGCTGGAGGATGAGGCAAATGGAGTAGCAGAAGGTAAGAGGCATGGGATCAACCATGAGCAGTTTAGGGTAGCTGATCGCCTAGCTTGTAATAGACTTCTTTCGAAACTCTACTTCTGCTGGTGATTTGTATGTCGATGCGGTACTCGAATCCTCACGTACATTAGAGTACGCTGCGGTTCTGCGTTCCGCGTCTTCTTCAAATCCCTCAGCATAAGCGAGTTTCGAAAGAAGTCTAATTACCAAAGAACAACCATGTTTGGTGGTAGCGGTATAATCCAAATTGAGGCAAACAAAGACTTTAGCAAAATGCTGGGGTTGGAGAGGCAAGTACAGGCAGCTCGCATTCATCAACGAATATTTGCTAAGCTTGGTAGGAAGTCACAGGAGATAGTTGAGCATTTTTGCTTACTGGAGCTGCCGTTGCGGCAATTTGAGCTAAAGCAAATACCACAGTGGCATAAAGGTGCGGGCAGCACTAGATTACGTGAGGCACTAGATGATTTGATTGAGGTTTATCGGCAAGAGGGGCTAAAGAATTCTAGCAAAAGTGTAACTTAAAGTAACATTTTTTGCCTTGAAAGCAGTATAACTCTAAGGGTAAGTAGTAACTTGCAGTAACTTTTAGTTTTAGGCTATTGCAAGCTGGTAAACCTTAGGGTATAATGAAAGGTAATAATGGGATAGTAGGTTTGGTAGCTTGGCGTAAGGGGAAAAGAGGAATAAATGACGATAACAAGAGAAGAAAAAACAAAGAAGATGGCAAGAATTTTGGTAAAATGTAACTTAAAGTAAAATTTTTTGCCTTGAAAGCAGCATAACTCTAGGGGTGAGTAGTAACTTATAATAACTTTTAATTAAAAATTATTGCAAGTTAATAAACCTTAGGATATAATAAAAGGCAAGAATGGGATAGTAAGCTTGGTAGCTTGGCGTAAGGGAAAAAGAGGAATAAATGGCAATAACGAGAGAAGAAAAAACCAATAGCAAACTGCAGCAGTATTGTTAGCACCAAGCGATTAATGTAGATAAACTTGATGTAGAGGCGGTGGATGTATCAGGTTTTGAAAGTGGTATTTTTACGGTAATGGTAGGAGCGGCTAACGTGAATCCGAATGATGACAGGCATGTACAAATCAGGTTGCAACATTCAAACGACAATGTTAACTTTACTGATTGCTTGGATACAGAGATTATAGGAGCTGTGCTTGGGGAAAATACTGGCACTTTTGCTTACCTTAAAACTAGACCTGATGATACTACTGCTTTTATGGCAGGTTATATTGGTGATAAGAGGTTTGTAAGACCAGCAATTAAAGTAACAGGTGACCTTGGAGAGGGAGTTTTAATGGGTGTTGCTGCAATATTACACGGTCCTAAATATCGTCCAGTAGCTTAAAAATTAGAAAGGTTGCAGTTATGAGTTTTACTATTGATGTGAAAAGTGATATAAACAAGATAGCCCGTTATATGGATAATATCGAAAAGAAACAGTTACCATTTGCAGTTAACTTGACTTTGAACAAAATAGCATTGCTTGTTCAAGAGCAAATCTGCAAAAGAGTACCAATTATATTCAATAACAGCAAAAAATGGTGGGACAAACACCAAAGAACTGGTATCAAGGTGGCATTTGCTAGTAAATATGCCTTAATATCTGCTGTGTACACTAAGGCTCATTTTGCCTACATTCAGGAAGAAGGTGGAATTAAAGTGTCATATCGTGGCAGTATGATTGCTGTACCAACCAGTAATGTACCAAAAAAGCAAAGAAGTTCAAAAGCTTTGAGAGATCAACAGGGGAATAGAAGTATATTTAAACTTGGCAAATCTATTTATCGTAGTGTTAGTAGTCAAAGACTGGAAAGGCTATATAGCCTAACCCATGAAGCTAAAGTTAGTCCAAGGTTTGGGTTTAAGGCTACAGCAGTTAATACTTTTAATAGCCGCTTTGATAAGGTGTTTACGACTTCTTTTAACTTTGCCTTAGACACAGCAAAATAAAGGAGACAGAAGCAATTTAACAAATAGTATGGAAAAAACGAAACGAAACAAGGTACTTTCTAAGCTTGTCGAACCTGGGTGACTGACCACCCCGACCCTTGCCTAGCGATAAAAATTTTTGGTATATTTCGTTTCTTTTAATTTAACAAAAACTCTGTAACCCCTTAAATATAAGACTCTTACATTTAATGAGCTGTAGTAAAAAACGAAATTAAGTATAAACTTGTAAGCCATATATCTATTTTTAAACATTGTCTATACATATAATAAAATTTAGTTTAATCTTAGTTTTTAAGAAGAATTAGAGAAAAGGAATGCAAATAGCAAGTATACATGAAGCGAAAATTCATTTTTCTGACTTAATTAAAAAAGCTCAAGAAGGAGAAGAAGTAATTATTTGCAAAGCAGGCAAACCAACAGTTAAAATAATAAAATATAATGCTTTATCAATTCCACGTAAAGCCGGAGCTTGGAAAGGAAAAATAAAAATTGCTAAAGATTTTGATCAATTGCCACAAAACTTATTTAACTATAATTACTAGAGATAATAAAATAACTCAATATTCAGTTCCTATTATTATTGCATAAGTATAATTTTAAGAATTGTTTTTTGAAATAAACCAAGTTTAATGAATAACCATAAAGTATCAGACATTGCCAAAGCTTTGCAATTAAGTGAACGTAGAGTGCAACAATTGGTTAAGGAGGCTATACTGCCTGCTCCAGTAGCTGGTAAGTATGATTTAGCTGACTGCATAAAGTCTTATGCACGGTATCTTGAATCAAGGCCAGTTGGCAAAAATACCTCTGATAATTTAAACGCCCAAAAACTACGCTTACTCAAGGCTCAAGCTGATAAAGCAGAATTAGAAGTACAGATACTGGAAGGCAAATACTTAGCTAGCAGTGAGGTGGAACTTCATTGGTCTAATTTGACATTGCCTTTAGAGCTAGGATGCTAAGTCTTCCAAACAATATAGCTCGGCAAATAATAGTACTTGATAATGATTTTGCGGCCATTGTGCATTGCTTAGAGACGGAGATACATAAGGCACTTTTGGAACTTAGCAATTATGGGACTGTTGTGAACTGATTCAAAAAATCTTCATCTTACAACAATCCCATTATGCCAACAAGCCAAATAATTTGGAGTCAGATTACCAAGAAAATAGCCAAACTAGTAGCACCACCACCAAAGTTAAGCGTAAGCCAGTGGGCGGATAATTATCGTAAGCTGTCAAGTGAGTCCTCGGCTGAGCCGGGCAGCTGGCATACTAGTAAAACGCCATATCAACGCGAAATCATGGATGCAGTAAATGATCCAAAGATAGAGATGATCGTAGTAATGTCATCAGCACAAGTTGGTAAAACTGAAGTGATCAATAATATTGTTGGCTATCATATTCATCAAGACCCAGCACCAATGCTAATAGTGCAACCTACTGAAAAGCTGGCAGAAAGCTGGTCAACGGATCGTTTAACTCCTATGCTGCGTGATAGTGAGGTATTTAAGAACTTAGTCAAAGAACCAAAAAGTAGAGATTCCGGCAATAAGATTTTATACAAGCGTTTTCCGGGTGGACACATTACCATGGCTGGTAGTAATTCACCCTCTTCACTGGCAAGCAGGCCAGTCAGGATTGTGCTATGTGATGAGGTAGATCGTTATCCTGCTAGTAGTGGTTCAGAAGGAGACCCAGTTAATTTAGCCAAAAAAAGAGCCACAACTTTTTGGAATAGAAAAATTATTTTAACTTCCACCCCAACTATCAAATATTTTAGCAGAATAGAACTAGCTTATCTGCAAAGCGATCAAAGACGTTATTATGTTCCATGTAAATTATGCGGTGAGTACCAAACCTTAAAATGGCCTCAAGTACGATGGCCTAAAGACAAACCTGAAGAAGCACATTATGTTTGTGAGGTAAATGGCTGCATTCTGCACGATAATGATAAAATGTCGATGCTACAGTGTGGTAAGTGGATATCTGAAGCTAAAGGAGAAAGTAACAACATTGCTGGTTTTCATATAAGCGAGATCTATTCGTCTTGGGTTACTTGGGCTAGAATGACGGCAGAATTCCTGAAAGCGAAAATGATGCCTGAAACCTTAAAGACTTGGGTTAATACCAGTCTTGGTGAAACTTGGGAGGAAGGAGGAGATAAGGTAGATGAAACTTCACTATTGTCGAGAAAAGAAAATTGGGGCAATGTTGTACCTAACGGGGTTGTTATTATTACTGCTGGTGTAGACGTACAAAATGATCGACTTGAAGTGGAAATAGTTGGTTGGGGTGTAAAAGAAGAAAGCTGGTCGCTTGATTATAGAGTAATCTATGGTGATCCTGCTAGGAGTGAGATATGGGATGATCTTGATAATATCCTAGAGCAGAACATTAAACACCAAAGCGGCATTAACCTTAGGATTGCCTCAGTTTGTGTTGATTCAGGCGGTCATCACACCCAAGCAGTTTATGCATATTGTAAGAAAAGACAGTTACGTAGGATATTTGCCATAAAGGGTTCATCAATAGCAGGTAAAGCCTTGGTTAGCAGACCATCGATTGCCAATAGAATGCGAGTTAAGTTGTTTTCCATTGGCACTGATACAGCCAAAGAAATGATCTACAGCCGGTTAAAGATTACTGAACTAGGACCGGGATATTGTCACTTCCCAATAAATTATGACGCGGAATATTTTAAACAGCTAACGGCAGAGAAAATCGTTACTTATTATAATAAAGGCTTTCCAACTCGCAAATGGGAGAAGCCAGCTGGTAAACGTAATGAGGCACTTGATTGCAGAGTTTATGCCTTAGCAGCTTTGTACATACTAAACCCAAATTTAGAACTTTTAGCAAATAAAATGCTTGAGCCAACAGCAAAAGTAGAAGTTAAAGAAACTAAGAAAAAGCTGAGTTTAAACTTTATCAAGCCAATCAGAAAAACAACTAGCTTTGTCAAAAATTGGTAGATTAAAATATTGTTAAAACCTAAATTAAGTACTATAATAGGTATATAATTAAATATTAATCATGGTATAACAATGAATCATATTTATACTAATCTTACTGCCAGTATATCAGAATTTAAAAAAAGTCCTACAGCATTGCTTGCTAAGTCTAGTGGTGAGCCTATTGCTTTATTGAATCATAATAAACCAACGGCTTATTTAGTTCCAGCTGAACTATACGAACAAATGGTTGAAATATTAGATGATAGAGATTTACTTAAACTTGCTGAAGAAAGACTAAAAGAAAAGAAAGAAGCTATAGCAGTTGATCTAAATGATTTATAAACTTGAATTTGTTCCTGCTGCAAAGAAAGAATGGGATAAATTAGGTGAAGTTATTAAACAACAATTTAAAAAGAAATTATCAAGCAGATTAATTAATCCTCATATACCAAAAGATGCCCTAAGTGGAGGGACTAATTTATATAAAATAAAGCTAAAGTCTGCAGGATATAGGTTAGTTTATGAGGTTGATGACATACGAATAACAGTACTTGTTTTAAGCATAGGGAAAAGAAACCGTAACGAAGTATATAAACAATTAACTTCTAGGCTGGAAAAAAACAAGTAAGTACGGGAATTTAAAAAAACCTCGATATATTATGCATTGCCGCCTTTATGTAATTCTTCATCATCGAAATCTATTGTTGCTTTAGCAGCATGCATTATAACGTTAAAATATGAGAAACAGAATTTTAATAAATAATGCTCAGTTATTATGTTAGTTGCTAAAAAATTATCAAATTTATCTTTTTCAGTATTGGTAGTATGCAATATATTTTCTTGAATATAAAGCCTATTAATCAGCTTAGCTTCTAATAAAGTAGTAATTACCACCCAAGTTACGAAATAACAAATATTACCAAATATACTGTCATCGATGATTAGATTAATAGGACTATTATAATTATTTTGTTTGCTTACTGTATAAATTAATTCGCGAAGTATGCTGTCATCGTATTTATTTGGTGCGTCGATAATTTTTATTATTGTAAAATTATTTTCCTTACAAAAATTGATCAAAGATTGCCTTATGAGTTCAAAACGGGCATGTGATGAATATAATAAGATAATGGCTTGTTGGTTGTTCATAGCGATCCCTTCTCTAATGTTTTAATAATTAAGAGTTTTGATCGCCAAAGATAAAATGATAAAAGAAAAATTTATAGGTTATACATATCTTGGCGATCGGGAAGTTCGCAGAAACCGTCAACAGCCGGTATGGTAGCCTTTAGGCTTGAAGTTTACACCACAAGCCTTGAACATACGCTACCACCACCCCGATCATAATAATCAAGGAACAACATTTTCGGTTGTTGTATACCGCTGTTGATAGGGGCTGCGAAACCCCAAAATAACCTTGCAGTTACTTCATTTTTAATTTTAAACTACAGTTAGCAAAAGTCAATAATAAGTTTTTTCAATTACTAATCATATCTTACGGTGATTTCTGAACCAACATCATTTACTACAGGTGAAACTGTTAAGTGGCAACGATATTTAAACAAATATCCTGCTACTGAAGGCTGGAATTTGTCTTACAGCTTTCGTAATTATACCACTGGTTTTGACATTGCTGCTATTGCTGTAAATTGTAATCAGGTTTTGCCCCCTTTAGAGCAAAGATTGTAACGAAAATTGATCCCTTTAAAAAAGTAATAATATCTCCAGAAAAGTAGCGTGGCGATCCAAATAAACAGCAATTATCTTTTTAAAAAAATTAAATATTTTTTATCTGTATTTTATATAAATAAAAAATATTATTGATTAACAACAAATACACGTTTTTGTTGAATAAGCTTATGGCAAACTTCCAGTAATTTACGCATACAAGCTACTGTCGCAACTTGTTTAGGTTTAAAATTATTAATAAGTCTGTCATATAAAGCTTTTAAATATTGAAAGCCATTTTTACCTGTTAGTACTGCCATATATAGTGCATCTCGTGGTATCTTTCTGTCTCCTCTAATGAATCTTCGACCTTGTTTATTACCACTATCTCGAGCATATGGCGCTATTCCAACCATAGCTGATAATTCGTTGCCGCTATAATTTTTATTTCCCAACTCAGGTAAAAAACTAATTAATTTACTAGCTAGACATTTGCCAATGCCAGGTACAGTTTCTAATATTTTTGTTTTTTCTTGTAGTTCTTCTGATCCATCTATTATCTCATTTAATTTATCATCAATTTTAGATATTTCCTTTTGTAAGCATCCCATCAATGTTTCTATGCTTTCTTTGTCAATACCATCGACACTATTATGCAACCTCTTTTTTTCATTACTAAGCATCAATACTAAATCTTCCCGTCTTTGCTGATATCTCTTCAAATTTTCTGATTCAATTTGATGTATATAATTTGCTGTAAGTTGCATCTTATCACCGTAATACGCTAATTTAAAAGCATCTTGCTTGTCCGTTTTACAAAAATTTACTGACTTACTAAATGAATTAAAACTATAGGTATTTACCTTATGAATCCGTTGCTCATTACTATATAATTTTTGGCAAATTTCATCCTCGTAGCCTCCTGTGGGTTCGCACACTATTAGCTCAATTTTTTGCTCTTTTGTTAATTTTATAAGCTCTTCATGACCTAAATTATCATTTGCAAAACGATGATATTCCGGTTTACTGTTTGAAATATATATACATACATCAAGCCATTTTTTACTTACATCTAGACCTATTATTTTTTTCATAGTATAATCTCCTTCATCTTATTGTGCAAGGCTACTGTACTGCAGTACCTTCTGCAATTTGTTCAAAGCAAACTTAACGATAGAGGGTACTTATTCTGTTCACGACTATTTCAGTCTAGCTTGCTTCAAGTCACCCTCTTACAACTACTTATAACATGTTTTTAAGATATAAGCAATTATCTTTTATCTAAATTTTAGATGAAAATAAATTATTGTCAATAAACGTTGAAAAATGACCCGTTTAGCGAGCAATATTGTAGAGGGTAAAATTAGTTATTTTCGTTTTCTCATACGATAACTTTCGTTACCAATTTTGATGATGTTACAGTTGTGGCAAATTCTGTCAAGTAATGCTACCGTCATTTTATTACAACCAAAGACTTGTGGTCATTCTAGGAATTTGTGACATATAACTTGACAAAAATTTGTACGTAACGTACATTTGAGTAGTGGATTTAAAAGGGTACAATCCTACTATGAATTTTATTACCACTGTAGAAGCAAGAGAACATTTTTCTGAAGTACTGAATCGTAGTGCTTATGGGAAAGAAAGAATCATTTTTACAAGGCGAGGAAAAAACCTTGTTGCCGTAATACCTATGGAAGATTTAAATTTGCTTGAAGCTCTTGAAGATAAATTAGATGTAGAGGATGCAAGAAAATCCCTAGAAGAAGCCAAGCAACATGGCACTATATCTCTAGCTGACTTTAAGAAAAATGAAGATATTTAGAAGATATATATATAATAATCTTAACTCTCTGATTAACAAGCTAATTTAATCATTTATGATAGTCTTTGCTGAGGTGCAATTTCCGCCTGAGATATCTTATGGTTCTAAGGGTGGGTCAATATTCTCAACTAACATCGTTACAACATTTAGTGGTCATGAGCAACGCAATATTAACTGGCAAATGGCAAGAAGCAGATATGATATTGGTAGTGGTATCAAGACGCAAGCCCAGTGGCAAGAGCTAATAAGTTTTTTTCGGGCAAGACGTGGCAGAGCTATAGGTTTTCGTTATAAAGACTGGTCTGATTATCAAGGTATAAATCAGTTATTAGGCAAAGGGGACGGTCAAACAAAAAAATTCCAATTAGTTAAAAATTATATTAGTGGTGGATATATTTATGCTAGAATTATAACTAAACCAGTAAAAAATAGTTTTTGCAAGATTTATCTTGATTCTTGTGTAGTGCAAACAGAAGAAATTGATATTGATTTTACCACTGGCTCAATTGTCTTTGCTCAGCCTCCGAGAAGAGATGAAGAAATAACGGCAGATTTTGAATTTGACGTACCAGTTAGGTTTGATACGGATCACCTTGATTTATCGATGGATAGCTTTAACATAGGCTCTTGGGGTAATATTCCTCTCATTGAAATTAGAGTATGAGAAATTTACCGCCAACATTAACTCATCACTTAAAATCCGAGGTGACAAGCCTTGCTACTTGCTGGAAAATTACTAGACTGGATAAAATAATTTTAGGATTTACTGATTATAACCAAAATTTACTAATTGATGATTTGCAATATGAATCTATTGCTAGTTTTACTCCAACCAATGTTGAGAGTAGCAGTAACATGGCAGTAGATAATCTTGACTTATCAGGGCAAATTTTTACCCCTAAAATAAATGCTAGCGATTTACTTGCTGGTAAATATGATTTTGCTGAAGTTGAAATATTTTTAGTGAATTATCAAGAGCCAAATAGTGGTAAGCTAATACAAAAGCGTGGAGTATTAGGGGAAGTAACTTTAAACAGCAACATGTTTTGTGCTGAAATAAGAGGGCTTACACAATTCTTATCACAAACAATGTGTGAAACTTATCTGCCTCATTGTCGAGCTAATCTTGGTGATACAAAATGCAAGTTTAACCTGCAACAGCTAGGATTTACTGTGGAAGAAACAGTATCGAGGGTGATTGACCAGCAAAGCTTCTTTGCTCAAAACCTTGATCAGCCCAATGGCTGGTTTACTGGAATAGCGGTAATAATCATGGACTAAAGATGGAAGTAAAAGATTTTGCTGATACAAAGATAATATTAGCCCTACCAATGCCTTTTGCTATTAGTGTATCTGATAAATTTGCTCTCAGTACAGGACAAAGAGATTAACAAGGTGATAATCGAAGTAAAGATGGTGTTATGGGCTTAATAAATTTTGTTATAACTTCCATCATTTCTTCAATATTCAAAAATATTCTCTGCAAGTAATCTAAGCCATACCTGAATAAGGAGATAGACTTTCTACCGTGTTTTTTAAGCTTTATGGGTCTGATAGAATTTTGCCATTGACCCACAACATAAGCAAAAGTAAATGCTATAGCAAGTAAACCAAGCAATTTACTAATTCTATCTAAATGTATTATACTAATTCCCTAATTTAATTTAGCAAATAATTCATACAACAAATCGATTTAATTAGTGAGGCATTTAAATTTTTAAGGCAGGAACATACTACTATTTCTAGTTGTTCGATTGTGTCATATACTTTATTCTTTGATAGTATTAGACTTTAAATATTGCCACAATTTCTCTGTCGGATTCAATTCAGGAGAATATGGGGGTAAATAAAGAATTTCTATATTTGTTGCAATAATTAGCTCTTTAGCTTTGTGCCATCCAGCACAATCCATAACAATAATCGCTTTTTGTTCTCCTATCTGTTTAGACATCTCTGCCAAAAATATATTTAAACAAACGGTATTGACATTTGGCATCATTAAAGTAAAATCATCACCTGTGATTGGGTTAACCGCACTATAAACATAGAAATTTTGAAAGCCCATTTTGGCTTTAACTTGAGTTCTGCTACCTTTACGAAACCAACCATAACCTAATTTAGAATGAGTCCCAAAACGTGATTCATCAAAGAAATACAAGTAACTGCTAGGGTTATTTGTTATTGTTTCTTGAAGTTTTTTTTAAACCCTTCATGAGTTTCTTTATTCTGTTTGTAATGCACTGGTCTTGGGGTAATGTATGCAAATTTAAGTTTCTGTAATACTCTATGTACAGCCGATTTACTAGCATCAATCTCCAAATTTTCTTTAAGTTTTATGATGATATTTTTTATTGTCATGTTACAATCGTCTTGTAACCATTTATTTATTGCTTCACAACAATTTTTTGTTAATTTACTTTTTCGTCCTCTACCTTGTTTATATTCAAGGCTTTTATCATTACCTTGAGCAAAGCTTTTTACCCAGTTCCTAAGCGTATTGGTTGTTATATTAAATACCTTACATACTATACCAACACCATTTTCTTTAGCAGCAATTATAGCCATAAGTCTAATAGCAACTCTATTATCTCGGTTCATGCTTGCAAGCTGCTCAATAGCACGTTGGTATAACTCTTCTGTTATTAATCTTTGATGACATCCCATTATATTCCTTTCCTTAATTTATTCATAAACTTGGAATATTATAACATAATCTCATCTTTTTTCTACTATTTATACTAATTTAAATTAGGGAATTGGTATTATATGGGTGTTTTCAAAGTTAAATCCTCGTGTTTTAAGGCAAGCAAAAAGATTTTCTATTTCCCATCTTTTTTTATATATATTTAGTGCTATATTAGGGTTATCATTGGTAGCTATGATTACTAATTCTCCTTGATCATTACGCAATGCCGCTACAGATACTTTAGGTCCTTTATAATTCTTACCCAAATATCTTTTTCCTTTAAACAACATATATTCACCATTCTGTAACCTCTTAATTAAATGATTAGCAGTAACTAATTCATCTTCTGTTCTACCAATGGTAAGATTGGCTGTGATTCTAATATAAAATGCTATCATTTTATCAGCTAAAAACTTTAGCCATAAATCACCAATCAACTCCCGATCCCCAAGCAATGCTGACATCTTCTCTATGCCAAATACAGTAATAAACCTTTCCATTAATTGCTGACGTTCAACGTTATTAGAAGTTCCTGCTTTTGGCAACATATCCCACATAATTGGTATAGCAATGCCTTTATGGCAAATAGATAATACTAAAATATTGATGTCAAGCTTACCAAATTTCCAATTTGTCCGATCAAGCACTAATAACCATTGTTCAGCATCAATTCCAGCCAACCTAACCAGTAACTTGGCTAAGGATGTGTATGATAATTCACATTTGGCAAAAAATCTCTGTAATTTCTTATAGCGTGATTCTTGCTTGTCTCCTTTTATCGTTAAGGCAAGTTGTGTAAGATTTACATCTCTCACTTGCAGTAATCTAATATTATTTGTCCTATTAATTTTATGCTTGCAAAACTATTAAAAAAGTAGTCTCCTATTAATTGTGATAACGCTGTAATCATTCTCTTGCCTCTTAAGTCTTTAACAACCTAAGTAATAGAGCTTTGTCTACGCGTTATCTACTATTTTTTATTCTCTCCTTAATCTCTTTGTCCTGTACTGAGAAATCAATTAATGAATCTAGCTTGCTTTCGATCTCTGTATGTTATTTCTTTAGGTAAACAAAGAATATGCAAGAAATTCTAACTAGGAATATGCGTTTTTTCTTGCATTTTACGGGAGATCCATACAAGGTTATGTTATAAATATTGGTCATTTTAGAATAGACTTCTTTCGAAACTCTACTTCTGCTGGTGATTTGTACGTCGATGCGGTACTCGAATCCTCACGTACATTAGAGTACGCTGCGGTTCTGCGTTCCGCGTCTCCTTCAAATCCCTCAGCATAAGCGAGTTTCGAAAGAAGTCTAATGTTATTGATAGATGTAAGTAAAAAATGACTTGTGTGAGATACGAGAACAATTTATAGGGGAATAAAAAAATTAACTTTTATATTTAGTAACATATTTTATTATGCTAACTCCTATGTAAAATAAAGGAGTGCTACATATTGTGAAGAAAAGTTTAAATGAATAGCTGTTCACTATAAGTGACCACATACGATCTATTGGTAGCACTCCAAATATACTCATGAAGCTAATAACAATACAAGTATCTATAAATAGCGAAATTGCTGTACTGCCATTGTTCCTAAGCCATAGCCATCTACCATGAGTGACTTTACGTATCCATAAATAAATTGTAATATCAATAAGTTGAGCAGTGTAACAGGCAATAATTGAGCCTATGAAAGCAATACTATATAACCCAAAAACCTTATGAAAAGTTATATTATCGATTTTAGACCATTCTGTGGCATTTAACCTATCCATTATTGCTATAATTAATACAACAATTATATTCATAGCTAGTGCAAGTTTAACACAGAAATTAGCTTTGGTTTTCCCATAAAATTCAACAATTAAATCAGTAAGTAAAAATGTTAATGGGTATGTTATCGCACCTACAGAAAGTTCAAAAGTATAAAAAGGTAATATTGGTAAGAAAACAAACTTTTGATATATTAAATTACCTATTACAATGAGAATTGCAAATAATACGCATATAGTAATATAAATTTTTTCATCTATGGTCATGTTTTTGGAATCATAAATTAAGAATATTTTGAGTAAAAACTATAATTTAAAATAAATAAGTTTACCTAAAATTCAACTTATAAAATTATTTATATATGGTAAAGCTTGTTGTATTATACTGCTCGTAAATGAAGAGTTGGTAGACGATAGAATCAAAATCAACAAGTGCTAGGAGTGTTCAAGCCGAGGAGCACAGCGTACATTAGTACGTGAGCACCGCAGGTCTTGGACAACGACAACGCAATTGTTGATTTTCATCGAGTATACATCATCATCCACCACGGTCTCACCATATAATTAATATTGTGACATTAATACAGAAATTTTACTTTTCTTGTATGTAGAATAATACAATTATTCTTTACTAAATGCACCAATATCTATATTAACTCGTCTTAACTCTAAATTAAATTTTTTTATAAGGTTACAATTGTGCTCAAGAAAATTAAGGTACTTTGCATGGCTACTCTGATGGTTATAACACCAACTTTAACAATGGCAATTAGTGGTGAGGTTAGAAAAATTACTCCACCAAAATTAGACACTGCATATTTGGGACAAAAAATACTTTGTTATCGTCCAATGAGACATGGTTCTCCTAAAATGAGTGTAGAGGAAAAAGATAGTAAAATAATCGCTAATAACTATGGACATGGTGGTAGTGGCTGGACTCTTGGTCCTGGTTCTGCTGAATACGTTAATAACTTACTTATAAACTCAAAATATGCAACTGATCTTACAAAAGATACGCCAATTACCATTATTGGAGCAGGCGTCTTGGGATTGTTTACAGCTTATGATTTAGAACAAAAAGGTTTTAAGAATATTACGATTGTTGCAGAAAAATTTGATGGACTGGCTTCTAATAATGCGGGTGGTTTACTTGCTCCAGTATCTATGGATAATGGTCAAGAAATACAGACAGTTCTCCAGAAAATAGAAATTGATGCTTATAAATTTTATGCGTCAATCGCTAAGAAACAGCATCCACACTTTAAGGAAGGAGCTATCATTATTCCAGCTTATTTTAGAACTCGGGAAGAATCTGGTTTAGAGCCTTATGTTGGTAAAGTCATGAATCCAGCAAAAGATGTGACAGTTGATTTTGATAATGGTACGACAAGGAAGATGATTGTATATGATGATGGTATTTTTATGGATACAGGCATACTTATGGCAGAACTTGACGAATATTTAAGAAGTAAAAATATTAAGTTTGTACAGAAAAAAGTTAACTCATTTGCTGAACTTGATGGAAAATTTATCTTCAATTGTACTGGCCTTGGTGCTAGTAAGCTTAATAATGATGAGAAATTGGTGTCAGTCCAAGGTCACTTGATTATGCTTAAAGATCAAAATCCTAAAGATCTACAATATATGATTTTGACTCGTTGGGATGAAGGCAAAACTACGTCTGGACAGAAAGTAGAACGTGATTTTTATATTTTCCCAAAACATATGCCAAATACTGGTGTTAATGATGTAGGAGTCATTGGTGGTACTTTTATTGAAGGTGCAACACCTGCAACACCTAATGACGAAGAATTTGGTATTATACTACAAAATGCTAAAGAATTTTATGGGATTAAATAATACCATTTTCCAAAACTAAATTGCTACTCGGAGTACGAGTGTCGGCTACCTTCGCGTACAACTAGTACGTGAGGAGTGGAGATCATAAAGTACGACGACGTGATGATTAGTTTTCGGAAATGGTATAAGTCCCGTAATTAAGGTTAGTTCATTAGACTTCTTTCGAAACTCTACTTCTGCTGGTGATTTGTACGTCGATGCGGTACTCGAATCCTCACGTACATCATCGTCCGCTGCAGGTCGAGATTCTGTGGCTGCTTTAACAACTTCATCATGCTTCAGCTTCTTTGTAGCCATTGTAATAATTTATTATGAGTTTTTTTGTTTGCTATGCTTGAGTACCAAACACATTAGGTTGTATATGTTTACTCTTAGTAGGTATAATTGCCTATATACTTGTTCAATAAATGATTTTCTAGCAATTGACAAGCTTATTTTTATTTGTTAGCATCAAAGACTACCATAATATTATTTTAAAAACAAATTCACTACAACTAGAATATCAAATATGCAATCTCAAGATACTAACGATTTACGTAAAATAGCTGATATTATTAGTACTAAGCTAAATGAAAATGATATAGCAGCAACAACATATTATAGATTAAAAGACCCTTGTTCTGCCTTAAATAAGATGATACTAAAGACTAACGAATTAACGGATCTAGTGGCTTTTAGATTTATAGTTGATAAGCTAGAATATTGTTATAAAGTGTTGGATATTATTTGTGGTATCTATTCTGTTAAAACAACAGAGAAAAAGAACTATATTGATTATCCTAAAGATAATGGTTATCGTTCCTTGCATATTGTTACGAGTGTCGGCAACCCTAGACGTGATGTGGAAATGCAGGTACGAACCAATGAGATGCATGATATAGCAGAATTTGGTACAGCAAATCACGATGAATATAAAAAGACGCAGGCAGCAAAGATAAGAGAGTTACTGCCTACTGGTATATTGAATGTAGCTGATATTAATACTGAGCTAAATAAAGCGTACGACATCTTTACCCATTTTAATTGGACTATACAAGAACTTATTGATTATGAGCAAACAATTATAAATCTTTATCGTATTTATCAAGACAACTTGCGTAAAGTATGAAGTGCATAGTGTTATTGAGTAACTAAAATATGTGCTTAACGCGAATTCGGGATAAGAATTAACTAATTCTTATCCCGAATTGGGGTATATGCTAAAATTTTTTTGGGTTAGCTATAGCTTCAAACCATATTTGGCTAGTAAAGATGAAAGCTCTAATTTTATACTATTTAGTTCTTCCAAATTATCTGATTCATATCTAGCAATAATTTTATCTTCAGTATTAGAAGCTCTTAGTAACCACCATGCATACCCTTGAAATTTATTGACTTGAAATTCATTGGGCATATTATGTGAGTCAACCCTTATACCATCAATATCGTTGAAACTGATATTTCTGCTGTTTAAATCCTCTTTTATTTGCTGAATAATATCAAATTTAAGATTATCTGGTACAGAAATCTTAATTTCAGGGGTATTATAACATTTAGGTAACTCATCTATCATATCGTCCAAAGTTTTTTTTGACCTTGATAATAAATCAACAAACCGTAGGGCGGCATAAATTGCATCATCATATCCGTAATATTTATCAGCAAAAAATATATGACCACTAGTTTCACCGCCAAGTAACGCCTTAGTTGTTTGCATCTTATCTTTGATAAATGAATGACCTGTTTTCCACATTATCACGTTTCCGCCATATGACTTAATCTGATTAAATATGCTACTGCTTGATTTGATATCCATTATAATAGTTGCATTTGGATTTTGATCAATTACATCCTTTGCTAATATACCAAGGATTTGGTCGCCTAAAATTATTCGTCCTTTCTTACTTACAATGCCTATACGATCTCCATCCCCATCGAATGCAATACCAATATCGCAATCCTGAATCTTAACTATCTCTATTAGTTGTTCTAGATTCTTGGGAATAGTTGGATCTGGGTGGTGACTAGGAAAATTACCATCAATTTGCGAATTTATAACGATATTTTTGTTAGGTAATCTTAATGCTAATAAGTCAATAATATTGCCAGCCGCACCATTGGCAGGATCCCATGCGACTTTTATTTGAGGAGCTATAGTTATTTCTTGCAAAATCCTATCTAGATATTTATCGATAACATTTAAATTGCGTATATTACTTAGTGCTAGAAATTTTTTTGGTATAATAAGATTGGTGGACCAATCTTGACTTAGAATATTATTCAGTAAATCTTGTATTTGTTGGTCGAAAAAAGGCTTGCCTTGTGATAACAACTTAAAGCCATTATCATCTTTGTGGTTATGGGATCCTGTTATCATTATGCTAGCTTGTGGCTTAAATATTTTATCAGCAAAATATAAAACAGGGGAGGGGACAATGCCTATTGAGGTAACCTTTCCCTTAGCTGAAATAATGCCATTAACCAAAGCATGGTAAAGGGCAGGGGAGCTTAATCTACCATCACGTCCTATAAATATTTCGTTCCCTTGCTTGGATATATGCATTTTGGTAAAACAAAAGCCAATTTTATAAGCAATAGTTGGATTAATATCTATTAGACTGCTGCCACGAATGTCGTACAGTCTAAAAATTGTTCTATTTATTTCCATTGTTATTATAATTGAGTATACTTACAAAACTTGAAATGTTGATTATATTATAAATGAAAATTTTAGCATTTGATACGGCAAATAATAGTGCATCTGTTGCAATCTCTGAAGATCAGGTTATTCTAGCCTATATTGAGGAATTAAGGTCTTCTATGCAAGCTGAAACTATAGTGCCAATGATTGAAGAAGCATTGAAAATAGCAAAGATATCTTACCATGATCTAGATTATTTGACCGTTACAAACGGTCCTGGCAGTTTTACAGGCATTAGAATAGGGCTATCAGTGGCAAAAGGCTTGTTGCTAAGTACAGATATAATAGGCAGTACTATATCTAATTTTGAGTTTTCTTGGTGGATGGCTAGCAGGCAAGTAAAAAATTATAATAAAATTTTTATTTTTCTCAATGCATATAGAGGGCAATTATATAGCCAAGTTTTTGACCAAAATGAACAAGCTTCTATTCCATCACTGATAAATTATGACCAAGCTGTGGAATTATTAAATACAAAAGATGCTACTATTAATGTCTGTGCAGGTAACGGGGTAGAGATGATATACGACAAGATTAGGGATATAAAAAATTTAACAATTTTACCTCGTTTTACTAGAGTTAAGGCACTGCATATATGTAAATATATAGCCGATAAAATAAGGAAGCCCAATTTCTCTAACTCCATAGAGCCGTTATATATTAGACCAGCTGATGCAAAGATTAGAGTTCTTACATAATTCTACTACTACAAACCTCAGTTTTGGATTAAAATTTTTAATTTTAATCCAAAACTGGCTATAATATCAGAAAAATGCATTCTTGAAGCGGCTGGTACGAATGCATTTTAATCTATTATCGCTAATAATCTTATTTTTATATCAATAAAAATAAGATTATTAGCAAATGAAATATTTAACAATTAGGCGTCAAACCGCTTTAAGCCTGATTGTTTACTTTCTCATTCCAATTTCGGATTAATGAAATTAATCCGAAATTGAGGTTGCAAGAAGTCTATTAAAAATTTCCTACCCTCTTCCTTTAGCTTTCGTCTTTTCATTATGTGGAGGTGGTGACGTTGGTGCTTTAGATGACATATGTGATTTTGCTTTTTGCCCGACAAATTTTGCTTCATTCTTCAATTGTTCAGCCAATGGTAGTTTGCTCTTGTCATCAGAGTATCCATGCCATTTGTCTTTTAAATATTCACAAATTCTTTTAATAAAATTTTTCCTTGGTATTATCGTATTCGATGATTCAGCTCGATCGTTTACTAATTGCTTAGTAAATTTCTTTACTGTATATTTATTTGGATTATCGATAAACTTATTTAACTGTTCCGCAGCTTTTTTAGCAATGTCATTAATGGACTGTGAACTTAATTTCCCTGTCTTTGTATCTTTTTGAGTTTTGATTGCTTGATCAATTCGCTCTATCAATATGTCAGATAAAGCCTCTGTAGCACCATTTGCTTTTTTAAATGTGCTTATTGTTTGCGGCTTTACTTCTTCATCTGATATGATTTTTGCAACTCTTTCTTTCATATCTGTTTTATATTGTTGCTCATTAAGAGGAACAGTTAATAACTCTCTCGATAAAGCCTTATTACTATCAATAATTGCTTGAGGGTCTTTTTTCTTACAATTTGTTTGGATTGCTTGTATATCACTAATAAATCGATCAGCAATCTTACCAGTGCCAGCTACATCAATTACTACTTGCGGTGTTAATTCAGAATCTCCTGCTTTTCCTAACGTAGCGGTAATATTTACAGCCATATAATCTTGGCTATTAAATTTCGTACCCATCATCTTCCTAAGGTCACTATGTGGAGAGAAAGCACTCATACTACAATCAAACATGATATTTTGTCCGCCGATATATGATACGTTATGATCTTTATCTATAGTGATCTTGGACATACTACCATCTCTTAGCCATTCACTTCCAGGATCATATCCATAGTGAGCAGATGCTTTAATTCTTAGTGGGGTGAATCCAGCTGTAGCAGCAGCTAGACTACCTTGGTGAGTTGCAGCTAAAATATATTCTGTTTGTGTTTCTGATAAATGATAATCCTTTGTTAATATATCATGCATATCTTGATAAGTTACCTTATAGTCCTGATCTTTACCTAACTTACACTTAGCTAGTAAGTCTACTAGCTGTCCATCTTGGGTTTCAAGATAAAATACACCGCGGTTTATATCCTTGTTAACCTGTTTTTCACGAGACTTAGGATTTTTTTGATAATCTTTGTCATGTTTAGGATCAAAGGACTCTGCTATATATTGTAAGTCTTGCTCTATATTTTGTGCAGCATCATCAGATGTAAAACTATGTGATTTCATAATATCTCCTTAGTTAACTTGCATTCAATAAACTAGATTAATAAACTAGTTTTTAATAAGCTTTTTCCACATTGACTATGATAATGGGTGATTTATTTATCTCATGTTTCAATGTTTTACGAATAGCTGACCTTACAGCATTCTCAATCTGTTCATTGAGAATGCTACCTTTTGATTTTCTCTGAATTTCTATCGTTTCAGTAATATCATCTTTAATCATATTAATTAGCTGTGCATCATCGTCAGAGTCAAGGAGACCCGGCATAGATAAAATAGGGCTGCAACTAAGGCTACCATTTTTATTTATTACCAAACTTGCCACTACTATACCAGAATCACGCATACGTCTACGAGTTCTAAAAATTGATGATTCTGCTGGTAAAAGATAATTGCCGTCAACAGCCAAATAACCTGTTGTTACCTTGGATAAAATACGAGGATTATGAGGATCAAGTAATAATAAGCTACCATTTTCTACCTCAATAGCGTGTTTTATACCATTTTTACGAGCTAATTTTGCTTGCTCATGTATATGTACCGGCTCACCATGCACTGGTACACAAATCTGAGGTCTAATTAGAGAGTACATGTGTTTGAGTTCGTCAATTGCTGGATGCCCAGAAACATGTACAAAGTGATCTCGTTCAGTTATCACTTCAACTCCTGACCTTACAAAAATATTAAACATACGGAAAATTTTCTTTTCATTGCCGGGAATAATTTTTGAAGAAAATATGATTGTATCTTTAGGAGCTAACTTTATACTATGGTGACTATTATTTGCCATTTTTGCAGTAGCTGCTAGAGGCTCACCTTGGCAACCAGTAGCAATAACTAAAAGTTCTTGCCTTTTAAATCTTGCTATATCTCGTTCATCGATCAAAGGGGCAATATCTTTCATATAACCACTTTCCTGTGCTGCAAGCAAAATTCTATGCAAACTTCTTCCCGATAGGACAACTTTTCTTTTTGCCATCTGACCTGCGTGAATTAGGGTCTCAAGACGAGCCAAATTTGAGGCAAAAGTTGTTACCACAACCATCTGAGGACAACCTGCGATAATATCTACTAAACTTTTACGTACGTCTCCTTCCGAGCCAGAAGTTCCTTCATTAAATACATTAGTTGAGTCACAGACTAAAGCTAGAACCCCTTCATCACCATAAGATTTTAGTAGAGCTTCATCAGCTTTCTTACCAAGTACCGGATCATTATCAAATTTCCAGTCTCCTGTATGGAGAATATTGCCAGCTTGTGTACGTATCATAATCGCCTGCATTTCTGGAGCTGAGTGGGTTAGCGGTATCATCTCTAGTTGGAATGGATCAAGATTTATTTTTGCCGAAGGCTTTACTTCATGAATTTTTATAGTTTTAGCAAAATCATATTCTGCTAATCTAAGTTTTAGAAAATTTGCTGTAAAGGTAGTGGCATATATTGGACATTCTAGGCTACTCCACAAATATTGGATTGCTCCCAAATGGTCTTCATGTGCGTGAGTTAGAACTAAACCTACTAGATCTTTTTTATAGCGTTCAATAAAGCTAATATCAGCAATTATCATGTCAACACCTGGTAAATAATCATCGGCAAAACCGCTACCGCAGTCGACCATCAACCATTTTCCTTGATAATGATATAGATTGACATTTATGCCTATTTCATTTGCACCACCAAGTGGTAAAAATAGTAAATCATTTTTATGGTTTTTAATGTTGAATGACATATTAACTTCTATATGATGTAGGATTTAAGTATACTTTTATAACTTATTTTTGGCTTTTAGTCTATGATTAATACTAATTTAGTTTATACTAGTATATTCACCTTTGGTATAGTTTTATTATTAACTATACTATTTCCTAATTTGGATATAGATTTCTCAAAATTATTCTACGACAGCAATAATGGATTTATCTATCGTAACAATAATATTGTATTATCATTATTTGAAGTTATTCCCATATTAACTAAACTACTGACTATAGTAATATTATTATACCTACTTTACTTAATTGTTAAGTACAAAACTTTTAATAGGCTTATTATTTCAGGAAGCATTTATATAATTTTATCTACAGCAATAGGTCCTGGGCTACTAGTAAATTATATATTTAAAGAAAATTTTGGTAGGGCCCGTCCGCTGCAGATTAAAGAGTTTAATGGTACAAAAAATTTTACTAGAGCCTTCTCAATCTCTAATGAATGTTTACATAATTGCTCATTTTCATCAGGCCATGCAGCTATGGGGTATAGCTTAACTAATCTTGCTTATGTTGCTCCTTTGATATTTTTCTCAAGAATTTACAGTATTACATTGATTTTTGGTACATTAGTTGGACTAAGTCGTATATTAATGGGAGGGCATTTTTTAAGTGATGTACTGGCTTCTTGTGTTGTTATATTAACAATTAATCATTTATTGTATTTATGTTGGCAAAAACTAAAATTAATTTAAATAAAATTGCGATTGTTTATAATAGTTCTACAAAATCATTAGGACTAGTTAGACAGCTTGAACTAGTTTATAAGTTTTGTAAGGTAGAAGAAGCAGAAATAATTGTTGTAGTTGGAGGGGACGGGGAATTACTACATGCGATACATCGTTATATGCATCTTGATGTTTCTTTTTATGGAATTAATTCTGGTAACATTGGGTTTTTAATGAATCCAGTTATTGTTGAAAGATTAATGGATAATTTACAAGAATCTATAATTTCTCATTTATATCCTTTAAAAATGCAAGCAGAAAGCATAGACAATAAAACCTATACTGCCCTAGCTATTAATGAAGTATCAATATTTCGTAAAACCAACCAAGCTGCTAAATTCAAGATCGAAATTGATCAAGTTGAGCGTATGAGTGAATTAGTAGCTGATGGGGCAATGGTTGCAACCCCAGCTGGCAGTAGTGCGTACAACTTATCTGCTGGAGGTCCTATTTTGCCACTTGAGTCAAACGTATTATGCCTCACACCAATTTGTCCTTTCCGTCCAAGACGCTGGCATGGTGCGTTACTACCATTTTCTACTACTATAAAGTTTGAAATCTTAGAAAGTAATAAAAGACCAGTAAATGCAGCTGCAGATTTTCAAGAGTTTGATAATATTAAGTCAGTATTAATTAAATCTGTAAAAAACAAGAAGATAAAGTTATTATTTGATAAAAAAAATAGCCTTGAAAATCGAATTATTAAAGAGCAATTTAATGAGTAATTCACCTTACGTATAACATTTAAAAGTTATAGGGAGAATAGCCTAGAGCTATTAGCGAGGAGTCACTTTGGTCATAACTGTCAAAAGTTAGTAAATACAGTTTCCCTATACGTCTATTAGCGAGCGAACGTGCGTGAGCGTGGCAATCCATGAAGCTTGTCATATAGATTACTTCGTCAACCTACGGTCTCCTAGCTAATAGACGATTTTTTAACTTTCAAGCAGTTGTGGGTTGATGTCATCCCAGCGAAAGCTGGGATGACATAATGGCGGTGACATCTCCCCTAATGGCGATGATTAATTGAGCCTACTATATAATTTATTACATCGATACTTGGGGTTAAAAAATAATTTTTATCAAAACTAAAGATTATTTCTCCCTTTTTTCTTAAAGCTTTGTTATAATCACTCTAGTTAACCTGAATTTGATAGTAATAAGTTAATAAATTTAATATGAGAATAAATGAATAAAGAATTTGTAAGACATTTCCTAATAGGCTTTTTTAGTATATTTAAAATATCTCAAACGACAGTAAGAAAAAAGCTAGAGATAGATTTACTTGAATACTTTATTAGGGTAGAAAAAGATATTAATTCAACATTTCAAGAAATAAGAAAATAATATGAAAGATAGTAAAAGTTTTTTTGCTAATAACAATAGGTTGAACAAAGGATATTTAAAAGTTAGTAATCCTAAGGAGTCTGATAATAGCTTCTATAGTAAGAAGTTTGCACATGTTTTGCCACCTGTAGATTTAATGGCAGAATATGAAAATATTTATCCAGGAACATTGACAAAGCTAATTGCCATGGCAGAAAAAGAGCAAGTACATAGACATCAGATGGATATTAAAAGTATTGAGGTTTATGAAAGCGTAACAAAAAAAGGTAGAATAAGTAGTATTATATTCATGATAATGGTCTGTATTACTACTGTAGTTTTGGCTGTGTTGGGGCATTTTATGATTGCCAGTATTTTCACTGTTTCAGTATTGTTAGGCATAGGAACTGGAGTATTCTTGTCTTCTGCTAAATTTACTAAGCGGAAAGACTATACTAGAAGGTGAAATTATATAAGAATTTTATAATAATTGAGTAAAGATTATGAGTAAGTTACAAAAAGAAATGCAAGAAAGGCAGCAAAGTCCTTTTAAATATGTAGTTTTTAGTGGTGGTGGAGCTAAGGGGGCTGGATATTCTGGTGTTTATGAGGGCTTGAATGAATCTAAAGTAATTGAAGGAGTAGAAGCAGTTGCAGGATCATCGGCAGGGGCAATAGCTGCTGCAGTGACTGCATTTGGTATACCACCTAAAGAATATGAAGCTATTTCAAAAAATACAAACTTCAAAGATTTACTTGGGACTCAAGGATTTTCAATTGGTCCGGTGCCGCTTAGTAAAGATGGTACTCCATTATACGAGCTTGTAGATAAGACTATAAGAAAAGGTGCTTATAATTTTTTAAAGGGCAAGAATTTTGTGGAACTTGCTACAGTGAGACATGAAAGGATTTCAGAAGAACTGAGAGAGTTAGACAAAAAAAGGCAAGATCTTTTAAATAAGATTGAAACATTAAAACAACAAGATGATAATAATAGTCAGCAGATTGCTGATATAAATGAAAATATTCGAGGTTTAGATTTTCAGGAACAAGATTTTAAAAAACAATCCAAGAAAATTCAAGCTATAATAGAATCTAATGGTAAAGAATTCATTGAATTAACAAACAAATGTCAAAAGGGTGGTGAACTCCTTTTTAAGGATTTAGCTCTTTTAAGACTTCTTGATCCAGTGCAATTTAAAGACTTATTAATTACTGCAGTAAGGCGAGATGATAGTACTTTACAAATTTTTAGTGCTGAAAATACTCCTGATGTTCCAATTGCTAGAGCTTGCCATGCTTCCGCTTCTCTTCCTTTAGTTTTTCAACCTGTAAAAATTGATGGTGTCGAGTATGTCGATGGGGGGTATAGAGACAATACTCCTATAGGCTATTTCCCCGAAAATGACAGTAAAGTCGATGTTGCGGAAGAGTTGGATGGTTTTGAGAATGTTACCCTAGCAAAAAAGCAAGGTAGGGTTTTAGCTCTTGCCTTCGGTAGTGGTATGGATGATTCAGCAAATATTGCTATATATAGTGCCAAGAATTTTGAAGGTCCAAATGTCCTAGTGAAATTTTTACTTGATGTAGTATATAAAATGCTAGCTAAAGTTGGTGGAAATTTTATATACACAAAAACTAATGAAAAGACTTTTGATGATTTACGTGAGAATGCATTAAATACGGTTACATTAGATACTCAAGGTATATCTACTCTCAGCTTTGATGATGCTGAAAAATATGCAGGTTATTTACATATTAAAGGTCGTTTTCAGACTTTGGAGTATTTAGATAATTTTGAACTTGGTAAAGGGGTAGATAAAGCATTTGAACAACAAAAATTTTTCCTAAATGTTTATGAAGTTTATGATAATGAAAATTTGAATAAAACTTTTTTTAATAAGCTATTAGATCATATAGCTCCAGCGGAAGAAACTAAAAAAAAGAACTCTTGGCAAGATCGTGATGTTATGCGAAATCATCAAGACAAAGCTGACACATTGTTATCTTTTTGTACGGAAGAACGCTGGAAGGGAAAAGATAACAAGGCTGTATTAAAAGAGTATGTAATAGTTGCAGCAACTGCACGCAATAATGAACTTAGAAATGATACCAAGTCTATAGAATCACTGATTAAGACCTTAAATAATCCAACAACACCGAGTAAAATTAAAAATGATTTTGTAGAATTATTAGCTATTGATAAAAAACAAGATCAGAGATTTGATACAAGTAAAAGTCCAGCAAAGAATATTACTGAATTTAAGTTTACAAAAGAAGATTTTAAAGATTTTCTAGGTAAAAATAAAAGTGAGGCATTTCGAATTAGTAGTGCAGGAAAGGGAGTAGGGCAGACTAAGGGGGGATTACTATAACTGTCGAAAGTTAGTAAATATAGCTTCCCTATACGTCTATTATCGAGGAAGTAGCGAAGCACTACGAAGCAATCTATTTTTGATTACTTTTATGTATAATATTCGTTGTAATGACTCTTTGTTCATGATATCATCTCGTTGAATAGCTGGATATTTATGAGCAAAGGGGTGCTAATTTTAAAATCATGTTTTTAGCAAAATATTAATTTAACAATCAGATGTAGAACCGTCTCAAATCTGATTGTTTCGATAATTTCACCGAATTCGGGATAAGAATTGATAAATTCTTATCCCGAATTCGCGTTAATTCAAAAGCTATTCTCAACTTTTAACAAATTTGTGGTACTATGGTGAATAATCTTATTTGTAATCCTACCAGCAAACCTTGGAGTACTAATGATTTAATCCACTCGGAACTTATTACATCGAGAGATCTAATATATAATCCATGTCAGTTTATATGTTCTGAACCAGTAATGGAAAGTGAAAGTATTGCATATGGAGCCTACATGTTCAAGTTAAATTCTATGAATGTTAGATTTCGTGTTGCTAAGATTACTCCTACAAAGATTGGTCAATTTGTAACACTATGGAAGAGAATTGGGAATGGAGCAATTCAGCCATATGATATTGCAGATTCAATTGATCTTTTTATTGTGACAACACGTAAAGGAGATAAGTTTGGTCAATTTATATTTCCACAATCTGTTTTGTATAAATATGATATAGTCTCGCATAATAACCAAGGTGGTAAGAGAGCAATAAGGGTATATCCACCTTGGGACATTGTTATAAACAAGCAAGCTAAAAAAACTCAAGCATGGCAACTAGAATATTTTTTAGAAATTCCAAGAAATAAACCAATTAACTACGCAAGAGCACAAATGCTTTATAATCAAGTTAAATAGTCATTACTAATTTTGGATCAAGGCAATAGATTGGCTTGCCTATGTCTAATCTCTTGATTGCTTCGTCGCTGCTGCGTTGCAGCTCCTCGCAATGACGGTGGTACTCTTACTGACAAAATATTTGTGGGTAATGCTAAGAAATTACCAGCAGAAGTAGAGTCTTGCAAGAAGTCTATTCATTAGGTTGCTTTTGTTGCTTTAGGCTTTTCGTGGTGACGTAAGCTTGGTACTTATTCGGGTTAGTCGTAGAAATTAACCATCTTCTCGGATATTAATTGGCAATCATATTTTTCTAAAATATCTTGTCGAATTTTTTTACCTAGGTGTTTTCTAAGTAGAGGCATAGTGATTAATAGCTCCATAGCTCTTGCTAAATCTTCTGTATTTTGCGGTTTAACTAATAATCCGTTTATTTGGTCTTGTATTAATTCTCTACCACCTGGGACATCAGTAGTAATAATAGCTCTACCATATGCCCCAGCCTCTAAAAGACTACGGCTTAGCCCTTCACGGTAGGAAGGTAATGCTGTAATATGTGCTTTTTTCCATATTTTTTCTATATTTTTCTGATAACCAAGATATTTGATATATCCTAGATTTTGATAGTCTTCTAATATTGATTGTGCTATTGATTGCTTATTATCTTTGTCAGGTTCGCCAACTAACCAAAACTCAGCATCTATACCTTTTTGTTTTAATATTTTTGCAGCATATATAAATTCATATATACCTTTATCAACAATCATTCTAGCTACCAATGCCACCACTATTTTACTACCTAGTGGTTCTAGAAGAAAAGGAAACTTTTCAGTTTCTATACCAACGCTGCATTGTTTAACAATTAAATTTTTGGGTGCTATAGCTAATTTTACCAGTAAGGCTAAATCATCATCGTTTTGTACGACAAATAGCATGCTTCTATAATATCCTATTATGGATATTATTCTAACTATAATGCTTCTAACTAATCTTAGCAAAAAATTACTACTTATAAAAATTAAACCCATACCAACAAAAGTGTTAATAACTTGCGGTAAACTCTTCTGTTTTGAGCATATGCTACACAAGAAGGCAGTTATACTCCCATAAAAAATTGGTTTTATAGTAAAATTATGCAATATATCCGGTTTCTCTTTATTTAATATGCTAATTAACTTGCTTAATAATACTAAATCAGTAAAAGGGTTGATACTTCCACGCTTTATTGAAATTGGAATTACTCGTAAACCATGCTGTTCTATCTTATCTTTAAATTCACTAATATTTGTTAATACTTTAACTTCATAGCCTTGCATTTTAGCGGTTAAAGCAATTGGCAGAAGATGGGCATAAAAGTGCCAATCTGTATTTGTGAAAATGATAATTTTTTTCATTTGCTTTTCTTAATAATAATTCTATAAATAATACCATAGAGCAAATACCCACTTAATTATATCATAAAAATTAACTGCACTAATACCATATGTCAAATTATTTAGTCACTGGAGGTGCTGGTTTTATCGGTTCACATCTTGTTAACTTACTAGTAAAAGAAGGCAATCAGGTTGTAATATTAGATGATCTTTCAACAGGTAATTTTAATTATTCGTTTAATAAAAATGTTGAATTTATTCAAGGGAATATCTTAGATCAAGATATTTTAGAAAAACTATTTAGAAATATTGATGGTTGCTTCCATCTTGCAGCGATAGCAAATGTACAGGAATCAATTGATAATTGGTATCACAATCATCAAGTGAATTTAACGGGAACTATTAATATATTCCTTCAGGCAAGTAAACAGAATATACCAGTTATATATGCATCATCTGCTGCTGTTTATGGTACAGTAAGTGACTTTCCTTTACAAGAGAATGGTAAGGTAAACCCGCTTTCTCCTTATGCAGTGGATAAATTAGCCTGTGAGCTGCAAGCTAAGGTTTTTGGTGAGCTTAAATCTCTTAAAACCTGTGGCTTACGCCTTTTTAATGTTTATGGTAAAGGGCAACTTAGAGGTTCTGATTACTCTGGTGTAATATCAATATTTAAACAGAAAGTAGAAGAAGGTAAGGAGTTGGTTGTTTTTGGTGATGGTAATCAAAGTCGTGATTTTATACATGTTTCAGATGTTACCAATATGTGCGTTAGAGCCTTGTCTATTGCGAGTACCTCAGCCCCTGTACTAAATGTTTGCACGGGACGTACCTATTCTATAAATGAACTTATTCAACTAATTAATAAGATTGCTATTGTTAAAGGGATAAAATATCTACCAAGTCAGGCTGGGAATATAAATATTTCTGTTGGCAGCACAGAATTGGCTCAGCAACTTTTAAATTATATGCCAGTATATGGGTTAGAAGCTGGATTATTAGAGTTATTTAGTGTAAATTTATGAATTCAAAAGAAACCCTGATTTTAGTATCTGATGTTAGGGGATGGGCTTTTGATAACGTCGCTCAATATGTTCAATCTTTACTAAGTGACCAATATGATTGTCATATTATTTACAGCTGTGATTACAAAATATATAAGGATTTTTTAATCAAATTAAACCAATATACTTCTATTAAATTAATACATTTTTTCTATCGTGGCTATCTGACAGAATTACTAACAAGCATAGCAGATAATTCTAGTAATAGTAAGGCTACAGGAGAAATATTAGTAAATACTACCATTACCACTAGCATACCTGATCATCTATTTATTGAAAGTGAAAGTGAAATATTAAAAAATTTACCAACTTTCCAATTTATTGATAACTACTACACTACTTCTAAAAGATTATATGATATTTATGCAAATATCATAGATTATCCAAAGCCTTGGCAAGTAATTTATGATAATGTACTAATTCATGATGTGGAATCAAGTCATGATGAAGATCATGCAAGTTTAGTTGTAACATGGATTGGTAATAGTTCTTGGGGAAGTTGGCATAGTAGTACTCCTGATTATAAAGGTCTAAAAACAGTAATTATACCGGCACTAGAACAGCTTGATAAAGATGGAATTCATATCAAAAGATGTATAGTGGATAAAAATGAGCTAATACGTTCTAAACAAGAAATTTGGGAGATTTTAAAAAAAACAGACATTTTGCTAATAGCATCTGTGCAAGAAGGAACGCCGCTAACCATCATTGAAGCTATGGCATTTGGTTGTGCAATTATCACTACGGATGTAGGTATTGCTAGGGAGGTGTTACCTGAGGTGCAGCATGAATTTATAATTAACAGGAATCATACAGGATTTATAAATGCAATAAAAAAATTAAATGTTGAAAGGGAACTATTAGCAAAGATTAAACAACAAAACTGTTTATCTTATCAGGAAATCTTTGCAAATAAAACTCAAATGCAAAACTTATGGTATTCATTTATAGAAGACTCAGTAAACAATCATACCAAAAAACAGATATTACAAACAAAACAACAAATTTTAAGAAATATAGAGCTTGTTAATAATAAAGATTCTTCCTTTGTAACGTATAGACTACTCTCAAAAATCCTTTTTCCCCCCTTTCTTAAAGAAATAGCACGATTTCTTCTAAAATATTCTTGGGTTAAGTTGTCTGTTAGACGAATAATTACTATGTTCTATTCTTTTTTTTCAAAAAATGACTATGATAATTTTAAAAATTTTATAATCAAATATCAAGGACAAAATCAAGATCGATGTCATTCCAGCAACGATGGAAATCTATATCCGCTGCCTCTAGGACAAAAAGATATTGATGATATTTATGTAATTTATCCTAGCATTTTTCTTGGAGTTGCTAATTCCACTAAAGGATTATTTGATAAAACAATTCCTTTTCCTATGGGGAAACTCAACGTTTTGATAAGTTATATTAACTCGTATTTACCTGACAAAGTTATTACTCAAATAGCAAAATTACTTATAAAGACAGGTATTAAAAACTTAATTATATCTGGAGGGCTTGATGTTCATATTCAATTAGTAGAGAAGCTACATGAAATGAAAGGGGATAATTGTTTAAATATCTACTATTTATGGCATGGTTCTCCTGCCCAATGGGTAAATATTGGTCATTGCCAAATTTTTTATAGATGGTTGAATTTATATAAGCGGCATAAAATTAAAGCCATTGTTACTCTGAAAAGTGGTCTAGAACAATTTCTTATAGCCAATGGTATACAATCTTATCTATTACAAAACTTCATACCATTGTTGCTAGAAAAAAAGATAATTTCCCGAGAAATTTTAAATTTACCTGGTAAATTTAAAATTGGTATATGGAGTACATCAAACATATGGATCAAGAATCTCTACCCTCAATTTGCGGCGATAAGTATGTTTAAAGATCGAGTTTGTTGTTATACTAATTTCTCTTTTGATAACAATAAATATGCTTCTTGGATGATGGAAGATGTAGAACTTAAAGTTTTTCCTGAGAATTTACCACATAAAGAATTAATAAAATTGATGGCAAATACTAATTTAACTTTATACATTACTAATTCGGAATGTTCCCCTATGATAGTTTTAGAAAGCCTAGGTTTAGGAGTGCCTTGCTTAGTTGGTCCTACAGCGGATGTTTATGATGATGAATTTTTACGTGATATGTTAACGGTTAACCGTGTTGACTGTCCGTTAACTATATTTAATGCCGTAGAAAAGGTTCAACAAAATATTGATATAATTTGTTCTAAGCTACCTGACTTCATTAAAAAATATAATGAAAAAGCTCTTGTTTTAAAAAACTCTTTGCTGACGGTTATAAAAGATAATCATATGAATTGACTATACTTAACTTCAACCACATTGGTTAACAGGGCAGTTTAAAAGTCCCAACTAATGATAGAAAATACTAAATTATAGAAATAAATAGTTGTCATCGCGAGCCACAAAGTGGTGCATAGGCGTCAACTTAAGAGCGTAATGATTGAGCATGTATAAACAAATTAAACACAGCCATCATAGCAAGGCTCGTTAGATGCCGTGGCAATCCAGATAAACAGCGAAGCTGTTTTTTAGAGTAACGCTTCGCGTATCTTAGATTGCCGCGTCGCCGCTTGCAGCGGCTTCTTGCAATGACATTTATGCATTTTAAAAAACAAACTTTTCTATCATTAGTTGGGACTTTTAAATTACCCTGTTGGTTAATTTAATAATGAAGCTAGTAGTACTATTGATTTTATGCTATATTAGCTAATCACTACTAATAACATAAATAATTATTATGAGTAACGATAAACCGTTAATTTCCTTTGACTATGCTATTAAGTACCTTCTGAAAGATAAAGGCGATTATGCTATAGTAGAAGGTTTTATCTCAGCTCTTCTTAAGACCAAGGGTTATAAGGACGTTAAAATAGTAGCCTTACTTGAGGCCGAGAGTAACAAAGAAGATAGTAAAAGCAAAAGAAGTCTAGCTGATGTAATTGTAGAAGACGAAGATCATCATAAATGCATTATTGAAATCGAGCGTAATGTTAAGGATTCTTTCATTCATAAGGCCTGCTTTAACACCTCAAGACTCATCGTTGATAACCTTGCTCAAAGAGAAGATTATACCCAAATAATAAAGATATTTCATATATCCCTACTCTATTTTCCTATAGGAAATGGTAATGGAGTTATTTACCATGGTAAAACTATTATTCATGAGATAGAAACTAATGAAAGATTAAATGTGCATATTAAGAATATGGAGACTTTTGAGGTTTTTGATGCTACTGACATCCTACCAGAGTATTTTTATATATCAGTGCCTTTGTTTAATGATCGTTTAGAGAAAGAGATTGATGACTGGCTACATGTCATGAAATATGATAAAGTACCACCAAACTATCATTCGCCTTATATGAGCCAAGTAGCGGATAAGCTTAACATTCTCAAAATGACCAAAGAAGAGAGGGCAAACTACTCCTATTACCAAAAAAAACTTTATAACGATAGAGATGAATTGCAAGTTGCTGAAGCTAGAGGTGCAGCTAGAGAAAAAATTGTTATAGCTAAAAACTTACTTCAAGCTGGATTATCAATTGACGTCATTGCTGAGTCTACTGGTTTGAGTATAGAGGAAATCCAAAAATTAACTCTTGTAGCTAATGAACCTCAAGTTTAGCTTATGGAAATTTTAAAAAATTGAGAATTGGCATGATAAGTTTTTGATGTTTCCGGCATCATTATAAATAAAATATCAAACTATCTGACTATAACTCCACTAATCTACAATTGTAGTACTAGATCATGACACAACAAAGTTTCCTAAACTCATTAAATCCTCAACAACTGCTAGCAGTGTCCCATGTACATGGTCCTATTCTTGTGCTTGCTGGAGCAGGGACTGGTAAAACTAAAGTGTTAACGACTAGAATAGCCAACATAATCCAGCAAGGGTTAACTCTACCTCAAAATATTCTAGCAGTTACTTTTACTAATAAAGCTGCTAGAGAAATGCAAGATCGAATCAACAAAATGATTGATTGTTATGGGCTAAATATAGGTACATTTCATTCTATAGCAGCAAGAATTTTGCGTCAGCAAGCAGAACATTTGAATTTTAGCTTGAATAGTAGGTTTACTATTATTAGCCCTGATGATCAGCTTAAATTGGTTAAAGATATAGTTAAGCAGAAAAATATAGATACCAAAAAATATGTTCCCAAACTTTTACATATTATTATTTCGTGTTGGAAAGATCAGGGGTTATTGCCGTATAAACTTTCTGAATCTGATATTAAGCTACCAATTCATAAAGTGGCTCAATTTGTCTATGACGAATATCAGCAAAATTTACTAGCATCTAATGTAGTAGATTTTGGGGATTTACTACTTTACAATAATGAATTGTTTATAAAAAACCCTATAATATTAAAGTATTATCAGGAACAATATAAATATATTCTGATTGATGAGTATCAAGATACTAACGCTGTTCAGTATCTTTGGGCAAGGATGTTGGCAAGTAGCTCAAAAAATATCTGCTGTGTTGGTGATGATGATCAATCTATATATAGTTGGCGGGGTGCAGAAGTTGGTAATATATTACGTTTTGAAAAGGATTTTCCAAATGCTACAATAATAAAATTAGAACAAAATTATAGATCTAGCTCAAAAATCTTATTAGCTGCATCAAGTGTAATTGACCATAATAAGAATCGTCACGGTAAAACATTATGGACTGATAAAAATGATGGAGAAAAAATTAAAATTATATCTTGTTGGAATGATAAAGAAGAAACAAGATTCGTTGTATCTGAAATTAGCAAGTTAGTTACAGAGGGAAAGTATAATGCAGGATTAGTTGCGATATTAGTTAGAGCAGGTTTCCAAACTAGAGCATTTGAAGAAGTGTTTATTAGTAATGCATTACCATACAAAATTATTGGTGGTCTTAAGTTTTATGAACGAATGGAGATACGTGACTTACTTGCCTATATACGTATCACTTTAAATCATAGTGACAATCTTGCTCTTGAACGCATAATAAATGTTCCAAGGAGAGCTATTGGTAATACCACATTAAAACAAATAAAAGATTATGCGGTTGAACATAATATACCTATTATTGCTGCCATTCGTCAGATGTTACAAGCAGAAACTTTTAAAAATAAAGTCAAAGATAGTCTAAACAAATTTATTAGTAATATCGATAATTGGAGTTTTCGATATAAAAATGACCCGGCTGTTAATGTCACTAAATCTTTACTAGAAGAATCAGGTTATCTTGAGATGCTACAAGAAGAAAAAACAGATGAAGCAACTGGCAGAATTGAAAATATTAACGAAATGCTTAGAGCAATCGCAGAATTTGATAATATTCAAGATTTTATAGAACATTCTAGTTTGGTAATGGAAAATGAGGAATTAGAATCAAATTTTGGTGGTTCTGTTAGCATTATGACGCTCCATGCTGCTAAAGGTCTTGAATTTGATCTAGTTTTTCTACCAGGTTGGGAAGAGGGGGTGTTTCCACATCAGCGATCACTAAAAGAGGGTGAAAAAGGTCTAGAAGAAGAGAGGAGAATCGCCTATGTGGGTATTACTAGAGCTAAGAAAGACCTATATATTACTTATGCAGAAAGTCGTTTTATGTTTTATGAAATAATAAGATCCTCTCCTTCTAGGTTTCTTGGAGAAATACCAGATAATGTTTGTGTTAGAACTTCTTCAACTAAACAACTTAATTATTTAGGTACAAAACACAAAGTTTCTTTTTAATCTTTATAAAATTATTTCATAAATGGTATTAGTGTAGTTAATTTTTATGATATGCTGTCCTTTAGGTAAAAGATAATTGCTTGCTTAATAGAGATATTTTTATATAATCTTTTCATTTTAAGAGATATAGAATGCATAAATATAGGACGCATAATTGTAATGAATTGCGATTAAAGGATGCTGGGCAAAGGGTAAAATTATCCGGCTGGGTACATAGAAGAAGGGATCACGGTAATTTAGTCTTTATTGATCTTAGAGATCATTTTGGTATAAGCCAGTTGGTGTTTACTGATCAAAATCCAAGTTTAATGGATGATGCTAGTCGGTTAAGGTATGAATCAGTTATAACTGTTGTAGGTAGAGTGGTAGCAAGGAGTGATGAAACAATAAATGACTCGTTAATGACTGGTAAAATTGAAATATTGGTAAGTGAGTTTATAGTTGAGTCTAATGCTGAAAGTTTACCATTGTTAATCAATTCTGATCAACCTGCCCCTGAAGACACTAGACTGAAATATCGGTTCTTAGATCTTAGACGCGAGAAATTACATAATAACATTATGTTAAGATCGCAAGTTATAGCTCATATACGTCATCTGATGACGCAAAAAGGGTTTACGGAGTTTCAAACACCGATTCTAACGGCTAGTTCACCAGAAGGAGCTAGGGACTTTTTGGTGCCAAGTAGATTGCATCCTGGTAAATTTTATGCACTACCACAAGCCCCGCAGCAATTTAAACAATTGCTTATGGTGTCAGGATTTGATCGTTATTTTCAAATAGCCCCTTGTTTTAGAGATGAAGATGCTAGGGCTGATAGGTCACCAGGTGAGTTTTATCAGTTGGATGTGGAGATGTCTTTTGTTACGCAGGAAGAGGTATTTAATACCATTGAGCCGGTAATGTATGAGATATTCAGCAAATTTTCTGATAAAGAAGTATCAAATACACCTTTTATACAAATTCCATATGAACAAGCAATGTTAAAATATGGTTCTGATAAGCCGGATCTTAGGAATCCACTGATCATTGCAGATGTTACAGAATTATTTAGAGATTCTAACTTTGCTATTTTTAAAGAAAATATAAAAAATGGCTCTGTTGTTAGAGCTGTGCCAGCTCCTAAAGCTTCTGCTTTACCTAGAAGCTTCTTTGACAAAATGGCAGAGTTTGCGACTTACGAGGGGGCAAGTGGGCTTGCTTACATCCAGTTCCTAGAAGATGGGCAAGCTAAAGGACCTATTGTTAAATTTCTAACAGATGAGCAATTATTGAATTTAAAGTCTTTAGCGAATCTACAAAATGGTGATGCTGTCTTCTTCTCTAGTGATAAAGTTGATAAAGCATCTAAACTTGCCGGCAAGCTACGAACTAAATTAGGGGAAGAATTAGATATACTTAAAAAAGATTGTTTTGAGTTTTGTTGGATAACAGATTTCCCATTTTATGAATTAAATGAACAAACCAAAAAAATAGATTTTAGCCATAACCCATTTTCTATGCCACAAGGTGGTATGGCAGGTTTAGAATCAGCCAAAACAGTAGATGATCTACTAGCCATTAAAGCTTATCAATATGATATTGTTTGTAATGGTATCGAGTTATCTAGTGGTGCAATTAGAAATCATAAACCGGAAATAATGTATAAAGCTTTTGAGATTGCTGGATACTTCCCGGAAGTTGTTGATAAAAAGTTTGGTGGTATGATCAGGGCTTTTAAATTTGGTGCCCCTCCACATGGGGGGATAGCCCCTGGAATAGATAGGATGGTTATGTTATTAACTGATTCAACTAATGTTAGAGAGGTAATAGCTTTCCCACTAAATCAGCAAGCGGAAGATTTATTGATGAATGCTCCTGATTATATTGATGAAAAAGCTTTAAAAGAGCTTAATATTAACTTAGCACCTTCAGTCAGAAATAAATTGTTAACTGAAGGTTCTTAAACAGAGTACCCTAGATTTTTATGTCACTACTGTTAGGAGTCCTTCCGAGCATCATTGCGAGGAGTCGCGAAAAAGCGGCGACGCGGCAATCTAGGATACACGAAGCGTTACTCTAAAAAAACAGCTTAGCTGTTTACTTGGATCGCCACGGCATCTAAAGAGCCTTGCTATGACGATTATAGAAAAATGTAGGGTACTATGGTTCTTAATCAGAGTACTATAATTATGAGCAGTATATAGTGAAAAAAAAAACAAGAAATAAAATTATCGGAGCATTTCTAGGTACAATAGTTGAATATTATGATTATGGTTTGTATGGTTTTTCTGCTGGTATTATGGCAGCAAAATTCTTTCCAAACACTGATTATCTAACTAATCTAATAAATGTTTTTGCTATTTATGCGATAGCATATTTATCAAAACCTATGGGATCAGTGATTTTTGGTCGTATCGGAGACTTGTATGGGCGTAAAACTGCATTAAGTATAACCATCATAGGTATTGGAATACCTACGATGGTTATAGGCTTCCTACCAGAATACTCATCTATTGGTGTGTGGGGTGCAATAATTTTGGCTTTGTGTCGCTTTATGCAAGGTTTTTTTATAGGTGGAGAATATGATGGAGCGGCTATTTATGTTATCGAACATTTAGGGGAGAAATACCGATATACAGCTTCAGCAATAACTCGTTGTACTGGGGTTGTAGGTTTATTACTAGGGAATGGGGCGACCAATTTTTTTAATGCCCATATTTTTCCAGATTGGAGTTGGCGTATTCCTTTTTTCTTTAGTTTACCTTTAGCTTTAATCGTTTTATATTTTCGCCGAACATTTGATGAAACACCGGAATTTAAAAAGAATCAAGACAGTAAAGCGAAGACGCAAAGCTTGGCTAGTTTAATTAAGAAGCAGTGGCGAGTTATTTTGATGGCAGTCTTTCTTGCTGGTGGATTTGGTGCAACTTACCAAATATCCGTTATGTTTATGAAACAATATTTGCCTATGGTTCTACCGCAAACTAGTTTCATTATTAGTACATTTTCAGTTTTAATAACCATATGTTTTGCCATTCCTATGCCTATTGCTGGCTTGTTAGCAGATCGGCTTAGTCAAATGTTAGTATTTAAGTTTAGCTTATTTGGTACTATTGTATCTAGTCTATTATTTATTATATCCGTTAACTATCAGATGGTTAATTTAGCTTTGGGTTCTTGTTTAATGCTAGCATGTTTTGTTGCTCCTTTCAATGCTCTTTCTCATGGTATCATGACAAAAGCTTTTGCTGTCAATGATCGTTATCGTGCAGTAAGTCTTGGTCATAATATTGGGTCAATGTTGATGTCTGGCAGTGCTAGTTCTGTTTGTTTAATATTAATGAGATACCTAAATTTTCAATTATTGCCAATCATATATCTTATGTTATTTGCAATATTAGCATATTTTATGGCAAAATGTTTTGAGAAAGATTATAAAAACAAAATTAAGTTACAAATTGATATCAATTTATAAAATTTATCTTTTATACTACTATAGTTGTAGTACTAGCGTCAAAACAATGTCATCCCACAACTGTTAAAAGTTAGTAAATACAGCTTCTTTATACGTCATGAGCTACGGAGGCTGTAAAGCCGACTAAGCAATCCAGTAATATTATCTATAGATTGTTTCCTAGATTGCTTCGCTTACGCTCGCTAATAGACGCTATGGTATAGGTATTTGTAAACTTTCAACAGTTGTGGGGGTTATGCGTAAGGAGGTGAGTTAAAGATCTTATACCAAATTGAGATTATAATAATCATAAAATTAAAAGGATATAATGCAAGAGAGATGTCAGACTAAGAAATGTCAGGCTAATATTATTATAAAATTAAAGTTAGATCTAAGTAATGCAAAAAAAGGTAAAAAATAGATTAAAGTTTATATTATTTTACCTTTTATGCAGTGCTGGGGGAATATATATGGTATTATACAATCTTGAAGATAGTATAGTATTTTTTTACCCTACGTCAAAAATTAACGAGTCAAAACTTGGCAAAGAATTGAGAGTAGGGGGCTTAGTTAAAGTAGGTTCAATCAGAAAAATTACTGCTGATAAAGTGCATTTTGTCATTACAGATGACATTAAAGACCTAGAAATATCTTACCAAGGGGTTTTACCCGCTTTATTTCGTGAGAATCAAGGGATAGTAGCTGTAGGTAAATTATCAGGTAATATATTCATAGCTCGTGAGTTATTAACTAAGCATGATGAGAATTATTCTCCAGCCTCACCTACATAGTACCCTACATTTTTTGTATAACCACTATTAATATGGCTTTCAACCGTCATTGCGAGGAGGCGATGGAATCGCCGACGTGGCAATCTTATAAAGTATTACTCCTCACTTCACGAGATCGCCACGGCACCTAACGGTGCCTCGCGATGACGGTTATACAAAAAATGTAGGGTACTATGAAAAATATGCTATGAGACAATAATGATTATTCGAATCATCTTACCAATCATCTTAATTTTAACATGTTTTTTTGTAGTTA
Organism: Candidatus Tisiphia endosymbiont of Oplodontha viridula; assembly: GCF_964264865.1. Classification (NCBI taxonomy): domain Bacteria; kingdom Pseudomonadati; phylum Pseudomonadota; class Alphaproteobacteria; order Rickettsiales; family Rickettsiaceae; genus Candidatus Tisiphia; species Candidatus Tisiphia endosymbiont of Oplodontha viridula. The sequence continues at coordinate 60,447 of NZ_OZ183486.1, forward strand.
AAGTACAAGCTTTACCTGTTACTCGTGATACAGGTAGCTTACATGATACTGAAATCTTTGGGTACGAAGTTATTCCTAGAGAGGATAGTATTGAGTATATAAAAAAAATAATTAACAAAGCACAGGATAAAAAGATTCATATTACTGTGAAAGGAACGCAGCATAGCCAAGGAGGACACAGCTATAGCCGGGGTGGTATAGTTCTAGACTTATCTAATCTTAATAATATAGAACTTTTAGGAAAGAACTTAGTGAGGATACAAGCTGGAGCAACATGGAAACAAGTGATTGAATTCCTAAATCCTCTAGGTTTATCTATTGCTGTTATGCAATCAGATTATGATTTTAGCATAGGGGGTACAGTCTCAACTAATGTTCATGGTTGGCAAGCTAATAAACCGCCAATGGTTTCTACCATTCATGGTTTTCATATTTTAACTTCTGAAGGGAAGGTAATTTACTGTAATCGAAGCGAGAATTATGATTTGTTTAAAGCTGCAATAGGTGGTTATGGAATGTTTGGAGTTATCATAGATGTTGATCTTAAAATAGTTCCAAATAGATTATATTGGTTGAAACAAGAGGTTTTTAATATAGGTGAATTTCCTAGCTATTTTCAGAGAGAGGTTAAAGATAATTCAAAAGCCAATATGTTCTTCGGTAGGTTTTCTATTAGCAAAAGATACTTTTTAAAGAGGCTTATTGTAAAGATATATGAAGATTATGATTTACCAATTGCTAATTCTTCTCTTTCCGTTTTAAACGGAACAGATGAATTTGTTAGCTTATTATTTGCCTCCACTTATAATAACCAATTTTTTAAGAAGATTCGTTGGTATATTGAGACAAGTAAAGCGGTTAACAAAGTTTTTAAAACAGCATCACGTAATCAATTATTATACCAGTCTACAAAAGTCTATACTACTAAAGATCCGAAAAAAATAGATCTGTTACAAGAATATTTTATTCCTATAAACCGTTTTAATGAATTTGTCAGTTTCTTGCAGACTCTTCAAAAGGATATTAGCCCTTATCTTATGAATCTTACCTTGAGACATATTGAGGGAGATTCTGAAACTTTGCTAAATTATGCAAAAGAAGATATGTTATGCTTTGTGATGTTATTACGTGGTCCTAAAACTGAGAAATTTGATCAAGATATAGGCAGAGTGGCAATTAAGATAACTAATAAAGCTTTACAGTTAAACGGCAGTTATTATCTTCCTTATAGACCTTATCAAACAAGGTTGCAGTTTATGCAATCTTACCCAAAATTTCATCAATTTAAAACAATAAAGAATAAATATGATCCAAAGATGATTTTTGTTAATGAATTTTATAAAAACTACTTAGAAGAGTTATGATCAAATTTAGGTTATACTCGGTGAACTTCAAGAATTGGCGTTCCCGCGACCAAAGATCTCCGCTGCTCACGTCTCATCTTCGAGATAAATATGAGCAGAAATTATGCTATAGAACGTGAGTATTATGCGACGAGTGGAGTGTAGAATTAAATTCTCGTTACTGACTACATGTATGGACCTCCTGTAAAATGCAAGAAAAAAATAACATCTAATAGCAAAAATGCAAATGCATACATGTATCCGGCTTATAGTTAATAAATTATGTGTAATTTATCCTACAGCCCTGATGAAATTCGCTGGCTTACAAACTATATACTTATCATTTTATCGGCTTCAAAGAGCCATTGTAGTCATCAGTTTCTTTGTAAGCTAAGGTTTGTCTTATTTACCATCAATATTATTATCTCACGCATATTCCGGGTTGGAATCTCTTACATATTCTTTGTTTACCTATTAATTAATAAACCACTATTTATTTTATTTTATGTTAATTATAATAGCTCTGTGCTACAAACTTTACTCTCTACATAATCATTCCCTGACCTTAGTACTGCAAACACCACTCTTGCCAGTTTATTAGCTACAGCAACTACTGTTTTATTATGTCCATTTCGCTCAGATAAATTAAACATCCACTGCGTAAATTTGCTAAAATCTTTTTTAGATTTTTGTTCTTCCGATGTAAATCTTATCTTGGCATTTAGTACAGCTCTAGCTCCTTGGATCAATAGAGTACGCAAGTAAACATCACCTCGCTTGCTAATTCCAAGCAACTTATCTTTCCCTCCACTGGAATGCTGCCTTGGCACTAATCCAAACCATGCCGATAATTGCCTACCATTCTCAAAACTTGTAGCATTACCTATTGATGCTATTAAAGCAGTAGCAGTAATTAAACCAAGACCAGGTATAGCTGTTAATCGTTGATATTGAGTTAAGTTGCTAGCTATTATTTTTAATCTTTTTTCTATCTCTTTTATTTTTTTGTCATTATCCAAAAATTCCTCTTTCAATTCACTAAATGTTTGGTAACCTAGCTGACTCAAATTTCCTTCATCTAAAATCTCAGTTAATTTTGTTACAACCTTATTGATCCCTTGAGGAATAATAAAACCAAATTCATGTAATAATCCTCTAATTTCATTCGCAAGTGCCGTACGGTTTTTTACCAATCTCTCTCTTACCCGATGAATTGACAAAATATCTTGTTGTTCTACAGTTTTAATTGGTACAAACCTCATATTTGGTCTTGTTACTGCTTCACATATAGCTTCAGCGTCAGCTTGATCGTTTTTATTAGTTTTAACATACGGTTTGACAAATTGTGGAGCCATTAGTTTTACTATATGCCCCAATTTAGTTATTTCTCTTGCCCAGTAACTAGCTCCGCCGCAAGCTTCCATACCTACCAAACATTTTGGTAAATTAGCCATAAATGTTAAAACTTGATCTCTCATTAATTTTTTCTTTAATACCGTCTTACCATTTTTATCTACACCATGAATTTGGAAAATTCTTTTTGCAATATCTATACCAATTGTGGTAACTTCCATCTTAGCCTCCTGATTGTTATTTTAATATTTAATATTAACTTTAGAAGATTAGCAACTGCTTTTCATTCTGTATATCAGGAGGTCCATACCATTATTTTTTCACCTGTGGAATTTTATAATAAAGAAATACTGATAAAAGTGTACTTTAATGACAAGAGTTTTTATTTGAAACAAAACAATGGTAATACACATAAGAAGCATTATGTTGACTAATTTTTAGTATGTCAAGTAGAAAAGTGATGTTTACATGACTACAAACTTCATTCCAAAACCACTACGAACCTGATTCTTTAGACGTTTCAAGCACTTTTTCGTCTCGAAGATGAGTCACGTACTAATGTACGCCTAGCAGCTCGACTTTGACACTCCTAGCTCTTCTTGAAGTTGACCTTCGTCTACCAACTCTTCATTTACGAGCAGTATATTTGTTATGTAATGATGTAAAAATATGCTTTGCAAGGGTTTTGCTTATACCTTTTACCTTAGATAATTCCTCAATAGTAGCATCGCATATTGCTTTATATGAGCCAAAATAATGTAACAAGGCTTTTTTTCGGATAAGACCAACTGAATTTATGTCATCTAAACTAGAGACTTTAATAGCTTTAGAACGACGTAGCCTATGATTTTTTATAGCAAAATTATGTGCTTCATCACGCAGAATCTGTAAATATTTCATGACTGGCAGGTTTTTGTTGATGGTAAAAGCTTCTTTACCAAGCATATGAAATTGTTCGCATCCAGCATTCCTGTCAGGTCCTTTTGACATACAAACAAATGGAATTTCAAGATCAAATTCTGCCATTATTTTTTGTACTACTGATAGATGTCCTTTACCTCCATCAATAATCATTAAACTAACTACACTCTTATGCTTTGAAGAATTGGTTTTTGCAAATACTTGCGGGGTATTCGCGTACTCACGTACTTCATGTACGCCTAGTTCGCTCACCCCTTGTTTATTGTCCCCATTCTCCAAATCATTTGAGTATATACTTTTTGGATGTTCTTTTTTTAATCTTGTAAATCTTCTTGTTAGGACTGTTCTTAGCATTTCGTAATCATCACCTCCTTTGGCATCTCCCTTGGCAACAGGTATATTAAATATCCTATATTCTTTTTTATCGAATCCGGATTTAGTTGCAACGATCATACTACCTACAGCAAATGTTCCCATAATGTGACTATTATCGTAAACTTCGATTCTATCTGGTAGTAGTGGTAGGTTGAATAATTGTTGTATTTGTTGGAAGATCATTTGATTTTTAGCAAATTGTTTTAAATGCTGATCAAGTGCTAGCTGACCATTCAATTTAGCATTTTCTAATAATTTGACTTTATTACCACGGATAGGATGTATTATATACAATTTATTATTACCACTAAGTTGTTTAATAGCTTTAGTTACTAATTCTAGATCAATGATTGGATGATTTATAATTATCTCATCTGGAACTGGATTAGTTTGATAAAACTGATTGATAAATTGTGTTAGAATCTCAGTTTTGTTGCTTTCATCCGTTTGAAACGGAAAATATGCTATATTTCCATAAGATTGACCAAACCTGTATACAAACAGTTGAATACAATAACAATTATTCTTTTCAACAATGGCTATAACGTCAGCATTTTTTATAGAACTACTAGATAAGGTTGATTTTAGTTGGATATAACTCAGCGCCTTTATTCGGTCTCGTATTTCGGCAGCAGCTTCAAAACGTAATTGTAGACTTAATTGTTCCATTTTGTCAGACAGAGTTTTTTGTAGTTCCTTAGTTTTGCCAGTTAAGAAGTCTCTTACTTGGCTAACCAGCTCACTATAATCTTCTTTACTAATTTTGCCAACGCATGGGGCAGAGCATCTAGCAATTTGGTATTGTAAACAAGGACGCTTGCGGTTCTTAAAATAATTATCACTACAAGAACGTAGTTTAAAAATTTTTTGTAATTCTTTTAGGGTAGTATCTACTTGCTCTGAAGAAACAAATGGACCAAAGAATTCACCACTAGATAAATTTTTTCCTCTATATTTAATTAATTGTGGGTAATCAGTATCCAAACGTAATTTGACATAGGGAAAAGATTTGTCATCTTTAAGTAATATGTTAAATTTTGGCTGAAACTTTTTGATTAATTGTGCTTCAAGTAATAAAGCTTCAATTTCAGAATTAGTAACATTATACTCTAAATGATGTGTTAGAGATACCATGCGTATTGTTTTATTGTCAAGATCAGTTTTAATATAGTTAGTAAGACGTTTTTTTAGATTCTTAGCTTTCCCCACATAGATAACTTGCTGATCAGCACTCAGCATTCTATAAACCCCAGGAAGATTAGGAGCATTCTCAAGATGAGATTTTATTAATTCACTACCTATAAGTTTAGATTTTTGTAACATAATTTACCAAACAACTAGAGTTCGACATAACATTAACTGTACGTACGACTGTACTCCTTATTTATCAAGGCTTATAGCTCAACTTTCAAATTACCCAGCTTTTTGGTAATTAATCCTATGCAGAAGACTAACAAACTGCACATAGTACCAACAAATACCCCCTTTAGACGAGAATTATGAGTGAAAAAATATGACCAAATGAGAAAAGATGTGATCCCGCTTAATCCACATAAAACCATCATGCTTTGTGTTATAGTAATGTTGAAAAGAGCAAATACTAAAGGGACTAATATTAGTGGTCCCCAAAATCCAGTAATAAACATTACTAAATCAATTACATTATTAAATTTTAAGGCAACAATTATTGCAAAACTGCCGATTATGACATTAGTAATTCTAGCAATTAACAATAATTTCTTTTGATTTTGTATTTTAAAAATAGGATTTAATAAGTCCTTCACTAAGGCTATTGAGGTAACATTTAAATCAGAATCAGCGGTAGACATAACTGCTGCAAGTAAACCAACTATCACAAAGCCTTGTAACCCTGAGGGTACTATTTGATCAATTAGGTGTGGTAATGCAAGATTAGAAGAATAGTTGGGATAAAGATTATAGGCAATCAGACCATTTAAGGTGATAAATATTAAGAATATAGCATATATAACTGATTTTATATATATAGCGGTACTAGTCTTTTTTGCATTATTATTAATTAGAGCCCTCTGAATAAAATTAGGATATAAGTTCATTACACAAAAACTTAGCATGACAGTTATCGTATTAATAAATATCTCACTGGCAAAATTATTATTATAGATAAAATACACTTTTTCACTAGGTAGTTGTTGGATAAATTCACTGATGCCAACTTTATTGAGACCACATATGGCAATAACTGGAATAGCCATTATCATTGCAAAAAATTGTAATAAATTAGTAAACATAATCGATTGTAATCCTCCAATAGTTGTGTAGATGATAACAATTCCATAACTTAATATTACTCCTTCTAAATAATTAATCTTTAAAATATATTGAAAAATATAACCACTAACACTAATTTGGGCAGCAACAAAGCCTATAGATACCATAACAGACGCAGTGCCAGCAATAAAACGACCTGATATACTATAATATTTTACCATTATATCGCCGACACTTTCTGCTCCATAATGTTTAGTTATTTGGGGTACAAGATAAATAGCTATGAGTATATCGATTGGTAGAGTGAGTATTAGTCCATAGCTATACGATAAATCACCGGAAAAGGCTTTTTCAGCAATACCAAAAGTAGCACCTCCACCAACAGATGAAGCAAAAATAGTTGCAACCAACAATAGTTTACTATTGCTAGTCTTGCCTTGAACGGTAGCATAATCTGTAAAACTTATAAGTCTAGATCTGTAGTATGTACCAACAACAAGTATTGATAGCAAGTATACCAATACAATAATATTATCAAGGGTCATTCTAATTATTTTTATTGAAAGTGGCAGAGTATAATATAAAAAAACTTTTTTGTATTACTTAAACTACGCTAACTGCAATCATCTTTATATATATCTTTTCTATGTTTTATAGCGACTATGAAAATTGTTTTAATTTTCGGCTCAATTCTATAGACAATACGATAATCGCTAACCCGGAGGCGTCTATGACCTTTCAGGCTGTAACGTAAAGGTTTTCCAAAACCAATAGGGTCGATCATCAAACGCTCTTCAATAACTTTTTTAATAAGTGCCTTAGCTTTTGTAGAGAGAGAAGGAATGTGTTTGTTTATTACTTCTTCTAAATAACATATACTCGAATGATTTGGAGAATTGGATTTGAAAATGAAGGGCGAGCGAACGGAGTGTACATTTAGTACATGAGTACGCGAGTTCCTGATATTTTCAAAAAACAATTCTTCAAAGCAGAAGAGTATACTTGATATTTTACTTCCATGCATCATCATGGCTATAAGTTTTAACATCGTCCTTATCAAGTTTCTCCGCTACTTTAGATAAATAGAAGTCCTCTCGCATTTTTCTAAAGCTTCAAGAGCTAATTCACGCACTAAACTCGCAACAGACTTATGCTCCTGATGGGCTAAATGTGAAAGTAAGCCAGCAGTTGTTTCTTCAAAAGTTACATTGATTCTTGGGTTTTTTGTTGCCATGATGTATAGCTTTATTAATGTTTAGCATAAGTGCAATGTAACACTTTTACATCACTTTGTCAAGGGATGTCAGAAATAAGAAATACTACAAGATCGTTTGTTACCTTCGAGTATTTGTAAGTGAATTTTGGTTATAGGTCTAGGTAATATTTTTTCAATTAATTCTGGCCATTCAATTAGACAAAGATTACCCTGAAAGGCTTCTTCTATACCTAGTTCATAAATTTCTTCTAAGTAGTTTAAACGATAAAGATCAAAATGATAAATCGTGAATTTTGATGTTGTATAAATTTGTAGCAAATTAAAAGTAGGACTGATGATATGAGTAGCAGGCCCACAAAAATACTTTATAATCTCTCGACATATAAATGTTTTTCCGCAGCCTAAATCACCGGAAAAAGTTATAATTTCACTCGATTCTAAATTTTTAGCAATAGTTTGTGCAAACGATATAGAGTCTTGTTCATTGTTTAAAATAATAGACTCTTGTTGAAATTTCATTGTATCTTCAAATTTGGGGATGAATCAATAGAAGCTAGGAAACTGACTGTTTCTCCTCTTCTAGGCGATCAACCTTAGTTAAGAACCAATCTGTATTTTTAGAGATAAGGCTTCTAGAAAACGTCCATTCTTCTTGCATATATTTTATACTACTAGTTATTCTTTCACCTGTGAATAATACTTTTATGAAAATATTATTAGCGAATGTATAAGCTTCAGAAATTTTGGCATCTAGTACGCTGCCATTAACAAATTCTCCATAGGTTTCAAAGAAAATATGGAATTCTTGTATATATCTTTTATCCACCAATGTAAGTAAATCTTCAATATCATCATCATTAGAGGCTTCAATAATCAGTTCCAAGGCTGCTTTTGCACTATGTAAAAATTTTCTTGCTTTAAATGATGGAAGTTTAGCCGATACAGCTTCAAGACCAGCTATTATAGCAGTGGAATTCTCTTCAACTATTAACCCATCAAGCTCCATAGGGTTAATAGGAGTGGTTTTCACCATGCTATGAGGCAAATTATTCTTAAGAATATTACTAGCAGCAGTGTTTGCTGTATAAGTAACGTCTTTGATTCCTGTTTCCCCGAAAAAGGAAGATTTGCGTTTAGCTGGATCATCCTCTGATGTAGAGCCAAGAGTAGCAATTAGCCTATTTATAATAAAAAAAGCGACTCCAGCAAAAATTAACAACTCTATTATTTGAGCAGACATTAATATAACTCTATTAGTTTGAATTCTTTATACTATTCAACAGTTGTGGCGTCATTGCGAGGAAGCCGTGAAAAAGCGGCGACGCGGCAATCCAAGATACGCGAAGCGTTACTCTAAAAAAACAGCTTCGCTGTTTATCTGGATCGCCACGGCGTCTGTCGACGCCTCGCGATGACGATTTTTTAACTTTCAACAGTTGTGATCCTAATTACACCATTTTCAATAGATTCTGAAATAAATTCAGGATGACATTTCATGGTAATAGTATTCTATTGTAAAATTTAAAGATTTGGAAGTTATTTATGCACCAAAACACTTAGTGCAAATACAAAATATGTTATAAGTGATATTTATTATTTATTTTAGGTGAATATGATAACAAAATATTTTAAAAAAATCTTTAAAGCTAAGTCCTGTAAATCACATACATTTATTGATTTTACTGCTCTAGGGAATTCGGAATTTAGGGATGTAAAAGTTGGTATAGAGGCATATCGTAAAAATGTTATAGTTTATCGATGTGTGAATTTAATAGCACAGTCAGCAAGCCATGTGCCTTGGATAGTTAGTAAAAATAATCGAGGATCTTTTGCAAGAATAGCAAATCATCCTGTTTATAATTTATTGAAAAGACCTAATCCAGAGAAAGCAGGGGCAGATTTTTTCGGTGAAGTGATAGCAAGTAAGCTGTTATATGGTAATGCCTATATTTTAGCTACATTAATGAATAATCGACCCCGGGAAATTTACTTACTGCCTAGCAATGCAACTGAGTTAGTGTTAGATAAGAACTATCCAGTAGCGTATAGATATATGAGTAGTAGTGGAGAGAAAATTTATCCTATCTCAGCAATTAATCGAATGAGTAAGGTGTTACATTTAAAAAATTATCATCCTACTAATTCGTGTTATGGATTATCTTGCCTTGATGCTGCTTCTTTACCAATTGATTTGCATTCACAGGCTACTAGCTGGAATAGCTCTTTACTAAGGAATGGAGCCCGTCCAAGCGGAGCGTTGATAGTCAAAGAGAGTAATGGTTATCTTAGTGACGAACAGTTTGATAGGCTACACGAGCAGCTTACGGAGAAATTTACCAGTAGTAATAATTCTGGTAAGCCTCTTCTTTTGGAAGGGGGACTTGATTGGCAAGAAATGAGCATTAATCCAAAAGATATGGATTTTATTGAAGCAAAAAATTCGGCAGCTAGGGAAATAGCTTTAGCTTTTGGTATTCCCCCTCAATTGCTAGGTATTAATGGCGATAATACCTATAGTAATATGCAAGAAGCTAGATTAGCTCTTTGGGAAGAGACGTTAATTCCTTTACTTGATAAATTATCAGATGCCTTAAGTAACTGGTTGTCACACTGGTATCAAGAGGGAATTATTATCGATTTTGATCGTGATAGTATTTCAGCATTAACAGAAAAACGCGAAAATTTATGGGCTAAAATCTCGAATGCTAGTTTTATGACTTTGAACGAGAAAAGGTCTCTTGTCGGTCTTAAACCAATAGATGGTGGGGATAGATTATGACAAAAGACACAATTACTACGTTATATAGTTTTATTGCTAGAATTGTTTCCCTCCTTGAAGATGAACTAGACGAGCTAGGATCAAAAAAATCCAAGGGTGAGATAATAATTAAGAAAAATATTACAGAAACGCTGAATAAATTAGTCAATTTAATTATTCAGCTAAATAAGCTCAGCAAAGATGAGGATTTAAATGAAAATACTATAGTGAAAGAAGAGGATGAAGCAATCATATCCGAGTTTTTGAGTAAATATCAATGACTTATCCAAAGAAGTTATTACATGCAATATTGAGACAAGACTTTAATAGTTTCATAAATAAAGTGTTTAATACAATTAATCCTGGGATAGAATATCAAGCCAATTGGCATATTGAGCTTATTGCTGAATATTTACAAGCAGTACAAAAGGGCGATATTAAAAGGTTAATAATCAATATGCCGCCTAGGTCTCTAAAATCTGTGTGTATTGGAGTGGCATGGCCAGCTTGGATATTAGGACATGATCCAACAAAAAGGATCATGTCTGCCAGCTATTCTCAAGTGTTAAGTGTAAAACACTCTTTAGATTGTCGTTTTGTACTTACTTCCGACTGGTACAGCCAAGTTTTTCCTAAGACCGTTTTAAGTAAAAAACATAATCAAAAAAGTAAGTTTATGACAAAGGATAATGGTTTTAGATTTGCTACGTCAGTTGGAGGTTCAGCAACAGGCGAGGGGGGTGATATACTTATTATAGATGATCCTCATAACCCGAGTCAAATCAACTCACCAAAAATGCGAAAGCGAGTAGTTGAATGGTTTGAACAAACTTTTGTCACTAGACTTAACAATAAGAATACAGGAGCAATAGTATTAGTTATGCAGAGATTACACGAAGAAGATTTAAGTGGGCATTTGCTTCTTAATTCCAATTCTTGGCATCACTTAAAAATTCCAGCTATGGCTAAACGAGATCAAGTATATTCTATTAATAATTATAAACATCAATATGTTAAAGGCGATATCTTACATGGATTTCGAGATAATCCTGAATATCTTATAAAATTAGAACAGGAAATTGGTATACATAATTATGCTGCCCAATATTTGCAAGAACCAATAGCTAATAATTGTATATTATTGAATATGGAGGATATTAGCTTTTATGAGAGCTTGCCGGGAAACTTTGATTATTTCGTGCAAAGCTGGGATACTGCCATTAAAATTTCAGAAAATGCTGATTATAGTGTTTGTACCTCTTGGGGCATTTTAGATAAGAGATATTATCTTGTATCAATGTTCAGGCAAAAACTTACTTATCCAGAGTTAAAGAGTCAAGTAGAGAAATTAGCCAAGAAATATTGTCCTAGATATATATTAATTGAAGATAAAGCAAGTGGTCAGCAAGTTATACAAGATCTAAGATTAGATGGAGTTGTTAACATAGTTGCCATAAAACCAAAACTTGATAAAATCACTAGATTTTCCTCAGTGTTAACTTTATTCCAATCTTCAGCCGTAGCTTTGCCAAAACAATCGGCTTTTAATACTACACTACTTAATGAATTGTTAAGTTTTCCACATTGCAAAAATGATGACATAGTTGATTCAGTTAGTCAATTTTTGAATTTTATAAAGAAACAAGCTAATAAACCAACAGTGAGGATACGGGGGTTTTAGTTGGTTACATTTATAAGTCATCCCCTGTTTGCTTTTTGTCATAGTACCCTAAATTTTTTGTATGACCACTATTAATATGCCTTCCAACCGTCATTGCGAGGAGGCGATGAAATCGCCGACGTGGCAATCTTGTGAAGTATTACTCCTCACTTCACGAGATCGCCACGGCACCTAACGGTGCCTCGCGATGACGATTATACAAAAAATGTAAGGTACTATGGAATTAATATACCCGTACCGCCAACAATTATTAGTAGTTTGTCTCTTTTACTAATCTCATTTTATTTTTTTATAAATTTTTTTCATAAAACACTTAGTGCTAGAGATTTATAATATATATTACCATTAGTCGTTGCAATTATAAGGTAATATGTATACTCAAAACTTACAGCAGAATCAAGTGATTCAAAATTTAATCATAAAATCTAGTACAGACAATGGCGTAGTTATTTCAGGTTATGCTAGTGTTTGTAATATTTCTGACCAGCATAATGACCTAATTGTTAAAGGAGCTTTTGCCTCAGCTAATCATTCGCATATCAAGTTTCTTTGGCAACATGATTGGCAAAAACCAATAGGTGTAATTAAGTCTTTGATAGAGGATGATTACGGCTTAAAAGTTGAAGCTGTAATTAATAATAAAATTGAAAAAGGCAAAGAGGCTATAGAACTTGTCCGTCAAGGGGCAGTTGATAGTCTTTCCATCGGTTTTAATATAAAACTATCAAATTACAATAACTTAAATCAAAGAGTTATCACTGAAGCTGAATTAATTGAGGTTAGTATAGTAACTTTTCCAGCCAATTATCATGCTAAGATTTCGCATATCACAAAACAAATATATTCAAATGATACAATTTTAATGGAGAATAACATGGATACAGAATTAATGACCAAACAAAACAATAATGAGATGAAAATCAATGAGTTACAGGAAAAAATATATAATCTAGAAAATTTTTTGTCTCGTCCAGAAATAGGGGGGATGCAAGATATTGAGTATAAAACAGCTTTTGATAGTTATATTCGTAAAGGTAGCCAAAGTGAATTAATCCAAAAATCTTTAAATAGTGGGGAGCAGGAAGGTGGGGTATTATTAGTACCAGCTTTATATAATAGTATAATCACTGAGATTAACGCTAGATCACCTATGAGGCAATTAGCATCAATTGAAATAATTTCTAGTAATGCCCTTGATATAGTAATTGAAGATGGCAATTTTGCTAGTGGTTGGGTTGGCGATCTAGAGGCAAGAGATGAAACAACTGCTCCTAAATTAAAGCAACAGAGAATTTTTGTACATGAGCTTTACGCTCAGCCAAAAGCTAGCCAAACTTTGATAGATGATTCCGCTATTAGGATAGAGAACTGGCTGATAGAACGTTTAAGAGATAGTTTTGTAAAAGCCGAAAATGATGCGTTTATTAATGGAGATGGTAAGACGAGACCGAAAGGTATTTTATCTAGATATCATGATAAAATAGAACATTTTGATATGGGTGAGCAAGTTACCGCAGAAAAATTACTGGATTTTATCAATTTGCTTGATGAAGAATATTTGGCAAATGCTAGTTTTTTAATGAACCGTACTACCTTGTCATTCATTCAAAAACTGCAAGATAATAATGGTCGTTTTATTTGGCAGCAGTCGCTCTCGGACTCTTTAAAGCAAACAATTTTTGGAGTGCCTGTGGTTTGTTGTTCTGAAATGCCCTCGATAAAGAAAGATAATATTGCAATTGCCATAGGTGATTTTAAATCAGCATATAAAATTATAGATCGTGGTGGTATTAATATCATGAGAGACCCTTATACCGATAAGCCATTTGTAAAATTTTATGCAGTCAAAAGAGTAGGGGGCGATGTAGTAAATCAGAGTGCTATTAAATTGGCGATGTTTGGCTGAGCCAGAAATAAAAGGCCTATTAGCGAAGTGCTACTGTAAGGCTTAAACCGTCTATTAGCGAGCGAACGTATGTGAGCATGGCAATCCATGAAGCTTGTCATATAGATTGCTTAGTTGCCACAAAGTGGCTCTTCGCAATGACGCTAGGCGTCAACTTAAGAGCGTAATGATTGAACATGTATAAACAAATTAAACACAGCCGTCATAGCAAGGCATCGTTAGATGCCGTGGCGATCCAAGTAAACAGTGAAGCTGTTTTTTTAGAGTAAAGCTTCGCGTATCCTAGATTGCCGCGTCGCCGCTTGCAGCGGCTTCTCGCAATGACGATCCCGCTTACGCGGGGATTATATCCTTTTTTGTTAGGTATTATATGCATAAAGAAAATATATTTAAAGTTATTGAATTAATTCCTCAGACTATTTGGACTTTAGTAGAAGTTAAAAACTATATGAGGATAGAAGGTAATTATGATGATGATTTAATTAATAGTCTAATAAATGCGGCAATTATGGCCGCTGAGAATTTTACTAAACTTACGATAATAACAAGGAGGATAGAATTTATTTGCAATATTAAAAATCAGCAAAATTTTCAGTTAAAATATCAACCGATAAAGGAGCTAGTAAAAATTACTCTAACAAATAGTGATGGATCGGCGATTGATTTGCAATCTAGGCAATATCACCTAGATATGGCTAGATCATTATTATGTTTAAATAAAAAATTAGAAAATTGTCAGCTAATGGTTGAATATTTTGCTGGTTATGATAGGATTAGTATCCCAGCATCAATAAGACATGGAATATTAATGCATATAGCAGAAATGTATGACAGAGAAAGGCAAAATGCTACTTCTTTGTCAACGGAAGTTAAAAATTTATATTTAGCATATAGACAATTAAAAATATAGTTAAAAATGAAAAAATCAGTAGCACGTAGTTTGCAGCATCAGGTAAAAATTTTAGAAAATTTTTCTACAAGTGAAATAGAGCAAGAAAAATGGCAAGAGAAATTATCTGTTTATGCTGAAATAAAACCTATTTGTGATAATCGATTTATATCGATAGAACCTGTGAATTTTGGTCATATTATGACGGAAGGGTTTTATCTGTTTAAAATAAGATTTATCAAAGGCGTTACCACCAAGATGCGTATATCATTTAGAGATAGGCAATTTGAGATTAAGCGGATTATTAACGTGGCAGAACAAAGTAAATTCTTGAATATCGTAGGGCTAGAAATATATGTCTGTTAATTTTATTCATGATTTTCACATGACAATATATAAATTATTATCTAATGACCAAGATATTAGACTTAGCGTTGATCGAATTTACATATCGGTAGTCCAAGATGCAAAATATCCGTTCTTACTAATAAATATTTTGAAAGTTGAAAATATATCAAGATTAAATCAAAATATTTACCAGGTGGAATTTGAGATAAGTGCTTTTGCTAGGGATAAAAACCAAGGTCTGTTGACTTTACTTGCTGAAAAAATTACTAATAAATTAACAGCTAATGTATGTATTCTTCAAGATTATATGGTTGCTAGTATGAAAGCATGTAATATAAATTTTCAGCGTAGTTCTGACCTTATAACTACTAAGCTTACGATAGATTATAAAGCTTTATTGAAGGGGAATAGTTGATGAAAATAAACTATTCCATATACTCAAAGATTAGAAGATGATAGAGTTGATAATATTGAAGGAAAAGGGAGTAATTGATATGGAAAAATATTTAGACCCAACAAATGATAGTCTGTTTAAGAAAATCTTCCGTGATAAGGAGAATTTAAAAGAATTTCTTAATAGTGTTCTTGATTTATCTGAAATGTACAGAATTAAGGAAATTGAATTTATTCCAGTAGAAGAATTAGCGGGGATTCATAAGGGTAGGAGAAGTGTATTTGATTTAAAAGTTAAAGATGAATCAGGAAACTGGTACATTATCGAAATGCAAAAAAGAAATGAAACCAATTATTTAAAAAGAGTACAATATTATTCTGCCCATTCATATGTTGGGCAACTTATAGAAGGTTTAACTCACTTGGATTTATTGCCAGTAATAGTGATTTCATTGGTAAAAACTAGAATATTTGACAAAGAAGTGCCTTATATAAGTATTCATAAAAATGTTGAGACTACTACTAATAAACAATATTTATTTGACCTCTCTTATATATTTATAGAGCTTGGAAAATTTAAAAAAACACAATTAACCAGTGTTGCTGATGAGTGGTTACATCTATTCAAATGTGCAACACAAGAGACAGAACCACCTAAAGATATTAAGAGCAGTAAGGTATTAGATGCTTACCATATGATTGAACGGTATAAGCTTACCCCAGCAGAATACGACTTATATATTAGAACCAAATTGCAGGAAGATGCAGAAGAAATTGCTCTAGAAGAAAATTTTAATAAAGGTAAAGCTGAAGAAAAAATAGCAATGGCAAAAAAAATGCTAGCTAATAATGAGTCGATAGAAAAAATAGTTAAATATACAGAACTATCAATAGAAGAAATAGAACAGCTAAAGAAATAGGCTTTGTATACTCAAATGATTTGGAGAAATTAAATGATTAATCTTGAACAAGAAGGTTTTTTATTATTGAAATCTATCTTAAAAAAATATCCATATACATTTCAAGCATATGGCTCTCGCAGTAAAGGTAGCAATAGGAAATTTTCTGATCTTGACCTTTGCATTATGGAGCTAATAAGTGATGAAGAATTACTTAACTTGCAAGAGGAATGAGAATGTAAACAATCAGGCTTAAAGCGGTTTGACGCCTGATTGTTAAATATTTCATTTGCTAATAGATTAAAATGCATTAGTACCAGCCGCTTCAAGAATGCATTTTTTTGATATTCTAGCCAGTTTTGGATTAAAATTTTTAATTCTAATCCAAAACTGAAGTTTATAGGAGAAATTATGAATTTTCATGATATACGTATGCCAAAATTTATTGAAACTTTTGCTGTTGGCAGACCAGAATTTGCTACTTCTTGTGCTATGACATTATCGGGCAGGGAAGTGAGAAATTTAGATAGAGAATATGCTAAACAAAAATATTTGATTAAAAATTGTCGTCTGAGTAGTCTCGAATTTGAACAGTTTAGTTCTTTCTTTAGAGCAAGAAGGGGAGGGAATTTTGCCTTCCGCTTTAGAGATAATGTCGATTATCAAGTATCAAGGCAAATTATTGGCAAAGGTGATGGGGAATTAACCCAATTCCAACTGGTTAAACTATATGAAGACCCAATTTTGCCCTACGCTAGGATAATTAGTAATACCAATTCCCTAATTTAAATTAGTATAAATAGTAGAAAAAAGATGAGATTATGTTATAATATTCCAAGTTTATGAATAAATTAAGGAAAGGAATATAATGGGATGTCATCAAAGATTAATAACAGAAGAGTTATACCAACGTGCTATTGAGCAGCTTGCAAGCATGAACCGAGATAATAGAGTTGCTATTAGACTTATGGCTATAATTGCTGCTAAAGAAAATGGTGTTGGTATAGTATGTAAGGTATTTAATATAACAACCAATACGCTTAGGAACTGGGTAAAAAGCTTTGCTCAAGGTAATGATAAAAGCCTTGAATATAAACAAGGTAGAGGACGAAAAAGTAAATTAACAAAAAATTGTTGTGAAGCAATAAATAAATGGTTACAAGACGATTGTAACATGACAATAAAAAATATCATCATAAAACTTAAAGAAAATTTGGAGATTGATGCTAGTAAATCGGCTGTACATAGAGTATTACAGAAACTTAAATTTGCATACATTACCCCAAGACCAGTGCATTACAAACAGAATAAAGAAACTCATGAAGGGTTTAAAAAAAACTTCAAGAAACAATAACAAATAACCCTAGCAGTTACTTGTATTTCTTTGATGAATCACGTTTTGGGACTCATTCTAAATTAGGTTATGGTTGGTTTCGTAAAGGTAGCAGAACTCAAGTTAAAGCCAAAATGGGCTTTCAAAATTTCTATGTTTATAGTGCGGTTAACCCAATCACAGGTGATGATTTTACTTTAATGATGCCAAATGTCAATACCGTTTGTTTAAATATATTTTTGGCAGAGATGTCTAAACAGATAGGAGAACAAAAAGCGATTATTGTTATGGATTGTGCTGGATGGCACAAAGCTAAAGAGCTAATTATTGCAACAAATATAGAAATTCTTTATTTACCCCCATATTCTCCTGAATTGAATCCGACAGAGAAATTGTGGCAATATTTAAAGTCTAATACTATAAAGAATAAAGTATATGACACAATCGAACAACTAGAAATAGTAGTATGTTCCTGCCTTAAAAATTTAAATGCCTCACTAATTAAATCGATTTGTTGTATGAATTATTTGCTAAATTAAATTAGGGAATTAGTATAAACCGGTATTTGCTAGTGGAGAATTCTATGTTAATGATATCAATACAGAGGTGCAAGTTGATTATAATACTGGAGTAGTAACCTTGCCAAAACCATTAGATAAAGATCAAATTTTGACAGGTAATTTTATTTTTGATGTAGCTGTGCGATTTGCTAGTGATAGTTTTGAGTATTTTTATTCTTCTGATGGGTCAATAGAATTATCTCCCATAGAATTATTGGAGGTTATATGACAGTAGCTTTAACAGAAAACATTGATAATCCCATAGCTGAATTACAGGGGTTTACTTATTGTTTCCATATAAAACTACAAGACAATCTTGATCTGTATCTTACCGAGTCTGATAGATCTTTATCAATTGATAATATAATATTTGTTCCGAATTCTGGAGTGACTTTAAAGGAAGGAGGATTTAATGATTCTGCTCAGAATTACATTATCTTAGAAGGAGTTTTTGAGAATGAGGGAGTAAAGCAACATTATGATTTAGCCCAGGCTATGGTCAAGATATATGTTTGTTTTGCTAACTCTTGTAGGCATTTTGTTACTTATCGCTGCATCACTTATACTAAAAGAGATTTGGATTTTACTTTACGTTTAGAGCCAAATATAGATGTATATAATCAGTCGTTACTGCAATCTTTTAGTAAGAATTGTCGTGCTAATTTTGGTGATTTGAAATGCAAAATAGATAAAACAGTTTATAGTCAGATATATAATATTAAGGAAATGTTTGGTAGAACTATGGTTATCTCAAACCTTGATAAAGAAAATGGTTATTTCAATTACGGGGATGCTATTTTAGCTAATAGTCAAGCTGATGTTCAATTTTATAGTAAAATCCTTAGTCATTCTGAGAATTTAATTACATTGGATAAAACAATTCCCGATAGTATGAAGCATAACAAAACTGTTTTACTTACTGTAGGTTGTGATAAAAAATTTACAACTTGTTGCAATAAGTTCAACAATGCAGTAAATTTCAGAGGAGAGCCATTGATTCCTGATGATAATTTTATCAAAGTGATTTAGGTAAGGCAGAACTATTAAAATGGCTGCTGATCGTCTATTAGCGAGGAGACCGTAGGTCGACGAAGCAACCTATATGACAAGTTGTTTCATGGGGGTTGCCACCATAACTGTTGAAAGTTTACAAATACCTATACCACAGCGTCTATTAGCGAGCGTAAGCGAAGCAATCTAGGAACAATCATAGATAAATGATGTTACTAGATTGCTTCGTCGACCTACAGTCTCCTCGCTAATAGACGGTTTAAGCCTTACAACAGTGCTTCGCTAGTAATAGTTAATGGCAATTACTAGAACCTTTACCCATCCCTACTGTAGTGTTATAGCCACAATCTACATAATGTATTTCACCAGTAACTCCTTCTGCTAAGTTACTCAGCAAATATAATGTCGCCCCTGCAACATCACGCTGAGAAGTGTTTCTGCGTAACGGTGATGCAGCTTCATGGAAAGCTAACATAGTTTTGAAATCACTAATACCACTAGATGCTAGAGTTTTTATAGGACCAGCTGATATGGCATTTACTCGGATGTTATCTGATCCCATATCAGTTGCAAGATATTTTACACTAGATTCTAACGCAGCTTTAGCAGGTCCCATGACATTATAATTAGGAACTACTTTTTGTGAGCCATAATAAGTTAGGGTAAGGATACTACCACCATCTTTCATCAAAGGTTCTGCACGTTTTGCCAAGGCAATTAGAGAATAACATGATATATTCATGGTATTAAGAAAGTTAGACAATGAGGTATCTATGTATCTGCCTTTTAATTCATTTCTATCAGAAAAAGCAATAGAATGAACCAAGAAATCGAGTTTGCCCCACTTCTGCTCAATAATTTTAAACAAATTATCAAGTGATTCTTCATCTGTTACATCACACGGAACAACGAAATCACACTTAATTTCTTCAGCAAGTGGTATAACGCGTTTTTCAAGTACTTCTCCTTGATAGGTAAAGGCTAAGTTTGCACCATGTTCTTTGGCCATTTGAGCAATAGCCCAAGATATTGATAAATTATTAGCGACACCTGTAATTAATCCTTTCTTACCATCAAGCAAAGCAGTGACTTTAACTTGCATATATATTCCTTATTTTTATTAAAACCTTGCCCAAACAATAGCATGATGTATATTTTTGTAAACAATTTTTATCAAAGTAACATTAATGTTCTCATCCAAAATATTCACCCTGATTTCAGGTATGATTAGTGCTTTAGTTTTTGCTCCAATTTTCTTTATACCTGGATTATTTGCCTTGGCACTGCTATGTTATCAAGTACAAATTGCTAATAGCTGGAAAGAAGCTTCTATATTAGGTTTTATATTTGGCTATGGGCATTTTTTAGTCAGTATGTACTGGATTAGTATAGGGGTTACTGTTTATATTGATGAATTTTGGTGGGCAGTGCCACTGGCATTATTTGGTCTACCAATTATTTTGGCTTGTTTCATTGCTACAATCTGTGGTTTCGGATTCCTAGCCAAGAATCATCATTTTTATCAGTTTATTTTTTGCCTTTATTGGGTATTTTTTGAATGGGTAAGATCATGGATATTTACCGGATTACCATGGAATTTGCTTGGATATGCTTTTTCATTTTCTGATATTCTAATTCAGTCTTCTAGTATCATAGGAATATATGGTTTAAGTTTTATTGTAATATATATATCAACTAGTTTTTATCATATCTTTACTAAACAATATAATCTATTAAAAATATTATTAGCAAATTCATTGGTAATAATCGCTCTAATAACTTCCTATGGTTTATTAAAGCTACATAACAATCCTACCAGCTTCTCAAATATAAAAGTCCGACTAGTTCAGCCAAGTATTCCACAAATTGCTAAGTGGGACGTTGAAGAATTTTGGAAAAATTTTAATCTTCATATCGCATTGTCTAAAGAGCCGGGCAACGTAGACCTAATTATATGGTCGGAAGCTGCTATGGTAGCACCGCATGATTACCAACCAATCAAAATAAAAATATTAAAGATGCTAAAAATTAAAAAGGCAATTTTAATTACTGGTGGTATAACAAATAATGGTAAGAACGGGGAGGATTTTGAAATTTATACGAGTTTATACGCTTTAACAGAAGTGGGAAATAAATTATTTGAGTATCATAAATCTCATTTAGTACCATTTGGTGAGTATATGCCTCTCAAATGGCTATTACCATTTAAGAAATTAACCGCTGGGTTGTTAGATTATACCGCAGGAGATAGACAGCTCGTTAGTCTTGATAAACCTAATATAACCATAAAACCACTTATTTGCTATGAATCAATTTTTCCAAATTTTGTCCGAACGAGTAATAAACTCTCAGATGTGATCATTAATGTCACTAATGATGCATGGTATGGAAACTCCACTGGTCCATACCAACATTTACAGATTAGTCGTATGCGTAGTGTAGAAAACGGTCTTCCTATGCTTAGAACGGCTAATAATGGTATATCGGCTGTAATAGATCCCGTAGGCAGAATTATTCAACAACGTCACATCAATGAAGTAGGTTATATAGATAACTTACTTCCTAACAAGCTAAAATTTGAAACTTTATATTCACAATTTGGAGATATATGTGCCTTGTTAGCAATAATAACTACCCTTATTAGTTACATATTAATAAAAAATATTATTAATATCAATAAAAAATTACTTGATTAAGCTAGAATATTATACTATCATTAGTTGTAATAGGTAGAGAAATATTAAATTATTATAACAATGAATAAATATAATGAATCAAAAGAAAGAATAAATATAATTGTAGGTATGCGTTTAAAAAAGCGTCGTATAATGCTCGGCATGAGCCAACAAGAATTGAGTGAAGCTATTAATCTTAGTGTAAAACAGATACAAAAATATGAAAATGCTACTACCCCCATAGCTGGCAGTATATTGTATTTTTTTGCAAAAATATTAAATGTATCTATTGAATATTTTCTTGATATGACTAAAACTACTGAGGTATCAGAGGATTACCTATTTGGTACGCAAGACAACAATAGTCTTGTAAATAATATTATTGCTGAAGATAAAGCAGAGTATTTAGTACCTTTAAAATACGACACAGAAAAAGAAGTATCTTATCTTGTGGAAGGATTTACCGAGATTCAAAATCCACATATTAGGCAGAAAATAGTTGAACTGATTAAGTCAATAGTAGCATCTCAAGGTAATCAAATATAAACCGTAGTAATTAACTAGCTTTACAAGTTGGTCAACTATCGAATTTGGGATAAGAATTGACTAATTCTTATCCCAAATTCGCGTAGCTAGGGTTATTTTTTTGCTTTACTAGCATCAATATCATAAAAACTCCTTGCTCTTTCAACTATCAGATCAAACTGTTCTTCATTGGGAGTTTGTGGTGTAGCTCCTTCAATAAATGTTTTACCAATAACCCCTACATCATCAGCACTACTGCTAGGTAAATGCTTTGGATGCATGTAAAAATACCAATTTACTGCTTGCCCAGAACTAGTTTTACCATTACCTAAATTAACTGAAATTAAATATTTCACATCTTCAGTATCTTGGTTTTTTAACATAATTAAATGTCCTTGGCTAGGAGTCATTGCATTATCATTATCAAGTTCTTTAGCACCAAGACCGGTACAATCTACTATATATTTAGTTTTAATTTCTGCAAAATTTTGAATTTTATTTTTAATAATTCCGTCATCGTAAGCTACCATAACTCTTGTTGTACCATTACCAAAATCAAGTACTACATCTTTGGCTGGTTGCATTACCCCGGCAGTTACATAAGGTTCTAGATCTGATTCTTCCCTAGTTGGAAAGTAAGCTGGCATTATAACAGCTCCATCTATAAAATTACTCTGTTGTTTTTTAGCAATAGCAGAATAAACTTTATAAGCATTAACAGCTATTTTATTCATCATGGGTCTTGCATTTGGTGGATAATCCATGAAAGAAGGCTTAAGCAATCCACCAGCATTATTAGAAGCCAGTCCATCAAATTGGTCAGCAATAATAGTGATGTTACTATACCCCTTTTCAATCAGATCATAAGCACTCCATAACCCCATAACACCAGCTCCGATAATAGTAATGGGAGTATCAGGTTTTAAATCAGTAGCATATTCTGATTTTTGCAATAATTCATTAACATAAGCAATAGCTCCTGGTGCTAATGTCCAACCGCTACCACTATGACCATAATTATGGGCAATAACTTTATCACCTAGCTTAGTAACAGTCATATTTGGTATACCATGCCTTGTAGGGCGATAACATATAATTCTTTGACCAAGATTAACAGCTTCTAGTTTTAGTGGGACAATTTTTCGTATTTCAGGTTGAGCTTGTGGTTGAGCGTACACCGTTGGTAACATAAATATTAGAACCATAGCAAAAGATTTAACAGAATTAACCAATATGTTCCAATATTGATATAGAGTAGGAGGTAGTAACTTCAATAAGGTGGTAAACATATTTAACTCATTAATTAAAGTTGATTATTAACTATTAGCAACATCATACGCATTAGTCTATTATGTAAATAAATCTGATCTAAAGATATATTATTTTTATTAGCAATATGTGATAATTTCCTTTCAAACAGTAGTTGAATATATAAGATGTGTTTTAGTAAATAAAGACATAAAATTTTTGGAAGTGGCACTTGCTACTATTTCTAGGTTTGTTTCCTTTATTTCAGCTATTTTTTCTGCTACATATTTAACAAAAGCTGGCTCATTTTGCTTTCCACGCATTGGAACAGGGGCTAAATAAGGAGAATCTGTTTCAATTAATAATCTATCTAGTGGAATATAACGTACTATATCCTGTAAACTAGCTGCATTTTTAAAAGTTACAATTCCAGCAACCGATATATACATACCAAGGTCAAGCATTTTTTTTGCCAAATGTTCTGAGGAGGTAAAGCAATGAATAAGACCGGTAAATGGTGCATTTTGCATTTCACTGCTTAAAATATCAATGGTGTCTTCTTCTGCTTCTCTTGTATGTACTATAATTGGTAACCCGGTACTTTGAGATGCTTGTATATGCTGTGCAAAAGAACCAATCTGTTTATTTTTGTCGGATGTTTGGTAATAATAATCAAGACCAGTTTCACCAATACCAATAATTTTGGGGTGATTACAATATTCCATAATAGTTTCGTACGAGACAATTTCCTTGACTTCATTGGGATGAACACCGCATGAGGCAAAGATGTTTCCGTATTTTACGGTTATTTCTAAAATAGCTGGTAATTCCTCAAGCGTAGTACAGATAGTCTGCATGTACTGAACACCATTATCCTTAGCCCGAGC
This sequence comes from Candidatus Tisiphia endosymbiont of Oplodontha viridula, assembly GCF_964264865.1. Taxonomy (NCBI): domain Bacteria; kingdom Pseudomonadati; phylum Pseudomonadota; class Alphaproteobacteria; order Rickettsiales; family Rickettsiaceae; genus Candidatus Tisiphia; species Candidatus Tisiphia endosymbiont of Oplodontha viridula. Next base: position 85,018 of record NZ_OZ183486.1, read on the forward strand.
TATTATTGCCGATAAATCTTCTTTTAACATGTTAAGGTGACAATGAGAATCAATTAATATCATGAGCGTATCCAATTTTTTGAGACTATTCTATTAGCAATTATATTAGCAATTTTTTCTACTTCATTAAGTGGGATATAATTATACTGTTCAAGCTGAGTTACAGATTCGTCTAATATTCTCGCTATTCCTAATTCTACCAATTTTTGTATAAACGATAGATGTTTAGGTAATTTAAAATTATTAGGGCAAAATATGTAAAGAGGCTTGCCGGTGGAGGCTGCCTCACTACACATTGAAATCGAATCAGCAGTGGAAATTATGTAATCTGCCTGTGATAACATACCAAAATAAGGGTTAGGTTTAGTGTTTTCCTCTGTTGGATCGTAAATAATAGCAGAGGAAGATACATTGTTTTTAATAATTTCTTTTGCTGAATTGGGGGTGCGTCTACTAAAACTAATAAACAAGCTATATTCTTTGCTTTTTTGTATAAGATTAGATAATATTGTTACAATTTGGCGAGCATTATCATCGGTAAAAGTATAATTTTTACTATTACCACCGATAATTACTGAGATAAATTTCCCAAGTTTTGGATAATTTTTACGTAATTCAATGCCACCATCCTGTATTTTTGCTTGGACATTGTTCAGAGCCCCAGTAATTCTCAATATACTCAAATCACTTGAGTACATATTTAGTTCTTCCTTACTAACTTTATCATGGTGTGGTAAAATAATTAGATCAAATTGCTTGAGCGGTAGGTTAGGGTGCATAATTTGAACAATTTTTATTCTACCATTAGACTTATGTTTTAAATAACTTGCTAAAGAAGCAGTTCTTCTCCCAGCAGAAATTATTAAATCTGGGAATCCTTGCCTGTCTGTAATAGTTTCCCACGATTGTAATAGTTCCTTTTTTACATGGATAGGGCTTAATCGAAGTAAGAAATTTGGCAAATTACCCCAAAAATTATATTCAATAGGTTTTAATTCATAACCAAGCTTGATATTTTCTGCTAGAGCTATGGCTTGATTAACGTTACCTACGCAGCTGTCAGCTAGTACCCAAATTTTAGGTTTAGTAGTATCTATCATATTTTTTTCTATCTATATTATTATTCCTAGCTCAAGCCTTATTAATAGCCAGTTGACCATTAGTTGATTTTATGTTTACCGTATCACCGCTCATAATACTACTCGAAAGAATCATTTCGGCAAAATGATTCTGTAGTTCTCGTTGAATAACTCTCTTTAATGGTCTAGCACCAAACATTGAGTCATAGCCTTTATCAGCAAGGTAATTTATAGCTGATTCATCAAATTGCAATATAATATTTTGTTGCAAAAGAATTTTTTCCAAATTATCCAGTTGTATTTTAACAATATCATGTATGTTGGCACGATTTAGTTTATGGAATAGAATAATCTCATCTAGCCTATTTAAGAATTCAGGTTTAAATACAGCTCGTACATATTCCATTACTTGTTCTTTGATTTTATGTTGATCATCTTCTTCTCGTTGATTAATAAGTATTTCAGCTCCAAGGTTAGAAGTAAGAACAATAATGGTATTTTTAAAATCAACGGTTATCCCTTGACTATCGGTTAGTCGTCCTTCATCTAAAATCTGCAGCATGATATTAAAAATATCTGAATGAGCCTTTTCTACTTCATCAAATAAAATAACTTGATAAGGTCTCCTGTACACTGCTTCTGTTAAAGTTCCTCCCTGTTCATAACCAACATATCCTGGGGGTGAGCCAATCAAACGTGATATGGAATGTTTCTCCATATATTCAGACATATCAACTCTGAGAATAGCGTTACGATCATTAAATAAAAAAAGTGCTAAAGCTTTGGTTAGTTCAGTTTTCCCAACACCAGTTGGGCCTAAGAATAAAAATGACCCAAGTGGTCTATTAATATCTTGCAAACCAGCACGAGATCGACGTACGGCATCGCTGATTCCTCTTATAGCTTCATCTTGACCGATCACTGACTTGCGAAGTTTATCTTCCATAGCTAGTAGTTTCTCACGTTCGCTTGATAGCATTGTATCAATCGGTATACCAGTAATTCTAGATATGATTATAGCTATATCGTTTTCCGATACGACTTCTTTTGATAGTTTGTTATCTCCTCCTTCTATTGCTTGTTGTAGTTTCTTAGTCAAATCAGGAATAATACCATATTTTAGCTCACTAGCCCGTGCAAGATCGCTACTTCTTTCTGCTCGTTCAAGTTCTGCTTTAGCTTTTTCTAGTTCCTCTTTTAATTTTTGCTCAATATGTATTTTTGATTTTTCAGCTTGCCAGCTAGCACTCATATCATAAGAAAGAGATTCAAGTTTTTCTAATTCATCTGTTAAGAGGATAATTTTCTTTTTTGAATGTTCATCATTTTCTTTTTTTAGAGCTGCTAGTTCAATCTTTATTTGAATAATACGGCGATCAAGTTCATCCAATTCTTCCGGTTTAGTAGATAATTCTATTTTTAACCGACTACATGCTTCATCAATCAGGTCAATAGCTTTATCTGGTAAGTAACGATCAGTAATATATCTATTAGATAAAGTGCTGGCAGCAACTATAGCACTATCAGCAATTCTTACACCATGATGTAATTCGTATTTGTCCTTAATACCACGTAAAATTGATATAGTATCTTCTACTGTTGGTTGGCTAACATAAACTGCCTGAAACCTTCTAGCAAGAGCTGTATCTTTTTCAATATATTTACGGTATTCATCTAACGTGGTAGCACCAATACAATGGAGTTCTCCTCTAGCAAGCATGGGTTTTAGTAAATTTGATGCATCCATAGCCCCATCTGTTTTGCCAGTTCCTACTAAAAGATGTAGTTCATCAATAAATAAAATGATTTCCCCGCTAGATTCTTTAATTTCACTTAGTACAGCCTTTAAGCGTTCTTCAAATTCACCGCGGTATTTAGCCCCAGCAATTAAAGCTCCCATATCAAGTTCAATGATACGACAATTTGCTAGTGTTTCTGGAATGTCTTGGCTAAAGATTCTTTGAGCTAACCCCTCTATTATGGCTGTTTTACCAACTCCTGGCTCTCCTATCAGTACTGGATTATTCTTCATTCTTCTTGATAAAACTTGTACGGTTCTTCTAATTTCCTCATCTCTGCCAATTATTGGATCAAGTTTACCAAGTTCTGCCAGCTCAGTAACATCTCTACCATATTTCTTTAGGGCATCGTAACTACTTTCAGAAGATTCGCTATCTGCTTTCTTACCTTTTCTTAACTGCAGAATTGCGGCGTTTATTTTTTTACTAGTTATTGAATTATCCAATAAGATTTTACCAGCAGGTGTTTGGTCATACGATAATGCTTCAAAAACTCGCTCAATAGTGATAAAACTATCAGCATTATCCTTAGCAATATCTAGGGCTTTATTAAGTAATTTTAAGCTTTCCGATGATAAATAAATCTGTCCTCCTCCCTCAATTTGTACTTTTGGGATTTTGTTTAATTCTATAGTTACAGCTTTATTTAAATCGTCTAAGCTACTACTCAAAATATTAATGAGATTAGTAATAATGCCGCTATCATCATTTAACAAACTCGCCAGTATATGTAATGGCAATAGTTGCTGATGATCATTTTTTGCTGCTAAGCTTTGGGCATTAGAGATGACAGATTTTGTATGTGTAGTAAATTTATCCATGTCCATTTCAATAACCTTATAAATTTTAAATTAGGTCAAACTTTACTAGAATATATCATACTATTTGACCCCACTAAGTATTTTATATTAATATTTTATATAATTAATGATTAATAATAATACAAGGGGCTATAACCATAACTATTGAAAGTTTACAAATACCTATACCACAACGTCTATTAGCGAGCGTAAGCGAAGCAATCTAGGAAACAATCTATAGATAAATGATGTTACTGGATTGCTTCGTCGACCTTACGACCTCCTCGCTAATAGACGTATAGAGAAGCTGTATTTAGTATTTGGCATAGAGAAGATGTCAGCATTGCTTGGGGATCGGGAGTTGATTCTTGCATAGTTCTATTTTTTATTTAATTATTTTAACACACATTTGTTATTATTAACATAACTATTAGTAAGAAATTCATTTTAACTTAATATTAATAATGTTAAGATATATTAAAATAGTATGTAAAGGGTATAACTATGGATGCAATTATTCAATCAAAGGTAACACTTACTCAAACTCATCTAACAACAGAGCAAAAATATACTACAGGTTTACTTTTAATAGGTACATTTTTAGAGTATTTTGATCTGATGCTGTATATTCATTTAGCAATTCTGTTAAATGATCTATTTTTTCCTAAGACTGACCCACACGCTGCTTCACTCCTAGCTGCTTTAACTTTTTGTTTGACCTATATATTTAGACCTGTTGGTGCTTTGATTTTTGGTTATATAGGAGATAATGTTGGTTATAAAGCAACAATCATTATAACAACGTTTATAATGGCTATTTCATGTATTACTATAGCTAATTTACCTGTTTATGATCAAATAGGTATTGTCTCTACTTGGATAATTATAATATGTCGGATTTTTCAAGGTATATCTTCCGTAGGAGAGATAATAGGTGCTGAACTATATCTGACTGAAATGACCAAACCACCTATCCAATATCCAATTGTAGCGTTAGTTTCAGTTTGTACTATCATAGGAGGAATATTTGCACTTGGTTTAGCATCTTTTAGTACGTCATTTGGAATTAGTTGGCGTCTAGCTTTTTGGGCAGGTGCAACAATAGCCATTGTTGGGACAATGGCTAGGACGATGCTGAAAGAAACACCAAAATTTCTAAGGCAAAAATCAGTAGTGGATAATTCTATTGGACCGACAAAATTTAACATGACAACAATGTTAGCTTACTTCGTGATACAGTGTGGATGGCCTATATGCTTCTATTTTGCTTATATCCATTGTAGTAGCATTTTAAAAAACTCTTGTGGTTATTCGCCGGAGGCAGTAATTCATCATAATTTTCTTCTTGTAATGCTATCTTTAGTTAGCTCTTTAATTTATGCATATTTAAGTTATAAAATATACCCATTAATAATTCTTAAGGTGAGACTAGCGATATTCTGTATTTTTATTGTTAGTTGTCCTTATTTACTAGACCATTATAAAACCCCAATTGTCATATTTTTAATCCAATTAATGACTGGGCTATTTGGTATCTGTACCATGCCAGCGGATACAATTTTTTTCCGGCATATTCCTATTTTTAGACGATGTACTTACGTTAGTTTGTCTTTCGCTTTATCGCGTACTTTAATCTATATTATTGCTTCTTTTGGTCTTGTGTATCTAATAGAGTATTTTGGTAATTATGGATTATTAGTTATTATGATTCCAATAACTCTAGGGTTTGTTTTTGGCATCTATCACTTTGAAAAGTTAGAGAAGCAAGCTGGTTTTATCAATCCGGTAACTATACAAAACTTACAAACTTAACTGCTATAAGCAATATCATAATGAGTATCACAAAGGTAAGTATTATCATTTTAATACAGCTTAAAATTTCGAGTAGAGATTTCTTTGACGTATGTAGTATACAGGTCAGGAAAATCTTCTTTAAACTTAGGTATTTCAAAGGTTTTGCGAGTGGTGCTTTTCCATGAAACAAGAATATGATCACCTTTTTTTAGGTAAGTGTGCAATTGCATATAGTTCATCACTTCAAGTTTTAAGGTATTTTCCGTGGCAAGTAGGGTTTGTTGTAGTTCTTCCAGCTTGTTCAACTCTGCTACTTTCTCGGCTATCGACTTATTGGCTTCGATGATATTTTGGCTGACACTATTATCACTGGAAATGGCATAGAGTTTTCTTGCCTGCTCAATAGTTTGGGGTACTGCTGAAGGGGCAAGAGAAGGAAGAAGTGAAGTTTGTTCTATAGGAGAATTTGGCAGCTGCTCATCAACAATAGTATCTTGCAATTTATTATTTTTTTTCGTTTTTTTCAAATTATTTGAGTACATCGCTGAGGGCAACGCTATACTATGTTGTATAGTACCATTTGCTTTCTTTTTGATTGGACTAATAGCATGTTGGTTATTATCTATATCTTGATTAGTTTGGGTTAGCATTTTACTCCTCGTGACATATTATTAATTTTATTATTTTGTTGTTAACTAATTCCTTGCAAAAATACTTCTCTCTCTAGCAATCGTCTTCTAACCAAGCCTTGAAGTCTAATACCGCAAGCATGAACCCATTTAGGAAATTCATCAGCCGCTAGTAAATATTCACCACGTAGTAGTTTTTGCCTCAGTACAGGACAAAGTGGCGTGGCGATTCAAATAAACAGCAATTATCTTTTTAAAAAAACAAACTTTTCTATCATTAGTTGGGAATTTTAAATTACCCTGAACTAGCACTTATTTTAACAGATTGACAAATATATTAAATTCAGATATCCTCTAGTCCTTAAATTCGAGTAAGCGAAGAAATCTTAAGGACTAGGTTTTAAGGACTGAAAAAGAGAGATTAGGCGTCAAAATTACGACATCCTTGCTTTTACGAAAGGGCGGCAGCTCGAATCTGTCATTGCCCGCTAATAATATAAATAATTAAATAAGTAGAATTATGACAAACTGTATTAAAAAATCATTATTTGTTACAGCTGGTCTTGCTGTAATGGGTTTGGGACTATTTTTGGGTAATCCTAGTAGAGTTGATGCTGCGGTTAAAGAGGGACAAAAATTTTCAGATTGGGTAGTTAACTGCACCACAGATGCTGAAAAAAGACAGGTCTGTTATTTAAGTCAAGCAATTAACTCTACTAATAAAGATGGTAAACAACAAGTGTTAGCTGTGTATCAAGTAGGTTATTTGGGTAGTGGTAAGGCAAAAAGTTTAAAAATGATACAAATAGTTCCTACTGATGTTTCTGTTGCTCCAGGTACGTCAATTATTAGTTCCCAAAAATTAGTTGCTCCAGGTAAGTACGTTACTTGTACAAAAGAATCTTGTCAGGCTGTTGTTGAAATATCAGATAAAGATCTTAAAGATATTTTATCAAAAGATGCTAATCCTATCGTGGGGATAATGAATTCAGCTGGTCAACAAGTAAATCTTCCACTCTCTACGAAAGGTCTTGAAGAAGGCTTGAAAGCGTTGAAGTAACCTGAGTTCACGTCAATTTGGGATAAGAATTAGTTAATTCTTATCCCAAATTCGGTGAAATTATAGATTGCTTCGTCGACCTATGGTCTCCTCGCAATGACGTTTTATAGACGTATATGTCATTGCGAGCGAACGTACGTGAGCGTGGCAATCCATGAAGCTTGTAATATTATAGATTGCTTCGTCGACCTACGGTCTCCTCGCAATGACGATTTTTTTACTTTCAATAGTTGTGGGGTTATCATGAGTATTTGTCCTAATAAATTATCTGAAACAGATAATGAAATATACCAAATTATTAATGCTGAAAAAAAGCGTCAGCATGATTTTATCGAATTGATTGCTTCTGAAAATTTTGTAAGCCCTGCAGTATTAGAAGCACAGGGGTCAGTTCTTACCAATAAATATGCTGAAGGATATTTTGGAAAACGCTATTATAATGGTTGTGAAGAGGTTGATAAAGCTGAGCTTTTGGCGATAGAACGAGTAAAAAAACTATTTAATTGTAACTATGCTAACGTTCAGCCTCATTCCGGCTCTCAGGCTAATCAGGCAGTATTTTTAGCCCTATTAAAACCACATGACACCATACTTGGTATGTCGCTAGATACAGGGGGGCATTTGACTCATGGTGCTTCCCCTAACTTGTCTGGCAAATGGTTTAACTCTGTATCTTATTCGGTGAATAAAGAAACTTTCTTAATTGATTATTCACAAATAGAGCAAATGGTCGTGCAGCATAAGCCTAAATTGATTATAGCTGGCTATTCTGCTTACTCACGTCAATTAGATTTTAGCAAATTTAGGGAAATTGCTGATAGAGTAGGGGCATATTTGCTAGCAGACATTGCTCATATTGCCGGACTTGTTGCTACAGAGGAACATCCAAGCCCCTTACCTTATGCTCATGCTGTTACCTCTACTACTCATAAAACTCTGCGTGGTCCACGTGGTGGTATTATTCTTTCAAACGATGAGGAATTGGGCAAAAAGATAAATTCTGCTTTATTTCCTGGCATGCAAGGTGGACCGTTAATGCATATTGTTGCAGCAAAAGCAGTAGCGTTTTTGGAAAACTTACAACCAGATTATCATCTTTATATAAAACAGGTTATGAGTAATGCAAAAGCTCTTGCTAACAGTTTAATGGCAAGAGGCTATGATATTTTAACTAATGGCACTGATAATCATATAGTATTAGTGGACCTACGAAAATATGGTATAACTGGTAAGATGGCCGCAGATTCACTTGAAAGAGCCGGCATAACCTGTAATAAAAATGCTATACCATTTGATACAACTTCACCGTTTATTACTTCTGGTATTAGGCTTGGTACTCCAGCATGCACCACTAGAGGTTTCAAAGAAAAGGAGTTTATAGAAGTTGGCGAGATGATTTGCAACGTATTAGATGGGTTGAAAGCTACGCAAGATAATAGTGATTGTGAGCAAGAAACTCGCAAGCAAGTTAAAAAATTAGTAGATAATTTCCCGATTTATGTTTAAACATATTGTTTCCTAGATTGCTTCGCTTACGCTCGCAATGACGCTGTGGTATAGGTATTTGTAAACTTTCAACAGTTGTGGGATGACACCCTAAACTATTAAACCGATGCCTTACATCAAACTCAGGTTAGGTTAGCTATAACTCCCTTTCATTTCCTTAATTTTTGCAATAATCTTTTCTAGGATATTTGAAGGAGTAAGGCCAAAATATGAGTATAGCTCTTCAGAACAACTAGATAGACCAAATTGGTCGACTCCAAAAAACAGTCCGTTTTCTCCGATGATTCGATGCCAGCCGAAGCTACTTGCAGCTTCTATAGCCACTTTTAAGTTACCCCTAGATAAAATATTTTGGATATAGCTAGGTTTTTGTTTAAAAAATAGCTCAAAACATAATATTGATATGACCTCAGCTTTAAAACCATGGTTAGTTAGCAGCTCTTGTACTTTTAGAGCAATTGATAATTCAGAACCTGTGGCAAAGATAGCAACATCTACTTTTTCTTGATTATTCCCTAACAATATATACCCACCTTTAGAGCATAAATTTTGTGAACTGATGTGGCTAACTATTTGATTTTCCCTATGTTGAACCTTAGTAACTTGAGGGACAGCTTGTCTTGTTAAAGCAAGAACAGAAGACCCTTGTTTATTAGATAGTGCAATTCGCCAAGACTCGGCTGTTTCTATATAGTCTGCAGGGCGTAGTACCATCATATTTGGTAAGCTTCGGAGGGCTGCTAGATGCTCAACTGGTTGGTGAGTAGGCCCGTCTTCTCCTACACCGATTGAATCATGAGTCATTATATAGATTACTTGTTGCTGCATAATAGCAGAAAGTCGCATACTTGGCTTCATATAATCAGAAAAGGCTAGAAAAGTAGCACCTACAGGCAGAAATCCTGATAATGACAGTCCGTTCATGATAGAACCCATAGCATTCTCACGAACACCATAATGGATGTAGTTACCACTAAAATCATCTTTACTGATTACTTTACTATGATTATTTTTGATATTATTGGATAATGATAAATCAGCTGATCCAAAAATAATTTTATCAGATAGTTTGCTTAATTCTTCTACAATTCTACCGGATGAACTACGGGTTGCTTCATCTTTTACCGGGATAGGGATATTATCAAGAAAAGAACAATCGATATTAGGTCTAGCAAAATACGCTTTTTGTTCTTGACTTATATCAACAAAGTTTTCTTGCCAATTATTATAACTCACTTGATTTCTTAGCCAAGCGATGCCCCATAGGTCTTTTAATTCTTTTGGCAGACCAAACTCTTCATCCTTAAAACCTAAATTTTCTTTTAGCAATTTAACTTCGTCTTTGCCAAGGGGCGAACCATGGGCTGCATTTGAATTTATCTTGTTAATAGAACCTTTGGCAATTAAAGTACGACAGGCAATGAAGTAGGGTTTATCAGAATTTTTTGCCCTAGTTAAGCTGGCATTAATTTGCTCAAAATCATGTCCATCAATAGATTCGGTAATCCAACCCATGGCAGTAAATTTAAGCAAATGGTCTTCAGATACGGTAAGGTTGGTAGAGCCATCGATGGAAATTTTATTATCATCAAATAAAACTATTAGGTTATTAAGGCATAAATGCCCAGCTAAAGAAGCAGCCTCGTAGCTTATACCTTCCATTAGGCATCCATCTCCAATTATACAGTAAATTTTATGGTCACTAAGATCTTTGCCTAATTTTTGTTGATATTTTTTTTGGCCAATAGCCATACCCACTGAAGTAGCAAATCCCTGACCTAAAGGACCTGTAGTAGCCTCAATAGCTTCATATGCCCCATATTCTGGATGTCCAGGAGTTTTTGAATGTAATTTTCGGAACTGTTTTAAATCTTCTAAGTGGAAATTTCTATAATTTGTTAAATAATAAAAACTATAAAGTAACATAGAACCATGCCCAGCTGATAGAACTAGGCGATCACGGTCAAACCAAGTTGGATCATTAGGATTGAATTTAAGAAAATCAAATACTAAAACTGTCATCACATCTGCCATGCCAAGTACCATACCCGGATGCCCTGACTTGGCATGCTCTATGCTATCACTTGCTAAAACTCTAATACAGTCACTTAATTTGCAATATTCTTCTGAATATTTTGGTATTTTATTAAACTTCATTATGATAAATATCGCTTTTATGTTAAAAGATATATACTTTTCTAGTTTCAAGAATTGGAATATATTGATAAAAATTTTTTATGAATCTACATCAAAATAGATATTATGACAACAAAACTATTATCCGTTTTCTCGTGGTTTACTACTTTATTTCATCAATTACGGTTATCAATCAGTTCAATAAATTTTTACCAAGATGTTTATAGATCATATACAGGATATGGAATTAAGTACATATTTACTGTATCTTTTATATCATCATTGATTTTTTGTCTTTTTATATTTAATTATTTGTTGGCTTTGACGGATTATTTTACTGAAAACCGCTCTACAAAAAGCACCACAACTATTGAATATATATTAAAACAGTTACCGGAAATCTATTATGATGGTAGTAAAATTTCAGTTGATCAAGATGAACCTATATATTTACTCGATGAAAATGGTAATAAAATTGCTGTTATAGACTCAAAGAATCAACTACCTTATAGCGAGAAAATTAAAGTTCCTCTCCTCTTTAGTAGCAATAATATAACCCTTACTACGATTGAAATAACTGATAAAAAAAAGAATGCATTTAGTATTGGATATTCTAAATTATTTACTTCTGATCGAAAAATTTTAACTGAAGAAGTCATTAAAAAGCATTTCTCCGAGATACTTACACAAGCACTGAAGGTATTTATTTACATTTTAATGCCAATAATGATAGTCTATCGTTTTGTAATGATTTTATTCGAAAAAATCTTTATTATCATATTAGTATATCTGTTAACTAATTATTTTGGGCCTAAATCCTCTTGGCAAACATGCACTAGGATAGTATTATTTTCAAGTGGAGTGGCCATTTTATTACAACCTATTATTGTTATATTTTTACCAGCATTGAGTAGCATGCTATTTTTTATACAAATGTTTGCCTATTTTTTACTCTTTTTGGGGATGTTGCAAATACGAAGTAAATAGGGCTAGGTGATGCACACAAAATTCTTCAACGTCATTGCGAGGAGGCATGAGCCGACGAAGCAATCCACAAAAAATATAATAAGTAATTTGGATTGCCGCGTCGCCACTAAAGTGGCTTCTCGCAATGACGTTTGTTGAACTTTTGACAGTTGTGCCTTGCAATGGACGAAAAAGAATTTTTAACTTTGTATTGTATATACTTGTTTATACAGTAACAATATTAATGATATTATGCAAATTCAAATCCAAAAATGGGGAAATAGCTTGGGAATTAGAATTCCTAAACATCTAGCTGATAAGTTACATTTTCAACAAGGTACATTTGTTAATTTAGAAACAGCTGATAACTATTTGATTATCAGTACAGAAACATCAGAATTAGATATATTATTGGATAATATTACAGATTCTAACTGTCATCATGAAATATTAAATGATGACATTGCTGTAGGTAATGAATCGTGGTAACATTCATACCTGAAAGAGGGGATGTAGTTTGGCTTAATTCTGAACCTCAAAAAGGCAAAGAGATTCAAAAAACATGACCAGAGGTAGTTCTTACTCCTCATAGATATAACCTCATTAAGACTATTATTGTAGTTATACATTGCTATGAAACAAATATATAAATCGTCTATTAGCGAGGAGTCGCTGAAAGCGGCGACGCGGCAATCTAGGATACGCGAAGCGTTACTCTAAAAAAACAGCTTCACTGTTTACCTAGATCACCACGGCATCTAAAGAGCCTTGCTATGACGATTATAAAAAAAGTACTATGCTCGCAATGACGTATCTAGTAAGTAAAAAATATAGGATGTTTATTTGAGACAGGATAGTATACAAAGACTAGCAAAAGCGATTAGTAACGCAGGGATATGTTCAAGACGTGATGCAGAACTGCTTATTAAAAATAATCAAGTAAAAGTAAATGGCGTTATTATTGATTCACCAGCAACCAATGTTGATGAAACTAGTGTTATTGAGGTGTCGGGAAAACTAATAAATCAACAACATATCCCGCGTTTATGGGTATATTACAAACCTGTTGGACTCATTACTTCGCATAAAGATACAAGTGGTAGAGAAACGGTATTTGCTAGTCTTGCAAAGATGAATCTGCCTAGAGTAATCTCAATAGGGCGACTGGATATCAATAGTGAAGGGCTATTGTTACTAACCAATAATGGTGATTTAGCGAGAAAGTTTGAGCTACCATCAAGTAAAATAGAACGTGTATATAAAGTCAGAGCATATGGTAACCCAAATCTTTTGCTAAAAAATTATAAAAATATAGAAATTGATCAAATACGTTATGATCCTAAATCAATTAAATTAATAAAATCAGGCAGAACAAATTGTTGGTTTGAAGTAGTCTTGACTGAAGGTAAAAATCGTGAAATTAGAAAAATATTTGAATATTTTGGCTTGACTGTTAACCGGTTAATTAGAATTAGCTATGGAGATTTTTTATTAGGTAATTTGCAACCAAATCAGTATAAAGAACAGACATTAGAAAAATTTAAGAAATTTTTATGATTAGAATTATAGCAGGCAAACATAAAAATCGGATCATACCTACCTTAAAAAACTCTAACTATCGTCCTTCCACAGGGAAAATCCGAGAGGCCATCTTTAGTATACTAACTTCAGGAGAATTTAGTGACGGCAGATTATTTAGCAATGAATCTCAAGTTCTCGATTTATTTGCCGGCACGGGTAGTCTAGCTTTTGAAAGTTGTTCTAGAGGTGCTGGAGCAATTACATTAGTTGATATAAATAGTGATTATTTGCAGGCAGCAAAAGAATTTGCCAGTAAAATAGGTGAGCTGGATAAAATGACTTTCCTAAATATTAATGCAGCAGCTCTACCTTCGGCTTATCACAGCTTTGACTTAATTTTTATTGACCCTCCATATTATCATAATCTTGTACCGAAGGCAGTTAATGCTTTAAAAAAAGGTCAATGGTTAAAAGATGGTAGCATTATTGTAGTCGAACTTGCTAAAAGCGATGACTTTAGCGATGATTCTTTACAGCTAATTAAAGAAAAAATATACGGTGATAGTAAATTGCTTATCTTTACATGAATATTCTATAATATATATTATGGAAAATAAACTTTTGATTTGTTATATATAGCAGGTTTAAAACAAGGGAATCCTGCACTTGTAGTGGCAGAGGCTTTAGGAGCTGAAGCTGCATTGGCATGTTTAACAGGAGCAGTTAATACAGCTGTAGACAATTATCAAGCTACCTGTACGAATCATTCTTCTACTGTAGAGACAACGGGTGAAACTATCTATAATTGGCATGATGATATGCAGAAGAACTATAGTGGCTATTGATTGGCATATTATTCAAAGGTTTAAAATCTATATTATTTTAGATTTCCTGATTATAAGCACTTATGCTTTTAAAGCCTTAAGAGTTCTTTGTAAGAAAGATAAGAATTACCAAGTGTGTAAGTTTAAGTAGGTATTTGTAAGACTTAAACCGTCATTGCGAGCAAACGTATGTGAGCGTGGCAATCCATGAATCTCTTGTCATATAGATTGCTTCGTCGACCTACGGTCTCCTCGCTAATAGACGATTTTTTAACTTTCAACAGCACACTTAGTAGAATTATTAATTCTTATCTTTCTTATAGCTTTTTATAAAGAAGCATTGCATCACCATAACTAAAAAACCGCATTCTCTTATCTATAGCATATTTGTAGATATCAGTTATTTCCTGATAACCCGCGAATGCACACACTAACATTAATAATGTAGACTTTGGCAAATGGAAATTGGTAACTAACATATCAACAATTTGAAATTTAAATCCTGGTCTAATAAAAATGGTTGTTTCAAATTCTCCGTCTTGTATTTGTCCATGTCCATCAATGCTACTGCTTTCTAACGCCCGTAAGGACGTCGTTCCCACGGCTATTATCCGTCGGCTTTCTTTTTTTGCCTTATTAATGATATCTGCAGTTTTTTTATCTATATGATAATATTCTGAATGCATTTTATGTTGATCAATATCCTCAGTTTTAACTGGTAGGAACGTCCCTGCCCCAACATGCAAAGTAATAAAAGCAGTTTCAATATTTTTTGCTTTAATTAATGCAAGTAATTCATCAGAAAAATGTAGCCCTGCAGTTGGAGAGGCTACTGCTCCAAGTTTTTTACTATAGACTGTTTGATATCTATTATTATCTTCTAGTAAATTTTCCTGCCTCTTTATATAAGGAGGTAGCGGGATTTCACCGTATTTTTCTAAAAATTCAAAAACTGAGAGATTATCTAGAAAAAATTCGACCTCAACCTGCCCCATTACAAGTTTTTTACTTATAATAATCTTATTACAACCAAAATCAAATTGATCTCCTTCATTAAGTCTTTTTGAAGGCTTGGCAAAACCATGCCAATAATTATTATTTATTGGCTTATTTAGGTATAAATCGATCTTTTTTCCATCTTTATTCAATAGCAATTTAGCTTTAATAACTTTACTATCATTAAACACCATTAAATCACCAGGGCATAGATAGTCAATTATATCATAAAACTTGCTCTGCACTAAGTCTTTATTTGGTGCTACTGCCAACAAATTAGACTCATCTCGTTTTTTTTCTGGTTTCTGAGCTATTAACTCAGTCGGTAAGGTAAAATCAAAATCAGATAATTTCATTGTACCTCTCATATAAATTTTGGGGCGATTATGTTTTAATATAATCTGCTCGTCAATGATTATTTCACAAATCCCTTGTGTTACTGTAATATTAGCTAGACAATTATAGGTTTCTTTTCTACTATTCTATACCAATTATTGTATTTTAACCTATTAAAACAGGTTCTATGTGCTTATCTAAGGTTAAAATACTTATAGCAAAGGTGCTATTTGTAATATCTGCATTGGGAACTGTAATTATTCCACCAATTACGGTATATGGAACTGGTGATTCATCTAGGCATAAGGCTGTAGAACTTTTTAATACTCCATTGGTTATTAATGAAAAACGAACATTTGAACAGTTTAAAAAACAGTTGGGTGTTAACCGACCCAACTCTTACCTAACTAAGGTGGCTAGTTTTTTCTATAAAAAACAAGGACAAAATGAATTCCCACTAGAAGAGCTGAATGTTGAATTTATTTCCTCTGAATTTTATGATGATATAGCCCCTGATGAACCTTATGTGGATATAGAAAAAACAAAAAAAAATCAGGAGGATACAACCGATGGACAACAACCAATAGTGCCAGTAGCTAATATACCACAACAAGCAGGATTAGAAGGAGTTGGAGCAGGACATAATCCTGCCCCACTTCTATTGCCTAATAATGGAGTACCACCAGCAGGGGAAGATGGAGCTGTTGGAGTACCGCCAGCAGAAGAAGCAGAAGAAGAACATGTACCACCAGCAGGGGGAGAAGTAGCACCGCCAGCAGGAGGAGAAGCAGCACCACCAGCAGGAGGAGAAGCAGCACCGCCAGCAGGGGGAGAAGTAGCACCGCCAGCAGGAGGAGAAGCAGCACCACCAGTAGGAGGAGCAGCAGCACTACCAGCAGGACCTACATCGCCAGCAGAAGCTATAGTGCCACAAGAAAAAGTTGCACAGATAGCAAGGGTAACAGTGGCATTAGCGGAAGAATTATTACAAAAACAAAAAGAAACAGTGAGAAATATTGCCTTAGCACTGAATGAAATAATTATCTTGTCTCATGAATTCGCAAACTCATCTATTGATTTAAGATTAAGCGATTTAAAACATCTAAACAATCTTTCTCCACCCGCTGCTGATGATGAAGATGATATTGTTCCTAAAAATGTGTGGGTTAGTGGTACGATAGGTATAACCAAATATAATGGGAAATGCTTGTTAAGTAGCTATACTGGCAGAACTAGTGCTGCAACTATTGGAGGCGATTTAGAGTTACCTAATGGCAGCATTATTGGAGGAGCTTATAATTATGTTC
Organism: Candidatus Tisiphia endosymbiont of Oplodontha viridula; assembly: GCF_964264865.1. Classification (NCBI taxonomy): domain Bacteria; kingdom Pseudomonadati; phylum Pseudomonadota; class Alphaproteobacteria; order Rickettsiales; family Rickettsiaceae; genus Candidatus Tisiphia; species Candidatus Tisiphia endosymbiont of Oplodontha viridula. Next base: position 101,771 of record NZ_OZ183486.1, read on the forward strand.
TCTCTAACTTTAAATACAAGAATCGTACTGAGAAATTTACTGCCCACACCCACGTAATATTTATGTATGGTCAAACTAACTTGTCTGAGAAACTAATATTACAAGGATTCCTTTCCCTTGCTTCGGGTAATGTTTCTGCAAAATTACCAGTACAAAACCAGCTAGCTAAAGCTAAATTTGCTAATAGCTCATATAGTAGCAAGCTAGTAGTTGCTTACAAATCAAAGGTTGGTAAAGCTTTAATTATCCCCCATATTGGGCTTAAATATGGGGGGCAGGATATTGCTGGATATGAGGCAAGCTTTGAAAGACAAAGTCTATCGGTAGCTGCTACTAACAGCCGAAGATCTTCGGGGCTTATAGGATTTGAAGTAATTATGCCAATGAAGATTAGTGATACTACCCAAGTGATTCCTAGATTGCATATGGAAGTCGAAAAGTTTTTGCATAATAAGCAGCAGAAGCTTCATATGCAGGTCATGTCATATCCATCTAGCAGCAGAGAAGAAATATTGCTGCTTGAAAAACCTACTAAATACAACTACAAAATTGGCGGAACTATCACTATAAAACGTGGAGCAACAGAAATCATGGCAGTATATAACTATTTAGCATCTAATAATAAATATTCAAGCCATCAAGGTTCACTTAAATTAAAATTATCGTTCTAGCCTCAACTATTAAACTAAACTCAGATTATATATTATCATTCGAGTATATCCACATCCCCCTCTTCCTCAGGGCTATCAGCAATCAATGCGGTAGAAACTACTTTTTCTCCTTGTTCGGTTTTGAATAATATTACACCACTAGTATTACGACCAGTTATACGTACAGATTCAAGTTTACACCTAATTAGTTTGCCATTATTAGTAATTAACATCAACTCATCAGACATATCAACCGGCATTACTCCAACAACTAATCCAGTTTTGTCAGACACATCCATATTAACAATACCGCTACCACCACGGTTAGTAATCCTATATTCGTATGCGGAACTTCTTTTTCCGAAACCATTTTCACTAACAGTAAGAATAAATTCTTCTGAAATAGCCATTTCTAAAATCTGCTCTTTACTTAAATGTACACCAAATTCTTCCGGGGTAAATTCCTTGCCACCTGCTATTAACAACCTATTCTCTATAGGAATTGATAGATAGGCTTCTCTTTCCTCCATTGTACATGCTATGCCTTTTAATATTGTCATAGAAATAACGTAGTCACTAGCAGCAATCCTCATACCTCTTACACCATCAGAAGTACGGCTTTTAAATACCCTAACTGAACTAGCTGGGAATCTTACAGCTTTACCAGCTTTGGTTGCCAATAAAACATGGTCTTCATCCTTACAAACTTTAACATCTATTAAATGGTCATTATCATCAAGTCTAATAGCAATTTTGCCATTTGATTGAATACGTTTAAAGTCTGATAAATCATTCCTTCTAATGTTACCTTGGCTTGTAGCAAAAATAATATTCAAACTATCCCACTCATCCTGATTTTCAGGCAAGGGCATAATATTATTTATACGTTCTCCTTCTTTTAAAGGTAAAATGTTGACTATTGGTCTTCCTTTACTCTGAGGATTACCAAGTGGCAGTTTATATAATTTTAAGCTGTATACCTGCCCGGTATTTGAGAAAAACAACATCGGTGTGTGAGTACTGCCAACAAATATTTGAGTGGTAATATCTTCGTCCCTCATTGACAGCCCTGACCTCCCCTTTCCTCCTCGTTTCTGTGCTCTATAGGTAGCAAGAGGTACACGTTTAATATAACCGCCCAATGTCACAGTCACAACCATTTCTTCTCTTTGGATAAGATCCTCAATATCTTGATCAAAGTCACCTAATTCAATGCTAGTAAGGCGGGGGGTAGCGAATTCATCTTTGATTCTAATTAACTCATTTTTTAGGATATCTAGAAGTTTCTCACGTGATGCTAGAATGTCAGTATAACCGCTAATCTCCGTAGCTAGTTCTGCAAGATCATTTTCTAATTTATTTTTCTCCATAGCAGTTAAACGTTGCAATCGCATTTCAAGAATTGCTTTTGTTTGTGTTTCAGTAAAATAACATTTACCATCATCTGCTATCATTGCCCTATCATCAACAAGTTTTACTAGGTCTATTATAGATGACGCATCCCAAGTTCTTTGCATTAGTTGCTCTTTAGCACTTGCCGGATCATTTGAAGATTTAATTATTCTAATAACCTCATCAATATTACTAACAGCAATCATTAGTCCCAATAAAATATGAGCCTTATCACGAGCCTTATTTAACAAATATATCGTCCTGCGAGTTATTACTATTTCTCTAAAATTGACAAAAGCAGCTATCACTTCTTTTAAGTTCATAACTTCTGGTAGCCCATCTCTTAGAGCTAACATAATCACACCAAAACTAGTTTGTAGCTGGGTATAGGAATATATTTGATTCAGCACCACTTCTGTTACAGCATCTTTCTTTATTTCAATTACTACTCGAATACCATCCTTATTTGATTCATCTCTAAGATCACTGATACCTTCAATACGTTTTTCCTTGACTAGTTCGGCAATTTTTTCAACCAATTTAGCTTTATTAACCATATATGGTATTTCTGTAATAATAATAGCCTGTCTATTATTAGATATCTCTTCAATTTCGCTGCGTCCTCTAGTTAAAATACTCCCCCTACCCGTTAAATAAGCTGACCTAATACCGCTTGTACCAAGTACGATACCAGCAGTAGGAAAGTCAGGCCCTTTAACTACTGACATAAGTTCTAATATTTCTACATCGTTATTATCAACATATAGGCAGCAAGCATCAATTATTTCTCCAAGATTATGAGGAGGAATATTGGTAGCCATGCCAACAGCAATACCATTAGTTCCGTTTACCAAGAGATTGGGAAACATTGATGGTAGTACCAATGGTTCTTTTTCAGAACCATCATAATTTGGCGTAAAATCAATGGTTTCTTTATCAATATCTTCGAGCAATGTATGAGCAACTTTAGCAAGTCTTGACTCTGTATACCTCATAGCAGCGGCAGCATCACCATCTCTTGAACCAAAATTACCCTGCCCATCAACGAGCAGTACTCTTAAAGAAAAGTCCTGTGCCAGCCTCACTAATGAGTCATAAATTGCAGCATCACTATGCGGATGGTATTTACCCATCACATCACCGACAGTTCTTGCTGACTTACGATAAGGTTTGTTAAAGTAATTAGATGCTTCATACATTGCATAAAGGATTCTGCGATGCACTGGCTTTAGACCATCACGTACATCTGGAATGGCTCTACTGACGATTACACTCATAGCATAATCTAAGTAAGAGCCTTTCATCTCATCTTCAATGCTAATAGATATTAAGTTTTGACGATCTAAATTAGTCACAGTTAGAACCTACATTTATTAAAATAATATTGGAATAGTTTAAGTATATTACATATTCAGAAAAAAATCTATTGCTGAATGAGCGTAGACTAGCTGGAAAAGCTATTTTTTTCCCAGTGTAGCTATAACCCGAAGAACAGATTCCCCAGTTGAGGGGAAAAAAGGAATTAAATAGATAGGGACAAGTTTAAAAGTTCGAGACGTCATTGCGAGGAGCTGCGATGCAGCGACGAAGCAATCCATTTTTAATCACTTTTATGGATTGCTTCGTCGGCTCATGTCTCCTCGCAATGACGCCATTTTACTATGGTTAGCTATACATAACATCTTTTTTTAGATTGCCTGAATTTCAAATAAATCGGCAGGCTAAATAGCGTTAGAACTCTTATAACATAATAATAACGATAATCGGATGCCATAGTAGCAAAAAATAGTACTATTGAAAAAACAATAGATATTGCTACGATATATGCCAAAATAACTTTCTCGGGACTATTAGATTGTTTATTTGTTAGAATAGATAAATATACAAATATTAATATAAAACTAATAAGATTTATTGTTAAAATCTTTGGATATAATTTTAAATATTTAATTGTCCAATTTTTTAAGTAATTCTTTTTAATATCCATACCATGTTTTTGAGCTTCGTTAAGTTCAATAAAGGCGTAATGATGGAATCCCCAGTTTTTAATTAACATAACAAAATTCATTGTACGATGTTTAAGAAAATCTAGTGGATAGTAAGTGATGGCTTGTTTATAAGCAGATTCCATTTCTTGTAACTTTACAGGATCTGCTGTAAAGGCATAAATCCTAGTATCAGCAAAAATTAATGGATCAACCCGTCTAGGAGTGTAATGAACTTTAAGCTTCTCAAAACTATATAAATCTTGGTCTTCTTTAACATATTTTGGCACTAAATCATCGTTATTGATAGCAACACTTACTCCAGCAATATCAAATAATTGACGTAATTGCTCTGAATGACTTTCAGTGGAAAAATGCTTAGTAAGTTTAGCATTACCATATATTATTAATAGCGAAATGATGCAGGTTAGTATTATTCTTATTAACAAGCTAGTTTTAAGATAAATTGACAATACAAACAAAATCAAAATTGGAGCTATAAATTGTGCTTGAAATTTAACACCAACAATATAAAAAACAATTAACAATAATCCAATAACTACCAACAAAGAAGCAGGTTTTCGGCGATAAGTATAAAAAATACAAGTAGCTACTACAAAGAAACTACCAAAGGCAAAAGCTACATCTTTCCAAATTGTTCCAGATTGGGATAATATATTAGGTAGAAATGGTATTAATAAGTAAAGCCATCTGTATTTATTTTGTTGATCAGCGTAAAGAAGTAATAATATTCCACCCCACAATAATGCTAAATTTAATAGTAGCATCGTCTGCGGACCTTGGTAAATATAGTGAAGTAAAGACCACACCATTGACATTAACGGTGGGTGATGAGAGAAATAGTTTTTATTAATACTCTGCCCATATTGATCGAAACTGTCATATGACATACCACCAGGATAGGCAGAGGCAAAATGTAAAGACATTAAAAATAAACACAAAATGACAGGGTAATATTTACGCAAAAACTCTGTACAGCAATTCATGTTCACAATTTATTCTGATATTCCAGCCAGTTTTGGATTAAAATTTTTAATTTTAATCCAAAACTGAGGTTTCAAATATGATGGTCTATAAGCCGGATTTTGTATAAATAATATTTCTATTATCTACTGCAGTTATTTATCTAGGATAAATATTACCATTTATCTCAAGCGATCCACCCACATTACTTCTAGTCAGAGATGCCTAGGAACACGTAAGTTCTATAATGCCTATTTGATCTTGCTCTTGGTGGGGTTTACCATGCGTAGCTTGTTACCAACCTACCGGTATGCTCTTACCACACCATTTCACCCTTACCAAAATTTGATAACAAAGTTTGGCGGTATATTTTCTGCGGCACTTTCCCTAAAAGATTACTCTTCCGCTGGACGTTAACCAGCACCATATCTCTGTAGAGTCCGGACTTTCCTCGTAAATTCTAGTATAGATATTTACGCAACTGCACGACCATCGAAGTGATTATGTTCTGAAATAATCTTTCCGTCAATGATTATTTAAAATTATTCTTCTAGGATGCTTAGTGCTAGTTAAAAACCTGTTATTATTGATATTTTCAAGATAATAAGTTAAATTTATGGTAGTGAGTATAAAATTTGCCGCTGAATTACGGGATAAATTATATGGATTAAATCTTTCTGACCCAAAATATCTACAATTTTACCAAGAAATGGTATTTACTTTTATTAAAGGTAATGAAAATGAAATATTACAAGTATATAAAGATATTAAGGGGTACAACACTATAGGGATAGGCTTTAACATGGATAATCCAAGAGCAAAAATTGTGTGGCAGACAATATTCCAAGGTTCTTTATCATTTGACAAAGTTTATAATGGCAATAAAGCTATTACAATACAACAATCTCGAATGATATATGATTGTAAGAGTGCTGTTAATCGCCTAGAGCTAAAAAATATTTATGGTAAGTCTTGGGATAAGTTAAAACCTAACGAGATGCTGATGATTGAGGATCTGTATTGGAATGGTGGTAATAAGCTAGTAGGTAAATATACCAAGTTTTTTAAATATATGATCCTTTATACTGAAAGTTCTAGATTAAAATATCTTATACAAGGATTAATCGAGGTAAGAGAAAATTCTAATAAAGAGAGAATTAGGGGTGTTCAAAATCGTAGAAATGTACAAAGTGAAATAGGTGACTCGTCCAAATGTTCTGCTCCAGTGATAAGGACCTGATATAACTTTTTTTCACAGCTACCTCTTGTAAAATAAACGAGGAGACACTATATCAAAACTTATCAAATTGATTTATTAAATTGGGATTAGGAGTGTATATGGCGAAGATCATAGGTATAGATTTAGGAACAACAAATTCTTGCGTCGCAGTAATGGAAGGAAAAGAGCCAAGAGTCATAGCAAATGCTGAAGGAGTTAGGACTACTCCTTCAATGGTAGGATTTGGTAATGACGGTGAAAAATTAATTGGAGATTCAGCAAAACGTCAAGCTGTAACCAATCCACAAAATACTTTATACGGTATTAAAAGATTGATAGGTAGAGGTTTCTCTGATCCTATGGTAAAAAAAGACCAAGATCTTGTACCATACAAGATAGTAAAAGCTGCTAATAACGATGCTTGGGTTGAAGTTAAGGGCGAAAAATATTCTCCAAGCCAAATTAGTGCTTTCATTTTACAAAAAATGAAAGAAACAGCTGAGAATTATCTTGGTGAGAAGGTAACACAAGCAGTCATTACTGTACCAGCATATTTTAACGACGCACAGCGCCAAGCAACCAAAGATGCTGGCAAAATTGCTGGTTTGGAAGTATTAAGGATAATCAATGAACCAACAGCAGCCGCTTTAGCATATGGTTTCGATAAAGCTGAGAGCAAAATAATTGCAGTTTATGATCTTGGTGGTGGTACGTTCGATGTATCAATTTTAGAGATAGGTAACGGTGTATTTGAAGTTAAATCTACCAACGGTAATACTTTCCTTGGTGGTGAAGATTTTGATTCTAGAATTCTAGATTATTTAATTGATGAATTTAAGAAAGAAAGTGGTATAGATTTACGCAAAGATCCTTTAGCTTTGCAACGTCTGAAAGAAGCTGCTGAAAAAGCTAAAAAAGAATTATCATCTGTACCTCAAACTGATGTTAATTTGCCATATATTACGGCTGATAGCTCAGGTCCTAAGCATTTAAATATAAAATTTACTAGGGCGAAATTAGAATCCTTAGTGGCAACATTAATTGATGATACAATAGAACCATGTAAGAAAGCTTTAAAAGATGCTGGGCTAAAAGCTTCGGATATTCAAGAAGTAGTACTTGTTGGTGGTATGACTAGAATGCCAAAAGTTATTGAGAAAGTAAAGGATTTCTTTGGTCGTGAACCACATAGAGGAGTTAACCCCGATGAAGTCGTGGCTCTAGGTGCTGCTATTCAGGGAGGAGTGTTAAATAAAGAAGTTACTGATATATTATTGCTAGACGTTACCCCTTTATCTTTAGGTATTGAAACTCTTGGTGGGGTATTTACTAGGCTGATTGATCGTAATACTACTATTCCAACTAAAAAGAGTCAGGTATTCTCTACTGCTGATGATAACCAGCATGCTGTAACGATTAGGGTATTCCAAGGTGAACGGGAAATGGCATCTGATAATAAGATACTTGGCCAATTTAATCTTGATGGCATTCCGCCTGCACCACGAGGATTACCGCAAATTGAAGTAACTTTTGATATAGACGTTAATGGTATAGTTCATGTTTCTGCCAAGGATAAAGCTAGTGGTAAGGAACAAAAAGTAACTATTCAAGCTTCTGGAGGTCTTAATGATGCGGAAATTGAACAAATGGTAAAAGATGCAGAAAAAAACGCTGAGGATGATAAAAAGCGTCGTGAATTAATTGAGGCTAAAAATAGTGCTGATAGCTTAATTTATTCAACAGAAAAAACTCTAAAAGAACATGATAGTAAAATATCAGCTAGTGATAAACAAGAAGTAGAAAATAGCATAACAGAGTTAAAAGCAGCTTTAGAGTCTGATAATCTTGAGCAAATTAAAGCAAAAACTGATGCTCTTATGGCTAGTAGTATGAAAATAGGAGAAGCTATGTATAAATCTCAGCCAGATGATCATAGTGAGGAAAAACCTGGGACGAATGATGACAAAGTAGTTGATGCTAACTACGAAGATGTCAGCAACAAGTAGGAATTTTTGGATGTCACCCCATAACTGTTGAAAGTTAAAAAATCGTCTATTAGCGAGCGAACGTACGTGAGCGTGGCAATCCCACAACTGTTGAAAGTTAAAAAACCGTCATCGCGAGGCGTCGATAGACGCCGTGGCGATCTCATGAAGTAAGCTCTTCTTCACAAGATTGCCACGTCGTCGCTTACAGCGACTCCTCGCTAATAGACGGTTTAGGGCTTACAAAGCTCATCGCGATGACGATCTTTTAACTTTCAACAGTTGTGGACATCACCCCTCATGGTGAGGCTGCTAAAAAGGATAATTTAAACTAAATTAAAAATCAGATATTCTTATTATGTCGACAAAAGATTATTACCAAATACTTGGGGTTAGTAAAACTGCTACCCAAGAAGAGCTAAAAAAAGCTTATCATAAATTGGCGATGCAATATCATCCTGACCGTAATACACAGGATAAACAAGCAGAAAAAAAGTTCAAGGAAATAAGCAGTGCTTATGATATCTTAAAAGATGAACAAAAAAGAGCTGCCTATGATCGTTTTGGACATGATGCCTTTCAGAATTCAGGTGCAGCATCGTCAGCTGGAAGACATAACAATAATGGACCTGATATAAATGATATATTTGGTGAGTTTTTTAATGATTTTATGGGTGGCAGGGCAAGAAGACAACGACCATCAACTACCATTAGAGGCTCAGATCTAAAATATGATATCACAGTTACTTTGCAAGAAGCATTTCGTGGTATCGACAAAAATATTAGTTTTACCAGTGAAGTAAAATGCCAAACATGTAATGGCAGCGGATCAGAAAGTAATGCCGGAATGACCGAATGCGACGCTTGTGCAGGACAAGGGGTTACCAGAAGACAAGAAGGCTTCTTGACATTTAAACAAACTTGTGCAAAATGCCAAGGTGCAGGACAAATCATTAAAAATCCATGCAAAAAATGTTATGGTCAGGGGCGTTACTCACAACATAGAAATTTATTAGTAAATATTCCAGCTGGTATTGAAGAAGGTACTAGAATAAGGCTTATGGGTGAAGGAGATGCCGGAGTGCGAGGAGGAAATAACGGGGATTTGTATATTTTTATTACTATTAAACCGCATGACCTCTATAAAGTTGATGGAATTAATTTGCATTGCAGACTACCAATTAGCTTTATTAAAGCTATTTTAGGTGGAGAAGTAGAAGTTCCAGACATAGAAGGTGGTAAGGTAAAATTACAAATACCCGCTGGTACACAAAATGGCGAACAACTTAGGTTAAAAGGCAAAGGTATGTCTAAGGTTAGATCAAACATTAGAGGTTATATGTTTGCCCACATACATATTGAGATACCAAAGAATCTTACTAAAAAACAAAAAGAATTACTAGAATTGCTGGATAAAGAATTTACAAGCGACAAAGATGAGGATGACGCTAGTTTTTTTAATAAAATGAAAAACTTATGGTCATGAAATTTTATCCATTTTACTCGATAATCAAGTTTTTCCTTAACTATCATTCAGATTTCTTATTTAAAGCAATTAAATAAACCTCTACTGACTCTTTACGACTAGAAGATGGTTTAAAATGCTTGACCTTATGAAAATTAAGTTTAACTCTGTTTAGCACATTATTCTCCGTACCACCTCGAAAAATTTTAGCAATAAAATGCCCCCCTGGTCTTAAAATTTTTAAGGCAAAGTCAAGGGCATGCTCACATAAGTCAAGAGTCCGAATATGGTCAGTTGTTGCATGCCCCGTCGTATTAGCAGCCATATCACTCATTACCACATCAGCACTACCATCGAGCATCTTTATAATAATCTCTTTGGTATCTTCAGCATAAAAGTCTTTTTGTAAGCAATGCACACCAATAATTGGCTCAATGTCAAGCAAATCAACTGCAATTATCGTGCTATTATTACCACTAGATTCATCAGATTTAATAGACTTCCTGCATAATTCTACTTTTGCTGGTAATTTGTGCGTGATACCGGTACTCTGCTCCTCACGTACATTTGAGTACGCTGCGGGTCGAGGTTCCGTGTCTCCTACAAATTCCTCAGCAAAAGCGAATTCTGCAGGAAGTCTAATAATTTTGCTAGCCACTTGACTCCATCCACCTGGTGCAGCACCTAAATCGACTAATTTCATCCCTGGTTTTAACAGATTAAATTTTTCATGGATTTCCAGCAACTTATAAGCTGACCTAGACCTATAACCATCAAGCTTTGCTTTAGAAACATATGGATCATTTAATTGGCGCGTGAGCCACTTTTTCGATGAATTTTTACGCTTTTTTGCAGTTTTAACGGCAACAAATTTACCTCTAAACCCTAATATATTAGATGTCATGACACATGATCTCACTAGATTTTTTAGCAATTCTATCCAATACAGAATTAACAAAACCAACCTCGTTTTCATTCAACATATCACTTGTAATGTCGGTGAATTCATTAATTACCACTTTACTTGGAACATTTGGAAGAAATTGTAATTCACAAATTGCCACACGCAAGAGAGCAAGAAGCAAAACAGGTAAGCTGGTAATTTGCCATTCCGATGTCAAATGCCTTGATATCATCTTATCAATTTGAGGTAAATTTAGAACTACAGACTTTACTAACAATTCAAAATAGCTTATACTTAGCTTTACTTTTATTGGTTTATTGAAATTGGTTGTTAAATCATTAGCTACTCGTTCATCATGATAGAATTGAACAATTTGCTGCATAATCTGGTCTATGTTTTGATCAGGAATCTCCGGTTTATACTGATAAATTGCCTGCACCGCAGCAATACGTGCTATCGTTTTGGTACTAATCTTGGTTGAGGTCATAAAAATTTTTGATGTATTGGTAACATATTTAATCTATTACTCGATAATCAAGTTTTTTAGAATTATTAAAAAATACGTCTATTAGCGAGAAGCCGCGAAAAAGTGGCGACGCGGCAATCTAGGATACGCGAAGCATTACTCTAAAAAAACAGCTTCGCTGTTTACCTAGATCGCCACGCCACTTTGTGGCTCGCGATGACAACTATTTATTTCTATAATTTAGTATTTTCTATCATTAGCTGGGACTTTTAAACTGCCCTGGCGATGACGGTTAAGGAAAAACTTGATTATCGAGTATATTAGCTATAGCAAAAAAGCATAATTTAGTAAACCTATTTAAAAAATAATGAGTTGTATGTTATCAATATTCGGATTTATTCTAACAATCAGCTTATTAGTCTTTATTCATGAGTTTGGTCATTATTACATAGCTAAAATATTTGGAGTAAAGGTCGAGGAATTCTCGATAGGTTTTGGTAAGGAACTCTTTTCTAAAATAGACAAAGATGGCGTAAAATGGAAAATTTGCACCCTACCCTTCGGTGGTTACGTTAAAATTTATGGATTTGACCCTGCAACACTTGAAGATGCACAGGATAATAGACCTCTAGCTTTTCTTAGCAAGCCTCTATGGGTTCAGTTCTTAATTATAGCTGCTGGACCTATAGCTAATTACTTGTTAGCCATTCTCATATTCACAACTATTTATTTTTCCCATGGTCAAGTAGAGATAGCTCCTGTAATTGGTGAAGTGGTGGCTAATTCCCCCGCTGAACTAGCTGGTCTTATGGAAAATGATAAAGTTATTATGATTGGCACTAATAAAATTGATAGTTTTGTCGATTTACAGAAAAATATATTCATGAGCGGGACTAAACCCATCAATCTTTTAGTTGAAAGGCATGATGAGATTATTAATATTGTTATAACTCCAAAGGAGATTAGTCAAAAACTGGATAATCAACCTGAGATAAAAAGACCTTATATAGGAGTTATTGCTAAGAATGAACCTATTTTTATAAAAATGAATATTTTTCAAAGTATCTATCAAGGATCGAAAGATGTTATTTATATTTCCAACTTAATTTTAAGAAACTTTGGACAAATGCTAATGGGTACAAGATCTTTAAATGAGATTGGGGGACCAATTGCCATTGCTAAGGAGTCAGGGAAATCTTTAGAACAAGGGGTAGCAAATTTCGCACTATTTGTAGCCATGATATCAATTAATCTAGGTTTACTTAATTTGCTACCGATTCCAGTTCTTGATGGTGGACATTTATTATTTATAATATATCAAATAATATTTGGCAAACCACTTAGTGCATCTATAAAAAATGTTATACTAAGACTAGGTATGGGGATAATTATTTTTCTTATTGTAATTTCCTTGTCAAATGATATAAAAAACTTAGTATTTTAAATTTTAGTATGACTTATAAAACCAAACAAAAGAAGGTTCTTGTGAAAACAAACGTCAAATCAACTATTAAACTAGCTATTTTGGCAACAACTGTTTTATATAATACATCAGCTTTATCGGCTGAGTATATAAAAAAAATAACTATTCAAGGTAATAAAATAATCGAAAACTCGACTATTGAAAATTACTTAAAGCTTCAAGTAGGAGAAGAATATACTTCATCCAAAGGAGATGAAGCAATTAAAAACCTTTACTCAACGTCTCTATTTGAAAATATAAGTATTACACTAGTCAATGGTGGCAATTTGATAGTTACTGTATCAGAAACTCCGTTTATTACTAAAGTAGTGTTTACAGGTAATTCTAAAATCAAAACATCTTCATTATCGAAAGAATTGCTTACTATGTCTGGTGAATCAATGAGTCCAGCTAAAATCCAACTAGATGTGGAAAAAATTAAAGAGATATACAAACGTTCAGGTCGTTTCTCTACAACCGTAACGCCAAAAATTGAAAGGCTTGAGAATGACAGAGTAAAAGTTACTTTTGATATTGCAGAAGGACCTAAAACAACTGTTAAAAAAATCTATTTCAGTGGAAATAATAATTACCGTAGTACAGAACTACAATCTGTTATCCTAACAAAACAGTCAAGATGGTTTAACTTTTTAGAAACAAATGATACTTACGATCCAGACCGCTTAGAGTATGATAAAGAATTGTTAAAGGAATTCTATCAGTCAGTAGGATTTGCCGATTTTCGTGTTATTTCTGTTACAGCAGAACTCAATCCAACCAAAGAATATTTTACCATCACTTACTCTATTGAAGAAGGGGCAAAATATAATTTTGGCAACATTACTATTGACAATAAATTACCTAATATTGATATAAATGAAATTAAAAAATATATTAATGTTAAGTCAGGTGATACATTTAATATTAATAGTTTGAATAAAATAGCAAATAAAATCTCTTCACATTTTGCAAGTAAAGGTTATCCAGGAATTAATGTTTACCCTGATATAAGTAGTAAAAACCCTGATCATACTGTCGATATTAAATTCGTGATAGATAAGGCAGAAAAAGTATTTATTAATCAAATTAATATTACGAATAATCTAAAAACTGAAGATAAAGTTATTAGACGAGAATTTAAAATTTCTGAAGGAGATATATTTAACCGTTCTTATATAGAAAAAGGTCATCAGAATCTACGCAATTTGGATTATTTTGAAAAAGTACTTATTAGCGTTACACCAACAACACGAAAAGACAAATATGATATTAATATTGACGTTGAGGAAAAATCAACATCTTCAATTAGTTTTGATGCTGGCTATAACACAGCAGGAGGACCATTTGGACGTATATCATTTTTGGAACGTAATTTAATTGGTACTGGAAAAGTGTTAAATGCTGGAGTACAAGTAGGAAAAAAGAGTATTAGTTACTATGGTGGCATAACCGAACCTCATTTTCTTGATAAAGATGTATCGCTAGGTTTTAATGTTTTCAATAATTATAGCGGTCGTGGGACTTCATTTCTTTCACAAGGAGATCAAAATTATACGTTAAAATCTATAGGACTCAAACCTTCTCTTGGTTATGATATTGCGGAAGACTTAAGTCATGAAATTGACTATACTCTTAAGAGAGATGTATTAAGCTCTCTAGGCAATTCAAGTTCTATATTCTTAACTGAACAGATGGGAAAATTCATCACATCAGCCATCGGACATACTATCACTTATGATCAGCTTGATAGTAGGATTATTCCTAAAAATGGTTATGTTATTAGTGGCACTCAGGAATTTGCTGGTGTTGGGGGTAATAATAAATATTTAAAACATGAACTAGACGGTAAATATTTTAAATCTTTTATCAATAATAAATTCACTTTAAAACTTTCAAGTAGTGTCGGTGGTATTATGGGTGTAGGAGGTAAAACTGTAAGAATTTCTGATCGGTTTAATTTGGGTGATTATAGCCTTAGAGGATTTGCTGCTAGTGGAATAGGTCCTAGAGAAAAAACAACAAATGAAGGTCTTGGCGGAGAAAAATATTATACATTTTCAACAGAACTCAACTTTCCGACTGGTTTGCCAGAAGATTTTAATTTAACTGGAGCTGTTTTTATGGATGCTGGTAGTCTTTGGGGTGTAGGATTAAATTCTAAAAGTATTTATAAATCTGATAGTTTTTATAATGATAAGTCACTTCGTGCTTCTGTTGGGGTAGGTTTTATATGGGTCACTCGCTTTGCCCCTATCAGAATGGATTGGGCTTGGCCAATTAAAAAGAGACCTTATGATGAAAAGCAAATTTTTCATCTAAAGTTTTCTACCCATTTTTAATATTGTAACCTGAGTTCTAAAATTAATGAAAAAGAAGTTGAAATGTTGCCAAAAGCCCCAGCTTTGGTAGAAGTTAACTCAAAATTAGTAAGAATTGCAAAAAATTTTATACGACAACAACACAAGGTCAAAAACAATAATTTTCAAAATAATCTTGTATAATCCTCGGTGTTTCGTGTATAAATTAAGTTTTAAAATAAGTTCTAAAAATTTGTAAGCTCTATATGAAATTAGCAAAATTATTATTTTATACCATCACTACCTGCTTAGCTTTATCTAGCTGTAAAACTAAGAAGATAGATGAAGATTTAATTGTTCCAGCTCCTGAATTATACAATGATGGTCTTGTGTTATTGGAAAAACAAAAATATTTGAAAGCTGCCGAAGAATTTTCTAGAATTTTTTATCAAGACCCTGGTAATAAAATGACTCCTCAAGCTGAGTTAATGCAAGCCTATTCTTTATTTTTAGCATGTCAGTATGAGGAAACGGTAGATGTAGTTGATACTTTTATTAAGCTTCATCCAATGCATGAAGATATTGCATATGCGTATTACCTAAAGGCATTATCGTATTATATGCAAATCTCAAATGTACAGCTTGATCAATCAAGAACCTTTTTAGCTAAAGAAAGTTTTGAAGATGTTATAAAACTTTTCCCTAAAACAAAATATTCAATTGATGCATCTTTAAAAATTGATTTAGTAAATGATCATTTAGCCGGTAAGGAAATGGACGTAGGTCGTTATTATCTCAGTAGAAATAACCCGATAGCTGCTATCAATAGATTTCAGCTTATTGTGGATAATTACCAAACTACATCACATATACCAGAAGCACTTTATCGTTTAGTGGAAAGTTATTTAATGCTGGGACTTAGCGTTGAAGCGAAGAAATATGCTGCAGTACTTGGTCACAACTACCCAAACAGTAACTGGTATAAATATTGTCAACCGTTTATTAACAACTTTCCAAAGGGACCAAATAAAACGCCATCTCAATAATAGAATTTTTTTACAATTCTACTTTTGCTGGTAAATTTTACGTCGCTCTTGGACTCAAGTCCGTAATGCATATTTCATGCCACTTACGGTTTTTTGCTTTTCTTGCCTCTTCTACAAATTCTCTAGCATAAGTACCTTATTTAGGCTCTATATATCTTATGGGATTGTTGCAACAGTTTCATTATATAGAATAAAGCCTTTATCATTTATTATTTAACAATCTAGGTATTTTTATGAAGAAAAAAGCTTACTTTTTATTTTTTTTCTATATTTCATTTTGTTTCTCTGCTTATGCTAAGAAAGAATTATATACTATATGGCAGGATACTGTAGTAGTTAACGATCCACTGATAGAGAAAATAATTGACAGTAAAGCAATGCAAAGATTAAAATTAATTGATCAATCTGGGCCCGCACCTTATATAGGGTTACTTCCATATTTTAGTAGATATGATCATAGTATAGGGGTATTTGTATTACTTCAAAAAGCACAAGTATCAAAAATTGAGCAAATAGCTGGGCTATTACATGATACTTCCCACACTGTTTTTTCTCATTTAGGAGACAATTTATTTTATCATGAGCAGCAAGAAAAGTCCTATCAAGATACGATTCATTTATGTTTTTTACGTTCTATGAAAATAGATGAAATTATAAGTAGATATAATATTACGATAAAAGATCTTGATCCAGATGATCCAAAATATACGGCTCTTGAAAGACCACTACCTGATCTTTGTGCTGATAGAATACAATATAATATTCATACAGCAGTAATACTTAATAAAATATCTAAATTAGAAGCAAAGGAAATAGTAGATGATCTGAAATTCCATAATGGAGTTTGGTTTTTTACTAATAAAAATACTGCCAAGAAATTTGCAATGATTCCTTTATATTTAATTAAAGAATTATGGGGAGCCCCATTTAATACTGTAGTTTATGATTATTTTCATAAAATCTTAAAACGTGCTATAGAAATAAAACTAGTTTCTAAAGATGAGTTACATTTTAGCGTAGATCAAAATGTAATGCAAAAAATAGAAAATAGTAATGATAAAATTATAAAAAATTTATTAAATAAATGCAAAGAAGATGCAGAATCTTTTAGACTAGCTAAATATGGTAATGGTCAAATAAATATAAAACCAAAATTCAGAGGTATTGATCCTTTAATTCTTGATAACAACCAATATAAAAAATTATCTCAATTAGATGAAGACTTTTCAAAAAAATTTAAAGAAGTGCAAAATTGGTGTAAAAATGGTTATGGAATTAACCTTCCTAATTCAGAGGATTAAATTTATTAAACGGCATTGAATCTAGCCTAGATGCCTAAATCACCAACAGAACTAGAGTTATGCAAGAGGTTCTAATGTTACAAAGTCTTTCGGTGAAGAATTTTATTTTGATAGACGAACTGGAGATAGAGTTTGAGAAAGGACTATGTGTGATTACCGGTGAAACTGGAGCTGGTAAGTCTATTTTGCTAGATGCAATTTTGTTCTCTTTAGGTAACAAATTCTCTGATAATGTAATAAAACATGGATGCGATTATTGTAC
Organism: Candidatus Tisiphia endosymbiont of Oplodontha viridula; assembly: GCF_964264865.1. Taxonomy (NCBI): domain Bacteria; kingdom Pseudomonadati; phylum Pseudomonadota; class Alphaproteobacteria; order Rickettsiales; family Rickettsiaceae; genus Candidatus Tisiphia; species Candidatus Tisiphia endosymbiont of Oplodontha viridula. The sequence continues at coordinate 119,189 of NZ_OZ183486.1, forward strand.
GGTTGCTACAACATTTACTCTCAATAATGATTTAAAAAAGCTTTTGGAACAATTTAATATTGAGTGTGACCAAGAATTACTGATAAAACGTATCCAAAAATCTGGTAACCGCAAAAAATTTCTTATAAATGATCAAGCGGTGACAGTAAATACCTTGCAACAAGTAGCAGATTATTTATTTGAACTTCATGGACAAAATAGCCCTACTACCCTTCTTACCCCCTCCTCCCATATTAATATTTTAGACGATTATGGAAACCTTCTAGGTTTAAGAGCTGAATTATCCAAGCATTTCAATATTTTACAAGCAACTACTAAAGAAATCAATAAAGTCACAAAAGATAAAGATACTATAGAACGAGAGATAGATTATTTAAATTTTGTAACCAAGGAATTAAAAACTCTTGACTATCAAGTGGGAGAAGAAGAAAAACTTACCACTATAAGACATAGTTTACAAAATCGTGATAAAGAAATACAAACAACTCAAGATATATTATCACATCTTGAAACTCCTGAAATTAATAAGGTCATTGCTAATGTTCAACGTTTAATAGCCCGTAACTTACAGGGAAATGAGGAATTTGCCTCTATTTCATTAAATTTGGATGATTGTTATAATAGTCTAGAAGAAGCACGTATAAAATTACAAAACATTATTAATAACTTCGATACAAATGAATTTAACTTAGATGAAGTGGAAGAAAGACTGTTTAAAATCCGTGACATAGCACGAAAATATAATATCTCTTGCGATAAAATACCTGAATTTGTTGACAATTCTAACCAACAATTAAATGCCCTGAAGGATAAAATTAATAATGTTAAAATCCTAGATACTAATAAGCTAGCTGACCATAAAAAATATTTTGAACTAGCTGAAGCTTTATCGCATCAGCGTTCTAAAATAGCCAGAAACCTAGAGTTAGCTATGCAAAAAGAGCTTGAACAACTTAAAATGGAAAAGGCAATTTTTAAAGTAGAAATAGTATCTAAGGATAATATTGCAAACCAAACTGACAATAAACATTTTTTGGAAGACAGGGATACTTCTCAAGTAATATTATCTAAGGTATCAGATAATGGTATCGATAATGTGCGTTTCGTTGCTTCAACTAACCCTGGTATGCAACTTGCTCCTATTGATAAAATTGCTTCTAGTGGTGAATTATCAAGATTTATGTTAGCACTAAAAATTTGTCTTTTTGATAAACTACTTAAGGACACTATTATTTTTGATGAAATAGATACAGGAATTGGTGGTATCGTAGCCGATAAAGTAGGAGAAAAACTAAAAAAGCTTAGCTCTATTGCCCAAGTTATCGCAATTACTCACCAACCGCAAGTAGCAGGTAAGGCAGATCAGCATATTATCGTTAACAAGCTACAATTGAATGAAAGCACTAAAATTACTGTAAAAAATCTAAATCTTCAAGAGAGGCAAGCTGAACTTGCTCGCATGATCTCAGGCAAATCTATTACCGATGCAAGCTTGAAGGCAGCTAAAGAGCTTCTACATCCTTAGCCCCCTTCCCCTTAAGCAACCACCTTTTTCTTAATCACTTTATTAGGATTTACTTGAAGTTTTTCTTTAATTCTAGCTGCTTTACCACTTAGATTTCTTAAGTAATATAGTTTAGCACGACGTACTACACCATATTTAACAACTTCAATCGAATGTACAATTGGTGAGAAAATCATAAATCGTCTTTCCACACCTTCACCATGACTGACCTTACGAACTACAAAAGAAGATGCAACACCACTATTCCTTCTAGCAATTACTACGCCTTCATACATTTGAAATCTTTCTAGTAATTTTTCCTTACCATCTTTCTCAACTGTTCGGTCAATTATCTTTACAGTAACCTTTACAGTATCTCCTGCTTTAAAGTCAGGAATCTTTTTATTTTCCGTTAGTTTCAGAATTTGCTGTTGTTCAAACTCTTCAATAATATTCATTACCTTAAACTCCTATAAATATTTAATAAATCCGGCCTACGTTTTTTAGTAATCTCTAAAGATTGCTTGCTTTTCCAATCTTTAATTAATTGATGATTACCAGACAACAAAATACTCGGAACTTCTCTATTTTTCCATTTTGCCGGTCTCGTATACAGAGGACATTCAAGCAATCCAGCAAACTCTCCATTTTTCTCAAAAGATTCTGATTGCAATGTGTCTTGATTCAGTAATACATTCGGAAGTAATCTAATCAAGCAATCAAGAATAGCAAGAGCTGCCACCTCACCACCAGATAAAATATAATCCCCTATACTAATTTCCGTTACATTATACTCTTCAATTATACGTTCGTCAACCCCTTCAAAGCGACCACATAAAATTATTATTTGCTTTTCTTGTATAATTTCACGAGCAATATTTTGGTTAAATAGCTTTCCTCTTGGTGAGGGATAATATATTTTGGCATTAGGATTTGAAGACAAAACATGATCTATACAACTACCCACCACATCTGGACGCATTATCAGTCCGTTACCACCACCATAAGGCTCATCATCAACATTTTTATGCCTAGTTAATCCAAAATCTTTTATATTAACCACATTATAAGACCAAATACCCTTTTCTAAGGCTTGCCCTGCAAGGGAATATTGCAAAAATCCAGGGAACATTTCTGGAAATATGGTTAATATTGATGCATGTAATGAAGACATGTAATAAATAATTAAATAAATATGATGAAATTTTAAAATAAAAAAATTGATTTGACTTATATTATAGTTTATATAATTAGGCAATATGAATCCACTAACACTTTATTGTTAATCTTCATCATTTATTTTTCGGAGCATGGCGCAGCCTGGTAGCGCATCTGGTTTGGGACCAGAGGGTCGGGAGTTCAAATCTCTCTGCTCCGACCACAAATTTCATTGTATTTAACATTTAATACCTCCTTTACTATTAAACAAATGTGGGCTGATATGGGGTATCAGTCTAAAGATTTAAAGGGTCTCATTAGGAAAAGTATAACATAGATTTAGAAATTGTTAAACGACCAGCGTGCAGATTTTGGATACCAGAAAGTACACCATTAGAACTATTGCCAACAAGAGAAGTTGGGTTTAAAGTACAGCCAAGGCGATGGGTTGTTGAGAGAACCTTTGCTTGGATAAATAGAAATAGAAGGCTCTCCAAGGAATATGATTTTCTTACTGATTCTAGTGAAAATATAATTTTTTTGGCTATGAGTCGATTACTTCTTCGTAGGATATTTACTAATTCACATTACCATAGTACACAAACATTTAATAAAATATAGGCAGAAGGTCAGGAAATTAAGAGTTTTGCAGAGAATATAGATTTACAGCATGGGAGAATAGAAAGAAGAAAAATCGAGATAATTGATATGCCATTTGGATATTTAAATGGCATATCAATTAAATATGCAAAATTACCCGAAAAAGAGAAAAGAAGCACAAGGCTAATAGCTGTGAGACAGAGAATGTATTAATGATTACTAGCTTAGAGAAAAAGTTTAGTATAGAAGAATTGTTAAAATTTAACAGAAGTCATTGGTCATGCGAAAATAATTTAAACTGGATAAAAGATAAGGTTTTTGAAGAAAACAAGTCAACTATTAGTACTGGAGAAGCTCCGTTAATAATGTCATTATTGAGGACAATAACTCTTTCTATAATAGCTCTATTTTCAAACAAAATTACTGAAACTAGAGAAAACTTTAACAATTATAGACATAACTTAAAGTTGGAATTTTTAAACTGCCCTGATTGGATATAGACAAAGGAGTGTTTTACATGATAACAATATTATGGTATACTGATGCCAAAGTGTACTCATACCATTTCCGAAAACTAATCATCACGTCGTCGTACTTCATGATCTCCGCTCCTCACGTACTAGTTGTACGCGAAGGTAGCCGACACTCGTACTCCGAGTAGCAATTTAGTTTTGAGAAATGGTATTAGTCACCAAATTTTCATCAATTGACTATAAATATCAAGTTTATAACTTACAATAATATATTATGAATTTTATCGATGAAGCTAAAATATGCTTAAAAGCCGGTAATGGTGGTGATGGGGCGATTAGTTTTCATCGAGAAAAATATATTGATATGGGTGGACCTGATGGTGGCGATGGTGGTCGTGGTGGTAGCATTATTTTTAAGTGCAATTCTCATCTTAATACTTTAGTAAATTTTAGGCATAAACTGCATTTTAAAGCAGAAAATGGTGAGAATGGTAAAGGCTCAAACCGTAGTGGGAAGTCTAAACCTGCTTTACTTTTAGAAGTACCAGTAGGAACACAAATATTCTCAGAACATGGCGATGTTCTACTATATGATTTCACTTCCGATGAACAAACTTTTGAAATTCTTAAGGGAGGCAAAGGCGGGCTTGGTAATAGCCATTTTAAGTCATCTACCAATCAAGCTCCGCGACGTAGGACTGAAGGTGTTGTTGGAGAAGAGATGTGGGTAAATTTACAACTCAAACTACTTTCAGATGTTGGTCTTATAGGTCTACCTAATGCAGGGAAATCAACTTTCCTTGCAGCCACGACATCAGCAAAACCTAAAATTGCTGATTATCCATTTACCACACTAAGCCCTAATCTTGGTGTGGTTTATGTAGATGATGAAGAATTTGTGATAGCTGATATCCCAGGTTTAATAGAAGGGGCTCACTTAGGACATGGACTAGGTGATAAGTTCCTAAAACATATTGAGAGATGTAATTTATTGATTCATTTGATATCAGCAACAAGTGATAATTTGATTGCTGATTATAGAACTATTAGGAACGAGCTTGAATCATATTCGAGCTTATTAAAAAATAAGTTTGAAATAATTTGTTTGAATAAGTGCGATGTTTTGTTAGAAGAAGAAATTAAAGACAAAATTACAGAATTGCAAAAAATTACTAGTGAGGAAATTTTTATAGTGTCTAGCTATACAAGAACTGGATTAAATAGGGTAATTAAAAAAGCTCTTGAAAACGTAAAAAACACAAATCACCCCAATTTAGGATAAGAATTAACTAATTCTTATCCCAAATTGAGGTAAATTAAATCCCTCCCATATATTTTTCAAACTTATTTTCCTCGTCTTGATATTTATCTGCATCCGCTAGAGCTGGTTTTTTAATAGTAATATTAGGCCACATGCTTGAGAAAAATTTAGCTCTCTCTATCCAATCAATCAGCTGTTCTGACTCTGGCTTAATAGCTTTAACCGGACACTCAAGCTCGCACACTCCACAATCAATACATTCATCGGGATTAATCACCAACATTAACTCCCCTTCATAGAAACAATCAACAGGACATACTTCTACACAATCGGTATATTTACATTTTATGCACTCATCGGTAACAACATAAGTCATGAATTATCATATTCCTTGAATTTGGCTATTAAAACACAAGATCTCAAACCTAAAACTAATAAAAAATATAGTATACTAGTTATAAACATTAGCACTAAGGGCAATAACATAGAATTATGAATTGTCGGACTGCCTAGCCGTAAAACACTTGCTGGCTGGTGTAAACTATACCAAATATTTACCGAAAATTTTACTATGGGGATATTGATAAAACCAATCAATGCAATCACCGAAGCTGGTTTTTCAGCACGCCTTATATTATCACCACTATTAACAACTACTATATAACTTAAATATAGTAAGAATAATACTAACATTGAGGTAAGTCTAGCATCCCAAACCCACCAAGTCCCCCAAATAGGCTTTCCCCATAACGAACCTGTAACCATGCTAATCAGGCAAAAAACTGCACCAATAGGGCTACTGGCCACTGCCATTAAAAAGGACATTTTAGTCTTCCACACTAGATTACACAAGCTACAAATAGCCATAAATGTATAAATCCCTAGTGCCATCCAAGAAGCTGGCACATGAACATACATAATCCTGACCATCTCACCCTGCTGGTAATCTTGTGGTGAGACTATCAAAGCTTGGTATAATCCCAGTCCCATTAGTATCAACATGGAAACTAGCAATAATGGTATAATGGTTTGTATTAACTTACTAAAAAAATAAGGGTTTAGTAATTTAAACATTTAGCTACTTGGTTAATTATTTTTAAATATTGATTATAGTATAAATCATCGTTAATGTCAGTTATTCTCCAATTCTCGCTTTCAACTTCTACTATCTCTGCTTTAAAATTTTTATAAATTCGAACATCTTGATCGAGACTTAATAATAAACATTTACTGTTGGACATAGCTAATAAATGCTCAAGATTACTAATATATTTAAGGCTTTTTTGATCAGAATTATATAATTTTGCAACGCTGATTCGTTCAAATTTTCGGCTATTATCAAAAAAATATTCTAGACTATCACTAAGTAAAATAACATCTGTCAAAGGTCCTAATTTTTCATTTTTGATTTTCGTAAGTCTCTCTATTTGTTTTTTTGCCTTATCAAGATTTTGGTAAATATCTGAACTAATCTCAGGAAATCGTCCCGCTAATATCTTAGATAATTGTTCTAATACTACTTTTACATTATCTAAATCAAGCCAAATATGCCAATTACTATATGAGTCATTACTAATAATTTTTAGCCCCGTAAAATTACTAATTTTAATAACATTTTTACTATGACCATTCATTAACTTCCCAGCAAAACCATCAAATTGCTCATCTATATAAAATACAATATCTGCATCTTTGACTTTTTTAAGGTCACTAGGTTTTAAATTATAATGGTGCGGGCAATCATCATTATTGGCAATAGCTACAATCTCTGCTTGATCTTTAACTAGCATAGCTATAATAGCTGCTAGCGGAGTTATACTAGTAACAATATATCTCTTTCGAAACTCTACTTCTGCTGGTAATTTGTACGTCGAGCCTAGACTCAAATCCTCACGTACGCTTGCCGTACTGCTTGCGGTTTTGCGTTCCGTGACTCCTTCAAATTCCTCAGCACAAGCGAGTTTCGAAAGAGATATAATATTCATTTTATCTATACTGGCAAAAGCTGCATAATTAAATAATGTTATAATCATAGCAATAAAAATGCTAGCACTAATAGTAATTTTCATTATTTTCCAATAATTTAAATAATTGATTCTTATTAAGCGTAAAATCACTTTCTATCCAAGCTTTTTCTAATTTGTCTAGCAATATGCCAATAGCTTTACCATGAATATTTAATTTTTGCAAGTCATGACCCTTTATAGGAAATATTGGACGGGGAATGGAGCTATATCTATCTAGAAATTTCTTGGCTACCGTTCTATCTAGTTTGCCTAATGATACTAGAACACTTATATACTGTAAATAATCATCATTTTTCCACCAAATTTCTCTTAATACAAATTCGTTTATTTCTCTATTAATAACTTTAAGTATCGTAGTGATTTTTACGGCGATTTGTCGGGAAAATTTTAAATTTAGTAAATCACTTAGTGATAAGTTCTTTATGTGATAAAATAAGAGTGAATACCTAGTGTAAGGCTCTAAAAAACCAAAATTAATTGCTTCTGACAAAAATCTTTTATCAAACTGGCTAACTGGCAATATTATTTGCAATATGCCATTATCAAACATTTGCTGCAAAATATCAGGACTATTATCTGAGATAATCAATTTGTCCATTTCCCATTTTATCCGTTCTTTTGATAGTAATTTTAGATTTTCCTTCAATTTAATACAAGCATTTAGCCCATCTAGATCCAGCTGTGCAGCATAATAGCAGGAAAACCGAAAAAACCGTAAAATACGCAAAAAATCTTCTTGGATTCGTTCAAATGCCTGTCCTATAAATATTACTTTCGATTGTCGCAAATCATCTATTCCACTAAAATAATCATAAATTTTATGTTCAAATGGGCAATAACTAAGGGCATTAATAGTAAAATCTCTTCTAGCAGCATCCTCCATAAAATCATCAGTAAAGATAACTTCTGCACTCCTACCATCACATTTTATATCTTTTCTAAGTGTAGTAATCTCAAATTTTTCATTCTTGAATAAAGCTGTAACTGTACCATGTTTTATGCCAGTTGGTATGACCGTAATGTTGGCTTTTGATAAAATATCTGTTACTTGTTTTGGTAATAAATTTGTTGCTATATCAACGTCATAGTTAACTACACCAATAATAGCATCCCGAACAGCCCCCCCAACAATTCTAGCCACTCCTCCATTTAGTTTTAGTATTGACAGAATCTCTTTGTAATAACATGACTGAATAGATAATTCTTTTGTTACAACGTGCATTATAGAAACACCTTATTTTTATTTTGTGTCATTATTTACAAGCTTCAGTTTTGGATTAAAATTAAAAATTTTAATCCAAAAGTGGCTAGAATATCAGAAAAGTGCATTCTTGAAGCGGCTGGTACGAATGCATTTTAATCTATTATCGCTAATAATCTTATTTTTATACCAATAAAAATAAGATTATTAGCAAATGAAATATTTAACAATCAGGCGTCAAACCGCTTTAAGCCTGATTGTTTACATTCTCATTCCAATTTCGGATTAATGAAATTAATCCGAAATTGAGGTTACAAGCATATCCTTGATTTCATTCAGTGTTAGCTTTTGTTTCTTTAATCGTTGAATTTCTATACATTGTTCAATCATTTCAGGTGAGTAAAGCTGATAGCGTGATTTAGTAACATCAGCAATTTCAAGCAAACCTTCCTTAGTCCAAAAACGAATTGTTGACACAGTCTCATTGACAGCTTTTGCAAGCTTACCAATTCTTAATAATTTCTCTGATAATACTATATCTGAAGAGTTTACAGAGTTTGCTGCTTTAAGATAAATATCAAGAGAACGATTGACTGCATTAAAGATAATCTTTTCATAGGCTTCTTTTGAACCACCAAGTTGTGCAGTTTCTAGAGATGTTATATAAGGTAACCTCTCTTGTAGTCTAATAATAGCCGGTGGATAACCTGCCATTATTAGAATTAAATTCATCAATAATCGTGCAGTTCGACCATTCCCGTCTGAGAAAGGATGAATAGTTACTAGTCGATAATGTGCTTCTCCTGCAAGTGCTGCAGGATGCATATCTTTAGATGAGTTTAGCCATGCAATAAAATCTACCATCAAGTTTGGTACTTTTACTGGATTTGGCATTATTACCCTTGAACCTGAAATACGTACTGCTACTCGTCTATAACATCCAGCATTATAATCATCGATACCCTTTAGGATAAGAGCATGAATTGATAAAATATCGTTTTCAGTAATTTCACAAGTTTTCTTTTGCTGTATTTCATGGATTAAGTCCAAAGCTTGTGCATGATTTTTTGCCTCAAGATGTTCTACTAACGATTTTCCACCAACTGTTAAGCCTTTTTCAATTACCACAGCAGTTTCCAAACGCGAAAGAGTATTCCCTTCAATAGCATTGCTGGTATAAGTCAACTCTACCTTAAACCACTGCTCCAAGTTTTTAACCAATTCTGGAGTTAATGGTCTGATTCTATCCAGTTGCTTTTTTTTGTTGTTTAGTAGGTCATATTTCATATAGCAAAATATAAAGTATCACTTAATGCTTTTCAACAATTATTTTTCTATAATCGTCATTGCAAGGCTCTTTAGATGCCACAACTGTTGAAAGTTAAAAAACTGTGAACACTCACAAAAAAACCGTCATTGCGAGCGAACGTACGTGAGCGTGGCAATCCATGAATCTTGTCATATAATTGACCTATGGTCTCCTCGCAATGACACTTCCCCTAATTAATTTCCTACTAAACTACTGGCAAATAAAACCGGATCAAACGATTTTAAATCATCTATTTTCTCTCCTATCCCTATAAAATATACCGGTAAGGTGAATTGCTGTACAACACCAACTATTACGCCAGCTTTTGCTGTACCGTCTAATTTAGTAACTATAAGACCTTTTATGTTAGCAATAGCCGAAAATTGTTCGACTTGGTTATATACATTTTGCCCAGTGGTAGCATCAATTACCAATATACTATGGTGAGGTGCTGTATCATCAATCTTCTTGATCACTCGAACAATTTTTCCAAGCTCTTCCATCAGATTTTTTTGGTTATGTAATCTGCCAGCTGTATCAATAAATAATATATCCACATCGTTGTTTATTGAGTACTGCATAGAAGTGTAAGCAACACTAGCAGGATCAGCTGATTCTTTTCCTGTAATAAACATAGAACCACTTCTATCAGCCCAACTAGATAATTGGCTAACAGCACCAGCTCTAAATGTATCACAAGCTGCAATAGCCACTTTTTTACCTTGCCCACTATAAATGGCGGCAAGCTTTCCTATCGTAGTAGTTTTACCTGAACCATTAACCCCGCAAACTAGTATGACATTAAGCTTTTTATCGTACAATTCAAAATTTTTACTAGTTTTTATCAATAATTGCCCGATAATATTGGCAAGTTGTTCTTTGATTACTAGACTAGTTACTTCTTTATCAAATTTGATAGCTCTTAGTTTATTGACAAGTTCTATTGCCACAGAGGCAGTTATATCTGCAGATATTAATAACTCCTCTAATTCATTTAAAGTTTGCTCATCTAGCTTTTTCTTATACAATATTTGATCAATGCCCGAAGATATTTTATCCGAGCTATTGATTAATGCCTGTTTTAATTTAGTAAATATAGAAGTCATTTTATAGCCGCCCTTTTAAGCCTATCATTAATTGCAACGCCGATACCAATTTCTGGGATGGAGGCAACGGCAATTGCTAATCCATTTAATTCCGCATAATTGTCCAATATTCTAAGGTTGGCAAATAGGTTACTAGCTGCTTCAATTAAATCACCAGTTAAACTTAAGTTAAGCAAAAATTTGCCCTCAAGCTTACTATTAGCAAAATTCAGCCCTACCTCATTAGCTTCTAAACTCTCTGCATTCAACCTTACTCTAACTTTTGGAGAGTAGTGTTTATTCATCATACCTGGAGCTTTAATTTGCATCAAGCTAGGTGTTTTATCTAATTTCTTACCTAGAACTTCCTCTATTGCTTCCTTCGTTATAAAGCCATCTCGCAAAATAGTTAAATTATTAGTAGTAGTGTCCACTATGGTGGACTCTATACCATACTGACACTTACAATCATTCAAATTATCGCCTAAAATAAAAACATCTTTCTCATCTGAAAAATGTTCTTTTACATGTTCTAAAGCCGTGCTACTAATATAACCTGATGGGTTAGCACTAGGTGCTGCTATAGCCGTACCAGATTTTCTTATTAGCTCCAAAGCAATATTATGTGATGGTATACGGAGTGCAACCGAGGTCAGTCCAGCTAATACTGACCTCGTTATATTTGCACCGCTTTTTAATGGTACAACAATAGATAAAGGTCCTGGCCAAAAGATATTACTTAACTTAAGAGCATCTGCATTAAATTCCCCTATAGTTTTAGCTTGCCTCATAGTTGCCACATGGACAATCAGAGGATTTATACTTGGACGCTTTTTTATCTTAAAAATCTTTTGACAAGCTTGTTCGTTACTAGCATCTGCACCAAGTCCATATACTGTTTCTGTTGGAAAAGCTACTACATTACCAAGTTGTATGAATTTGGCAGCCTGCTTTAATGTATCAGTCATAAGAAACTAAATTTTGCTAATTTATCAAATAATTGTGTAACCATTCTGAGCAACAATAAACGATTATTGGCAATGTTATGATTTTGATCTTTGACCATAACATTATCAAAGAACTCATTGACAGGGTTTAATATTTCTAGTAATAGACTAAGAGTCTTAGTAAAATCTTTTTCTACAATATAACTATCAATTTGCTTAGAAATAACTCCTAATGATAAAAATAATTCTTGTTCATATTTGGAAATAAAAGCATCTTGGTTAACCTCTCCTTCTATATTACTACCTTCTAGTATATTGTTTGCTCTTTTGTAAATAGTTAATAAATTCTCACCATCAGCCTTAGTCAGAAAGTCCTGTAAGGAGGCAAGCTTTATTTCACTAACAACTAGGTCTTCTTCAATATCAAAATCAAGCACAGCATTAATTAACGATAGATCATAGTGATTTTTAAAATAATATTTGGCTCTTTCTTCTAAAAAATCTAGAATTATCTGCCTAGTTTTACTTAGTCCACTATCATTCCCTCCTCCCTTTACGTCTTCAAACATAGTTTGATATAAGTGAACTACATAAGCAACTAATTGCTTAATATTTATACTCAGTTTATTACCTAAAATTATCCTAATAATACCTAGTGCTTGCCGCCTAAGTGAGTAGGGGTCTCTTGAACCACTTGGCTCTTTTCCTATTAATATCAAACCTACTAAACTATCCAATTTATCAGCAATAGCCAATATTGCCGCATCTCCTACTGGTAAACTATCCGATGGACCTTGGGGTTTATAATGATCCCTGATTGCTGCTGCGATTTCTTCCCCTAGCCGATCTTCTTTAGCATAATAATATCCCATAATTCCTTGCAACTCAGGAAATTCTCCAACCATTTCACTAGTGAGATCACTTTTACAAAGTCTAGCTGCTAGTTGCAAATCCTTATTTCCTAGTATACTCTTCTGCTTTGAAGAATTGGTTTCGCAAAACTGCGGGGTATTCGCGTACTCACGTACTTCATGTACGCTCCGTTCGCTCACCCCTTGTTTTACGTTCCAATTCTCCAAATCATTTGAGTATATGATATAATTACAAGTATCAGCAATCCTTTCAGTTTTTTGTTTTACACTACCAAGCTTGGCATGAAATGTTATCCTTTCAAGTTTTGGCAATTTTGATTGTAAACTATTAGATAAATCCTGCTGATAAAAATACAAGGCATCAGAGAGTCTAGCAGATAATACTTTCTCGTTGCCACTTACTATGATATTTTGATCATTAGGCATATTACTGACGAAAAGAAAATAAGGGGCAAAATTACCAGTCTCATCAAAAGTACTAAAATATTTTTGATGGTTACGCATTGAGCTAACCAGCACCTCACTAGGTAACTTCAAAAAATGAGTGGGTATTTTACCCACCATAACAACTGGCAATTCTACTAATCCTGTTACTTCTTCTAATAATTTTTCATCCTCTTTTATCACTAAATTAAGTGACTTTGCTATTATTAATAATTGGCTTTTAATTATCTCCTTGCGACCCTCTTGATCAATAATGACATTACTTTCCCGCAGCTTAATCTGGTACTCAGAAAAACTGTCTATAGTAATCGATTCAGGACTGATAAATCTATGCCCAAAGGTAATATTATTAGCCGTCAAATGACCATATTTAATTGCTAATATTTCTCCATCAAATATACATAAAATATTCCTAATAGGTCTAATCCAACTTATATCATAATTCCCCCAATACATAGATTTTGGCCAAATATACTTACTAATTGCTTTAGGAATCATATCTTCCAATAGCACTCGTATATCGGTTTCTTTAGTATTTTTTACTATTATATAATATGATTGCCCTTGCACTAATAGTGTAGACAAATTTTTTTGCTCAATATTATTTGAGCGACAAAATCCTTCTATAACCTGCGATGTACTCGAAACTTTTGGTCCTCTTATGGTAATTTCTTTTGGCGGTATAGATTTCGGTAAATTGGTAATATACACGGCAATTCGCCTAGGTCCAATAAATACCTGAACATCCCCTGTTATCCTACTATCTTGCAAGATTGTAGTAAATATGGTTTTATAGCTTTCCGCTGCATTTTTCTGCATTAAAGCTGGTATTTCTTCACTAAACAGTTCTAACAATAACTCACTCATATTAACTCTTCTTCTCTTCTAATTACACGAATTCGGGATAAGAATTTGTCAATTCTTATCCCAAATTCGGTAAAATTATCGAAACAATCAGATTTGAGACGGCTCTGCATCTGATTGTTAAATTAATATTTTGCTAAAAACATGATTTTAAAAGATTAAAATCATGTTTTTAGCTTTAGAAAGGTTTAAAATGCATTCGCAAAACCGCTTTAAGAATGCATTTTTCTTTATATTAAAGCCAATTAGGGATAAGAATTAACTAATTCTTATCCCTAATTGAGGTTAATTCTAACCACTTATTACAGCATAGCTTCGCCAAATTTCGTACCCTGAGTATGTAAGATGCTCTCTCTGTTACGCTAATTACCCCCCGAGCATTTAACAGGTTAAAAAGATGGCTAGCTTGAATACAATAATCATAAGCTGGCAACGGCAAATCTGCAGCAATTAAATCATTACATTGTTTTTCACTATCAATAAAATGTTGAGATAATATTGCTATGTCAGCCAATTCTAAATTAAACTTTGAAAATTGTTTTTCAGCTTCAAAATCTACTTCACCATATGTTAAAGCCTTCTCTCCAGTTTGACCATTCCAGTCAAGATTTTTGACCTCATCGACCCCTTGTATATAGAGTGCTAGACGTTCTAAACCATAGGTAATTTCACCAGCAACCGGGCGACACTCGATACCACCAATTTGTTGCATATAAGTAAATTGCGATACTTCCATACCATCACACCATACTTCCCAACCAAGTCCAGTCGCCCCAAGAGTAGGAGATTCCCAATCATCTTTAACAAACCTAATATCATGTTTTTTCAAATCTATACCAAGACATTCAAGGCTCTTTAAATATAGCTCTTGTATATCATCAGGAGATGGTTTTAGTATAACTTGCAATTGATAATAATGCTGCATTCTATTGGGATGCTGAGCGTATCTACTATCATTAGGTCGCCTAGATGGCTGAACATAAGCTACAAACCAAGGCTTTTTGCCAAGACTTCGTAGTACAGTGGCAGGATGAAAAGTACCAGCTCCAACATGCGAATCATATGGTTGTAAAATCGCACAACCATATGATGCCCAATAATTCTGCAAGGTTAATATAATTTGCTGAAATGATAATTTTTGCATATTTATAAATTTGCTTGTTTATTTTTTAGACGAACACTCCCTATTTTACAATTAGAGAACTTCCTGCACCGAAGCTGTTTAAGTTAACAAAACTTGTACACTTGGTAAAAATGGTTAAATCTTACTCCATGTTCCTACTGGACTCTGTTTATAACAGTCAATCACCGGTGTCGCAATAGTTAGTTCATTTATTGCTTTAACTATTAGACTTAAATTATCCAAACCATCATATATTATAATTATTCTTTGAAAATGTGCAACATACTGTTTGTTATTAAGAATTTCTTCAATATCAAATGGGGCAATGATTATTAAAATGCTAGCTTGGTTAGGATTTTCTAACTGATGAGTAATATAAACTGGTTGTTTTTCTGGTAATGGATCAAGTTTACTGCCATGCGGAATAAATTGTTTCCTAGAATATGTCCATATCATCTTGTTTAGTGATTCTTGTACCTCAAGATCTGGAGTTAAAACTACAATCCTTAAATTACTATGATAAGATTTTTCTACTAAAAGGCAGGTTGTCTTATGAAGTAATCCTTCAGCAGTATGGTAAAGACTAAATTGTTGCATGATAATTCTCTTAAATTTAAAACTTATACTCGATAATCAAGTTTTTTAGAATTATTAAAAAATACGTCTATTAGCGAGAAGCCGCGAAAAAGCGGCGACGCGGCAATCCAGTATACGCGAAGCGTTACTCTAAAAAAACAGCTTCGTTGTTTACCTGGATCGCCACGGCATCTAAAGAGCCTTGCTATGACGGTTAAGGAAAAACTTGATTATCGAGTAATAGACGTATATGTCATTGCGAACGATGTTACATCGAATTTAGGCTATTAGTAGCCCTCTATCTCTACCTTCCAAATCCTTATAAACTTGCTTAACCGTATAACCATAACTAACAAAAATTTCTGTAACAGCTGCCAATTGATTAAAACCAATCTCTAAAAATAATTTACCATTTTGTTTTAAAAATCCCTTGGCTTCTTTAGCGATTATGTAATATGAGGCCAATCCATTATCTTCGGCAAATAAGGCTAAGTGGGGTTCATATTGCAGGGTCTCAGGAGACATATAAATAGTATCATCAAAAGAAATATATGGTGGATTACTTACGATAATATCAAATTTTTGCTTTTCCAAATTTTCAAACCAGTTACTATTAATTATTTTAAATCTATCAGAAACTTTATGTTTTATAGCATTTTGACGAGCTATAGCAATTGCTTCGTTACTTATATCAGTTGCAATTACATTGCTATTTGGCATTTCTAGTAACAAGCTCAAAGCTATACAACCACTACCTGTGCCAAGTTCCAATATTGCTAGCTCTGCATTTGTTTTTATATCGCTTAAAATTGCATCTACAAGTACCTCAGTATCTTGCCTAGGAATAAGCACTTTATTATCTATGATAAATTGGTAACCATAAAACTCTTTATACCCTATAATGTAGGCTATTGGTTCTAATAATATACGTCTATTAACTAAATTTTTAAAAATAATTTGTTTTGCCTCGGTCAATCTTTCTTCTGATCTTGCTAATAAATATTCAATAGATTTACCAGTTACATGCTGCATCAATATGCGTGATTCTAGGTTTGCTGATTTAATACCTACTGTTTGTAATTTGCTAGTAGCATAAATTAATAATTCTTTTATATTCATCTTGTATAATTATCTCCATAATATCCTGCGGCAAAGGTGATTGAAATTCCAACAATTTACCACTCACTGGGTGGGAAAAACTTATATACCAAGAATGTAATGCTTGCCTCTTGAAATTTACTAGTTTTTGTGGTACTATGCTATAATTATGGCTAACTTTCCTGCTATTCTTACCATAAGTTTGGTCTCCTACCACAGAATGTTTTAAATGACTCAGCTGCACTCTGATTTGATGAGTTCGACCAGTAGTAAGTTTACATTCTAACATACTGATTAGACCATTAAAAAATATTTCTTCTGTTTTATAATGAGTAATTGCCTCTTTACCACCAAATTTCAAAATAGTCATTTTTTGCCGTAAGATACGGCTTCTTCCGATATTATTTCTTATAACTCCTTCTTGTGGATTGATAATACCCCAAACTAATGCTTTATATTTGCGTATAAGATTACGACTTTCTATCTGACTGGCAAGATGTTGATGGGCAAAATTATTTTTGGCAACAACCATCAGACCTGATGTATCTTTATCTAAACGATGAACTATACCAGGTCTTTCTAACCCTCCTATGCTAGATAAAGATTTTGCATGGTGTAACAAAGCATTTACCAAAGTATCATGATGGTTTCCACTACCAGGATGTACTGTCATACCAGCTGCTTTATTGATCACCATTAAATCTTCATCTTCATAGAAAATATCAAGCTTAATATCAGCTTCCTGCATTGTTAAAGGCTCAGTATCTTTAAAAACTACTAAAATAAGATCATTCTCCTTGACCTTAAAGTCGGAATCAGAAATAATCAAACCATTAACTTGTACTTGCAAGCCATTTATGAGCTTCTGAATTTGGCTTCTAGATGTTTTACTGATAAGACCTACCAAAGCCTTATCAAGTCTAAACCCATCTAAATTTTTTGGTACGTTATATTCTTCCATCTACTACAAAATATTTTTTAAATGAATAAAATGACGCATTTTACAAAAAAAATCAACCAACTAAAATGGTTGCAAGCAATTGGTATAGATTATTATTTTTCACAATCAACTATTAATCAGCAAGAAATACCCTGCACTCCTCGTCATTCCCGCAATTCTTCATGTCATATATGGATTGCTTCGTCGGCTACGCCTCCTCGCAATGACGACAGTACTTTTATCCACACGTCATTGCGAGAAGGCACTTTAGTGGCGACGAAGCAATCCATTTCTAATCATTCCCGCACAGGCAGGAATCCATATCCTGCACAGAAACAGGATGACAGTATTTCCTTGTCTAGAACTTTGGCTGACTCAGCTAACAGCCTAGAAGAACTAAAAAAACTACTAATGAATTTTAACGGTTGTGGTTTAAAGAAATTAGCCAATAAAACCGTATTTGCTGATGGGAATCCACAAAGTTCTATAATGTTTATTGGGGAAGCACCGGGTAGTAACGAAGATGCACAAGGGATACCATTTTGCGGGGAAAGTGGTAAGTTACTCGATAATGTATTAGCCTCTATCAATATTTCAAGAGAACATAACGCTTATATTACTAACACTGTATTTTGGCGGCCACCAGCTAACCGCCAACCGACGCAAGAAGAAATAGATATTTGTAGACCTTTTGTTGAGAAACATATTGCTTTAATAAACCCAAAACTAATTGTTTTAGTGGGAAATGTTGCAGCAACTAGCTTACTTGGCAAAAATGCTGGTATAAGTAAAATCAGACAAGAATATTATTTATACACAAATCAGTATCTTAGCAAACCAATTCAAACCACTTCTATCTTCCATCCTGCCTATTTGCTTAGACAACCAATGCAGAAAAAAACCACTTGGTATGATTTACTAAAAATCCATGAATATATCAATACAAATATCGGGATATAGAGCTAACTAGACTAGCATTACTCTCAATTCACAAACGTCTATTAGCGAGGAAACCGTAGCACAACTGTTGAAAGTTAAAAATCGTCATCGCGAGGCGTCGACAGACGCCGTGGCGATCTCATGAGGCAAGCTCTCCTTCACAAGATTGCCACGAAGCCGCTATAAGCGGCTTCTCGCAATGACGGTTTAGGGCTTGCAAAGCTCATCACAATGACGGTTTAAGCCTTACAACAGCACTTCGCTAATAGACGATTTTTTAACTTTCAACAGTTGTGCTAAACACCCCTAGTTGCTTGTTTCACTCCTTTTCCTACAATGCTATCTTTTATTGCTACACCTAGATTAACAACACTTTTGGCAAGTTCTCCAGTAACTATCGCATTGTTTAAAGTACCTTTAGCTATAGTACCAACCGCATGACATGCAGATTTTATCACATTCCCTACTGCATTTAAAATTGGATTGTTTTTAACCGCATTAGTTGGTCTTTCAAATATTTTTTCAACTTTCTTTAATTGTTCTTTGGCGAAATCTTTTAAGCGACCGGTAAAAGTTAATGAATCTCCCAAGCTGTCTAGGGGTTTTTTATGATCTACACTATCAGCAAATGTCCTCAGTTTCTCAAATGAACTCATAAATTTCTCAAAAACCTCTCCAGCTTTTTCAAATTCTAATTTCTCTACCCCAGAAAGAGCCTTACTAGTAGTACCAGCAAAAAGCCCACGGGCTTTTTCAAGATTCTTTTGTACATCCTCTAGTTGTTGCAAAGCTAGAAAAGTGTTAGGCATTTCTCCTATATGACTCTTTAAATCTTCTTCAGGCAAACGTTCTTGGACTGCTTCTGCTTTTTGAGCTATAGCTTCCTTATAAGACGGTAGAGAACCCACTTTTGGATTATTATCGTCATCTTTACTCATAATATCCTCTATTTTAATTATATACTGCTCGTAAATGAAGAGTTGATAGACGATAGAATCAAAATCATGATAGTAGCAGGAGTCAAAAGGTCGAGGTGCGAGGCGTACATATTAGTACGTGGCTACCTACGATACCTGAAGACAACAACGCAATTCTTGATTTTCATCGAGTATACTATTCACCTAGAAGCTATCATAAAAATAACTATATCGCAACCACTAAAAATCTAAATCAGCATAACAGGTGGGTGGAGTAAAACCTGGTATTTGGTCGTGTAATAGGAAGCGGAAGCTAGGTCTAGATTTTATGATTGCATACCAATGACGAATAGACAGACATTTGTCCCAATTAATTTCGCCAAAATAATCTAGAACTGATATATGACAGGCAGCAGCTATATCTGCACAACTTAAAGAATTTGATGCAATAAAGCTACGCTTTTCAAATAAATTTGACATATAGCTTAAATGATGTGATAGATTATTTTTTGCTGCCCTAAGAAAATCGGTTCTAGGACCACCTAATTGGCAGAAGGACCTTACTATTTTTTCATCGATAATAATTTTTGTTACTTCGCGGTAAAATTTTTCATTAAACCAACTGAGCAACCTACGAATTTCACATCTAATATCAATATCTTCATCGATAAAATTAAAATTTGGATATTTTTCATGTAAATACTCAGTGATGGGATAAATTCCTGCTATAATTAGAGTGGACGCCTCTTGTAAGACAGGTGTTGCCCCCGCCTGATTTAAAGACAAAAATTCCTTATCCCGAAGCCAATAATCCTCCTTAACCATAGTAAACTGCACATCTAGCTCTTTTAAATACACCCGAACTTGACGTGATAACGGACAAATAGGATAATGGTATAATTTTCTCATATCCCTTATTTAAACATTAAATCTAAAATGCACTACATCTCCATCCTGCATTTTATACTCCTTGCCCTCTAAACGCATTTTACCCATTTCTTTAGCTTTCACTTCACCATTAAAATTTATATAATCCTCATAACTAATAACCTCAGCCCGGATAAAACCTTTCTCAAAATCAGTATGAATAATACCGGCTGCTTGAGGGGCTAGCGTACCATTACGAAAAGTCCAGCCATGTGTTTCTTTTGGACCTACAGTAAAAAAGCTTCTTAGGTCTAATAAGTTATACATTTCTTTGATAATTTTACTTAGACCCGTTTCCACAAGACCCATACTATTTAAGAATTCAGATTTCTCTTCGTCATTTTCTAAAATTGCAATATCCGCTTCAATTTTTGATGAAATAATAACATGTTTTGCACCTTCTTCCCCAGCTTTTTTGGCTACAAGTTCCGTAAATTTATTACCAGTAACCGCATCTTCTTCCAGTACATTGCAAGCATACAAAACCGGCTTAGAAGTTAATAATTGTAATTGATCTAAAGCCTCTTTACTATAAGTTCCAATCATGCTACGCACCGGTTTACCTACCGCTAGAGTTGCTTGAATTTCTTTTAATAACTCTATTTGGTCTTTTAAAGTTTTATCACCTGTTTTTAAACGTTTCTCAACATTTATTAAGCGTTTCTCCACCGACTCAATATCTGCTAAAATTAATTCTGTCTCTATTATTTCAGCATCATATATTGGATCAATTTTATTATGTACGTGAGTAACATCTATATCCTCAAAACAACGTAGTACGTGCAAAATAGCATCAACTTCTCGTATGTGAGATAAGAATTTATTACCCAGCCCCTCCCCTTTACTAGCACCTTTTACCAAACCTGCAATATCGACAACTTCTATGTAAGTAGGAATAATTTTACTAGAACCAGCAATAATGGATAGCTCATTTAGCCTAACATCTGGTACTGATACTATAGCAGAATTTGGTTCTATAGTACAAAAAGGATAATTAGCCGCTTCTGCTGCAATACTTGAAGTTAAGGCATTAAATAGGGTTGATTTTCCTACATTTGGCAAGCCAACAATACCACATTTTAATGTCATAAATCTTTCTTTAAAAAATACAATTCTGAATCTTTATCATAGCCACTTCTTACAAACTCTAATTTAAACCCTAATTTTTCATAAAATGGTCTAGCCTGCCAATCGGTAGTAGACAAATTCATAAATCTACAATTACGCTCTCGTGCTAGATTTTCTGCCTTGGACATTAGTAAAGTACCGTAATTCTGACCTCGAAAATCTTCAGAAACCCATAACGTACCAACGTATAAACAACCATAAAAAAGTACACCTTTTATACCAGCAACAAAGTTTTTATCATTATCAAAACACGAGAAGGAAAATGATTGGACAGCATCAAGACCCTTCTTGTTTTTAGCAAGTTCATCTAATCCATCCTGCATTATCTTCGAATATTGTGCATCCATGTCATCTGCATAGACACAAGTTAATTGTTGTGTCATAAAACTATCCCCCTTTTAAACTCTTCCACTTTGCCAAAAATGACATCGTTGGCAAGGTAGTATCATATCGAATTCAGATTATTACAAATCTTTCTTTAAAAAATATAATTCTGAATCTTTATCATATCCCCTTCTTGTAAACTCTAATTTAAACCCTAATTTCTCATAAAATGGTCTAGCTTGCCAATCGGTAGTACATAAACTCATAAATCTACAATTACGCTCTCGTGCTAGATTTTCTGCCTTGGACATTAGTAAAATACCGTAATTCTGACCTCGAAAATCTCCAGAAACCCATAACGTATCAACGTATAAACAACCATAAATAAGTACACCTTTTATACCAGCAACAAAGTTTTTATCATTATCAAAACACGAGAAGGAAAATGATTGGACAGCATCAAGACCCTTCTTGTTTTTGGCAAGTTCATCTAATCCATCCTGCATTATCTTCGAATATTGTGCATCCATGTCATCTGCATAAACACAAGTTAATTGTTGTTTCATATTTAAACGATGCTCCTTTTAAACTCTTCCATTTCACCTGAAAGCAATAAACGGAAATTATTAATTATTACCTCAATGGAATTAACAATAATTTTATATTCCTCTTTAGAAAAAGAAGCTAAAACGTAATCCGACACATCATCATACGCCGCTGGTCTTCCTACCCCTATTCTTATACGATGATAATCATTTCCTATACACTGATCCAATGATTTTAAACCATTATGCCCACCACTACCACCAGTCAATTTATATTTTATTCTACCAGTTTCTAAATCTATATCATCATGCACTACAAAAATATTTTGTAATTTGACATTATAGTAAGAACATATTGCTTGTACTGCTTTTCCAGACAGATTCATATAAGTCAGAGGCTTTGCTAATAGTAATTTATGTCCGCCTATTATCCCTTGTGCAAGTTCTGCATGAAATTTAGCTTTGGTATTCCAAGAAAATTTATAGTATTCTGATAAACGTTCCACAGCTGTAAAGCCAACATTATGGCGAGTATTTTGGTACTCTTTGCCTATATTGCCCAAACCTACAACAACTATATACCCTTTGTCTTCAGATTTAAGCATATTATAATATCATTAGAGAGCGATTTGCACTTATATTTAATCTCATGTAAGACATCGGTTTAATAGCCTAGAGTATCCCTGTACCGATGTCATCCATGCGAAGGCACATAGGCGTCATATATGGACGAAGTCCATGCCATCAACTTAAGAGCGTAGTGATTGAAAATGTATAAATAAATTAAACTCAATGTCATTGCGAGGAGCTGTGCAAAGCACAGCGACGCGGCAATCTAGGATACGCGAAGCGTTACTCTAAAAAAACAGCTTCGCTGTTTACCTAGATCGCCACGGCATCTACAGAGCCTTGCTATGACGGTTTAGGGCTTACAAAGCTCATCGCAATGACGATTTTTTAACTTTCAACAGTTGTGGGTGACAAGACATAGTACCCTTGTAGCTTCAAAAACAACTACTTTGTCGGCTTCACTTCCTCAGTTACAGCTTCTTCATCTTCTGACTTACTACCCTTACGACCAATTATAGTAGCCATAATAAAATCATTTTTACTAGCTAGCTGGACTCCTTCAGGGAGTTTAATGCTTTTTGCTTTTAAAGACTGACCGATATGCATGTTGGTAACATCAATATTAATATTTTTAGGTATATTATTGACATCACATAAAAGAGTTATAGTTCTTTTTATTATATTAAAGAATCCTCCTCTTTTAACTCCCAAAGCTCTTTCTTTACCCTCATAGACTACCGGTACTTCCATTCTTTGGGTCTTTTCCTCTAAATGTACAAAGTCAACATGCCTTACTATGTCAGTAATAGGATGCAATTCTACAGCCTTTGGTAACACTTTATGCGTTTTACTACCCACTTTAATTTGAATAACTGTAGAGATAAAACTAGGTTTTCTATAATGCTTAGTTATCTCTTTTTCTTCGATAGAAACGGCTAGCACTTCTTTACCTGCTCCATAAACCATGGCTGGAACCATACCTTTCCTACGTAGTTCTCTTGCGACTCCCGTACCAAATTTCTCTCGCATTTCTGCTGCAAGTTCTAATAGTTCACTCATCTTTCTCTCCTAAGAGCTTTTAAAACATAGATGATAGTATTAAATGCTAAAAAATTCAAGTATTAATTTGACAAGCTGCTTTAAAGCTGCTTACATAATGCCACAGGGTAATTTCAAAGTTGTAATCAATGCAAAAAAGATGTCATTCCTGCCCGCGTAGGCGGAAATCCATAATCATTTAATAGCCTTTCAGGCTATTTTGTAGATTCCGCTAGCTACGCGGGAATGACATCTTTTTTGCTTACCCTAGATTTAGTAGAGTTAATAAGGAGGTATTTACATGTCGAAAGATAAAGATCAACAAATAGAAAGCGTGTTATCACAGGAAAAAGGTAAATTACTGGATACAATAAATTCTGTAGAGAATCTTTTAAAGGCTAATAAACAACTAGACGATAGTAGACATCTACAACAGAAAGTAGAAGATTTAAAGAAAGAATACCCTTCTTTACCTTGGTTTGAAAGGTTTGTACATACTGTTGCACAAGTAAAATATCTGTTTATAAAAAATGATGAGGAAATTGCTGAAGAAAAGAGAAGAACCAATAGAGCTGTACTCAAAGATGTTGACAATACATTAAGAGATGTAGGTAAAAAAAACTTATCTTTACAGAGAATTATAGATACAGAGTTACAAGCAGGATTTGATAAGATCATAACCAAAAAACTATCAGAGGAACAACTAAAACGGGTACAACGATTAACAGAATCCTTAGTAAATTTGGGTATATCTCATGAAAATTTTAGCCAAATTGTATCACAAGTTTATAATACTGATGAAGCGAAGGCACTACATCAAGAAAGAATAAGACTGGTACACGTACAACAAGATCTAGTTAAGTTGGTAAAGGCTAATGATAATATTAAAGAACTTCTTTCAATAAAGCAAGAATTAGCAGAATTGCGGGAAGAATTACCATCAACATGGCTAGACGGTCTTAAAAAAATTACTGCAAAAATCAAGCATATTTTTGTAAATACTCCAGAACAAATTTTAAAAGATAACATAACCCACAATAATGAAATATTAAAAAAGGTTGATCAGGGATTAGAGATCGCTGGTAAAAACATAGAAGATTCAACAGTAGCTAGAAAAAATAGGTTGCAGAAAGAATTAGAAAAGCTTAAAGGAAGAGATCCAATAAACCTTAGGTTAAACAAAGTAGAAGCTTTAAGCAGTGAGCTTGAGTCCACTTTTACAGCTGCAGTTACTGCTTCACAGCCATTGTCTACAAGCCAAGATTTGGCTCAATCTCAAGCCCTGTCATCATCAATGCCTGAACGGATACCTACACGCCAAGCACCACCTCCGCCACTTATGGGTACTACGTCGATGCCAGATCTAGCTATTCATCAAGCAGCGGAAAACACTATAACAAGATCTCTTTCATCTTCATCCCTTCCCCATACATCATTGCAGGATTCACAAAATATTCAGCATAGAGAGGAAACTAAACGGAAAGCACATACAGCTGGTAAAGGTAAAGCACCATCTCCTCCACCGTTGCAAAATCAAGAGGTTCAGCAAGCAACAGAATTTGCTATACCTCCAGCTCCTCCGTTGCCGGATCAACTGCGTCCAGCACCACCGACTCCTACACATTCTGTGCCGTTGCAGAACCAAGATGTTCAGCAAGCAGTGGGAACTATACCAGTACCACCACCGTTGCCACCTACAACTAATATACCTCTAGCTCCTCCGATAGAAGCTTTACATGCCACTCAACGAGCAGCAGGAAATGCTATGGCAGTACCTACTCCACCACCGCCTCCACCGTTACCACCTGTAAGTAATATACCTCCACCTCCTCCATTGCCACAAGCTACTCAGCAAACAAAGGGAAGTGTGCCACCGCCGCCCCCTCTACCGCCAGCTCCACCACCAGCTGTAAAACCTACGGCAGGTCAATATCAGAAGCAAGCAGCAGTAGCAACACCGAAAGGACAAGGGGAAGAGAGGGGAGACTTATTTGCTCAAATTAAGACGGGGATACAACTTAAAAAGGTAACAGCCTCAACAACGAAAGGACAAGGGGAAGGAGGGGGAAACTTCTTAGATGAAATTAAGCTGGTAGGCAAGATTAGGGAAGAAAAAAAGCTATATGAATCAGGGGAAGTGCTAGAAGAACTAGAGAAAAAACAAAAAACACCCCCTACTCGATCTTCTAGCCCAATGGGGGAGAACTTTGATAAGGCTATGGAAGAGAGGCGTAAGGCACTTGCTGATGATGATGATGATGAACCTGCACATGCTGATCTTGTGAAGCTTATTGAAGAGAAGATTGTTGATGAGAATACTCTTAAAACTCTTATTAAGAAGGCTGGTGTTAAAAATAATCAGGAGCTAATTGAACTTATTAATGATAACGACATTTGGGATGATGACGATAGGGAGAAAAAACGAGACGAAGTCATCGAACAGCTAGAGAAGATTAAGGAAAATCTTGATAGAGGAGAATTGGCTGAGTTACTGTCTAACCCTGTTGCTAACGTTGATACGACAAAAGGACAATTCCCTCCAAAGTTACAGTCAGCAGCAAAAGCTATTGGAGAAAATCTCCCCATGACCCCAAAAGATGGATACAAAACCCTTCCTCCTACTCCATCCCCCAAACTAGTTGTTGGTATCAAAAAAGAGCCTAGTTCTAGGGAAGTGTAGCGATTTATGCAAATTTGGGATGACATCTAGGCTGCCTCATGTCTTGTATACTACTCCCGCGAATTCGGGATAAGAATTAACTAATTCTTATCCCAAATTCGGTGAAATTATAGATTGCTTCGTCGACCTACGGTCTCCTCGCTAATAGACGTATATGTCTATTAGCGAGCGAACGTACGTGAGCGTGGCAATCCATTTTGCTAAAAACATGATTTTAATCTTTTAAAATCATGTTTTTAGCTTTAGAAAGGTTTAAAATGCATTCGCAAAACCGCTTTAAGAATGCATCTTTCCTTATATTAAAGCCAATTCGGGATAAGAATTAGTTAATTCTTATCCCGAATGCTGGGGTTTATTGTTACTGATTATGATACAGATAACAACTATTGATTATAATCATAAATTATTTTTATAATTTATGATTAAATTGTTGTTGATTATTTAAATATTTGGTATATAGTTGTTCTAGGATAAAAAAATAGCTTTATGAAAACTACCTTACCTGACCGCTCACTAGTGATTAAAGAAAAGCTAGATAATATTATTAAAGAAATCTTATATGTAGGCAAATCAAAAATAGCAATGATTATCTTATTTGGCTCTTATGCTAGAGGAGATTGGGTAGAGGATATAGAGAAGTTAGGAGATATTAGTTATTATAAGTATCAAAGTGATTTTGATCTTTTGTTGATTTTAAAGAATGGAGAATATGCTGGCTATCCAGCTATCAAACTACTCTATAAGATAGAGAACAGGCTAGGTAAAAAATTCTCATTAGATGAAAAACCACCAATTACTCTGATACTTGAACCTATTAGGTTGGTAAATAAGCAACTGGAAAAAGGTCAGTATTTCTTTAGTGATATCAAGAAAGAGGGAATTCTTTTATATGATAGTGGTGAATTTATACTGTCTGAAGCTAAGGAACTATCATGGCAGGAACGCAGGCCAATAGCTGAGAAAGATTTTAAATATTGGTTTAAAAAAGCTAAGGACTTTCTGTCGCTCGCTCATTTGTGTTTGGATATAGAACAATTGAATAATGCAGCCTTTATGCTTCACCAAGCTACCGAGAGCTTTTATAATGCTATCCTGTTAGTTTTTACTGGTTACAAGGCCAAGTCACATGATATACTGGGACTTGGCGATAGGGCTAGAAATCATCATTACGATCTCTATAAGATATTTCCACATGAGACTCAGGAGCAAAAAGATTGCTTTACGTTACTGCGAAATGCTTATGTTGACGCAAGGTATGATCAAGATTATACAATTAGTAAAGAACAATTACTTTACCTTATTAACCGGGTAGAGGAATTAAAGATAGTGACTGAAAAGATATGTCTAGAAAGGATTAATAAAGAAGACTTAATGTGATTATTTTTCCTGAGGTATTTTTTCAATAAAAACTTTATCAAATAGGAATATATACTCTTCTGTTTTGAAGAATTGGATTTGAAAATGAATGGTGAGCATGCTAGACCACAACTGTCGAAAGTTCAACAAACGTCATTGCGAGGAGACCGTAGGTCGACGAAGCAATCCATATGACAAGCTTCATGGATTGCCGCGCTCACGTACGTTCGCTTGCAATGACGGTTTAGGGCTAACAACGCTCATCGCAATGACGTTTATTGAACTTTCGACAGTTGTGCATGCTAGGCGTACATGTAGTATAGTTACGCATGCGAATCCATGATATTTTCAAAAAACAATTCTTCAAAGAAGAGTATAATCAAAAATTAAATTCTAATATGCGTATACCATCAATATTTAAGAAAATATTACTAATTATTCGCCAAAGTAGTCGTATAATTGTTAAATTAGTAATTATAGATCAACTAGTAAAATGGTATTTTATAAATTATCTAAGAGGTAAAGTTGGTCTAACACTAGAAGTAACCAGCTTTTTAGATATGGTTTATGTTTGGAATTATGGAATTAGTTTTGGGATACTTCGAAATTATTATCAGTATAGTAATATGCTTTTTATAGTTGTTAACTCTGCCCTTATAGCATATTTGTGGTATATCTTATTAAAATGTAAGACTATGCCAAGCTTTGTTGGTTGTAGTTTTTTCATTGGTGGTGCTATTGGTAATTTGATCGACCGTTTTGTTCATGGGGCGGTATTTGATTTTATTTATTTTCACTATAAAGATTTTAGTTTTCCGGTATTTAATCTAGCAGATAGTTTCATTTCATTAGGTGCAATATTCTTATTGCATGATTATTATAAGACCAAGAAAATTGTTGAACAACAACAAGATGTTGAATATAATCACGCTCGATTGCAAGCTGAAGCGGATAGGATTCGTGAACTTGATTTTAAGAAAAATATAAATTTATAAAGAGGATTGATATGTACCCAAATGATTTGAAGCATGGGGATAATAAACAAGGGGTGAACGAACTAGGCATACATGAAGTACGTGAGCACGCGAATTCCCCGATAATATTTACAGAAACCAATTCTTTAAAGCAAAAGAGTATACAAGATGAATTTCAAGAGTTGGCTAGGCGTAGTCAAACCATTGTTCCTACGCGAAATTCCATCGTGCCACAACGCCAACACTTGAAAGGCGAAGGGTATATGCGTATAATTTTTTTGTTATTTACTACCTTAGTAACACTGTCTGCCTGCAATAAAAAAGTAAAAGAAACAATAGGTATAGTGACACCTGGTCCTGATGAGTATAGGGTACAACGCAATAAAACCTTAGAAGTTCCCCCTCACTATGAATTGCCTTCTATCGAAAAAAAAGATACAAAGAGCCACAAAGTTTATTCTCCAAAAAATCTCAATGATGGAGAGCAAGCTTTAATAGAGGACATGGAAAAATAATACTATTATTTTAATATTATATAATTTTTTTACTTAGTGGACAAAAATTTTGGTATATACTCGATTAAAATTAACAATTGCCGGGGTCTAAAACAAGGTGGGTGATAATAATAAAAGTGTTGTATTAAATTTTGGTCCACAACATCCAGCTACCCATGGGGTATTAAGATTAATTTTAGAAATGGATGGTGAAGTTATCAATAAAGCAGACCCGCATATTGGATTGCTGCATCGTGGTACTGAAAAATTAATTGAGCATAAAACATACCTACAAGCTATACCATATTTTGATAGGTTAGATTACGTATCGCCAATGTGCCAAGAACACGCTTTTGCTTTAGCAGTTGAAGGATTGCTTGGCTGCAATGTGCCAAGACGAGCGGGGTTTATTCGAGTGATGTTTTCTGAGCTTACTCGTATCCTTAACCACATACTGAATATAACAACACAAGCCCTAGATGTTGGTGCTACTACCCCTCTATTATGGTTATTTGAGGAACGCGAAAAAATTATGGAATTTTATGAGCGTGTCTCCGGCTCTAGAATGCATGCAAATTATTTTAGACCTGGTGGTGTTGCTCAAGACTTACCAAATGGTATACTAGAAGATATAAATATTTTTGTTCAGCAATTCTCAAAAAAATTAGAAGACGTCGAGACTCTGTTAAATGACAATAGAATTTGGAAACAACGCTTAGTAGATATCGGAGTAGTAAGTCAAAAAGAAGCTATGGATTGGGGGTTTTCTGGTCCAATGCTTAGAGGCTCAGGCATCGCATGGGATCTTAGAAAAGCTACCCCGTATGATGTATATGATGAGCTAGATTTTGATATACCAATTGGCAAATCTGGTGATTGTTATGATAGGTATTTGGTTCGTATTGAAGAAATGTACCAATCACTTAAAATTATACAGCAATGTCTTGAAAAAATGCCAAAGGGTGCTATTAAAACTGATGATCCTAGAATTGCACCACCCTCAAGAGAAAAAATGAAAGAATCAATGGAAGCCATGATTAATCATTTTAAACTTTACACTGAAGGATATGATGTGCCAAAAGGCGAAATATATAAATTTGTTGAAGCACCAAAAGGCGAGTTTGGTGTGTATTTATACTCTGATGGAACAAACAGACCTTATAGATGTCGGATTAAAGCCCCTGGGTTTGCCCATCTCCAAGGTATAGATTTCATGTCAAAAGGACATTTGATGGCAGATGTGGTAACTATTATTGCCAGTCTTGATATTGTTTTTGGAGAAATTGATCGATGAATGATGAACCACTAAATTTCAGTTTTAATGATGAGAACTTAAAAAAAGCCCAAAATATCATTAAGAAATATCCTGAAAACAAACAAAAGAGTGCTATTCTGCCATTACTTGACCTTGCACAACGCCAAATGAATGGTTGGTTACCAAGAGGCTGCATAGAGTATGTAGCAAATTTTCTAAATTTACCTTTCATCCGAGCATATGAAGTTGCAACATTTTATACCATGTTTAATCTAAAGCCAGTAGGACGATATCATATACAAATTTGTGGGACTACTCCTTGTTGGCTAAGGGGTAGCGATAAAATTGTAACTATTTGTAAAAAAAAACTTGGTATTAACTTTGGTGAACTAACAAGTGATAAAAAATTTAGCCTTACAGAAGTTGAATGTTTGGGAGCTTGTGTCAATGCACCAGTTGTACAAATTAATGATGATTTCTTTGAGGACTTAGATGAAAAAAAAATGGCTGATTTAATTGATAGCCTCACCTGACTTCTGCTGGTAATTTATTCGTGCTACCTCTGCTCCTCACATACATTTGAGTACGCTGTGGGTCAAGATTCCGTGGCTTCTTTAAATCCTTGCGCATAAGCAAGTTTGCCAAAGATATCTAGTGTTGTAGATATTAATTTGAAGAATTGTTTTTTGAAAATATCATGGATTCGCATGCGTAATTATACTATATGTATACCTAGCATGCTTACCATTCATTTTCAAATCCAATTCTTCAAATCATTTGAGTATATCAAAAAAAATAATATCGAAAATTGAAATAATGAATTCTTGAACAATATCACTACTGGTTTAAACTTTCACTCTTTAAAGATAATTATTTATTACAATAGAAATTAAATTGTTGACATCTAAACTACTTAGCATAGCATAAGAAATATGATATATAATTAAAGAGGTGTATTTATGCTACGCAATGTGATTCTGAAGGAGCTAATGAAATTGGATGTTTTAGGTACATTACAGCAACTAGTAGAATCAGCCAAATTACATCTTAAACAGGGCGATAAGAATAGCTGTATGACTGAGCTTGATAAACTAGAAGAGTATCTAGAAAATTTTCAAGATATTAGTATGATGCAATCAATGTTTGAAAAACATGCAATAGAACAAGGGCTAGAAAATGATGATATCCTAGAGATTGATAAACATAAACGAGATTTATAGCGGTAGATATATCTATAATAAGTATAATCTCAATTCTTATATCGAATTCAAGGGCAAATATACTCGAAGATTTGAAGAATAGGGACAATAAAAACAGTGGGTGAGCGACCAAGTGTAGATCAACTTACGTGAATACGCAAATTCCTCGCAAGTATTTGCGAAGCCAATTCTTTAAATCATTCGATCCACATAACAACAATGTTAGTATTTTATTTTAATAATTTACTAACATGTCATGCACTTTTGACAGCCAATATCTCTTTAACCTCAGATGGTTAGCAATATCTCTTTTTCCCTTCTAATTTGTTTATAGAACCGTGATATTGTTACAACCAAGACTTATTATTTCAATTTTCTGCATTATTTTTTCTTGCTATTAATTAACCAAATCTTCAGTATTTATAAATACTAATAAATATATTTAAAGTGAATAAATGATAGGATACCAGCAAGAATAAAGAAGCCTAACGAAAGAACAAAAAGAAGCGGTAGGATTGCTTTCAATTGGGACATTCCTAGAATATTTTGATCTGATGCTTTATGTACATATGGCGGTATTGTTGAATGAATTGTTTTTTCAATCTTCTAACTCCTTGACAGCTTCTTTGAATACTGCCTTAGCTTTTTGTTCTACTTACGTTTTAAGACCATTAGGAGCTTTAATATTTGGTTGGATAGGGGATAATATTGGTCGTAAGGTTACCGTAGTCGTAACAACTACTATGATGTCTATTTCTTGTGTTGTAATGGCTACTCTTCCAACGTATGCAGAAATTGGTATTACCGCTTCTATACTGGTTACTATATGCCGTATGGTTCAAGGTATGTCTTCAATGGGTGAAGTAATAGGAGCTGAAATATACGTTACTGAAATAACAAAACCACCAGTACAATATCCTGCTGTATCTATGATCACTATATTTTCTAGTTTAGGAGGGTTTGCTGCCTTAGGAGTTGCATCTCTTGCTATTAAACAAAATTTTAATTGGCGTTATGCTTTTTGGGCTGGAGCAGGAATTGCATTAGTAGGTTCTATTGCTAGAACTAAACTTAGAGAAACACCTGATTTTGCAAATGCAAAAAGTAGAGTAAAAAATATTATTAAAAAAGCTGGGTTTAACCATGACTCAATAGAGTCCAATCCAATTGTACAAGAAAAGGTTAAAATAAAATCTTCCATTTCTTTGTTTTTAATTCAATGTGCATGGCCAGTATGTTTTTATTTTATTTACTTTCATTGTAGCAATATTCTTAAAAGTTCTTTTGGTTATAGTGGTGAACAAATAGTAGATCATAATTTCATTATCTCTATAGTACAAGTTTTGAGCTTTATAATATGGACTTATTTAAGTTGTTACATATATCCATTAATTCTTCTGAAAGTTAAATTAATAATATTTTCTATTATCGTCTTAATATTTCCTTATTTATTAAATAATTTAAATTCTCCATCTGATTTACTTATACTTCAACTAGTAACTATTATGTTTTCACTTTCATACTCTTCTGCTATGCCTATTTTCTATAAACATTTCCCAGTATTTAAGCGTTTTACTTATGCAAGTTTCTTATATGCCTTGTCTCGGGCTTTTATATATGTGATAACATCATTCGGACTTGTTTATTTAACAAATTATTTTGGAAATTATGGTATATTAATTGTAATAGTTCCTACAATTTTAGGTTTTGCATTTGGGTTAAATCATTTTGGAAACCTAGAGAAAGAAGTAGGGAATTATCCTCAAAAAGATCTAAATTAAGTAAGTTATTACTGATTAAAGCCGTTAAACATAATCTCTCTAACTCCTCTGTTATTTTATTGACTCCAAGGTATATAGAAAGAGGTATGAAGTGAGCCAAAGTCTCTTCTACTATCTTTTTAATTTTCTCGAGAGACTTAGCACTAATAGTTCTCAAATTATGTAATCTATCAAATAATTTGATATGTAATACATCCTTTTTATATTGAGAGAATAGTAAGTTTACAGTCTCTACTGCACTAATTTTTCTATCTATTTTAATTCTTGTCAAGTCTTGCACTTGACTAGCCACTTGCCTACCAAAAATATAGGCAATCATCTTTTCGGTAAGTGTTGTATCTTCAATGGTGTCGTGTAGTAATGCAGTAACAATCATGTCTGTTCTGAAATATTGTGGAAGCTCTAGGGCTGTGTACTGGGCAACCATATAAGCCACTTCAATCGGATGCGAGTAATACGGTTCACCGGACTGCCTCATTTGACTGCCATGATATTTTTTAGCATAGTAGATGCCTTTTTTGACTTCATACATGTTTATTGGTTGCTTTACTTTTTCATTGAGCGAAATTAATTCATTAAGCAACCTCTCAGCATATGCACAAGACTGGTATCTTGAATTATACCAATAATTATTAACATATTCCATAATAAACCATAATATTTTAGTTCTAAAGTTATTTTAAACTAAAATTTTGACTATTTAAAGCATTTAATATTTTTTATTTTTAAAAAGGTGCGTATTTTTTAATCCTGTTGTAAAATTACATATTTATGATATAATGCAACCAATTCTAGATGAAGATTTAGTAGCCTTTCTAGGTACATGGTTCATAGTAGTTGTGATTGGTTTATTCTGATTTGACAGATTCTTTGTTAATTCTAATGCTTTGGACTTTAAATCTTTTTCTTTAGAAGTAGTTTTAGCACTTTTCTCAATAAAACAACTCTGTAGTGACTTGCCGGATGGTAGTTTGATGGCGTGGTTGAACTTAGTTAGTTGCTCATTAAATACTTTTACATCCACTCCCTCAACTGGCAACTGATCACGAGTTTGTTTTACTAATTTTACTAGTGCATCGATTTTAGGTTGCATAGATTTAGCAATTATTGGTTTATTTTCAGGTTTGACCTTATCAGCACAGTCCTGAGGTGTAAGTTGTAATGCTGCACCATACATGAGATCTCTCATATAAGGATCTTTCTCTACACCAACACCTTGTCTAAAACATTTAAACAAGGAGAGAGGAGCTTTTTCACTACCTAAAGTTAATGCAAACCAAAATTCCATAGCAGCCATTTTCCAACTTGCATCTATTTTGCTTTGTGGTGCATCCTGATCTTCCATGTCAGCAGCTAATCCATAATAATACTCTCCCCAACGGTGATGATGTTCAGACGTGAGTTTATTTTGTGATGGTGATTTTGCCATAATACTACCTATTATTTATCTTTAAATATTTTAATTCTGCTATAATATTACCAATCTCTTCCACCTATACCTTTGCTAGGATCTTTAGTCTTTGGGGTATTAAGATTTATAGAATTCATTCTTTGTAATTGAGTGTCCTTATTTTCTTTAGCACTTAATATTCCCATATGTTTCTCTAACTTATAATCAGAAATTATTTGTTTTGTATCTAACTCTTGTTGAGATGCTAGAACGGCTAGGTTTTCTGACGATAATGCACTTCTAGCTTTCGAAGGTAGCAAAGTAATAAAAGTTTGGGGCTGTTTTTCCGTTGGAGTTAACTTTTTAGCCATTTCCTCTGGAGTAACATCGTATATCTTATGAAATACTTCTTCCCAAAATTGTGCTGTATTTTCGTTACATCTATTGTTCTCAGCTAACTCTTTATTAAGACAAATATTGTAAGCATGTTGTTTTATTCCTTGCTTGTATGCTTTGTACTGATCTATTTTCTTATTAACTAAATTACGGTAACCTTCATGATGTTTTTTCTGATTAGCCAACAAGACTCTTTCCGGGTGATCCTCTGATAAATGCTTAACTTGTTCCTCACATTCCTCAATTTTCTTTATTTCATTAGAATGATGTTCTCGTTCTATTTTAGCTAGCTTTTTAGTTAGCCGCATGTGTTTACTACGAGCGTTTTCTTCTTTTATTTGTTCAGGTGTTTTACTAAATTTCTGCTTTTCTTCCTCAGTAAGTTCTCGACCTGCTTTTATAGCTTCAAAGATTTCGTGTAAACTTTCATTATCTTTCCTTTGCCTATTAAGAGAATCCTCATAAAAAGAATCAAAAGCTTTATAAATGCCTTGAACTTTATACTCTCTATCAATTCTTTCTTGTTCTTTTGCTAATCTTATGCCTTCATTGAAATCCACAACTTGGATTTGCTCAGTTGTTTCATAATAAAGAGTTTTACTTACTGCAGTTGCTATTAATTCCAGTATTCCAATATCTATCCCTAACTGACTAGCCATTAAAGCTAAACTACCAGAGTCAGCTATAATCAAAGCTAACTGCGTCCTTGAAGTGGCATTACGTACCCTCCCCTCAAGTTTTTCATACTCTTTTTTAATGAAATCCCTCTTAGAAGCATCATTATCTAAATCATTGGTCATTTTATATTTCACCATGTTATGGTTTGGTTAACTACTTATATTATTAAAACTAATACTAAATTATTAGTCAAGCATTCTTAAATTGTAACTATTATTAATTTTCTACTATTGTTTTTATTTATAAGCACTATGAATAGCAGCAACACCTAAAGTAAGATTCTTATAACTAACATCAGTAAAGCCGACATCCTTTAGCATAATTGCAAAGCTCTCCTGATCTGGGAATACATTAATACTTTCCACCAAATATTGATAAGCTGATTCATTGTTTGCTATAATTTTACCAATCTTAGGAATAATATTAAACGAATAAAATTGGTATAATTGCTTCAGACAATCGTATTCCATTTTAGAAAATTCTAAACATAAAAATTTACCCCCAGGCTTTAGTACTCGATATGCTTCTTTTAGGGCATTGTCAATTTTTGCCACATTCCTAATACCAAATGCTATAGTATAATAATCAAAACTATTATCAGGAAAAGGTAAGCTTTCTGCACCAGCAACGACATACTCTAATCCCTGTAATATATTACTATCAATAGCTTTGTGACGTGCTACCTCCAGCATATCATGATTTATATCACACATCGTCAGCTGCACTAATACATTTTTTACCGATGCTCGCTTTATTATTTTAAAAGCTATGTCACCTGTACCACTTGCCACATCCAATATATTTGATTTTAAATTGGGGATTTGCCTAACAAATTCATCTTTCCACAAACGATGTACTCCCAAACTCATTAAGTCATTCATTACATCATATTTATTAGCAACACTAGAAAAGATACCTTTAACTAAATCTCTTTTTTGATCAAAGCTCACTTTTGAGAAGCCAAAATTTACTTGATCAGATTGGTTATCATTATTTTGCATATTATTACTTAGTGCTAAGTTGCTTATGTGTTATATTATGTTATATTATGAATTATTAATAGTATTAAAATGTAAAAATGCCAGAACTTCCTGAGGTTGAAACATTAAAACGTTGCCTAGAACAGCGAATAGTAGGGGCTACCATCAATAAACTCGATAAGAGACGAGATGATATACGCTATAAATTAAGCGATCAGTTAGAGTCAAATGTAGAGTCAGCAAGAATTGTAGCTTTAAGGCGTAGGGCAAAATATTTGCTAATAGATTTGGATAATTATTATTCCATTATTGTACATCTTGGCATGACTGGTAGGCTGACCTTACAACCTAGTGATTATAGGCTACAAACGCATGATCACGTGGTTATATCTTTGACAAGTTGCGAGAAATTAGTTTTTAATGATCCACGACGTTTCGGGATGATTTATAGTACGCCAACAAACCTCGCCCAAGAAAAATTTTTACTAAATTTAGGTGTAGAACCTTTGTCAAATGATATGTCTGATGAGTATCTAAAAACAAAATTATTGAATCGCTCTGTTCCGATAAAAAATTTATTAATGGATAATCGGATTATTGTCGGTGTTGGTAATATATATGCTTCTGAAAGCCTTTTTATTGCTAAAATACACCCAAGCAGACTGGGTAGTAGTTTGTCAAACAAGGAAATAACTAATTTGGTATTAGCCATTAAAAATGTTTTAACAAAGGCAATATCAGCAGGAGGTACTACTCTCAAAGATTTTGTTAGCGGTGATAGTAAACCTGGTTACTTTCAACAAGAATTACAGGTCTATGCACGAGAAAATCAAAAATGCCTAAACTGCGAGGGAATAATAAGAAAAATAAAACAATCCGGCAGAACTAGTTTCTATTGTTCTATTTGCCAAGAATGAGAGCTATACCACTCGTAAATGAAGAGTTGATACAGGGCAGTTTAGAAGTTCCAACTAATGATAGAAAAGTTTGTTTTTTAAAATGCATAAATGTCTATTAGCGAGGAGCCGTAAAGCGGCGACGTGGCAATCCAAAAGTTGCAGTGGCAAAAAATAAAACAGCAAGCTTATATCTTAAAAACATGTTATAAGTAGTTGTAAGAGGGTGACTTGAAGCAATCTAGACTGAAATAGTCGTGAACAGAATAAGTACCCTCTATCGTTAAGTTTGCTTTGAACAAATTGCAGAAGGTACTGCAGTACAGTAGCCTTGCACAATAAGATGAAGGAGATTATACTATGAAAAAAATAATAGGTCTAGATGTAAGTAAAAAATGGCTTGATGTATGTATATATATTTCAAACAGTAAACCGAAATATCATCGTTTTGCAAATGATAATTTAGGTCATGAAGAGCTTATAAAATTAACAAAAGAGCAAAAAATTGAGCTAATAGTTTGCGAACCCACAGGAGGCTACGAGGATGAAATTTGCCAAAAATTATATAGTAATGAGCAACGGATTCATAAGGTAAATACCTATAGTTTTAATTCATTTAGTAAGTCAGTAAATTTTTGTAAAACGGACAAGCAAGATGCTTTTAAATTAGCGTATTACGGTGATAAGATGCAACTTACAGCAAATTATATACATCAAATTGAATCAGAAAATTTGAAGAGATATCAGCAAAGACGGGAAGATTTAGTATTGATGCTTAGTAATGAAAAAAAGAGGTTGCATAATAGTGTCGATGGTATTGACAAAGAAAGCATAGAAACATTGATGGGATGCTTACAAAAGGAAATATCTAAAATTGATGATAAATTAAATGAGATAATAGATGGATCAGAAGATCTACAAGAAAAAACAAAAATATTAGAAACTGTACCTGGCATTGGAAATGTCTAGCTAGTAAATTAATTAGTTTTTTACCTGAGTTGGGAAATAAAAATTATAGCGGCAACGAATTATCAGCTATGGTTGGAATAGCGCCATATGCTCGAGATAGTGGTAATAAACACGAAGATTCATTAGAGAAGGCAGAAAGATACCACGAGATGCACTATATATGGCAGTACTAACAGGTAAAAATGGCTTTCAATATTTAAAAGCTTTATATGACAGACTTATTAATAATTTTAAACCTAAAAAAGTTGCGACAGTAGCTTGTATGCGTAAATTACTGGAAGTTTGCCATAAGCTTATTCAACAAAAACGTGTATTTGTTGTTAATCAATAATATTTTTTATTTATATAAAATACAGATAAAAAATATTTAATTTTTTTAAAAAGATAATTGCTGTTTATTTGGATCGCCACGCCACTTTGTGGCTCGTGATGACAACTATTTATTTCTATAATTTAGTATTTTATATCATTAGTTGGGACTTTTAAACTGCCCTGAAAATCATAGAACAATAATTTTTTTTGTGCATGGTCGGAAAATATGTTAGACTAATAAATTAGTTAACCAGTGAATCAATTTATAAGTGGTTATAATGTAATATTAACATGAATAAAGAGGCATTTATGTATAAAAATTTTTATGTTGTAGGAGATAGTTTATCTGATAATGGAGCATTTGTTGGATCTTTGAATAGTATATTAAATGTAATAAAGGAAGAATTTCATTTTCTCAAGTGGGTTGACAAGATTTATTTTGCCCCTCCATTTTATCAATCCCGATCTTTTAGCAATGGTCCAATGGCAGTAGAATATGTAGCTGATAAGTTAGGAACAACAATGAAACCAGGGTGGAGTTTTAATATTACTCCAGCATTAAAACATTGGATCTTAGAGAAAAAATCTATAGAATTGGGTAGACCATTTGACGATTTAATAAAGCAAGGGGGAATAAAAGCTACAAATTATGATTTTAGTGAACAAATTGGTACTAATTATGCTGTTTCCAATGCTAGATGCTGTGCCTGATTTTTTATTATTTAATTACTTTCAGTTAAAAAACCAAGTCCGTACTTTAGTTAGACACCATCCCGATATTAGCACAGAAGATTTACTATTTGTTATGATTGGTGGCAATGATATTATGGCTGCTCTTTTTAATAAGAATCCGACTGCATTAGTTGATGAAAGTATAACAGAAATATGCAATGCTATTGAATTTTTAGCTACAAACAGTAGTCTACAATACATAGTAATAGCTAACGTTCTAGATATTGGCTTAATCCCAAGGTTTGTTAACACAGATTTACAAAAGCTAGCTACTAATTTATCACAAGATTTTAATCAAAAGTTAGTAGAGGCAATTAAAGACTTCAATAGGAAATTTCCTAAGATTAAAATAAAATTATTTGATATTGAAAGTATATTTAAGAGCTTAATTAGTGATTATGTAAAGAAAGGATACAATACTGAGCAGACTTGTGTTACAGATATTGCTGATCATCAAAATTTTATAGATTTGCTAGAATTATTATTGAAAGGTCGATTAGATGCTGCATATAACTGTGGCTGTAATGAAGAAAAAATTCTACAATATTTATTTTTTGATTTTTTTCATCCAACTAAGCTTCCACATCAAACTGTAGGAGATAGGTTATATAATTTTATTGTCTCAAGATGATTTTGTTATACTGCTCGTAAATGAAGGGTTGATAGACGATAGTATAACTTCAAGAAGAGCTAGGCAGTAGCAAAGTCGCACGGCGTAGCGTACATGAGTAGCAGAGCAGATTCGATCTTTGGTCACGGGAATCTTAATTCTTGAAGTTCTACCTAATTGTCATCGCGAGCCACAAAGTGGCGTGGCGATCCAAATAAACAGCTTACTGTTTTATTTTTTGCCACTGCAACTTTTGGATTGCCACGTCGCCGCTTTGCGGCTCCTCGCTAATAGACATTTATGCATTTTAAAAAACAAACCTTTCTATCATTAGTTGGGACTTTATAAATTACCCTGGACTATAATCTAAAAAATCCTGTTTTATTTGCCCGTGAAATTATATAGAATACACAATAAACTATGGTGTTTATTACCGTAATTATTGGGGTAATTGGTATGTCAAGATATAATGACACTACTAAGCCAAGGAAGTCTACAATTAAAGCTACGATAACTGAATTGATAATCATTTGTGCTGGATTACTAGAAATCATCCTAGCGGTCATAGCTGGAATCAGCAAAATACTAGTAACGAGTAATGCCCCAACAATCTTAATAGTCGAGAATACTGATAAAGATAACAGTAACAAAAATGCCAATTCAATCGTTCTTACTTTCACCCCCTTAATTTGTGCAATATCTCTATTAATGACAATTAGAATAATCTGGTTATAGAAATACCAAACGAAAGAAATAACGAATATAAGTATAATTGATAAGGTTAATATATCATTTAAAGAGGCAGATAAAATATCGCCAAATAATAGGTTAGTGATCTTAATCTGTAGTGGGTACATATAACCTACTACTAAGGCTAAAGATAACATAAAACTTGATATTAACATTACCACGCTACTACCACCTGACCTATGTTTTAACGTAAACACCAAGATAGCAAATATAATGGCAACAACTAGTCCTGAATAAACAACAGGCAAATGGACAAGGATACTAATACTTCCAGCAAGTAAACTTGCGTGCGAAAGACCATCACCAAAATAAATATATTTTTTCCATAAGCTTATACAACCAAGAGGAGCAAAAATTAGACTGATTAGAATTATAGTTAATATTATTATAGTCATTTTATACGATTTTTGGTAGATAATTTGAGAATAGCACTTAGCGCTTCATGATTTTTGTGGTATATTAGGAATGGATTCTATAACCAGTGAAGAAATATGTCTACAAAATCTTCTATTAATCAAATAGAACTAGAAAAGTTTAGTAAAATTTCTAGCAGGTGGTGGGAGGAAGATGGAGAATTTAAAATTCTTCATCAAATAAATCCTATTCGCCTTGGTTACATAATAGATAAGATAAAAGAGCATTTTAATATAGATGATGATGTAGTACTACCTTCAAAATTAGATATTTTAGACGTAGGATGTGGCGGGGGATTAATTACCTCTGCTCTCTATAAACTAAATGGCACAGTCACTGGCATAGATGCACTACAAAGTAATATAGATATTGCGATGAAGCATGCTGAAGAAGAAAATTTGAATATACAATATCTTAAATCAACTGCTGAGGAATTAGTATACTCAAATAGCAAACAGTATGATGTGGTACTATGTTTAGAAGTCATGGAACATATAGACAATCCTAGTGATTTTGTAAAAAACCTAGCTAGTTTAGTAAAACCAAATGGCATGATTATAATTTCAACAATTAACCGTACTGTCAAAGCTTATATGTTAGCTATTTTGATGGCAGAATACGTGCTTAGCTGGATACCAAAAAAAACCCATGACCATAGTAAATTTCTTAAACCATCTGAAATTTATTCTATGTTTAGTAAAAATAACATAGAGCTTAAAGAGCTTAAGGGCTTAACCTATAATATCGTCAATAGAAGTTGGCAGTTGAGTGATGATATAGAGGTAAATTATTTTGCTTATTTAACTAGACCTCTTGCAGAACTCGCTCTGAATTAACTTTAAACCTCAATTTCGGATTAATTTCATTAATCCGAAATTGGAATGAGAATGTAAACAATCAGGTTTAAAGCGGTTTGATGCCTGATTGTTAAATATTTCATTTGCTAATAATCTTATTTTTATATCAATAAAAATAAGATTATTAGCGATAATAGATTAAAATGCATTCGTAGCAGCCGCTTCAAGAATGCATTTTTCTGAAGAACTTAAATTATTCTAGCCAGTTTTGGATTAAAATTTTTAATTTTAATCCAAAACTGAGGTTATAAAGGAAATACTATGACTACAATTACTAGATTCGCCCCCTCCCCTACTGGCTTCTTGCATATTGGTGGGGCAAGGACAGCATTGTTTAATTATTTATTTGCCAAACACCATAATGGCAAATTTTTACTGCGAATTGAAGATACTGATAAAACAAGATCAACCGAAGATGCAGTAGATGCTATATTTTCCGGTTTGAAATGGCTTGGTTTAGACTGGGACGGTGAAGTGGTTTTTCAGTCTAAAAGAAATGATTTATACAAAAAAGCAGCTCTGAAATTACTAGATGAAGGAAAAGCTTATTATTGTTTTACGCCTCAAGAAGAAATAGATCGACAGCGAGATAATGCTATAGCTAATAAACAACATTTTTTATTTCAAAGCCCTTGGCGAGATGCTGATCCTTCTAACTTTTCAAAAGGTTACCAATCCACAGAACCAGTGATTAGGCTGAAAGCTCCAAGAACTGGCTATACAACTATCCATGATGCTTTACAAGGGGATGTTACTATTGAAAACTCCCACCTAGATGATATGGTGCTGTTACGTAGTGATGGAAGTAGCACCTATATGTTGGCGGTAGTAGTGGACGACCACGATATGCAGATTACCCATATTATCAGGGGGGATGACCATTTAACTAACGCTGCTCGCCAAATCCTACTTTATCAAGCCTTTGGTTGGCATGTACCACATATGGTACATATACCGTTAATACATGGTGATGACGGGGCAAAATTATCTAAAAGACATGGAGCTCTTGGAATAAAAGCATACCAAGATATGGGATATTTACCCGAGAGCTTGTGTAATTATTTACTAAGGTTAGGATGGAGTCACAAAGATGATGAGATTATTTCAAGACAACAAGCTATAGAATGGTTTGACCTTGAAGGACTTGGCAAATCACCTGCTCGTCTTGATTTTGCCAAAATGGATAATTTAAACGCTCATTATCTACGTCAGCTTGATACTACGCTATTAACAAAAATGATTTGTGAGAGTTTGCAAAAAACTTATAAAATTACCACGAAAGAAACGGACTATATTAAGCAAGCAATGCCAAACTTGAAGATAAGAAGCACAAATTTAGTCGAATTAGCTAAACTAGCCAAGATTTACTTGATTAACGTTCCTATTATCTACTCTGAGGAAGCCAAAGAGATAATCAAGAATTGTGATAAAAATTTGCTAGAGCAAGTTATTGAGGAATTAGAGAATTTACAAAATTTTGATAAAGAGTCAATTCAAATAAAATTTAAAGAAATAGCCAAGAATAATAATATTAAACTTGCAGATATCATGCAATCCATTAGATCTCTAATAACAGGCATGACTGCTTCCCCAAGTATTTTTGAAATTATCGCCATAATTGGTAAAGAAAATGCTATTGCTAGGTTGAAATGTACTCAAATGATTTAATAGATTTAAATGATCCTATGAATGAGAACAATAAACAAGCGATGAGCAGGCTAGGCGTACATGAAGTGCGTGAGTACGCGA
Organism: Candidatus Tisiphia endosymbiont of Oplodontha viridula; assembly: GCF_964264865.1. Classification (NCBI taxonomy): domain Bacteria; kingdom Pseudomonadati; phylum Pseudomonadota; class Alphaproteobacteria; order Rickettsiales; family Rickettsiaceae; genus Candidatus Tisiphia; species Candidatus Tisiphia endosymbiont of Oplodontha viridula. Next base: position 163,531 of record NZ_OZ183486.1, read on the forward strand.
ATTCCCAGCAAGCATTTGCGAGAACTAATTTAGAGAATCACTTAAATATATTTCACAACCTAGTTGGAACATATGCTATTACAAGAATTTTAGGCAATTATGGTACAGCTAAAGGAATCGCTTACTTTATAGAAGATAAAGAACATATATATTTACCTCATTCACGTATATTATATAGAGAGGAGCTTGATGTTGAATATTATGGTAATACCAATAGGGTGAAAGCTTTTAAGGAGTATCTATACTCTCTAGAGCAAAACAAAATTGTTAAATATTTTGTTAATGAAAATAACAATGCTTTATTTTACCAATTACATTTTATCTCTAATACTCCTTTTCAGGATAAAGTTCAGGCTAAAGGTACACATCAATGCAACTTGGATTTTTATCAAGCTAATTACACATTCTTGAATAAGAATTCTTTTGAACTGAGTTATAAAGTTTTAGGTCCTAACAAAAACTATACGATAAAAACTAGTTTTACTAGAATATCCTGAATTCGATATAACATTGCCGTACCTTCGATGCCCCCACCCCACAACTGTTGAAAGTTAAAAAATCGTCATTGCGAAGCAGCACTGTTGTAAGGCTTAAATCGTCATTGCGAGAAGCCGCTGCAAGCGGCGACGCGGCAATCCAAAAGTTGCAGTGGCAAAAAATAAAACAGCAAGCTTATATCTTAAAAACATGTTATAAGTAGTTGTAAGAGGGTGACTTGAAGCAAGCTAGACTGAAATAGTCGTGAACAGAATAAGTACCCTCTATCGTTAAGTTTGCTTTGAACAAATTGCAGAAGGTACTGCAGTACAGTAGCCTTGCACAATAAGATGAAGGAGATTATACTATGAAAAAAATAATAGGTCTAGATGTAAGTAAAAAATGGCTTGATGTATGTATATATATTTCAAACAGTAAACCGGAATATCATCGTTTTGCAAATGATAATTTAGGTCATGAAGAGCTTATAAAATTAACAAAAGAGCAAAAAATTGAGCTAATAGTGTGCGAACCCACAGGAGGCTACGAGGATGAAATTTGCCAAAAATTATATAGTAATGAGCAACGGATTCATAAGGTAAATACCTATAGTTTTAATTCATTTAGTAAGTCAGTAAATTTTTGTAAAACGGACAAGCAAGATGCTTTTAAATTAGCGTATTACGGTGATAAGATGCAACTTACAGCAAATTATATACATCAAATTGAATCAGAAAATTTGAAGAGATATCAGCAAAGACGGGAAGATTTAGTATTGATGCTTAGTAATGAAAAAAAGAGGTTGCATAATAGTGTCGATGGTATTGACAAAGAAAGCATAGAAACATTGATGGGATGCTTACAAAAGGAAATATCTAAAATTGATGATAAATTAAATGAGATAATAGATGGATCAGAAGAACTACAAGAAAAAACAAAAATATTAGAAACTGTACCTGGCATTGGCAAATATCTAGCTAGTAAATTAATTAGTTTTTTACCTGAGTTGGGAAATAAAAATTATAGCGGCAACGAATTATCAGCTATGGTTGGAATAATGCCATATGCTCGAGATAGTGGTAATAAACAAGGTCGAAGATTCATTAGAGGAGGCAGAAAGATACCACGAGATGCACTATATATGGCAGTACTAACAGGTAAAAATGGCTTTCAATATTTAAAAGCTTTATATGACAGACTTATTAATAATTTTAAACCTAAACAAGTTGCGACAGTAGCTTGTATGCGTAAATTACTGGAAGTTTGCCATAAGCTTATTCAACAAAAACGTGTATTTGTTGTTAATCAATAATATTTTTTATTTATATAAAATACAGATAAAAAATATTTAATTTTTTTAAAAAGATAATTGCTGTTTATTTGGATCGCCACGCCACTTTGTGGCTCGCGATGACAACTATTTATTTCTATAATTTAGTATTTTCTATCATTAGTTGGGATTTTTAAACTGCCCTGAGTAACTACAACTGTAATACTAGTTTCTTCTATCACCAAAGAATCTTAGAAGATGTAAGAACAAATTAATAAAGTCTAAATACAAATTAAAAGCGGCCATTATGGACATTTTTTGTCCTAACTCTCCACCTCCAGACATAAAATACATAGACTTAATTTTTTGAGTATCCCATGCAATAATACCCATAAATATACCAACCCCAATGAGAGACGTTGCAAAATATATAGCTGAGCTTTGTAAAAACATGTTGACTAGCGACACAATGATAAGACCAAATAACCCCATGATAAGAAATGAACCCATTGATGTCAAATCCCTATTGGTAGTATACCCATAAAGGCTCATTGCACCAAAAACAGATGAACAAATAAAGAAAGTTCGAGCAATTGACTCTCCTGTATAGATAAACCCAAGAGATGCCAAAGACATACCAGTTAAAGCAGCATAAACCCAAAACAATACTTTAGTAGTATCTAGACTCATCCTACCAAATCCCATAAAAAAGTACAAAGCAATTCCCACGGGAGAAATCATTACCAACGTTCCCAAACCGGTATAGCCCATGAACTGTCCATTTGCTTCAACTTGAAATAAAAGCCTAGTTAATGGCTCAAATGATATAGTAGCAAAAGCCATTACTCCAGTTAGCACAAGAGCTAAAGCCATATAATTATAGACTTTCAGCATGTATTCTCTCAGTCCGACATCATATGTTTTCTGAGTAGCAGTAAAAGTCTTTGTGTAATCAATCATAAGAAACCCCATGAATCATGTTATTATTTATACTATAATAGTATAAGCTTCATACCTTTTCTTTTCAAGAAGAAAATTGTGAAATATTTATTTAAATTTTATAATTTAGTTTCCTAGATTAATATTTATTATTCACTAACACTATCAGAATTATTAGCATTACCAGCAAGTTTCAGCTCATGTATCTTGCCATCCGCTGCATTCATTTCGTTCCAAATAGAAATATTATAAATTTTAGTACTTTCAGCATTATTATTAGTACTTCTATTTTTAGGTAAATTATCTTCATTATCTTCCAAGTCAGCTAGATAACCCTTGTCTATATCATCTTTTATCTTTTTAGTTTTTTTGGGCATACAATACTCTTATGTCAAATGTAAGATTTATAAAATTAAAAGTAGATATCGATCCTATGAGTTTTTATTAAGTTATCTTTTAAAACCACTAGATTGCCCATGTTTTTTGCCTGTATTGGGTGTATTGGGTGTAGCATTACTTTGAGATGGGGAAGCCATATGTGGAAACATAGTTTTTCCCAGCTTTTTTGCCTCTGCTTGCATTTTTGGGTTATCTTTATGTTCTAGTGTAGCTTTTTTAGGAGTAACGGACGATAATCTAGCTGTTGTTGGTACATCTTGATCATGAACAATTGTCCTAGTTAGTAGGGGGTCATCATTACCTAAAATTGTCATCGTTAGTGGGTCAAAATGATCTCCAGTTATTGTACGCATTTCTGCCCCTTCTTCTAGACTAGGAGTAAGTGTGTCTACGAGATTATACTCTCGTAGATTTCTTTCCTGCATTCTCTGTGCTAGATTAGGCGAATTTGGAATATCATTAAGCTGTGCATACGCTCCTTTCACGCCTTCATTACCTGCTACTGATGTCAAAAATGATTCTGTTACATTCTGAGCAGTAGCATTCTCTAATGACAGAGCGTCTACTCCTACTGTTGTGTTGAACCATTTCTCATCTAGTGGAGGTAGCTCGCCTTGTTGCACTGCTTTTGATTCTTTTGCTGATTTATGATTGGAAAGAAAAGTTTTTAGATCAGGATTATAAACCTGGTCTTGCATTGGCTTTCCGTTTGCATCAAGAGTATTCAGGTCAAATAAGTAAGGTTTATTAGAGTTTGTCACTAAGTCCTTAAAAAGATCTTTCCACTTGGGATGTGGTACAATACATTCCCAAACTAGTTTATTAAATTCTTTCTGACTTTCTTTATCAAAACCATTGGAATCTCTAATTTTAATTATAGTATCAAATAATTTTTGAGCATACACTTCTATCTCATTTGAATCTTTCTCCTTTGTATCCTTATCCACACAGTTAATTGAGTGTACGTTGTCGCTGTATTGTAACGCTCTTGCAAAACGTGCAACAGCTTCTTCTGGAATATAAGCAGAAGCTAAAGAAATATTAGTAGTGTTTCGATTAAGAAGAGATGATGGTAAATGTAACAGACCGTCTGTTCCAATTTTGTTACTATCTAAATTTATATCAATAATAGTAGAATTATTAGCAAGAAGTGTTGCAACTTTTTTAGCTCCTTCATTTCCTAGATCATTATTCGATAGATCAAGATCAGTAACAGTTTTATTATGATCAAAAGCGGATGACAAAGCTCTCATGCCCTCACTTCCAATTTGGTTATTACTTAAATCTAGATGCCTAAGCTCAGTACTATTCTGAATAATGCCTGCAACTACCTTGGCTCCGTTATCTCCCAAATTGTTACTAGATAAATCAAGCTCGGAAATTGGATTTTCTATAATAGCCTCTAATATCTCTTTGTCCAATTGAACCTTACTATTAGATAAATCAAGAGCATCGACATTCTTTTTTCTTAGCTGTGTCATTAATTTTGCTTTTTCTTTAGGATTTGTAAGGTCTATGTTCTTGTAACTAACAGAAACTGGTTTTGGTTTGAATATATTTTTCATAAGAAACTTTAATTAATTAAAATTAACTATAATTCACTATGCTTCTTATCACTTTGTCAAGATTAAAGTAACAAATACGACAAGGATAATTTAGGTTGTGTGAACATTTCTATCTAATGGTCTTATAGATCGTTATTTCCGTTCTCGAATTCATAACGGAATTTAATCCAAGGCAATTTAGTTATTTACATGATACAAAGATATTGCTATTTTGTCTACAAAACTTAAAAAAATATGATTTAATTTTTAGGGATTTAATAGACTTCCTGCAAAATTCGCTTTTGCTGAGGAATTTGTAGGAGACACGGAACCTCGACCCACAGCGTACTCAAATGTACGTGAGGATTTGAGTACCGGATCGACGTACAAATTACCAGCAAAAGTAGAATTCTGCAGGAAGTCTAATGCCTCTGTGGTGGAATGGTAGACACGGTAGACTCAAAATCTACAGCTCAAAAGGCGTGCTGGTTCAAGTCCGGCCAGAGGTACCATCGTATAATACCATTTCCCAAAACTAAATTGCTACTCGGAGTACGAGTGTCGAGTACCGGAGCGGAGATCATGAAGTACGATGACGTGATGATTAGTTTTCAGAAATGGTATAACTTCAAGAAGAGCTAGCTGTGCGTACATGAGTAACGAAGCAGCTGAAATTTTTAGGTCGCGGAAACCTTAATTCTTGAAGGTCTAGCTGAGTATATATACAGAAACAATATTTAGGCAATGAAGGTTAGTTACATCCAATGAGTACACATAACAATATTAATGACGTTGTAGAAATTACAGCACAAAGTGGTTCATCAATTTTCTCTATGATATCATCCACTGATATTATAGGAAAATCTGTTATGATAATTTTGGTAATTGCTTCAATTTGGGCATGGACAATAATTATAGATAAAATAGTTCATTTAGTTCAAATAAGAAAGAGAATTGCAGCTTTTGAAGCTACTTTTTGGTCTGGAGCAGTTTTAGATCAGTTATATGAAACTATTAAAAGAACAATGAATAATCCTCTTGCCGCAGTTTTTGTAGCAGCTATGAACGAATGTAAACGCCAAAATCCTAACAACCTCACTGATGCACTTAAAATTAGCCATAAAGAGCGAATAATACAATCTATGTACTTGATAAGGAATCGTGAACTTGAAAGATTAGAGCAAAATTTAGGTTTTTTGGCAACTGTTGCTTCTAGTACACCATTTATAGGGTTATTTGGTACTGTTTGGGGGATTATGCATAGTTTTCAATCTATTGCAGCATCAAAAAATACCTCACTTGCTATCGTAGCTCCTGGCATTGCAGAAGCTCTACTTGCCACGGCAATAGGTCTATTTGCAGCAATTCCGGCGGTAATTTTTTATAACTACCTTTCTTCACAAATAATTAAGATTAATAACAAAATTGATGATTTCATTAATGAGCTTAGTTCTATACTATCAAGAGCCATAGATGAAGGAAAAATGTAATGGCTATACAATTACCAAATTCAAACAATCAAAGATCTAGACGTAATTTAGTCAGTGAGATCAACGTTACACCACTCGTTGACGTCATGTTAGTGCTATTGATCATCTTTATGATAACCTCTCCAATGCTAGTGTCCGGTATTAATGTTGATTTACCAGAAACAACTTCTAGCCCACTGTCAGGACAAGATGAACCGTTAGTGATTAGTATTAACAATAAAGGAGAATTATATTTATTGGAATCTAAAATAGAGAGACAAAATTTAGCTACTAAGCTAACTAATATTACAAAAGAAAAAAAAGATATTAGAATCTTTGTAAGAGGCGACAAAAATGTGCCATATGGCAAGGTAGTTAGCGTTGTATCTGAAATCCATGCAGCAGGCTTTTCTAAGGTAGCACTAGTTTCAAATATTAAATATAATGAAAAATAATAATATAAATAATAATATTTTTTCTATTTCTTTTATTTGCTCCGCAGTACTTCATTTACTAATAATATATTTCTTCTTATTTGGTCTTCCATCATTATTTAAAAAATCTCCTGAAGAACAAGTAATAGTTTTTGAAATGTTACCAATTAATAGTAAATCTAATGTACCCAATAAGATAAAACAGTCTGAAAAAGCTATAGAAAATCAAGATACAAAAAAAGTAGAACAAAGCAAACCTAATGATACAGAAGAGCAGAAACCTTTAGAGAAACTTCTAGAAGAAAAGAAACCTCTTGAAGACAAGCTTTCTATCGAGGAAAAGAAGGTTATAGATACAAAACCTATAGAAGAGAAGAAACCTATAGAAGATAAAAAGCCTGTAGAAACAAAGAAGCCACTCGAGAAAAAAAAGAAAATTCCTAATAAAAGTGACTTAGATTCTTTGCTTAAAAATTTAGAACAATCATCTGAAGGGTCGAGTGCAAAATCAAATAAACAAGCTAGGTCCAAAGAAAATAAAGAAACCCAAGAATCAAAAGGTCCTTACGATGAAACATTGCCTCTTTCCATCAGTGAAATATCTTTAATTAAACAACAAATAGAGAGAGTATGGAGCAAACCTATTGGGATACAAAACCTTGAGCAGCTACGGGTAACTTTGTATATAGCTTTAAATCAAGATGGTAGTGTCAAAGAAGTAAAAGTTAAAGAAACAATATGCCCAAACATAACAAAAATAGCTTGTGACGCTCTATCTGACAGTGCAATGAGGGCAGTATGGCAAGCAAGTCCTATTAATAATCTAGACCCTAAGCGTTACAATAGCTGGAAAGAATTTAATTTTCTTTTTGATCCAAGTATGTAAAATATTATAGTACATTTTTTGTGTAATCGTCATCGCGAGGCACCTTTAGGTGCCGTGGCGATCTAGTGAAGTGAAGCGTAATATTGCATAAAGATTGCCACGTCGCTGCTGTCGCAGCTCCTCGCAATGACGATTGTGGTGTCTATAGGTGCATCGCGATGACGATTACACAAAAAATGTAGGGTATTATGGTAAAATATTTGCATAATTATTATATTTTTCAAGATTTATACTTAGTGCTAGTCAAATTTCCTCTATATTAGTATTAATTTTCGGATTTGGGATTAGGATAAAACCAAATAAAGAGTACGGTAAATAATAAAGATAGGTTTAGTAGTAAATTCCATTCTGTCATAGATATATCAAATAATTTAACTGCCGGTTTTGTACAAGTTGCAATAGGTTGGCTATAAAATATTTCTTTAATATCTTGGATGGATAAGTGCTTTGGAATATGGATTAAAGTTGAACAAAGACTACTTGGTTCAAATATCCCTCTTTCCACTCCACTATGATAGCCTGCTAATATGCAAGCACCTAATAAGTTTAGAACGATAAAAAATAAAGTATATTTGCTTATTTTCTTGATAAGAATCGCTACAACTGAAATCTTGATTATAAATAAATATGGAAATCTTTGATAAATACACAAAGGACAAGGTGAAAAATGTAATATATATTCGACAAAATAAGCCAAAGATAAGGCAAAGATGCACGTACACACTAGGGTTATATGTAAAACTCTAAAACTATCTTTGCGAAGAAAATGTACAATAGAAGAAACTAGCATAAGTAAATATTATTTTTTTAAGTCGCTATTGTCTAGGAATATTACCAAAAACTCAAGAGATAATTTATAAGGATATGTAGATGTCAGAATTAGAAATTTTAGAAAATGTTTTAGAAAATGCCGTTAAATCAAACGCTTGGCCTTTTTTAGAAGCAAAAAAAATATTAGATCAACTGGGTAGCAAAACTCCAGCTAAAGGTTATGTATTATTTGAAACTGGTTATGGACCGTCAGGGATACCACATATAGGTACATTTGCAGAAGTTGCTAGATCTATAATGGTGCAAGAAGCATTTAAACAACTATCCAATATCCCAACTAAGATTATCTGTTTTTCTGATGATATGGATGGTTTGCGTAAAGTCCCAAATAATATCCCAAATCCTGATATGGTAGCATCACATATTGGCAAACCTTTAACATCTATTCCCGATCCTTTTGGTGAATGTGAAAGTTATGGACATTATATGAACGCTAAGCTTCGCTCATTTTTAGATAGGTTTGGCTTTAAATATGAATTTTTTAGTAGTACAGAATGTTATAAATCCGGTTTATTTGATCAGATGATGCTTAAAGTCATAGACAAATATGATGAAATAATGGCTCTAATGTTACCAACTTTTCGAGAAGAACGACAGGCAACTTATTCACCTTTTATGCCAATTTGTCCAAAAACCGGTATTGTACTACAAGTACCTATTGCAAAGATCGATCGCTTAGCCGCTACTATTACCTATAAAGACGATGAAGGAAAGTTTGTGGAAGTTCCTGTGACAAAGGGACATTGTAAGCTACAATGGAAACCTGATTTTGGTATGCGCTGGACCGGTTTGCAAGTTAACTATGAAATGTATGGCAAGGAGCATATGCCTAATGCTGGGTTATATTCTGGGATTTGTCGAATCTTAGAGGGAATCCCACCAGTACAATTTTTTTATGAATTATTTCTTAATGAAAGCGGAGAGAAAATCTCTAAATCTACAGGCAATGGCATTACTGTTGATCAATGGCTGCAATATGCACCGGTGGAAAGTATGTCGTTATTTATGTACCAAAATCCAACAAGAGCCAAACGTTTACATTTTGATGTGATACCTAAAAATGTTGATGAATATATTACCTTCAATAAAAAATATCATTTAGAACTAGATCAAGTAAAGCGTTTTGCGAATCCAGTACATCATATTCATCACGGGAATGTGCCTAATATCGAAACTTTTGGCATTAGTTTTAGCTTATTGCTAAACCTTGCATCGGTTTGCAATCCTGAAGATAAATCGGTACTTTGGGGATTTATCAGTAAGTACGCCCCGAGTGCAACGAAACAAAATGCCCCATACCTTGATCATTTGACAGATTTTGCCACTCGTTATTATAATGACTTTATTAAAGCTAATAAGTGCTATTTAGTTCCTAATGATCAGCAAAAAATTATCTTACAAGAAATTATTGCTATGTTAAATGTTTTGCCGGGAGATATTACTTCCGAGCAAATCCAAGAAAAAATTTATGATATTGGTAATAAGCATGGTTATAATAATTTAAGAGATTATTTTAAAGAATTATATCAAATATTACTTGGGCAAACTGAAGGACCAAGGCTGGGGTCTTTTATTAAACTTTTTGGTATTAAGGACACTATAAATTTGATTCAACAGAAACTAATTTAATCTTAAGTATTGATGTAAGACTCGATAATCAAGTTTTTTAGAATTATTAAAAGATACGTCTATTAGCGAGGAGTCTCGAAAAAGCGGCGACGCGGCAATCTTTTGAAGTAATGCTTGTCCCTACTTCATAACAAGATTGCCGCGTTGGCGATTCCATCGCCTCCTCGCAATGACGGTTGGAAGCCATATTAATAGTGGTTATACAAAAAATGTAGATACCGTCTTGAGTGTCAACAATTTTTTAGGAATTTTATAAAAATTTATTATTAAATAATATTTTCATTAAAAACTGTCTCATTTTTCAATACACCATAAATAATATGTAACAACTTACGCATAGCAGCTACAACTGTAACCATTTTAGATTTTCCTGCACTACTTAAACGTTGGCTAAAATCTTTTATAATTGGATTAAATCTCATAGAAACTACAGCAGGCATATAAAAAGCTTTCCGTAAATCTGCATCTCCTGTCTTAGATATTCTACTAACTCCACGTACGGAAGAACCAAATTGTCTTGGTTTAGGGTTAAGACCAACAAAAGCAACAATTTGTTTTGCAGAATCAAAAGCTTCTATGTTACCTAAAAAAGCTAGTACTATAGCTATTGTTTTGTCTCCTACTCCAGGAATTGATTCAAGAAGCTTACTTTTATCACTTAAGTCTTTATGTTGTTCAATATGTCTACTAATTGCTTGCTCTACTTCTTTGATCTGTTTATCTAAAAAATCAATATGAACTTGGATATTTGCTTTAACAAGATCACTGACACTTTCCAACCTATTAGTTTCTTGATTCTTATGAGCAATTAGAGCATCTAAACGATTTACCCATTGTTGTAATTCTCTGATATAAACCGCTGTTGGTTGCCAAAAATCAGGTTGCATAACTTTACAAAATTGGGCAATTAACTGACAATCTGCTTTGTCAGTTTTAACTCTAGATAACGTACTGGTTGCAAAACCTTTGATTCGTGCTGGATTAACTATACTCACCTTGAAGTTATTATCATAAAGATATTGTGCTAATTTTTCTCCATAACAACCTGTGGCTTCCATACAAGCATGCACGGTATCAATTTTATTGGTTAATAACCATTGTTTTAATGTACCAAATCCTTGTAAATTATTGTCAAATTTTTCAGTTTTTGTTTTATTATTATGAAGTAATGCTACATCAAATGTTGCTTTAGAGATATCTATACCTAAAATTGTACTATTCATTAGTTACCTTTTATATTAATAGTTAATAGAATACTCAAGGATCAACCTTGTGAATACAGGCTCTATTGAATACAAAGTTTCATGGCCTAAGAATACCGTCCGATCTCTTATGAGTATTTAGAAAGCTAGTTACTTATCTACAATGCAGGATCTTTGTCCTAAGGGTACTATCTGTATACTAGCTTTCTTACTTAAGTTTTCTTAAGTATCTTATAGTTATTCACTAAAGACAATATTTAAGATACAAGGGTACTATGTAGGTGAGGCTGGAGAATAATTCTCATCATGCTTAGTTAATAACTCACGACTCATCTTCTAGACGAAAAAGTGCTTAAAACACCTAAAGAATCAGGTTTGCAGTGGTTTTGGCATGAAGTTTGTAGTCATGTAAATGATATTTTTTATTTGACAATGCTAGAATTTAGAGATATAATCTCTTTCATGTATATTACAACTGTTCCAAATAGAAATTCTCGTCCTGCAATATTGCTTCGTACCTCTTATCGCGAAGACGGAAAAGTATTAAATAAAACCATAGCTAATCTAACTAATTGGGATGAGTTACGTATTGAAGCTTTTAAGAAGATGCTTAAAGGTGAATTTGATGGTTTAGATGGAGTGCCTGAAGTTGGCGAAAGTTTTGGGACTATTTTTCTACTAAAAAGAATTGCTGATGAAATTGGTATTACTAAGGCTCTTGGTACTAGAAGCAAAGAAGCTTTATTGAGTCTATTTTTGGTTTTAGCACGCTTTGCTCACCAAGGGTCTAGACTTTCCAGCGTGAAATGGGCGAAATCGCATGCGATATCTGATGTATTATCTGTCGATTCATTTGATGAAAACCATTTATATCAGGCTCTAGAATGGTTAGAAGAGAACCAAGAAAAGATCGAATTAAAATTATTTAAAACTTATCAAAAGAAAAATAATAAGCCGCCTGTTATGCTTTTATATGACGTCACTTCCAGCTATTTCGAAGGAACAGAGAATGAACTTGCGGAATATGGGTACAATCGGGATAAAAAGAAGGGTAAAAAGCAAATAGTGATTGGTCTATTAACTGATGAGTAAAGAATTGGTTGATAAAGCTTACCATAATTTACATGAAGTAGAATCGAATTTTAGCAGTATGAAGACAGGATTACTCGAAGTAAGACCGATCTTTTTAAGGAAAAGCAACAGAACGAAGGGACATGTATTTGTTTGTATGTTGGCATTAAAAATATGGCACTATATGAAAAATAAGTTGAAACAGGGTTGTGGAGTAACTAAGGATGGTAAATATAATGTGACCATTGAGGAAGCATTAAGAGAGCTGGATAAAGTATGTTTTTTATATTACACAATCAAGGGTTGCAAAGTTGCAAGATTACCAAAATTAAGCGAGTTTCAACAAAATTTACTCAGTACAGGACAAAGAGATTAACAAGGTGATAATCGAAGTAAAGTATGGTGTTATGGGCTTAATAAATTTTGTTATAACTTCCATCATTTCTTCAATATTCAAAAATATTCTCTGCAAGTAATCTAAGCCATACCTGAATAAGGAGATAGACTTTCTACCGTGTTTTTTAAGCTTTATGGGTCTGATAGAATTTTGCCATTGACCCACAACATAAGCAAAAGTAAATGCTATAGCAAGTAAACCAAGCAATTTACTAATTCTATCTAAATGTATTATATGGGTGTTTTCAAAGTTAAATCCTCGTGTTTTAAGGCAAGCAAAAAGATTTTCTATTTCCCATCTTTTTTTATATATTATTTAGTGCTATATTAGGGTTATCATTGGTAGCTATGATTACTAATTCTCCTTGATCATTACGCAATGCCGCTACAGATACTTTAGGTTCTTTATAATTCTTACCCAAATATCTTTTTCCTTTAAACAACATATATTCACCATTCTGTAACCTCTTAATTAAATGATTAGCAGTAACTAATTCATCTTCTGCTCTACCAATGGTAAGATTGGCTTTGATTCTAATATAAAATGGTATCATTTTATCAGCTAAAAACTTTAGCCATAAATCACCAATAAACTCCCGTTCCCCAAGCAATGCTGACATCTTCTCTATGCCAAATACAGTAATAAACCTTTCCATTAATTGCTGACGTTCAACGTTATTAGAAGTTCCTGCTTTTGGCAACATATCCCACATAATTAGTATAGCAATGCCTTTATGGCAAATAGATAATACTAAAATATTGATGTCAAGCTTACCAAATTTCCAATTTGTCCGATCAAGCACTAATAACCATTGTTCAGCATCAATTCCAGCCAACCTAACCAGTAACTTGGCTAAGGATGTGTATGATAATTCACATTTGGCAAAAAATCTCTGTAATTTCTTATAGCGTGATTCTTGCTTGTCTCCTTTTATCGTTAAGGCAAGTTGTGTAAGATTTACATCTCTCACTTGCAGTAATCCTAATATTATTTGTTCTATTAATTTTATACTTGCAAAACTATTAAAAAAGTAGTCTCCTATTAATTGTGATAACGCTGTAATCATTCTCTTGCCTCTTAAGTCTTTAACAACCTAAGTAATAGAGCTTTGTCTACGCATTATCTACTATTTTTTATTCTCTCCTTAATCTCTTTGTCCTGTACTGAGATAAAATACAGATAAAAAATATTTAATTTTTTTAAAAAGATAATTGCTGTTAACTGAGACTCTAGAAAGCCACAACAAAAAACAGGGGGTATAATTTTAAAAATATTCATCTTTTAAAATTTAGAGATTAAATAGAAAATAGAGTAAGAAATTGACTATGAAGAATTTTAACCTACCCCAAACCTATAAAGCAGTCATGTATAATTTGTTTGGTAATCCGTCTGAGGTATTAAAAATTGTTAGATTAGAAATACCAACACTTCAGGATAATGAAATATTAGTTCAAATGCATGCATGTGCTATTAATCCTTCGGACTTACTAACTATTAGAGGAAGATATCCTGACAGAGTAGAGTTCCCTAAAATAGCTGGTTTTGAAGGAGTTGGAACTGTTTGTGTTGCTAGTAATGCTAATAATAATCACCTAATTAGTAAAAGGGTACTGGCGTTAAAAGGAAAAGGTACTTGGCAAGAATATAACATTATTCCAGCTCAAGAAGCTATTTTAATACCTGATGAAATTGATAATCGAACAGCAGCACAATTATATATTAACCCTCTTACTTGCTGGTTAATGTTAGTTGATAAATTAAAAATTGATAAAAGTAACACTCTTGTAATAAATGCTGGAAATTCAATTTGTGGACATATTATTGCTGGTTTTTCTAAAAGCTTGGGTTTTGATTTGATTTCAATTGTAAGGAGTGTTGAGAATAAAGTTAAACTGGAACAACTTGGTTTGAAGAAAGTGATTAACTCAAACGAAGAAGATATCACTAAGGCTATTTTAAAATTTACAAATAACAAAGGGGTTGATTATGCTTTAGATGCAATTGGTGGTGATGCAGGAGCAACACTGTTAAAAGCAGTTAATCCTGGTGGTAAATTTTTGCAATATGGTTTAATGTCTGGGCAACAACTTCCAGCCTCTTTCTTTACTGACGCAATGGAGAAAAATGTACAATTTGAATTTTATCATTTACGAGATTGGGTGTATAGTGAACCAGTAAGCTATAGACAGCAAATATTTAAACAAATGATAGAGAGTTTTATTATGGCAGATATAAAAATGCCTATAGATACTGAGTACAATATAGATCAAATTGCAGAAGCTGTTACTATGGCAGAATCCGAGGGAAGAAATGGTAAAATCCTACTTAATTTTGAGCTTAATACAAGTAGCGATACCGCAGAAAAATGCATGTACTATTGTTGGTGAGAACTATGAAGTATATGATTCTTAAGGGAGTTTGGGCTTGTGTAATTCATAGACCTTGTTACAAAATAGTAAATAATATTGATGCAATTAAAAAGGCATCTATTGCACCAAAAAAGATCATGTTTTGCTTGCAACAATATTACGGTACTCAAATGAAATCTTAAATGTTATAGAAAAGATTTCTTGTATATAGGTGAATTTGCAAAATTCTTTTTGCAATATCTATGCCGATTGTAGTAATCTACATTATAGATAGCTGCATTACAAATATATGAAAACTGTTTTACCTGAACGATCCCTGATAATTCAAGAAAGACTTGATAATATCGTCAAAGAAATTCTCGCTGTATCAAAGCATAAGATTGCGATGATTATTTTATTTGGCTCTTATGCTAGAGGAGATTGGGTACAAGATGAGTATAAAAAAGGTCACATTACCTATAGCTATCAAAGTGATCTCGTAAAGAAATTTAATTTTCTATCCCATACACCGCATACTAAGCCTGTTTTATGGCACAATTTTGATCCTATCCATCTTGAAGATAAGTAGCTATAACTATAAATACCCGTATTACCTCAACTAAAAATCTTTGTTATAACAGTCATTGGTAAAAACAATTTATTAGGAGTATCTATAAACTGAATGAATCCATAATTTTTGTAAAAACTTGCTGCTTTGGAATCTTTAGCATCAGCTATAGCGGCAAAAGCCGCTATTTCTGATTTGAATACTTTATAAAGACTATCCATTAATAAATATTCACCTATTTTTTTACCTTGATAATTTCTATCTATAGCAAATCTTCCAATAAGTACTGCTGGAAGATATGGATAATGTGGTAGCTTTTTTATATAATTTTTGTCTAACTTAGTGATATCAATGTAACTTGAAGATAATGTATAATAACCAATTACTTTTTTATCGTTATCATCATTAGACACACATACAAATACTGAAGCTAAATGTCTTTTGATATCTTGGATAGCATAATTAGTTAAATACTTGTTTAAATACTCTACCCCACAATCAAAGTTGAGTAGAGTGTATGATCTATCAAAAGAGGTAACATAAAACTGATTTTTCATGTGCTAGCTGGTAATAGATAATTTAAACCTTCCTGCTGCAGTTTTTAGCTTATCATTGGGTTCAATATTGTTGATAATTTCTTGGGCAAATAACGTCATATCTTTTAAAGTTAGATTAATCAGAACATGCTCTTTGATGATAGATTCCGCTTCTTTTTTGCTACTAGAGACAATGAAATTAGTTAAATTTGTCCCTTGAATTTCTGCTGCCTTAATAAATAATTGTTTTAGCTCAGGGGCAATTCTTGCTTCTAATCTTACATATTCTTGTTTAACAGTTTTAGAATTATTTTTTGCCATATAGCCCTATCAATATGATAATTAGATGGTACGGCAAAACGCCGTATTAGTCAAGAGTTATTTTTTAATTTGTCAATAACATTAAAAAATAATTACAGGGTAAAAGTAAGGATTTAAATCTAGTGAATACGGTGGTAAGAAAATAATGGTACAATCAACTGATTCTATCAACTCCTTTGTCTTTTAGGACTTGTGGAAACTAGCATTATCCATAACTACAACCTATCCTGCCTTCAACTATTTAATTAAAAACACATAATTATAACCAAAGTCAATAAAAAACTTTCATTGACTTTAGTCTAGTATCTTCTAAAATTACTAATAGAATAATTGCAAAGTTATTCTAATATGGGACTTTGTTATCCACTCTTTTTTCTTTTGATGAGGTAAATATATGAAATTTATTAAAGTTATCAAAAAACTATAAGTAGAAAAAATGTTGAGAAAATAAATTTGGGGAATAACAACATAGGAGATGAAGGAGCTAAATATATAGCACAAGTCTTACAACACAATAACACTGTCACTACAATATATTTAGATGATGACAACATAGGAGATGAATTACTAAAAGGTATAAATAAACTGTTAAAGAAAAACAAATTACAAGCCACAGAAGCATTAAAGATCGACCAAACAATAGACTCTAGTTTTCATGATCATCTAGACAGTATAAAATGTTTGTTAAAAAGCAAGGATGTTAGCTCAACAACTAAGCTAGAAATGATACAAGAAATTCACCAGTTATATAATGAAGAATCATTGCCTTTACTTGGTATTAGTGAGTTGTAGTTGTGTAGGTTGGATTTTGGGGTTCAAGACACAAATCCACAACTATCGAAAGTTCGAAGGTATAGCGGGTTTTAGAGGATTTGCATAAGTAAAAAAGTAGATATAATCAAGTATTAGTTAAAAGATACACCGACTATAGTAAAATACATTGAATTAGGTGACAAAAACATAGAAATAGCTTCGAATAATTTACTAGTTTCTTATATCTTGGAATCCAAAGCACAAATCCCCGCCGATAAACTAGGATGATAGTGTAACTTGGTAATATGTAAATTGTAACGAACTATTGACCCGCCAAACCAAACTAAAAAATTAAATGAATTATAGTTTTTTGATCAGATTTTAACCATTATTAAAATATTTTTTCGTCTAAAGACACTAATAATCGTTTAGCTGCCATAAGATCACTACAATTTATTTGTTATGACTCAATTGTATCATATCTGATACAGAATATCAATAAGGGGATCGATGTAAACAGTGGTATTCGGTTAAGTTTTTAACTTATCTATTATTTTAAAGCAAACCCATATAAATAAAAAAGCCCATATTTAGACTTGGAGAGTAATAATCAAAAGTACTCCAAAAATACGCAAGAATACTAAAATGCGTTGTGCGAGGCTTAAAATAGCTAAATAGGGGTATCTATGACAAAGCACTTGATAAAGTTACTCCTGATACGAGTTAAAACAATTATTTTTACAATAACCTAAAATTATTAATGCTAAAAAAATGTTACACTTGGCTCTAATACTGGGGTTACTTGGATAATTTAATGCAAACTCAACTTGACTTATCCAGTATTTGATCTATCTCTGAATGCATAATACTTATTAATTTAAACTCTAATTTATTATTACTATTATCAAAGGGAAAAATATGACAAACTCAGCACAAAAAGCCATAATTTTAGTTCGTGTTTCAACAAAAGAACAAGAAGAAGGACACTCTATCGAAGCACAAAAACACAGATTGTTGGAATATTGCCAACGCAAAAACCTAGAAATTATCCAAATCTTTGAAATTATCGAATCTTCCAGCAGAGGTGATCGCAAACAATTTAAAGAGATGATCAAATTTGCTAAAAGCCATAGAGAAACAATTGCTATAGTTGCTGATAAAGTAGATCGAGTACAAAGAAGAATCTCAGAAATTTCATTATTGGAAGAACCAATAAAAGCTGGTAAAATAGAATTACACTTTAGAACAGAAGGTTATGTAATAAACAAAGATTCTCAATCCCATGCAAGGCTAATGTGGGGGATGAACGTATTAATGGCACAATCTTACGTTGATAGTTTAAGTGATAACGTTAAAAGGAGTCTAGATCATAAATTACGTAAAGGACAATGGATAGGTCCAGCACCCCTTGGGTATCTAAATAGCAGAGACGCAAGTGGCAATAGTATAATAATTCTTGATCAGTCTAGAGCTTTTATTATCACAAAACTATTTGAAGAATATGCGAGCGGGATCTATACTCTTAGGTCTATGGTAAACATGGCTAAAGAATTAGGCTTAAGAAGTAAAAAGAATTGTCACCTAAATAAAACTGTTATACATCGTTTAATACAACAACCATTTTATTACGGTGAAATGAGAGTAAAAGGAGAGATGTGGTCACATGGTTATCAACCTATTATAACAAGAGAGATTTTTATGGCATGTAAAGATGTACGTTTAGGCTGGAAGAAGAAGCCATTCAAATATGGTGGGAAAGATTTTCTCTTTAGAGGATTAATCACCTGTGCTGTAACTGGCAAAATGGTAACATCTGAAATTCATAGTAAAACATATCCAAACGGTAAAGTGGATGAATGGATATATTTAGCTACTTGGGATCCACAGAACTTAGACAAGAAAATATATATAAGGGAAGATGAGGTTTTAAAGCAAATAGAAGAGGTTTTTAAAAGAATAGGTATAAGAAGACCCGGAAATGCTAAAAGAGACCCTTGCATACCTAAGAAACACTAATGAGCTAAAAAAAACTGAGCATGACCAAGCAACCTCTATGTTAAAGAAAGAACATACCGAAAATGAGAATAGATTAAATTCATTAATAGATTTGCGACTCAATGGAGAACTTAGCACAGAAGAATTTCAAAGAAAAAAACAACAATTAAAAGATCGTCAATATGAAATTGATCGTTTACTAAAAACTTATGATGAAGCAGACGATAAATTTACTGATACCGCTACAACGCTAATAACTCTAGCATCTCCTGACTTCCGCAGATTTTTTGATATTAGTTGTTATAAGTGGCATTAGTAAGGAGGTGAAGTGGTACTCTCGTTCTGTTGTGCCTAGTAGATATTTTATTATTGACTTTAACTGCGATGTTGTTTATTATTTAATTAATTGAATATAGCCCCATATTTTATAGCCCTAATATGTACATACGTCGTAAAAAAAGTCCTAATAGTCCAAGGCAATCTATTCAAATAGTGGAAGGTTATCGTGATAGTAAAGGTAACGTCAAACAGCGTATAGTACGTCATTTAGGAGTCTTCGTAGATGAAGTAGAAGAAGCTAAATTAGTTGCCCTAGCACAAGATTTGATTGCCAAGATTAAAGCTGAGAGAGAAGCTGCAACTGGGCAGGGGAATTTGTTTACTGATGATACTAACAAGGTTAAAAGAGGTCGTCCAACTAACAAGCAGTTAAAAGATATTCTACCTGTTAATGAAGTAAAACTAAATGAGGTTGTAGAAGTCAAGCGAGTTGTTGAAGGAGTGCATCAAATAGGAGGGCATGTTTATGATCAAATGCATTTTAACCAGTTACTAGCAAGGAAACGTGACGCTGGGATGCTAAAGGATTTAGTGTTAGCCCGCATGGTAAGGCCAGATAGTAAAAAAGGGATAGTTGAGTATTTAAGCGATCAATTTGACCAGCATCATGATCTAGATGCTACTTATTGGATGATGGACAAATTACATGAGCAAATACCTAAAATTAAAGAATTATGCTTTAAAAACACCCTAACCCTGATTCCTAATAAAGAGATTAGCCTAGTATTTTTTGATGTTACTACACTATACTTTGAATCAGTAGAAATAGATGAGCTAAGAGCCTTTGGCTATAGTAAAGATCATCGCTTTAATACTACCCAACTAGTTCTTGCCCTAGCAACTAATGAGGATGGATTACCACTTGGCTATGAGCTGTTTAGTGGTAATACCGCAGAAGTTAGCACCTTAATTAAATCAATTAACAGCTGGCAAGCGTATCTTAAAGTTAAAGATGTCTGTTTTATTGCTGATCGTGCAATGTTTAGTAACTTATCTTCGAGAGGGAGAAGTGTTTGAAGAGGTAGGAAAGTAAGGTTTACAAGAATCCTGCGATAAATTTGTAGTCATGTAAATGATATTTTTTATTTAACAATGCTGGAATTTAGAGATATAATCTCTTTCATGTATATTACAACTGTTCCAAATAGAAATTCTCGTCCTGCAATATTGCTTCGTACCTCTTATCGCGAAGACAGGAAAGTATTAAATAAAACCCTAGCTAACTTAACTAACTGGGATGATTTACGCATTGAGGCTTTTAAGAAGATGCTGAAAGGTGAATTTGATGGTTTAGATGGTGTTCCTGAGGTTGGTGAAAGTTTTGGGACTATTTTTCTACTAAAAAGAATTGCTGATGAAATTGGTATTACTAAGGCTCTTGGTACTAGAAGCAAAGAAGCTTTATTGAGTCTATTTTTGGTTTTAGCACGCTTTGCTCACCAAGGGTCTAGACTTTCCAGCGTGAAATGGGCGAAATCGCATGCGATATCTGATGTATTATCTGTCGATTCATTTGATGAAAACCATTTATATCAGGCTCTAGAATGGTTAGAAGAGAACCAAGAAAAGATCGAATTAAAATTATTTAAAACTTATCAAAAGAAAAATAACAAGCCGCCTGTTATGCTTTTATATGACGTCACTTCCAGCTATTTCGAAGGAACAGAGAATGAACTTGCGGAATATGGGTACAATCGGGATAAAAAGAAGGGTAAAAAGCAAATAGTGATTGGTCTATTAACTGATGATCATGGCGAACCTTTGGCTGTTAGAGTTTTTAAGGGTAATAGTGCTGATCCTTCTACCATTTATGAGCAGATTGAGCTAGTAAAATCTAATTTTGGTATTAAGAATATAGTCTTTGTTGGTGATAAAGGAATGATTAAGGGGACAGGCAAAGAAGCCCTGACCAAAGAAGGGTGGGACTATATTACAACCTTAAGTAAAGTTGAGATTGAAAGCTTAGAGAAAAGCGGAGTTTTGCAATATAGTTTTTTTGAAGAACAGCTATGCGAAGTAACCAGTAATGGTAAAAGATATATTTTAAGGAAAAATGGTTCTATAGCCCGAAAAGTTGAGTTTGATAGGAATACCCGAGTTGAAAAATTGGTTGCAAAGATTGAAGAGCGTAATATATATGTATCAACCCATAAGAAAGCAAAGCCAGAACTTGGTTTAAATAATATTCAAAAAATTGCCAAAGAATGGCGGATAGATAAATTTATCAACCTAAAATTAGATGGCAACCAAATAGTGGTTGAAATTGATCAAGATAAGAAAAAAGAGTTGTTTACTCTTGATGGTTGTTATGCGATTGAAACACAGATTGAAATTAAACTGATGAGTAAAGAATTGGTTGATAAAGCTTACCATAATTTACATGAAGTAGAATCGAATTTTAGCAGTATGAAGACAGGATTACTCGAAGTAAGACCGATCTTTTTAAGGAAAAGCAACAGAACGAAGGGACATGTATTTGTTTGTATGTTGGCATTAAAAATATGGCACTATATGAAAAATAAGTTGAAACAAGGTTGCGGCGTAACCAAGGATGGTAAATATAATGTGACCATTGAGGAAGCATTAAGAGAGCTGGATAAAGTATGTTTTTTATATTACACAATCAAGGGTTGCAAAGTTATAAGATTACCAAAATTAAGCGAGTTTCAACAAAATTTATTCAATTTATTTGATTTAACGATGCCCCAAATGACAAAATCTGCAAAATGATAAAATAATGGTATGGACCTCCTGATATACAGAATGAAAAGCAGTTGCTAATCTTCTAAAGTTAATATTAAATATTAAAATAACAATCAGGAGGCTAAGATGGAAGTTACCACAATTGGTATAGATATTGCAAAAAGAATTTTCCAAATTCATGGTGTAGATAAAAATGGTAAGACGGTATTAAAGAAAAAATTAATGAGAGATCAAGTTTTAACATTTATGGCTAATTTACCAAAATGTTTGGTAGGGATGGAAGCTTGCGGCGGAGCTAGTTACTGGGCAAGAGAAATAACTAAATTGGGGCATATAGTAAAACTAATGGCTCCACAATTTGTCAAACCGTATGTTAAAACTAATAAAAACGATCAAGCTGACGCTGAAGCTATATGTGAAGCAGTAACAAGACCAAATATGAGGTTTGTACCAATTAAAACTGTAGAACAACAAGATATTTTGTCAATTCATCGGGTAAGAAAGAGATTGGTAAAAAACCGTACGGCACTTGCGAATGAAATTAGAGGATTATTACATGAATTTGGTTTTATTATTCCTCAAGGGATCAATAAGGTTGTAACAAAATTAACTGAGATTTTAGATGAAGGAAATTTGAGTCAGCTAGGTTACCAAACATTTAGTGAACTGAAAGAGGAATTTTTGGATAATGACAAAAAAATAAAAGAGATAGAAAAAAGATTAAAAATAATAGCTAGCAACTTAACTCAATATCAACGATTAACAGCTATACCTGGTCTTGGTTTAATTACTGCTACTGCTTTAATAGCATCAATAGGTAATGCTACAAGTTTTGAGAATGGTAGGCAATTATCGGCATGGCTTGGATTAGTGCCAAGGCAGCATTCCAGTGGAGGGAAAGATAAGTTGCTTGGAATTAGCAAGCGAGGTGATGTTTACTTGCGTACTCTATTGATCCAAGGAGCTAGAGCTGTACTAACTGCCAAGATAAGATTTACATCGGAAGAACAAAAATCTAAAAAAGATTTTAGCAAATTTACGCAGTGGATGTTTAATTTATCTGAGCGAAATGGACATAATAAAACAGTAGTTGCTGTAGCTAATAAACTGGCAAGAGTGGTGTTTGCAGTACTAAGGTCAGGGGATGATTATGTAGAGAGTAAAGTTTGTAGCACAGAGCTATTATAATTAACATAAAATAAAATAAATAGTGGTTTATTAATTAATAGGTAAACAAAGAATATGTAAGAGATTCCAACCCGGAATATGCGTGAGATAATAATATTGATGGTAAATAAGACAAACCTTAGCTTACAAAAAAACTGATGACTACAATGGCTCTTTGAAGCCGATAAAATGATAAGTATATAGTAAATTTGTAAGCCAGCGAATTCCATCAGGGCTGTAGGATAAATTACACATAATTTATTAACTATAAGCCGGATACATGTATGCATTTGCATTTTTGCTATTAGATGTTATTTTTTTCTTGCATTTTACAGGAGGTTCATACATGTAGTCAGTAACGAGAATTTAATTCTACACTCCACTCGTCGCATAATACTCACGTTCTATAGCATAATTTCTGCTCATATTTATCTCGAAGATGAGTAGTAAAGCTAACTTGCAAGCTCTCGATGAAGGTGGTTATCGTTATATTGTGGCAGCAAAGCTTAAAACACTCAAGAAAGAAAAGAAAGAAGAAATATTATCAGAGGAAAACTATAAGCCTACTGTTATAGGCAATGATCTTACTTGGATTGCCGATCTAGAGCATGATGGTAAACGTCTAATTACCAGTTATAAATCTAAAAGGGCTATTAATGATGCACAGGAGCGACAAAAAATTTTAGATAAAATTAATA
This sequence comes from Candidatus Tisiphia endosymbiont of Oplodontha viridula, assembly GCF_964264865.1. Taxonomy (NCBI): domain Bacteria; kingdom Pseudomonadati; phylum Pseudomonadota; class Alphaproteobacteria; order Rickettsiales; family Rickettsiaceae; genus Candidatus Tisiphia; species Candidatus Tisiphia endosymbiont of Oplodontha viridula. The sequence goes on from NZ_OZ183486.1 coordinate 187,507, forward strand.
AGACTATTGGTGAGTCTGGTAGTACTAAAAAACTTATATCTAATAGTGGAGTAAAAAAATATACTTCTAGTGAAAATGGCAAGAGCTATATTGACGCAGAGAAGATAGAGCAGGATGCGTTGTGGGATGGCATACATGGGGTAATCACCAATGACCAAACTATAACTCCACATGAAGCAATAGCAAAATATGCTAGATTATGGGTAATTGAAGAGCAATTTAGAATCAATAAACATAATTTACAAATGCGTCCAATTTTTCACTGGACTAAACAAAGGATAGAAGCACACATAGCGATGTGTTATATGAGTTTTGCAGTGCTTAAGACTATAGAATACAAGGTTGCTCTGACCCAAAAGATCAGTGTAACTAACATCGTTGAATTATTAATATCAGTACAGGCTTCAATCTTAAGACATACAAAGACTGGTGATCTTTATAGACTACCAAGTGCAATAAAAAACGAAGCTAGAAAAATCTATAAAACCTTTAACATCAAGCGTTCAGACCATGCTGAAATATATTTAAAATAACAAAATAATGTTGTGCCTAAATTTTAAAAATCCTAGCACTATGAGCCTTCTAAGCTTATGCCTTATTAAAAAATGCGGAAGTCGGGCGATAACCACCTTCATCGAGAGCTTGCAAGTTAGCTTTACTAAACATTGCACGCTCAGCAATAAAACAGACATCTTTAACTTTAAGATACGCTTGCCAGCTGTTAATTGATTTAATTAAGGTGCTAACTTCTGCGGTATTACCACTAAACAGCTCATAGCCAAGTGGTAATCCATCCTCATTAGTTGCTAGGGCAAGAACTAGTTGGGTAGTATTAAAGCGATGATCTTTACTATAGCCAAAGGCTCTTAGCTCATCTATTTCTACTGATTCAAAGTATAGTGTAGTAACATCAAAAAATACTAGGCTAATCTCTTTATTAGGAATCAGGGTTAGGGTGTTTTTAAAGCATAATTCTTTAATTTTAGGTATTTGCTCATGTAATTTGTCCATCATCCGATAAGTAGCATCTAGATCATGATGCTGGTCAAATTGATCGCTTAAATACTCAACTATCCCTTTTTTACTATTTGGTCTTACCATACGGGCTAACACTAAATCCTTCAGCATCCCAGCGTCACGTTTCCTTGCTAGTAACTGGTTAAAATGCATTTGATCATAAACATGCCCCCCTATTTGATGCACTCCTTCAACAACTCGCTTGACTTCTACAACCTCATTTAGTTTTACTTCATTAACAGGTAGAATATCTTTTAACTGCTTGTTAGTTGGACGACCTCTTTTAACCTTGTTAGTATCATCAGTAAACAAATTCCCCTGCCCAGTTGCAGCTTCTCTCTCAGCTTTAATCTTGGCAATCAAATCTTGTGCTAGGGCAACTAATTTAGCTTCTTCTACTTCATCTACGAAGACTCCTAAATGACGTACTATACGCTGTTTGACGTTACCTTTACTATCACGATAACCTTCTACTATTTGGATAGATTGCCTTGGACTATTAGGACTTTTTTTACGACGTATGTACATATTAGGGCTATAAAATATGGGGCTATATTCAATTAATTAAATAATAAACAACATCGCAGTTAAAGTCAATAATAAAATATCTACTAGGCACAACAAAACGAGAGTACCACTTCACCTCCTTACTAATGCCACTTATAACAACTAATATCAAAAAATCTGCGGAAGTCAGGGGTAATAGAGAAAATGTTGCCATTTTCTCTGTCCCCTAAGAACCGTACATGACAGTTTCCCGTCATACGGCTCAAGCCTCTTTAAGCCCAATTTCTTTAGAACCAGCTTCAACATCTGTGCATAAAGAATTTTATTTGAATCTCGGATTATGAACTTGTTTATGACAATTAATGTGAAGCATCATTAAATTAGAATTCCTATTATCTCCACCTTTAGACTTTGGAATGATATGATGTATATCCCAGTCAGTTTCTAGAGTTATTACTTGCTTACAATTCGGACATTTACCTTCTTGCTTATTCCATAATTTTTGCAATGTCTGGTCTCCTGCTAAAGAGTTATACATTTTATGTCCTAATCTTTTCTCAAAATAACCATCCCATTCTTTATCATATGGATTAGCTTCAGATAAAATCTTTACATGTCGCTTAATAGGAAGTTTAGCTGGGTCAACTAACTTATAGATTACTGGTTTTTCACCTGATTTTGGTTTGACACCTTCACAAGCAAACCTCCAAGTATCGCCATTTATAAGTTTAAAATATTTATGTTTAACCCAACTACTACTCTTATTTGGATGCCTACGTTTAGCCCATCGCCATAAAATCTTAAATATCTCATGCCTTAATTTACTAAAACTCTCTTTAGCAACTATATGTCTATGGTACAATGTCCAACCTCTGATAATGGGATTGAGCATAGTAATCAATAGAACTTGTTTAATCATCTTGTTATCTTTAGCCACTTTTCTTATTTTTCTTATGACAGTTTGTAAGCTAGTTTTAGATGGCTTAGTAAGGAATTTGCCATTATATTTGCGTACATTCTGCCCCAAAAAATCAAAGCCTTGATCAATATGAGTAATTCTAGTTTTAGCTTTTGATAGTTCAAGTCCTCGCTCTTGCAAGAATTGTTCAACTATCGGCAAAACAAGATTTTCTAATTGCTCTTTAGATCTGCCTGTGATAACAAAATCATCTGCGTATCTTATATAGTTAATCTTATGAGTTGGCTTTCTTGAGGATATTTTTATCGGAAACTTTTTAGCTAATAATTTACCTAACCCATCCAGTGCCATGTTTGCAAGTAATGGCGATGCTATGCCCCCTTGCGGAGTGCCAGTTTCAGTAGGATAGATATTACCAGCTTCCATATATCCAGCTTTTAGCCACTTCTTTAATATAGTTTTGTCCATTGGGATGTTATCAAGAAGCCATTGATGACTAATATTATCAAAGCACCCCTTAATATCAGCTTCCAATATCCATTGAGCAGATTTTCCTGTAGATAGTACAATATAACATTGATGTATTGCATCTGCAGTTGAGCGCTCCGGTCTAAAACCATAAGAATGCCTATCGGCTGTTATCTCCGCAACTGGTTCTAACGCCAACTTATATAAAGCTTGCATGGCTCTATCTTTCATAGTAGGTATACTTAAAGGTCTACGTTGTCCATTTGCTTTAGGTATATAAATCCTTCTAAGAGAAGCTGGGTTATAACCATGTTGCCTCAAGTTAGTAATTGCTTGAGATTTAAGTTCTAGAGTGTTCCAGATTTCTCCGTCTACCCCAGCAGTTCTTTTTCCTCGATTCTCAATCACTCTTCTCACAGCAATAGCTTTCCCGCTAAAAGAGTGGGTTAGTAAGCGTTGTAAGGCTTTAACCTTACCCCATCTACCTTCCTTCGTTGCCTTTACGATACGCATTTGATGACTTTTAACAACTTTATTGCATTGACACCAATTAATATTGTGTCAATTCCTATCATTATCAGTAGACGCACTAGCTGTAATTTGACTTACAACCACCATTTGCTTTCCTCCTTTAAAAGTTTCATCAAATTCTCTCGTAATAAGAGACCACAACGGAAGTCTGCCCGCTTTCGCGTGGAATAATGTTTCAATCCCTATCTGCTTCATTACAAAACAGCATTTGCTTTCTCCGTCTTTCCTCTACCTGCACCTCTATCAGCTCCTCTTACGATTCACCTTCCCTAAAGGGAAGAGATACAGGCTTACTGTGTTTTGCTTATGTAACAGTAAATGGGTTAGGTTCTACCTGTCTGCCGGTGATCGTTTAGTCTACGTATTGCGATTTTGTAACACAATAACCAAATCACTTCCCCTTTTGGGCAGAGCCTGTCAGCATCTTTGGCTCTTTGATGGTCACGACATTTATCAGTAGTTCATATACATTAACCATACCACTTAAGCCTAGCCTCTAACCGCTTGATGCTAGCAGTCTAGTTATTCCCTCACGGTTTTAACTCTCTTACGAGCCAAGTACATTGTCCTGATAGCTTCAAACAGTGAATCACTTCAATGCTTGTATCAGTAGGCTACTGTTGGTAGAACAACAGGTTAAATCTATTTTCATAGTTCAACAATTTCATAAGCAACCTCACATCGCCCGCAAAAAGCTATAGAAATTTTGAGTATTTGCTTAACATATTGATATTGCCTTATTTTTACATCATATTGTTTATCTATAATCTGATTCAATCCTATTTTAGCTACTGAGGCTAAATCTTCTATATTTTTAGCTATCTTATACTCAATAATAATTGCTTTATCTCCTTTACCAGCTTTTGGGATCATGATCACATCAGCTCTGCCACTTCCTGACTCCTGTTCACTTGCTATTATGTAACTAGGTGCTAACATATTAATTAAACCAAGCATAAAGCCGCTATAAAATAATTCTGCCTTTTTCTCTCCTGTTTGATGAAAACTAGTAGAATTTAGCAACAATTCTTGTAAACGCTCTTTAAATTCCTCTACTTTACCTGTTGACAATAAACTAATAAACGAATAATATCTAGAGCTATCAATTTTTAATTGATCAGTAACCCATTGCAGCACTCTTGTTTCATAGATATATTTTAGTTCATAATTAGGGATAGATAGCTCATAGATATTTTTTTCTGATATTTTGGCAGTAGGATTTAAATAACCGCTGAACAGTAATAAACTGAGCAATCCTACTGGTTTATTGATATCAGCAAAACTTATTTGTTTGGTAATAGGTGAGATAATAATTTTTCCAGCAGCTAAGCTCTGTAAATCTTCTTGCATTTCGTCTGACAATAATGCTTTATCAACAAGACCTGTGCCTCCACTATCTAGCCAATAATAATCAAGCTTACCTTTGTGTGCTAAACATTGCATTAGTGACCACGGATTGTAAATGACCTCTCCACCAAATGTATAACCATTATACCAATCCTTAATTTGTTCAGTATTAGTGTCGAGCGGTACTTTTGTAAGCAAATCATCTACCTCTGCTTGAGTGAAGCCATAGAACTTAGAGAAATCATCATCAAGTAAGGTATATTCACTAACATTATTTAAATCAGAAAATAAATTAGCTTTAGCAATTCTCAATATGCCAGTTATTACTCCTTTTTCTACATGCCAGTTATTACTCCTTTTTCTACATAAGGGTTGCTCTTTAAGCCGCTGCCAAACATCCCACGGAATATCTTTAGTACATCATCAAACTCTTTTAATTTATCGCCAAATTCAATGTACGAACTATTAATTGGTGTATCATATTCATCGATTAATATATAAGCTTTTTGGTTAAAATGTTTGTAAAGTATTTCACTTAAAAACCTTAAACTATACTTTAAATCTTCTTTCGTCAACTCTTCTGTAAAATATCGTTCTAATTTTGCTTTTTGTACACTATCTAATAGTCCTATATCTTGAGTTAGATAATGTTTTAAATAATAATGATTGGCAAATAGTTGTATAACCTGATTCCGTATACTGCTTTCAATTTCTTGGTAACTGCTGCCCTTAACATCCTTGAAATTTATAGAAATAACCGGATAATTACCTTGTTGAACCATAGCGTATTCATTACTATTAATCTTTAAAGGTTTTAGAGTCCTTTTACCTTTAATACCTAAATCTACTATGCCTCCAGTAAAGAGTTTATGATTTACTCTCTTTTCTTGTGCTAAAGGCTTGCCGTCCTGATCCACTTCTATTTCAAAAAACTTCTTGAGCATGTCCATATTAAGGCTTTTACCCCAACGTCTTGGTCGAGTGATTAGGATAACCTTACCGCTATCTTCTAATAATTCTTTGATCATTAGACTTTTATCAACAAATACATCACTATTAACTACTAAGTCATAGAATTCATCCGTACCTACTAGCATTTTAGGCAGCTTATTACTCTCCTTAACAGTGTCAGCCCCCTTGAGATGTGTGTTAGTGTTTGAAAGTTCAACTATCATATTATTCAATTATATTTATATTCTGATACCAAAGTTTTTAGTTAAATTTTAATAAATTATTTTACCGATTAAGTTTTAATAAAATGTGGTAATATGCTGTTTCGATAAAAATATGATATAGTATAGATAAGTTTGATTCAATATAGAATTACATCTCGTGACAACATCGTCTAATTATCATAATTGTGTCCATTTAAAAAAATATTGGATAACTAATTAAGGTCTTTTTCTAAACTAGGGTTTTAACAAATATTAATTAAAAAACCCAACGGACTTGGTAAAACGTATAATTGCAGAAAAACTGCTTTGCAATCTTTTAGCATTACAAATCACATTCTGAACCTGAGTCGCCAAGTAATTTGCTGGTAAATGCTGCATCTACTAAGTCATAATTGTAAAAATCATGCTCATCTGCTCTAGTGATAAAATCCTGCCCCTGAGCAGCAACATTAGCCATAATATTACCAATTTTCTTAAGAGCTGCAGCCTTAAAATTTTCATCCTGACTTAGGCTGAATGCGTGGTGATAATATGTTTTAGCTTTCTCAAATAAACCTATAGACTCAAAATACTCAGCTTGCTTTAGCTTTATATCGGGATTGTCTTGATCTTGTTTTAGCCATGCTTTAAAACATGCTTCTATCCTAAATTCATTATTAACTACTTTATAGCAATCAATTGCTTTAGCATATTCACCTTTGTTAAAAAATAGCTGACCAAGTTTCTCATATATTTTTGGTAGATGACTATTCGCCTCTATAGCTTTTACATAGTAATCCAATGCCCCATTTTCACCATTCTGCTCAGCGATACTAGCTACACAACTATAGGCTATAGCCTTAAGATTCTTGCAGGCAGGAGAATCCTGATAATCCTCTAGATACTTTATAGCTTTATGATAATAAACTTGGTCAAGTTTTTCCTCATCAATATGCAAACTGCTAACTTGGTACTCAAGATTTTCTGCTACCTTATTATGGCAAGCCGTTATTAACTCTGCTGCAATCTTTGCATGATCAGGTAACTCAACTCCACAGACACTGGCAAAGAATTTTACATATTCATATTGCTGCTGTAAGCAATAACCATAGCCTTGTATTTGATGCTGAAGCTGAACATTACCCGGTTCAGCATATTCAGCAAAAATCTCCAATGCTTGTTGCAAGATTATTATGGCATCTAGTATGCTTCCCATTTGCTTACAGTTAAGTATTTTCTGTAACTTTGATAATAAGTCCAGCTCTGAAAAATATTCATCTTTATTATGCCTTGGTAGTAGGTTATTGTAATGAATTGATGATGGAATCCAATCTTTGACAAGATGATAATTCTCAGAAAATGCATTGAGTGAATTAGCATCTGAACATTTAGTTGCATTACTAATAGCCTTAACTATCACCTCTAATAGTTGATTAAAATTATTACTGGCAGTATTTAACAGATGAGATGAACAGTCCTGAGCTTTCTTAGAAATAGTTATATTGACCATATCACCTTTAGCGTCAGAATATTTGGATGACGTGTTTATTGCCGCAAGTAAGTCAGGTACAGCTAACTCACCTTCTTCATTTGGTCTATGGAATAGATGTATTGAACCATCGTCTTTAAGCTTATTAATCAGTGCTTTGTGTTCATCTTTTGCTCCTTGATTATCTCTTAATATTTTATCTATAGAGTTTTTGATATGCTGAATATTTTTGTGTGGTGATACATGGGTAACTACTAAAGATATGCTACCCTCTATAGACCCAATATCCTTAAAACTTTTTATAAAATTAGATAATGTTTCAAGGAAATCATTACCTCTTTTACTCTTTAAATCTGATTCAGCTATTACCAACACAAATTTTAGCTGATCTGTAGTCTCAAAGAGCCTTTTAATATAGAAGCTGTTAGCAATTTCCTGAACAGGATCAGTATCATTAAAGCCAGGGCAATCCCAAATGATTAGGTCTTTAGCAAAACATTTATTAGGAATCTTAGTCTCGGAAGCCAGTTTATGACCAATGACAATATCATCAAGTGGCTGTATCGCGTCAATAACAAATTCTTCAGTTTCATTATCAAAAATCGCCTGCAACTTGCTGCCAGTAAGCACGTGAGCAAGTGTACTCTTGCCACTTCCGGTATCACCAAGCAGCAATATCCCTTGCTTGCCATTTTCCTGCAGGCGGTCGTTACCATCTCGGATTAGATTCGATACTTGCTTGATAGTAGCCTGATCATCATTAGCAAACTGATTATCCCCCTCTGCTACCTCAAATAATTTCACAACCTGTATCTCTGGGACATATTCTTTTACTTTTGCCTCTTCTATGGCTTTTAATTTAGCTGCTTCTTCTATTGCCTTAGCTTCCTCTTGCTCTCTAAGCTTTGCCTCTTGCTCAAGTCTCTCAGCTTCTTGTCTAGCTTTTTCATCTGCCTCTGCTTGTTGTTGCTGTTTTAGTATCTTAGCGGCTTTTTTAGTAGGATCTCTATTAATCTGTAATTCTGTTTCTATCTCCCTTGCTACAACATTTCCTATTTGGTTATGATCAAGGCAAAGATGAGTAATATAGGGATTAATCTTTAAGGCTTCTGCTAGACCTTCCGCTCCTGCCTCTCCTATCTTGTTATAATGAAGGGTAAGAGTAGTAATAGATTTATTATCCTTTAAGGCTTCAGCTAGTGTCTGCACTCCAGCATCTCCTATCTGGTTATTATAAAGCTCAAGAGTAGTAATAGATTTATTATTCTTTAAGGCTTCGGCTAGCTCCTTTACTTCTTCATCTCCTATCTGTTTATAACTAAGGTCAAGGGTAGTAATAGAGTTATTTCTTATTTGTTGTATAATAGCTTTGTCTAATGGCATTTTTTCCTCTCTTTTATTTTGGTCAAAAGTGATAAGTACTTAGTAGTTATCAATAAAGTACTGTTATTCGATCTGTATCGCCGACGTTAAATTTGACAACAATTTTTCGCATATAATCCCCTGTAGTATCTGTATTGTAGGGGAGTTATTATATCATAAAACATCACAATTTACATCATATTTTATTCCCACCAAATTTTATATTCCCACAAATTTTTTATAAATATACTTTACATATTAAAATATGTCATATATTTTATATAAAGCATATAACTTTAATAATAGAATAGGACTGTGTAAGTCTAAAAAAATATCATTGAGAGAAGATGAGGCAATCCTGTTTTGTGTCATTACCTGCGAAAGCAGATATCTAGATTCCCGCCGTTGCTAAGAATGACAACTTACAATTGCTTCGTTGTCACAAAGCGGCTTCTTGCTAATAGACGGAGTAATATTAGTTGGGTTAGCTATATGACATAAAAGGCTATGCTAATGTCGGCGATACAGATCGAATAACAGTACTTTATTGATAACTACTAAGTACTTATCACTTTTGACCAAAATATTAAAGAGAGGAAAAAATGCCCTTAGAAGAAATTATTATACGACAAATAACTACTAACTCTATTACTAGTCTTAGCCTTCAGAATAAACAAATAGGAGATGCTGAAGCACAGACACTAGCCGAAGCCTTAAAGATTAATCAATCTATTACTTCTCTTAGCCTTGGTTATAACTCGATAGGAGATACTGGAGTAAAATATATAGCAGAAGCATTAAAGTTTAATCAATCTATTACTTCTCTTAATTTATGTAATAATCAGCAAATAGGAGATATTGGAGCAAAGGATATAGCAGAAACATTAAAGATTAATCAATCTATTACTAACTTCACCATTTGGTGTGATCAGATAGGAGATGCTGGAGTGAAAGATATAGCAGAAGCATTAAAGTCTAATCAATCTATTACTGTTTTTTACTTTTGGAGTTACAAAATGAGAGATGCTGGGGCGAGGTATCTAGCAGAAGCATTAACATTTAATCACACTATTACTAGTTTTTCCATGGGGCAAGTGAGCGATGCTGGTGCAATGAATTTAATAGAAGCCTTAAAGATTAATCACACTATTACTCATGTTGATACTTCTTACTTAGGAGCTAATATAGTGAGTGCTATAAATAATGCTCTACAGATTAATAAAAACTTTAATGCAAGCGAAGAAGAAACTAAGAAACTAAAATACCAACAACAAGCAGTGGCAGCTGAAAAAATTAGACAAGAGGCTGAGAGAGTAAAACAGCTAGAAGAAAACCTCAAAGCAGCTGAAGCGAACCTTGAAGCAATAGTTAAAGCAAAGCAGGCTAAGCGTGAGCCTAAAAAGACCAAACAAGAAGCTGAGAGACTTGAGCAAGAGGCAAAGCTTAGAGAGCAAGAGGAAGCTAAGGCACTAAGAGAAGCAGCTAAATTAAAAGCCATAGAGGAGGCAAAAGTGAAAGAATATATACCAGATATACCGGTTGTAAAATTATTTGAAGTAGTAGGAGCAGGCGAAGATAATCAGTTTGATAATGATGATCAGGCTACTATCAAGCAAGTATCGAACCTAATCCGAGATGGTAACGACCGCCTGCAGGAACATGGTAATAAGGGGATATTGCTGCTTGGTAATACCGGAGCTGGCAAGAGTACACTTGCTCATTTGCTTAGTGGCAAGAAGCTGCAGGCAATTATGGATGATGAAATTAACGAGCTGGTTATTGATGCAATGCAGCCACTTCCCGATATTATCATTGGTCATAAACTGGCTTCCGAGACTAAGATTCCTAATAAATGTCTTGCTAAAGATGCTAAAGATCTAATCATTTGGGATTGCCCTGGCTTTAATGACACTGATCCTGTTCAAGAAATTGCTAACAGTTTCTATATTAAAAGACTCTTTGAAACTACAGAACAGCTAAAATTTGTGTTGGTAATAACTGAGTCAGATTTAAGGAGTAAGAGAGGCAATGATTTCCTTGAAATACTATCTAATTTTATGAAAAGTTTTAAGGATGTTGGCTCTATAGCAGGTAGCATATCTTTAGTAGTTACCCAAGTATCGCAAGACAAGAATATTCAGCATATCAGAAAATCTATAGAGAAAATATTAACAGATAATCAAAGGGCAACAGATGAACACCGAGTACTGATTAATAAGCTCAAAGATTGCTCGATACATCTATTCCATAGACCAAATGCAGAAGGTGAGTTAGCTGTACCTGATTTACTTGCGGCAATAGATTCATCATCCGAATATTCTGACGCTAAAGGTGATATGGTCAATATAGTTATTTCTAAGAAAGCTATGGAGTGTTCATCTCATCTGTTAAATACTGCCAGTAATAATTTTAATCAACTATTAGAGGTGATAGTTAAATCTATTGGTAATGCAACTAAATGCTCAGATGCTAATTCACTCAATGCATTTTCTGAGAACTATCATCTTGTCAAAGATTGGATACCATCATCAATTCGTTACAACAACCTCCTGCCAAAGCATGATAAAGATGAATATTTTCTAGAACTGGACTTATTATCAAAGTTGCAAAAAGTACTTAGTGATAAAATAGTAAGCATACCAAATGCCATAATGATCTTGCAGCAAGCATTGGAGATTTTTGCTGAATATGCTGAACCGGGTAATGTTCATCTTCAGCATCAGATACAAAGCTATGGTTATTGTTTACAGCAGCAATATGAATATGTGAAATTCTTTGCTAGTGTCTGTAAAGCTGAATTACCTGATCATGCCAAAATTGCAGAGTTAATAACGGCTTGCCATACTAAGGTAGCAGAAAATCTTGAGTACCAAGTTAGCAATTTGCCTATTGATGAAGACAAACTTGACCAAGTTTATTATCATAAAGCTATAAAGTATCTAGAGGATTATCCGGACTCTCCTGCCTGCAAGAATCTTAAGGCTATAGCCTATAGTTGCTTAGCTAATATCGTTGAGCAGAATGCTGAAGAAGGAGCATTGGCTTACTATGTAAAAGCTATCGAAGCCAATAGCCATTTACCAAAGATATATGAAAAACTTGGTCAGCTATTTTTTAATAAAGGTGAATATGCTAAGGCGATTAACTGCTATAAAGTAATTAATAATGCGGTTAGGATAAAAGAATGTTTTAAAGCATGGCTAAAACAAGATGCAGAGAATCCTGATATAATGCTAAAGCAGGCTGAGTATTTTGAATCTGTAGGGTTATTTGAGCAAGCTAAAAAATATTATTTCAACGCATCTAGCATAAGTCAGGATGATAATTTTAAAGCTGCGGCTTACAATAAAATTAGTAATATTATGGTTAATGCTGCTGCTCAAGGGCAAGATTTTGCCACCAAAGCACAGGAACACAATTTTTACAATTATGAGCTGGTAAATGAAGAATTTACCAACAATTTACTTGGCGACTCAGGTTTAGAATGTGATTTGTAATGCTAAAAGATTGCAAAGCAGTTTTGCTGCAATTATACGTTTTACCAAGTCCGTTGGGTTTTTTAATTAATATCTATTAAATTGAAACTATAAAATTCAATTTAGTAATTCACCTTACGCAGGAAAAAGAAAAGCTGGATAAAAATAATGCTGTAAATATAGTTAGTTGTATCAAATAAAGATTAATTAAATTATAGCCTTTTGCAAGCTTGAGATACTTCAATTAAAAACTTGTATGAATCATTTTGCACTTAAGTATAAATTAACGAGCAAATCAGGCTACCATGCTGGAACTACAAAAATTATGCAAATTATTACCAACTGCGTAAGGTGAGTAAATATAATAACCTAATTGAGGAAATAGCTGATGATGGAACAAAAATGTTTTTTTATTTAATTTATTCTGACGCTTATTTTAGCAATGGAGATTACAATAAAGCCTTGAATTATTGCAACAAGGTAAGACAACAAGCAGAAAAACTACATCTTGAACAAGAACTAAATCACATTCATCATAAGGAAAAAATCATTAAAACTTTATTACAGAAAAATTAACTAAATTTTATTATAACTATTTTTCTCCTAACTATAACAATAATTTTACCCACTGTCTCCGTTTTACCGCTGATCTATCAAATTTCAAAAAAAAATACCTTAGGTGCTAAAACTTCTCTGGACTCTATCAGTGATGAGGGTAATATATTAGTAGTGACCCACGTGGTGTGGTGTCAATCACCGAGGTTAGAAGCAAAGAATCGGAAAATTTTTAGAATCTAACCTCAGTGTCTACTTTTCGAAACCCAAAAAATAGGAGTTAATTCTATGTTGAGTGATATTGAAAATCAACAAAATAATAATAAACAAGTTAAATTAACAAGTGATATTTCTTTTGCACTAAAACAAGCTAAGAAAAAACTACAAGCTGATGAAAAATTAACCTACCTAAATCTTAGCAACCATAATATTGGTAGTAGTGGTGGTATCAAGCTACTTAGCAAAGCTTTAGAAAATAATAAAACGCTAACCCACATAAATCTTCGTAATAGTAATATTGACGATGAGGGAGCAAAGATAGTTGCGAAGTTTTTGCAAAACAACAATATAGTAACCAAAATAGATTTAAGCAACAACAATATTAGCTGTGAAGGAGTAAGTCACCTTGTCCCAGTGTTAAAGATTAATAATACTTTGGACGAAATGAACCTTGCACATAATGATATTAACGATCAAGGAGCAGACATACTAGCCAAATTTTTAGCAAATAATAGGACTCTCAAGCGAATACATCTCGATAATAATCATATTGGTCCTAATGGGGGTTTTAAACTTTGTAAAGCTTTAGAACTTAATAGGACTCTAACCGAAATAACGCTTAATGGCACTTTGTTGTATCATAATGAGGCAGAGGAGCTTGTAAAAAGTTTAAAGAATAAAAAGATTGTCAGCAAAATAATGTTAAGTTTTTATGACCACGAAAAATATGATATGAATTCTAATTATCATAAACTATTAGAGTTATTAACCGAGACTTATAACTACATAGAATAAATATAAACTAGATATAGATTCCACTACTTTTTCAGTTAGTCTTGTATTGTTATTTTCCTGAAGACTAACTGAAAATTTGATTTCTTGGTATTATTAACGTCATTGCCAATTCTACTTACTTAACAAAGTTCAGATAAAAAATCTAAAATAATTAGCCCCTAACTATAACAATAATTTTACCCACTGTCTCCGTTTTACCGCAGACTTATCGAATTTTATAAAAAAACACCATAGGTGCTAAAACTTCTCTAGACTCTATTAGTGATGAGGGTAATATATTAGTAGTGACCCACGTGGTGTGGTGTTCAAGCACTGAGGTTAGAGCAAAGAATAGCAAATTTTTAAAATCTAACCCCCGTGCCACTATTTTCTAAAAGAAAAAAACAGGAGCTAATTGTATGGTGACCAATATTAAAAATCAACAAAAAAATAACAAACAAATTAAATTAACAAGTGATATTTCTTTTGCACTAAAACAAGCTGATGAAAAATTAACTTACTTAAATCTTAGCAACCATAATATTGGTAGTAGTGGTGGTATCAAGCTACTGAGCAAAGCTTTAGAAAATAATAAAACGCTAACCCACATAAATCTTCGTAATAGTAATATTGACGATGAGGAAGTCAATATAGTTGCGAAGTTTTTGCAAAACAACAACACAGTAACCCGAGTGGATTTAAGCAACAACAAAATTGGTGATATAGGTATGCATAGGCTTGCTGAAGGTCTAGAAAACAATAATACTGTAAGTCACATAGATCTGTGCCACAACGAGATTACTAGTAGGGGGGCTATTCGATTTGCCAAAGTTCTAAAAATAAATAAAAATTTATGTCAAATACAGCTAGCAGCAAATCATATTGCCCAAAATGGAGGATTTAGGCTTGCGGAAAGTTTGGAGAACAATAATAATATAACGGCAATAAACCTTAGTGAGAATCATATTGGAAATTGGGGAGCTGAGGAACTTGCTAGAGTTCTAAGACATAATAACTCTGTAAAATACCTAGATCTTAGAGATATTGATATTGGGGATTGTGGGATAGAGTCGTTAAGTAGTATGTTACGGTATAACGATACTATAACCCATATTAACCTTGCTGGAAACTATATTTGGTCAAAAGGAGCTGAGATACTTAGTAAAGATTTAGAGTATAATGAGACTGTAACCAACATAAATCTTGGTGAAAGCAATATTGGCTATAAAGGAGTAAAGTACCTTGTTAAAGCGTTAGAGTATAATAATACTTTGGATGAAATAGACCTTGAACATAATGATATTGGCTGAATTTTTAGCAAATAATAGAACCCTTAAGCGATTACATATTAATGGTAATAATATTGGTAATGAGGGGGCTTTACAACTTTTCAAGGCTTTAGAAATTAATAGGACTCTAAGAGAAATAACACTAGGTCACAATATTTTTAGTCGTAAAGTAGCAAAGAAACTTGTAAAAATTCTAAATAATAAAAATATTGTCAGCAAAATAATGGTGAGTTTTGGCGGCAATGAAAATTATGATGTTAATCTTAATAATATTGATCCTAAACTAGAGTTATTAATTGAAAATCTAGAGAACAACTATATAGAAACTGATGGTATAACTATAAACTAGAAAAAATTCCACCACTTTTTCAGTTAGTCTTGTATTGTTATTTTCCTGAAGACTAACTGAAATCTAAATTTATTGGTTTTATTACCGATCTTACTTACCTTAGCAAATTTCAGATAAGAAATCTAAAATAACTAACTCAAAAAGAATATTGTACGAGTTCAATCTACCTATGTCAAACAGTTTTATATTATTACAAAAATATTAAATATTCTCAATATATCTGTAATAAGTATCTTTATTAAAGTTCCTAACTCATTTTCACGCTTGCAGTTATTATTACAAAAAGCTTATTTTTAATAAAGTAATTTGCAATACGTTTAACTTACTACCAGTTCAATAAAATTATAGCTACTTTTTCTTAAATTTATACAGTTCGTTTATTTTACAATCAATTAATATTTTCTACCTATAACTATTTTTTAGATAAACCATTTTCTTTTTTTTACCTCTCTTTTCTTCACCCCCCTACCCTACCTAAACAACCCACTTAAGGAGCATTCTGCTGCCTATATAAAGCTTGCCAATAAAATAAACTAGGTAGTTACAAGTTAGGTTTTAGCATTTGCTTTTGGAATCCCTCTACCCGCACTTGGGCAAACTAGGTAAACCTAGTTTGCCTGCGCTCAAAGATTCATTGGTGATTGCTATTACCCAAAAACTTACAGCTTATAGCGGTAATAGCAATGGCAATATATCACTGTAATAAATCAGAAGTACGAAGAAGCAAAGGACAAAATGCAGTTGCAGCAAGTAGCTATATTTCAAGAAGTAAATTGCAGTTTTTTACAACTGACCGTAAAACAGAAGAAAAACGTACTGTTACCTATAATTTTAGCAGCAAGAAAGGACTTGTTCATAGCGTAATTTTAGCTCCGGAGGGTTCTCCTAGTTGGGTGTATGATAGACAAGAATTATGGAATAGAGCAGAAAGTAGTGAAACAAGAGAAAATGCTGAGACCGCTAGAAAGCTGACCATAGCCTTACCAAAAGAATTAACTCAACAACAGAATACTGAACTTACCGAACACTTTGCTTCTGAGTGCCTAGTTAGCCATGGCATGATAGCAGATATAAACATTCATTATGACAATCCAAATAATCCTCATGCCCACATTCAGATGACTACTAGAAAACTACTACGTTTAGAAAATGGCGAAGTAATTTTTGGTGAGAAAGGACGTGATTGGGGAAGAAGAAATTTTTTATATTATTATCGGGAAAATGTAGCCTATTTCATCAATCAATATTTAGAAAAATATGGTCATTTAGCTAAGGTATCACATTTATCGCATAAAGCAAGAGGAATTGATTTAATACCGACTATCCATGAAGGAACAGCACATTATATACAAGACTCAAAATTAAGGTTAATAAATGAACAAATACTAAAAGAAAATGCTGCCAAGATTAGAGAAGATATAGAATTAGTTTTTCAGAAATTATCAATTAACAAGCCAGTTTTTACTAAGGAAGAAATTGCTATAGCATTAGCCGATACGTTAGCTATAGATTTGGAGTTAGGTCAAGCAGAAAAACAAATGGGAAATAGTGCAGATGGTAGTATTGATAAGCAAAAATTTCAGCAAAATTTAAGAGAGCTAAGCAAGCAATTAGTACAAGAGAATATTCAGGAAGATATTGCTATAGATACAACTATTGTAACAGAGCCTAGTAGTAAGCAAGATAGCGGCGTACCTAGTACGGAAGATACTATTAATATTGCTACTATTAGTAGCGTTGACAATAGCAGTGATAATAGTGTTACTGATAATAATAGTCCAGTATTATCAGATATAGAACTATTGAATCAAGAATATTCTACTGAATTTATGTTGCTCTATAGTAAATTGCTGGCGTCTGATAAGATTAGTTTAATAAATCCTAGTGATTTAAAAGGTCGTACCTTATACGCATTAACCAAAAGGGTAGAGTTAGAGCAAAGATTTATTGGGATAGTAGAGGAGTTACAGCATAGTGAGAAACATAATCTGTCTATTGATGATAGAGCAATAGATAAGCTTTCTATAGGGAAGAAATTAATTGCCACTATTCGGCAAGTTGGTATTGCTGTGCAGGAAATAGTAAACAACAAAACAGGGCTAAAGATAGAGTTAATTGATAAACAATGCGAGCCTTTAACAAATGAGCAACGTAAGGCAGTAAGAGAAATTGTCAATGGTAAAGATATAAGCGTATTAGAAGGATATCCTGGAACTGGTAAGACTTTTGTCATGCGGGAGATAGTAGGTCAATATAACAAGGCGGGTTACAGGGTAATAGGAACAGCCCCAAGTAGTACTGCTGCACAAGTTCTAGCAAGTAGTACGGGTATTGAATCAAAGAATACAGCACTACTGCGTAAAGAATGGCAAGAAGCTAAGGGGCAAACGTTTGAGTTAATGCTGCGTTCTGATTATTATAAGGAAATAGAATATCAACCTCAAGGCAGAATAGAGACTAGTTTGAGTTTGTATCAAAATATTAGTAGAGAGTTAGATGATAAGACCATATTAATCATAGATGAAGCTAGTATGGTCGAGTTGGCAAATATGGACTATTTATTAAGTACAGTATTAAAGTCAGGGTCAAAAGCGATAATAGTGGGTGATAATAATCAGTTTGCTGCAGTTGGTATGGCTGGGGCTTTTAAGAAGATTTGTACTGTTGCAAAGGTAAGTACATTAACTGAAGTGATGCGTCATAAACACCAAGACGACTGGACTATGAGACTACAAAGGCAAGCTACCAAGCTAATGGGTCTTTATAAGATAGAAAAAGCATTAGAGATTTATCAAGGGCTTGGAGTATTTAATATTTATGACAATGTACAAGTAACTAAAGAAGCGTTAGTAACAGATTATATTAATGAGTATTTAGAGCAAGCCAAGAATTTAGCTAGAGATGATTTAGTATCGATTAGGTCGATAGTAATAGGTGCTTATACTAATGTGGCTGTGAATTATTTTAACATACAAGTTAGAGAGAAGTTAAAACAGGCTGGTATTTTAAAGGGACTGAGTGGTAATTTTAAATCTGGCTATGAGATGATAGAATTGTTGCGAGGTGAGCAAATAGTTTTTACCAGTAACAAGGCAGAATACAAGGGGTTTAATGGAGTGCTAAATGGCGAGGTAGCAACAGTTATAGATTTTAATAATCCCAATAAGTTTGGTCATGGCTGCGTGCAGTTGCTAGTACATAAAGCTGATGGCAGTAAGAAGATAGTCAAGATTGATACATCTGACCCACTATATCCTGTTCAATTTCAATATGGTTATGCAGTTACTGGATATAAGCTAGAAGGTGAGACAGTGGACTATATGAAAATATACCATGAAGCTATTATGGGTTATGAAGCATTTAATGTGTTGATGAGTAGGTTTAGATATGAGGTAAAACTGTATGGAGCTAGAGATGTATTAGAAGATATAGTTTATAGAAGAGTGCAAGAGGATGCGGCAAAAGGACGGGAACGGTTTAGTATAGAATCATATACCTATAAGGTATCAGGTGGAAAAGATTCAAAGTTAGTTAGGGAAGAAATACCTACTTGGTATATTGGTTTAATGTTAGGGGTCAGTAGAAGAGTAGATAATAATTTAGCAATTGATTGTAAGCTTGATAATTTAACCCCTAATCAACAAGTAATTAAGAATTATTTAGACTCTAGACGAGAAGTATTTGATTTACGTGGTAAGATGCAAGAATGGCGAGAGCGTCAAGAAATGCCTATTAAACTAGTTGGACTATGTGTGCTATTTAAGCAAAGTGCTAATGTCGAGATACAGAATGTTAGAGAAATTATTATAGACCCGTATGATTTAATGTTTAATAGAGAGGTTGATGAAAAGATTGATAGTAAAGATATTAGTAGTAAAAAAATATTATGGGCAACATTATCAAAAGAGAAGCGTAATCAGCTTATTTGGCAATATCTGTCAGAGTATGATAGGGAGGAACTAGAAACTATCTATAAGGAACTACAAGAAGCAAAGGCAAAGTTGCAAGAACATGCTAAAATTATTTGTGATAATTATCATGGTAGTGTCAGTATTAAAGACGCAGGAGGTAGCGATGTTAAGGATCAAGTAAGGATGGGTGATAGACTTATCCAGCTTAATTTAAATTATCAGACAATCCAAAAACATGCCGGCTATTCAACTTATAAATACTTCTTGAACAACATCAATCAAGGAGCAACATTAATTACAAATAATCATTGGGGACAAATGATGGAGATTTGTCATGGTTTGCATTCCAACCAAAATGATAGTACCGACTCCTTAAATAATACAAACTTAATAAATATCTTTACCACTAATTTGGCTAATCTCAATGAATTTATTACTGAAACCAAGCTGTTACTAACAGAGAGAACTGAACTATTAGAAAAGACTAGTATAGAGCATCAAGAGATAAAAAAAGAACTAGCAGAAATAATTACTTATCGGGAAAAATTATTCCCTGAATTCTTAAGTCGTATATATAAAACTCCTGTATCAAAAATACTGCAGAAATGGCAAGATTTGTTAGTAGAATGCCGGTATGAGCAATTAGCAGATACCATTTCTAAAGTAAAGAAAAATCCTAAATTACTGGGTAATTTTAGAGGTATTGGCTTTGGTAACATTTTGGGTATTAGCCAGCGTCGGAAAGATGCTATTAACAATTTTGAGGTCATAGCTAAAAGGTTCAGAAATTATGAGCAAGGTGCAATTAAAGCACAAGAACTACAAAATAAACTAACAGCAGGAAACTATCTGAAGTTACTTGAGAGCTTATCAGCAGAAATAACGTCGTTAACTGATGGTTTGCCTAATAAATATGAACAGAGCTTTTTGGATCAGCTTTACCTTTTACAAAAGGAGGGAAAACTAACTATAGAAAATTTGGCAGCACTAGCAAAAGAAGATGATCTACAAGGGCTTATTTATGAATATTATAACTATATTAATGATGCAGAACTAGCTAAATTAGCCATATCCATCTCGGCTGATATTCAAGGTGAAGATCAGAAAGAAATAACTAGCAACAAAATAGAGGAAGTAAGAGACGGTAAAGTTAGACTAGAAACTAACAAATATGATAGCATTAATGCAGCTAGGAATGAGAGATTAGACTTCAATGAAGTTATCCAAAGTTTGAGTGAATATAATTATCGTAATATTTTTGAAAGCTATGCTAGAAGGATTAATAGTGATGGCAAAAATTTTAAAAGGAGTGGTGCTGAGATTAGCCTTGGCAGTTTGAGTATGAATTTAAGGAAAGGATTATGGATTCGTCATAGTACTGGAGAGGGAGGCAATATATTTTCTTTTGTTCAGAAGGCTCTTAACTGCAGCAAATTAGAAGCATTAGAGCAAGTAGCCTCGATATCTAGTATTAGGGCTAGAGCAAATAATTATCATAATGATAACTACAGCAGCAATAAGCAACTACAAGAAAGTGATGGATATGAAAAGATAGTGACACAACCAATCAATGAATGGTATGCACAGCCTTACGTCCCTGAATCTGCACCTAAATTCGATCCTAATATTCACTTGGCTGGTATACTGAAAAGTAATACTATTGCAGGCATCTATTATTACAGAAATGATAAGAGCCAGCTAATAGGTTTAACGGTTAGACTGATAAGTAACCAAGATGGAACGAAGCAAGTACTACCAGTGAGCTATTGCCAAAATGAATCATTAAATAAAGAAGCTTGGCGGTTAAAGGGTTTTAGTGATAATGGTTATAAACCGATCTATCATATAGAGAAAATAACAGATGAGCAGAAGAGTAAATTAAATACTACTATATTAATAGTGGAAGGTGAGAGAACCTGTGATAAAGCCCAAGAATTACTGCCCGAATATATTGTACTATCTTGGTTGGGTGGTAGTAATTCGGCAGATAAAGCAAATTGGCAGCAATTGCGAGGTAGAAGAGTAGTTATTTGGCCTGATCATGATCAAGCCGGCATCAAAGCGGCTAGAACAATATGCCACATGATTAATGAGGCTAATGGTCATATTGGCAATGTAACTATCATTGACCCAAGTCAACTAGAGTTTAATGGTACTATCCATACCGACATCTTACTAGAGAAATGGGATTTGGCTGACCAATTACCAGTAGGTTGCAATATAGACAATATCAGGGAAGCTATTATAAATTGTCAGCAGCAAAATAGTTTCTTATCTTATAGTTACTCTATGGCTGCAAGACTACAACAATTACTACCACAGAAAGCACTAGCGATAGGGGAAAGAATATTGTGGCAAGCTAGAAGTAGCGGTACTATCCTAGCCATAGAACACATAAGACAAGAAGCTGCAAAAGAAGTCAGCTGGCAAGAGAAGCTTACCTCATCAGAAGCTAACTATTACATGAAATATGCTGAAACTACCAAAAAAGATGGGAGTAAACATGAGTTTTTAGGATTACAAGATAGCTTATACCGAGATACACTAGTTGCTATAGCCATGAATAGCAAAATCAAAGATAAAGAGTGTCTAGAATTACCGAAATTAATAGCAGAACTGCAACATGAATACGAGCAAAAACAAAGAACTTTAAGTTATGACAGTAGTGGTCATAGTTTCGGTGATGACGATCATTATCAATCTCACATTGCAAGTTTAGAATCTTATGGTGCTGATAGGGTAGAACTATATCATATTATGGTCAGGGATGTAAGCTTGCTACATCAAGAACAATTAAGTGGGATAAAGGGTAAAATAATTAAAGCTCACCAAAGAGCTATAGAGCAAACAGTATATCAGCAAATTAAAACTTATCAAATAAGGCAAGCGAGAAATCAAATAAGTAATAAATTAGATTACGATGATAAAGTAAAAATATCTAGTAAAATATATGATAGTCTTTGTAGTAGTAAATGGTGGCAAAGTTTAGTAGTAAAAGATCTAACCTACGTACAAAAACTACAGCAAAAAGTTCAAACAAAACTGGCTAAGAATAATAGTTATGAGAGAAGAATAGATGAGATAGTAGAGAAACATAAAGGACAAAACCCTGAATTAGTAAATAAATGGACTTCAAAGTTAGAAGAACTAAAAACATATAGTGCAGATAGTTTAAGTGACATTATTAAGATAGGGGAGGAAAAAGGCATAGAACAAGCATTTAAAGAAACTGTTGGCATTAATGATAATAAAAATAGAGAGTTAAAAATAGTACTTGAAGTGTATAAGGATAGGATAGATGAAATACAAAAATTTAATGATAAGTTCAATGTAGAGAATCTAAAGCATCAAATAAAGCCATTAAAATATAACGATATGGTAAAGGTGGTAGATAAAATACGGGTCGATAGTTTTAGAGATTGGATAATTCCACAATTTAATAGAATAGAGAAGGAACGGCAAGAATTACAACAAGTTAATGGATTACTGAATAGCCTCGAGCAAGAGAGGGACTTAAGTTTAAAGATGGGTAAGGACTATCAAAGTTTAACTTATCGTATATCAGAAGAAATGGAAGAAGAGAGCATCAATGATAAAAGGAGAGTGTACGATAGTCAGCCTGATCTATTAGAGAATATTAAAAGGGATAGTTTATATATAGCAAAGCATAATATATGGGAAGAAGAATTATTAATTAAGGAATTAAAGCGAGATATTTCAGAGCTAAAAGATAGAGTAGCACCATTAATGTTTAAATTTAGTCAACAACATTGTAAGAAGCAAATTGAACAAGATATAAAAATAATAAAAGAACAGGGGATATTAATTAAAGAAAATAAACAACAATTTAAGACCATACAAAGTTATTTAAATGACTTAATGAATAATCAGGAAATAAAGCCTTATATAAGAGGGGCTGATTTTGAAATAATGCTAGTGGAAGGAATAAAAGATACAAAGCAAGTAGCTGTGCTAACAAGGCAATTATATAAAGAACGCCAAGCACATGTACTAAAAGAATTGAGTCCTGAAATACAAGAGCTTAAAGAACACGGGATGATAAAAATTAACAATAATACTTATGATGCAAAATCTTATTTAGAATATAGGATGAATGATAAGCTAATTGCTCCTTATTTGAAGAATACAGAAATAGAAAAAAGATTAACAGAGATATATAGACAAAAACAACAGCTAGATCAGCAAAAACAATCAGAGCTAACACGGGAAAAAATAATATAATGAAGATGTAAATAACTCCTACTTCAAGAGTTGTAAACACAACTCTTGAAGTAGGAGAAGTATACTACATTAACCTGAGTTCGATGCAAGACATTGGTTTAATAGTTTCAATGTCGTCCCTACTAGGGTTCATGTCATTCCTGCGTAGGCAGGAATCTAAAGAAATAGACCAAGAGGGTTTGTTAGACTTCTTTAGACCCCTGCTTTCGCAGGGGGGACATCACCCTTAACAGGGATAATGCTGAATCTAGTATTAACCTGTTTCATCGAACTCAGGTTACATTACTAAAAGATAAGACGTTTTATTATCTTATTTGAAGCATTGAAAATGTTTACTAAATCGATGTCTTGGGGGATGCTATCGCATCTGTTGTAAATGGTAGAAAAATTAGGTATAGTCAAATAAAAGATATATGCAGAAGTTCAGTGTATGAAAAAATTTTTAACATTATCTATATTACTAATTATTTATAGTAATAGTTTTGCTCAAGAACAAGTATCTAATTTAATTACCCCTGTTAGTTATTTTGTCAATCATGAGCAACAACTTAAAATCCTTGATGAGCATTTAAATAAATATAGACAAGCAAGTATAGTTGGTACTAGTGGTATAGGTAAAACTCAACTGATTAGGATGTATGTTTATGAAAATAAAAATAATTATGATTTAATTTGGTTTTTTGATTGTAACTTAGACCTTAATGAACAGTTTGTTAAATTAGCCCAACAACTCAATATAGTCAAACAAACTAATATATCTGAAGAAGTTGCTTTAGCAAAAAAAGAAGTAATATCATATTTAACTACTACTAATAAATGGTTATTAGTGTTTGATAATTTAAAAGTTGGTGAAAATAAGAAAGTACAAGATTTAATTGATTGGGAGCATAATGGTAATGTGGTATTCTCTTCCCAAGATATAGAACTTTTGCCTTATGTGATAGAAATGAGTTTATTTGATAAAAAGACTACTATAGCTTTAGTTAGTGATTTATTGGATAATAAAGATGAACATACTATAGAATTTTTAATCAAATCTTTTGAGGGGTATCCAATACTTATTGTTCAAAGTGTCCAGTTACTTAATAAAATCAAAGGATTAGATCAAGAGGAGTATAAAAAGAAAATCTATCAATCAACTGATAAAATAGCAACAAATATTAATATGGTTATTAAGGAGCTAAAACCTAGTGTGGTAGAGTTACTTAACAAAATAGCCTTATTAAACAATCAAAGTTTTTCAAAACAATTACTTACTGCCATCACTGATGATCCGGATACAATTAATGACGATATATATCAATTATCCAAATTCATGCTAATTAGCAATATTGACTCTAACGAAGATAACCCTGTTTTTGAGATGCATGATATAATTAGTAATAAAATAATGGAACTAAATGGTGATAATAATAAAATATATTTAGAAAATATTATTGCTAAGCTTCCCAAATCAAAAACTACACATTTACAATACGCTTGGATGACGGCAAATACTATACTCGATAATTTAACTATTCTTTTAAATAATTCTGAAAAATACAATATAGATTTATATGCAATGCTTGATTTGAGATTTATATTATCTACTGTATATATAAATTCTCATAATTTCTATAAAGCAAAACAAATGGTCGATTGGTTTGAACAGAAAGATAAGAATAAAGAATTTAAACTGCATAATATGTCTGAATATCAAAAATATCGTTATGTTAAGTATTTGAATGCCATAGCGGTATATAATGCTTTACTGACAAATTATGAAGAGACTATTTCGTATAGTACTAGAGCATTAAATATTTTAGATAAACTTAATGAGGATGATAGTTTTTTAAAATTTACTCTTATCTCAAACATAGCAGGATCTCAGGCATCTTTAGGTAATATTGAAATTACTGAACAATACATAAGGCAAATGGATCAACTAGGAGTGAATGAGTCGAGTATATCGACTATGTGTAATTTAAAAGGCTATTTATCTTTTTTGCAAGGTAAATATCATGAAGCTTTAGATTATTATAATAAAAATATTGAATTTCATATAAAAAATGGGACACCTCCTAATAGCTCATATCTTACTAGTAGTTATTTAAGTAAAGCAGTAATACTCAATTTTCTTGGTAGATATCAAGAAGCTTATGATCAAATTAGACAATTATATGACATACATAAATCTATACAAAAAGGGAGCTATGTGTTTAGCCGTATTTATACACAAATGGCAAAAAGTGAGCTAGGTCTAGGAAAGATAGATAAAGCATTCAAGCATATTAATAAAGCTATGGCAATATTTTCAACAAATGAATATAAAAAAGCTGAGACAGTAAATTATTTGCAAGATTTAAATTTAGCAAAAAGCTATGTAGTACAAGGGGACATTTTGTTTGCTCAAAATAATATTAAACAAGCAATCGAATCCTACAAGCAAGCCTTTACAATATATCATTACTTATATAAAGACAAAAGTAAAAATATTGCCCAAGTAAGTCATTTGTATAATCATGGGGCAAAAGCCGCCTGTAAAAGCAAAGATTTATATAATTATAAATTTTTTGGCAAGCCACAAATTAATGAGTTTGGCATACACCATCCTAACACAGTTGATATGTTTGAATATTGCAAACAATATAATATGGATTTATGGAGCAAAAATCATTAAGGATATCTAAGCTGTGATTTATATAGGACTAAGGATTAGATTTTAAACAACTTACTAAAGATGGGTTGCTATTTTTAGCCTTACCCCAATTACGATTATAAATTTGGAAAAATTGTGACAAACAACAAATTAGTTATATATTAAAGAAAAAAAATAAGGTTACTTTTTATAATAATAAATTAAGTTATTGACACGTTAAGTAACTTATCGTAGCATAACCTAGAAAACTTGAAGAGTATAATGAAGACTTTTAAGATATGATACCATCAATGTTAAAAAAATGATATTAAGAAAAAATGGTTGTTTACAAAAGATCGATCAACTTATTGGAGAAAAGATTTATTCTCTAAGACTTGCTAAAGGATTGTCACGACAACAACTGGCGGATATAGTAGAAGTAACGGGACAGCAGTTACAAAAATACGAAAGAGGCATTAATAGAATATCAATAGGTAGATTAGTTCTTATTGCTAAAGCATTAGATAAAAATATAGAGTATTTTTATAAAGATTTAGAAGATGCTAATACTGTACAGCCAGTATTTTTTGAAAATCAGCATATGTACACAGAGGTTTCAAAGAATTTTATGAAAATTCGTAGTTCAGAGCAGCAGCAAGCGGTTAATGCATTGATACGTTCTTTAATTACTAAAGAAGTTGAAACATCATAAATTTATAATTAGTGATAGTGCTTGAAAAACAAGATATGGAAGAGGTGATAACAATAAACAGACACAAGATTTACAACAACTAAGTATTTTTATAAAATTAGGCAGTGTAAAGGCGAAAATGGTTAGCTGCGTAACATCAGTTAATAATTTTGAATATATTTCTGAGTATACCACTTTGGAATAGAACGATTTGTCCATTTTGGTTTTATTATATCGTTATTCCATTTTACAGTTAAGTATTGCTGATATGCTTTAAAAGTATTAGAGTGATTAGAAAAATCAATTTGTAAATAGTCTGATTTAGTGCAATTGACGAATGGTGTCATATTATTATCGTCGATTAAATGCGGAGAATATTTAAGTAAGTTGCTGATTAATTGTTGAGTTTTATGTTTCTTATGATAACGATGTGTATATTCATGACAAAGAGCTATAAGATGTTCAGAAAGCCAAAACCAGTTATTTCTATTTGAAGATGCCCAAATAGTACAAGGGTGTTTTAAATGGGTAGGTTTATAAATATCAGGATATACAATTTGACTATTGCAGAAAATAGCAGTACTAAGTAATTGAGCAGACTCAACTATCATTTTTAGGACTCGTTTATTATCAAGTGCCTGTGCTGATAATATTGGACAAATATTAGTAACAAAAATGTTCATATATATAATAATGTGAATTATATGTACTCAATTTCTTTAATTTGATCTACCGTTTTCATATCGAATTTGGTCTTTATTTGCATATTTAATCCTTGATTATTTTTGCTTTATTACAGAATTTACCTTGTATATCAAATATTTGTACTACTCCTTCTGTATGAATGTTGTGAGCTTTATCAACTAAATATTTTTGCTGTGGTGGAAACCATTGTAATACAAAATAAAGGACAGTGGTTGTAGTAATAGTTGATAAGCTAAGACTAATCGCTACCACAGAGAAAAAATTCTTGCTACGATTAATCCTAAGAAACTCAATATCATCTTTAATTTTGTTGAGATTTTGACTACAGCTATTAATTGCTATAGTCATTTCATCTATTTTAAGTTGGTTGTGACTTTGAATTTCCTCAGCAACTTTAGGGGCTATAGCTATTATGCTTTTATCTAACTTTTCTGGTATTTTGCTTAAGATATAGCACTCCTCACTAAGCTTAGAAAGATTTTTTTTAAAATCTTCCAACTGAATATTAATATTATTACTATATTGCTTAGTGGAATCACTAAAAGATGCTAAAATATCTTGAACCTCCCGTTTAATATATGGCAGTTCTTTAACTAGTTCCATGCACGTAGTAAAGTGCTTGTCTACTTTGTCATAAACTGTAGTAAAGTCAGTAGTTATTTTTTTACTCATTTTTTACCATGAATATTCGTTAATGTATTATACTCGTTAGTTATAGCAACATATTCTTGCCTAGCTTCTTGCCACCAAGGTTGATCCTTGCGTGGATATTGTGGTACTACTTGCTCAACATCTGTTATACTTGCTTGGTCATTTGAAATATCAGAAACACTAGCTTCCTGAACATTATAACTATCAATGGAATTATTATAATGCTCAGGAAACTTGCTTGCAGCAACAAAATATGGGTGTTTTTTAGGAACATCCACAGCTAAAGGCACTTTAATTCTAGCTATTCTAGCTTTTGGCTCAGGTAGTCCAACAAAACACTCTAAATCTGCTAAAGTAGCAAGATCATCGGTAGTGATTAAAGCTTTATGTTTAGTATTTTCACTATAGCTAATACCATCTCGAAACTCATGAGCTCCATAAGAAGTATTTTTTTGACTAGTAGCATATTCCAGTTGCCCAAATATCTCAGTGATAATTTTAGCTGTAGCTGGCTCATCACTTCTAAAGAGAAACTTAGTAGCAAATTGACCAAAGATACTACTACCTTGCAACATACCAAAATTATCGAATATTTGATTAATTGATTGAGTAGCACAAAGAACGCACCCACCATATTTTCGTGATTCTGATATTAAAGTAGGAAAGCTAGGCAAATTACCTAAAGAAGCTAGTTCATCGATAATAAACCACATATGTCTTTTCTCATTGATCCCTATGCCAATTAGACATGAAATTGCTAGTTCGAATAAACAGCTAGTTAGCGGCATTGTAACGTTTCGCATATCTGGTCTGTTACTCAAGAATAACCAAGCGGGATTGCCTTGTACCACTTCAGTAAAATATTTGGTCAGGGAAAACTTTTTCTCAGAGTCAAATAAGAGATTTAGAGGAGCAGTACTAGTTGCCAACACTGATAAAATAGAACTAGCAGTAGTCTTATTACTGGCTGTTAAATATCTAGCGGCTACTGTATTAGCTAACTTTTTCTCAAGTGATTGCCTAGAAGATAGCTGTAACATTTTCTGCAGTTCAGTAATTGATTTATTGCCTTCTTTTATTAAGGATTGAACACAAGCACAAAAAATAGCTGCACTACTATTATTCCAAAATGGATCAAAGCCGCTACTAGTCTTCTTGTTAAACTTAAACAGTACTTTAGCAAATTTATCTAACTTTGGATCAATATATTCTGCTTGTTCATGATCATTACTATTATTAGAACTAGTATCAGTCCAAAAATCCCAACTGTGAGATCTAGCATCTAATGGATTAAAGATAATATCTCCTCTATCCGGGTTATAATATCTTTCTATCATCTCCCCTGTTTGATCAACAACCAATGCTGGTTGTTGAAAGTTCCTGATTTGCGGAATTAAATTATTAAACAAATTAGTCTTACCAGAACCAGTAGTGCCAGTAGCTATAATATGCCTAGTTTCACTATCTTTAACAAGTCGCATGCTACCTACAATGAATTTACTTGCTTTATTAGCTTTATTTAAATAGTTAGTTATTTCTTTTGCTGACTTGATAGTACTACCGCTAATTTGTTTTTCTAGTGATACCGACTTACCAAATTTTGCCCACAGCAGAAAGATGCTAACAAAAATAGCAAACATCAAACCAAGGCAGAGTAGTAACTTAGCTTTGATAAAATTAACCAGCTGATAATAATTCTTACTAAATTTAGAGGAAGTCAAGATCAGTTGTGGATCAATATTACTCCTATATAAACCAGCATGATTATAGGCATTAATTAGGGTAACATATTCTTTGCCTTTAGGATTGATCATTACCTTAATAGGACGCACGCTATTATCAAAGTTACTGGCTAGTAAGGCTTTCTGATAAGTTACAGCAGCAGATAAATCATACAGTTTTAGCTTAGGGTAAGCTAAAACTATGGTAATTATCACACTTACAATACACGAAATAGCAATAGAGTGATTAAATACCTGCAAAAACATCCTAATCTTATGCAAGAATATCTGACCACCACCTATAAAATTACTTAGCATACAATTTGACTAAATTTAAAGTAATAAGTTTATAAAATATATCTTATTTTAAAGACCAACCATTGGTATGTATATTCTATTAATTTATTATCTATTATAATACATTTTCGATTAACCACTAAGTTCATGATGCTACTTTTCTTGAATATTGTTTAACTATCAGCAAATATTATTAATTTACTATAATCATTATTATCAGCAGCTCTTAGAGCTTCTAAATATTGTTTTCTAGTAGCATTATCACAAATTAAATTGCTTCTACCCCAACTAAATCTATGCTCATTATGACTTACTAATATAAGGTCAGCGAAGAGCCTAGAAAACCTTCCATTACCGTTTGGGAATGGGTGGATAAATACCAGCCTATGGTGAAATCTTATTGCAGTTTCTCGTAAATGGTAAATTTTATGTGTTAACTGGTAAATAGTATCATCAAATAATAATTTGAGTTCCTGCCCTATATAAATACTATTTACTCCTATATTGGTTTGAGTTTTTCTAAACTTACCTGCCCAACTCCAAGTGTTATCAAACATTTTATTATGTAATTTTTGTGCAAAACTTATTGATAAAATATCTTGCCTTTTCCTCTGTAATACCCATTCCTCTGCTTTTAAAATATTATATTGCTCCCATTCATTTAGCTCACTTTGAGTGGTTAAATGTTTTGGTAATAAATTATTAATTTCATCTTGGTTTAAAGGAGTAGCACCTTCAGCGTAAATAAATCTCATTGCCAAATAGTTTTTATATTATTTTTCATTAATTCTTCTTTTAGAATTTCAATTTGCTCTTGCTGTTTTTTATCAATTACTTTTTGATCTTCCAATATCATCGAATGTGATATTTCCTTTAGCCTATCTATAGCCGTTCTTTCTGCTTGCTCTTCTATAATATTTAGTAAGTTTTTTTCTGGAACTATAGCATAAACTAACTTGCAACCTAGTTGACTTGCGACTTTTTCTAAAGTTGCAAGGGTTGTCTTCATCAATACCTCATCATTTTCTATACGTAAGATTCTTTGTTTGCTAACCCCACACCGACGAGCTAGCTGCTGACTTGTCATACCTATTGCAGTTCTTATGGTTTTTAACCATCCGTTACTTGGTATTATCATATTTTGTAATGGGCTTAATTGATTCATTAGCTGTTTGCAGGTTAATTTTCTTAAAGACCAATTCATAATTACAAACTCATAAGTAAACTTATATATTACTATAATATCATATAAAAACAATATACATATTGTTTTTATATGGATTCAGTACTACTAATAATCTACAAATGCAAATTATTAGTAGTAATAATAATTAAGAAAATACTACTACAAATAAACTAATGTAAATTTATAGTACCGTCTTATACCAATTAGCTCCCCAGCCAAGACAATAGTACCTTTCTTGAATATTGCTTATGATGATATGGCTTGGCAGAATGATAAAGTCTTACGGCCTTTTGCCAATCACCATGTTGCAGATATAAATCAGTTAGTAGTTTGGCTGCATACTTAACATTATTTTTAGGAGTAAGCATTTCATCAAGACTAGAAAATTGTCTTTTATGCCAGTACCAATTGATCTGCATTACGCCAATATCAATATTTGTATGTCCTTTTCTCAGATAAGAACGTATATTTTTAGACGCTTCCGCCTTAGATTTGGCAATGAAAGCTTTACCACCTAAATTTACTGCATAAACTTTCATTTCAGACTCTACTTCAGCAATAGCTTTCAATAAACCGCTTGGAATGTTATGTTCTTTTTCAACTGTGCTAATTAATCCCGCTAAATCTTGTGCAAACACCATATTTTGTGAAAAACCAACTATTATAATAACCAAAATCTTGATTATTTCTTTACTTAAAATATCAAACCATGATATTATTGATTTAGGTGTGCTAAACTTGAGGCTTGTTATGAATTGGATCAAATCACGGCTAAATAAAGATAATTTTTGGAATTTAATGTTTTGGTGGGGTATGAGCTTGGGTTTGTTTTTAAGTGTGCTTTTAGATGAGTATAAATATGTTAGTAATGCTTTATTTTGGATAACTATACTATTAGTTCCATATTTGGTAGCCAAATATAGTAAGGTAGAATATACAGAAGATAAAATATTTCTAAATAGTGAAGGGCAAAATTTAATGAATAGGTTACCTAAACAATTATTTTGGGTAATCGTTTTGATGTTTGTTGTTACTGTATGGGTTGGCTCAATACTTGATACATACTGGGAAAAGGCAAGTGATTTTATTGCATTTCCTTTGCTATTTTCTATATTCATTTTGATTCCTACTTTATATTTCATATGTAAAAATTGTCCCATTTCTATTTTATTTAACAAAAATGCTTGGCAACAAGAAATTATTGGTATGAAAGCAGGGACATATAATGCTAATGTTCATTCTGCTTCTACCTTTAGTTCCAATAACATATATTACACAGGCATTGAACATCGTAATCTACCGGGTAATATGTATTATCATAGAAAATAATCTTCTACTTAGAATCTTTTGGTGTACCTTGCCTTGCACTTTGATAAGCTCCTTTATTAAAGTGCCAGCCTTTTGGAGTTCCTTTCGCTGGTCCTCCTATAGTTTCACCAGCATTTACTTTATTCAAGAACCATGCTGCTCCTCTTGCAGTTTTCCCTTGCCCAATCCTATCTTTCTCATACTTATCAACTTCTGCCTGTAAATCTTTTCGCTCAAGTTCATTAACTTGTCGGATATTATTATATTGTTCAGTATTTTTACCTGTTACTTCTTCAAACTTATTTTTAAATTTTCCCTCTTTGCCTTTAATATTTGCCATAAATTCTTCATTATTAGTATTAATACCGCTTTTTATTGCTATTTCTTTAACTTGCGATTCAGGATTTCTATTAATTCGCTTATCATGTTCATTGCTAAAATCATTTAATGCTTTTTTTGCATGTTGACCCGATACTTGGTGCTTACCACTATTTATTTCAGGTATTAAATTTTGCAAATTTTCAGTGACCATTTTATTCCATACTTTCATTACGTCAGGATGCTGCTTGTCTACTAGCTTCCTAACGGAGTTTGCATCCATACCAAACTCTATTACGCAGCGGTCTAACACTTCTTGATACATATCCTTGTTAACTGTTGCTGATTCTGATTCAAGTCTGCTTTTTGTTTTGTACCAATTATCTACTGTTTCTTGACGCATTGATACTTGTTCTTCTAATCTTTGTTGCTCTTCATAACTGTTCCTTACTGCATCACTATAATGTTTCTCAGCACTATTATCTTTTCCCCATACTTCACTTGATGCTGCTTTGACTATATTGTTGTAATCTTCATGAGTATTATTTTGTGTTGATGTATCACTATCCTCCATAAAAGACTGATCACTTACATTTCTAGCAGTGAGTGAACCTTCTACACTACCAAAGATACCAATACCAGTAAGTCCTTTTAGCGGAGTAGACGCAGTCATAGATGCTTTTAACGCTGCATCTGTTGCTTGTTGCCAACTATATCCATATTGTTCTTTAAGAGTTCTGACTTTGTTTACTGCCCGCTGAAGTGACTTGCCTTGCTCTCCCATTGTATCATAATTAAAGCTTTCCCCACTATGTTCACGCTGTGCTAAGTTGGAAACAAAATCGGCTGTTTTGCTCAAGGTGTTACTCTTTGCATCTGATAGTGCCCTTTGATCTGACTTCAATAAACTTTCAGACGTGTGTATGCCTTGAGTTACATGATTTTGGGCTGTTTGTTCTAGATTAAATTTGGTGATACCAACCGAAGTGTTAATACCTTGACCACCACTATAAATTACGCTACCATCAGGATTATTGCGAGCTATACTACCATCAGCTTGTTGCCAGCTATTGCCACCTTCAACATATTGCATATTATAGTCCGTCTTATATCCTGACTTCATATAGTGTTGGCTATTTCCTTCTGAAACATTATCAATACTTCTGTTACCACTTGCTATCTCTGCTCCTATACTACCCGATGTTGCTTGCAGTCCACCAATAATTGATCCAGCTAAGTGACCAAGACTGCTAACGCCCGATTGCATAATAGCAAATGCCAAAAATGGTATTACCATTTGCAAACCTGCTGCTACTGTTACTATTGTATCAACGTGATTTAGGATTGTGCTGCTACTACTGAAACTTAACATTAAACTTGAGCCAGTTTTTAAATTACTATAAGTACCCATGATCATATTAATAATAGCATTTAATGACGGCCATAATTGTAGTGAAGCAACTAAAGTCAGATAAGAAGTATATTTTGCTATGCCACCACTAAAGATTAACATTGGTACTAAAAACATAAACTAGGCATAGACTATGCATTTTATTACTACTAGTAACATTGGTAAATACAATGTCGCCATATCACTTGATAATAACCAACCACTTTCTTGGCTGGTTCGAGAACGTGCTACTGCATAGTTACTTGCGGTATAATCAGATATACTGTTAATCATCATTTGCTGCCTTAGTATGTCACCTGCTTTTTGACCACCTCCATAAAGACTACTAATATTTTTCTCGAGAATATTTGATAGGATGCTTGATGAACTGCTTGATGATCTAGCTGAAGGGACATAATCTGATCCACCTCTTGCTTTAGCAAATTCTGTATTGGCATTTTTTGATACTACCCTTTTGATCTCTCCATCAAAATAATTCTCAAAGAGATTTGCTGCATCTTGGCAAGTAACATTACGCAGATTCTTACCGTCTCTAATGTAAAGACGGGTCAATGTGCCAGCCTTGCTACTCACTAATTTCCAAATATCAGGAGTATCTATTAATTGTTTAGGAGTAAACTGATAACCTATCATTGCTGGTAGTACAACACATTGCTTGATAAAAGAACGCATATTTTCTACAAACTCTGGGTCTTTAATACGAACCTGACGTAATTCCTTTTTTAGTCTTGCACCAAATAACATACCATAATTATAATAAGAAAATATAGGTGACGTAGAATTAACAAGAGCTTCTATCGGTGCATATACTTGTTCAAAACCAATAGTGACCAAATGACCAAATTCTTCTAATATGCCAACTGGCAGGGCAAAAGCTATAGGAATATTATCAACCTTACCTATTATTTTACTTACATGATCTTTAATAATCATTTCTGTTTTAGGCAGTAATAATGCGTTAATTAGTACAATCATACCAAGTACTTTAAGTACATATGCCCGCCACACCATAGAATTATTACTATACGACATTTTTACTGCATAATAACATCCGGTAATTATACATAAACTATTGACTATATCTGTATAAAACTCACTATTGCGTAGCATTGCAAGGCCATTTAATATATAATACAAAGCATCGTAATAACCGTAAGTATGAATTGTTAAATCAAGTTCCATATTTCTTTACCTATTTACCTTATTATCCTTTTCCTACCTAGCTTTTATCCATCCATTTGATTAGTGGACATAAACTCCTGAAATTTCATTTCAAAGTATTTTTCCTCTTGTAACATTCTCATCTTGGTTTGCTCAATAATATTATAACGCCTAAAGGCATTTTCTCTGTTACTTATCAAAAAGCTAATAGTGTTATTGACTTCCTGCTCAAAGTTGGTAAATACTCCTATATCTGCAAGCTGCAAGTAAGAAAGCTCTGATACTGCTTCAGAAGTTTGTTGTAATAATTTAGTAAGGTAGTTGGTTACTACGTCATAGCATAAGCTTTCAACAAATTCAGCTATCCGTACTGTTAAGTAAGCATTATCAGTATTAGTAGCAAGTTCTCTCTGAATCTTGTTAGTTAGTGGAATGGATGATAAAGCAATTAGATTTTCTTCATCCTCAGTAAAATTACCGTTATTATTCTTTATTTTCTTAACCATAGAAAATAGCATCTGATCAATGCTACCATATAGTGTATCTTTATCGGATAACCTAGTTTTGGCTTTTTGGGGGAGTAAGCATAAGTTTGTTTCATCACACTTATACAACTCTACATCTACATTACCACTACGAACTCCAATAAACTCTCCTATTAATTCCTTATTAACCAATGATTTTTTATGAGTTATTGAACGACGTCCTTCAGCATCTTTTTTGCCAATAATAGTCCCTGATATGCTCATGAGTAATTCTTTAAAAGTAGTAGCGTCTCCTGAGCTACTTATTTTCTTATCAAGAGCCTTCCATACCAAATTAAAATTATCACCAAGTAAACTCTCAAGTTCTTTATTGCTTTTGGTTGGATCACCAGTATCATGTTTTGCCTTGTCTCTAATATCTGCCATATCACTTCCTCTGCCTGTCATTACCAAGTCACTTTGGCGGGTAAGTTCTGCTCCTTTATCCATTTTACTTGCTAGACCATTACTGATCTGAGTAGCCATGTCACAAGAATTAATATTGAATTGGTTGATATTTCTTTGCATTTGCTCTAAGTAAGTCATAATATTCTCACATTGCGGACAGATGGTTTTAATTGCCATAATTGCCGCATAGCCGCCAACATTTTGTACCATTTCTTTAAGGAATCGTTCCATAGCAGCACTTTTCAAGAACGATAACGCTCCACCTCTAAGATCTAACTGTGCTCCACAAGGCAATCCTCCAAGCTTACAACTAGGAGCTTGAAAATTAAAAAGCTGTAAATCTTCTATAGGTGGCGACTTAATTAGCACTGATCCGCCAATTATATGACCTGCTAATTGATCTTGTACGATCGCTGATCTAGTTACATTACTCATAGTACCACTTGGCATAACGCTTTTAATTAACTTCTCTATGCCTGCATAACTATTGCTGCTCACTAGTAAGCATATTGCTAATAAGCAATGAATAGATAATCTCCGTATTAACTTTCTAATCATCATTTTCTGCTACCTTAGTTTTTTCTTCAGTTATAGTTAACCCGTTAATGTTCTAGATAGTTTTTCTGTCATTGCGAGGAGCTACTTTAGTAGCGACGAAGCAATCCATAAAAGTAACCAAAAATGGATTGCTTCGTTCGGGCTTCGCACCTCCTCGCAATGACGTTTAGGAACTTATAATAATATCAATAACCTATTCGGGTTAGCTATATTCCCTCCGTTCCTTCCATCTTATTTAAATACTCACTTGCCAGTAACCCAGCTTCCTCAAGCTCTGACATCGATGCTGTACCTCTAATGAGTTCGAAATGAATCTTACTATCATTTGTAACAGCTACAATTGTTGGAGTTCTTTGTAAGTTTAGTTTCCCAGCAAGTTCCTGATTTTGGTAAGTCTTAAAAAATTTGCTTTTGCTACCATCTAGACTAACTGCTTCTACTTTAAATCCATATTTTTTAGCAAAGTCATTTAGTACTGGCTCTAGAGCTATGCAATAAGGACAATTTGACGAAAAGAATACAAAGAGTTCTATCTGAGTAGCAAGTAGCTTAAGCTTGCTAGCTAGCTCTTGTTGATCAATATCTTCTTTTATTCTTCTACCATATAGATTAATTGGATTCTCAATTAAATTGATAGTCTCAGGATACAGGAAATTCACCATCCTAAAGGTATGAGCAAGTTTTAAACTATTATCTAACATCGAGGCTTCCTTTTCTTTATATCTTCTTACATGTTCGATATTTTCTGGGTATCTAATCATCATAAACTTTAGCTCCTCTAACTCTTTGCT
Organism: Candidatus Tisiphia endosymbiont of Oplodontha viridula; assembly: GCF_964264865.1. Lineage (NCBI taxonomy): Bacteria > Pseudomonadati > Pseudomonadota > Alphaproteobacteria > Rickettsiales > Rickettsiaceae > Candidatus Tisiphia > Candidatus Tisiphia endosymbiont of Oplodontha viridula. The sequence goes on from NZ_OZ183486.1 coordinate 225,463, forward strand.
ACTCATCTTCGAGACGAAAAAGTGCTTGAAACGTCTAAAGAATCAGGTTCGCAGTGGTTTTGGTATGAAGTTTGTAGTCATGTAAACATCACTTTTCTACTTGACATACTAAAAATTAGTCAACATAATGCTTCTTATGTGTATTACCATTGTTTTGTTTCAAATAAAAACTCTTGTCATTAAAGTACACTTTTATCAGTATTTCTTTATTATAAAATTCCACAGGTGAAAAAATGTAGTCAGTAACGAGAATTTAATTCTACACTCCACTCGTCGCATAATACTCACGTTCTATAGCATAATTTCTGCTCATATTTATCTCGAAGATGAGTTGCTAAATTGTTCCACTTCCTGCCTTGCTTTGGCGTATTCTTGTTCTCTTTGTTGCTCTATGACTAATGTCTCTTGTTGCTTCTCTAATTCTTTTGCCAACTCCCTCTCCTCAAACCATAACCAACCACGATATCTCTGTTCAAAGAAACCTTGGGCATAGCTAGTAGACAAATAGGATATTAATGATAAAAACAATATTAATCTCATAACTTGCTATACTCATTTAATCATTGCTAATTAAATTAATTATTAACTTGATCATTAACTCTTTTTGTTTAGGATCACTTTCAGCAATAAGTAGTGCTAAAGCAGTTAAACTATTTGGGTTAATCTTTCTTAGATCACAATTAAATTTTTTTAAATATAATAGAAATAACAAACTGCCAATCCTCTTATTACCGTCACTAAATGGATGATCCTTAATAATAAAATAAATCAAATGAGCTGCTTTCTCTTCTAAAGAACCATATAAACTAACTCCACCAAAGCTTTGTTCTAAATTAGCTAAAATACTTTGAAGTCCATTTTCTTTCTCAAAACCAAATAGTTGACTTGTTAAACCTTGCTTTATTAATTCTTGTCTTAAAGACTCTACAGCCAATAGTGCTTCCTGATAGGAAATCATTACCGTATCTGAGTTATGGAGATTCTTAGGAATATCTAAACTTTTTTCGTCATACTTAATAAGAATATCCCAAGTTTTAGAGTATGTAGTAATTAAGTTTAATAATTCTCGTCCTTCATCAGTCACAAGATTTTGCTTTACTAAAGTAGTTGATAATAGTGCCATTGTTTGTTTTAACTGCTCCAGTTTCTCATCAATCATTTGTTGTTGATTGATACTATAGCCATTAATTAGGTATTCCTTTAACACACTAGATGCCCATTTTCTAAACTGCACCCCCGATTTGGAATTAACTCGGTAACCTACTGATAAAATTGCATCCAAATTATAATATTCAATTTGATATATCTTACCATCAGCAGCAGTTGTTGCATTTTTTGCAACAACTGCTAATTCTTCTAATTCACCTTCTTTAAATATATTTTTTAGGTGTCTTGAGATTACTGATTTATCTCGCTGAAAAACCTCAGCTATTTGATTTAAAGATAACCAAACCGTTTCATTGTATATCTGAACATTTACGGTCACTTTTCCATCTTTGCTTTGATAAATAGCTATTTTATTCCCTTGCTTCGTCTTAATTTGGCTTTCTTGTCCTATATTAGTCATATTTTGTTCCTGATTTACTGTTAACTCTTTGTTAAATTATTATTCTACTAAACTTTTTAATCACCACTAATAGTTCCCATTAATTAAATCTTGTTCTAGAATTTTTATCCTTTGTAATAACTGATCTTTAGTAGGACAATTCTGACAAGAACTATGTCCAGTATTTGACTGTCTCTTCAGCTCAGCTAACTCTTGTTCTTTCACTTTCCTTTGTGAAGTTTTTGCTTCATCTTGTTTCTTCTATTCTGCTTGCCTTATAGCCTCTGCTTTACGTTCCTCTTCTGTTCCTATATTCCAACCAGCTTGATTATTTGCCTGGATAAACGGGTCTTTAGCTGCTTCCCTCCGTCCTTTGTTACTTAAATCTCCTGCTTCTATACTACTTAACCTATCTGCTTTCGACTCCGCTTTATCATGACCTACTAAATCACCTACCCCTTGACTATTCTCTACTCCTCTAGCAAAGCCTGCTTTACTATCTTCTATTTGTCTACTCCAACTTTGATAATTGTCTATATTCTTTTCAAACAATGGATCTACCTCATTAATATTGGTCTTATTTACTGGATCTAAATACTGTGCTTCTGCACAAGCAATAGTTACCATTAAAATTATTAGAACTATCTGCCTCATCCTTCTCATCTTTATATCCTTACACCTGCTTTTTATCTTTGTAACAACTCTTGTGCTTCTTGTGATAAATCACCATTAATCGCAAATTTCTCTAAAGCTACTTTTATACCTATACTGCCAGTAATCTTATCGTAGGTAACTTTGCAAGATTGTGCTGCCAAGCAATCTTCTTCCTTAACCAGTAAAATAGCTGGCACAACATTAATACCAAACTGATCAAAAGCTTCGTCATCTATTTGCATACTGCCTACTTCACCATTTTCTGATATTGACATAACTAGTTTGCTAAGTTCTTTAAAACTACCATTGGGTAATCCCTTAAATACCAATGTTCCACCATATTTTACTGCTTGCTGATGATAGGTCTTCAGTAAATTACTTGGCATTCCGCTACTTATAAATATCTTAAGCACTGCTGGATTAATAAGTTCTTTGTCTATTAATTCTTTATCACTGCAATTTCGTCCTTGCTTTAAACAATGCTGCTTATCTAACTCACACAGCTTTTGTAAAATAGCTTCTCTTGTTAGTATTTGTCCTGCATGTCCTAATTTTTTAGCCCAATCTTGCTGCTGATCAGTTGCCTCAATATTTTTTATGTTATTTAGCAATTCACTATTAGTGTTGCTGATGTTTTGTGCTATAGTTAAGTGACTACTGTTAAATAGTAATGTAACTAAAAAGCACAGCAATTCGCCTTTCGCCATACTAAATACCCCCAATCTTGTCCGTCATACGGATATTCTTTAAATGTTGAATACATCATGTCACTTAAACCTAATGGCCAACAACCAATGCTATCTGATGTTGACTTTGGATTTACCATTTGTAGTTTATACTGGCTCTTCTTAATCTTTAATGCCTTAGACTTACGGCACAATTTACCTCCACCTGCCAACCGAGTGTTTTCATCAGTTGATGTCTCCTCCGCAAGCCCTATTCGGTGCATCTTGGCAATTATTCGAATAGCTAATAAACTACTTGATTGTACTCCACCAACATGATCAGCATTTGCTCCACTAAATGGGTACATATTACCTAAGCAACCAGCACACCAAAACATACTATCTAGTGGCATCCTAGCTGTGCTACTTGCACAATCCAAACCACAAGCTGCTTGGGCTATAGGGTTGGCAAATAAAAAAGCTTCAGGATTTAACAGGTTCTGCAATTTTTCATCATTCCAAGTAACGTCAAACTCACTCATATAAGCCACGTCAAAGGTACTCTGCTCTAAACAAATAAAATCAGTAATAAGTTCAAGCCAATAAATTAGTGGATAAATATAATAATGAACGTGATAGAAACTATCGTGAACATGCCTGCCATCATAGCTTCTATTAAAACTACTAGTCCTTTTGCTATCAGAACCAAGAGAGATACCACCAAGGTTAGTCATACAATAAGGAGTTCTTGTAACATCAATAAGTCTTACTGGTTCCCAAAATCCTATTGCTATCTCTGGTACAGGAATATTTGCTTTAATACATAGACAAACTGGTGATGTGGGATTTTTGGTATCTCTTTTTTTAGGCGTTACACCACTACCAATATTAATTAAGTTGCCTATGCTTATTGGCAATATGCAACTCCAACAAATATCAGTAATTGGATTGACAAAATGCCCCTGACATGTAATACTTGCAGATACTGAAAATGGCATAAAAATAGCCACTAACAGTAGGATACTTAACCGTGTCTTTGTGCCTTGAGCTGGGTCGCCAAACTTTTTGCTCAAGACCGTATTATTGATATTTGTCAATGTTTTTACCTCTTACATTATTCAAATTCCTCAAAAGGATTTAGTAATTTTACTGCAAATTTAGTAAAATGCTTGGTATTACGAGTAACTAAAACCATATCATGAACTATTGCTTGGGCAGCAATTAGGCTATCCACCTGATTTGTAGAATCAATAGCAAGTAATTCACCCCAACATTTACATACATTATTATCTATACCAATGGTTCTAGCGGTATATTTTTTAATTAAAATATCTTGCCACCTTTCTAAACTTAATGAGGCTATTAAATCTGTTTGTCTCTTTTTAGCAATCCCTTTTTGAATCTCACCAATTGTTAAGTAACTTATATATAATGATTCTATAGGTACTTGATATAACCAAGATATTACTTGGCTATTTGGACTTTTCTTACGAAACTCTGACAATATATTAGTATCAAGTAAATATCTCATATATCAATATCTTCCCTAGCTTTACTTGGTTTTCTTTCAAATAAATCCTCTTCATCATCATTATCAACTTTTGGTATGGATAATAAAAATTCTTTAAATGACATAGGGGGATTTATTTTATCACCCATATAATCTTCCACTGAGATAATATAGACTGCTTTATGTCTCTTCTTATCATTTACTAATTGAGGTTGCCCGTTTTCAGCTAGTTCAATAATTTCTTCAAAATATTCCTTTGCCTCTTGTAATTGCCATTTTTGCATAAATTACCTCTAATGTTGTTTATTTGTATATTATAACTGTTTTTTTACGACCACTAATCAATTTCTACTTCTTTTATTCTTAAAACTTTTCCTTCCTGCTGAATTATTGCTGGTACTTGCTTAATTTTAAATTTTGTTGTTAAAACTCCTGCTTGATCAAAATATACTTCTCTATCAAGTTCTTTCTGTAAATCAAGTGGTCTACCAGCTACTAATATCAATTTGTCTTCTGCCTTTATTACTGAGCTGCTTTGTTGCTGCTTAAACCACTCGACTTGCTCTTTATCTCTGCTATCAATAAATATCAACTTCTTGTCCAAGTTTATATGATCTAGCGGATTAACTTTTGTACCTAGCTTGTGAAGTAGCTTGCCATTTGGCAAAATAATATCCTCTTTTATTATATAGCTTGGATCATAAGTAAAATCTTGTGCTTTTTGAGTACGTTTGATATTGGTAACTGCTACTGGCTGCTCTATTCGAGTTTTAGCGATTTCTAACATCTTGCTTTTCTCCTGTTCTATATCAACTAATTTTAGTTTTCTTTCGATCATTGCTAAAAATCCTTCTTCTTTAACCTCAAAAATTGTTCCATATATGCCAAAATCCTTAGCAATAGTTATTTGTGGTAGTAGAATTACTAAAATCATTGTTAGTATTAGTTTCATTTATATTTTCTTTAAATCTTTCCCTATTTCTCTCCATTGCTCAAGCATCTCTGGTTTGCTAACGAGTAGCATTTTACTGACTAGCAACATACCATACAGAGCTTGGTCATCTTGTGGATGCAAGTAATCTAATCCTGCTTTTATTATCAGTCCACCCAGCATAATCTTTTTTCTAGCATCTTGTTTGCGTTCTAAATAATTAGTACTTTGATTATTCATACTATACCTGTAATTATTATATGTATTCATATTGTCTCTGTTTGCTTTGTTATAAAACGGATACTGCATTTTTTTGTACATTTAAATTCTCTATCTATTATTTGTTATTATTTAATTGCTCTAGATCATTCTGATTTAGGTTACTGATTAGTTTTGCTAAATTCTCTATTACATTCTGATGTACTTGCCTGCTTATTGATATCACTCCTTCTCCTGTAATAAATTCATCAGCTGCAAATATTACTTTAGTTCTTTTATCTTTATATTTTTGGGTTTCCTCGTTTATTAGTTCTATTGCCTGATTAATTTGACCAAAAAATAAATTGCTTTCTTTTGGTTGTTGTTTCTCTTTTTGTTGGTTTATTTTTGCTTCTTCTAATTCCTTACTTACCCTTTCTTTTTCTAGCTTTAATATTTCTTTTTGTGATACATACATAATCTTGCATTGATTACCAATATCACCAAATAACAAAAACCCAAGCCAACCAATTCCAACTCCAAGTAGGATAGACACTAGTAAAACAGCAATTTGTTTCTTGCTAAATTCGTTATCACTACTTATATTTATGTTCTTATTCATCTCCATACACTTACTTGTATTTTTCATCTTCTTTTTTCGTATTATTACTTATCCATTTTTTCTATAGTTGGCAGAATAGCTAGCTCACCATATTTTTTTGCCAAGGCTTTTACTGCTTCATCTTTACTAAGACCACTGCGTCTTGCTTCTAATAAATATTTAAAATCAGCTGCTTCTGTTGAGTATAATACTTGCGAGTATGGATCTAGACTAAGACGTCCAACAACTTTTAAGCCAGTAGATATCAGCAGCATCTCAGCATATTTACTTGGTATCAAACTAATAGACTCAATCAACGGCACAATATCTTTAAAGGCTTCTGAAGTACTAAATGAGTTTAGTCCTTTCTCATCTTGCTTTAATATTACCGTCCAAGCACTATTTTCTAAAATGCTCCTACGCTCATCACTTTTTTGAAAATCAGTAAAATTTTGTACACAAATCACTAATGAACCCCCATATTTTCTAACAGTTCTACCAAAGCTTTCTAAGAACTTGGCTGAATAATCTAAAATCATCCAAGCTTCATCAACAATAAGTAAAAATTGCTTCGACCTATCACCACATAAGAACTGCATAGTTACTTGCATCAATACTACCTGTAATATTACCGCCAGTAATATTGGATCATTCTTGACCTCCTCAAACTCAAAAATGGTTAGTATTTCTTTAAATGATGCAGCTTTACCTTGCTCAAAAAATTTACCATGTACTCCTTTTTCACTATAAGGGTATAAAGTTTCAGCAAGAGCTTTTGCTGTAGTTGCCCCCTCTAATTCTTCTAATACTTTAGTAAGTTTGGTAATATCTAGCGTAGTACCATGTTTTTCTATACCCTCATTTATTGCTCGTTCAATGATAGCTTCTTTATGAGCATCCTTGCTAACACCACACATAGCACCAATAATGCTTTTTGCGTATATGATACTATCCTTAGTGACAAAATGATTGCCTATCTGTAATATCTCTATTCTTTGATCTAGGTCTAGGTTTTGGTCTTGATCCTTAGCAGTAAGCATTTCAATTTGTTCTAAGGACAAACCAGTAACTGATCCTATTTCCACTAAATTATAATTTCTAGCAAGCATAGAAAGAGCCTTAGCATGTTTTGTTCCACTACCTGCTATTTGAGCAAAAGGATTTAAAGAAATATTACTATGCTGATTAAATCTAATTGTTTCCCCACCGATTAACTCACAGATATTTTGATAACTACCACCTATATCTAAGATAAATACTGAAGCGTTTTGTGCTAGCATTGAAGTAGCTAGTTCTTGCAAAAATACTGACTTACCTGAACCAGATGGTGCCATAACAGCTACATTGTAATTACCGCTATTGATTCTTACAAATGGATTCCAATTAAATAACTCACCTCTGCGTCCTATTAATAGAACTCCACTTTGGTTTATTCCTTTCCACTCACCATGGATCGGCAACTTGGCTATCACTTCTTTAGCCTGAGCAATTTTAACTAGCTGGAAATGCTGTAAAAACTTCCAACTAAGTGCCTGATGCATTGGTAACTGAGATAACATTGCTGGTAATTGGAGATGCTTATTAACTTGTAATTGGAAGTCGTGTGCATTATATAGGCTAATTAAAAATTCCTCCGCTATTTCTATTTCTGACTGAGGTGCAGTAATCATTATTTGCAGTGATTCTGTCAAAAACTGCTCACCATTTTTAGCTTTAGCAATTATCTCCCGCCACTCTAAAGCTTCTTTCTTCAAGTTAGTATCATGCCTTGCATACCATTGTTCAGAAGCATGTATGCTCCTATGTCCTCTTGCTAGAATTTTTGAGCTTTGTGTTTTACTTACATTATTTGCCACTGTGTAACTAATTATTAGTCTTGCTGGTAAACTATGATCACTGGCTGAACCAAGTAAATTAATCATCTCCAGTAATGACCACTGCTCTGGTAGCATACTTGGGTAAAAACATTTAGAGACTAACTTGTTAGAAGCTAGGTTATTAGATGTTAATTTGTTTGGTTTTAATCCATTATCATTATAAATACTATCTAGATGAATTAGGCAGTCTTCTTTAACAATGGTTCTTGAAAGTGGTGTTAAGATTTGATTAGCTAAAGGGTTTATTGGATCATATTTACGGCTTAATCTTTCTTGCATTTGCATTTGTGCCATATCGCCTGCTACAAACATTAAATTTTGTGCATCACATATACGGGGAGATAATTTTATTGCTTGCAGCTTTTTTACTAATTTGCTTTGGAACACTACTACTTCTTCAATAGATTTTACACTATTATTACCTTCACTTTTTTTGCTAAAAGAAACATATATCCGAAAATCTTTAGCCATCCTTCCATCTGAACTTGTAAAATCTTTAGCACACTTACTAATAAATTCTCTACGGAATTCTGTTAATTGCTGTAACATCTGATTAGGATTACTTCTAGCATTACTCCATAATTTTAGTTTTTGCTCTATATTATGACTAGCAATCAGTAAAAATTGTAAATAGCAATTTACTGGTAATTCATTGTTAAAAAATAAGCTTAAGTTTTTTTCCAAATTAATATCTGTTCCAACTATCGGAGCTATTTCTAGCATGAAGCCTATTACATTATTTTCATTAAAGAAGATATTACATTTAGGATCAAAATATCGATAACTTAGATATCCTGCTAAAGATTTTGCTCCTTTAGTATTTTGTTCGGTATGTTCTTTCAACAGTTGTGTACTGTCGTAATTTACTTCGGCAGGACTAGTCAAACCACAAATATTGCCTATATTTTGTAAGAAATTAGCTATGTTCATATAATCATCTCATTGTCTTATTTGATATATAACAAGTTGCCATCTTTAAGTATTTTCTGATTAGTTTCTTGTTGCAACTTTATTTTATGAACCTTATTAGCTTTAATGTCAGGTTTGTCCAAGTGTCTAGCATAGCAATTTTTTCCTTGACACTTTGCCCTTTCCTTTAATTCTACTTCGACAATTTCTCCGCTATTAATTTTTTGATCAACTATGCTCAAAGGCACACAATTAAAACCACTTGCGTCTTTACAACTAAACGATGAACCATATCCACCACAGGCAGATAAACTAAATAATGTAATAATCAGTAAAATCTTTGATATTCCTTGCATTACTGTTCTCCGTATTGTTTATTTGTTGGTTTTTTGGTTCTTTCCTTGGTTATCTTTTTATGGGTGGTTAATTCTCCGACAAAAAAGCCTTTCATGAAGACAACATCTACCTTTACTCCACTAGGTATAGTAAGAACAGGCGACATGTTTTCTGCCATTCTTAAGTAATAGTCAGCTATTTTCTCAGCAGCATTCGATGTTCCTGATAAAATACCATCTGTTACCATATCCTTAAAACCTTTCTTTTGGCTAGCAATTGCTCCAAGGCTAGTGATAGTCATACTATCTAGACCTTTACTACTTTGGCTAAGCCCGCTAATAACTCCACCTATTAGGGCATTTTTTATATGCTTACTGCTCGTAGCTACTACTTTCCCCTTAATGCCATTCATACCATCTGGTCCATGCACTATTCCAGCTATGTTACTGGTAATTACTAACTCTGTGATTGGATCAATACAAACCATTTTCTCCAAGCGGATAATTACTCTTTCGCTGGATAAGTCACCATAACTACTACCTAAAATACGGCAGGTAGTAATATCAAGATTAAAGTTCTTGGGTAAGTTGCCTCTTTCTGTTAATCTAATTACTATTGGAGTAGCATGTTCATTTGGGGTATTTAATGCGGTAGATACTGCAAGACCACCAAGTAAATAGCCACTAACATAAGAAGTTTCAGGGATATAAATCTTAGCATCTTTTGGTTTATCAAATTCTATTTCACCATTTAAGTCTATAACACCAATATTTACATCACTGCCAAAATCCTTACCTTTTGTATTTTGCTCTGCTTCTTGGTGAATTTGACGCATTCTTTTTAATTCTTCTGTGCTACTGATCAGCTCATTTTTAGCAAAATTCAGTTGAATCTGCATTTTAGTTAGTTCTAATTTTATCTCTTCTTGTAGCTTTTGTTCTTTTTCTTTAAAGTTTGTTTCTGCTAACTGTAAGCGTTCATCAAATTTACGCCTATTATCGTTTAACAAATCTTCAAAGTGGTTGTGCCACATTTTCTCCGGGTCTAACGCTTCACTTGCTACTTCTAATTTAGGTTTAGTATTATCATTAATAACTGCTTTGTGCTTAATTTTTCCTTGCATTATGTTGATTAGAACAAGTACAGCAATGATGCTCCCACCCAAAAGCAGTAACAAGAAATTATACTGTTTACGTCTAATCTCCTTATTATTAGTTGTATCTAACGACTGTTTTTGACTGTCAGCTATAAATGAACTATCCACTGGAACTGTATCTGAAGCCTTAAGCTGCATATTCTCTACTATTTTGCTTTTCCCTAATAAAAAAGAGAGTCTTTCTTTAAGCTTTGCAAATATTGTCATATCAGTCCCTATCTTGCTCCTTTGCTACTATCCAAACAAATCCTTTATCTTTAGGAAGAAGTATGGTTTTGTCGATAGTGGTAGCTAAACAAAAATCAAATAGATTACTAAAATCTACTTCTTTAAGATGAACTAAGCCTTGAGCTTTCCTGTTGATTGCTACTAATCTTGCTCCAATAAGCTTACCAAAACGATAAATCCTATCTTGCTCTATGGAAAGTCCTATGTTATGTAAGCGGTCAATTTTTCTTTTTACATGAGTAACGTAATATTTACCTTCCTTGTCAGCAATCATGTTCCTTATCATTCCAGCAATTTCTTGTTCTTGGGTGTTTACTGAGCATTTATTGTTAACAGCTGAATTATTTAGAAAACCATTGGATGGCTTATTATAAAAACTATCCATGGAAATCTTGATAATTTGCCCTTCCATGTCTTCTACTTTAAGTATTAAATCAGCAACATTCCCAGAAAAGTTGACTAAGGCTAGCTCCAAAGTCTGAGCAGTTGGAATTTTCGGTAATAAAAATATGTTTTGTGCCTTGCTATCCACTATTATTTTATACTTGCTTTCATCACCAATAATTTGTGCTATGCCTATTTTGCCAAACTCTATTCTATTAACGTTACTTGCACTTATTTTAGCCTTGATTTTATTGCCAGCTATATATTCAAATTCTTGTGCTGCAAGTGCTGCATTACTCGTTAGTATCATGGCAATTATTAGTATTATTTTGATCATTATTTATTCTCTTATTTTTCTTATCCTTTATTTTTTATCTTTATCATTTTCTTTGTTATGTTGTGCCGTTTCTTGACCTTCTTTGATTCTTACAAATTCTTTAAGTCTTAGCTGTCTACCTGCCCATTCATAAGATAATTGATAAGAAGCAGGACTAACCTCAAAGCCCTTATCACCAAACCTTGAGGTTAGCATGCCAGCAGCTATTACCTGCAAATTCTTACTATCAACTTCCAAGCTTTTGATGGAAAAGTAGGTTGATAAGGCAAATTTTTTGTACTTCTCTTTGCTATCTGCAAAATAACTTTGAATATTTCTCATATAGGTAGCATCACTTTGCGAAATATATTTAAATATGATACCTGCTTTATAGTCTATTATTTCTGGATTTAAATCTAGTAACAATGGTAAGTACATTAAACTTGTTTCTTCCAAATATCCTTTGGAGACTCCATTATTACTAATCCATACTTCTTGGCTAAGACTTGGCATCAATATTACTTTCTCATTGTTTGTCAATAATTTAACTGATAGTCCTAAAGCAGTTAGGCAAAGCAGCAACGTCAGTATTAAAAACAAATTTCGCTGTCTTGCTACTTGCTCGATGTTACCTATTGCTATTATCTTCTCCATTTTTATCTCGGCTTATTCATATCTATTTACATTTAAGTTAGTATTACTACATAAGCAGCCTTATATGAGACTCTGGTAAATTAGCTGATATAATCAGCCTAGTCAGTGGTAGATGCCAATAGAGCCAACGCTGGATTATTCCAAGCCACCATTGATGCATAAACCAACCACCTATAGCAAAACCAATAGCACCACCAGCAAAAGACCATAGCACGCCTTTAAAACATAAAATGATTAACCCAAAGCTAATGCCTCCTACTATTGAACCAATAGATATGTTCCAAAATCTAACGTGTTTGTTTAAGCAATTATTAAATCGTACTCTTTCCATAATTGAATCTCACAAGTAAAAAACCAATATTGTTACAATTTACACTTGATTTAAGCCATAGCAGCAAGTATGCCCATACAAATAGCACTGCTACCTATAAAAACTGTACCGCCACGAAATACCCGAACACGACAATCACCTTCAGACATAATGGCTGTGGTAATACCACCAATACCAGCTCCATAAACCCAGTAATCTGCGGCAAATTTTACCAGTGGTTCAGTTACACCTTTACCAAATTTACCTAAATCTACTGCTAAACTTTCTGATGTAATAAGGGTAAGTAAAATGCCAATTATTCCATAACTAAGATATAAGAAACTCTTATTCCAGTTGTCATCTAGACAATTTTGTTTGCTAGTTATTTTCTGACTTGTGCCTAGTATTTTCTTTGAATAGACCATAATTCTCCTCTTTTGTTATTTCTTGTTACTTTCCCCGTTGTAGAGGCATAACTAAACTTAAAATGATAAATTACGTGATTCTCTTTAAAATAAATAGGTGTCATTATCACCCATATTTTTGAAGACTACACAGTTAGAAAACAATACCCTTCAACTGCCAAGCATTGGTGTTTGATGTTGTCGTATTTTTAAAGATAGTAGACTCTTTCGAAACTAGACTTTAAGGAAGAGAGGTGTTATAAGTATCTGATTTGGAGTAATAATGAAATTCGATCAGGTTAAAGATTTGGAGGATGAACAGTTTCGTCGATTAACAGGAGTAAAGAAGGTGACATTCTCAAGGATGGTAGATATTTTGAGGCAAAGAGACAATTTGACTAAACTCTTAATAAAAAATAAATAAATTGTATTAATTATCCTCTAATATTTTGATAGCTAATGTGTATAGTTCTTGTTCTATCCATTCTACACGAGCTAGTTTTGCCAACGGTATAAAGTTCTTTAAAGTATCAAAAGCGATTCTTTTCTGTTTTGCTTTTGACTTAATGTAATGAAGAGTTTGCATATTATGTAACCTATCAGCAAGCTTGATATACCATGCATCTATATCTTCTGACTCACGTAATTTCTGCAAGGCATGTTCTCCTTCAATTTTTACTTTTTTTATTACAATATCATCAAGCTTCGTCAGTTTGTCAACTAATTCTGCTATTTTTGTGCCAAATGAAAACTGTATCTGACTAATAGTCAGTTCTGTATCTTCTACAATATCATGCAATAAGGACGCTGCTATTATTTCAGTTTTACATGAAATTCCGGATGCTATTAATGCAACCTGTATTGGATGATGGTAAAACGGCTCTCCAGAGTGTCGTTTCTGATCTGCCTGATGTTTGATAACGTATTTTAATGCTCTTGTTACAACAGGGACATCTATTATGGTACTGTGCCTTTCACTACATACTTTAATTTTATCTAAAAACTCCGTTATCAAAGATTCTTGTAGTTGCTGGCTATGAGGATTTAACAGGATAATGACTTTTTCATCGGTCATAAACGACTCCCTATTGAATGTTTACTCTGAAGCTTGCTTAGTTATTACTCCGTCATTGCGAGACCACGTAGTGGTCGAAGCAATTGTAAGTAATTAACCTAAGTTCAATGTAAGGCATCGGGTTAATAGCTCCGATGTCCCTGCGTAGGTAGCGGGATCTTAAAAAATAGCCAAGAAAACTATTTAGACTTTTCTAGACCCCTACTTTTGCAGGGGTGACATCAAACCTGTTACATCGCATTCAGGTTAATTAGAAATTGCTTCGTAGTGCTTACGCACTTCTCGCAATGACGATATCATTCTTGATCATGTAATGCCCCTGCTATTGAACTTCTTCTGTAGTTTCAGATAAACAATAATATGCTGGTTCAACAAAATTACTCCAGTATTTTATTCCGGCTGTTCCAGAGTCTTGGATAGTTTGATAATAGGAATGACCTGATAATTCCTCAACAAAATAAGCAAATGCTTTACCTCTAGACATCATCTCATCACATAATATTTCTCTACCTTCTATCCCTAATTTATGTTGGATGATTTCTACTAAACATTCTTTGGCTACATTTTGTATTTGAGATGATATTGATATTTTTTCCGTTAGTTTAATTGAGTCCTGATCTCCCAACTCAGCTCCTATGCTCAGAGTTAAATCAGCAAGGAACTCATCTTTAACAGTACCATAACCTTTTCTTAAATATTCTGACAAATATGAAGCAACCTCTTGTTTCCCTGCCACTAAATGTAAATATAAATCCCAAGCGGTATTTTTTTGGCTATTATTAAATATTTCTTGGAATTCTGAAAGTTCAATATTTTTGACTGTCTCCAACATAGACATGTCTGAGTCATAATTTTTTAAAACTTTGGTCAAATCAATTTGATAATGATTATCTAAATAAGTGTCTATTTTTTCTTGCTCCCGCCTTGATGTATTATACTAATTCCCTAATTTAATTTAGCAAATAATTCATACAACAAATCGATTTAATTAGTGAGGCATTTAAATTTTTAAGGCAGGAACATACTACTATTTCTAGTTGTTCGATTGTGTCATATACTTTATTCTTTATAGTATTAGACTTTAAATATTGCCACAATTTCTCTGTCGGATTCAATTCAGGAGAATATGGGGGTAAATAAAGAATTTCTATATTTATTGCAATAATTAGCTCTTTAGCTTTGTGCCATCCAGCACAATCCATAACAATAATCGCTTTTTGTTCTCCTATCTGTTTAGACATCTCTGCCAAAAATATATTTAAACAAACGGTATTGACATTTGGCATCATTAAAGTAAAATCATCACCTGTGATTGGGTTAACCGCACTATAAACATAGAAATTTTGAAAGCCCATTTTGGCTTTAACTTGAGTTCTGCTACCTTTACGAAACCAACCATAACCTAATTTAGAATGAGTCCCAAAACGTGATTCATCAAAGAAATACAAGTAACTGCTAGGGTTATTTGTTATTGTTTCTTGAAGTTTTTTTTAAACCCTTCATGAGTTTCTTTATTCTGTTTGTAATGCACTGGTCTTGGGGTAATGTATGCAAATTTAAGTTTCTGTAATACTCTATGTACAGCCGATTTACTAGCATCAATCTCCAAATTTTCTTTAAGTTTTATGATGATATTTTTTATTGTCATGTTACAATCGTCTTGTAACCATTTATTTATTGCTTCACAACAATTTTTTGTTAATTTACTTTTTCGTCCTCTACCTTGTTTATATTCAAGGCTTTTATCATTACCTTGAGCAAAGCTTTTTACCCAGTTCCTAAGCGTATTGGTTGTTATATTAAATACCTTACATACTATACCAACACCATTTTCTTTAGCAGCAATTATAGCCATAAGTCTAATAGCAACTCTATTATCTCGGTTCATGCTTGCAAGCTGCTCAATAGCACGTTGGTATAACTCTTCTGTTATTAATCTTTGATGACATCCCATTATATTCCTTTCCTTAATTTATTCATAAACTTGGAATATTATAACATAATCTCATCTTTTTTCTACTATTTATACTAATTTAAATTAGGGAATTGGTATTAGACATCCGTACTCTACTATATAAAAATTGCTTGCCTGGCATAGTTACCTCCCTTTAGTGTTATTTAATTGTAGTTTTGATCTATTTAATGGTGGTGGTGTATTAGATGGAGAATATCTACTTATAAATCTTCCTATCATACGATCTACTTTTTTAGTTGTCTCAGTTTCCATTTTTAAAGACTCATCTCTTTCTTTGCTTTTTAGTAGCGGTTTACTGGTGTTAATTGACTCTTGTGCTTCTAGCTTTAGTTTTACAAAAATATTCAATTTTTCTTTATCAGGATTAGATTCTGGTAATGCATCAGCCGATAGTTGTATTTTCTTCAGTTTTTCATAAAAAGATTTATCAGCTGCTTCTATCTTGGTCATTACTTTGTCTACATCTTTCTCTCCTTGTCGTCGTATTTTATTAAGTTCAGCTAATTGTTTCTCTACCGGAGTTAAGCCTAATTTCTTATAACCACCACATATTTTTACAAGGTTCTCTAACTCTTCTAATGCCGTACTACTTGCATCTGCTGTTTTTTCTTTGTGATATACTACTGCATGAATATCATAATGTCTTGCTACTAACTTACCTGCTAGATCAGGACATAGCTCAGCAACTTTGTATAATGCTTTTCTTTCTTTTTCTCGTGAGCTAGTTAATGGTTGTAATTCATTTAAGATTACTTGATATTTGCTAATTGCCTGCTCAGGAGACATATCGTGGATACACTGAGAATCTTCTGACATTTTTTCAAATAATTGTCGATTAGCAACATTATCACTCTTTGCTGCTAACTGTAGTTCCCGTGATATCGATTCTGCTTGTCGTTTTGCTAACTCATGATGCTCAGTTGTTTTCTCTAATGTTTCTTCGGCTAATTTTTGTTTATCATGATGATATTGCTTTTTTTCTTGTTGCACTGGTAAATCACTATTGACAGTATTAGCAATAACTATCCTATCCTGAGCAGTAGTGATATTTTGAGAGAGGTCAATTTCTTGCCCTTTATTCTTCTCCAAAGCTAACATCATTTCTCGATATTTACCTTGGGTTACTGGCAAACTATAGACATGTCCTAGATGTTCTATATAGCCTATTGCCTCATCTCCTTCACCATTAAATCTTACTGGCTTTGGGCTGCTGATCTCTGACAATTTACCTCGACTATCATAATGAGCAGTAAAATATACTGCTCGGTCTAAGGAAATATTTCGACCATTTTCATCTTTTACAGCTAATGACAAATGCATAGGACCGCTTTTATTTTCCAATTCTGTTGGTAAATCTATGGTTCGATAGCTATTGATTTGTTTAAAAGTGCCATCTGACAAAAAGACTAGAGTATTAATTTTATGAGTTATTTCCTTGATAGTAGCTAACTCATCACCTAAATCATTTCTTACTATTTGGCTTCTGATATTGTCTTGCCTATCACCATCTTGCCAACTTATTGTATGAAATCGATCAGCAAAATTATGGTGAACTTTCTTATATCCTGCTATCTCTGTTCTTTCTAGCTCAGCTTTAACTTTACTATTTAGAAATGCTTGATTAATTATTGCACTATTATTAACATTTCTGAGATATTTGACAAATTCCTGATCGTCATGGTAATGTACTGTTACATCAAGATTCGCAGCGATATAATCTTTTAAGATATTCCGCTGTTTTTTCAGGATTTCTTGCCTTATGGCTTCAGTGATAGGATCTAATTCTTCTTTTATACCAAAGAAGCTGCTACTACTGACTGAATTAGTTAAAGTAACTAAGTCTTGTGCTTCTTCTGTTGGTTCTATAACTTCAGTAATATTCTCTTCAAGAATATTACTGAGTTGTGGGTTATCTTTCATAATCCTGCTCTATTAATGACGTATGTGTTTATAACTCGTCATCAATGGACTTTGTCCATATATGACGTTAGTATTGGGCTAGCTATACTACGGTATTGCTGATACTTACGTTATAAAACTGCAAAAATAATAGAGTTTGACTAGTGGAAGGAATTTGTGTATGATCATAGTTAACACCTCAATTAATGTGTTGTAATTTAATAGCAGTGCTATTGGATTAATTTTGCTAGTAAGTACTTTTAGCGTCTGAAACTTTTCAGTACTTACCAGTTAACTGTAATATTCAATATAGTACTTGAACTTTATCTAAGGATAGAGCTTAAGTATTATATTGGGTTTTTTAGTTTGAGATTTATAGCTAACCCGATTAGCATTACTCCGTCATTGCGAGACCACGTAGTGGTCGTGGCAATCTAGAAAAATTAAATTAGATTGCTTCGTCGCTACTAAAGTAGCTTCTCGCAATGACGTCAAACTAATCGGATAGCTAATCCAAAATGTGTATTTTGGTTTTAAAAAAATAGTCAGTAGTTACTGACCTCTTTTTTTTGGTCTCATCCTATTTTTGGGAGTTTATTATAGTTATTTTGAGTTGTCAAGAAAATAAACTATCGTAATTGATTTATTGGAGATATTAAATTATTTAAAGTATGGCTCTTGTTCATCAAATACAAATATTTTTAACAAATAAATTAAAAGATAATAATTTAAAACGTAAAACTTTTGCACAAGAGAGTAATATTTTATATCAAACCGTATGTAATATCATCAATTCTATAGGGGCTAATCCTGAGTTGGAAACTATATTGAAAATTGCTAATTATTTTAAATGTTCTATGAACGAAGTAATTGGTAGAAATGAATATGTTTCTATAAATCAAAAAAATTGTAACTTTCAAATAATTAGTTCAGAAGACATAAATACTAATTTAAGACACTTTCTTAATAAAAAACTTAAAGAGAGAAATATTAATCCATATCAATTAGGTATAACTATGGGTTTTAGTCAATATGTTATCCCCAAATTTTTAAAAGAAAGTAATTCTCTTAGTAGTGCAGTCACCGTAGCCCTAGCCGATTATTTTCAAGTGTCACTAGATGAAATGGTTGGTAGAATTGTTTCTACTAAAGATACTGACAAATCTTCTGAACAAAGCTTTAGTAGTGATCCTGATCTGAATAATTCATAGCAATTACTTTCCTATAGTGAATACCAAACGGCTAAAAGACACTTGGTAATTCACATTTTACGATTTTTTTTACATTATATTACTTAGTGCTTTATAATTTCTGTGCTATACTAGTGTTATAATTGATGACTACTAATAGCAACATATATGGATAAAATAACTCCTCGAGTTGATTTGGCATTTAAGAAAATCTTTGGCGTAGAAGAGAATAAGGACTTGCTGATATCCTTGATTAATTCAATTGTATCTAAGGAAGATCAAGTGGCAGAACTAACGCTACTTAATCCATATAATCCAAAGAACTTTAAGAATGATAAACTCTCAATATTAGACGTGAAAGCCAAATCCGTTGATGGCAAAAGGTTCAATATTGAAATTCAAATTAGCGACGAAGCTGATTATGATAAGCGAGCTTTATATTATTGGGCTAAATTATATACTGAACAATTAAAGGTAGCTCAGGACTATTCTACCCTAAGCAAAGCCATTGGTATTCATATTCTAAACTTTACTTCTATTCCGAATGTAACTAAATATCACAATGTTTTCCATATAGTAGAAAAAGATAGTGGCTTGTTATATTTCAAAGACCTCGAATTACATACTATTGAGCTTAATAAGTTTACTGATAATTCTTATGAGGAATTACCTGATATACTGAAAAAAGTAAAAAACTCTCTAGACATGTGGACAGCTTTTCTAACAAGACATGACCTACTTAACAAAGATAATTTACCTAAAGAATTAGACAATGTTGCCTTAAAAAAAGCTCTAACAGTGCTAGATGTTATGAACTTTACTGACGAAGAAAGAGAGGCCTATGAAGACCATCTTAAATGGCTGCGTATCGAAGCTAACACTCTAAAAAAACAACTGGAAAAAGGTAGAGAGGAAGGTAGAGAGGAAGGTAGAGAGGAAGAAAGAATATCTATGGCAAAAGAAATGCTATTAAACAATGAGCCGATGGAAAAAATTATTAAATACACTAAGTTAAGTAAATCTCAAATAGAAAATCTAAAATCATGACTTACGATCCTCAAACTGTTACTGCTCTAAAATTATTGGCAGAAAATGCCACGTGTGAATATATTGCCAAAGTTACTGGTTTAAGTATTGAAGAAATCCAAAAACTAAAATCTTCTAGATAATTCCATCTATATCGCTTACCAATGATAAGATATATTATGTATAATAGACCCATATTAAGATTAAAGACAAATATAACTCCCGACTTCCGCATTTTTTAATAAGGCATAAGCTTAGAAGGGTCATAGTGCTGGGGTTTTTAAATTTTAGGCACAACATTATTTTGTTATTTTAAATATATTGCAGCATGGTCTGAACGTTTGATGTTAAAGGTTTTATAGATTTTTCTAGCTTCGTTTTTTATTGCACTTGGTAGTCTATAAAGATCACCAGTCTTTGTATGTCTTGAGATTGAAGCCTGTACTGATATTAATAATTCAACGATGTTAGTGACACTGATCTTTTGGGTCAGAGCAACCTTGTATTCTATAGTTTTAAGCACTGCAAAACTCATATAACACACAGCTATGTGTGCTTCTATCCTTTGTTTAGTCCAGTGAAAAATTGGACGCATTTGTAAATTATGTTTATTGATTCTAAATTGCTCTTCAATTACCCATAATCTAGCATATTTTGCTATTGCTTCATGTGGAGTTATAGTCTGGTCATTGGTGATTACCCCATGCATGCCATCCCACAACGCATCCTGCTCTATCTTCTCTGCGTCAATATAGCTCTTGCCATTTTCACTAGAAGTATATTTTTTTACTCCACTATTAGATATAAGTTTTTTAGTACTACCAGACTCACCAATAGTCTTATTAATTTTATCTAAAATTTTTTGTCGCTCCTGTGCATCATTAATAGCCCTTTTAGATTTATAACTGGTAATTAGACGTTTACCATCATGCTCTAGATCGGCAATCCAAGTAAGATCATTGCCTATAACAGTAGGCTTATAGTTTTCCTCTGATAATATTTCTTCTTTCTTTTCTTTCTTGAGTGTTTTAAGCTTTGCTGCCACAATATAACGATAACCACCTTCATCGAGAGCTTGCAAGTTAGCTTTACTAAACATTGCACGATCAGCAATAAAACAGACATCTTTAACTTTAAGATACGCTTGCCAGCTGTTAATTGATTTAATTAAGGTGCTAACTTCTGCGGTATTACCACTAAACAGCTCATAGCCAAGTGGTAATCCATCCTCATTAGTTGCTAGGGCAAGAACTAGTTGGGTAGTATTAAAGCGATGATCTTTACTATAGCCAAAGGCTCTTAGCTCATCTATTTCTACTGATTCAAAGTATAGTGTAGTAACATCAAAAAATACTAGGCTAATCTCTTTATTAGGAATCAGGGTTAGGGTGTTTTTAAAGCATAATTCTTTAATTTTAGGTATTTGCTCATGTAATTTGTCCATCATCCAATAAGTAGCATCTAGATCATGATGCTGGTCAAATTGATCGCTTAAATACTCAACTATCCCTTTTTTACTATTTGGTCTTACCATACGGGCTAACACTAAATCCTTCAGCATCCCAGCGTCACGTTTCCTTGCTAGTAACTGGTTAAAATGCATTTGATCATAAACATGCCCCCCTATTTGATACACTCCTTCAACAACTCGCTTGACTTCTACAACCTCATTTAGTTTTACTTCATTAACAGGTAGAATATCTTTTAACTGCTTGTTAGTTGGACGACCTCTTTTAACCTTGTTAGTATCATCAGTAAACAAATTCCCCTGCCCAGTTGCAGCTTCTCTCTCAGCTTTAATCTTGGCAATCAAATCTTGTGCTAGGGCAACTAATTTAGCTTCTTCTACTTCATCTACAAAGACTCCTAAATGACGTACTATACGCTGTTTGACGTTACCTTTACTATCACGATAACCTTCTACTATTTGGATAGATTGCCTTGGACTATTAGGACTTTTTTTACGACGTATGTACATATTAGGGCTATAAAATATGGGGCTATATTCAATTAATTAAATAATAAACAACATCGCAGTTAAAGTCAATAATAAAATATCTACTAGGCACAACAGAACGAGAGTACCACTTCACCTCCTTACTAATGCCACTTATAACAACTAATATCAAAAAATCTGCGGAAGTCAGGAAGAACATCAGTCCTACTGATATAGAAAAGAAAACTGGATTAAGCAGAAATACAATATATGGAATAGTAGCAGGTAATTCTAAAAATCCTACGGCTCATAATCTACAATTAATAGCAAAAGGGTTAGATGTATCATTAGAATCAATACTTATTGATGAAAAAGCAATACCACTTGAGTTACTAAGTCATGCTCAAATAAACGTCTTTTTTGAAGCAACTGAAGTGACAATTAAAACTATACTTGAAAAAAATATAAACTTTTCACTTACAAACCTTATAAATTTAATAAAAGAAGTATATCACTACTCTCTAAAAAAACAGCCTGAGCCTATTAATAAATCATTTGTTGATTGGTTAATAGATAAATACTACGAACCATAAATATTCTATTACAGATGCTTGCGTTATTATACAAAGCTAAGGTTAACTTGACCATTGTCTTATAAATTAGATACATCAAATTGAAATGCTAATGCACTTCACCTCTCTAAATTCATACCATACTGTTTACAATATTCAAACATAGCGATAGTGTTAGGGTGATCTACTCCAAATTCTTCAACTTGTGATTTACCAAAATCCTTATAAATACGAAAATCTTGTTTTTTACATGCAGCTTTAGCACCTTGAAGGTACAAGTAACTTGTATAAGCAACATTCTTTCTTCTATCCTTATATAGATAAAAATATATACCATAAGCTTGTCTATAAGATGTTATAGCTTCCTCCAACTTATTTAAAGCAAATAAAATATCACCTTGAACTACATAACTAGCTGCTAAATCAGGATCAATGAGATAGGTAGTATTTTTAGGATTTCTTTTCTCATCAGCAAGAAAAATTATTATAGCTTTTTTTGCGTGTTCTAAGGCTTTATTGATTTCTCCTAATCCAAGTTCAGATCTTGCCATTTGAGTAAAAATGCGACCAAATACTTCACAATGCTCTTTTGTTACTAGTTTATGAGTATCATATAACTGTTGTATTTGTACATAGGCTTCTTGATATCTACCAAGTGAGTTTAATATTTCAGCTTTTAATATGTAATTATTAGAAAAATACAACACATCATTGAGTCGAGTACCACTTCTAGAGATTTGCATTATCTCTTTATCACATTCCTCTAACGCTTGTTGCTCATTACCAATATAATGATATAACTTTGATTTCATTATACGCGTTACTTGCCCTAAACCTATAAAATTAGTATTCTTTTCTATTGCATTAATCTCACTTTGAGCTTCGTTAATTTGACCTAATGAAATACGAGTACTTGCTATATTGTAAAGAACGTTACACTTAATAGCTTGATAACCTTCTACTTTTTCTAACACTTGATTAGCTCTTAAGGAGTATTCTAAAGCTTTATACCAATTCGCCAGTCTAATTTTATAATACCCTCCGATCACTCCTAGATATCTAGCATAAAATAATTTTTCTTCATTATTCATTAACCATAATTTCAATATCTCTTTTTTATCTAATTCATCAAACCAATTAAATAATTTTTCTGCCTCATAAAACTGAAACATATTAATATAATTTATAAATAATTGTAAATTGAGTGGCAGTAACTTGTATATGCTAAGATTATAACTTTGCTGATAGTCTGTAATGATTTTCAAATTTTCATTTATTGTTTTACCACTACGAAAAGTATGTTCCGGAGGCTGTTTACCATTATTAGGTATAGCTTTAGTGATTTTATCAATAATATATTCTAAATAAACTTTATTATCCTGATAACCATTAATCTTTATTGTTTTCTGAGCTATAACATCATGCATCTCAAAAACAGGATTATCTTGATCTGAGTCAATATTAGAAATTAATACAAATTTTGATAACTGGAAAATATCGTCATCTATGGTATTTGGATGATCGGTAATAATAACAAGTAATTGCTTGGAAAAAGCTTGATTATTTATTAAAGCTATTTTTTTAAGTAATTGAACAGCTGAAGGTGTTAACTCTTGCATTGCTAATTCGATATTCAGCTTGATCTTGTCAGCCGATTGGTAAATCTTTTTCTTATATTCTTCTCTACCTAAACCCTTAACTTGATTTAACAATTGAGTTTCTTGAACTATTAGTATTGGATACCCATTAAAAGCTTCTACTAAAAACTTAATATCTTTCTTATCTGGATTATTTAATAAATTAGTTGTTAAAGTAATAGCATCACTATTAACAAATAAAGTCATCTCTATGGTATTTGGTAATATCTTACCATCTTGAGAGCAAAATATAATATTGCCATTATGTTCCCAATCGATTAAATCTTGAATTTTTTTATTTTCTCCAATTTTTAAATTATCAAAAACTAATAACCATTTATCTTGAGTTACTAAATAATCCATTACATCTCTCTTAGCTAGATCAGCATCTTCTGATATATTAGCTTGTAGATTCTTATTAAGCTGTTTAGCTAATTTAGTAAATTCTATATTAATATCTTGATTACAATCAAAAAACCAAATGATGTTGTAAGTGGTCTTATTGTCATAAGCGTATGTTCTAACAAGTTGTGTTTTACCTATGCCACTAGTACCAATAATACTAGCTTGTCGGTATTTATTTAGATTATCTTTAAGTTCTTCTAGCTGTCTAACATGATTAACAAAATAACTTACTGGTATTACAAGATTAGATATTCGTTCTACTGCTAGAGATGTACTATGCATGATTAATAATATTGTTAATGTTAAATATTTATTCATTTTTTTCTTTCTTAAAAGAGGTAATGTGAACTATATTATCATTTTTCTTGTCTACAATTCGTGTACTTTTTTGAAATTTCTCTGCTATTTCTATCACGTTTATCTTATCATAACTAACTTTACAATAAAAATCATTCGACCTTAGCATATTAAATATTTGATTTATATTTAATAAAAATGGATTTGCATGAGTTTTAAAGAAATTACTAGACATATTCAATAATTCTTCTTCATTCTTAATAGGGATACCATCATATTCTAGATTCAACTTGAATTTTGTATCTTTTTGGTTCAAAGACAAGTTAATTTGGCGTTTAACCACAGGAAATTGTTTTTTTAATAAAAATAGTATGTAATTAATTAAACTATATATTATCTGATATAAAGCTGCCTGAGATACAAACTTTATTACTTCTAATGAGCTTGATATTTTAATTGATATATTTTCATCTTCTTTCTTAAATCTATTTGTAAAAAACTCGATTAGTTTACTAGTACTTACTTCCTCTACCATATGGTTTTGATATAATACTATAGAACACGGCATACGATTACTAATATTCTGCACTCCGTAATTTTTAATCATTTCGTCATAATTACTATGTTGTTCATTCATAAATACTAACTTATTTGCTGCTTGAGAGAATAAGCAATTGATTTCTAAGTCTTTTTGTTTTGCAAACTCAATATCCCATATCTTTTTCATTAAAGATGTTTCACGATCTGACAGTTCTTTTTTATGTTCTGCCTTTAGTTGTTTTAAATAAACACTATTTTCATTTTTATAATAAGATTTATATTCTTTTTTACAATGACTGAGCATTGTTTTATATAAAAGATATAATAGTAAGAAATTAACTAATATAAATAAAGATAATAAATAAAATGGTTTCTTAATCTTATGCTCTGTTTTATTCCAAAATGCTTTGTCAATTAAAATACTTATATTAAGTTGCGTATGATCGTTAATGCGATAAGCCTTTGTAATTGTATATTTTGACTTATTGGTATTTGCACAAAGCATGTCATTGTTTAATTTAATCTTATAATAAATGAACTTAGGAATAAATTTATCTAGTAATGTACTAAATTTAAATTTGTTATAACTGATACATTTATTATAACAAATTTGGATGTAGTTATTTGTATCTATTGTAACAGTACTTTTTTCAAGATTTGTAGGAACTTTTAATGCTAAATAATTTAGATGGTTTAAAGTAAGTTCTAATATTCTATTATAATACTCTTGTAAAATATGAAACTTTTCTTGGCTAGCTTGTTTTTGATAATACTGATGTATGTATATACTAAATATAGTGTACATTATAAAGATTAACAAAAATATTCCGTATATAATTTTTGTTAATCTATTTAAGCAATGCAATGATTGTTCACGCATAATTTATAATTAATATTAATTAATGCATTTTGTTGTACCTACATAATAAGCAGAAAACCTTGCTTATAGCCAGCTAAAATATGCAACTTGACACCATAGTAATGTAGTTTTTAGTTGCACAATAACCATTAGCTGTGGCAATTTCTAGAGCTACTTTTGCATTAAATCTTCTTCCACGATGTGCTAAAATTACCGGCATAGAATTGATCAATTGGCATGTTTTTTGACTTTCATGTACTGGAATTTGTTCATGCAAAATCTCAGTAATTACAATAAATGCATCAGCCAATTTATTCAACCTCTGAACAAAGACTGTATAGCTTGGTATACTCAATTAACCTGAAGAGTTGCAGAAATGGTTAACGGTAATAGTTTGGAAATTATCGTTTATGAAGGTACGTAACCTATCTTTATAATCACCAATGTTGCTAAAAAATTTGTTTATTGCTTCCGAAAATTGTTCAAAATTATGATAAATTAGTAAACTGTAGTTTAACTTAAATAATTCTTGCTTGTCAAAATCCAGCTTAGCCGGTACTATTTTCAGCTTCTTGTAAACAAAACCCAATTTGTATAGTAATTTTGTTACTCCCGTTATCGTATATGTTACCCCATATTTGTTCTCAATGTGATGCATGATATCTTTAGCATAAACATAATTATTTGCTTCTAGGTGACTCGCTAATTCTTCCCTCTCACCATCACTTAATTTGCTTGTGCTACCTCCATTGTTGCTATCAAGCTTATTGGCTTTTTGATAATCAACAATATATTTTCTTATCGATTCGTGGCTCAAGAGTAGTACCTTAGCAATCTCTACATTACTATACCCATCGTCATACATCAAAACTGCCTTAATACGATCACGTATGCGTCCGTCTCGTTCTGTCTTATGACGTTCCTTCAACTTTTCTCTTTGTTCTTCTGTCAATACATTCTTACTCATAATCTCCTAAACTCTACAATATCTCTCCTATCTTTGCAACCCTTCATTTACGAGCAGTATACATATCCTCGCCGATAAACTGATATATTCTCAAAGTCTTTTATGATACGAGTTTCAGAGTATTTTTTGGTTATTAATTAAACCTTCTAAAAGTTCTCATTTTTGTTTCCATTCAATCCATGTACTATTTTTCATCTCAATCTGCATAATATTTGTTATATCCAGATAATTCAACTGTCCCTTCTTCTTCACTAATGCTTACATGTTCTATCTCTCTAGTGATATGTTGAAGTGAATAGGATGTTTCTGTTTTCTTAGTCTCCTGAGGAATATTAGGAATATAAGATATCTCGCATTCAGTAGTTTCCAAAGGACCTGCGTTTATTGCTGCTGTTACTTCTTGATGTCCTCCCCAATTATCAAAATCAATTAAAAACTTACCTTGCTTTGTGTATACATGCTTGGTATATAATCGATCATCACCGGTAATTTTGAGTTCGTAGGTTGTAGAGAGAAATTTTATCCCATTACTACCCTGCTCCCTGCCAGTGAAACCTTTTAATAAAGCATCAGTAAATTTAGTTAATAACTCCTCTTTTTCTAATTTCTTAACTAATTTGCGATTAATTACTGCATAAAAATTTTCTTTACCTGTTACAGGATAAACATCTTCTTGATCAGAACTGTAAACAACTCCTGTGTGTGTATTCCACACGCATGGTGGTTCTTTTACTGTTGCCTCTATTGGCTTTTGTAATAACCCCTTCTTTTTTTGTTGAAAATAAGCATGTATTGCTTTGGGATATAAGGTATTAACAAGTTCATTTAATTCATCAGGATTTTCGGTTGATTCAATGGCAACAATTTCCTCTGTAAAACTAGTTTTTTCTGTGGCAACAGATGGAGTTTGTTCTGTTGTCAAACTACCTATTTTTTGTAGTTTTTCTAGCAATAACCGTAATTTTGTAGCTTCTTTGGTTGCCTCATCTAACCTTGGAGACTGTATGCCAGTTTGTTTTATGTCCCAAACAAGAGGTGAATTAAATACTCAGACGCTTTAGTAAAATCATTCTTTTCTATAGCTATATACAAGGCAAAATCTTTAGCATAAGAGAACAATCTAGAAGCTATATCGCCTGACTTAGCATGGGTTTCTAGAAAATCCCAACAATCTTTAGATTGTTGTTGACAGTCATTTGCTTCATAAAAAATAAACTCTAAATATTTTAGAGGAAGCATAGTATGATTTGATAAGATATCACTATATTGCTCGTACATAGTTGTAAGATGCTCTAACCCTTCTCTCCAAGAGTTGGAGTATTTGCAAAGCTCTAATATTTTAAATAAGTATGTTGGTATGATATATCGTTCTGTATGGGTACTAAGTTCTTGGTAACAATTAATGGCTTTAATAGGTTGTTCTTGGGAAAATTTTTCAGCCCAAGTTTCTACACATAGAACATATTTTAAGTTTTCAGGCTTTCCAAGTTTTGGAAATGTAAAACCATGTTTTTCGCATAATTTTGCAATAGTAGAATCTGTTTGATCTACAAATTCCAACATGATAGTGTATAATTTTCTAAGTTCTGCATCTTCTGTACTTTGTGCATGTTCCTTTAATTCATCAATAATATGACCATCATGTTGGAAATAGGACTTCCGTTTTATTGAGTATAGTGTTTTAAGATCAGGATCGGTTATTTTGTTTATTTGCTCTAAGGATTTCTCAACATTATGGCAAATAATGTAATAGTTTAATAATTCTTTCACTGTATCCTGATCACCTGCTATTAATTCTTCTGCCTTAATAAAATATTGAATAGATATTTCTTTATCAAAATATTTCCACACTTTCCCAAGATTATAAAAAATATTATACAATAATTCCTGCAAAGAGTTATCTTGAGCTTTTGTACAACGATTTATATTATCATAAGCTAGTTCAGCACATCTTCTAGCATTGTAATAATCTGCATTGTCTAAATACTCTACACATATTGTATTATATAACATAGCTAGCACAACAAATGCTTCCCAATATTTTGCTTTCTCTATTATATAGTCCTTTAGTTCAGCACTATTATTATTCTCTTTATAACATTCATATACTGCTGCTAATGTACGTAATGTTTTTTCGATAGGTACACTCACCGGCAGTTCTTTGGCAGGTGATACATTTGCTGAAGGTTTGGTTAATGGGTTTAGAAACTCTTCTAAACTATCAATAGTAGTTAGAATATATTCCTCTCTGTTTTTGTCCAATAACATGGCTTTATAAAAACTTACTATTCCTTTGTATAAATTTAAATATTCAAGTGATTCAATTGACGGTAACTTAGGGGGAGGAAATTCATTCTTTTGTTTTATTACATCTTCGCGAAGCTTTTTATAATTATATCCACGCTTATCTTTGATTGTAGTATCAGCTCTTAGGTCTTCTAATTTCTTTGCCATCGCACGATGTTTATACAATGCTGTCAAGTGAAGTGCAGTATAACCGTTACTATCTTGAATATTTAGGTTAGCTTGATGATTATGGAGCAAATTGACAAAAGGTTTTTTGTCATAAATTACCGCGTAATGTAAGGCAGTTTGCTTCGTTATATCTTGATGGTTAGAATCAAAGTTACGATTGAGCAAGAAATTACCAATTTCTACACTCCCATAACAAGCCGCTAGAGTAAGTAAAGTGCCTCCAGTATCCGGAAATGTTTGTTTACTTAAATCAATCTCTAAACCATCAATTACTAATTCTACTAAGTTGAGATTTTTATCATTGTAGACTACGTAAGTTAATGCATCAAATAATGCTTTTTTGTCTATATGAGACTTTATTGGTGTAAGTTCACATAATAATTTAATAGCCTCAACATCCTCAGCCCAAATAGCATACATAAAAATCTCCTGTAACGCTTTTGGATTTTCTTTGAATCTAGTAACCTCTTCTTCTTTTATTGTAATTTTTGCCATAATTCAATTTCTCCGTGTTATAGATTCATTTTGTAATATATTTTTATAAAAAGCTGGGTACATTTTTTAGCAAAATTTAGCTTTGCCCCTGCTTTTGAATGGTCTCAATTAGTCCGCCTTGGCTCACATGGTGAACTTGGTTTATAATTTTTAACATGTTGACAATCTAAAGTAAGTTATGTTAACTTACTTTAGATACATTTTATTCATTTAAGTGTTTATATTTATGAGTGCGAGAGCAATTTTATCTTCAAAAGGTCAATTAGTAATCCCTAAGACATTAAGAACAAAGTTAGGGTTACATTCTGGCTCAGAACTACTAATTAATATAAAAAACAATGATAGCTTAGAAATTTTTTCTGTAAAGAAAAGTATTACCAGCTTTTTTGGTATGGGTAAAAGTAAATCTCAAGAGAAACCGATGTCTATTGAAGACATAGATGATGCAATTAGTAAAGCGATAGCTGAAAATGATAGGAGTTGACACCAATGTACTAGTTAGAGCTTACTTACAGGATGATCCGGAGCAGGCAAAAGAAGCTCAAGAGTTTCTTTTAAAAATTACTCAGGAAAACTCATTGTTTATTTCTTCTTACGCTATTTTAGAATTTGCATGGGTTTTGAAAGTAAAAGGATTCTCTAGGGATGAGATATATCAAGCAATAATAACACTAACTGATTCAACAGGTATCGTTATAGGTCAAAGGGAAGTAGTACTAGAAGCTCTAGAAAAATATGTAACTGGCAAAGCTGATTTTGGAGATTATATGATTTTAGTAGAAGGTAAAAAAAACAAAAGTCACAAAATAAAAACCTTTGATAAAAAGCTTCAAAAAGAATTAAGTTATTAGAATCATATTAACTGACTTTCACTTTCAAAATTCAAAGCAAGGTAGCAGAAAAAATGAATACTACCCAGTCTGTAATTGCTCGTTTAGAAAGTGGCAAGCATTTTCCAAGTCTACAAACAATTTATAGATATGCTATTGCAGTAGATAAGCCAATTGATTTGCATGTGCAACCATAATAGTAATTAAAATCAGTTCCTTTACTTCTGATACTGGGATTCTAAGCGTGAACCTTAGATTTTTAATTTTTAACATAACTTTAGTGGCTATTAATATCTTTAGGAATTTTATTAAGAGACTCAATGGAAATTCTGCCAATCATTTCATCTATTGACAGCTGAAAATAATTGGCTAGTGCTACCATAACAGGACTACCAAGAGTTTTTTGCTCTCTTTTATCGTCTAGAAAATTAAAAATAGTATTTTGGCTACATCCTATACGAATAGCTAATTGAAAGGCACTGAGTCCAGTTTCTTGAATTTTATCTTTAATTAGTTTTTTGAGATTAGTATTAATTTCATCTTCTGTTAGTTTCTTATAGTTGTTAGTAAAAACAGTATAATACTTTTTATCTCTGCCAATCACTTCATCTAAGTGACAATTAAAGTAATTAGCCAATTTTAATAGAGTTTTCAGGCTGGGATTACGGAAATTACCACCAATAATTTTGTTTGTTGTAGTTGGATTTATCCCACTTTGAGATATAAAATCTTTTCTTTTAAGTTTTTTTTCCTGAAATTTTATCCTTAAAAAATTTTGTAAGTTAATACTAAGTGACATTCTATAAAAAAAATAAGATGAATTAAAAAATAAATACTGCTAAGCAGTATTTATTATTGACGCTCCTAAAACCTTATATTAAACTCAATTAAGCAAAAAGCGAAGAATAAGCGTAACAAGTATAAAAGTTTATCTCTGCTTAGAGTGCTAATGTCCTGTACTAAATCTTCATATTTCAAAGTTTGACCACCGAAAAATATCTGAAGACTTAGTACAAACTGATTAACACAAAATGTGTTAATCAGTCTCAACCATAGTTAACAAGGTTAAACAATATGATAAATAAACTTACCCGTTAAATCAACTTCATTCTTTATAGAAACTTCTTATACTTTCACTTTGTGTTTTATTTTAACAAAGATTATAGAGGTAATTAATATGTTGTACCAAATAATTACGATATCACTTATCCTTATTGAAGGATTATCTATATTAGTTTCTTTGAAATTCCTGAAACATATCTACCTTAGTCTTAGTACTAATAATACCTCTATTGTCTTTAATGATGAAAAAAAAGAGGTTTTATCCTTATTTGAAAAGCTACAAGAATTGATAAACCTTAGTATTAAAAGAGAAGAACATATGTTACATACAACTTTTCATTTAGAGCAAATAGAAATGTACGTAAAAATGGTTTTGAGTAAGCTTGAAACACTAGAAAGAGAGCGTTCTTAAAAACATTAATTAAAAAATATGTAATACTAGGTTCTTATATCTTTAAATTATGATATAAGAACCTAGTGTATTTTTATTAATTATAGCTATTGGTTTTAGAAAATTTTTATCCTGTTTTATTTTTTGATTCACCCCTTGCTTAGTATAGTTCCATCTTTTAGCTAAGTCTATTATTCCCAATAACTTCATAAGTTTTTGTATTCGATTTGTACACATCATTATTTAAACGCACCCATTGACGAAAGTCAATGTATAAGCACGCAGTTAGCAAAAACTAAATGAACTGACTATATCTATTATTTCACCACCTTATATAAATCTTTACCATCTTTTTTATTATAAAGGGGTTTAAGAAGGGGGCATACCGCCCCCTCATACTACCCCCTATTCTACACCTAGGTAGGGGTGGGTTACTCGGCTATTTGCTAAATTATATGAGCAGTCTTCGCTTATCATCACTAGCCATTTGAGATTTGAAGAATGGGGTGATATATTTGGTAATGCTAAAGCAACAAAAGTAATTATCGATAGACTGACACATCATTATCACATCATAGAAACCGGTAATAAAAGTTTTAGAGGTGGAAAAGATGTAAATTAGCAAAAACTATAATTGAAAATCACTAATTGAGTGTAACTAAATATTATCTAAATTTTAATTTAGATTCGATTAGAATTTAAATTAAAAAGTGCTTAAATTAACTAATTTTTAATGCGGTTAGGGGGGGCAATAGTTCATTACAATAGGGGGGCAAAACCTGATTACAATTTACAAGAAATCCAAGAAGCTTTAAGAGTTGGCAAAACCAAAGCTTCTATCTGTAGAAACTTTGGCATTAAACGTTCTACTTTGTATGATACTTTAAATCGCCTAACCACAAATAATTAAGATACGAATGCTAACGTGTACCGGCATGAAAATTAATGTAAATGTTACTGATAGTAAATGTTATAATGCTTGAAGTTAAACTGATAATGTTATAAAATGATTGTAAGTTTTAAATGTAAACATACTGAGAAATTACATAATAGAGAACTAGTTAAACGTTTTGAGGCTTTTGGCGAGCAGGCACGCAAAAAATTATATATGTTGCATACAACCATTAATTTAGAAGATTTACGTGTTCCGCCTTCAAATCGTCTAGAAGCTCTTAAAGGTGTACGTAAAACCCAATATAGTATTCGTATCAATAAGCAATGGCGTGTGTGTTTTGTTTGGTATGACGGAAATGCTTACGATGTAGAAATTGTTGATTATCACTAATTTATTAAGAGGTATTAGCTATGACAAAGAAATTATCCCTTATTTCACCTGGTCAAATTCTTCTTGAAGAATTTATAGAGCCTATGGGAATAAGTCAAAGCCAACTAGCTCGTGATATTGGTGTACCTGTTAGCCGTATAAATAATATAATTAAACACCATCGTTCTATCACAGCTGATACTGCTCTAAGGCTTGGGAAATACTTTAATGTGAATCCTCGCTGGTGGATGAACATGCAGAATCAATACGATTTGGAATTTGCCGAAGATAACGATTGGAAGACCACAGAACAAAAAATACGTACTTTATCTGTAGCAAGTTAAACATTCATTCTAAAAATCTAATCATAGAGCAAGTTGTGATTAGGTCAAATTGCTTTTATATGTCTGACAATACTAAGATTTACCAATTTAAAGTACATCTTAAAGATATAAGTCCAATGATTTGATGTAGATTTCTAATTCAAATTTAGCTTTGCCTCTGCTTTTGAATGGTCTTGAATAGACTTATTAGTGTTAAGATACATGCAAGTACAACATATATAATTAGGATTTAAAAACTAAATAAAATTAAATTTTTCTTATGAAACAATATCATTACTTAGTGATTATTATATTATTTATATTTAGTGGTTGTACACAAAAAAAAAAGATGACCTCACTATGTGACTCAGGTTGCCAAAAAATATATATAATAGCACCAACACAATTAAGGTTTAATAAAAAGCACCAAATTCAGGTGGTAGTAATTATTGATGTATTTCGTGCTTTTACTACAGCGGCTTATGTCCTAGACCGTAATCCAACAATATATATGCTGGCAAAAGAAAGTACTATCATTTCTCGTTTGGCAACAAATTTCAATAACCCTTTATTAATTGGGAAATCAGAAAAAGGAGTAGATCTCATTTATGATATTCCAAATTCTCCAACAAGAGTTAGAGCTGTTACTATAGCTGGTAGAAGTGTATTACATAGGACAGAAGCAGGGGCTTGGGGAGTTCTTCTTGCTAAGGAAGCAGATATAATACTTGCCGCAGGTTTTGTTAATGCAGGTGCAACTGCCGAATATATTAAAACACTATCAAATGCAAAAGTTATAATAATTCCTATGGGACATGAGGGTACAACTCCTTCCCTAGAAGATAATGTTTGTGCTGAATATATTAAAGATCTCATTAATGGAAAAAAGACAAATTTGACTAAATTTTTGTCTATACTTCGAGAAAGTTCAGGCAAATACTTTTTTTCTCAAGACCAGTGGCAATATCCTAAAGAAGATTTTTTTCGGTGTCTTAAAATAGACCACTTCAATTTTATAATCAAGGCAACTATTATGGATAATTATGCAATCCTAACTCGTGGTAATTAACGTTCTTAAAGGTAAGGTTTCCGGTACTATTCCTAATAGTTCAATAATTAGATTTCTAATCCCATATCCTTGCCACTTAAGCTTATTAAGGGTAGATTTAGTCATATTTTTCCATTCTTCCCGACTTACTGATTGTTTAATATCATACATGTAAGCAAAATAGGGAGTATTTATAGCAAAATGCATAGGGTGAATAGTAATAACTTTTGTTGCTTGATTCAAAACAATATTCCGCAACCTTTCATCCAGTTGCATTGGGTGATTACGCCACAAATATCCACCATCTTCCAAAGAAATAGGGACTTCAAGAAAACCAAACCGATCTTTAAAAGGAGTAATTATTTCTAGATCCGTACATACATTTGATGATATTAACATACCTGCCTCAAACATAGCTTGCTTAGATAAATTACATGTGGCAAACCGATGACAACGGAAAGCTGCCAAATTATGAGGCAAATCCATAACGTGCTTTACTACCTCTGAAATTGTAGTACCATGTGATGAATTTGTACCAAAATACGGATGGAGTCCTATTTCAATTTTATTTATAACGGCTTCTACTATAGATGAATTATGGGTACTAAAAATAGTAGGAGTAATCTTTTTATCTTCTAAAAAAGCTAAGATTCCTTCTATAGCAGGTTCACATGCCCAATCAAGGTCAACAGTTACTATAACACTCATAAGCACATCTCATGAAATTTACGAAAACGTTCTTCGTTAATATCATGCTTTGCAAATAATTCTGACATTGAACCATAAGAACGCAAGTCTTCGGTACGTTTACTAGTTGACCATGTATCATCATCTCTCATATATTGTGCATTACCATAAGACAAGATATTAAATAATGAAGCATCCATTTCTTTATTATCCTTAAAATGCAAACTTATTCTTCTTCCTGATAAGGCTTCCATACTACTATCCTTAAACTGTTCATACATTTTAGTTGAGATTGCATGGGCATTATCTTTTTCAGGGTTGTCGTATGACATATACTGATAAAATTTCCAGCATGATAAGTTACCACCTGCACTTTTTAGAGAATTAAGAATATCTTTAACTTGACTCGGTAATGTTAAATAATTTTTAGTACTAATAACACTGTGAAACTTTAATTCAATACCAGCCTTTGAAATTAAGCTACATTTATTCATAATATTTTTATAATACTCCTTATATCCACCAAAATTTCTACCAATTTCTGTCAAAAAACTATCTTCAGTACTATCAATCGTAACAGCAACAATATCGACTACTCCCTGCATTTCATTAACAACATTTTCATCTAAGTAAGTACCATTGGTATAAAGCTCTATAGTTAAGTTTTTAGCTGGATCTTCTGAACGAAATTTTCGAATATGACGAAGTAACTCAATGAACTCCTTTGGTGGATGTTTACCAAAAATAATTACTTCTCCACCTGATAATGTAAGACGGCGAAAGTTAAGTTTGTGATACAAATGGCTCACTAATTCTTTCTTGGCTTCTAGATTAAGTTCTGCCTTGAGCTGATGCGGTGCATCTTCAAGTACACAATAACTGCATCTTAAATTACAACGATTTGTTATCATCCAATAGCCTTTGTAATATGAATCACTCATACATTCCTCCGTTTTTATTAAGCTACTAATTTTTTTGATACCTTAATAGAGTTCTTGTGTAATTAAGCGATCGTTTAATTACACAAGAACTCTATTAATAGTTTTAACAAACTTTCCACCAAAGTAAGTTAAAAATTCTTTATCGTATTCACTATCTCCAAATGCTTCAACTGTTCCAGACCAACTAATATGATTTAAAAGTCTATGAATTGCACGTAATTTTGAGGACTGCCAATTAGCTACAAAAGCTATTTCTTGATAAATTTCAACATGCAAATCAAAAATATCTAGTAATAAACTTATTGGCATAGACATTTGCACAACTTGTTTTGACACAGTTATCTTCCTTGCTTTTGGAACTAAGGATTGTAACTTTTTAATATCTTTCAAATCAATTGGGGTAATAAATAGTATATTACCTTCACCGTCAGCAATTACAGCACCGCTATAGGCTATAATCCAATCTACTTTTAGATTGTTCTGTCTAATCTCTTTAAGCAAATCATTAAGTGAACGTGCACTACATATAATTTTTGTTGAAAATTGCTGGAATTTTGACATGCATTTTTTTGTTCTTTCATAATCATTTTTATGAAAAAGTGTACCGTCAAAATCACTTATAGCTACAGCTTTTTTATTATGAATTTTTGCTACAAGTAACCTCTCAAGTATTTTATCACTATAAAGTTTACCAATTTCAAGCGACATTTCTGATAGTTTAGGTAGATTATTAAGCACTTCTTCAATAGCATCTAGTGCTTCATTATTATTACTTACGAACTTAGCATAAGGTAAATCTGATAAGAATTCAGCGGCAGCATTATTTTGTATTCTTGCTATATTCGGTATACCAGAAGCAAGAGTTTCAAAGATTGAGCGACCAAAGGTTTCACAAGCTGAGGTAGAGATATGAATGTGTGAATCTTCAATAGCCGATGCAAGTTTAGCTGGAGGTATATAGCCGGTTAATTCTATAATGTTATCAAGTCCCAATTTTTTAATTTTATTCTTAACCGCATTATAATATTCCTGATTTTGAACTGGGCCAATGATACGGAGTGTTGCCTCAGAGAATCTGTTTTTCACTTTAGCAAATAAATCTATTAATCCAAGAGTATTTTTTTGAGGCTTGATGCTACCTAAACTACAAAATACCGGTAGTTTATTAAAAAAACGAATTTTAGGTATAAGTAAACTTGTATCTACACCTCTTGGAACTACTTGAATCTTTCGTTTCGAAACTGCATAAAATTCTATTAATTGCTTTTTTTCCAAGTAACTTGGTGTTAAGACATTTTGAGTATTAGCTAGAGTCAAAAACTCCATTTCTGTATATTTGGATGGTACGTTTTCGCCAGATGCTTGGTAAGAAGGCGTCAAAAACATAGGGAATGTCCATGTTTTTATCTCTTCCCGTAATTTAATATCAATAAACCCAAATTGCATTGATATATGGATAAAAATTATATGAGTAAATTGCTGTTCAACAGATTTTACTTTTTTTGCAATAAACTCAGCATTAGCAAGCCTTTTTTCAAACCGATTATCCAAATTCACAGGATAATCAAAACTCCAAGTTGCTGACGAATTGGTTTGTCCACCAAATTGCATTATGCTTAAGCAATTTTTAAAACCTCGTTTTAGGGTATCTACCAACCTAGCTCCACCATCACGTTGAGTTTTATCAGGACTAAATTTTTCTGTAACTAATAATATTTTCATGTTTAGATACACCTTTACTTTTAGGATTTGGTAACAAAAGATTTACTTTATTCTGTATGTAAATACTTACAAAAATCATTGATTAAACAAAATATGTTGGTAAAAGAAATTTTTATATCTAAACCCTTATCGGGTTAGATATATCCTTAAATAATTCTTCATAACCTTTAAAAATTTTTAACCAACAAAATTTATCGTCCAAAGGCTTTCTAACTTGAGGATATTTTAAAATCTGTTCAACCTGATTAACTATTTGTTGAAAATCATTGAAGTTAACCAGTAATCCACGATCGGCTGTAATAACCTCTGGCAAAGCACCACTGTTACCAGCTATTATAAAAGTTCCTGCTGTTAAAGCCTCTAAAATAGAACGTCCCATTCCTTCTGAATGAATATATGAACCACCGGGAACTTCTGTTACTTTATCACAACTTAATTGCATGTAAATATCTGCATTGATAATCTCTTCACATATTTTTTCATTTTCGAGTACTCCAAGAAATTCTACAACTGAACTCAGATCATTCTTATCTACTAGTCCTTTTATTTGTTCAAGTAAAGGACCTTCCCCGGCTAACCTCAACTTAAAGCTATAGCCTCTTAACACTAACTCATGAACCAAAGATATCATTAATGAATGATTTTTATATGGAACAAAACGAGCGGCACAGAAGATAGTAAAAGGTTTATTATCTAAAATCCTTGCTGCCTTTAATGCAGATATATTTACTCCACCTACAAAACGTTTAAAAGGACATTTTATACCAATTTTACTTAAACGATTTTCCGTGTAAGTAGAATTGGTTATTAATAAATCTACAGTATCATTTAAAATATCAACCCAATATGATCGCCGCATAATATATTCTGACATTTTTCCACTAATCAAAGAAGCTTTCAAAATTTCATTACCACCTGTACGGTATATAAATTTAGTTTTTGGAAATATATTACGAAGTTGTTTAAGATCTTCTATCCATCGCCCACTATTAAAAAATATAATAACTGGATTAAATACATTATCTAATTTATTTAAATTTATTGGTTTAGTTTCTTTGTTTAATATAATACAATCTTGCCCTTCAGCATTTTTTGTAATTATACTCAAAATAGGAAACCTAGAATGAGTAGTGAAATATTCTGTAAAATATTTGGCATGCATTTCCATGCCACCGATTAATGGAGGAAGACGATCAGCAAAAAATAGAATACCTAACTTTTGCATATAGTTTCTTTTTTAAATTCTTGTTCCAAGATATTAACTATCTTCTCTGCTGCGTAACCATCCCCATAAGGAAAATGCACTCTTGACATTGCAGCCAGCAAATTCGGATTTTTTAATAAATTATTGCAATTCTTTATAATATTAACTGATTTTGTTCCTACTAATATACCTGTATTAGCTTCAATTACTTCTAATCTTTCAGTTGTATCTCTAATAATGAGTACAGGCTTTCCAATAAATGTTACTTCTTCTTGTATCCCTCCAGAATCAGTTATTACAAAAAGACATTCTTTTAGCAATTTAATAAATAGAACATGATCTATTGGTGAAACTAAATCAATATTATCTATATCTGATAATAACTTCTTCACAGCCTTACTTATAGAAGGATTAGGATGTAAACAAAATATTATTTTTATATCTAAAAACCGTTTAGAAATATTATGTAAAGCATTACAAACTTCCTTTAGCACTTCACCATGATTTTCTCTTCTATGAATTGTAACTAAGATAAATTTTGATTTATAATCTGTTTCCAATCTATATAATTTGTTATTAACAAGTCTTACTGCATCTATGGATGTATTACCTACTACCCAAATTTTATCAACTTGTACCCCTTCTTTGATAAGATTGATTTTTGCTTGATTGGTTGGCGTAAAAAAATAAGTACTAAGTTTATCTATAAAACATCTATGTACTTCCTCAGGCCATGGTGAATATATATTACCTGTCCTCAAACCTGCTTCAATATGTGCTAATGGTATACGCAAATAGAAACTAGCAAGGGCTGCTACAAAAGCTGTTGTAGTATCTCCTTGAACAATAATTAAATTTGGTCTTGATTTTTCTAATATATTACTAAATTGTGATAACATATGCACTGTGCTTTGGCAAAGAGAACCATTACTTTCTATAGGTTCAAATTGATAACTGACTTTAATGTTCATATCTAAAAGCAAAGAATCAAGTAAAGATGTATGTTGTCCAGTTATACATATCTCATTCTTAAAATACTTATTATCCTTAAAAGCTGTAATAACAGGGGCAAGTTTTATCGCCTCAGGTCGTGTCCCTATTACTGTCATTACTGTTTTCATTTTATAAATACTCCGGTAAAATCAAGAAAAATTTTTTCATGAAACAAATGGTTAGATATATCCAAAAATTCATTGTGAGCAACTAACACAACCACCATATCTGCTTTTATTAGTAAATAATTTATTGATTTTATATTTTTAACATATGGATCAAAAGCAATAACATCAAATTCTTGTTTAAGAGTCTCAGTTATTATGATAGCCGGTGATTGTCTAGTGTCAGGTACATTAGGTTTATAAGTTAGACCTAAACAAGCTATGGTTCTAACATTATTTTCTTTTGCTACTTTATTTATTTTCTGAATTACCCAATTAGTTTTATTGATATTAACTTCCCTTGCTTTTAGTGTTAATTGGGCAAATCTAGGTGCTGCATTTGCTAAAAAGTACGGGTCTATAGCTATACAATGACCACCCACACCTGGACTTGGTTGTAAAATATTTACACGAGGATGCTTGTTCGCTAACCAAATCAATTCATTTATGTTTATATTAATATGATCAGCAATCATAGATAACTCATTAGCATAAGCAATGTTAATATCACGATAGGTATTTTCTGCAAGCTTAACTGCTTCTGCTGTTTTTGAATCAGTAACTTCTATCCCACCATGAATAAATGATCTATAAAAATCAGATGCTCGTATCCCAGATTGTCTGTCTATTCCCCCTACAACCCTATCATTATGTATTAATTCATTAAGAATATTACTAGGTAATATTCTTTCTGGACAATAAGCTACAAATATATTAGCACAAACAGCTCGAAGTTGTTTAGCCATTATCTCGGTTGTTCCTATCGGACATGTTGATTCAATAATAACCAAATTATCAGTTCTAAGATAAGGTGTAATAGATTCAATTGCTGCATTTACATAAGAGATATCTGGTTTGTTTTCTAAATTTAAAGGAGTTTGTACAGTAATTATATAAATATCGGAATGTTCAATCTTTGTAGATATTTTGATATTCCCATCATGCATTCCTTTTATAAATAAATCTTTTACTTTTGCTTCAAAAGTAATATGATTAGTTGTATTTATTCTCAATATTACCTTTTCATCAATATCTACCCCGAGAACTGAATAACCTGAATTTGCTAAAACACAAGCAATAGGAAAACCTATATATCCTAACCCTATAATACAAACTTTTTTATCCATTTTACTCATAATTTTGGCTTAAACTGTCATTTGCAAAATTATTTTACACTATTTATGCAACATTAAATTGCACTTATTAAACTCTCTAGGTTCTATGAACAAAATGTATGATAATATTCGTTTTCCAAAGACAAAAGGACTACCAAGAATGAGTACTGGTATAAGATACTTTTCTTTTTGAAAACTTTATATTACACCGTCAAGTTAAATGATAAGTAGTTTATATTAAAATTAATTAATAATTTTACTAGTGATAATAAGAAAAATAATATAGAAAATTGTAAGAATAAGTTTTTAGTTGTAACAATATCACACTACTTGTATAAGTAGGCGTTCTGACATAGAACCCCAGATTTTTTTGATTACGAGCAGAATTGAAATTACTAATTGACAGTCATGAGAATAAGATATAGTCTTCATAATCCTAGGTTAATATCTTAGCTTAGCCTTTGTATGCCTTCTCCCACGATGGAAGATTTAGTTGTTTGACAAGTTTATATTTACTTTTTATCTCTGCTGTTGGTCGTTGCAGCACAAATCAATAAATGGTTATTTACTAGCATTTAATTTACAAAGCAAGTAGATTGCCAAATGTATTAATAAGTTAATTCGATATCTTTCATTATTTCACCTATATTTATAGAATTACCTTTATTGTAAAACGTATATTGACCGAGAAAATGAATATGATGATGCCAAGTAACTGGCGATATTTTCTTTAGTATTGTCAAAAATTTTTTATTATTGGCAAGGTTTCCATATTTATCTAGCACTCTAGATAAAATAACGGAGTTAGAGCTTGTCCGCAAACTAAGTAATAGAAGTAATCCTACGAAGAAGTAATCGACTCATAGCCAAAAAAATTATATTTTCACTAGAATCAGTAAGAAAATCATACTCCTTGGAGAGCCTTCTATTTCTATTTATCCAAGCAAAGCTTCTC
This sequence comes from Candidatus Tisiphia endosymbiont of Oplodontha viridula, assembly GCF_964264865.1. Classification (NCBI taxonomy): domain Bacteria; kingdom Pseudomonadati; phylum Pseudomonadota; class Alphaproteobacteria; order Rickettsiales; family Rickettsiaceae; genus Candidatus Tisiphia; species Candidatus Tisiphia endosymbiont of Oplodontha viridula. The sequence continues at coordinate 268,189 of NZ_OZ183486.1, forward strand.
TCAACAACCCATCGCCTTGGCTGTACTTTAAACCCAACTTCCCTTGTTGGCAATAGTTCTAGTGGTGTATTTTTTGGTATCCAAAATCTGCACACTGGTCGTTTAACAATTTCTAAATCTATGTTATACTTTTCCTTAATGAGATCCTTTAAATCTTTAGACTGATACCCCATATCAGACCACATTTGTTTAATAGTAGTGTACTCTTTTTGCATGTTACTGAGTAGCACTGTAGCTCCGTATCGATCATTCTCATTCGCAGAACCGACATAACAACCTAACACAAAGCCTTGTGTATCGGTAATAATATGCCTCTTTCTGACCTTAATTTTCTTAGCTCCATCATAACCTTTAGCTCCCCTTTTTCTGTTGTCTTGACAGACTGACTATCTATTATGCAAGCACTAGGATACTCATTTCTACCTAATTTTCTTCTAACATCCTTGATAAGTTCATGGTTCATACGTTCAAATACACCTTGCTTCTTCCATCTTCTAAATTGTTCATATACTGTCTTCCAAATTGGAAAGTCATGCGGCATATATCTCCACTGACACCCAGTACGTAATACATAAAAAATTGCATTCAAAATCTCTCTTTTGCTATGTTTTAAAGGTCTACCTCCCTTTACATACGATACTTGAAACAACCCCTCTATCCTTAACCATTCTTCATCTGTTAAATCTGTTGGATAATTTTTTCTGCTCATTCTTTTATACTTCTTACTAATAATACTTTGTTCACTTCATCATACCTTAATTTTAGTTTGCGGACAAGCTCTTAGACAAAATTTATTGGAATTAAAAAATACAACTACAAATTAAATGATTGACTTATTCGTCACGACAGCTCCATTAGTAATAAATCTTCTAGTAATAATGAATGTCCTAAAACTGTACATTCTTGTGGTAAGCGATCACCATGGGTTAAATAACTGAGTAAATTCTCGATTACTTCTGGTCCGCAATTATTATATTTTTGTGGTTCTAGCTCTGTTTCTACCAAATTGACCCTATAACCGGGGTATGTGGTTGACATTTGGTGAGTTAATTGCACTTTCAATAAACTTGGTATAGTGTTTTGTTCTGAATCCATGTAAATAATGTTGATATCACTAGCAGTCTTTTCTATTACAATCCCTACCCAGTGTTTACCATATAAATTTAGTGGTACTAATAATCTATCTTTAGTTGCCTTTAAATTAGAGATAATTTCATTAATTAATTTTTCCCCTTCATCCTCAAAACCTTCCCATACATAATTTGGACTGATTATTTTATATTTATCCAAGTTAGCACTTTCAAGCCTGAGTTGTAATAATGCTTCCATAGCTACTTTGCTATATTCATTCCAGTAATTCAAGTAATCGTAATCATTTAAACCATTACCAGTTGCATTACTTTGATCTTCCCTCGCTAGAAAGCCTTCTAGATTTAAATCATAAATTATTTGCCAATATTGTTCTTCATTAATCAGGCGTCCTCTAGGTATTCCAACAATATTTGGAGCATTTGGAACATCTGTATTTTTTATATAGTTAAGCATCTCTACGATTGATGATGCGTAATAATCTCGAACTACTCCTTTAGTTCCTTTAGGAGTATTTAATACATCGTTGCAATCTACTTTTAGAGCCTCCCAAAATTTTCCCTGTATCAAATACTTCTTAAGCATATCTCTATATGGTTCTGATCCAGTTGAGGAAGCTGCACCAAGAGAGCCTGCTTCATTACGATGGTGTACTAGCTCCATTGCTATAGCTGGCATATGTTGTGATTTAATTTCCGAATATGGGGTGTCTTGGTATGAAGCTTGTGGTGGCACGTGATTAATTTCAGTATGTCCTTGCCGTATACCACCAAACTCTTTGTTCAATTGTCCATAAGAACCACCAAAAATGGAAAATTCTAGGTCTAGTCCATTTTCAAGGCGATCAGCATTTGTTGCTCCTCCCATTAACCAAATAGACTGACCTTTTTCATACAGATATTGTGGAACTCCATGATCAATTGACTCTAGAAATGCCATAACTTTCCTAAAAACTTTATGTTTAAAGCTATTCTTTGCTTTATCAGCTATTTTAATTAATTCACCACTACTATAATTGCTTTCCAACGAACCAAGATGATCTAGTTGAACAGCTAGGGAATCAAATAAACAATTATTCGCACCAGTTGACTGTATCTTAGTCTTATCCTCTACTTTATGTGGTGTATAATGAGCATCCTTATAATCAAGCTCTACCACTTTATTGCCTGATCCGTTACTGTGCTTTTCACCAATAACCACTGGTTTACAATTAGGTTTATCCTTAAAATGTACAGTGATAGTTACTTTCAAGGCTTTACTTATTGCATTCAAATCAAAATAATTACCTTGTCGATGTGTACTGACATCAGCTTCATTTGTTATTTGCTTAAGAGGCCATAACATTTCGTACATGTCACATGCTTTGTTAAAGTCAGTAGTACTGTCTTTATCACGACGAAGGTTTATGATTACTTTTTGGTAAGTTTTCTTTAGCTCCGCTTCACTATTCCCAAAGACCTTGTTAAAATGATTAACTTCTAAGAAATCATATGCTTCCCTAATGTGTTGAAATCTTATACTAGCTTCCTCATTTGGATTCTTGTCAGGATGATTTCTAAGTGCATTTGTTTTATAAGCTTTACGTATCTCTACCCAAGAAGCTCCTTCATCAAGTCCTAATAATTTTAGGGCTTCTTGGCATTTATTTTTATGTGCATCACTTTCCTCACTTTTCCTCTGCCGGTTTTGTTCACTATCAATTGAATCACTAGCTTTACTCTTACTTGCTGATGAAAAAACCTCTTGGCTTACTTTACTTAAAGTCGGTTCTACTACACAAGTATGAGCAAATTTACCACTAAGATGGATAATTAAACTGTATATTTTTTCTGTTACTTGCTTGCTAAGTTGCTCTATTAGTAGATCAACATTGTCGTTCTTTAGGATATTACTCCTCTGCTCTTGCAACTTTTTATCCATTCGATAGTTTAATTTCTTACAGAAATCTTGCGGATACTGATTGATTCTATCTGCTGTAACTATACTATCAATTACCAAAGAAGTTGCTTTTATTTTCCAATTATTCCCGTGCCTTGCTACTCCAAGTGCTATTTCCTTTGCTATCTCCGCTGCTATTTGTCCGTTGCTACCGGTAATTATTTCTGAGGCTAACTCGAATATCTTAATTTGTTCTACTAACTGTATCTTCATTCTATCTATTTTCTGAGATAATGTACCACTAATTTTTTTTTGAATTTGTGGTTTTAAGCTAGTGAGTAACTCCTCTAACCCCTTTGTTACTATTTTTTCCATTATTACAGATCCGGCAACATCCATAATAGTTTCCTTTCCTATACTCTTTGTTACTACAGAAAGCTTTTCAAGTCGGGATAATTCACCAAGTTGTTGTGCTTTTAATGATTTTTCAAGCTTTATTTTTGTTAAGGATTTCTCTAGCATTTTTTCTATATCGTCTATTTTATCAGCGACTTTATTGCATATAGTCTTCATAGTTTTACTATTCTTAAATGCTTTGGATAAACCTCTACAAGCTTTTATTGAGTTATTTAATATCTTCATAGAACTTGCTACCGCCCCAATACCCATGGTTGCTATACTTATTCCATAACTAATTAGTTTTCCCTTAATATATTCGGCTTCATTAAATTCTGTTTCGCCGCTGCTGATTAGCTCCATTACAATATCGCATATCCCTTCAGAAATCAGTACCCCAGCAGCTGGACCTGTTACTATTAGCAAGGGCGGGAATACTAACCCAGCTGCTAAAGCTGCTAAACCTGAACCAATTTGGGCTTGTGCCCTTGTAATTACATTATCAGGAACATCATGTACTTCTCTTGTTGAATAGATTGCGTTTAGCCCTACAAAATTTAATTCTGAGATTTCAGCTTCAGTAATTGCCTGCTTCAGTTGTTGATCTGCATTATCATTAGTATCTAAGGTTTTTAAGTAATCAGGAATCTTTTTATGGATGGTTACCCCATCTTTAAATTCCTCTTTAATTTGATATAGTAGACCTCCAATTACCTTACCATCTTTGTCTAGGCACTCTATGATATTGCGGTAAGTATTTAGACATACCATTCTTGACTCTAAATGCTTTAAGAAAATATTTTCTTTGTCATGTACTTCAGGTACTATTAATATATTTTGAAAATCTTGAATTTGACTCTCGTCAGTTTGAGGATTAGCAAAGAAATATTTCTGAATATAGCTAACCTCTAGGTCTAGAGCCTCTTTTGCTTTTTCTAAAGCCGATATGGCTTTGGTTTTGTATGTTTCATCTTTTTCAACATTTATAGAAATTACCTTTGCTAGAGCTTTTTTAAATCTTTCCATCATTTGCCCACCACGTTCCATGGCAATTTCAAAAAGTTTGATGTAAGCCGAGTGTAATATCTCAGGAGTTTTAGTTAATGCAATGGCGTGATTTAAAGCATTCTCTGCGTCCTGCAATTGTTCATTTAATAAGAAAGCGTCTGCCTGTCTTATGCTATAATAAGGATTATGTAAAATCTTCCCACCCATTATAGATTTAGTATTGGGAAGTGAGATAAAAGCTTCAAACTCTTCTTTAGCTTTTGTTTCTGTTAGCTCTTTGCCTTTAAAGTTCTTTGCCTCAAGCCAAAAAGCCCAAAATTCTTTAATATCTTCTAATACATAATGAAAGCCTAATATACCTTGATTCTTACCCTGCAAATCTTGATATTTTTCTGAAAATTGACTAAATAATAAATCTTGGAAATTTAACTCTAATATTTTACTTTCTTGAAGCTCCTTTATTCTCTCCCGTTCTTTCTGATTTCTCGCTTCTTTTATGTTTTTAAAAGTAAAATCACTATCATTTAGTCGTTCAATATCAATACCTAAATTTTTCACCTCGCTTACTTTGATTATTAATTGTGCAGTACCTTTCTTACCCTGACGTGCAGTTCTACCAAAAGCCTGATCTTCTACTCTTTGGTTGCACGGAAGGAAAACAACGCACACATGCAACCCACCGTTTTCTTCCAACTCTTTAGTAGTTTGAAAATCTGTTCCTCTGCCCGCTATGTTAGTAGCAACAATTATAGTACCAGCTTTCAGCTCTTTTGGGATAATGTCACTATCATCTCCATAAGGCTTGATAGAGAAAATTGTTTTTGTTAATTTCTGTAGAACCTTTAATGCTTTCTCTATATTTTTTAAATCTTCAATCGTCTCACAAATAATTAAACAAGCCCTGCCACCTTCGATCTTTTCTAAAGCATCTAAAGCAACAACAGTAACAAAGTGATCATCTGCTACGACTATACCACCTAATTCATTAAACTTTTTTGCTTTGTATGTAGGGATTTTGGCGTAATCTACATTATAGATAGATGATAATAATTCTTGCTCTGCTATTGAACCTAAAGTACCTGTAAGACCAAATATTTTATTGCCGTATTTTTTGATATATCCAAGATTAGAGATAAAACTACTAGTTAGGCTTTCACTGGTAAGATGTAAATTATGCTTCAATTGTACAAATTGGTGTAACCCATGCGACCACACTGTATTTTTTAGTGTGACTCCAGTATTTGCATAATCAACTGGGATTATAACGTTCTCATCTTCCTTTTCCTTGATAATATATTGTCTATTTTCATGACAACCATATTTTGCATAAATAGCGTTATCAATCCACTGCTCTAATTTTGCTTTTTTATAAACCTGAAGATGCTCAGGTATTAGAGTATCTATTTGGCTAAAATCACTTGCCTTTATTTGAGCTTTAATTGTTTCTCTTGCGGATTTTGTTAATTCATGTTGGAAGCTTATATATTCTGTTTCCTTGTCTTTTTCAGATTTACTGCTTACTTGTAACTCTTGTGCCTTTTCTCTTAGTTTTTTATCAATTTCTTTTTCTAAACTTTTCTCTGCTTTGAGTAACTCTTGCCATATTTTAATATAAACATATCTTAAACTTTCCATACTAGGGAAAGGAGTTGACAATTTCGCAATACTGCCAGCATTATCTATAATCATGCTATCTACTTCATCTAGAATAACAGTAGCAAATTCTCTACCTGCACGGATACCCAAGCCCAAAAAAGTGTCTTTGAGATAATCAAATTGAAAATTACCTATACTACCGTATAAAACATTTGCTTTATAACATTCCTTATTTTCATCAGTATTATTATGGGCAACGCTTATACCAAAAGCGTTGTAGAAATTTTCTCTCTGTTCTACCCCCTCTCCTGCAAGAACATGGTTGCTGGTAATAATATCTACAGTTTCTCCTTGAAGTACTTTAATAACTGCCAATAATGATACTATAGTAGTTTTACCTTCACCTGTATGAATTTGACATAATTTCCCTTGGTTATTTTTTGTTTGTAAAAATACCAAAATAGATAATATTTGAGTGTCTCTTAAACGATGTCCGTCAGTGGTGATTAATTCATTAACTCTATCCATTATGGCTATAGCTTCGTATATATCAATAGCAGTGAGCTTTACCTTTTTTGAATCAGCCCAACTCCTAATATCTGTTAGACTCTTACTATTCCATAACAGAGAAGAACTTTTTACTTGGTTAAATTGTTCTCTTAATTTGTCTTTTAATGTTTGACTTTCTAACGAATTATCACCATCTTCTCCTAAGACTATTTCGCTTAATAATTGTTCTAAATCCTTAACGTTTGGCTCTGTAGACTTATTATTAGTACTAAGTGGAGGCTCTGTTCTTTTTTCTAGATGATTAGTTTCTTCAGCATTAGCATTATCTATTTGTAAACTACCATTATTTTGCTGCGAACTATTTTCTTGTCGAACCTTTATTAAATCAAAAAATGGTTTTACTTTGTCATAGTCTAAATTTAGTTTTTGGCAAGTATCTTTAAGTAGGTTTTCTAATTCCTCGTTTACTTTATATCTTGCTAACAAATCAAATATTTGAGTAAATTTCCTTAGCTCTTCAGAGTATTGTGATTCTATTATATCGTTAGCTTTGCGTATAAACAGACTAGCTATCGACTTAGTAGTATTTGCTGCAAGTGTCGAGCTTTTATCTACCACTAATTCTTGTAGGGTATCAATAGTTTCTATTGTTTTTTCTTTGACACTACTCGCGACATTTACCATCACCTCACTAACTTTATTTACTCCTTTTTGTACTGTGTCTTCCACTGCTCCTTGTATTTTATTAGTGACTTGATGTGCAACAAATCTTCCCCCTACTTTAATTGGTTCTGCTAACAGAGTTGGTAAGTAATCTGCTATTACAACTACACCTGCTTCAATTATCCCATTTGTAACCGGTGTTACCAAAGGCAGTATTACCTTAGATACCTCTGTTGGTAATGTTCTTTTTAATTTATCCACATCCTCTGCAGTTTTAATCCCTTCTGGCAGTATGGTTTTAACGTACTCCATTAATTTTGGTAAATTTTCTAATGCTTCTTTACGCAGTTGCTTTAACCTTGCTCTTGCTTCTTCTCGGGCTTTCTCTAGCACTTCTTTTTGCAGATGATCTACTATTTCAGAGCATACTTCTTTTGGTTGCTTTTCAAAGTACTGTTGTAAAGCTTGACCATAAGAATTAATCTTGTCAAAAGCTTCGTAGGGTATTTTTTCTACAAAGTTCTTTATCGCTACCTTAAACGCCACATTTTCTGATAACTCTAGGATATATTTATTTATAGTAACTCGTATGTATTGACCTAGTTCTGATTTAAAATATTCTTTAACTTGTTGTACTTGTCTATGTTGACAAAATTGTGTAGTCTCAAAGTGTTCGATAAAGTCTAATTGGTTACCTTTTATGGAAGACATTATTATTTCCATATTCTTTAAAGACATAGGACCACAACTAGTGGAATCTTGTTGTTCTTTGTTCGCGTGTACTTTCAGTCTTGTACCTAGCCCAAACTTTTTAAATAAAACATCATGAATATCGCCGGGAATTTCTCTGCCAAAAGAATCTTTATATAAAATGGTGGTAGACTGCCCAATATGCATAATGCACAAAGTAACCCAGTGATTAGCCTCTTTGTTATATATAATAAATCTAGGCTCTGAATCAGCTTCTTCGTACTTTTCAAGAAATTTACCTAATTGATCTATACTACCTGCAACTTCACATTGTTTTACAAAATCATATCCGTATTTCCGAGTAAGATGTTCCATGACTTTTGCAATATCTTCCTGACTGTACCACTTATCTGAATTAAGGTTAGTTAATATTTCTGACGTTATTTCTATGCCAAGCTCAGTATTGCGATTAATTCTTTTTGCTTCAGACCTTTTCATTTTTACTTCCATTTTCTATGTAAAAAATCAGTATTTAGCTTATGTGATTCCCTCTATTATCAATTAACTTGTATACTAATAATCAACATCAACTACTCCCATCACAGTAACAACATGCTCGTAAGATGTGAGTGGATTATCTGATAAATTATTGGGATTATGAGTATCGGGATTAGGTATGTATTCTTCTAGATTTCCATAATGTTGTTGCTGACCTATTTCTTCAATTTTTGTATTACATATTGTGATAGATTCTTTAACTAAGTCTATACAATCTTGAAATCTTGCGTCATGCTTAAGACCATTTTGAAACTTTTGCATAGCAGTTGTATACTTCTTTAAAGCTTGTTCGTATTTTCCTTGATCTCTTAGGTTATTAGCTTCATATTGTAATTTAACTCCTTCATTAAAGTTAGAATTACCTTCTATCTTTAAACTAATCATATGAAAGTTTCGTGTATATTCAGTATTGTCAGGTACAAGTTTATGTGCTTGTTTGAACTTAACTTTTGTTTCCTTAAACTTTTCTTTCGCTTCTGCAAGATATTGCTCTACTGTTTCTTCAATTTCTTCCAAGCTAGCTGTTTCTTCTGCTGTCCAAGCATCGTTCCATAATTTTTTACCTTGTTCATTAAGAACTGTAGCCTTGTTCTTTTGATAAATCTCATTGTTTGGTTGTAGTACTATAGCTTCATTAAATTTTATAAGGGCTTCTTCATAATTTTGAGCATTAGAATCTACCTTGGCCAACTCATTCAAGGCAAAAGCTTTTTGTTCTTTTGCTTGTTTATAGTTTAGGTCTATATGTAATGCCTTATCTGCAGCTTCTATGGCTTCATCATATTTAGTTAGTTTGATAAGAGTCGCAGCCTTGTTTTTGTGATAAATCTTATTGTTTGGTTGTAGTGCTGTAGCTTTATTAAACTTTACAAGAGCCTCTTCATATTGACCTTCTCTATGATGTTTTGTCGCTTCCACGTTTAACTTCTTTGCTTTCTCCGCATCACATGAATTGGAATAGCACCTTACACCTTGATTAACTCCATAACTTAAAGCAGCCGTTGCTGACGCAGCAAGCACAGGTACTGCTACTATTGCTATAGTTGAACCTACGATAGCTCCTACAGGCACTGCTATCGCTGCAGAAATCGTCCTAGTTGCTATGCTGCTACCAAGACCTTTAGCTACATTTGTAAACGTTATATCAATACTTCCGTGCTTATAATAGTTTACAGCCTGCTGAGTGCCATAGCTTAATACCCCTAATGCTGTTGGTGAGTTATCTATAAATGGTATAGACCTAGCCACTGCCATTGCTGCCATTGGTATGCTTGTACTAGCTGTATCTATTACATTATTAAAGGTAGAGCTTTGTGGATTATTTGCAGTCTTACAGAAAGCAGAGGTTGCTATTCCTACCCCTCCTACCACCACAGCTCCGACTAATGGTGGTAAGGTCGTCCCTACTGTGTCTATTCCTCCTATCTTTACTATTTCAGTAGCAATGGCTTGACTTACTGAGCCTCCCAATGCTCCTCCAATATTTCCACCAATTGCTGCTCCGGCGATACTACCAAAACATTTTCCTGTCTTCTCACCAGCCCCTTGATATCCAAAACTTTTCCCTATTTTTCCTCCTACTGCTTTTCCTATATAATTGCCTATCTCTCCACCAGTAGACCCACCGTATATTCCTCCTACTGTTTCTCCCCATTCATGGGCTGTTTTAGTTATTGCTTCTTCCTTCTCCTTAACTTCAGCCTCTTCTTTGGCTTTTCGTTGTTTGTCCTGTTCCTCTTTAGCTTTTTGTTGTTTGTCCTGCTCCTCTTTGACTTTTTGTTGTTTGTCCTGTTCCTCTTTGACTTTTTGTTGTTTGTCCTGTTCCTCTTTGGCTTTTTGTTGTTTGTCCTGTTCCTCTTTGACTTTTTGTTGTTTGTCCTGTTCCTCTTTGGCTTTTTGTTGTTTGTCCTGTTCTTCTTTGGCTTTTTGTTGTTTGTCCTGTTCCTCTTTGGCTTTTCGTTGTTTGTCCTGTTCCTCTTTGGCTTTTTGTTGTTTGTCCTGTTCCTCTTTGGCTTTTCGTTGTTTGTCCTGTTCCTCTTTGGCTTTTCGTTGTTTGTCCTGTTCCTCTTTGACTTTTTGTTGTTTGTCCTGTTCTTCTTTGGCTTTTTGTTGTTTGTCCTGTTCCTCTTTGACTTTTTGTTGTTTGTCCTGTTCCTCTTTGGCTTTTTGTTGTTTGTCCTGTTCCTCTTTGGCTTTTTGTTGTTTGTCCTGTTCTTCTTTGGCTTTTTGTTGTTTGTCCTGTTCCTCTTTGGCTTTTTGTTTATTAGCTTCTTGCTGCTTTCTTTCTTCTGCTTCTTTTGCTTTTTGCTGTTCTGCTATATACTGATTCCGAAGTTTCTGTGCTTCTACTTCTCTTATTTCATTATCATTAGAATCAATATATTTTTTATCATGACGTACAAGTTTATGAAATATATTAGCAGAACCTACGCTAGCTGCTGCATAGTCTCCTTGCCTTTCCATAACGTCATATTCGATTACGGTAAAACCACGTTCTTCATATTTATTATAATTAGCTAAATATTCTCGATGATCTTCCCACCTATTACCCTTAAGTCTTGCTGTTATAACTTCTGGGGAATAATGTTCTTTTGCCATATATTTCTCCTACAATTTTAATTTTTTAAAGTATTTTCTTTCACTTTGTTAGGAAAATTAGATTATTTGCAATTTATCAAACTGTAATCAGTAAAATACCCTTAATTTTTCCCCTTAAGTACAAAATGAGTAGGTTTAAAAGTACCTAGGAATCAAATTATAAGTCTGCTAAACTGTAGGAGAGTTCTGAACTAGACTTGGTATTTAAGGTGAGCTATATCGATAGGGAAGAGATATTCTCAAAAAAGTTAAATGAAATAGGTGGCATAAAATTTACACCTAGAGAAATAGATATTATAGCTTGTATAATTCATAATAGAGGTGATAAGAAAATAGCGACTTTATTAGTAATTTCGCCTAGAACTGTAGAGACTCATATTCGCAGCATAATGCAAAAGCTAGGCAATAACTCACGTGAATACATCATTGATCTTGTGAGAAAATCTAGGAAATTACAATGTATAACTAAATATTATTTGCACTTATTAGCTCAGAATTTGTTTGAAAGACAATTGCAAAAAATAAGAAAGATTATAAATAGGCAAGATTGTAGTTGCCTACTTCATTATACAAAAATCAATAAAAATGAAGAAGATTTACTAAAGAGGTTAAAAGAACACTTAAAAACAGCTAATATAACTCTGATAAATAGGGAAGATAAAGACCAAGCTACTACAGGAGTTACTCATAACTTGTGTATCTTCGAAAAAGAACTAGTAAATGACAACAAGTTAAATGCCAGTATTGTTTTAATAGTTGATAAAAATTTAAACCCTTTAGATATTAATGCTGTTGAATATATAGATTTTAGACAAGAAGAAGATTATTACCTTTCTACCCTGAGATTAATAAAGAAAATTTTAAATAAAACTGACTTAGATCAAATTATTAAGGAGTTTAAAGCAGAATATCAAAATATGCTGAATTCTCATTTAGAAGAGGAAGATTTAAAAGATAAAATTATACCTACATCTCAATCTATCGTACTTAAAGAAAAGTTATTAAGCAGAAAATTTATTATTTTATTGATGTGTATTAGTTGTTTTTCTATTTTAGTAGTATGGATTATTTCTAATAATTTTTTTGTTTCAGATAAAATAATAACTCAAAATATAAGATCAGATTTTATTATTCCCCACAAGAGTACGCTTTTAGAACGTTCTTCTATAATTGCAGAAATTAAGGAGAAATTAAACGACAAAGACAATATGCAAACCGTTGTCCTAATTGGAACAGGTGGGGCAGGAAAAACAACTTTGGCTCGTTTGTATGCAAGTAAACAAAATGCTAATGTTACTTGGGAAATAAATGCAGAAACCAAAGATAGTATTATGAATTCTTTTGAGAATCTAGGTTATGCTTTATCTCAAACTGCAGAACAGAAGCAAGAGTTAAAGATCATACAAGAAATACAGGACTTTGATAAAAAACAAGCTAGGCTTGTGTTATTTATTAGAAATAAACTCAAAATACATCCTAATTGGTTACTAATTTACGATAATGTAGAAACTTTCTCAGATATTAAAGACTATTTCCCTTATGATCAAAAAGCTTGGGGATCAGGACAAATTATCATCACAACACGTAATAGCACTATTGCAAATAACAGTTACGTTAGTGGAGGACAAGTAATTTTCCTAGAAGAACTAAGTCATTCAGAACAATTTGATCTTTTTACTAAGATTTTGAATTCAGAAGACAGATACAATTACTCTACTTCAGAACAAGAGAGAACATTACAGTTTTTACAAAACATCCCACCTCTTCCTTTAGATGTAACAACAGCAGCTTACTATATTAAGGAAATAGGCATTACATATGAGGAGTACTTGAACCGTAAAGAACAGTGTAGTGAGGAATTTGCTGTTACTCAAGGAGAGATTATAAAAGAAAAAAGTAGCTACATTAAAAACCGTTATGGTATTATAACATTATCGTTAAAACATCTTATGGAACAAGAACCTAGTTTTAGCTCTCTTTTATTACTGATAAGTATGGTGGATTCACAAAATATTCCAAGAAGTTTATTAGATTCTTATAAAGGTAAAATCTCTGTTGATAATTTTCTGCATAATCTAAGTAAATATACAATTATTAATAAGAATTGTTATAAAAACAACACTAACTCTACATTTTCCCTTCATCGTAGTACGCAAGCTATCATTTTACATTACCTCACTAAGGTATTAAATTTAAACAAAAACTCCCAACTAATTAAATCGATAGCTACAACTTTAGAAACATATATAGATCGAATATTAGAAGTTGAGGATATTATTATTATAAAACAACTTTTTCCTCATCTTACTTCATTTTTAGAAAAAAATTTGGTTAATGAACTTACTAAATCTCATTTAACAAGTAAGCTTGGACATATCTATTGGTCTACATATCTTAATGGTGCAAAGGCAGTAGACAGCCTTAAACAAGCCTTAAGATTTTATAAAAGTTATTATAAGACTCCTAATCCTAGAAAAGCATATACTTTGGGACAGCTGGGAATAGCATATAAAATGCTTGGTAATAGAAAAAAAGAACAAGAGTACCTTGAAAAAAGCCTTGCACTATACCAACGCTATTATGGTGAGGAAAAACATATTGAAATAGCTTGGTTATTGGTAAATTTAGCATCTTTTTATAGAAAAGTAGATTACCAAAAGACTCAAGAGTATTTTGAGAGGGGGCTTGCTATTTATAAAGATTATTATGGAGAAAATGATATAAAAACATCATGGGTACTTGGAAATTTAGGGCGTTTCTATAGAAGTTTTGGCAATTATAAGAAGGCTAAAGATTTACTTGAACAAACTATTACTATTCAACAAAATAATGAAGCAAAGAATCAGATAGAATATGCTTGGTTGGTTATTAATTTAGGTATTGTTCACCAAAACTTAGGAAACAATGAAAAGGCAAAAAAATTAATCAAAAAAGGGTTATCATTTTACAAGGAAACCTTAGAAGATGAACATATAGAATTAGCTTGGTCACGGATACATCTAGCTATAGTTTATGGTAACCTTGGTAACTGGTCAAGAGCAAAGCAGCTCATACAAAAGAGCCTTGGATATTATATACAACATTATGGCAAGGATCATGATGAAATAGCTTGGGCATTAGAAAAGTTAGGAGTTACCTATCGAGAACTGGGGGATTTTATAAGTGCTAATAATATATTCAACCAAAGTCTTATTCTTTGTAAAAAATACTATGGTATTAATTCCGCTCAAGTTGCTTTTCTGTTATATAATATAGGAAAAACAAAGATTCTTGAAGGTGATCTGACAATAGCTGAGGAATATTTAAATCAATCTTTGGCAATACTACAAAATAAAAGGCATCCCAAGGCATATAGAGTATTGGAAAGCTTAATAGACCTATATAAAAAAAGGACAATTTATGAAGAGCAGCAAGGCGATATTAAGCAAAGTCAAATTTATTACACTAAAGCTAAATACCTAATTAACAAGCTCCTTAGTATTCTAAAAGATAATTTTCCTGAAGATTCCTCGTACATTAAAAAAATTAATTTAGAACATGGAGAGCATTCAAAAGCAGGGGCAAAACTAAATTTGAATTAGAAAACTACGCCAAATCATTGGAGTTATATCTTTAAGATGTACTTTGAATTGGTAAATCTTAGTATTATCAGACATATAAAAGCAATTTATCAGTTACATCAAATAGGGTAAAATATGTTTCAGGTGTTATAGATTCATATTGTAATATATTTTTATAAAAAGCTAGGCATATTTTTTAGCAAAATTTAGTTCTGCCCCTGCTTTTGAATGGTCTCCATTTTTCTACCATTTACAACAGATGCGACAGAACCCCACTTTTCCTTGAGGAATATAATTTCTCATAAACTTATAATAATCGTCAATATTGATATTGTCTTCTTGCAGAAATCTATATACCGCTTTTATTTTTGAATCTAATAATTTATCTCCTTCTATTCCTTCTGCCATATTTTTATATTTGCTTCCTCGACACAATATTAATGATTTTATTATGCCCTTGAACGTATTTAGTCTTGAATCTTTCATCTCAAAATGATTATATAGTAATTCAGCTAGTAACATAGAGTACCACTGATTTTTTTCTATTCAATCTAAAATACTCTACTTACTAGCTCTTGCAACCCCTTCATCTCTTTTGTCCAGTAGTGTGACTAAGATGTACGTGAGGATTCGAAAATTAACGCGACGCCAAAATGATCAAAAAAGATTATCTTGCAATAGTTCCATTAACTAATATTATAGAGAGTATTTTATGTCAAAGGATAGTTCAAAAAACACAACTACTACTACAAATAGTACTACTACTTCAAGCAGCATAACCACTTCAAACAGTACAACCACTTCATCTGATTCATCATCTAGTAACCGACACGCAGACTCTTATTATTGTGATCCTAAACGACCTTGGTTAAATGATACTATTGGTAAAAGAGGCGGTCCTGCACCTTATTTTGATCGCCCTGATTCTACTAATTTATACTATAATCCTGATGATTTTTTACAGAGCAGTAATATGAATTCTAGAAATGAACAAGATGCTAATGTTGATACATTGGGAAAAACACCAATAGAAGATGTTACTCCTTAATCAGGTTCTGTCGTATCTGTTGTAAATGGTAGAAAAATTAGGTATAGCCAAAAAAAAGATATAGCTATGCCATTTCATATTTCTAACAAACTGGTTCTAAAGAAGGTTTTATTCTTACCATAGCTCACCACCAACAGTTTGTATAAAATGTAATCAACTTTTGCCCCTTTTTGAGTAAAAATTGTAATGTAAGTTGACCCCTAACCTAATCATGCTAAAACCTAGTTAAGATATAACTTCTAGAGTTTTAATTTTCAATTCTTATGGGGTCAGTTTTAATTACAAACGGATATTATCATGTCCAAATTATAATATTTCGTGTCATATTTCTTACCATCTGATGCAGTATGTGCAAAAATTGCACATACTGTGTTATTAAGCTCCTCTTCTGCTAAGATTTTATTAATATGTTTAGTAATTACTGTTCTATCTTTATCAAAAAGTTCTGCTATCTGTTGTTGAGTAAGCCATACCGTGTCATCATATATTTGTACGTCAACTTTGGTTTCACCATTTTCAGTTTGATAAATAACTAACTGATTATTTTGCATTTTATTCATAGATATTCCTAATTATTTTAAATGCATTTACAAAAATGTTTATTTCTAACCAACGCGGTTTTTCTAAAAAACAAATATGGGGTCAAATTACAGAAACGGGGTAAAAGCGAACTAGCAGCATGAAATTTGCCCAAAATAACTTCTTTTTATAAAACATATCATAGCATAAATTATAACGTCCCATCTATGCATTCCTTGAGATATATACCTTGGAACAACTAAAGCTAGGCATATTTTTTAGCAAAATTTAGCTTTGCCCCTGCTTTTGAATGGTCTCCTATTTTAGCAAAATAATACGTTTTCAAAAAGAAAAGTATTTTATATCTAACTTGTGTAATGGTTGATATTAGTTTACAATCTAATCTGCTATTACAATTATAAGAAATAGAGAGAAGTTTACCATGCGTGTGTTTATAGTAAAAAATTATAAGTAGTTTTAAGAAGATGACAAAAAAACAGAATATTCAAGAAGTTTCGGTTAAAAGTACTAAGGATCAGATCTTAGCAGCCTATAATGAGGTGGTAACAAAATTAACTGAAAAACAGGTTGCGAGTCCTCAAGAACATAAAAAGCAGGAAGAGAAACAACAAATAGTAACCAAAGCAATCAATAATTCATCGGATGATATATTAGCTGACTTAAGTACTTTAAAATCAAAGACTATTAAAAAAATTGATAATTTATCAGAACAATTGTTGGATGAGTTTCAAAAATTAGCCAATTTGCGTGAGGCTATTATTTTAGAACAAACGCATCTACAGGAACTATATCAAATTCATGAAACAGCAAATACTTTATCAGCTTTATTGCAAGCTCAATCTGAACAAAAAGAGTGTTTTGAGCTAGAAATGCAGCAAATAAAACAGAATTTTCAACAGGAAATGGCTAGTGAAAAATCTCATTGGCAACAACAACGTACAATTCTCGAGCAAGATTACAAGGAACAGAAAGATATTCTTGCAAAAACTAGAAAGCGTGAGGAAGAAGAATATAGTTATGCTTTGGAATTAAAGCGTCGCAAAGAAACTGATGAATATAATAACAAAAGAGCCATTATGGAAAAGGAATTATCTGACTTAAAAGATAATTTACTAAGACGAGAAGCTGATTTAGTAGCAAAAGAGCAGGACTATGATGTTTTAAAAGTGCAAGTGGAAGAAATGCCAAACAAAATAAAAGAGGCTATGGCAAATGCCGAAGAATTGTTACGTACACAATTATTACAACAATATGAGTTTGATAGCCAATTGAAGCAGAAAGAATATGATGGCATATTAAAACTAAACGAGCAGAGTATTGGTTATCTTGAAGAGAAAATCAAGAAACAGGAAACATATATAAAAGAACTGACTGAGAAAGCAGATAATGCAACTAAGCAGGTACAATCAATTGCTTGCCGTGCCTTAGATACTTCGGGTCAACGCTTTGTGACTTTGGGTACAAGTAAGACTGAAGAAAAAAGTTGATATTTGTAACAACAACAAATGCTCCAAATACTATAGTAGCACCAAGGATGATCCTAACTGGCACTGATGACTTTAGGCAGTTATTGCAGAGCAAGGTGGAGCAAGACAGGTGTGTGGTATCCAAAGCACAAATTCCCGCCGATAAACTAGGATGCTCTATGTACCTTATATGTGTGATTTATAGACCTTGTTGCAACAGAGATGTAAGATAAAATAGTATCTAATTATTAAAAAACTTGATTACTACAGCTTGTTATAATAGGAATTAAGTTAGAGACTTATAAGGTCATTTGTAATGGATGCTAAGATTAAGTTGCGTTTGAGTTGGATTAAGTTATATAAACAGTTAGAGCATGCAGGAAAGGTATGCGAACATTATGGTATTTCACGCTTTACATTACGCAAGTGGTACAAACGCTATGAAGTATTAGGTAAAAATGGTTTGTGTGATATTAGTAGTAAGCCCAAAAACTTTCCTTTTCAAAAAAGAAGTGAAGTTGATGAAAATCTTATACTTAAGTTAAGGAAAGAAAGGAATCTAGGATCACGACGCATTCATAGTGAATTAAAGCGTTTATATGGTATCTCATTTTCTACAGCTACTATACATAAAGTGCTTAAAAAACATAATGTAGCTCCGTTGAATTAAAAACGTCATTATCGTAAACAGATTAAACGTTATAGTTCCAAGATTCTAGGAGAAAGGGTGCAAATGGACGTTTGTAAAATTGACAGGCATCATGATCTAGATGCTACTTATCGGATGATGGACAAATTACATGAGCAAATACCTAAAATTAAAGAATTATGCTTTAAAAACACCCTAACCTTGATTCCTAATAAAGAGATTAGCCTAGTATTTTTTGATGTTACTACACTATACTTTGAATCAGTAGAAATAGATGAGCTAAGAGCCTTTGGCTATAGTAAAGATCATCGCTTTAATACTACCCAACTAGTTCTTGCCCTAGCAACTAATGAGGATGGATTACCACTCGGCTATGAGCTGTTTAGTGGTAATACCGCAGAAGTTAGCACCTTAATTAAATCAATTAACAGCTGGCAAGCGTATCTTAAAGTTAAAGATGTCTGTTTTATTGCTGATCGTGCAATGTTTAGTAAAGCTAACTTGCAAGCTCTCGATGAAGGTGGTTATCGTTATATTGTGGCAGCAAAGCTTAAAACACTCAAGAAAGAAAAGAAAGAAGAAATATTATCAGAGGAAAACTATAAGCCTACTGTTATAGGCAATGATCTTACTTGGATTGCCGATCTAGAGCATGATGGTAAACGTCTAATTACCAGTTATAAATCTAAAAGGGCTATTAATGATGCACAGGAGCGACAAAAAATTTTAGATAAAATTAATAAGACTATTGGTGAGTCTGGTAGTACTAAAAAACTTATATCTAATAGTGGAGTAAAAAAATATACTTCTAGTGAAAATGGCAAGAGCTATATTGACGCAGAGAAGATAGAGCAGGATGCGTTGTGGGATGGCATGCATGGGGTAATCACCAATGACCAGACTATAACTCCACATGAAGCAATAGCAAAATATGCTAGATTATGGGTAATTGAAGAGCAATTTAGAATCAATAAACATAATTTACAAATGCGTCCAATTTTTCACTGGACTAAACAAAGGATAGAAGCACACATAGCTGTGTGTTATATGAGTTTTGCAGTGCTTAAAACTATAGAATACAAGGTTGCTCTGACCCAAAAGATCAGTGTAACTAACATCGTTGAATTATTAATATCAGTACAGGCTTCAATCTTAAGACATACAAAGACTGGTGATCTTTATAGACTACCAAGTGCAATAAAAAACGAAGCTAGAAAAATCTATAAAACCTTTAACATCAAACGTTCAGACCATGCTGCAATATATTTAAAATAACAAAATAATGTTGTGCCTAAATTTTAAAAATCCCAGCACTATAAGCCTTCTAAGCTTATGCCTTATTAAAAAATGCGGAAGTCGGGAAGAAATGATTACATTTTTTCATCAACTTGATAGCATGAATCTCTCGTTTGAAAGTATTGAAGACAATTTAATAATTGATAGAAGTAAGTAGCACATTACATTTAACGCAATTCATTTCTACCAAAATTTTAAATTTCAAATAGAACAATTTGAAGATGAGTGATTAACAGGACTTAGAATAAGACAAAATAATTTGGCTCAATTTAGGCAATAGAAATAAATTTACATAACAACTTTAATAGTTGCAAATAAAGTTAGCCAAGCTGATTTATAGAATCATTTAATCTTAGTCACAAATTGTCCTTGATTGCTGGAATTCGTGTTTATTATTGCAAGCCGATACACTTAGCTTTTGCAGGCAATTCTCTAAAAAGCAAATCTATTGATTAGAAGTATATTTTATTATAATTTACTTCTTTTGGTATCGGCATCTTAATGATGATATCTTAAATCCCAATATAATGCAAATCAAACAATTTCATTATTCATTATTTCTTTATGCTTGTTGGTTTTGAGATTTTATGGCTATTACAAGCAGATTTTAGTTTTTCTCCAGCAGAGAATTTAGGTTGCACATAAGCTGCAATATTAATTGTTTCACCAGTTCTTGGGTTTTTTCCAGCTCTAGCTGCAACTTTACTAGAGTAAAACTTACCAAAACCTACTAGCATTATTTCTTTACCTTCGGCAAGTATAGAAGTCACTGATTTAGTAAAGATATTAATAACCTTTTCAGCTTCACTTTTAGTACAACCTTCTCTATTTGCTATATACTCAATTAGTTCTATTTTGTGCATGGAAACCTCCTTGAGATTATAATCTAGTGTGATTACTCTCACTAAAAACTTAATAATAGTTGAAATCTAGAATTTTTAATACCTTAAATCAATAAATTTTTGTTATTTGACTGTAAGTTACCTAATTGAATGGCGTAATTTTAGCCATTAATGATAGAATAATGACTTAAACAAGTATTTGGTTTAGCACAATGAATCAAGATAGATTGTACTTTAAAAGATTACAAATGCTAGAAACTCAAATAAAAAGGCGAGGCATTCAAGATGAACAAGTGTTGCGTGCTATGCACATTATTCCTAGACACTTTTTTGTTCCTGAAACTCTTAAGGATTACGCCTATGAAGATGAACCTTTGAAAATAGGATATGGTCAAACTATTTCTCAACCATACATAACGCGAGTTGCCAATTAATTGTTAAGCACAAAGCTGAATTTCATCAAGCCTTTGAAGGTAACTTATAGCATTAAAAGGCTCAAAATTAGTTATATTTTAAAATATAGCTAATTATAACGAACATTTTAACTACGACTTCTAGTTGTAAGCTGTTTTAAATAAGGGTTTACCTATATAATTAATTGGCAACTCGCGTTTGTTTAGTAGTCTTGACAACTACATATGAATATATTAGAATACAATGTATTCACAATACATGACATTATTATGACCACAATTACTACACGTATTCCAAATGATTTAAATAACTCTTTATCTTTGATAGCTAAATCAATGGAAAGATCAAAAAGCTATATTGTTCATAAAGCAATTGAAAGCTACATTAAAGAACAACTAGAAGATATAGAGGATGCAGAAGATGCTTTAGCTAGGATGAAAAGTCCAAACAGAAAATTTTATACTTCTGAAGAAATGAAACAAAGATTAGAAGAAAGATATCGTACAAAGCATGCTTTATAAAACTAAATAGGAGGAAAAAGAAGATGCAGATTTATCAAATATTTCTCCTGATATCGCTTTAAAAATATACAATATAAGTGGAAAACATCGATGCCACAAAAATTAGGAAAGCCGTTAATTGGTAAATACAAAGGTCTTTATCGATATAGATACGGTAACTACAGAATACTTTATGAAATTGATTTAGAAAATAGTTTGGTCATTATAAATAAAATAGGACATAGAAGTAATATTTATTAGTTTAGAATTTCTATATTGATTTATATTATTAGTAAAGGTAGTAGGCTACTTATAACAGTTGGTAAGAAAATAAAAAGTCTAATAATTGCCGGTGGTGATAGATGCCAATTTTATTTTTAGCATTTGTTATATGTTTTTCTGCAGTTCTATACGATATGCCTAGTCTAGCTGCTATGTGCTTTTTAGGAAAGCCAAGAGCTGCAAGTGTAAGACATTCCATAGCTCTTTGAGTAAGAATGAAAGACTTGCCTAAATATTTTACGTTAATTTTAGTTGTTTGCATAATAGGGTTATTTTAGTTAGTTGCTTAAAACCCTTTCAGGAAATAATTCTGCCAAGCTATTGGGGCTAAAAATTTTTACGTATAAGTTATTGTTGTGTAAGTTTTGGCAGTATGAATTACTGCATCTTATACTACCTAGAACTAGGTTAACATAAAGACTTACAAGACTAATAAACTGTTCAAAAGATTCAAAGTGGCTAAGGTAATAGCTAATAATTTCTGGACTATTAGTTGATGGCAAAAAATAAAACCCTTCAATTTTATCTTTTGTTCTTTGGTAAATGACAAAACTGTTACATGCTTGCTGACTGTAGAATTGTATTAGAGATTGGTAGCTGAGATTTTTATTTTGGATATTGTGGCTATTGTCAATATTTTTGGTGCAAAAATTTCGGGTACAAAAACCCATAGTTGTGCCATTGCTTAAAAATTGGCGATAGCCAAATTCTTGAATCTGTAAGTTAAACGTATCAGTTAATTGGTCAATCAGTTTTGCTTGTAATACATTTTTTACTAAACCAGTAAACACAACTTCATTGATTAAACACTGGTGCATTAGCCACTCACTCATTGAATATTTAATCATTTTTTTACCATTTTGTTTATGCTTACTCTCACTATTTTTGTAAATTTCGTTAGACTTCTCGCATAATACTACTTCTGTTGGTGATTTAGACAATGAGTCTAGACTCAAATCCGTAACAGAGTTTGAGTGTGCTGCGGGTTGAGGCTCTAGGTCTCCTTCAAATCCTTGCACAGAAGCGAATTCTGCAAGAAGTCTATTAACTGGCTCCATTGAAGTAAGCTGAGTTTGAGATTTTTTTAAGGTAGTTTTGTCCATAATTTTTTCTCTAATTGCCTTTATTAATCACAGTATGACAAGGTTTTTTTTATAAAACAATAGGCTCTTATATTTTAACGGTCTTGATAATGACCAATATAACGTTTGGTTAAGATTATTATTGTGCATCTTTACTACCGTTAGATGATTTTTCACTTGAAGTTGGTAAGGTCATATTTTCCTAGTTTCTAGTTTTTTTAATAGCTATGCGTAATTGCTATCTTGGTTCTTTACTTCACCTTTTCCTCTATCTTCTCACCTTAATAAACCATCGATAGCAATTACTATTGCGATAGTATGAAAGATTTTTACCTTGTGCAATAGGATGTTCATGGCATGCAACGATAATTTGTCTTATAAAGCTAAAGGGAAAGCAAAAAATAGCTGGAATTAGTTCATGTTATGATACAAGGTTTAAAAACATCGTTGTATTTCAGAAGTGAAGTAAGCAAAAGATTTTGGACGTTCTAGATTTTGCTTGCTAACACGCTGGAGTATTAGGGCAATTTTTTGATAGATAGAATCGATACTAATACCAGCTTTTATCCATTCAACTAGCAAAAATTGATCCTTGGGGAAAAGCATACTATGCTCACTAAAGAGTAATTGCAGTTTATTATATAATTCGTGATAAACGGTTAATTGTTTTGAGTTATCCACAGACCTATCTATATCATCTAATCTTAAATCAATATCTTTCTTTTTAGACGCACGTGCGTAGCATTGCAATTGCATATGCTGTGGCATTGCAGTTGCATATGCTGTAGCATCATTTAATTTACAATTTTTGCTTCCTATTGATGTAATATTTTCAATTATTTTATCATCGATATTGCAATTCTGTTTACCCCATCTCTTCCGAGCTTTCAGAGAATTTTTTTGTGATATTAAAATAGTTTTTTGGTATTCTTTTTTGAGTTCAGTATGGGTAAATGTTTTGTCAGAAAAAATAAAAAAATTTTGTAAAATTTTTTTGTAATTTTGCCATTTTTTTGGTGTAATACGTAAATAATGAGCAATTTTTGTATCATCATGTGGTAGTTTTCCACCACTTATCCACATATGTTCCAATAGACGAATATAAACACCATATTCATCATGTTTTAGTAACTCTGCATCCTTAATAATAGCCGATGGGTAAAAGGGTTTATGGTAAAATTCTGTCATAATTAATGTCCTTGTTAATTAATATAAATTAGTAAAATATCGAGGCTAAAAAGACAGTTCATTCTATGAAACCAAAAAAAATCTTTAAAAAATTGGAAAAAAGTTCTAATTTTCTTTAGATTTTCTGAAAATTTTCTACTAGATTTTACAGTTTTTGTAGTTTTTAAAAACTTATCCACGCATTTTCCACAAAATTATCCACAATATTTGCGAATAATTTTAATACTACTAATAGTTGTTTAGTAGCATTTTATAATTAATAATTTTATAAAAATTACTTATGTAAAAAGATAATGCTAAATTATTAAGAGAATATTAGGTAACGATTAAAACTTAAAATAACCATGAGAAATT
Source organism: Candidatus Tisiphia endosymbiont of Oplodontha viridula (assembly GCF_964264865.1). Lineage (NCBI taxonomy): Bacteria > Pseudomonadati > Pseudomonadota > Alphaproteobacteria > Rickettsiales > Rickettsiaceae > Candidatus Tisiphia > Candidatus Tisiphia endosymbiont of Oplodontha viridula. The sequence goes on from NZ_OZ183486.1 coordinate 292,396, forward strand.
GGACAATCAAATATCCTGTAAACAGATATATGAGTTATTTTACTGTCTTATATAACCAGCTCTTCATAGTTATTTAATGTGCTTTAAACATCAGAAATATGGAAATTATTATCTGATACATAAGAGTTATTGATTGGATTTTGATATGTTAATTACGCTTGATATACTAATCATCACGAAAAGAATTAGCATGTAATGTTTCTTTCTCAAATAATTTATCAGAAAGCCTATGGAAATCATTAGCTAAAACTGCCCCCAAAGTTGCAATATAAATTTTAACAATGACATCATGCTTTGGCATAACATCTTCATGGATATATTTATGTACTTGACTTCTATTCTTACCTATTTTCTTAGCAAATATATGAATTTGCATTTGTTGCAGCTCTAACCACTTTTCTAATCTCATATAGCCTTAAAATAATTAACCCGTAAATTGTAGATATCTTCATTTAAAAAATCATCGTTTGCTAAATACTCCAAAAGATTTAGTAATTAGTTCATTACAGGAACTAATTACTAAATCTTTTACAAAACTATATCGCTTATAAAGCTAAAGTTAAAGGCAACTGGTTTTAGAAAACAAGTTGTTTTCTGTTACATATCATGAACTCGTAGTTGTGTAATGTAAAATTATGTTGGATGCTAAGATAAAATTATAAAAATAAGAAGAGCTGAAAATATTATGCCTATAAAAGAATGTAATGAACGTACCAAAGAAGAAATCTATGCTAGCATAGTCTTTAGGATAAAAGTAATGTACCATAACAAAATCACTGACTCAGAAGCTCATGAAGCTGCGAGAAACTTAATTGACTTCTGTCAAGAAATTATCGATTATAAGATGAAAAAGCAAAGGACTGAGCAAAGTAAGGTCAACAAGACAATTATTTCTACAATAACCTAAAATTATCAATGACAAAAAAATGTTACACTTGGCTCTAATACTGGGGTTACTTGGATAATTTAATGCAAACTCAACTTGACTTGTCCAGTATTTAATCTATCTCTGAATGCATAATACTTATTAATTTAAACTCTAATTTATTATTACTATTATCAAAGGGAAAAATATGACAAACTCAGCACAAAAAGCCATAATTTTAGTTCGTGTTTCAACAAAAGAACAAGAAGAAGGACACTCTATCGAAGCACAAAAACACAGATTGTTGGAATATTGCCAACGCAAAAACCTAGAAATTATCCAAATCTTTGAAATTATCGAATCTTCCAGCAGAGGTGATCGCAAACAATTTAAAGAGATGATCAAATTTGCTAAAAGCCATAGAGAAACAATTGCTATAGTTGCTGATAAAGTAGATCGAGTACAAAGAAGAATCTCAGAAATTTCATTATTGGAAGAACCAATAAAAGCTGGTAAAATAGAATTACACTTTAGAACAGAAGGTTATGTAATAAACAAAGATTCTCAATCCCATGCAAGGCTAATGTGGGGGATGAACGTATTAATGGCACAATCTTACGTTGATAGTTTAAGTGATAACGTTAAAAGGAGTCTAGATCATAAATTACGTAAAGGACAATGGATAGGTCCAGCACCCCTTGGGTATCTAAATAGCAGAGACGCAAGTGGCAATAGTATAATAATTCTTGATCAGTCTAGAGCTTTTATTATCACAAAACTATTTGAAGAATATGCGAGCGGGATCTATACTCTTAGGTCTATGGTAAACATGGCTAAAGAATTAGGCTTAAGAAGTAAAAAGAATTGTCACCTAAATAAAACTGTTATACATCGTTTAATACAACAACCATTTTATTACGGTGAAATGAGAGTAAAAGGAGAGATGTGGTCACATGGTTATCAACCTATTATAACAAGAGAGATTTTTATGGCATGTAAAGATGTACGTTTAGGCTGGAAGAAGAAGCCATTCAAATATGGTGGGAAAGATTTTCTCTTTAGAGGATTAATCACCTGTGCTGTAACTGGCAAAATGGTAACATCTGAAATTCATAGTAAAACATATCCAAACGGTAAAGTGGATGAATGGATATATTTAGCTACTTGGGATCCACAGAACTTAGACAAGAAAATATATATAAGGGAAGATGAGGTTTTAAAGCAAATAGAAGAGGTTTTTAAAAGAATAGGTATAAGGGACCCGGAAATGCTAAAAGAGACCCTTGCATACCTAAGAAACACTAATGAGCTAAAAAAAACTGAGCATGACCAAGCAACCTCTATGTTAAAGAAAGAACATACCGAAAATGAGAATAGATTAAATTCATTAATAGATTTGCGACTCAATGGAGAACTTAGCACAGAAGAATTTCAAAGAAAAAAACAACAATTAAAAGATCGTCAATATGAAATTGATCGTTTACTAAAAACTTATGATGAAGCAGACGATAAATTTACTGATACCGCTACAACGCTAATAACTCTAGCATCGCAAGGCCTATGAAACTTTTAAAGGTTCTGAAAGCCCTCAAAAACGCAAAATGATAAATTTCGTATTTCAGAACCTTAAACGTCAGGGGCAAAAAACTTGAGACCTCTCTACGTTTCCCGTTCGATATTTTTGAAAAAACGACGACTTGTACCACAGTGGCGGGCTGCATGGTGTACGTTGCGAACTTTTTACCAATTTAGGTTAGAATTTTTGCAAATCCCTTTAAAGCCTAATTATAACAAAGCTCTAGCCTTAACAGGACTTTTATAGTTAGCCCCAAATAACCTAAAGAGTAAATTTTAGTCATAGGGGTAAAGAATTTATGTATGCAATATTTTTCTTAATCAATTTGGTATTTTAGCACTACTTTTTTGCCACAAAAGGCTATAGAGATTTTTACAATCTTCTTGACATGTTTGTGTCCTTTTACTTTAGCATCATATTGTTTATCTATAATTTGCTTTAAGCCTGTTTTTGCAATGGATTCTAAATTTTCAGCAGGTTTAGCTATTTTATATTCAATAATTAGTGCGTTATCTCTAAGTCCAGCTATAGGGATTAATATATGATCACATCTACCATATCCAGTTTCCTTATTTGATTCTATCATATATTGACTGACTAGGGGAGCAAGCAACCCTCCTATTAAATTATGGTAGTCCTTTTCCTCCGTTAAATCATGATAACTAGTTGATCTTAACAAATACTCTTGTAATCTTTCTCCAAACTCACTGATTTGCTCAGTAATCAATAAACCAATAAAATTATCATATTCATTCATTTTTATGGTTAATTTTTTAGTGAGCCATTTTATTACCCTTTCTACATAGATGTTGCGTACTTCCTTATTAGGAATGGTTAAACAATATCTAGGGTCTTCTTTATTGTCATTAGCAAGAGTTGCGTTCAGATAACCAGTGAATAATAATAAGCTGTAAAATATATTTTGATTATCTTCAATTTCTTCTAAAGAAATTTGCTTATACAACTTCCCTACTATACCTTCTCCCTCTAACAGCTTGGTTAGATCTTCTTGTATTTCATCTGATACAAAAACTTTATCGATAATGCTAGTCCCACCACTATCTAGCCAATAGTGATCAAGCTCGCCCTCCCGTGCAAGACATTGCATAATTGACCATGGATTGTAGATGATCTCTCCACCAAAGGTGTAACCATTATACCAATTTTGAATTTCCTCAGGATTTGTTTTGGTTGGGACAACGGTTAATAGCTCATCAACTTCTGCTTGAGTGAAACCATAAAACTTAGCAAATTTTTTATCAAGTAAGGTATATTCAGTAACATTATTTAAATCAGAAAATAAATTAGCTTTAGCAATACGCAAGATGCCAGTTATTACTCCTTTCTCTAAGTAGGGATTCGTTTTCAAACTGCTACCAAGTATTCCTCTAAATAGCTTAAGAATTTGGTCAAACTCTTTTGTTTTATGTCCAAGTTCTAAATATGCATTATTAATTGGTGTATCATATTCATCTATTAATATGTATACTTTTTGATTAAAATGTTTAAACAATAGTTCGCTTAAGAAGCCTAAACTATCTTTAAGATCGTCTTTATTAAATTCTCCTGTAAAATATCGTTTTAGTTGTTCCTTTTGTACATCATCCAGTAAATTCTTATTTTTTGCTATATAATGTTTTAAATAACGATGTTTTACAAATAACTTAATAACTTGATTTCTTATCCCGTTCTCAATGTCTTGGTAACTGCTGCCCTTAACATCCTTGAAACTTATAGAAATAACCGGATATTGACCTTGGCGTTTCATGCTACTTGCTATGTCTGCAATTTTTAAGGACTTTAACTCTTTAGTTTCATCAAAACCTAAATCTACTGTACCTCCAAGGAATAATTTGTTATTTATCTTTTGTTCTAGTGGTAAAGGCTTGCCGTCCTGATCCACTTCTATTTCAAAAAACTTCTTGAGCATATCCATATTAAGGCTTTTACCCCAACGTCTTGGTCGAGCGATTAGGATAACCTTACCGCTATCTTCTAATAATTCTTTGATCATTAGACTTTTATCAACAAATACATCACTATTAACTACTAAGTCATAGAATTCATCCGTACCTACTAGCATTTTAGGCAGCTTATTACTCTCCTTAACAGTGTCAGCTCCCTTGAGATGTGTGTTAGTGTCTGAAAGTTCAACTATCATATTATTCAATTATATTTATGTTTTTGGTATTAAAATTTTTAGTTAAATTTTAATAAATTATTTTACCGATTAAGTTTTAATAAAATGTGGTAATATGCTGTTTCGATAAAAATATGATATAGTATAGATAAGTTTGATTCAATATAGAATTACATCTCGTGACAACATCATCTAATTATCATAATTGTGTTCATTTAAAAAAATATTGGATAACTAATTAAGGTCTTTTTCTAAACTAGGGTTTTAACAAATATTAATTAAAAAACCCAACGGACTTGGTAAAACGTATAATTGCAGCAAAACTGCTTTGTAATCTTTTAGCATTACAAAGCACATTCTGAACCTGAGTCGCCAAGTAAATTGTTGGTAAATTCTTCATTTACCAAGTCATAATTGTAAAAATTGTGTTCCTGTGCTTTGGTGGCAAAATCTTGCCCTTGAGCAGCAGCATTAACCATAATATTACTAATTTTATTGTAAGCCGCAGCCTTAAAATTTTCATCCTTACTTCTTATCTTCGAGAGAGAGAAGTGTTTGAAGAGGTAGGAAAGTAAGGTTTACAAGAATCCTGCGATAAATTTGTAGTCATGTAAATGATATTTTTTATTTGACAATGCTGGAATTTAGAGATATAATCTCTTTCATGTATATTACAACTGTTCCAAATAGAAATTCTCGTCCTGCAATATTGCTTCGTACCTCTTATCGCGAAGACGGGAAAGTATTAAATAAAACCCTAGCTAACTTAACTAACTGGGATGATTTACGCATTGAGGCTTTTAAGAAGATGCTGAAAGGTGAATTTGATGGTTTAGATGGTGTTCCTGAGGTTGGTGAAAGTTTTGGGACTATTTTTCTACTAAAAAGAATTGCTGATGAAATTGGTATTACTAAGGCTCTTGGTACTAGAAGCAAAGAAGCTTTATTGAGTCTATTTTTGGTTTTAGCACGCTTTGCTCACCAAGGGTCTAGACTTTCCAGCGTGAAATGGGCGAAATCGCATGCGATATCTGATGTATTATCTGTCGATTCATTTGATGAAAACCATTTATATCAGGCTCTAGAATGGTTAGAAGAGAACCAAGAAAAGATCGAATTAAAATTATTTAAAACTTATCAAAAGAAAAATAACAAGCCGCCTGTTATGCTTTTATATGACGTCACTTCCAGCTATTTCGAAGGAACAGAGAATGAACTTGCGGAATATGGGTACAATCGGGATAAAAAGAAGGGTAAAAAGCAAATAGTGATTGGTCTATTAACTGATGATCATGGCGAACCTTTGGCTGTTAGAGTTTTTAAGGGTAATAGTGCTGATCCTTCTACCATTTATGAGCAGATTGAGCTAGTAAAATCTAATTTTGGTATTAAGAATATAGTCTTTGTTGGTGATAAAGGAATGATTAAGGGGACAGGCAAAGAAGCCCTGACCAAAGAAGGGTGGGACTATATTACAACCTTAAGTAAAGTTGAGATTGAAAGCTTAGAGAAAAGCGGAGTTTTGCAATATAGTTTTTTTGAAGAACAGCTATGCGAAGTAACCAGTAATGGTAAAAGATATATTTTAAGGAAAAATGGTTCTATAGCCCGAAAAGTTGAGTTTGATAGGAATACCCGAGTTGAAAAATTGGTTGCAAAGATTGAAGAGCGTAATATATATGTATCAACCCATAAGAAAGCAAAGCCAGAACTTGGTTTAAATAATATTCAAAAAATTGCCAAAGAATGGCGGATAGATAAATTTATCAACCTAAAATTAGATGGCAACCAAATAGTGGTTGAAATTGATCAAGATAAGAAAAAAGAGTTGTTTGCTCTTGATGGTTGTTATGCGATTGAAACACAGATTGAAATTAAACTGATGAGTAAAGAATTGGTTGATAAAGCTTACCATAATTTACATGAAGTAGAATCGAATTTTAGCAGTATGAAGACAGGATTACTCGAAGTAAGACCGATCTTTTTAAGGAAAAGCAACAGAACGAAGGGACATGTATTTGTTTGTATGTTGGCATTAAAAATATGGCACTATATGAAAAATAAGTTGAAACAAGGTTGCGGCGTAACCAAGGATGGTAAATATAATGTGACCATTGAGGAAGCATTAAGAGAGCTGGATAAAGTATGTTTTTTATATTACACAATCAAGGGTTGCAAAGTTATAAGATTACCAAAATTAAGCGAGTTTCAACAAAATTTATTCAATTTATTTGATTTAACGATGCCCCAAATGACAAAATCTGCAAAATGATAAAATAATGGTATGGACCTCCTGATATACAGAATGAAAAGCAGTTGCTAATCTTCTAAAGTTAATATTAAATATTAAAATAACAATCAGGAGGCTAAGATGGAAGTTACCACAATTGGTATAGATATTGCAAAAAGAATTTTCCAAATTCATGGTGTAGATAAAAATGGTAAGACGGTATTAAAGAAAAAATTAATGAGAGATCAAGTTTTAACATTTATGGCTAATTTACCAAAATGTTTGGTAGGGATGGAAGCTTGCGGCGGAGCTAGTTACTGGGCAAGAGAAATAACTAAATTGGGGCATATAGTAAAACTAATGGCTCCACAATTTGTCAAACCGTATGTTAAAACTAATAAAAACGATCAAGCTGACGCTGAAGCTATATGTGAAGCAGTAACAAGACCAAATATGAGGTTTGTACCAATTAAAACTGTAGAACAACAAGATATTTTGTCAATTCATCGGGTAAGAGAGAGATTGGTAAAAAACCGTACGGCACTTGCGAATGAAATTAGAGGATTATTACATGAATTTGGTTTTATTATTCCTCAAGGGATCAATAAGGTTGTAACAAAATTAACTGAGATTTTAGATGAAGGAAATTTGAGTCAGCTAGGTTACCAAACATTTAGTGAACTGAAAGAGGAATTTTTGGATAATGACAAAAAAATAAAAGAGATAGAAAAAAGATTAAAAATAATAGCTAGCAACTTAACTCAATATCAACGATTAACAGCTATACCTGGTCTTGGTTTAATTACTGCTACTGCTTTAATAGCATCAATAGGTAATGCTACAAGTTTTGAGAATGGTAGGCAATTATCGGCATGGCTTGGATTAGTGCCAAGGCAGCATTCCAGTGGAGGGAAAGATAAGTTGCTTGGAATTAGCAAGCGAGGTGATGTTTACTTGCGTACTCTATTGATCCAAGGAGCTAGAGCTGTACTAAATGCCAAGATAAGATTTACATCGGAAGAACAAAAATCTAAAAAAGATTTTAGCAAATTTACGCAGTGGATGTTTAATTTATCTGAGCGAAATGGACATAATAAAACAGTAGTTGCTGTAGCTAATAAACTGGCAAGAGTGGTGTTTGCAGTACTAAGGTCAGGGGATGATTATGTAGAGAGTAAAGTTTGTAGCACAAAGCTATTATAATTAACATAAAATAAATAGTGGTTTATTAATTAATAGGTAAACAAAGAATATGTAAGAGATTCCAACCCGGAATATGCGTGAGATAATAATATTGATGGTAAATAAGACAAACCTTAGCTTACAAAAAAACTGATGACTACAATGGCTCTTTGAAGCCGATAAAATGATAAGTATATAGTAAATTTGTAAGCCAGCGAATTCCATCAGGGCTGTAGGATAAATTACACATAATTTATTAACTATAAGCCGGATACATGTATGCATTTGCATTTTTGCTATTAGATGTTATTTTTTTCTTGCATTTTACAGGAGGTTCATACATGTAGTCAATTTAATTCTACACTCCACTCGTCGCATAATACTCACGTTCTATAGCATAATTTCTGCTCATATTTATCTCGAAGATGAGTTACTTAGGCTGAATGCGTGGTGATAATATTTTTTGGCTTGCTCAAATAAACCTATAGATTCAAAATACTCAGCCTGCTTTAGCATTATATCAGGATTCTCTGCATCTTGTTTTAGCCATGCTTTAAAACATTCTTTTATCCTAACCGCATTATTAATTACTTTATAGCAGTCAATCGCTTTAGCATATTCACCTTTGTTAAAAAATAGCTGACCAAGTTTCTCATATATTGTTGGTAGATGACTATTTGCCTCTATAGCTTTTACATAGTAAGCCAATGCCCCATTTTCACCATTCTGCTCAACTATATTAGCTAAGCAACTATAGGCTATAGCCTTAAGATTCTTGCAGGCAGGAGAGTCCGGATAATCCTCTAGATACTTTATAGCTTTATGATAATAAACTTGGTCAAGCCTATCTTCATCAATAGGCAAATTGCTAACTTGGTACTCAAGATTTTCTGTTACTTTAGCATGGCAAGCCGTTATTAACTCTGCAATCTTGGCATGATCAGGTAATTCAGATTTACAGACACTAGCAAAGAATTTCACATATTCATATTGCTGCTGTAAACAATAACCATAGCTTTGTATCTGATGCTGAAGCTGAATATTACCCGGTTCAGCATATTCAGCAAAAATCTCTAATGCTTGCTGCAAGATTATTATGGCATGTGGTATGCTTACAATTTGATCATAGTTAAGTACTTTCTGTAACTTTGATAATAACTCCAGCTCTAGAAAATATTCATCTTTATTATGCCTTGGCAGTAGGTTATTGTAATGAATTGATGATGGAATCCAATCTTTGACAAGATGATAGTTCTCAGAAAATGCATTGAGTGAATTAGCATCTGAGCATTTAGTTGCATTACCAATAGCTTTAACTATTACCTCTAATAGTTGATTAAAATTATTACTAGCAGTATTTAACAGATGAGATGAACACTCCTGAGCTTTCTTAGAAATAGTTATATTGACCATATCACCTTTAGCATCAGAATATTCGGATGATGTGTTTATTGCCGCAAGTAAGTCAGGTACAACTAACTCACCTTCGTCAGTTGGTTTATAGAATAGATGTATTGAGCCATTATCTTTGAGCTTATTAATCAGTGCCTTATGCCCCTCTGTTGCCCCTTGATTATCTTTTAATATTTTATCTATAGAGTTTTTAATATGCTGAATATTTTTGTTTGGTGGTACATGAGTAAATACTAAAGATATGCTGCCCTTTATAAATTCAATATTATTAAAACTTTTTATAAAATTAGATAACGTTTCAAGGAAATCACTACCTCTATTACTCCTTAAATATGATTCATCTACCACCAACACAAATTTTAGCTGTTCTGTAGTTTCAAAGAGCCTTTTAATATAGAAGCTGTTAGCAATTTCCTGAACAGGATCAGTGTCATTAAAGCCAGGGCAATCCCAAATGATTAGGTTTTTATCTTTAGCAAAACATTTATTAGGAATCTTAGTCTCGGAAGCCATTTTATGACCAATGACAATATCATTAAATGGTTGCTTTGCTTCAATAACCATCTCGTTAGTTTCATCATCAAAAATCGCCTGTAGCTCCCTGCCACTAAACACATGAGCGAGTGTAGTCTTGCCAGCTCCGGTATTACCAAGCAGCAATATCCCATTCTTACCATGTTCCTGCAGGCGGTCATTACCATCTCGGATTAAATTCGATACTTGCTTGATAGTAGCCTGATCATCATTATCAAACTGATTATCCCCATCTGTTACCTCAAATAATTTCACAACAGCTATCTCTGGGACATATTCTTTTACTTTTGCCTCCTCTAGGGCTTTTAATTTAGCTGCTTCTTCTATTGCCTTAGCTTCCTCTTGCTCTCTAAGCTTTGCCTCTTGCGCAAGTCTCTCAGCTTCTTGTCTAGCTTTTTCATCTGCCTCTGCTTGTTGTTGCTGTTTTAGTATCTTAGCGGCTTTTTTAGTAGGATCACTATTAATCTGTAATTCTGTTTCTATCTCCTTTGCTACAACATTTCCTATCTTGTTTCCTCCAAGGTAAAGAGCAATAATATAGGGATTAATCTTTAAGGCTTCTGCTAGAGCTTTCGCTCCTGCATCTCCTATTTGGTTATTTTGAAGGTTAAGAGTAGTAATAGATTTATGATCCTTTAAGCCTTCTGCTAGCGATTTCGCTCCTGCATCTCCTATCTGGTTTTGTATAAGATGAAGATCAGTAATAGATTTAAGATCCTTTAAGGCTTCTGCTAGACCTTTTGCTCCTGCCTCTCCTATCTGGTTATTACCAAGGTTAAGAGAAGCAATAGAGTGATTAATCTTTAAGGCTTCTGCTAGTGTCTGCACTCCAGCATCTCCTATTTGGTTACCATAAAGGGAAATAGTAGTAATAGATTTATTATCCTTTAAGGCTTCGGCTAGCTCCTTTACTTCAGCATCTCCTATCTGTTTATTATAAAGGTAAAGATAAGTAATAGAGTTATTTCTTATTTGTTGTATAATAGTGTTGTCTAATGGCATTTTTTCCTCTCTTTTATTTAGGTCAAAAGTGATAAGTACTTAGTAGTTATCAATAAAGTACTGTTATTCGATCTGTATCGCCGACATTAGCATAGTCTTTTATGTCATATAACTAATCCGACTAATATTACTCCATCTATTAGCAAGAAGCCGCTTTGTGACAATGAAGCAGTTGTAAGTTGTTATTCTTAGCAACGGCGGGAATTTAGATACCTGCTTTCGCAGGTATGACACAAAACAGGATTGCCTCATCTTCTCTCAATGATATTTTTTTAGACTTACACAGCCCTATTCTATTATTAAAGTTATACGCTTTATATAAAATATATGATATATTTTGATATGTAAAGTATATTTATAAAAAATTTGTGGGAATATAAAATTTGGCGGGAATAAAATATGATGTAAATTGTGATTTTTTATGATATAATAACTTCCCTACAATATAGCTACCTTGGAACTTAGGTAGCCGAGTTGGTAGAGATAATCTGAAAAACCTAATAAACCGGATTCCTAGTAATGTTAGAGAGCTAAAATACATCATCTATGTTAATAGTCAGGACAACCTAAGAATAGTAAAGATTTAAGCCTAACCTCGCTCGCAGTTATTATATGCAATTTCGCTTCCTCTACCTGATTCGGTATAAAAATCTTCTCGCCCAAGTGAAATTTAGCGATATCCGGTAAATGATCACTATTACTTGCGTAAACATTTTGCATGATTTTTTTAAGATTTTCGATATCTTTTGACTTGTTAAATTTGACAACAACTCTTCGCATATAATCCCCTGTAGTATCTGTATTGCAGGGGAGTTATTATATCATAAAAAATCACAATTTACATCATATTTTATTCCCGCCAAATTTTATATTCCCACAAATTTTTTATAAATATACTTTACATATCAAAATATATCATATATTTTATATAAAGCGTATAACTTTAATAATAGAATAGGGCTGTGTAAGTCTAAAAAAATATCATTGAGAGAAGATGAGGCAATCCTGTTTTGTGTCATACCTGCGAAAACAGGTATCTAGATTCCCGCCGTTGCTAAGAATGACAACTTACAATTGCTTCGTTGTCACAAAGCGGCTTCTTGCTAATAGATGGAGTAATATTAGTCGGATTAGTTATATGACATAAAAGACTATGCTAATGTCGGCGATACAGATCGAATAACAGTACTTTAGTGATAACTACTAAGTACTTATCACTTTTGACCTAAATAAAAGAGAGGAAAAAATGCCATTAGACAAAACTATTATACAACAAATAAGAAATAACTCTATTACTACTCTTAACCTTAGTTATAAACAGATAAGAGATAAAGAATCAAAGGAACTAGCAGCAGCCTTAAAGGATAATAAATCTATTACTCATCTTTACCTTCAAAATAACCAAATAGGAAATGTAGGAGTGAAAGGTCTAGCAGAAGCCTTAAAGATTAATCCCTATATTACTACTCTTTCCCTTCATTCTAACAAGATAGGAGATGTTGTAGCAAAGGAGATAGCAGAAGCCTTAAAGATTAATCAAGGTCTTGCTTATAAAACCAAACAAGAGGCTGAAAAGCTAAAACGGCAACAACAAGCAGAGGCAGATGAAAAAGCTAGACAAGAAGCTGAGAGACTTGCGCAAGAGGCAAAGCTTAGAGAGCAAGAGAAAGCTAAGGCAATAGAAGAAGCAGCTAAATTAAAAGCTCTAGAGGAGGCAAAAGTAAAAGAATATATACCAGATATACCGGCTTGAGTACCAAGTTAGCGGTTTGCATATTGATGAAGATAGACTTGACCAAGTTTATTATCACAAAGCTATAAAGTATCTAGAGGATTATCCAAACTATCCTGCCTGTAAGAATCTTAAGGCTATAGCCTATAGTTGCTTAGCTAATATCGTTGAGCAGAATGGTGAAAATGGGGCATTGGCTTACTATGTAAAAGCTATAGAGGCGAACAGTCATCTACCAAAAATATATGAGAAACTTGGTCAGCTATTTTTTAACAAAGGTGAATATGCTAAAGCGATTGACTGCTATAAAGTAGTTAATAATGAATTTAGTATAGAAGAATGTTTTAAAGCATGGTTAAAACAAGATAAAAGAAACCCTGATATAAAACTAAATCAAGCTGAGTATTTTGAATCTATAGGTTTATTTGAGCAAGCCAAAAAATATTATCACCACGCATTCAGCCTAAGTAAGGATGAAAATTTTAAGGCTGCGGCTTACAATAAAATTAGTAATATTATGGTTAATGCTGCTGCTCAAGGGCAAGATTTTGCCACCAAAGCACAGGAACACAATTTTTACAATTATGACTTGGTAAATGAAGAATTTACCAACAATTTACTTGGCGACTCAGGTTCAGAATGTGATTTGTAATGCTAAAAGATTGCAAAGCAGTTTTGCTGCAAATATACGTTTTACCAAGTCCGTTGGGTTTTTTAATTAATATCTATTAAATTGAAACTATAAAATTCAATTGGTAACTACTTTGTTTGTTCGTCTAAGTTATAAATTTAGTTTTATTTGCAATTGAACCGCCTTGCTTTTTATTCATATCCTAGTTTAGGATAGATAATTAGCTTGATAACTATAACGTTATATGTTACAATCATAATAAGGTAATATTATTTATGATATGATCAAAACTTTCAGCCATAAGGGTCTAAACAATTTCTTTAATAATGGCGATACTACAAAAATACAAAGTGATCATATAAAAAAACTCAGGCTGTTACTGGCTAACTTAAATGCTGCAACTAAGGTAGAAAACATGAATTTACCAAGACTCGGACTGCACAAGCTGCAAGGTAATATGAAAGACTTTTGGTCAGTTAAAATTAATGGTAACTGGCGTCTGATATTTCGTTTTAGTAATGGAGATGCCTATGACGTTGATTATTTGGATTATCATTAAAGCGAGGTATATATGTTCAATCCCCCACACCCGGGTAGTATATTAAAAGAATTATATTTAGAACCTTTAAATTTAACTGTCACTGAGGCATCTCTATCGCTTGGAGTTACCCGTAAAACTTTATCATTTCTAATCAATGAAAAATCTAGCATTAGTTCTTCTATGGCTATTCGTTTATCTACAGCATTTCCAAACACAAGCCCTGAATACTGGCTTAATCTTCAGCAACAGTATGATATATGGAATGCCAAAAAAAATATTGATGTTTCCCATGTTAAAATATTACTTCACATGTCTGCTTAAATTAGATTTATAACTTTTTTGTAAATTGTAATGTGTGTACTAGGTTCTGTTAATATTTTGATACATTCACTTATAATACAAGAAACGTCTGAGTAATCCCATCAATTCTTAAGAGCAAAAGAATATAATAATTACTTGAACTGTGTGTAATTTAATAAAGAAAAATTGTTTGTTTCAGGTTTGTATAATCAATCCGTCTATCCAAATGGGTGAAGTTTTTGTTGATGCCGATGGACCAGCCTAGCTGCCAAGCAAGTGAGATAAGGTTTCCTTTAATGGTGTTGTCTGAAGTAGCTACATCAATAGCACAGCAGCCGGTAAAGCCATAACGTGGATAGTCGTAGATGTGGAAAGAATTTGGTACACCGCCGATTTTGCGGTTGTATTCTTTAGAACGACAGGTTGAGATAAGCTGCATGGGACAGTTAAATTTGCTACGCAAGGCAACTAATTTTTCAGCAAAACCTGCAGCTAAAATGATTTGACCAGTTTGCCTGCAGGCTAGCTCTTGGTGAGTAAAGTATGGTAGGTAGTATTTGCTGTTCATACTATTATTATTTATTTAAGCAATATTATCTTTACGCCTTCCCACAAGGTTACAGCTGCTGTCCCTATGGTTACTGAAATTACAGCCCGTATCAGCATGTGACTTGATTCTTCTGAGCGTTTGCGAAGTTTCCTTAAAAAATGAAAATCACATTGTACTTCTTGTTGGTTGTCCATATCTGCACCAAAGGACTTTAATGCACTTATCACGCCTTTCTCTATGGCTTTTTCAAGATGTACCTCTATACTTAATAATATTTCTCTTCTTAAGACTTCGCATATGCGTTTTTCTGTGAATCTCATGAGAATATTATTTTTGACGTTTGTTTTTTCTACCGCCTATAGGAGTGTTAGTAAGAAACCGTAAGACAATATTGACAAGGGATACAATTGTGATAGTAATTGCAGTTTGATGCTCTTTTGGTACTTCAATACCATGCTCACTAGCAAGCCAACTTGCCACTATTGCTACTATATTGAAGGTAATAGTTTTAAAACCTTGTAGTATGTTCATAATAATTTCTCATTAGTTGTTATTATATCTCTTTCGAAACTCTACTTCTGCTGGTAATTTATTCGTGCTACCGGTACTCTGCTCCTCACGTACATCATCGTCCGCTGCGGTTCGCAGTGAAGTGGCTTCTTTAAATTCCTCAGCATAAGCAAGTTTCAAAAGAGATATGTTGTTTAGATTAGAATTTTGGTTAAGGGTTAGATTTAGATTGAGAATTTGGACTATGATTTTATCCAACTATTTCCATCGAAGCGGTATTTGCTGCCATTACTATCAAGTGTTACTTCCAGCCATTTAGGAGCAGTAACAAACTTCCAACCAATCTCCAACTTTTGGGCTATTTTATTTGCATGGCTGATAAACTCACCTTGAGGATGTTGACTAACTATGTAGAGCTGTCCAGTCATTGCATCTTGAGGTGGCATAGCTACTTGAGTAGCTTCTACCACTGGATTAATGAGGATATCGAGTAAAGTTAGTGCTTCGTTATGAGTAATCTCCTTTTGTGCCTGCCCACTATGGATATAGGGTAGCTTTAACCTAGAAGTGTAAGACATAGTAATTTTTAGAGCAACGTTAAAGTTGTCCCATAGCCTCTGCCGATTTGGCTGGAGAGTTGGTAAATGCTGGCGTTTAAGTTTACCGGTATCTCTGATGCATAGGCAAAATCAGCTGTTTGTGCTTGTTTGCTGTATATAACATTTGGGCTTGAGGCTTCAAGGGTTCTAATAACATTATTACCACTTTTAATATCAACCTGATATTTTTCAAACTCTTCGCCAAGTGGTACATCAACATAATCACGCCAATCACTATCTATTCTACTCCGTCTAATCCAACTGATAATAATGTTACCTTGCTTATCTTTTTCAGACTTGGTATGTACTGGTGCAAGAGGTTTAAGATTTCTAGCCATAAACCTGCTCTCTATAGTATTAGTTTCACCAAATGAATTACCGACTGACACGGGTTTGTAGAGTAACTTCCGACCAATTAAGTGATGATTTAGATTGACTGCCATAACTGCTGAATTTAGAAGAACAAATTTATCTGCAACTTGGTGTTTATTAATAGCCCATTCTGTTCCTTGTCTACCTCTCAACAATTTTGTTAACTTATATTTATGGTCACCAATTAATTCAGCATTTTGGAATTGTACTAACTCATCACCTATCAAGGCAGCATTTGATCCATTTAGTAACGCAAGTTCGCTGACGCTTGATAATGATCCATAAAGCAATTGTACAATTATTTCGTTATGACAATCAAAAATTACTGTATATCCAAAAGACAGCTGATTAGTTACCACGCCCATAACTGATGGTACAGTGGTAGTTGCTAGCAATTTGTAATCGTAACCATCATCCCTACTGTTATATATAGCTGTTCCTTGCCAGTTGCTACCATCAGGCACTATGGCTATGCGTAGAATTGGTTGGGTTGACTTGGCATCAGTTGGCAGCGTAGGCGTCTCTATTAGCTCCATGATGGTTGCAGCTACTGGTTTTGGTAATTCATAATTTGACGTAAGATAATTTGTGTCGCTATGAAAGTCATACATAGCCATATTAAAGCTAGTAGCAAAAATCTTCATCAACCCTGAACGCTGCATATCGGTTTTAACAATCCTTAACTGATGCTGCACTTGATTGTCGTCTGCTGTACAGATAACATTGATAATATCTGTTGGTTCTAAAAAGCCATATTGGGGAAGCAGAGTTAGTTGGTAACTAATTCGCTCCTGCCAAGCATTGTATAGGGTAATGTCAGCGATTTGTTTGGCTGATTGTTCATCTAACACTATTGGTAATGAAAAATTTACTTGTTCTGTGATTTGAACTGCCTGCCGTTGTAATTGGACAGTGACTAAATCATAATTTTGTTGGCAGTCGATATGAGTAACACTTACTTTTTGTGGTAGCTCTAATTCCTGAGTAATGCTTATTTCTATAGTAGTTTTGCTATCTGTACCTACCGTAACTAAATTATCTTCTTCTATATCTATATTACTCATAGACTCAAGTCTTAGCATAAACTTAAGAATGCCATCACTTTCTACTACATCAAAAAAATAGGCACTTTGCAATTGTTCTATTGCTTCTCTTGCCGTTATATGCTGATTGATAATATAGCCATAAACATCTTGAGTCAGTCTAGATACATCATAATCAGTAGGCTTTAATCCAACACTTGCTAAAATTTCAGCAACAATAGCCCCAAGGCTTGAACCTCCCAGCTTACCGTTAATCCAGTGACCAGTTGACCATAATATTCCATCTTGCCATATGTTTTTAAAGTCAGGCCAAAAAGGGAAAGGTCTTGCGTCATAAGTCCAAACAAATCTTTTTGGTATCAGTTGCTCACAGCCTTCTTTACTATTACGTTCTGCTAGATAATCTAGTGTGGCATTTAGTGCATGACGTTGAGCTAAAAAATTTACTCTACCTTTAGAATTTCTAGGAAAGTACGATTCAACAGAAGTCGGGTCATAAAATACATTAGGCTGATTACTGCAAGCATCTACTGACGGAAAACCAAATTCAGTAAACCATATAGGCTTCATCTTCGGTTGCCAATTAGTAGCTCTACCATTCGGGTTATGATGTACAGTTGTCCACCAATGTTGTAAATTTTTCCAAGCATATTTATCAGGGGTTTGTGGTGATTCAGCGGCAAAATAATATTTTTGCTTCCTTTGCCAGTCCCAATAATAATCCCATCCTTCACCACTTTCCCAGCCTTTTTTAATAAGCTCTTCGGTAATCTGAGAATGTGGCAAATCTTCAGTAAGCGGAAAATAGGCATCAATACCGACAAAATCAATGTTTGGACTAGCCCAAAGTGGATCAAGATTAAACCAACCACCATTTGTATGATGGTATTCTGTCCAATCAGCAGCATATGTTACTAGAGTATTACCTAATTTTGCTTTTACCATAGAAGCTAGCTGAATAAATTGCTCAACTGCTGGGTATGATCCAGTTCTATCGGTAAAGGAGGTTAGGCTAACCATTTCAGAGCCAATAATGAATGCATCAACTTGTCCAACCATAAGGTCTGCATAATGCATAATAAAACTATTATATCCTGAGACCGGGTTATTAAACCAGTTATCAATTTCACTGACGCTGGTAGCTGTTATCCTCCCTCTCCAAGGCTTCGCCTTTGGCTCAAGTTCATCTACAAAGATCATGGGATAAAACGTTACTTTATATCCACACTTCTTAAGATGTTGACAAATAGCTACTACGCTATCATCAGAAGGAGTACCACCATAGGTTGGAGTAAATTCATTGATGTAAAGCACTACTTCAGCCTGTGACCTAGCAACTCCTGCTACTTGCCAATCATTTGGTAACATTTTTGTGCTATCACCATAATATTCTACTTTAGGTACAATGCGACAATCAACAGCTCTGCTAGAGGTTGCAAACCAAGTTACTACTAATGCCACCCACTCAAGGTTCGGTAAAGTCCTTGCCATTTGCTCCAGTGCTACAAACATATTAGGTTTGTTTGCATAATTATGCATGTTAAGATAGTGTTTGTTCTTTAGTGGCGTCCAGCTATTGCCAATATTCATACCATCTTGTTTAGTATAAAGCTGATCAGCATAAACAAATTCCCCAGCTCCCGGGATTAATACTACCTCTTTAATTTTATCCTCTACTGCTGGCTTAAACTTAACTAAACGTTTAACCTCAAAGGTAAAATTCGGAATGCGATTGCCAAACTGCTCAAGAGGAAAATCCTCTATTGCCACGTAGCATAAACCTCTATAGGCTGGATATGTTTGAGCAGATTTGTACTTACCAATAATATCATCGGGCATTTGTTCTTCAGTACCAAGATGAATGTTAAATTTCCCCTGATCACTTCTTAAGATATCTTCAGTAAGCAACTTGCTATCAGCCCAAATTCTGATAATTTCATTAACTTCACCTTCACATATGCTAATTGCTAGGCTAACAAAATAGCTATAAGTGATAGTACTTTGAGTAGTAATAACTGTTTGCCTACCTCCGCCACCTTTACCACCACTGTTTTGGCATTCAGAATGCTCATGCTCAGTTGCCACTTCTTTAATATCAGTAGCCCAAATAATATTGCCAGCAAGCCTCATTGAGCCGTATATTTTAGGTATTACTTCACCGTAACTTGATAGCTGCACTCTTAGGTCACTAAGCCTTGACCCTTCTTGGGTAGGTAATTTAATACTTTGCTTTTTTCTTGGTAAAAAAAGATTATTGGCTGCCATACCCAAATTAGCACCCATAATCGCTCCAACAGATCCACCAATGAAAAAGCCGCCTACCGCTCCTGCTACTGGTAATATGGCATTGGTCATTGGTAGCTAAACCTATAAGCTGCAACTAGCATTCTTTGCCATGCAGCTGATAAATAATGTTCAACTACTTGACCTGAACCTGAATAACAATGAATAATGCCTATACCTCCACTAAAATAGTTGCTGGCTATACCAACATGTTGGGGATGCCTAAATAGCTTAAACAATAGCACATCACCTAGTTTTATTTGGTTGGTATCAATGTTTTTTAAATGTAAATCTAGAAACTGCTTTAATCTTACCCCATCAGGGTGAGGAGAATAGCTAGTTTCATCAAATTCTGCTAATAGTTTGCCATCTGCCCCAACTAGCCTTAGTTCCATAGCAACTCCCATAATCAGCCCAATGCAATCAACACCGCCATTGCTGGCATAACTTCTCTTCAGTCTGCCTTGGTGATGATACTTAGTGCCAAGCCATGTCCTTGCTTCTGTTACTATATCTTTACCGCTGATCATTATTACTTAGTTACATTTACGTGTTCCAGCAGTACTCATCAGTCTATCTATGCCGGGCAAATCAGGTTCACCACGGAAATTGACAATGTTTTGAAATTTCTCTATGCATGTTTTACTATTTTTATCACAACCAACAATAATAGCAAATTTATCAGATACACTAATAGCAAAAGGCATTGGTAGAGCTAATATTATCTTTGTATCAACAAAATCTTTTACTTCCATCTTTAGTCCATGATTATTACCGCTATACCAAATAACGTAACCTCCAGTAAACCAGCCATTGGGCTGATTAAGGCTTTGGGCAAAAAAGCTTTGCTGGTCAATCACCTTCGATACTGTTTCTTCCACAGTAAATCCTGGCTGTTGCAAGTTAAACTTGCATTTTGTATCACCAAGATTAGCTCGACAATGAGGCAGATAAGTTTCACACATTGTTTGTGATAAGAATTGTGTAAGCCCTCTTATTTCAGCACAAAACATGTTACTGTTTAAAGTTACTTCCCCTAATACTCCCCGCTTTTGTATTAGCTTACCACTATTTGGCTCTTGATAATTCACTAAAAATATTTCAACTTCAGCAAAATCATATTTACCAGCAAGTAAATCGCTAGCATTTATTTTAGGGGTAAAAATTTGCCCTGATAAGTCAAGATTATCTACTGCCATGTTACTGCTACTCTCAACATTGGTTGGAGTAAAACTAGCAATAGAGTCATATTGCAAATCATCAATTAGTAAATTTTGGTCATAATCAGTAAATCCTAAAATTATTTTATCCAGTCTAGTAATTTTCCAGCAAGTAGCAAGACTTGTCACCTCGGATTTTAAGTGATGAGTTAATGTTGGCGGTAAATTTCTCATATTCTAATTTCAATGAGAGGAATATTACCCCAAGAGCCTATGTTAAAGCTATCCATCGATAAATCAAGGTGATCCGTGTCAAACCTAACTGGTACGTCAAATTCAAAATCTGCCTTTATTTCTTCATCTCTTCTTGGAGGTTGAGCAAAGACAATTGAGCCAGTGGTAAAATCAATGTCAATTTCTTCTGTTTGCACTACACAAGAATCAAGATAAATCTTGCAAAAACTATTTTTTACTGGTTTAGTTATAATTCTAGCATAAATATATCCACCACTAATATAATTTTTAACTAATTGGAATTTTTTTGTTTGACCGTCCCCTTTGCCTAATAACTGATTTATACCTTGATAATCAGACCAGTCTTTATAACGAAAACCTATAGCTCTGCCACGTCTTGCCCGAAAAAAACTTATTAGCTCTTGCCACTGGGCTTGCGTCTTGATACCACTACCAATATCATATCTGCTTCTTGCCATTTGCCAGTTAATATTGCGTTGCTCATGACCACTAAATGTTGTAACGATGTTAGTTGAGAATATTGACCCACCCTTAGAACCATAAGATATCTCAGGCGGAAATTGCACCTCAGCAAAGACTATCATAAATGATTAAATTAGCTTGTTAATCAGAGAGTTAAGATTATTATATATATATCTTCTAAATATCTTCATTTTTCTTAAAGTCAGCTAGAGATATAGTGCCATGTTGCTTGGCTTCTTCTAGGGATTTTCTTGCATCCTCTACATCTAATTTATCTTCAAGAGCTTCAAGCAAATTTAAATCTTCCATAGGTATTACGGCAACAAGGTTTTTTCCTCGCCTTGTAAAAATGATTCTTTCTTTCCCATAAGCACTACGATTCAGTACTTCAGAAAAATGTTCTCTTGCTTCTACAGTGGTAATAAAATTCATAGTAGGATTGTACCCTTTTAAATCTACTACTCAAATGTACGTTACGTACAAATTTTTGTCAAGTTATATGTCACAGATTTCTAGAACTCCTTGCTATCTGCCTTGCCATATCAGCGGCAATTTGACTTCTGCTTTGGTTAAATGAGCTAATATCCGGGGTTTGAATATTCATGTTAACTACAATATTGTTGTTGCTAGCACCCGATGCCTCCAGTTTGCTAAAGGGTACAATGCTACCAACACTATTGGGAATAAACAACTCAGGCTCACCACCATCACCAACCACATGTGCTTTACCGGGCTTTACCGTACCACCATTTGCAAACAAACCTCCAAAAATGGAGCTTATCCCACCCAAACTTCCTCCGTCGCCAAACATTTCACCAAATGTACCTCCGCTAGCCGAGGAGAAAGCCTGTTTAAGCGTCATCTTTAATATATCAACTTGCAACTGTTTAAAAAAATCACTAAAAGTATCTTTTAAACTTTTTACCTGATCACCTACACCAAAGGCAGCCTTGGCAAAATTATTAATTAAACTATCTGCTGCATCTTTGGAACGATCTTTAATCAAATTAAATGCATCTTCGGATTCATTTGCCATATTACCAAGTAATTGTTTATTTTGTTCCATAGCTCTGTTATAAGTATCTTGGTCAATTAAACCTTGCTTAAGCAGTTTATTTAGTTTCTCCATTTCCATGTTATATTTTTCCAGCGGTGTCCTAGTTTGTTCAAATATCCGTTTTGCTTCGTTTTGCAATTCGTTCCTTTGACTCATTACCTCAAGTGACGCTTTGGGGATGGTTATTGCTGCTAATGTTTTGGTTTCCTCTAAAGTCTGATTAAATTCTTTAGTTACTTCAGTTGATTTGTTAAACCATTTAGTTAAGGTAACAAGTCCAGCTACCACAGTTGATATTGCCACTGCTACTAAACCTAATGGATTTGCTATAAGAGCTGCCGTAAAAGCCCTAACAGCAGTAGCAGCAGTAATAAACCACACTGCTAATCTCAAAGCTAGCAAAGTAGATATTGCGGTAATTATAAAAGTTATGGCTGGGTGTCCCTCCCTAATAGCTGCAAAAAATCCTATCAGTAACGGTAATATAGGCACTAATACTGAGGTTATTAAATTGGTCATTATTGCCTGTAATTTTGATAGTTCTGTGTTGAACTTAGCCATTGCCTCACATTCTTCCTGTGACAATGATAGCCCTAGATTCCTTGCTTCTTCTCTAAGCCTTCTTATACCATCTTCACCTTGCTGAAGTATTGGTAGCAGGGCAGCTCCAGCAGAACCAAACAACTTTATTGCTAGCTGTGTTCTATCTGAAGCATCTCTGACTCTTAGCAAGTTTTCAGCAATTTGTCCAATCTGCTCATTGGGTGCTACTTGATTCAATTCTTTAGCTGATAAACCCAGTAACCTCAAAGCATCTTTTGCCTCTCCGGAGTTTCTTGCTGCATCTGATACCAATTCCCTAATTTAAATTAGTATAAATAGTAGAAAAAAGATGAGATTATGTTATAATATTCCAAGTTTATGAATAAATTAAGGAAAGGAATATAATGGGATGTCATCAAAGATTAATAACAGAAGAGTTATACCAACGTGCTATTGAGCAGCTTGCAAGCATGAACCGAGATAATAGAGTTGCTATTAGACTTATGGCTATAATTGCTGCTAAAGAAAATGGTGTTGGTATAGTATGTAAGGTATTTAATATAACAACCAATACGCTTAGGAACTGGGTAAAAAGCTTTGCTCAAGGTAATGATAAAAGCCTTGAATATAAACAAGGTAGAGGACGAAAAAGTAAATTAACAAAAAATTGTTGTGAAGCAATAAATAAATGGTTACAAGACGATTGTAACATGACAATAAAAAATATCATCATAAAACTTAAAGAAAATTTGGAGATTGATGCTAGTAAATCGGCTGTACATAGAGTATTACAGAAACTTAAATTTGCATACATTACCCCAAGACCAGTGCATTACAAACAGAATAAAGAAACTCATGAAGGGTTTAAAAAAAACTTCAAGAAACAATAACAAATAACCCTAGCAGTTACTTGTATTTCTTTGATGAATCACGTTTTGGGACTCATTCTAAATTAGGTTATGGTTGGTTTCGTAAAGGTAGCAGAACTCAAGTTAAAGCCAAAATGGGCTTTCAAAATTTCTATGTTTATAGTGCGGTTAACCCAATCACAGGTGATGATTTTACTTTAATGATGCCAAATGTCAATACCGTTTGTTTAAATATATTTTTGGCAGAGATGTCTAAACAGATAGGAGAACAAAAAGCGATTATTGTTATGGATTGTGCTGGATGGCACAAAGCTAAAGAGCTAATTATTGCAATAAATATAGAAATTCTTTATTTACCCCCATATTCTCCTGAATTGAATCCGACAGAGAAATTGTGGCAATATTTAAAGTCTAATACTATAAAGAATAAAGTATATGACACAATCGAACAACTAGAAATAGTAGTATGTTCCTGCCTTAAAAATTTAAATGCCTCACTAATTAAATCGATTTGTTGTATGAATTATTTGCTAAATTAAATTAGGGAATTAGTATGACACCCTCATTGCCATTTGCTCAAGACCTGAAGTAAGGGTACTAAACTCCACCCCGCATCTCTCTGCAGCATATTTTAACTCTGATAAACTATGGGTGCTAATATCTAGCTTATTAGCAAGTTTACCAATCTCCTCACCGCTATCGATAATTTTCTTTAAAGTTGCTACACTAAATGCCGCAGTTATTGCCGTACCGATTCTACCAAAGCCTAGTTTAATTCTGCTAAGCTGATCTTGCAGTTTCTTGAAATTCTGCTTGATTCTGCCAAATGCTTCTTTGGTTTTATCAACTCCTCTAAAAGTTACTCTGACTTCTTTATTGTTAGAACTCATTTATTTTGTTAATTTGTTATATTGGTGCTGTTTTTTAATTTTAAAATATGCCAGCCAATGATGCCACTCATCTATTGTCATTTGTTCGATTTCAGCTATGGTTTTTCCTAAATGCTCAGCTAAAGCAAACATGTTAAGTAATGCTGGCTGGCTAGTTAGTTTTTTTCTGTTACCTCAGTATCATTGCTCTCCATGATCGAGGTTGCGACACGAATTAACACATCAGGATCACAGTTTCTCATTAAATTTGGTTTATCTGCTCTGCTGAACAAACAATTACCTTCAGTATCTTTAGCCTTCATAATCAATGCTTCAACCATTAAGCCCAAATCATCTTCTTTAGCCATTTTATATAGACGGTTCTTCTGTGCTAAGGTCAAAGGAGAACAGTGAATATATAACGGATTCTCATCATCTCCCCATTCTGCTACCTCAATTACCTTGATCTCCTTAGCATCAAAATGGGCTTTAATCCTGTCAATAATTTTTTCAGTCATTATTGTCTTCTCCTACTTTCTATTAGTATTGTTAAATTTTACTGTTTTACTTCTAATAATTTACCATTGCCCTGAAAGGTAAAGGAACTTTCAACTAACCCATCAAAAGAAGCTTGCCGAGAAATGCCAGTAACAATTGCTATGCCCGTAAAATATATCTTTTCTTCATTTTCGCCTTTTGGGTAAAGACTTAGCTGTACACTCACTCCAATGGTAAGCTTTCCTTGACCTTCAGTATCAGCTTCATCCCAAAAGGCCTCTATCGAACCTGACCAACTCTTAATAGTAGCCTGAGACTTACGCCACTCAGTGCCAATAGTGCTGGCATCTACCGTATCGCATACCTCTTCCAGCGACCATGATTTAACTTCGGCTACCTGTGTTGTACCAATTCTAACTATTCCTTCTGATCCTGCATGTGTTGACATATTGGTTTCTCATTATTGGATTTATATTATTATATTCGGTGAAGTCTCTTTAGTTTGGTAGCTTACTGCAAATACTAGGCTTGCTACTGCTACTGGTTGATCGCCATCTGAATTTAGGCTAATATCGGTTGATTCCAAACGGCAATCTTTGCAAAGCTTCTTTAGTTCAGGATTATTTAACACTAAACTTTCCACTTCAGCTGTCATATTATCAACTATGATATTAACCGAAGTAGTAGCCTTGGCATAACATTCTACCGTTATTCGTGCCGTCCTGTTCTGACATCTTGGTGGACTGATAGTGCTGGTTACTATTTCTTCTTGGCTAGAAAATATGATAATCCCCGGCAAACTGCTGTCATTCATGCTATATAAACGACTATCGTAAACTTTATCTTTTGCTGCCGTTTTTCCTTTAAGGATATCCACAAAAGTTTGCCTTATGCTGGTTCTAGCATGCAGCATATCAGCTTTGTCGCTCTAATCCCAGCACTACCCAACCAGTATCATCTAGTTTGATTTCAACAATTTTGTACTTTGTTTGCCGGATAGTTAGTATATCTCCATCATTGATTTTTCTTGCCTCTTCTTCACAGCATTCAAAGCTTGGATTGAATCCGACAAAGCCACTTGTTCCAATATCTATAGGGTAGTAGTTGCTAACAAATATCCCTTTGAGTTGGTAAGCTAGTCCATCTTTTGGCGTTACTGTTGCCTCTACTGCAAACCCTTGTTCTGTATCTAAAAACTCAGCAAAATCTTCTTGAAATGCCATTTTATGTTACTATAATATTAATTATTGTCTAGTTAGCACTGCAAAACTCTCAGCGTGTCTAACTGCAATGTCTACATCTTGCATGACTCTTATTCTAATGCCACCGCTAGTTCCTAAAGTGTAAGGGTCTACTAATACATCCAGCACTCCCCATTGTCCAATAATTAGATCAGCAAAATTGCCAAATAATATAGTATCAGCTGGTATTTGGTTGGTTGTTCCAACTCTATAGCCGTTAAGGTAACCAAAACCTAGCTCACTACTACTTTCCCAAACAAATTGGGCAGTTCCTTCAGCTTTTTCTGTTTGCTTTAAAATTCCTCGTATGTTGGCATTGCATAAATAGCCAAGCGTGCCAATATCAGCATTCCCTGCAGCAATTAGGCTTTCAAGGTCTACGATATTACCCCAGCTTATTGGATTATCGTCATCAAAAGTAACATTACCAATGCCAGTTGTGTTAAGAATACCTAATGGCTCAGCCCCGATGCCCCTACCACTTATCGCAGCCCGATCAATTTCAAGAGCAATAACGGTAGCAAGATCACTGCGTACTAGATTTTCTATATCAGGACTAGATTGTAGCACTAATTTGCGGGTAAAATCAGTATATGCCGCAATGCTTTTAGGTGAGAGTGTTATACTAATTCCCTAATTTAATTTAGCAAATAATTCATACAACAAATCGATTTAATTAGTGAGGCATTTAAATTTTTAAGGCAGGAACATACTACTATTTCTAGTTGTTCGATTGTGTCATATACTTTATTCTTTATAGTATTAGACTTTAAATATTGCCACAATTTCTCTGTCGGATTCAATTCAGGAGAATATGGGGGTAAATAAAGAATTTCTATATTTGTTGCAATAATTAGCTCTTTAGCTTTGTGCCATCCAGCACAATCCATAACAATAATCGCTTTTTGTTCTCCTATCTGTTTAGACATCTCTGCCAAAAATATATTTAAACAAACGGTATTGACATTTGGCATCATTAAAGTAAAATCATCACCTGTGATTGGGTTAACCGCACTATAAACATAGAAATTTTGAAAGCCCATTTTGGCTTTAACTTGAGTTCTGCTACCTTTACGAAACCAACCATAACCTAATTTAGAATGAGTCCCAAAACGTGATTCATCAAAGAAATACAAGTAACTGCTAGGGTTATTTGTTATTGTTTCTTGAAGTTTTTTTTAAACCCTTCATGAGTTTCTTTATTCTGTTTGTAATGCACTGGTCTTGGGGTAATGTATGCAAATTTAAGTTTCTGTAATACTCTATGTACAGCCGATTTACTAGCATCAATCTCCAAATTTTCTTTAAGTTTTATGATGATATTTTTTATTGTCATGTTACAATCGTCTTGTAACCATTTATTTATTGCTTCACAACAATTTTTTGTTAATTTACTTTTTCGTCCTCTACCTTGTTTATATTCAAGGCTTTTATCATTACCTTGAGCAAAGCTTTTTACCCAGTTCCTAAGCGTATTGGTTGTTATATTAAATACCTTACATACTATACCAACACCATTTTCTTTAGCAGCAATTATAGCCATAAGTCTAATAGCAACTCTATTATCTCGGTTCATGCTTGCAAGCTGCTCAATAGCACGTTGGTATAACTCTTCTGTTATTAATCTTTGATGACATCCCATTATATTCCTTTCCTTAATTTATTCATAAACTTGGAATATTATAACATAATCTCATCTTTTTTCTACTATTTATACTAATTTAAATTAGGGAATTGGTATTACTTGGGCAAAGGCTTGCTCGCTATGCTCAGGACTTCTCCCTTCTGATACCCAAAAAGTAGTAGCTCCACCAGTTTGTTTTGGTATTGCTACATCGCCATGCAAGCCACTCATTACTTTAGCTCCCATTTGCTTAACAAGCATTTTGTTACGCAGCAGTTCAATAAAATTGTTGCTTAGGTAATCGGTACTAACTAAGTAACCACCGGCAACATTTGATAATTTTTCCAGCGTTCTGCCTACATAACTTCTTTGCTCTATTTGTTCTAAATTGACATCAAGAGGTACAAAAAAGCTAGAAGGCTCTCGATTAATTTTTTTAGCAACTGCCATTGATGCTTCTTTTTCCAGCTCAGCATCACTCCAATTGCCTGTCACTGTTGCTCTAATGGCTTTTAAAATAGAGAAGCTTCTTGCTTCCTTTGTACTCATTCCGATAACAGCTGATTTTGGTGAAGTAGTGTTGATAATTGGATTATTACTCAATGTTTCGAGAACCTTCTGCCTAAAAGCATCAATGCTTTTGCCCTCACGAATAAATTCTATCGCCATATCGTGCATATTATGTTTATCACCGATAGTTAATATCTCACTAAGTCTAGTAGCTTCATTCTGCCTAATGTCTTTGGTAATTTGTTCGGTATTAACGGTAATCGATGGTTGACTATTTTCTATTACTTCATTTTGCATGTTTTCCCTCATATTAATCATATTATTAGCAATTATTTCTAGTTGGTTTCGACCAATACCCACTGTATGATCAGCTGGTATTGATACTAATGATACTTCTAGGGGTTTCCATTTGTTGATCCGATAAATGTTAGGATTATCCCCTTTTGACTCTTGCTCAAGTATTATGCCATTTGGTAAATAACAATAGCCTACTGATATATTACTTTTAATGCCATCTAGCACGTCTTGGTAAGCTGCTTCAGCTAAAGTACTTTTACCAAACCTTATTTTGCCCCTAGCTTTACCATCACTAGTTATTTCAGCAGCTTCAACAATACCAATTTGCTTAGTTGGGTCATGGTCAAGAAGTAGGGGAGCGTGACCAGAATTTAACCAATCTAGCTTGACGCTTTCAGGTTTGTGGTCAAGTATCTCAAGACCAAAAAATCTCTCTACTGGTTCTTCACTTGAAAAAGACAGTTCAAAACTGCGATCTTCTCTAAGTAGATGATCTAAAACCGTGTGTCGGTATAGTATTTCACTTTTACATTTAATCGTCATTAGATTCTTCAGTGCTAATTGTTTGCTGTTCATTGTCTTTGTTGGTAGTTGTTAATGTTAAATCTAAGCCATATTTTTTAGCTAATTGTTGTTCAAATACTATCTGCTGAAATAATTCATCTATATCCATACCTTGATCTGCTGCTATTTGACTCCTAGTTTTAGTTTTCTCAGCGACTGCAATTTGATTGGCATGGCTTTCTTTAAGTGGATCAACCCAAGCCCATCCTCTAGCTCGCCATATTGGTTTGTTGTATTGATCAAATTCCGATAGCGGTATTTTAATTCGACCAGTAGTAATGGTCATTAATAACCAGTTCTCAAATACCGAGTTACAAAAATGCTCTATCACCCAATTTTGCAGCATACGCCAAGTATCACGATCCTCTAGGCTACCATGCCTAATTGACGAAAAGTTTACATTCTCAAGATCATTGGCAAGGGTCGCATAAGAAATATCCAATCCGCTAGCAATTCCCCGGAGTATTGACTTCTCAAAATCAGCAAAGCTGCTTGTTGGATGATTAGGGTCAAATAGCCGCACATCCATACCAGCAGGCAGTTGTTCAAATGTCCCGGGATCAGCTTCCATTATCTTGCCACCAAAACTATCATCTTGACCAAGATAACCACTACCATCTTGAGAAATAAAAAACCCCATTTTTGATGCACCAACTCTAGCTGCTACCAGCTCTGCTTCTTCATAAGCTCCCAGCATCCGCAGACGTAACATGGCACTGTGCATCCATGGCACACCTCTACTTTGCGAAGGTCTTTCTAAAATATAGCCATGAATAATCTCATTAGCAGTAATTCTTTGGTATTGCTTATTATTGTCATATTTTTTAAAGATTTCACCGGGATGGGAGGTAAGTAGATAATAGGCTACAGGTTTATTCCATTTATTAAATTCAATTCCCATGCGAATATATCCACCATCCGGTAGAGCTTCATTTAACTCCTAGTCCAAATGATCAGCTTCAATAAACTGCAGAGCAAAACCAAACTCATTATCAAAGCCTTTGACTAAACGAATAATAACCTCTCCATCACGAGCCACTGATTCTAGAAATAATTTTTGACAATCTATCCAAGATAATCTGCCATCTACCGTACAAATACCTTTTTTGCTCCAATTATCAAATTGTTCTAGGATATAATTATTTTTATCTTGCAGAAAATTTTCACTATTACTAGAGGCACGTAGTTGTAACCGTATGCCATTAGCACCTATAACATTAGTAGAAGTTCTTTTTAAAAAACGCCGAGCATAATCGTTATTTATACAAAGTTCTCGTGATCGGCTGCGTAGTATTTTGAGGTCTCTATATAACTCTGCATCTGCTGATAGATTCCCAGTAATCCAATCATTAGTAAAGCGATTAATGCTAGCGGCTGCGTATTTACGCTTTTCCTTAATAACCGATTTACCTTTGAAGAAATCAAATAGCTTCATGGGTTATTGAATCTAACCTTAATCAGGTTACCTGAGCTAAGCCCATTCTTTATCCTTTCTTCTTGCAAATTCCTAGCATATTCAGCTTTGTAAATATCACGCCATTTTAGTAATTCTGCTGGACTTAACCGTGACAGGCTACGACCGCTGATCGAATATGACAATTGATCTCGGCTTGCCTTGCCAACAATGGTAGCTTCTAGAGCATCCAAAACCTTCTTAACATGCGGGCGACCATCATAAGTTGCAAGTAGTGCTAAATTAGGTTTAATTTCTAAATTACCTTTAGCAATCATATAACGCAAATTCTCTTTATGTACCGTCGCTTGCCACCAATAATTACCAGCTGTATAAGTAGCTGTTGTTTCAGAATCTAGCAACACAAGGTAATAATCTGCTTCAGCAATAGCAGCAACGTTAAAACCAGTGGTATAATTACGAAAGCTGTAAGACAAATTCCATCCTTCATTAGCAGAATATTTGTTTAAATATCGTTGCCACTCAACAGTGTCACCTGCAGTAAATGATGTTGGTTCAGAAATCACCGTAAAATATAATTAAAAAAACTTATTGTTGACTTTTGCTAACTATAGTTTAAAACTAAGAGTGAAATAACTGCAAAGTTATTTTGGAGTGTAACAACCTCCATTCAGCAGCGGTAGACATCAGCCCGTAAAAATGATGTTCCTCGATTATTACGATCGGGGTGATGATAGCTATGTTCAGGGCTTGGGGTGTAAATCTCAAGCCTAAAAGCTATTGTGCTGTCTGCTGACGGTGTTGTTACCCCCCGATCGCCAAGATATGTATAACCTATAAATTTTTTCTTTTATCATTTTATCTTTGGCGATCAAAACTCTTAATTATTAAAACATTAGAGAAGGGGTCGCATATGAACAACCAACAAGCCATTATCTTATTATATTCATCACATGCCCGTTTTGAACTCATAAGGCAATCTTTGATCAATTTTTGTAAGGAAAATAATTTTACAATAATAAAAATTATCGACGCACCCAATAAATACGATGACAGCATACTTCGCGAATTAATTTATACAGTAAGCAAACAAAATAATTATAATAGTCCTATCAATCTAATCATCGATGACAGTATATTTGGTAATATTTGTTATTTCGTAACTTGGGTGGTAATTACTACTTTATTAGAAGCTAAGCTGATTAATAGGCTTTATATTCAAGAAAATATATTGCATACTGCCAATACTGAAAAAGATAAATTTGATAATTTTTTAGCAACTAACATAATAACTGAGCATTATTTATTAAAATTCTGCTTCTCATATTTTAACGTTATAATGCATGCTGCTAAAGCAACAATAGATTTCGATGATGAAGAATTACATAAAGGCGGCAATGCATAATATTTCAGGATTTAAAATTACCAATTTTTGACAAAGCTAGTTGTTTTTCTGATTGGCTTGATAAAGTTTAAACTCAGCTTTTCCTCAGCTTCTTTAACTTCTACTTTTGCTGTTTGTTCAAGCATTTTATTTGCTAAAAGTTCTAAATTTGGGTTTAGTATGTACAAGGCTGCTAAGGCATAAACCCTACAATCAAGTGCCTCATTACGTTTACCAGCTGGCTTCTCCCATTTGCGAGTTGGAAAGCCTTTATTATAATAAGTAACGATTTTCTCTGCCGTTAGCTGTTTAAAATATTCCGCGTCATAATTTATTGGGAAATGACAATATCCCGGTCCTAGTTCAGTAATCTTTAACCGGCTGTAGATCATTTCTTTGGCTGTATCAGTGCCAATAGAAAACAACTTAACCCGCATTCTATTGGCAATCGATGGTCTGCTAACCAAGGCTTTACCTGCTATTGATGAACCCTTTATGGCAAATATCCTACGTAACTGTCTTTTCTTACAGTATGCATAAACTGCTTGGGTGTGATGACCGCCTGAATCAACACAAACTGAGGCAATCCTAAGGTTAATGCCACTTTGGTGTTTAATGTTCTGCTCTAGGATGTTATCAAGATCGTCCCATATCTCACTCCTAGCAGGATCACCATAGATTACTCTATAATCAAGCGACCAGCTTTCTTCTTTTACACCCCAACCAACTATTTCCACTTCAAGTCGATCATTTTGTACGTCCACGCCAGCAGTAATAATAACAACCCCGCTAGGTACAACATTGCCCCAATTTTCTTTTCTCGATAATAGTGAAGTTTCATCTACCTTGTCCCCTCCTTCCTCCCAAGTTTCACCAAGACTAGTATTAACCCAAGTCTTTAAGGTTTCAGGCATCATTTTAGCTTTCAGGAATTCTGCCGTCATTCTAGACCAAGTTACCCAAGGCGAATATATCTCGCTTAGATGAAAACCAGCAATATTGTTACTTTCTCCTTTAGCTTCAGATATCCACTTGCCACGCTGCAACATCGACATTTTATCATTATCGTGCAGAATGCAGCCATTTACCTCACAAACATAATGTGCTTCTTCAGGTTTGTCTTTAGGCCATCGTACTTGAGACCATTTTAAGGTTTGGTACTCACCGCATAATTTACATGGAACATAATAACGTCTTTGATCGCTTTGCAGATAAGCTAGTTCTATTCTGCTAAAATATTTGATAGTTGGGGTGGAAGTTAAAATAATTTTTCTATTCCAAAAAGTTGTAGCTCTTTTTTTGGCTAAATTAACTGGGTCTCCTTCTGAACCACTACTAGCAGGATAACGATCTACCTCATCACATAGCACAATCCTGACTGGCCTGCTTGCCAGTGAAGAGGGTGAATTACTACCAGCCATGGTAATGTGTCCACCCGGAAAACGCTTGTATAAAATCTTATTGCCGGAATCTCTACTTTTTGGTTCTTTGACTAAGTTCTTAAATACCTCACTATCACGCAGCATAGGAGTTAAACGATCCGTTGACCAGCTTTCTGCCAGCTTTTCAGTAGGTTGCACTATTAGCATTGGTGCTGGGTCTTGATGAATATGATAGCCAACAATATTATTGATCACTTCAGTTTTACCAACTTGTGCTGATGACATTACTACGATCATCTCTATCTTTGGATCATTTACTGCATCCATGATTTCGCGTTGATATGGCGTTTTACTAGTATGCCAGCTGCCCGGCTCAGCCGAGGACTCACTTGACAGCTTACGATAATTATCCGCCCACTGGCTTACGCTTAACTTTGGTGGTGGTGCTACTAGTTTGGCTATTTTCTTGGTAATCTGACTCCAAATTATTTGGCTTGTTGGCATAATGGGATTGTTGTAAGATGAAGATTTTTTGAATCAGTTCACAACAGTCCCATAATTGCTAAGTTCCAAAAGTGCCTTATGTATCTCCGTCTCTAAGCAATGCACAATGGCCGCAAAATCATTATCAAGTACTATTATTTGCCGAGCTATATTGTTTGGAAGACTTAGCATCCTAGCTCTAAAGGCAATGATCAAATTAGACCAATGAAGTTCCACCTCACTGCTAGCTAAGTATTTGCCTTCCAGTATCTGTACTTCTAATTCTGCTTTATCAGCTTGAGCCTTGAGTAAGCGTAGTTTTTGGGCGTTTAAATTATCAGAGGTATTTTTGCCAACTGGTCTTGACTCAAGATATCGTGCATAAGACTTTATGCAGTCAGCTAAATCATACTTACC
Source organism: Candidatus Tisiphia endosymbiont of Oplodontha viridula (assembly GCF_964264865.1). Taxonomy (NCBI): domain Bacteria; kingdom Pseudomonadati; phylum Pseudomonadota; class Alphaproteobacteria; order Rickettsiales; family Rickettsiaceae; genus Candidatus Tisiphia; species Candidatus Tisiphia endosymbiont of Oplodontha viridula. The sequence continues at coordinate 326,928 of NZ_OZ183486.1, forward strand.
AGCTACTGGGGTAGGTAGTATAGCTTCCTTAACCAATTGTTGCACTCTACGTTCACTTAATTGCAAAGCTTTGGCAATGTCTGATACTTTATGGTTATTCATTAAACTTAGTTTATTTCAAAATAACAATTCTTAAAATCATACTTATGCAATAATAATAGGAACTGAATATTGAGTTATTTTATTATCTCTAGTAATTATAGTTAAACCTTCTATAATAGCCTGAGATATAAGGAGTCTATCAAAAGGGTCATCATGATAATTTTCTAACTTTTCTACAAAAATTGTATGATTGATATTTATAGGCAAAGGATCAAAACCGCTCTCTAATATTACTTGTTCAAGGTTATTGGGAGCTTCTAGTTTGCCAAGAGCTTTTTTAATAGTAATTTCCCAACTATTTACTGAACTGACAAAAATTAGGTTATTAGGGTTACTAATAATTTTTCTAGATTCTACTGTTAAGGTTGGGTTGTCTTCTAACCACCACAATAAAGTATGAGTATCAAGTAAATAACTCACTACTCTTTCCCCATAAAACTTGCCAATAAGTTTTGTGGCAATTGATCAAAATCTTTAGCAATTTTTATTTTTCCTTTCCACACTCCGGCTTTACGTGGAATTGATAAAGCATTATATTTTATTATTTTAACTGTTGGTCTGCCTGCTTTGCAAATAATTACTTCTTCTCCTTCTTGAACTTTTTTAATTAAGTCAGAAAAATGAATTTTCGCTTCATGTATACTTGCTATTTGCATTCCTTTTCTCTAATTCTTCTTAAAAATTAAGATTAAACTAAATTTTATTATATGTATAGACAATGTTTAAAAATAGATATATGGCTTACAAGTTTATACTTAATTTCGTTTTTTTCTACAGCTCATTAAATGTAAGAGTCTTATATTTAAAGGGTTACAGAGCTTTTGTTAAATTAAAAGAAACGAAATATACCAAAAATTTTTATCGCTAGGCAAGGGTCGGGGTGGTCAGTCACCCAGGTTCGACAAGCCTAGAAAGTACCTTGTTTCGTTTCGTTTTTTCCATACTATTTGTTAAATTGCTTCTGCCTCCTTTATTTTGCTGTGTCTAAGGCAAAGTTAAAAGAAGTCGTAAACACCTTATCAAAGCGGCTATTAAAAGTATTAACTGCTGTAGCCTTAAACCCAAACCTTGGGTTAACTTTAGCTTCATGGGTTAGACCATATAACCTTTCCAATCTTTGACTACTAACTCTACGATAAATAGATTTGCCAAGTTTAAATATACTTCTATTCCCCTGTTGATCTCTCAAAGCTTTTGAACTTCTTTGCTTTTTTGGTACATTACTGGTTGGTACAGCAATCATACTGCCACGATATGGCACTTTAATTCCACCTTCTTCCTGAATGTAGGCAAAATGAGCCTTAGTGTACACAGCAGATATTAAGGCATATTTACTAGCAAATGCCACCTTGATACCAGTTCTTTGGTGTTTGTCCCACCATTTTTTGCTGTTATTGAATATAATTGGTACTCTTTTGCAGATTTGTTCTTGCACAAGCAATGCTATTTTGTTCAAAGTCAAGTTAACTGCAAATGGTAGCTGTTTCTTCTCGATATTATCCATATAACGGGCTATCTTGTTTATATCACTTCTCACATCAATAGTAAAACTCATAACTGCAACCTTTCTAATTTTTAAGCTACTGGACGATATTTAGAACCGTGCAATATTGCAGCAACACCCATTAAAACCCCCTCTCCAAGGTCACCTGTTACTTTAATTGCTGGTCTTACAAACCTTTTATCACCAATATAACCTGCCATAAAAGCAGTAGTATCATCAGGTCTAGTTTTAAGGTAAGCAAAAGTGCCAGTATTTTCCCCAAGCACAGCTCCTATAATCTCTGTATCAAGACAATCAGTAAAGTTAACATTGTCGTTTGAATGTTGCAACCTGATTTGTACATGCCTGTCATCATTCGGATTCACGTTAGCCGCTCCTACCATTACCGTAAAAATACCACTTTCAAAACCTGATACATCCACCGCCTCTACATCAAGTTTATCTGCATTAATTGCTACTGGTGCTAACAATTGCTGCAGTTTGCTATTGGTTTTTTCTTCTCTCGTTACTGCCATTTATTCCTCTTTTCCCCTTACGCCAAATTACCAAACCTACTATCCCATTATTGCCTTTTATTATACCCTAAGGTTTACTAACTTGCAATAGTTTTTAATTAAAAGTTATTATAAGTTACTACTCACCCCTAGAGTTATGCTGCTTTCAAGGCAAAAAATTTTACTTTAAGTTACATTTTACCAAAATTCTTGCCATCTTTTTTGTTTCCTCTTATCTTGTTACTGCCATTTATTCCTCTTTTTGTCCTTACACCAAGCTACCAAACCTACTATCCCATTATTGCCTTTTATTATACTCTAAGGTTTACTAGATTGCAATAGTTTTTAATTAAAAGTTACTATAAATTACTACTCACCCTTAGAGATATACTGCTTTCAAGGCAAAAAATGTTACTTTAAGTTACACTTTTGCTAGAATTCTTTAGCCCCTCTTGCCGATAAGCTTCAATCAAATCATCTAGTGCCTCACGTAATCTAGTGCTGCCTGCACCTTTAGGCCACTGTGGCATTTGCTTTAGCTCAAATTGCCGCAACGGCATCTCCAGTAAGCAAAAATGCTCAACTATCTCCTGTGACTTCCTACCAAGCTTAACAAATATTCGTTGATGAACTCGAGTCGCCTGTACTTGCCTCTCAAATCCCAGCATTTTGCTAAAGTCTTTGTTTGCTTCAATTTGGATTATACCTCTACCACCAACCATGATTGCCCTTTGGAAATTACAAGCTAGGCGATCAGCTGCCCTAAACTGCTCATGGTTGATCCCATGCCTCTTACCTTCTGCTACTCCATTTGCCTCATCCTCCAGCCAACAACGATAAAATCTAGCTATTGGTCTTTTGTCGAATTTGTTTAATTCTGTTCTTTCAGTTTTATGATGTTTCATGTTTGTTACCTTGTAAAAATTATTGCAGATCCACTTTGCCAGCAGAAGCAAAAATATATATCTACGGCAGACTTTTTATAAGTCTGCTATATATATTTATATATATACAAAATCCTGCTTTTTTGACCTACCTTGAAAGCCTTGCAGTATAAGGTCTTGCGGGTAGTCCAAAAACGCATTTTTATTTAAAAGCATACTGCTTTTTTGGCTTGCCTTGTATCCCAGTTTCTAAAAGGGTTTGCGGGTAATCAAAAAGAGCAGTGCTTCTTTACTGCACTTTTAATATCCCCTGAAAGCCTTGTAATATAAGGGTTTACAGGTAGTCAAAAAGAGCCGTACTTTTTTGTTGTATCTTTAAATTTCTGCATCTTTGCTACACTTTTAAAATTCTATATAAGCCAGTCTTCTAAAAAGTTTTGCAGATATTCCAAAAAAGCAGTGCGTTTTTACTGCATCTTTACTGCACTTTTAACATCCCATGAAAGCCTTGTAGTATAAGGATTTACAGGTAATCCAAAAGAGCAGTATTTTTTGCTGCGTCTTGAAATTTCTGCATCTTTGCTGCACTTTTAAAATTCTCTACAAACCAGTCTTTTAAAAAGTTTTGCAGTATTTCCAAAAGAGCAGCACGTTTTTACTGCACTTTTAATATCCCCTGAAAGCCTTGCAATATAAGGCTTTACGAGCAGTCCAAAAAAGCAGTACTTTTTTGCTGCATCTTTGCTACACTTTTGTTTTTTCTAGCAATTGTTTGTTCCGTATTTTTTCTTCATTTAATCCTCATGCTTTCTTCTAAATCTATGTGCCAAATTTTAGGATTAAGTACCTCATCTTTTTTACCATCACCGTCACGTTTATAATGTGTGGGTAGTATCGCTTTATAGTTTCTTGATATTTCACCAGTGTTGGCATCTATATATTCACCTAAATACATTTTCATCCCTTCAGTACACATAAAACCAAAATTTGCTTTCCCTTCTTTGACAATTTTTAATCCATAATCTTTTGGATTATCAAAAAACTTAATAAGTCCTTTAGTAGCAGCTGCAGAACAATCATCACAAATAGCTCTTTTATTTCCTAAATCATTAGTATTACGAAACTTTTCACCAAATTGCTTCATTAAATAAAACTTGCCTTTGATAGCTTCAGACTCAAGCAAATTGAGGATCACCATAACCCTTCTCTGTCGTTCTCTATCAAATAACAAACCACTTTTTTTAAATGCTATTCTTTTATTATTTGCAATAGATTCTTCTACCCATCGTCCATTTTTCTTACAAATGCTTTTAGTTGGTATCTCCTTACCATTACGTAACTCAAAGATTAGGTGGCGGTCGTTGCTTTCAAGATCAGGCTTATACAGCAAAGCACCAGCGGTGTAATAACCACGCAAACTACTAGCACCGCTAAAGGTTTGAAATGGATCATCATCAAACTGAGTTTTAGTGATTTTTTTAGTGTGATGCACTAGTATAATACCAGCATCTAGATTTACTTGGTCTCTTAATAACTCAATCCTCTTTTGCAGAAAAAATAACATCGCATCATTGTCATTTTCAGTAGCTCCATTTCTGCCACCATCAAAAACATTACGAATAGGATCAATTGCGATAATGTCTAGTTTATCGGAAAATACCTGCTTAATGTGTTCAGCCAGTGCCTCTATCGTTTTTTTATCCAAACTCAACTTTGAATTTGGAGTAATGTATAAATTATCTTTAGCTAGATTAATTACTTCTTCTGATAATTGCATATTTTGCAGTCGCTCACGCAAATAATGATAACCAATTTCTGCCTGAAAATAAAAAATCCTCAGTGGTCTTGGTGGTACAAAGCCAATAAATTCCCGACCAGCTGCCATATGCACGAGTAGTGACAATAAAAAGTCGCTTTTTCCAACTTTAGGTGAACCACCAAACACAAGCATGCCACCTAATGTTAAAATACGTGGGGCAATTAGGTCTTCAGGTAGGCTACTTTTGTCCCCAAAAGAGACTCAAATGAAAAGCTTTTAATTATAGGCAATTTGCTATTTTCTTTACAGTTTACCTTTTTCGGTTCGCCGTATTTTTGCAAATGCAACTTCCAAAGACCATTAACCGTCTGTTTGATTTTTTCGAGAGACCAAGAAGGAATTACATTAGATAGGTTATAGCTATGAATTTCCTCAATAGCCTCATCCTTGCTAATTAGCCCATCATGACAACGTCGTAGCCAATAGCCAATTACCCGACTTAAATGGTTAAACCTAGTATGCTCACCATTACCTCCTTCATGGACTTTATTGGTTAGTAAACTATTAAAAGGCAATGTATTATTATTTGATGGTTTTAAAGCGTTAACAGCAATATTATTATTTAATGTAGGAAAATAGTTAGCACGTGTTATTAGCTCTTCTATTTCATATTCTACTGGATTATACGACCTAATCTTAACTAGATGATGCTTACCCCCTTTATGATAGATTGAACCAGCGACCCTAATTGGTTGATGAGCTGACTTAAAGTGAGTATCACCACCGAAAAATAGGGCAATTTGGTATCTAAGTTTTAGAAGCTTTTGCAAATCATCACCTGTTACTGCCCTAGTTAATTGCCAGTAAATATGTAGCTTGGCATGACCTGAATCAGTAATACCTCCAGATTCAACAACCATCGTTGGCTCACCTAAAGCTGCAGTTAAATCAGTTAGTTTACGTTCAGTGTCGCCTTCATCAATATCAATAAGCAGTACTTGCATTTGGATGACATCAATACTACCAGCTACTCCAACTTTGGCAACAGTGCCGGGGACAACATAAAAAGCAGAGCTTCGTTGATTAGCTAACTTTACAAAATTAGCAGCATGCTCTACCACCTCATCATCAGCCTTTATCCACGTGTTACTTGGTGGTCGGCTGTTGTTATTGCCTTTTTCAGCAAAAGACCTCAATGGTATAAAACCTTCTAAATAGCCGAATACTACATAAAAGTAAGTTTTTATATAATCTCTTGATGGTTGAACCATAGTTCTCTTTATGAACCCCAACATTTATCTTGGTAATGGCACATTTTACACTCGAAATAATCCTTGCTGGTAAAAGCCCTTGGCAGTAATTCATCAGCTTCTATAGCCTTGATAATATTTACTGCCTTATCACTCATTTTTTGGGAAGTTCCCCGTCAAATGGTATCAATTCGTGGTAAATTTCTGCATTATCTTTGTTAACACTCATCTTCGAGACGAAAAAGTGCTTGAAACGTCTAAAGAATCAGGTTCGCAGTGGTTTTGGCATGAAGTTTGTAGTCATGTAAACATCACTTTTCTACTTGACATACTAAAAATTAGTCAACATAATGCTTCTTATGTGTATTACCATTGTTTTGTTTCAAATAAAAACTCTTGTCATTAAAGTACACTTTTATCAGTATTTCTTTATTATAAAATTCCACAGGTGAAAAAATAATGGTATGGACCTCCTGATATACAGAATGAAAAGCAGTTGCTAATCTTCTAAAGTTAATATTAAATATTAAAATAACAATCAGGAGGCTAAGATGGAAGTTACCACAATTGGTATAGATATTGCAAAAAGAATTTTCCAAATTCATGGTGTAGATAAAAATGGTAAGACGGTATTAAAGAAAAAATTAATGAGAGATCAAGTTTTAACATTTATGGCTAATTTACCAAAATGTTTGGTAGGGATGGAAGCTTGCGGCGGAGCTAGTTACTGGGCAAGAGAAATAACTAAATTGGGGCATATAGTAAAACTAATGGCTCCACAATTTGTCAAACCGTATGTTAAAACTAATAAAAACGATCAAGCTGACGCTGAAGCTATATGTGAAGCAGTAACAAGACCAAATATGAGGTTTGTACCAATTAAAACTGTAGAACAACAAGATATTTTGTCAATTCATCGGGTAAGAGAGAGATTGGTAAAAAACCGTACGGCACTTGCGAATGAAATTAGAGGATTATTACATGAATTTGGTTTTATTATTCCTCAAGGGATCAATAAGGTTGTAACAAAATTAACTGAGATTTTAGATGAAGGAAATTTGAGTCAGCTAGGTTACCAAACATTTAGTGAACTGAAAGAGGAATTTTTGGATAATGACAAAAAAATAAAAGAGATAGAAAAAAGATTAAAAATAATAGCTAGCAACTTAACTCAATATCAACGATTAACAGCTATACCTGGTCTTGGTTTAATTACTGCTACTGCTTTAATAGCATCAATAGGTAATGCTACAAGTTTTGAGAATGGTAGGCAATTATCGGCATGGTTTGGATTAGTGCCAAGGCAGCATTCCAGTGGAGGGAAAGATAAGTTGCTTGGAATTAGCAAGCGAGGTGATGTTTACTTGCGTACTCTATTGATCCAAGGAGCTAGAGCTGTACTAAATGCCAAGATAAGATTTACATCGGAAGAACAAAAATCTAAAAAAGATTTTAGCAAATTTACGCAGTGGATGTTTAATTTATCTGAGCGAAATGGACATAATAAAACAGTAGTTGCTGTAGCTAATAAACTGGCAAGAGTGGTGTTTGCAGTACTAAGGTCAGGGGATGATTATGTAGAGAGTAAAGTTTGTAGCACAGAGCTATTATAATTAACATAAAATAAAATAAATAGTGGTTTATTAATTAATAGGTAAACAAAGAATATGTAAGAGATTCCAACCCGGAATATGCGTGAGATAATAATATTGATGGTAAATAAGACAAACCTTAGCTTACAAAGAAACTGATGACTACAATGGCTCTTTGAAGCCGATAAAATGATAAGTATATAGTTTGTAAGCCAGCGAATTCCATCAGGGCTGTAGGATAAATTACACATAATTTATTAACTATAAGCCGGATACATGTATGCATTTGCATTTTTGCTATTAGATGTTATTTTTTTCTTGCATTTTACAGGAGGTCCATACATGTAGTCAGTAACGAGAATTTAATTCTACACTCCACTCGTCGCATAATACTCACGTTCTATAGCATAATTTCTGCTCATATTTATCTCGAAGATGAGTTAACAGCTGTAAACAAGCATGGATTCTTTGAAATACTAGGAATAGTCTCTGTCATATAAGCTTGGTACAAAGCAATCTGAGCAGCATAGAGCGGCTTAGACAAGGTTAACCCTTTTTTTACAGTTTCCTTCCACGCTCTATTGTTCATTGATTTTGCTTCCCATAAGGCAGGACAGGTAATATTGATTCCGCTAGGAGCAGTTTTAATAATCCCATCGATATGCCCAGCTATTCGAGTATCAGCTGCCATAAAACCAAATTGATTACCGTTGTCATCAACAGTAATCAGCTCAAATCCAGCTAGACGTAGCCATCTTGCCGCTAGTTCTTCAAACAAATGCCCAGCTTCAAAGATGCGAAGTGTTTGACCGCTAAAGCCTGAAGCTGCATTATTCCCAGCACTTAGATATTCATACTGCAACGCTCTACTACAAGGATGACCAAGGCTAGAAGCACCTAAATACTTACGTTTTGCCAACGTTTTTCTTTCTAATGTTAAGGCTTGGTTCAGCAATAGATTCAACTGCTCATTAATGCTACTATTAACAGTTGTATTGATTGGCCTATTAAAATCCAGCATCATCAGCCCCAACTTGGTATATTACTAAGACCCATTACAGCAGCATAATCCTTATGCTCTAGACCAATGGCACATTTGATCACGTTTCTATTATTACCCTCCTGATCTTGTTCAACATCTATTTTAACCACAAACTCCAGTCCATTAAGGTCAGCAAAACTGTCAATTTTTCTAGCAGTTTGTGCAGCTTCATAATTATCCTTATCACTAAACCCCTTAGCTGAATTTAAGATAGAGCGGATAAAACTGCGACCCATAGCACCCCAACGATTATTATTCTTCTCACTGTAAAGACCAATTAGCTGCCATATTTTGTAACCTATATATTTTTCATCTAATTTCCCTTGTAAAATTGTAAATGCACAGTTCAGGTAAACAGCCCCACTTGCTAAATTCTGAGTAGCATAACCCGAAGTCCAACCTTGTTCTAGGTCATCATAACCGCCCATCTTAATTCGTAAAGCAACCTTAGCTATAGTCCCAGCTGGGATTAGTTCAAAATTAAACTGTTCAATATTATTAAAATCGTAAAAGCTCATAATTATTTTCCTCCTGTTGTTATTCTTGTTGCTGATTTAATTTTTTCCATTAATTTGCCAAGGTCAGCTGGTTCGATCATTGCTAATTTGCCTGATCGGTCTTTGGCGGGATAACCATATAGATTGTTGGTATGGTTAATAAAAGCCCGGTAAGTTGAGTTATCTTGTGCTTTAAACTCTGCCATAGTAATGACCTGATCAACTATACCCGGTAGCTCATGCCGTTTTGCTACCATCTATTTGCAGAGCAAAATTTTTGCGGTTTAAATCATCAAATTTTTCTTCTAAAATTCCAACAAACCAAATATTCTTACTTCTGCTATGCTGTAAAGTAGTAAGCCAGCTAATCATTTCTTGTCCATGCAGCCCATAGGCTGAACGCATATCTTCTTTGCCGGTTTTATCGCTAATTACCTGTGGTTGCCCCTTACACCATTGCAAACACAATCGACCTGCAACAGTAATGGAATCAATGAAGATAGTCTGATATTTATCCAACATTGCAGCTTCCCCAAAGCGTTTGCAAACATCTTGATAATGAGCATTACTGTAAACAAAACCATCACGAACTGCTGGATTAGCACCACCAATAAATACTGCAAGGTCTCGACATTCTTGCCAAGTGCGAGGTCTAATAGTATCTCCTTGCCAACCTTCTACTGCTAAATCACCTGCCTCTAGATCAAGGAATAAAGTGTTATCTTTTGGCAATGTCCAAAGTAAACTGGTTTTACCTACTCCGTAACCACCAAAAATACAGCCCTTAACACCTCTTGTTTCAGCTAAACGTTCATCGGCACTGATAATAGGCAGCTTGCTCATAATACTACCTCCTGAGCCAGTCTGTTTAGTTTATAGATCGGCTTACTCAACTTTAAAGTTCGAGCAGGTTCAAAAATGTTCTTAATTGTGCTAGACCAACTGTTATACTTAGCCTCTAGTACATTGTAGTAGGTCTCAACGAAATCATTTAAATTACCCCCGTTAATTAAAATATCAGTAGCAATTTTTGCCAACTTTTGCTGATCCCATTCAACCTTCTTAACAACATCACAACTAATCTTAAAGCCATTATCCTCGAGATGTATAACGCCCGTATCTTTCTCAAGACGTAGCCTTTTAGCTCTAATATGTTCCCCATACTTTAAGCTAATGGCATACAAAAGCCATTCTCTAGTTTTTTTTGCTTGCTCAAGTTGCTCTAATACTTGCTGCAATAACTGGTACAAATCTTGTATTTGGTATTTTGCTAGCGAGCCAATTGGTATGTGTAAAACATTATCTTTATTCATCATTAATCTCCTATTTGAAATATAAAATGGTCTTAATAGGATTCCTTGAAAATTCAATTTTTGCAACCTTAAGTTATTAAAAATAATTTGTTTAAACCGGATATCTAGCATAGATCAAGCAAAAAGCTCTTTAATTTAGTTATTTAAAATAACATTTTTCCACAGATTTATAATTTTAAATTACAGTATCCATAATTAGAAATCAGTCCATGACTCAGTACGTTTCTAAAACTCGTATGCAGAACTTTTTATTTAACAAGAAATACTTTTTTATACATAACAATTAGCTAGGTTTTATAACCTACAATTAAAATTAAGAAGATTATGAAACTTTCAACTTGGATGTCAGTAAATAAAATAAAGCCTACTGCAGCTGCTCGCTTATTTGAAACAACTCATGCCCATATTTACAGATATCTTTATGAAGCAGCTATTCCAAGAGAAAAAATTATGTTGAAGATTTTTATAACTACTCGAGGAGCTGTAACACCAAACGATTTTTACGGAACTACGGATGAATTTCTTGAACAAGAATTATTAAAAGAATTAAAACAAGATGACTAATGACATTAAACACAGTCTTCAAACTATCCTAGCACTTGACCTTGGCACGACCCTAGGCTGGGCAATACGATATCCAACAGGTCGTATTACCTTTGATACAATCACTTTCAAGCTAAAGCGATTTGAAGGAGGAGGCATGCCACATTTACGCTTTAAGCAATTTACAGGTAAAGGCAATGCTTCAAAACAGGAAGTAATTAAGGCAGTTAAACGCAAAGGTTTTACTACAGAAGACCATAATGAAGCTGATAGCTTAGCATTGCTGGATTTAATTTTATCGAAATATAATGAAGAAGAATTATGATAAACAGATTACCAAACGCTGATTTAGGTGATAAAAAGCCTCATAAAAATATTAAAGCTAGAAAATCAAGAGAAGAAATTTTTAACTGTTTAGCTAACTGTATTCGTAATGCTCATGATGAAGATATAAGTGAGGAGGAGTCAAGGAAATTAGCAAGAAACTTTATAAATTTTTGCCAAAAATTTGTAGAGATTCAAGTTAGGTTAGAAAAGGAGAAAGAACTAAAAAATTACTTAAATCAAAATTGACCTTCTAATTTTTTTTTTAAAGATAATAAGTTATTTGTAAATTAAAGATTGAAAAGTTAGTTTTAAATGCTAATATTAATGGACATAAATAAATATAAAAAATTCTGTGGAGGAATCTATTAATGATTGATCGTTATAAAGCTACAAAAGCAATTATCTTATCACGTGTTTCATCAAAAGATCAACAAGAAGGTTATTCTCTTGAGGTACAAACTGATAGATTGGAAAAATATTGTGAGCGTAAGGGGTTATTTATTTTAGACCGCTTTAAGCTTGTTGAATCATCGACCAAAGGTGATCGTAAACATTTTATGGAAATTATCAAATTTATAAAAAAGCAACGTGAGCCTATTGCTTTTGTAGCTGATAAAGTTGATCGTATTCAAAGAAGCCAAAAAGAAACACCTATTTTAGATGATCTAATAAGGCAAGGCAAGTTAGAACTACATTTTAACAGTGAGGGTTATGTAATCCATCAGCATTCCAGCGCACATGAATTAATGATGTGGGGTATGAGTGTTGTATTTGCCAAATCTCATACTGATCTGCTTAGCGAGAATGTTAGGAAAAGTTTTAAACAAAAAATAGAAGTACATGGAGAGTGGTATGGTCCAGCTCCTATTGGCTATGTAAATAAACGGGATGAAAGGGGGAGAGGACTAATAGTGGTAGACCCAGTGAGTGGTTCAATAATAAAAAAAATCTTTGAAACTTATGCTACAGGAGTTTATACTTTGTCTGAAATGGTAACCAAGGCTAGAGAGTGGGGTTTAAGGAGTAAAAAGGGTTTTCATTTTACTAAATCACCTTTGCACCGACTTTTACAAAATCCATTTTATTACGGAGAAATGAGGATTAAAGAAGAATTATGGCCTCATAAGTATGAACCACTTACCACAAGAGAGATTTTTATGACATGCGAAACAGTAAGAAATGGTTGGAATAAAACACCTTTTCAATATAGAGGTAAAGAATTTTTATTTAGGGGTATTCTCAAATGTGCTGTTACTGATAAACTAATTACTGCTGATACTAAAACCAAAAGATACAAGAATGGTAAAGTATCAGAATGGACTTATTTACGTACTTGGAATCCACAAAATCCTGAAAAGATGATTTGGGTCAGAGAAGATCAAATAGTGCTGCAGCTTGAAGAAGTACTGAAAAGCTTAAAAATTAAAGATACTGAAATATTAAAACAGACGATGGAATATCTTATGAATGTTAATCACGGAAAGGCACATGAATTTAATCGTGAAGTTGGTGCATTAAAGCAAGAACATACCCAAATTCAAAATAAACTTGACTCGATTGTAGACTTAGTTACAGAAGGGGTTTTAACTAGGGAAGAATTTTTGCGTAAGAAAACACAATTAAGAGATAGGCAATATGAATTAAGTGAATTGATTAAAAGTTATGACAAGGTAGATGACAAATTATCAAAAAAGCTTGTAGACCTGATAAGTATTACTACAAACGCTTATGAAACTTTTAGGGATTCGACGATAGCTGAAAAACGGGAATTACTAAATTTTATGTTTGCGAACCTAAATCTTAATGGTCAGAAACTAGAGTACGCTCTAGCTTTTCCCTTCACAGAACTAGCAAAATTAACCAATTGTCCCATTTGGCGGGGCGTAGTGGACAATTTCAGAACCACGATAGACGTAAAATTATTAGTTATTCAAGCCATTACACTCTATTATTAGGGTTCATCAACTTGGTATTGTAACTCCATATTCTTACCGCAAAACGCTATAGAAATTTTGAGTATTTGCTTAACATATTGATACTGCCTTATTTTTACATCATATTGTTTATCTATAATCTGCTTTAAGCCCATTTTAGCTACTGAGGCTAAATCTTTTTTATTTTTAGCTATTTTATACTCAATAATAATTGCCTTATCTCCTTTACTAGCTTTTGGGATCATGATAATATCAGCCCTCCCACTTCCTGACTCCTGTTCACTTGCTATTATGTAGCTAGGTGATAACATGTTAATAAGCCCTAACATAAAGCCACTATAAAATAATTCTGCTTTTCTCTCTCCTGTCTGATGGAAACTGGTAGAGTTTTGTAGCAATTCTTGTAACCGTTCTTTAAATTTCTCTACTTTACCTGCTGGTAACAAGCTAACAAACGAGTAATATCTAGAACTATCGATTTTTAGTTGGTTTGTTACCCATTGTAGTACTCTTGTTTCATAGATATATTTTACTTCATAATTAGGGATAGATAGCTCATAAACATTTTTTTCTGGTATTTTGGCAGTAGGATTTAAATAACCACTAAATAACAATAAACTAAGTAATCCTACTGGTTTGTTAATGTCAGCAAAAATTATTTGTTTGGTAATAGGTGAGATAATACTTTTCCCGGCAGCTAAGCTCTGTAAATCTTCCTGCATCTCATCTGACAATAATGCCTTATCAACTAGCCCCGTACCCCCACTATCTAGCCAGTAATGATCAAGCTTACCTTTGCGTGCTAAACATTGCATGATTGACCATGGATTGTAAATGACCTCTCCACCAAAGGTGTAACCATTATACCAATTTTTTATTTCTTCATGATTAGTTGTAGTTGGAACGATGGTTAGTAATTCATCAATTTCTGTTTGGGTAAAGCCATAAAACTTAGAAAACTCATCATCTAGCAAGCTATATTCACTAACATTATTAAGATCTGAGAACAAATTAGCCTTAGCAATACGTAATATGCCAGTTATTACTCCTTTTTCTACACAAGTATTACCTTTTAGACTGCTGCCAAACATGCCACGAAATAATTCAAGTACTTGTTCAAACTCTTCAGGCTTGTGACCAAATTTAAGGTAGGAATTGTTAATGGGTGTATCGTATTCATCGATCAATATATAAACTTTTTGTCCAAAATGTTTAGACAATAGTCCACTTAAGAAGCCTAAACTATCCTTAAGATCTTCCTTATCAAATTTGCCTGCAAAGTACCGTTCTAATATTTCTTTTTGGGCGTTATCTAATAGTGCTATATCCTGAGTAAGGTAACGCCTTAAGTAGTAATGACTCGCAAATAGCTTAATAACTTGTTTTCTTATACCGCTCTCTATCTCTTGGTAACTGCTGCCCTTAACATCCTTGAAATTTATAGAAATAACTGGATATTGACCTTGGCGTTTTATGCTACTTGCTATACTGGCAATTTTTAAGGGCATTAACTCTTTAGTTTCATCAAAGCCTAAATCTACTGTACCCCCAAGGAATAGTTTGTTATTTATCTTCAGTGCTAATGGATTTCCCTGTTCATCTATTTCAATTTCCAAGAACCTCCTGATCATATCCATGTTCAAACTCTTACCCCAACGTCTTGGTCTAGTGATTAATATAACATCACCACTATCTTCTATTATGTCCTTAACAAGTAGACTCTTATCAACAAAGATATCAGTGTTTAATAATAATTTTTTGAAATCATCAGTACCAACTAGCATTCTTGGCTGATAATCATTCTTAAGGCTTTCTTCTTTCATATTTTTTATCTACATATAGCAAGTTTATAATTTAATTTTTAATATTAGTTTGAAGCTTTTGCTGATAAAATTTTAATTCATCAAATCTTTTTTTTGCATTTTTGTGTAATAGCTCGGTTTTTACCATAATCAGCTTATGTGGTGAACCTTTTCTTTCAACAGATAAATTAACAGGTAAGTCTAAACCATTAAACATATTGGTAATATGATCACGAATAGCTGCTAGAATAGGCCATATTTTTGTTATCTCAGTTTTGGAGTGCAAAAAATTCGTGGCTATTTTACAATGCTCACATTTACACGGTAATTTAGCGTCAATAGACCAATCATCTTCAGGACGCATCCCTAAAGCTAGTTGGTTATCTATAATTTGAACTAGATGATCTTTGAGCAGTTTGTAATGGGCAAAATATTCAGTAGGAACTGTACCTTGAAGTTTAAAAAACAACTCAGCCAAGCTAGTCTCTGGATATAATTCTAGGCTAGATATTAAATGTTCAATAACTTTATCTAGCACTGAAATATTATTAATTGCTGCACATGCTGCAAGGGTTTGATAAAACATGGCAATCCTCTTAGGCAAAGATTCCTTAAGTTTTACAGGTTTCTGCCATTTATACGCTTCTTGGTCGCTATCAATAAGGGTATTACTTTGAGTATCCAATAATAGCTCTACAATTGAAGCTGCACCGTCATAATATAAGAAATTTTGTACAAAAGAATGGATTTCTTTTATAAAGCAATCTTTACTATCTCTTTCATGATTTTTCCAATTATTCAAAAGATCGATACACCAGTTGATGCCATATTGAATTTGCAATTTAACAAGCAATTTTATGATATCAGAATTTAATATCTCCCATTTAAAATGAGATAAAATTGATAGTGCAGTGTCCTTATCTTTAATGTAAAGAGCAATATTTGCCAATATCTCAAAATCATTTTTATCTTTTTTATAGAATGTTCGATATAGATATTTTCCAGCTTTTGCTATAATTTCCATAACTTCTTTTTCATTGTCTAGACTACTGGTAAGTACATATAACTCATCTATAGCATTATCATAATTCAGCATGAAATTCATCGGAATTTGACTTGATTCAGACCATAATACAATAGCAGCACGTCTATACCAATAATCCATGGTATTACCATAATTTCCCATATAGCCTTCATATTCCGTGTTATACGGCTCAAGAGACTCCGTTTCTTTTGTCCAACAAATCTCATCTTCATCAATATCACATTCACTAAATGGTAATTTTTTATTATTTGAATCTATCCAATAAGACAAAGTTACTTCATCATCAATAAGTTCATCAATTGTTGAATTGCGATCATCTCCATCTGTAGTCCAAGATTGTCGAATTTCAACTAAAGCAAGATGAGGGATTAAGCTTAACTCTTGTGCTACTCCATAAAGTGCAGAAGCATTTGCACGATCAGCCCCTTTGAGCATACTCCATCGCAAACTATGTTCTGTGTAACTATGGTTTAGAAAATACACAAGCCTCTGCGGTTGTTTGTTTTGCGGCTGTTTGTTCACTTCTATATCAAAATAATCTTTAATAGCATCTGTTAATTGCTGATTTACATTTTTGATGTTGCAAATTTCTTCTGATTTTAACACCAGATTGTAAGTCAGAGCAATGCGATATCCCTGCTTAATTTTTTCAACCTTGTGTTTACAATCTGCATAAAAACCTATGCATTTAGCATTACTTTGATCAATATTTTCGGAAGAGAAAATCTTCTTTTTTTTACCATGCTCAATGATCAAATCTCCACCAATATGCGGTGATGGTAATACAACTACCAAACTTGCAACCATATTCTCCAATTTTTCAGAATCTTGATGCATATCAAAAAACTGCCCTGGCTGATAAATTAACATATTATGCAAATGTGCAGTTAAAACACTATTCCCGCTAAGCCCTAAGCTATCACGTATTTTGCTTAGCATAGCTGTTAAAGACTGTTCATTGATACTGATATGTAATTTATCAGATTTGATTTCATAACTATTGCGAATATTCTCATCCAATATTGTTTGCTCACGTAAACCAAATTGGGCCTTAGAGGAGATATTTATCAATTTTTGAATATATGTCTGACTAACAGGAAGAGTCATTAGCCCTAACCCATCAACTTCTATATTAATATCTCTAGGTGCTAATTCATCGGTGACACAAAATTGTACGTTATCTTTACCTTTATCTTGCAAATCATCTGTTGTAAGTGCATTAGCAATTCTTTCTAATATACTATTTTCCATATTTACTCTTTTATAATTGTTTCCTCGTAAACACTATTTAACATCTCCGATATCGCATCATAATATCCCCATCCCATATGTTCTGCTTTTTTAACGACTACATGTAATCTTTGAATAAAATAGCCCATTTCTGTTTCATCAAATTGCTGCATTATTTTAATAGTGTTCTCAAAAACTGATTCTAGGCTAATATAATATTGCTCATACATATCACCAAATTCACACAGGAAATCAGTACCACATTCAACGTAATATACCATTAAATCAATAAGCCCAACTTTATCACTTGTTGCTTTCTTATAATCACTAAGTATTTTTTTAGCTTCTTTGAGACTAATTTGTTGACTATCTTTCCATGGCTCATTGGGAGCTAAGTGCTTTTTTATTTTTGCTTTATAGCGTTCTAATGCACTGTTGTCTGGTAAAAACCTAGTTTCCAAGAAATCCTTATTTGATTTTGATAAAGAATATAATTCTGCAATTAATCCTATAATATCACCATCAGAACATCCATTTAAAGTTTTTCTAATTTCCAGCCAATTACTGGTTTTTTCTTTATTTTTTGCATTCATAAATAGTCAACTCATTACTTACTACCTAGATATAAACTTTTTTCAAAAGCTAATCTGAGTATATTTCGATTTGATCATCACTAACTCTTTAGAAAAATTATAACATAACTACATTACAGCACTAATGATTTATCAGCAGTTTAATTGTTATTTTTTATATTTAGTAACATATTTTAACGCGAGTTGCCAATTAATTGTTAACCACAAAGCTGAATTTCATCAAGCTTTTGAAGGTTCTAAATGTTACTACACGTGTTTTGCCTGGTGATAATTCTAATCCTCTTTCTTGTAACCAAGTTATTAGTGTATTGCTTCACAACAAATTACCTAATAAAACGTCATATGGTTTCGCTAATCTATATTTTCGTGCTTTATTAGAGTAATCGACAATTTCTAGGAAACCAGCGTTGACCCACTTTTTACAAAGTGTAGTATTGGTACGAGGTTGAAACCCAAATAATTCACCAATTTGATTGCTTGTGATAACTTCATAGTTTTGAAATAATTCTAATGCTTTACGTTGTTTTGGGTCCAAGGTTCTTATTAAAGTAGAATGATCTTTTTCACCTTTATTTTGAGCAACAATCATTTGAGTGACAACTTTTTCAAAAGCAAAAGTCATTCCTTCAATAAAATATTCAATCCAAGAGGTAATATCACTTTCAGCACGACCAAAGTAATAATTATGTGAAGGACCTATACTGATAGCACGATAATAAGCAAACAAATTCTTGGCATAATATTCTTCTAAAGAGTAAAGTCCCTTTAGATCGTATCCTCCCAAATGTAAAATTAGTGTGGTTAGTAACCTTGCAGTACGACCATTACCATCATAATAGGGATGGATAGTTGCAAATTGGTAGTGTGTAATAGCTGCAATAATTGGGCATGGTAAATCATTGCTTTCTTTGATCCAAGTGACTAAATATTTCATCAAAGTAGGAACATCCTTAGATTCAGGCGGCATATAAACAATAGTACTTGTTTGCCCATCTTTAATAACATTCTGTCCATCTCGGTAAGGAGTTGGGATTACTCTTGTTCTGCCATCACTCATGACTAAGGCATGGAGTGTTTGTATGACCTTCTCGGTAACCGGATGATTTTTAGCAACATATTGTTCAAGTTGTGCAAGTGCTGCATAATATCCTTTAACTTCGTGTTCATCACGCTCACGTCCAGGGAAATGTCCTTTCAATGTCAGTACTTCCTTAATTTGTTCAGGATCTAAACGGTTACCTTCAATCATAGTTGAATAATAGGTCGTATATAATTTGGCAGTTTCCCTTAATAAGGATAAAACTCTTAGATTAATGGGGAGTAAGGAAACTTTTTGTTTTGCTGCTTCAATACGCATTAAATCCTTTGCAATACTTGGAATTATTATATACACGGGATTGAATTTTGTCGGCATAATAAACGCTCTATATCGGCTTAATTGTATAATACATTATGCTGACAAAATTCTGATAAATCAAGAAAAATATGCGGGTAACTCTTGATTCAAGTTTGGGAAAATGATTTATCAATTAGTTGATCAGCATAATATGGAATCACATATTGTCTAAATCTCTGCAAATAGTAGTGTAAGTCAAAATATCGTGGCAGTTCATAATTACTGCATTAATTTTATATTAAGTAATTCTTACTGATGTGGTAAACTTTCTCACTTATTAATCTTAATTCTATAATACTAATTCCCTAATTTAATTTAGCAAATAATTCATACAACAAATCGATTTAATTAGTGAGGCATTTAAATTTTTAAGGCAGGAACATACTACTATTTCTAGTTGTTCGATTGTGTCATATACTTTATTCTTTATAGTATTAGACTTTAAATATTGCCACAATTTCTCTGTCGGATTCAATTCAGGAGAATATGGGGGTAAATAAAGAATTTCTATATTTATTGCAATAATTAGCTCTTTAGCTTTGTGCCATCCAGCACAATCCATAACAATAATCGCTTTTTGTTCTCCTATCTGTTTAGACATCTCTGCCAAAAATATATTTAAACAAACGGTATTGACATTTGGCATCATTAAAGTAAAATCATCACCTGTGATTGGGTTAACCGCACTATAAACATAGAAATTTTGAAAGCCCATTTTGGCTTTAACTTGAGTTCTGCTACCTTTACGAAACCAACCATAACCTAATTTAGAATGAGTCCCAAAACGTGATTCATCAAAGAAATACAAGTAACTGCTAGGGTTATTTGTTATTGTTTCTTGAAGTTTTTTTTAAACCCTTCATGAGTTTCTTTATTCTGTTTGTAATGCACTGGTCTTGGGGTAATGTATGCAAATTTAAGTTTCTGTAATACTCTATGTACAGCCGATTTACTAGCATCAATCTCCAAATTTTCTTTAAGTTTTATGATGATATTTTTTATTGTCATGTTACAATCGTCTTGTAACCATTTATTTATTGCTTCACAACAATTTTTTGTTAATTTACTTTTTCGTCCTCTACCTTGTTTATATTCAAGGCTTTTATCATTACCTTGAGCAAAGCTTTTTACCCAGTTCCTAAGCGTATTGGTTGTTATATTAAATACCTTACATACTATACCAACACCATTTTCTTTAGCAGCAATTATAGCCATAAGTCTAATAGCAACTCTATTATCTCGGTTCATGCTTGCAAGCTGCTCAATAGCACGTTGGTATAACTCTTCTGTTATTAATCTTTGATGACATCCCATTATATTCCTTTCCTTAATTTATTCATAAACTTGGAATATTATAACATAATCTCATCTTTTTTCTACTATTTATACTAATTTAAATTAGGGAATTGGTATAAGTTATAACAATAACAGCAAACCACGTGTGTATAGCAAGCTATATGGGTAATAGGTATAGTTAAATAAGTTGCAAGCATTAAGCAAATTTGAACATGGTAATTGATTGCGGTAATGACTTACAGCAAAAGCTTCTTGATCTATTAAAACAGCTTAAAATATAAAAGAAATTTTAAATTTCTTGCTTTTTATAATTTATCAGGAGTGGCTACTAATACCAAATTAAAAGAGGTTCAAATGAAAGATTTATATCAAGGTGATATTTCACCATTATCATCATATATTATAGATTTTGAAATGTGTATTTATGCGACAAAGTTAATAGATAAAGTAATGTATTTAAATAGCATAGTAAAAGTACCACCAGTGAATATAAAAGAAATAAAGAAAGCTATATACTACGCTAGGAAGTACCATGGTGATCAGATGCGTCAGTCAGGGGAGCCATTTTACTCACATCCGATAGAAGTAGCCTATATGGTGTCAGATTATTTATTTAGAACAGATATACTAGTTACTAGCATATTACATGACACATTAGAAGATACTGAACTTACCAAGGAGAAAATTGCAAAGGAATTTGGAGAGAGAATAGCAAATCAGGTACAAGACTTAACAAGAATTAAAGAAGATGGCATAAAGATTAGTTCTGCAGAAATGGTAAAAATATTATACAAAGAGAAGAAACATGAAGTATCATTAATAAAGTTATTTGATAGATTGCATAATATGCAGACAGTTAATGCTAAATCTCCTGAGAAAATTAAAAAAATTGTAAAGGAAACTATAGAACACTTTCTAACTTTGTCTACGTATTTAGAATTATTTGATGTAAGATGTAATATTATAGGATTAAGTATACAAAATTTAAAAATTGACAATTCATTATTACAGGAGTTGAATCATCCTTTTTCTGTAATTAAAAAATTTTATGATCGTTCTTCTGATGTATGAAAGTGATAAAATCCCCATAAGTAGCCTAGTACAGCAGGAATTATAATAATTAATAATCCTGTATGATTAAAAAATTTAGTACAGTAAATAAATCCAAAAGAAGTGATTAAATACATAACTGCACGTGATATAGCAAAAGTTAAACTAGCACAAGTAAAACGTTTAAAAATTGAAAATTTTTTAAAAAAAATTGCTGATGCTGGTAAAGTGCCAAAAGCAAATGTGACCATAAACCCTTGTATAATTAATAACTGAAAGGCTGTACTAATACTTGATATAATTAATGGAAATAGGCAAATAAAAACACCAAATATTATTATTTGCATCTTAAGAATTTTTAAAGGATATATATTATAGCTTAAGTATGTCCATAATACTACTGCTAATAAATCAATAATTGATACAATAAAGTTTTGGTGAATAATTTGTATTGCAGTAAAATTAAAGGAAGTTTTTAGAACATTTCCACAATAAATAAAAGTAAGATAAAACCATATTGGAGGTAGGCATTCCATTAAAAAATATGCTACACACGTACATTTATTAAGTTTTTCATTGTAAATATAATTATCTGTGAGAGTGTTGTTGTCTATAGAAATTATATTGTATACCTTCTTGACATAACGTTTTGCATCATCAAACTCTGGAGTTTCACGTAATCTTGTTCTAGCTACGGTACTAACTATTGCAATAATAGTACCGACAAGAAAGATATAGCGCCAGTTGATTGAGAAAGCAAGAACTAAAGATACAAAACCTAAAGCACATGTTGTTCCTAAATTAGAGGAAACTGTCATTGATGACACAATAGGATATCGAACAGGTGGTTTAGTAAATTCCGTCAAATAAATTTTTGCTCCTACTACTTCACCCATAGAAGAAATACCTTGTATTATACGACACAGTGTTACTATTACAGTAGCAGTAAAACCAATTTGGTCATAACTGGGAATAATAGCCATTACAAAACAAGATATTCCCATCATCAAAGTGGTGATTACTACAGTAACTTTACGACCTATATTATCTCCGATCCAACCAAAAATAAATGCTCCTAATGGTCTAAAAACAAAAGTAGAACAAAAAGCACAAGCAGAATAAATAGCTTGAGTGTGAGGGGCAGCTTTTGGAAAAAACAATTCATTCAATAGTACTGCCATATGAACATAGAGCATGAGATCAAAATACTCTAAGAAAGTACCGATAGCAAGTAATCCTATTGCTTCTTTTTGTTGTTTTGTTAGAGAGGAAAATGTTCCCTCATCATATCTGACATATTCTGGCATATAGTTTTTCTCCCAACTTTGTCAAAATTGACTTGATTAGTAATTAATTTTTTCATGTTCCCTTGATCTCCTAAGCATTATGTATCGGTTAGCAATCCATTATAGGTGGATAAGTCGAACACGTTTGTCGAGTCCAAAGACGAAAATACATACCTTGATTGGCTAGAAGCTCTGAATGAGTACCACATTCAACAATTATACCTTGATCTAATACGAGAATACGGTCTGCATACCTAATAGTATTTAACCGATGAGCAACACTGATGACTGTACGATTATAACAAATACTGTCTAGATTAGCCATAATTGCTGCTTCAGATTCGTAATCAAGAGCAGAAGTCGCTTCATCTAGAATTAGAATCCTTGGATCTACTAATAAAGCTCTAGCTAAGGCTATTCTCTGACGCTGCCCACCAGATAGACCACTACCTTTTTCGCCTATAATGGTTTGATAGCCTTGCGGTAGGGATTTGATAAAACTATCAGCTCCAGCTAATTTTGCGGCTTGTATTACCTTATCTTCACTTGTTTCAGGGTAGCATAATTTTATGTTATCATATAATGTTCCAGCAAATAACATATTATCTTGTAAAACTATACTCATATTACAACGCAAGGCAGTTGGATCAGCAATAGCTATGTCCATACCATCTACTAAGATTCGTCCGTGCTGTGGAATATATAGACGTTGTAATAATCTAGTTAAGGTGCTTTTGCCTGATCCAGATGGTCCGGTAATACCTATAAATTCTCCAGCTTGTACCGTAAAAGACAGGTTTTTTAATACTTCTGGAGTATCCACTTGATAGCGAAAACGTACATACTGAAACTCTATTTTACCATTTAATTTTGGTACAGAAGCAATACCTTTATTACCTGCTTCTGATTCAGTATCTAAAATATCTCCTATACGCCGTAATGCTATTATAGTATGTTGAAAATCCTGCCATACTTGAGCTAACCGTAAGATTGGTTGTGTTACGTGTCCAGCAAGCATATTAAAAGCTACCAATTCTCCAACAGTTAATTTACCTACAAGTACAATCTTTACTCCTATCCATAATAATAATGCAGATGTTAGTTTTTGTACCAAGTTAATACCTTGACTGGCAGTAATAGCAACTTTTTTGGCTGAAAATGTAGCACGTAATTGACTAGCTAGTATTTGTTGCCAACGTTTTAGGAAATTTGGTTCAGTAGCAGTAGTTTTTAAAACTTCTACACCAGTTATGGTTTCAGTCAAGTAGGCGGTAGCTAGGCTACTTGCATCATACTCTTTAGTAACTCGGTAACGTAGTATTGGACCAACAATGAACCAAAATATTGCGTATAATGTTAGGGATCCTAATACTAGCCAAGTTAACGTGCTAGAATAGTTAAACATTACTGCTATAAACATCAAGATAAAAATAATGTCTAGCACTAACATTAATGCTGAGCCAGTTAAAAATTGACGAATTTGCTCCATCTCTCGTATACGAGCAACGATTTGTCCAGTTTGTCGCTGACAAAAATAATTTAATGGTAACGTCAATAAATGACGATATAGTCTAGCTGATAGTTCAGTATTAACCTTGCTAGATAAGTTAGTAAATATTTTACTGCGTAAATGACTATATAATGGTTCAGCTATTGCTAGTAGCAGCATTGCAATAGCTAATATATGCAAACTAGAGATACCTCGACTAACTAATACTTGATCTATAACATTTTGAAACAGCATTGGACTTACTAAAGAAATCAATTGTAACATTAAAGATAACAGTAATACGTCACGTAATTGATCTATATGTTTTAATACTGAAGGTAAAAACCAGTACATACTAAATTTAGTGTCAGTAACTTTCACTTCGTTTTCTGCTAGTAATATTATTTCTATGTTACATGTATTACTAGAAGATTGAGGTAACGACTCCTGATAAAGTTGATGAGAAGCTAAATCATAGCGTAACCAGTAGCCATCTGCTTCTACTTGTTCAATAATACTCCATTGCTCATCATAACACACTAATAATGGTAATGGCAAGCTGGCAATGTTTATGTTAACTTTTTGATACCATTTAGCTCGTAGTCCAACAAGTCTTGCTGCCTTGCATACTTCTAATGCTGTTAATTGCCTACAATCTACTCCAAGCTTATGAGCCAATGATTCTTCAGTTACTACTATTTGGAAATGTTGGGCAGCCCTTACTATTGCTGCTATACCGTATGTACCTTTAGTCATCTCTTGGTTATTCATGGTTCCCTCCACGCTTCTGACTTATATTCCTGAATTGGCCCCAGTAAATAATTAATGATTCGGCGTTTACCTATTTTAATTTCAGCAGTAATAGTCATACCTGGAGTTAAAGCTACTGGTTTATTACCTATTGCAATATGATTTTGTGCTAGTTCAATTTGAGCAGGAAAAACTAATTCAGGATTAGAATACTCGTTTCGTTTAACGGAATCACGAGACAAACTTAACACTTTGACCTTAATAGTACCATAACGACTATAAGGAAATGTTTCAATTTTAACTGTTACTGATTGTCCAGGACGAATAAAACCTATATATTTATTAGCAATATCAATTTCTGCTTGTTGAGGAGAATCATGGGGAGCAATTACCATTAATGTCTGAGCTCCTTGTACAATGCCGCCAATAGTATGCACGGCAACTTGCTGTATTATCCCATCTAATGGTGCTCGCAAGATTTGCAACCGGCTACGTTCTTGAGCTTTAGCTAGTTCTTGTTCTGCTATTAATAAGGTAGATTCTGCTTTATTTAAGTTATCAAACCATTCCCGATGCTTTTGTGCTATATAACTAGCTTTAGTTTTTTGAAGTGTATCAGCACGAGCTTCTAATATTCTTAGTTCTTTTTGCTTAGTAGAGATTGATAAGCCAATTTCTAAAGCTTCTTTTTCTCTGGCAAGTAACTCAGACTGTGCTATGAACTTATAACTTGCTAGCTTACGACTTGGTGTTAAGCGTTGTTCTATATTATGTTTTAGTTTTTGTAAATGTTCTATACTGGCATGATTAGCTATTTGTTCAGATTGATTAGTTACTAGCTCTGTGTCAAATTTGCTCAACATTGCTTGATGCTCTTGCCAGATACTGGCTAAATGTGCTTTAGCTCTTGTGGATATTGATTCTTCAAGATTATTTGGTATTACTAGGCTTTGTAATGGGTCGTTACTTAGTAATGCTTGATAGCGTGCTAGCTCTAATTGTTGAAAAGATCGTTGTTCTTGGCAACGGCGGATTTCTTGCTCTGATCCCACGACATTTAGGATTACTAGCTTATCTCCAGCTTTAACAGCTTGTCCATCTTTTACTAAAATTTCAACTACTTCACTTAATTCATAAGATTGAATGAATTGAGAACGGCTAGGAGAGATAAGTCGACCATGTGCAGTAGCATGAATGTCTAATTGTCCTAAGCAAGCCCAAATTAATGATAATAATACTAATATACTAATAGTAATAGCTGTGATTCTAGCGGTAGGTGAAGGTGGACGCTCCATTAATTCAAGGTAAGATGGAAGAAATTCATATTGATCGCTACTATCCTGAGATTCTTGAAAAATAGTAGATAGTTTAGTATATAGTCGTTGTAATAATCTTCTCATTATTGTATATAGATGTAGTATTACTTGTGTGCATCGAGATAAGTACATCATAATTTTTACTTCCCCTTCATCTGCAAATCTTGTTGTAAGTGCCACAAGCGTTTATATTTACCGTCTAAGGTTAATAATATATCATGATTGCCTTGTTCAATAATTTTGCCCTGATGCAATACTACAATTGAATCACAATGACGCACCGTAGATAATCGATGAGCAATAGTAATAACTGTACGACCACTAGCTATTTTAGCCATATTAGCTTGAATTAAAGCTTGGGATTCATCATCTAAGCTACTGGTTGCTTCATCAAAAATTAATATTTTTGGCTCTACCAATAAAGCACGAGCAATAGCAATGCGTTGTCTTTGTCCTCCTGATAAAGAATTGCCTCCTTCGGCCACTATCGTGTCATAACTCATGGGTAAACGCAGTATAAATTCATGAGCACCTGCAAGCTCAGCAACCTTTACTACTGCTTCTAAAGAAGCTTGAGGAAAAGATAGAGCAATATTATCACGCACCGTACTGTTAAATAAAAAATTCTCTTGCAACACTACTGCCATTTGCTGTCGTAAATTACGGATATCTAAAGTATTCAGTAGTTCTCCATCAACTAATACTTGTCCTTGTTCTGGTAAGTAGAGTTGTAATAATAAACGAGCAAGGGTACTTTTACCTGAACCTGATTCACCTACTATACCAATGTGCGTACCCGTTTTGATACGCAATGAAATACCTCGCAGTATAAGTGGTGAGCCTGGTTGATAGCGAAAAGTCACTTGCTCTAAAGTGATATCACCTGTTAATTTTGGTTGTTTACCTACTATTTCTTGTTCAATTGGTAAATTCAGGATATCTCCGAGCTTATCTACCGCTACTTGGGCTCGAACGAACTGACCCCATAATTCAACTAATTTAGCTAACGGAGCAGCAAAATGCTGAGACAACATGTTAAAAGCAATTAATTGCCCAAGAGTAATTTCAAGATTAATAACAGCTATCGCTCCATACCATAAAGTTAATATGCTAGTTAACTTGCCAAGTCCTTGTACTAAATTATTAGATAGAGAGGATAATATTTGTGTACGATAGTTTGCATTGACTAAGTCTCTAGTTTGATGTTCCCAGCGCCTAGATAAACGTGGTTCAACTGCTAAGCTTTTCACTGTCTCAGCTCCAGCAATAGTTTCAGTTAAAAAAGCAGTATTAATAGCATTATATTGAAATTGGGTTTCTAACCTAGACTGCAGTGGCTTGGTAACTCGCCAAGCCACTAAAGCGTAGAAAGGAATAGAGGTAACTACTATGATAGTTAGTGTAGGAGATAATAGCCACATTACCAATAAAAATACTGGCATAAAGCTAATATCAATTAGCAGGGTGAATAAAGTTCCACTTAAAAATTCTCGAATACTATCTAGCTCACGGATACGAGCTACTAACGAACCAACTGGTCGATTTGTAAAATAAAGCAAAGGTAAACCTAGTAGATGCTTTACTAGTTTGACTCCAAGTAAAATATCTATTCTATTAGCTGTATGAGAATATTGATATTCCCGTAATCCTCCCAATAATGACTCAAAAATACTAGTAATAACTAAAGCAAAGATAAGTACATCTAGAGTATTGTAGCTCCTGTAGGCTAGCACTTTATCCATTACTATTTGAAAGAATAAAGGTAATATTAAGGCTAGTAGTTGTAATATCAGTGAGAATAACAAAATTTCAGCTAACATACGTCGGTGTTGCCAAAAAGCTGGAATAAACCAAGTTATATTAAATTTCAATGCTGGAGAAGATAGGGCAATAACTCTATTACTCCAACAATCACGTAGTTGCTCCTTAGACCATAATTCGGTGTGGGCTTTGAATGGATGTTGTACTAGACCGTGATCATTATCCATTTTAGCTAATATTCGATACTCACCATCATTCGATAGAAAGGATAGCGGTAATTTGGTAGCTGTTAATTTATCATATGCTAGCTTCTTTTGTTGCAGTTTTACCCCATGAGTTTTACTAAGCTCTTTTAAACCAAAGTCAATATTTTGGTAAGATGATAAGGATCTATTATCGTCTTCCGTAACCTTAATCCCTACTAATTGTAATAACAATTGGCTACAAGCTACAGCACTTTGTACATCTTTTTTCATAAATATCTAAATTATTAAATAACTACAAAAACATACCATCCTAATTTTTAAAGGTTTTAAAACATTTTTGTGATATGCAAAGAGATAATTGACAATGAAAATCAATAATATTCTAGTGCTTCGCTCTAGTATTTTACTCATTTCACTTTCTTATTTTATTAAACATTAAGTTAATAAACATAAAGATTCGCTGCATCAGTAAGAATTACTTATATAGTTCTTTTTAATAGTAGGTTTTCTTTAAAAATATTAATCTGTTAATTAACAGGAGTTAATTGTTTTATAGGTAAATCAATATGAGTGCTAGCAATTATAGGTATGAGGAATAGTAAGTTAAAGCAAATCCTAGACTTTGAGCAGTGTTTTTGGGGCATTAAGGAAATAAAGGAAGCAAAAGGTATATATTCAGAACTTTTTGATAACAATTTACTTGCTGAAAGTTCCCTGAAAGGGAGAATGGTAGGACATAGTTCTGTACAAGATGTTTATTTACAATGGCTTGAGGCCTTTCCTAATATTGAATTCTATACTATAAATTCTTGTGAAATTGATAATGTAGTTTTTCGGCAGTGGCAATGTACTGGTACACATACAGGAATTTTACAAAATATTGCTCCAACGGGTAAAAAAATTCAATGTACTGGAAAGAGTATATACCAATTTAATGAACATGTAATAATTAACTATACTTGTTATTTAAACATTATAGATCTATACAGTCAGTTAGGCTATTGTTTACAACCAGTAGAATATGATAGGCAGAATAATTATCACTTGTTAATTACTAAACTAACTGAGCTGACACAGCATAATAATATCAAATTAACAGCTAGAGAATTAGAAATATTAAGTTACTGGTTATTTGGACATAGTTTAAAATCTATAGGAGCAGTATTTAATATTTCTCCAAGAACTGCTGAAGCTCATATTGAACACATAAAATATAAGCTTTTATGTAACTCTAAATATGATCTACAAAATTTAATACATTCTAAAAAAATATACCATCTGTTTCAATATCTTTACTTACTTATTGCTAAAAGAATAAGTAAACAATAAGTTAACGTTCGCAATAATCTTTACTAGCAAAAATATTTTATATTAAGTAATTTTTACTGATGCAGTAAACTTTCTTATTCATTAATCTTAATTCTGTAAGTTAAATAACAATAACAGCAAACCACTTATATAGCAAGCTATATTCGTACCTTTTATAACTTATAAGGAGTGGTTGCTAATATCAAATTAAGAGAGGTTAAAATGAAAGGTTTATATCAAGGTGATATTTCACCATTATCATCATCTATTACTGGTTTTGCTGATTCACTGTATACTAAAGCATCTTCATCAATGAGTTCATTATGGCAATGTGGTATTGGTGGGACAGTGGGTAATTTGATTCAAAGCACCGAAAATGGTATTTCTAATTGCTTTTGGCAAGGTATTAGTAATCTTCCGAGGAATTATTTTGTTAAAGACATCACGGAAGTTAATTATTATGACAAGAACTTTTGGGAAGGGGTTTTTAATGACCAACTGGAGTTAATAGAAGAGCGTCTATTATCTGAAATAGAAGAAGATCTATCCTATACATCAGCTAGTCAATTATCAACCAGTCCAAAACTTGCAAGGGTAGATAAATTAAAGGAACAAATGGCTGCTGGGCTATCAAAGAGCCAAGCTTCGCTAGAAGAGCAGTTAATCCAATTACAAGGTTTGGTTGGTAAATATACAGTTTCTCCTGTACACTATGAACAAAGCTTAGATAATTTACAACAAGTAATTAGTGATAATAGCCAGTACAAGGCAATTATTGAGAAAATTAAAGAATCATTTAGATCAGAATTAAAAGTGCAACCTGAATTTCTAACAGAATGTTTACAAGGTGAGGTATTGCATTGTTTTCAAGAAGGTGATGGAGAATTATTAACAGCGCAATCTGTAAAAGATATATTAAATTACTACAAACCTTTAATGCAGCATAAAACTTATATGCAGCAACAACATTGGTTGCAGCAATGTTATGAAGCTCAAGCATTTTTACTACCACCATAAATTATACAACAGAGTAGAAATGATTTATTGCCGGTAGCTGCAGAGTTACCATCTAGTAGCACTGCACAAGATAATGTGACTCAGCAAGGAACTATCAGCAGGTTAGGCAAGTTTATTTGGGAGAATGCCGGCAAGTTAATTACTTTAGGATTAGCTGCTCAGGTAGCAGCAGGTCAAGCCTTAGCAGTAAATACAACCCAAAGAGCCTTGATGCTAGAAGATGATCTAAACTCTTTAGCTGAATTACCTCTTGTACCAGCACTAAATTCTATTAACCATCTTTTTCCCCTTAATAGAACAGGAAATCCTTTACAAAAAACATCTAAAGCAATGATAGGTTGGCAGCCAGTTTTAGAGGAAGAAACTAACTTAACAAAGTTAGAAAATATAACATATCCAGTAAATCCAACAATCAATAGTTCTAGGCACAAGCGTACAGTAGATGATCCCTTTGCTCCTATTACCCCTTATTCACATACAATAACAGAGCTAACTGCAATCAGAAATGCATTAGGAGAAATTGATAAAACGTTATCACCAACAGGAAGCCCGCCAACAAATTACTCCACCCGTGAAACTCTAGACGGATTAATATCTAATATAAAAGCTCGGTTTAGTAATATAGAAAAACAAGTTAACTCATTGTTAAAAGAAGTGAAAGATCTTAGTACGCCTGGAACTATGACTGAAAATACAATAAATTGTGAAAGAGAACGAAACCTTACGATTGCAGAGTTAAAGAATCTAACAAGCAACCATAGAACAAATCTCTCAGATGCCATAAAAGACTGTGATAGGAGAAAAAACCCGATTGAAACAGATATAAGGAATTTACAAGATCAACTGGACGGACTTCAAGAAGAAATAGATGAACAACCAACCAGATATTACGGACGTGTCTTGATGCAATGCCCACCTAGCGGATGCACCAAGGTACGATCATCCAAGAAAGTACTAAACTTAACTGTACCACAAATGGCAGAGCTGACTGAGATTGCAAAGAAGTTACGGAATCTTGTTAAACAGTTATTACCATCGTCTAACGATACAAATAATAATATCCCTAACGAATTTTACAACCTAATTTCTTGTGTAAAGAATTATATTAACCATATAAGAGTACAAGTTGAATTACTGAAATCAAGAATTAACACTTCGGTTGACGCTAGAGAAATAGCTTGTGAAACAGAAGTGGCAAAGCTTAGAAATAATAAAGTGAATAGAGAAAAAAATTATGACCAAATTCTATCAAAATTGAGAACGGAATGTAATAACAACGTACAAGGTCTTGAAGCTAAAAAACCCGATCTTAAGAAAAAAATAAAAAAGGCAAGAATAGAAGCTTGTATTTTTCATATTCAAAACGATAACGCTACAAAAGCTTTTGAGAGATTTAAGGAGTTAAATGATTCTACCAAGCTTGTTGATATAATAAACGAGGCTTATAAAGGAGACAATGAAAATTTTGAAAAAGTTATAAAATTTATATATGAACTCCCTTTTATAACGGCTAGTACAGCTTATAAAACTTTAGAAGAAAGTCCTAGTTTAAATAATCTAAGTTATGACAACAAAATAAAGTTTACTTATAAGATTATGGAAAGTATGAAAAAGCCTGATTTTGCTAGTGCTTCTTGGGATATTAGAAATAAATTTACAGAGTTAAGAGATAAATTCAAGGATGACTTAATTAATGAATGGGCTCCTATGATACGCAATGGCAATTATACACTAGCTGAGCAATTTGTTAATGGAAACAAGGGTATCTTCCAAGACTATCTCCACTCATCAGAAGTACCTATAATCATACTGTAGGAAATACCGATGAAATACTAAAATTCATAAGTAATCTTCCTTGGCGAACACATTTTGGTATAGGTTATACCAATTCCCTAATTTAAATTAGTATAAATAGTAGAAAAAAGATGAGATTATGTTATAATATTCCAAGTTTATGAATAAATTAAGGAAAGGAATATAATGGGATGTCATCAAAGATTAATAACAGAAGAGTTATACCAACGTGCTATTGAGCAGCTTGCAAGCATGAACCGAGATAATAGAGTTGCTATTAGACTTATGGCTATAATTGCTGCTAAAGAAAATGGTGTTGGTATAGTATGTAAGGTATTTAATATAACAACCAATACGCTTAGGAACTGGGTAAAAAGCTTTGCTCAAGGTAATGATAAAAGCCTTGAATATAAACAAGGTAGAGGACGAAAAAGTAAATTAACAAAAAATTGTTGTGAAGCAATAAATAAATGGTTACAAGACGATTGTAACATGACAATAAAAAATATCATCATAAAACTTAAAGAAAATTTGGAGATTGATTCTAGTAAATCGGCTGTACATAGAGTATTACAGAAACTTAAATTTGCATACATTACCCCAAGACCAGTGCATTACAAACAGAATAAAGAAACTCATGAAGGGTTTAAAAAAAACTTCAAGAAACAATAACAAATAACCCTAGCAGTTACTTGTATTTCTTTGATGAATCACGTTTTGGGACTCATTCTAAATTAGGTTATGGTTGGTTTCGTAAAGGTAGCAGAACTCAAGTTAAAGCCAAAATGGGCTTTCAAAATTTCTATGTTTATAGTGCGGTTAACCCAATCACAGGTGATGATTTTACTTTAATGATGCCAAATGTCAATACCGTTTGTTTAAATATATTTTTGGCAGAGATGTCTAAACAGATAGGAGAACAAAAAGCGATTATTGTTATGGATTGTGCTGGATGGCACAAAGCTAAAGAGCTAATTATTGCAACAAATATAGAAATTCTTTATTTACCCCCATATTCTCCTGAATTGAATCCGACAGAGAAATTGTGGCAATATTTAAAGTCTAATACTATAAAGAATAAAGTATATGACACAATCGAACAACTAGAAATAGTAGTATGTTCCTGCCTTAAAAATTTAAATGCCTCACTAATTAAATCGATTTGTTGTATGAATTATTTGCTAAATTAAATTAGGGAATTAGTATTATACCGAGCTATATAATGAAATGCTAAGACATGACCATTTAAATAATTACCAATTAGTTATGTTGGCTTACCGAGTAAAAAAAGCAATAGAAACAGGAGATAGTAGTTATGGTGGTAATGATATGTTTATAGATATAAAAAATAAGCTTCTAGGTAACATAAGACGGTTATTATGGAACTCTGGGGTGCAAATGGAAAGCAGACAGCATCCAGGGTATGTATTGGACTTATCTACTGATGGTAGTAATTCAGACTTAATTTATGGTTGGCCTAACCATCATGGTAATAACCAAAAATGGAGAGTTAATGTAATAGATAATGGTCGTTATTTCCAATTTACGAGCGATTGGAATAGAAGAGCATTAGGGGCTCTTGAAGGGACTAGAGAGGTTGAGAACCCAAGGAAGAAAGGGTTTTGTTTTTCGTGGTATGCATGTCATCAAAAGAGACAGCAACCTAGTTATACTAATTCCCTAATTTAATTTAGCAAATAATTCATACAACAAATCGATTTAATTAGTGAGGCATTTAAATTTTTAAGGCAGGAACATACTACTATTTCTAGTTGTTCGATTGTGTCATATACTTTATTCTTTATAGTATTAGACTTTAAATATTGCCACAATTTCTCTGTCGGATTCAATTCAGGAGAATATGGGGGTAAATAAAGAATTTCTATATTTGTTGCAATAATTAGCTCTTTAGCTTTGTGCCATCCAGCACAATCCATAACAATAATCGCTTTTTGTTCTCCTATCTGTTTAGACATCTCTGCCAAAAATATATTTAAACAAACGGTATTGACATTTGGCATCATTAAAGTAAAATCATCACCTGTGATTGGGTTAACCGCACTATAAACATAGAAATTTTGAAAGCCCATTTTGGCTTTAACTTGAGTTCTGCTACCTTTACGAAACCAACCATAACCTAATTTAGAATGAGTCCCAAAACGTGATTCATCAAAGAAATACAAGTAACTGCTAGGGTTATTTGTTATTGTTTCTTGAAGTTTTTTTTAAACCCTTCATGAGTTTCTTTATTCTGTTTGTAATGCACTGGTCTTGGGGTAATGTATGCAAATTTAAGTTTCTGTAATACTCTATGTACAGCCGATTTACTAGAATCAATCTCCAAATTTTCTTTAAGTTTTATGATGATATTTTTTATTGTCATGTTACAATCGTCTTGTAACCATTTATTTATTGCTTCACAACAATTTTTTGTTAATTTACTTTTTCGTCCTCTACCTTGTTTATATTCAAGGCTTTTATCATTACCTTGAGCAAAGCTTTTTACCCAGTTCCTAAGCGTATTGGTTGTTATATTAAATACCTTACATACTATACCAACACCATTTTCTTTAGCAGCAATTATAGCCATAAGTCTAATAGCAACTCTATTATCTCGGTTCATGCTTGCAAGCTGCTCAATAGCACGTTGGTATAACTCTTCTGTTATTAATCTTTGATGACATCCCATTATATTCCTTTCCTTAATTTATTCATAAACTTGGAATATTATAACATAATCTCATCTTTTTTCTACTATTTATACTAATTTAAATTAGGGAATTGGTATTATATTACTATTGATGATAATGAAAAGATCCGAGGTGTTGAATCCAATACAAATGCATGGTTACAACAGTGGCAGGTGATTCCGGTTGATAATGGGAATTATGTTTACTTTAAAAATAGACAAACTGGTCGTATATTGGATTCTAATAATGATGAAAGCTGTTCTAGTAGCACAGGGCGTTGTACTAAAGTATATGCATATGAACGCTTGCATAATTATGGTCATCACCATTGGAAAATTCTTTAGTTAGTTAACTAACTTTAACAATGAGGGAAATAACTTGTATGTATAATCTTATTTTTTCTAATCAAACCAACTTGTTAGTAGGATTTAATCTAGAGCAGTTTTATGGCATTTATCCTATTCGGGCAAATGCTAGTAGCAGAGTAATGATCTGCATGCGATATGGCAGTGAACTTATTGGCTACGAGTATCTGCCAAACACTACTAGCTGGCATTATAATTGGCGTACAGTTGTCTTTGATAGGGAAGGAGATTATCCTATCACCCAATATCCTTGGCTGGTGACCAGCATATTGGGTACTGGTAGTGATCAAATAATACTGCGTAACCAACAAGGAATGCGTTTTTATCAACTAGACACTCAAGGAGCAACACCATTTTTACGTTTACTTGCAGCAGATGGTATATTTCATGATGTGAGCGGGTGGAATGAACCAAATAGTACAATATTATGGGGTCGTTTTTATCCAAATACGGCTCTACTTGGAGTAATGAGTCGCAATCAACAGAGAGACATTAAATTTTATGCAGCAAGAAAAGATCGTATTCTTGCCAATCATACTGATCCTTTATGGGAATTACAAAGAAATTTAACTCTTACTCCAGCCTGGCATTTTCCCAATACCAGCTTATCATTAACAAAATTACGCCATCATGGTCAGGAAGCATTTGTGTTACGTACTAATACTGGCTTAGAGTTTTATCAATTTAACGGTAGCTATTTTCTGCAACAAGTTGCAAATACCTCTCATCTAAAACGACCTGAGCAAAGGCAAATACTACTAGAGCAGCTGTTATTTGGCAATTTAACTAATCAACCATATCAAGATATTGTCCATTTAAATGACAGTGGTTTATTTGTCTACCAATATAATAGTACTCAACAAGATTATTTGCCTGTCCATTACAGCTCTGAATTTAGTGAAAGCTACGGCTGGTTGCCTCAATATAGTAATACGGTTCAATTGCTAGATCTCAACAAAGATGGAAGTGATGATTTGCTATTTACTGGCTTACATGGACTAACCGCTCTAACATTTAATTCAACTACCCCTACTTGGCAACAATTGTTAGATTCTAGCAACTTGAGTGGTACACAACGTTATGCGACTGTAATTGGGACATTACCAGCAGTACCACCAACAATATTACATCCATTGTTATTTATTCAAGACATTGAGGGAAAAGTGCAATCAGCTCAGGTAATTCAGAGCAGTAATATTATGCATAGCCAGCAAAGAAGTAATCAAACAGCAATGCCTAATACAAATTTAACTGATACTATACCATTTGCTGAACGTCCAATACCATTGCATAGCAATACTTTAACTATTGAGCAAACTCATCGTAAAACTTTGACTGAAAAACCTATTTTGCGGTGGGCAGAACAGTGGGGGAATAATTTTTTGCAGGATGCAGTAGATGCAAGTAGTGGACAAGTACGTTTTAGATTACCATTAGTTGATATTCCTAGTTCAATAGGATTAGGATTGCAATTGGCTATTTCATACCATAGTCAGGTAACAACAGAAAGGCTACTTGGTGTAGGCTGGTCAATATCATTGGGGCAAGATTATATATTAGTTGATCACCAGGGAAGCATTTATCCTGAATATGCTAAGTATTACTTAGTAATGCAGGGACGCCCACAACTTCTAGAACCGATTTCTAGTGAAGGGCAGATACGTCGTTTCCAATTAGCTGAACAACCCGAAGTAGACATAGAATACCACCAACAAGAACAACGCTGGATCTTAAATGATAAAGTAGAGCAAGCTATTTATGGTAAAGCAAACCATTCTGTAGCTGCAGATGCTTTACAATGGAGTTTGGCATGGCCTAATTGGCGTGGCACTGGTCGTGATCAGAGTCAGTTGCAACCATTGGTAATTGCTTGGTATTTAAATGCCCGTTTGGCTAAACATAATGATCAGGCTCTCTATTATCACTATGAGATAGATAATGCTGCTTTGTCTAATAGTGGTAAAAAATATAGTTCTGCAGTGCGGCTTAAAACCATTAGTGATGCTAAACAGATGCAGTTGGTTTTAGACTACGCCCCTAAAACAGAAGATGAATATACTTCTCCTAACCCTATTGATGCTCAAGGTAATATTAACTTTCCAGTAGAACTTAGCCAGAGTCATTACCTTCATGGGTATAGTCTTATTACTGATTCTTATCAACAAAAGTTGCGATTTATTTATCAATTAGATCATAAACAACGGTTATTAACCACAATTGAGCAGCAATTATTACCACAAAGTGAAACTATACTGCAGTTTGATTACCAGTATCTATTAGGTAAATCAGTCATTAAAAACTGTAAGTTGTCTAGTGGATCAATGGTTGGTTTTAGCTATGCCACGACTACTACTCCTTCGCTCGCTTATGCTGCTACTTTGCGTTATAAAGCTGGGAAACAAACCCAAATAGCCTATGGATCAGACTATGCAGTTATGGCCTATCACGATCATATTTCAAGAATTGGTGATATTAGCTTCCGAATCATGAATCGGGAGTTAACTAAGGCTATTTTTGAAAGTGTAATTGATGCTAGGTTACCTGCTTCAACAACACAATCACCTAACTCAAATTATGTGCTGCAGGCTTATAATAACTCATTTGTTGTATTTTTAGAAAATAACCAAAATCGAGAATTATATCTAGTTAATCGCCAAGAGCAAACTTGGTCTAGACCTACTGGACATAGTTTCAGTAAAGAAACCCTAATTTGTTTTGATGAAACAATGATAGTGGTAGCAGAACCCAATTCTTATCAACTAAGATTATTAGAGGCTGCCAATAACCAAGCTAGTTGGAATACAACTATGCTTAATATTCCAAGACCTATTATCCAACTAGCTATTCACCATCGGTCAATAGTTACTTATGATGGTGGGCAGCTAAGATTGCTTTATCGTAATCCGCAAGCCAATTGGGCTTCCTATCATATAGCTGATATAACAAGTACAAGACAAATCCTAGCACGTTTTGATTTAGCAGATGATACACGGCAACAATTACTAGCATCGTTAAATCAACATGGGTTACAAATTTTTAATAATTTCATCTCATTAAGTGTATTAGAAGAACATAATAGCTCCTTACTCTCTAATGTTTATCTATTTTTACTGGATGCCCAACACCGAATTAACCAAAGGCAAAAAATTGAGGTACATAGAGAAAATATCTTACAATTGACTCACAACCATGAATATGATGGTAGTACTTACCGTTTAGCTTATGAATTAAAAGATGGATATTTTAAGTTAAAGGTTAATGGAATTTCAGGAAAAATTGTTGAAGATATTAAAAAAATTAGAAATAGGAATAGAAAAGAAGATGCTATGGAGGAACGACTAAAACAGCTCAATCAACACGAAAATTTTCAAGAATTTTTTAAAAACAATTTCTTACTCAATTTAAAGCCCTATGTTTCAATTCAATTCAATTCGCAAGGTGTTCATCATGACAATGATGCGTGGCGTATTACTGGTACTGGTTGGCAACGTGAAACTTTAGCACCTACCCAAATTCCTTTAGATAAGCATTTTATTTTGGAATCAGCTAATAATGACCTGTCATTATTTAAACTATATGCCCAAGATAATCGTAAACGTAAGCACGGCAAGCCTCTTAAAGAGTTGCACCTTCATACTCCAGGACAGCTAGTTAATAGATACCCTGCTTATTTGGCCTACCAGACAACAGCAGATTCAATAAAAATATTAACTTTTAAAGATAATGGACGAACATTAGGAAAAGAACAAACATTTAGTAACGAGCAGCTAATATTAAAAAGTGATTGGCAAAATTTAATAACAACAACTCGTGAATCAACACTAGAAAAATGTTTAGTACGCCCTGTATCTACTTTAATATCACCTGATCCTCAGCTATTCATTAATCAATTAAAATTAACTGCTGATGGAATCAATCAAATAACGGGATATCAGCGTTATTATAATAGAACTTACAGTAATGGGTTAGTTCATTCTCAAACTGTAATCTCCATTCCAGCAGCAAATAAAAGTGTTTCAGGTTGGTATGAGGAGACACAATCTTACCATGTTAACAGCCGTAACGTAACAACAAGCCAGAAATGGTTTGATGCTAGCGGTCAGCTAGTTTTGCCACTTCCTAAGAAAGAGAATTCTACGGAAGAATCTACTGCAACCAATAAATCTTCTGAAGAAAATCCCTCATTATTATGGGATCGTAGCAAGCAATTGCTAATCAGTGATTTCTCTCCCTATAGTTTAGATGATGAAATGACTGCTTATTATGGGTTTGAATCGTATGAAAATAATCAGATAGGTACACTAATTGCCAATAGCAGTATAGCCAAGAAAACTTGGCAGATTGTTGGAGCACAAGTAGTTGAAAAAAATTTTGCATTTACTGGAGAGAATTATTTAAGACTAAATCAAACCCTAGATGCAAATTCTGATTTCCTAGAAGGAACATTCCAGCCACGTTATCAAGCAACTACCTATGTTGCTAGCTGTTGGTTACGTCCTAGTACACCATTGACATTAAATGCTCCTGCACCATATCTTAAAGCTATTCTCAGCACTACCAGTGGACATGAAATCGTTGGATTGCTAGCTGAAGTTAAACGGCAGTTAGGTGATTGGTTTTACCTTGAATTGTTGGTAGATTTTCAGTTAGTCAAAGAAATTTATCAAAGTTACTTCGATCATGCTCATAGGATAGCATCAGTTAATAATACTTCAGCCCCTATTTTGCTAGAGCCTGAAGCTTCTAATTTTACGGTCACCCTTCGAGTAGAATCTCAACCTCAACAAATAGTTGATTTAGATCATATTCGTTTTTTTCCTATTACTCATGAGTTTCAAGCAACATTGTACCATCCATCAACTGGAAAATCTATGGCAGTTATTCAAGCAGATGGTTTAGTGACTAGAACTATCTACAATCGCCTAAATCAAAAAGTAGCTAGCTTGGATGAGGATGGACAGTTAGAAAGCTTTACTTCTACTAGTCAAACAGGTCGTTTAGTACCTACACCACAAAGAGGTATGATTAACCATAATAAGCCAAGTCGTTTAAATTTTCAACCAGAAAGTGGGTTTTATGAAACCTTTGATACATATTCTTTGCGTAGCCGTTGGAATCTAGATAACCCAAATGCTTGGTATATCGCTCCTGGGCAGTTATGGCATAGACAAGGTCAAAAGCAGAGTCGTATTAAAGCAAATTCACTATTATTTGATAAAGCTGCTGCACTGCGGTGCTATATTGCTCTACAAGGCTCACAGGCTTCTTTATCTTGGGTTTGGCAAGAAATAGGTAGTTTCCAATTGACCCGTCAACTAGGTAATATTACTAGTCTAATTCTACCTACTGGTAGTTCTATTGTGCCATTGCCTCTAGCAGGAGAGGTGATAGTAATGCTTGAGCAAAACCACGCATGGCTTTGGTTAGAGGGAGTATTATTGTTTGATCAAACATTACCAGTGACAGGAACAAATACTGATAGGTTAAATCCTTGGGCTTCTTTTGCATTAGAAGCAAAAGATCAAGTATTGATTGAGGATTGCTTGGTGATGAATCGTCCTCAGCTACAAATAGAATACCATAATGACTTAGGTGAAAAAACTCAAGTCATTCAGTTAGAGGATGCAAGGACTGCTCAAGTTACTCAAACAATATATGACGCTTTAGGTCGCGCAGCTATTACTACCAAAACAACTCGAGTTCACCGTAGCCCAAATCAGCCATTACTGGCTTACCGTCCTAATTTTGTTAGTAAGGTTGATCCTGTTGATCAAGGATCAGTCTGGCCTACTGGACACCTGCATGGCGAGGTTGATCGGTTAAATCCTGATGATCAAGGGTTTGCCTATACACGCACTGAATATGCTCGTAATCCACTGAATGAGAAACAAATTTTAGGTTTACCTGGTCGAGATTTCTCAATTACTGGTAAATATAAAACTCGGTTCAGTCGAAATGCAGAGATTGCTTTTCTTAGTAACCGTTTTCCAGCTGATCAAGGCTATTATCAAAAAGAAAAACACATACAGAATGGTAGTAAACATGTCTCTATTTTCAATCTACAGCATAATCAGGTTGGTCTCTATGTACAAGTGCTAGGCTATGACCATCTGTTGAGTACCTATGAATATGATACTAAAAATCGCTTGGTAAAAATCTTACCTCCACTTTATCATGAAAAGGTAAATACTTTCAGCATGTTAACGCCTTGTAAGGTTGGTGAACAGCACCTGTCTATAGAGGAAAAGCGATGGCAGCAAGCTTTAGCAACTAGATTTAGCTATGATGAACTTGGTCATTTAATAAGTAAAACTACCCCTGATAGCGGTAGAGTAGAATATCTATATAACTTTGCTGGTCAGATGCGTTTTATGGCATCTTTGGATACTAGCAATCAAACCAGCCAGATAGTGTATTTTGACTATGATTCACTTGGTCAGCTTAGTCGTACCGGCTATTTAAATCAAACGTTATCTATTTCTGATTTACAACAGTACTTACAACAACAAACTATACCAAGTAATGCACAGGAATATCAACGAGTCGATTACGCTGATGATCATCCTGATCCATTATTACGTGGACGTGTAAAACGATATATTACTTATAATAAGAACATCACAGCCAATGACACCCCAGTGATTGAAGAGTTGCAATTTGATACAAAGCAACAGATAATAGCAAAAAGCACTCTGCTTATATCAGAACAGGTTGAAGCTGATCAACTGATAGAACTTAAAAAACAATATGTAGATGGTAGAGTATACACACTGGAATATCCAGTAACCGTTAATGGTCAACCATTACGTTTAGTACACCGCTATAATAGGTTAGGTCAACTAACTGGTTTAGGTACGCCTAATAATCCTACCTATTATGCCAATTTTACCTACTATGCAAGTAACCAACTAGCCAGTGAACAATATCAGCCTAATACATTATATAATTTCACTCGTAACTACCACTATAATTCTCCTGGCTTTCTTGAACAATTATCAGACCCATTTCTAACTGAAAAAGTTACCTATACAGAAAAAGGTTATGGTCATGCAGGATATGGCGATGGTATGGTAATGCAAACAGTATTTAACGCTAGTTGGCCAGTAAATGCTGATGGGCGATGGTTTCAAATCAAAGAAGATGCAATCGCTGATAGTTCCGAACCAATATGTATCCGTGCTTTAAAACGTACAGGTTATCTGAGTAGCACTGGTAAACCAGTGAAATTATATATTCCAAAAATAGAAACTGCATTACCGCTAATTTGCAAGGGAAAAACTGGTGAACGTTTAGCTGAGTTAGTAGCTGAGAAGCAGATTCCACATTATTATGGTCACCGTTATGCTTATGGTAATCATCAAGAACTAGTTAAAGCGAAATATTTCACTAATGAAGATGAAGCTTCTATAGGACCATTACAACCGAATAGTTTTGCTAAAGCAATTCCTAGCTTAACTACAGAGCAATCGCAAGATATTTGGCAGTTATTAACGAATGCTGGTTATATAATTACTGATCAACAACGTGCAGATTCATCTACTGCAATTGGTAAACGCGGAGAGTCAGTTTTCCGTGATGTAGATTTATTGGCTGATTTAGCAGCGTTACGTATTGATCACAAAATTGATATGTCATCAATTAAACTACTAATTATATCATATATTAGCCAAAGACAAACCTTGTTATTAGATAAATTTATAGAAGTATTTTTAACTTGGATGGGACATAGTGACCAGCAATCAGCTGACTTACTAATTGCTCAAGATAGAAAGATAGCCAAAGATATTTATCAGATGTTAGTTGCTAAGAATTATCTGCCAACACCAACTATTAATATCTCATCTGCTTTAAATAAGAATTTTACCACTATTCTAGGTAATTACTCTACCTTTACACCAAATATCGTACGAGTACTCTCACAACACTTTGCTTATGCACTAGGTGAAACTGCCTTTGATGTAGAGTCATATAAAATTGATGCTAATGGTAATCACCATCTCTTTTATACTGGCTTTCATCGAACTGAACTTACTTATAGTCCTACTAATAATCAAGTTCAAAATATTACCATAGCTGGACCATCTTTATTAGAACTAAAACAAAGTTTTCCTATGCAGCATGATGCGGGGGGTAATGTAATTCAAGCCTTACATAAGGGTATTGAGCATATCGAGTACCACCCTACTTCTCAGCGTACTACTAAGATACAGCTTACCGACGGGCGTACCTTACGTTTTTACTATGATGCACAGGGGGAAAGAGTATTAAAACAAGTGCTGACTGCTAAAGGGCTACTTAGCCACGAAACCTATTACTTACGCGATGAACAAGGTAGAGTGCTAGTTGATCGGCATACTAACTATCTACCTAAACCCCTTCATACTCAACAGATCGTTACTGCTTATTTGTATGGACCACGTGGACTGCTTGGGTTCATTCGTAATGATAAATTTTATAGTGTTACTACTGATCATGAAGGCTCGATTCGATTAGTAATTAGAAAAGGACAAGTAGTAGCAGCATATGATTACTTACCATACGGTCAAATGATGCGTTCTTATGGTAATGATCCTGGAGTCCATATTATGTACCGCTATACTGGTCAAGAATGGGATCAAGAAACTGGACTCTATAATTATCATGCACGATTATATGATCCTAGTATCGGTCGGTTCTACCAACCAGATCCAAAGGCACAATATTTTAGTCCTTATATGTATGCAGGTAATTCACCTATTTCATTAGTAGATCCTGATGGTGAACTTGTTCTGGAGCTTATAATTATTACTACGGCTATTATAGGTGCTTATCTAGGAGGAGCTGCAGCTAATAATCGGTGGAATCCTGCGGATTGGGATTGGGAAGATTCAGGAACTTGGTTAGGTATGATTGGTGGAAGGATAGGAGGAGCATTATTACCAGTTGGTATTATTGCTACAGGGCCTGCTGCTATTGGACTTGTAGCAGGAGGTATGTATCTAGGTGGTGCTTCTAACCAAGGTTGGGATCTCACAAAGTGGCAGTGGGACAGGCCAGATATCTGGAATGCTATGTTTCAGGGAGCTGGTACTCTTACTGGAATAAGAGGGGGAATGAAAGGGGTACATAATTTTGCTAATAAAATATTTGGTGCTACTGGCAAAAAAGCATTTCTTTTTGCTAGTTATTCTGCAGGTGGGAGTATGGCTTATTATGCTGGGGTTAGGGCTAATAATGGAGAATCCGCCTTTTGGAAGTGGGATCTTAGCAATCCAGCTACTTTGTCTGCTTTAGTGGATGGATTTGATACTGGTATGGGTTGGCCACAAAGTTTT
Organism: Candidatus Tisiphia endosymbiont of Oplodontha viridula; assembly: GCF_964264865.1. Lineage (NCBI taxonomy): Bacteria > Pseudomonadati > Pseudomonadota > Alphaproteobacteria > Rickettsiales > Rickettsiaceae > Candidatus Tisiphia > Candidatus Tisiphia endosymbiont of Oplodontha viridula. The sequence continues at coordinate 371,877 of NZ_OZ183486.1, forward strand.
GGAGAGATAGGACGTGGCTTAGGTAAACTCACTACCAAGTCTCAGAAGCTCAGTAAGCTAGGTAAACTAACTTCGTCAACAACACATCCACTAAAATCTATCCTTAAAAATCCAAAACATCCGTTATATAAAGTAGCAGGTGGCATAGTAATGGTCTATTATATGGGAAGTAGTGCAAATGGTGAACTAGATATTACTCGCTGGAGTGCATCTGAATTTTCTACTTATGAAGGAGTGTTAAATGGAATTTTCTTCGGCAAAGATGCATCTTCGATGTTGAAATTAGCACGTAGCTCTAAACTTAAACAACAACCTAACACATTACCTTCTGTTCCTAAAAATACAGAAAATACTGGCACAAAGTTGTGGCATCGTCTTGTGGACAATATCCAAGGATTCCGCAGGGAAATAGCGTATAAGCATTTAATAGAAGAAGCTTTTGCCCAAGATAAATTAACGCATTCTAAGTTGTTCCCACAATTAGATAATTCACCTAATTTGAAGACAGAGGCTGAAAACTTTTTTAAGCGTGGGTTAGAAAAGTGGAAAAACGGAGAAAGTAATCCGCCAGAAGCGTTAAAACAATTAATCAAAAAGCAAGTACATCAAAACGTTGAAACTTCATTACCTAGCAAACTACGTAAATGGCAAGCAGATGATGAGCAGTTATCTCAAAAAAAACGGACAATATTTCCTGATAGAGATGCAGAATTTTTAGGTTGTCGTAGAGCAAAGCGTAAAAGGCGTAGTCCAAAATTAAACTTTGGTGAAAATTGTGTAGTTGCTTCTGATACCGATAATAAAACTCCTAATCCCAAAAAACAAAAGCTAATATTACCACAATCACCAGTGACGGATATTAAATTAAAGCCTAGCACTGATAACGGTTACTCTTTCGAGTTGAAATTCAAAGTAGATGGTATAGAACGTAAATTGACCTGCACGCTTGACGAAATGTTAGATAAACTTAAAGGTCAGGTAGGAGCTAACGATAACATCTATACACCTATTAATAGAGAATATACAGTAGATCTGAATTCTGATGATACTCTGTTTACTGACGTAGGTATTACTATCAAGCGTCACGATGGAAACGAGCCGATATATAACATTATTTATGAGGGCACAATTAAACAGAAAAAAGAAAAAATCACAACTTATATATTTGAGCAAAATAATCGAGAACATCGTAGAGCACTAGCAGAATTAGTAGCTTATAATAAGTATACCGAAAACATGACTACAGATCAAAAGAAAAAAGTCCAGTATCTTATTAAAGACGAACAAGGTGTGATAAAAGTAACTAATATCTTTGGAAATGATGTAGCGTTTGCACCTGTTAAAAGTGGTACAGGTACAGAAAATGATCCTTATACTTTTACTAACAACTTGCCATATCAAGATGTACAGGTTCTACTAGCAAGAAGGAAAGAGATAGAAGAGAAATGGGCATCTGTCCAGAATGACAAGAGTGCTACAGGGTATGAAACAGCAAAGGATGATAAAGCAAAACTTAACATGATAGATATTTTTCATAGGAATATCAATATAGCAGAACGTGGTAGAAATAATTTAGCAGGTATATTAGTGATGATTGGTGGAAATAGGGGTTTGCAATCTCTCCATGAGAAGGATAAGAAGGATAAGAAGACTAAGGTGGTGCTGGTTAAAGGACATGAGATAGGTGGCGTAAAAGCTATGCTTGCTCTTGAAGACAGGATACTTACAAAAGATAAGAATAAGAGAAAAGTGCATGATGGGTACTCTACAAAAGTTAGAAATCACGATGATGGTGAGACAGTTGGTCAGATTTTTGTTAACCAACTTACTAAATTTATGGAGCAAAAATTTAAAGATCATCATATCTCAATAAAAGAGGCAAAAACATTGCCTGAATTAATAAGCAAAATCTTAAAAGCAGAAAGGCTAACTGGCAGACATTCTGAGCAACAAGACCATGGTGCAAGAAAAAAGAGAGCATTGATGCCATATCTAGAGGTAGATCAATTAGAATCACCTGACAATGAGCAATCAGAAAAACTTACTTTAAATATCCGAGAAGAACATAATACAGTCGCAGCTTCAGGAGCTAATCGTCTACAGTTTTGGCCTATTAACCTAGCTAAAAAGGTAGGAGCAAAAATTTTCTCTTTATTACCTACTAGCTGGACATCTAACACGCAAGCACTACCTCCTTCTGAAGTTCCTAATTGTTTTTCACAATCACAGCCATTAATTACTCAACAAATACCTACTACAAAAAATGGTCAAACAATACTAGAAATGGGAGATTACCTGGTTAATAATATTGATATGACAGGCAATCTCACCTGGGCAATATTATTGGCAAGGAAATGGACAGGATATAGACCAGCAGTAGCTAATCTGCCTTCAGACGATGGTAAAGCAAGTATTGCATTAGATATAAGAGCAAATAATTTAGTACATGAATTCATTGATACGGTATTAAGCCATGCACTAGCCTGTGGAATTATAACCCCAGTGCGTCGTATTATCAGTGATAATAGTATTATACAGTCAGCGATTCAAATAGTGCGGAAAAAACTTGATTCAAATCAATTAGAAGTCATTCCACAGTTATTATGTAAACAAGTAGTACAACAACATATTGCTAAAATAGCATTTGCCTCAACACAGAAACAGGCTGATAAATTATTGGCTAGAGTAAATAAAGATTTGCCTGCATTACAGCAGCAACTCATTCAACAAGAACAAAAATGGTTATCACTTAATAAATGCTTAGCAGGAAGAGAAAATCCACTTTCTCAACCAACAAACTATCTACAAAACGCTAATATCAATATGTTAACTCAAGCACTAGCTAGTATGAAGTCAGAAGATGAACTCTCTTCACGTTCACATCATCCATTAATGCCTACAGTTAGAGGAATAAATGCTACTGTGTCTTTTTCTGAGATGTAAATTGGGATCAGTTTGGTTATATTAACATAATTTACGTCATTAATACCGCAGAGCGTGCAATGAGATCAATTGCCATAGGGCGAAAGAACTGGCTTTTTGCTGGATCAGACAGTGGTGGTCATACTGCCACTATTATCTATTCCATTATCGAAACTGCTAAATTAAATAACATCAATCCTTGTAAATACATGCAAAAAGTGCTTGCAACAACTCAGGATTATAAAGCCCATAAGATTGCAGACTTCTTCCCTTGGAATATTATACTAGAATAAATAATAATTCTAGACCACCTTTACAGACGGTTACCTTATCTCAGCAATGGACATTTCAATAAAGCCTTGAATTATTGCAACAAGGCAAAACAACAAGCAGAAAAACTACATCTTGAACAAGAACTAAATCACATTCATCATAAGAAAAAAACTATTAAAATTTTGTTACAGAAAAGTTAATTAAATTTTACTATAACTATTTAGCCTCGAACTATAACAATAATTTCAGCCACTGTCTCCGTTTTACCACTGATCTATCGAATTTCAAAAAAATACCCTAGGTGCTAAAACTTCTCTGGACTCTACTAGTGATTAGGGTAATATATTAGTAGTGACCCACGTGGTGTGGTGTCAATCACCGAGGCTAGAAACAAAGAATCACAAAATTTTTAAATCTAACCTCAGTGTCTATTTTCTAAAAGAGCAAAAAATAGGAGTTAATTGTATGGCGAGCAATATTAAAAATCAACAAAAAAATAATAAACAATATAAATTAACAAGTGATATTTCTTTTGAACTAGAATACGCTAAGCAAAAACTACAAGCTGATGAAAAATTGACCTATCTAAATCTTAGCAACCATGATATTGGTAGTAGTATCAAGCTACTTAGCGAAGCTTTAGAAAATAATAAAACGCTAACCCACATAAATCTTCGTAATAGTAATATTGACGATGAGGGAGCAAAGATAGTTGCGAAGTTTTTGCAAAACAACAATATAGTAACCAAAATAGATTTAAGCAACAACAATATTAGCTGTGAAGGAGTAAGTCACCTTGTCCCAGCGTTAAAGATTAATAACTGCGACACGAGGCTATGTTAAGGAGTTGTCCTCCGCTTCAGAGAGGACCATTCGTACCACCGGATGATGCTAGGGGTCTGAATAAAGCAGCGACCCTGACAAAGTAACGAAACATAAGCAATTATGTGGGGACTGAATCGCGAGAAGATGTTCCTCCTGATAACGACATATTGGGTGAGTGCAAGCAAGCCGGTATGGTGAAGGCAACTGAATCTGTGATAAAGATCGTAACTATAAACAAGTGAAAGTCGTTGATACACTTGAACCAAAATGGTAATGGAAATCGGAGCAATGCATTTATTATGCATTCTCGTGGTCATTATATTTCCCGGTCGAAAGCAGACACCTAACCCGGCATACTTCTAACATGGAACGTGGAAACCCTGTACGATTCCTAAAGAGCAATCTTTAGGAATGCATCTCGTGAGGGATACTGATAATCGTGCAGGTTTGGGATGCTGGAAAAAGCTAATGCTGCTTTGTAATGAGGCAGATACTGGTCAAATGATCAGACACGAAAGTGTGCCTACGTCCAGCTGGTTCTAGATAGCAAGAAAATTTGGAGAATCGAAATAATGAAGAAACGCAAATGACAGAAATAGCAATATTTACTGATGCCTCTTCAGCTCTTACAGCTAAAACATGGGATGATCTCTCATGGCAGAAGATTGATAAGCAAGTAACTCGACTACAAATGCGTATTGCTAAGGCAGAACGAGAAGGGAAGAAAGGTAGGGTGAAAGCCTTGCAAAGAATCCTGACTTGCTCATTTTATGCTAAATGTTTAGCGGTAAAAAGAGTTGTACTCAATAAAGGTGGCAAAACACCTGGTGTTGATGGTATTATTTGGAAAACATCAAAACAGAAAATACAAGCTGCTCTATCACTTAAGCGACATGGATATAAACCATTACCGTCAAGGAGGATATATGTGTCTAAGAAGCAACAAGGAAAATTTAGACCAATTTCGATCCCAACTATGAGAGATAAAGCAATGCAAGCCCTGTGGCACATAGCTTTACTACCAATAGCAGAAGAAAGAGCGGACTTAAATTCCTACGGCTTCAGACCGAAAAGATCCACGAAAGATGCAAGTGAACAATGCTTTACTGTACTATCTAGAAAGCGATCTGCTGAATGGATTTTTGAGGGGGACATACATGCCTGCTTTGATTAGGTGTAAAAGTAAAGACTTGATCTGACAGTTTGGAGTTGTTGGGTACGAAAATATGGAATAAAATCGTACCCAGCAAATTTTAACAACCTCTTATTAAGGAGACTGTCAGATGACAACATATCAAGAAAAAATCATAAAGCCAAGAATTGGTTTATTACAATTAGCAGAACAACTAGGAAACGTATCGCAGGCTTGTAAAGTAATGGGCTATAGCAGAGATACATTTTACCGCTATAAGGAACTGCATGAGCAAGGTGGAGCAGAATCTTTGTTTGAGATGACTAGAAAGAAGCCATGTTTGAAGAATCGTGTTCCAGCTAATATCGAGGATGCAGTAGTTAATATAGCTGTTGAATTTCCTGCTTATGGTCAGGAACGTACTGCTAATGAATTACGTAGGAGAGGTATCATTATCTCTGGAGGTGGAGTAAGGTCTGTTTGGCTACGTCATGATCTAGAGAATTTCAAAAAACGTCTAAAAGCATTGGATGCTAAAGTTGCAAATGATGGTATTATTTTGAGTGATGCACAACTTGCTGCACTTGAGAAAATCAAGAATAAACGTGAAGCAACTGGTGAGATTGAAACCATGCATCCTGGTTACCTTGGCTCTCAAGATACCTATTATGTTGGAAACATTAAAGGCATAGGACGTATCTACCAACAAACCTTTGTAGACACTTACTCTAGGGTAGCCATTTGTAAGCTTTATACCGAGAAAACAGCTATTACTACAGCAGACCATTTGAATGATAGGGTTATTCCATTTTTTGAAAAGTATAATATCCCTTTGCTTCGAATACTTACAGATAGAGGCACGGAATATTGTGGTAAACCTGAGAATCATGCTTATCAACTATATCTTGGTATTGAGAATATAGATCATTCTAGAACTAAAGCATATAGCCCTCAAACTAATGGTATATGTGAGCGTTTTCACAAAACTATGCAGGAAGAGTGCTATCACATTCTATTCCGTAAAAAGCTCTATAATACATTAGATGAGTTACAAGCTGATATAGATACTTGGCTTACAAATTATAATAACGAAAGACCTCATTCAGGTAAACATTGCTTTGGTAAAACACCAATGCAAACTTTTAGAGATTCACTTTATATTGCTAAAGATAAAAATATTAGTAATATAGAGAGAATATCAGACAACTTGGCTATTACTTATCAAGCTGCCTGATTATTACTTATTGTCAGATTAAGTCGTAACTAGTACAGTATTAGTCGAGTTAGGCAAATTCATACAGTTATTACAAACTCGGAGAATCAGTATTAAAAGAAACTAAAAGAGGTGGTAGGAAGCAAGTCCTCAAATTATTAAGTCTATCACTAGTTGGAACTGGATTATTAATCCTATTAATTCTATATTGAAAGATAATTAGTATCAGTTATAAGAGTAAGCAAATTACCTTTGTATTTATCAATATTAGCAAAAAATCTATCTATAGCTTCTGAGAATTGAGCAAAATTATGGTAAAATTTATTATTTGTTACAATTCTATGCATAAATTTCCATAATCGTTCAATCGGATTAAGATTAGGGCTATAGGGAGGTGAAAATACTAATTCTATTTTGCTATTTACTAGATACTCCTTTACTTTCTTTGACTTATGATACCCAGCATTATCACAAATAAAATATATCTTCTCTTTATATTTACAACAAGTCATAAAATATTTAGATGCTATTATTGCCAATAATAAAGTGATACTTGATGCTTTAAGTGGTAAATTTTAATAAAATTATTTACCCTTATTTTTTAAAGATTGTAGCTATTTGAGGTAATGAAATAAAAAATTTGAATGTGTAGTGACTTGATATTTCTGATTAATGTCGCCACACATTAAATCTTAATTAGCTAAATTAGGTGTTTAATTTAATAATAATTCTATTGTCTCCAGTTTAGCATTATTATAACAAATTTTACCAAAAAATCATTGATAGAGGAAAACCTCTATACTTTTGGGAGTTAGCTAGTTTATCATTTTTTAAAGCCATTGCCACCCATCTTACTTGCCCACAACAATAGGGACGAAGCTAGCAGCAATGTTAATAAGAACAGATTACCAAATATCACCTCGAGTCCAAATTTTACAATAACTTCAATTAATCCGCCTTTACCTGCAACAATTATATATTCATTAATTTCTCGCTGCTTTTTCCTCTCTAAAATATCCTCTACTAATTGAACGGTAAAATTATGGTCATACTTTAAACCTGATTCACCATATTTTTGCTCAAACTCTTCCTTGGTTAATTTGTTATTGTAAGTTTCGAAATATTTAGCAATATCCCGTAACTCAGGTTCAATAATATGTTTTGGGTTAAAAGCTCGCCATAGACTTGAACTATCTGCATAAGCTTGTCGGCAAGCTGCCCGCCAGACATCTAGTTTACTGCTGCCTAACAAATCAAGGACACTATTAGTTCTAAAACTCGGTATTAAGATAGAATAGTAAAGTGATTGATTATTTGCGTAGTAACGTGATTGGTCATTTGAGTATACTTCCTCATTTTGAAGCTTTATTTCTTGAGGATAAGTTTTTCTGAATACTTTCTCTCTTAATAACTCCTTTTTTAATCCAAGACTTTGTTCTTTGGTATTAGGATACTCATTTAATGATTGATTCAATTCTTGAAATGGACGCATTACTATGTGTAATTTTTGATGAACATTTGCTGAATCTTGGATTGGAGAATATAACTCTAGCATCGATCCCATAGTGAGTTTTAATGATGGGCTTTTATTCTCATATGCCCCTAACTCAATTGTAAAGTATGAATCATTGCTAGATTGATTTATATTTAAAATAATAGTTATATTAGTACTTGTATTAGGACTCATCACTTTTGGTAGTAATATAGATTTACCAGTTTTGGCACTCGGTAGGTTACTACCCTCAGCCTTACAGGTACTAATTAATATTAATTGTGCTAATAAAATATTTAATAATGATATTATCCTTGAGTTCATTGTAATTTCCTCATTGATGAATTAAGACTTTATAAATAACCTAGGGAAGTTTTAGGCTATCTGTGATAGTATCTCTTATTTCATCAAGATTTTTAATCACTTTTTATAAGTAATTCTTAGTTAGTCCAGCAATGCTAAATTGAATTGATATCAAAGGAATATGTTGGTAAATACAGAGAGTACATCCCATTCTTTCAATACTTCCTTGATTTTAATAGCCAAATTATGTGCTTATTTAATAATTTTAGTCACTGTCTCTAGTTCAACACTATTATAATAAATTTTATAAGAAAATCACTAATTGTGAGCAAAAAGGTGTACTTCTCGGATTAATAAAGATATGTGTGAAGATGATACTACGTGGTGTGGTGTTAAGCACCGAGGTTAGAAGCAATAATCACAAAATTTTTAAATCTAACCTCAGTGTCTATTTTCCTAACGAACAATAGGGGTTAATTGTATGACGAGCGATGTCAGAAATCAACAACAAAATGATTCACAACAAAATAATTTAACAAATGAAAAAATAAATAATATCACTAACATTGCTGCACAAATACTTAGAGAAGTTTTGCAGAGCAATAATATAACTTATATAGAACTTATCGACGTTCGTATAGGTTTAGAAGGAATTGAAATAGTTGGCAAAATTTTAGAACATAATAAGCTTATAACCGCAATACGTCTTTGCGACAACGATATTGACCTTGAGGGACTAAGTCTGCTTATCGAACTGTTAGAGAATAATCATAGTTTGATTAATATAGATATTGAATATAATAATATCGGGGTTCAAGGACTAATTATACTAGATGAATTTCTAGAAAATAATAAAACCATAAAGCAAATAAGTCTTATAGGCAATGATATTGGTGATGAGGGAGCAGATATACTGGCAGGAGTTCTAACAAATAATGAAATTGTAAAGCAAGTGGATATTGGTAGCAATAATATTACTGATAAAGGAGCAATCATATTAGCAAGACTCCTAAAAAATAATAACACTATAAAGAAAATATGTCTCAATAATAATATTATTGGTGATGTTGGGATTGTCCAGCTTGTTAAAGCTTTGGAAACTAATAGAACCATCAGCCAAATAAACCTCAGCTATAATAATATTACTGACAATGGAGCAATAGCACTGATAGGACTTCTAGAGTCTAATAATAAAATTACAAGCAAAATAATAATAGATTTCACAGATTTTGAGAATGCAAATATTAGTTATCAAGTAGAAGAGCTGTTAACTGAGACTCTAGAAAGCCACAACAAAAAACAGGGGGTATAATTTTAAAAATATTCATCTTTTAAAATTTAGAGATTAAATAGAAAATAGAGTGAGAAATTGACTATGAAGAATTTTAACCTACCCCAAGCCTATAAAGCAGTCATGTATAATTTGTTTGGTAATCCGTCTGAGGTATTAAAAACTGTTAGATTAGAAATACCAACACTTCAGGATAATGAAATATTAGTTCAAATGCATGCATGTGCTATTAATCCTTCGGACTTACTAACTATTAGAGGAAGATATCCTGACAGAGTAGAGTTCCCTAAAATAGCTGGTTTTGAAGGAGTTGGAACTGTTTGTGTTGCTGGTAATGCTAATAATAATCACCTAATTGGTAAAAGGATACTGGCATTAAAAGGAAAAGGTACTTGGCAAGAATATAACATTATTCCAGCTCAAGAAGCTGTTTTAATACCTGATGAAATTGATAATCGAACAGCAGCACAATTATATATTAACCCTCTTACTTGCTGGTTAATATTAGTTGATAAATTAAAAATTGATAAAAGTGACACTCTTGTAATAAATGCTGGAAATTCAATTTGTGGACATATTATTGCTGGTTTTTCTAAAAGCTTGGGTTTTGATTTGATTTCAATTGTAAGGAGTGTTGAGAATAAAGTTAAACTGGAACAACTTGGTTTGAAGAAAGTGATTAACTCAAACGAAGAAGATATTACTAAGGCTATTTTAAAATTTACAAATAACAAAGGGGTTGATTATGCTTTAGATGCAATTGGTGGTGATGCAGGAGCAACACTGTTAAAAGCAGTTAATCCTGGTGGTAAATTTTTGCAATATGGTTTAATGTCTGGGCAACAACTTCCAGCCTTTTTCTTTACTGACGCAATGGAGAAAAATGTACAATTTGAATTTTATCATTTACGAGATTGGGTGTATAGTGAACCAGTAAGCTATAGACAGCAAATATTTAAACAAATGATAGAGAGTTTTGTTATGGCAGATATAAAAATGCCTATAGATACTGAGTACAATATAGATCAAATTGTAGAAGCTGTTACTATTGCAGAATCCGAGGGAAGAAATGGTAAAATCCTACTTAATTTTGAGCTTAATACAAGTAGCGATACCGCAGAAAAATGCATGTACTATTGTTGGTGAGAACTATGAAGTATATGATTCATAAGGGAGTTTGGACTTGTGTAATTCATAGACCTTGTTACAAATAGTAAATAATATTGATGCAATTAAAAAGGTATCTATTACACTAGAAAAGAGCATGTTTTGCTTGCAACAATATCACGGTACTCAAATGAAATCTTAAATGTTATAGAAAAGATTTCTTGTATATAGGTGAATTTGCAAAATTCTTTTTGCAATATCTATGCCGATTGTAGTAATCTACATTATAGATAGCTGCATTACAAATATATGAAAACTGTTTTACCTGAACGCTCCCTGATAATTCAAGAAAGACTTGATAATATCGTCAAAGAAATTCTCGCTGTATCAAAGCATAAGATTGCGATGATTATTTTATTTGGCTCTTACGCTAGAGGTGATTGGGTACAAGATGAGTATAAAAAAGGTCATATTACCTATAGCTATCAAAGTGATCTCGATATTATGTTAGTCATGAAGAAAGGCAAACATGCCGGTCTTGCCGGGTTAGCAATAGAAGATAAAATAGAAAAAAGGTTAGAAAAAAAATCATTAAGAAGTCCTTTTGAGTTATGGGTAACTTTGGTGCTAGAATCAATTAAGACGGTAAATACTCAGCTTGAAAAAGGGCATTATTTCTTTTCTGATATAAAAAAAGAAGGAATTCTCTTATATGATAGCGGTGAATTTCAGCTGGCGGAAGCTAAAAACTTACCCTGGGGAGAAAGAAGACAAATAGCTAAAGAAGATTATGAATACTGGTTTGAAAGAGGTGTAGAGTGTATAGATGCAAGTAATATATTTTTACAAAGAAATAGCTTTAATAAGTGTGCTTTTGAGTTACACCAAGCTACTGAGTGTTTTTATAATGCTATCCTGTTAGTCTTTTCTAGCTATAAACCTAAACTACACGATATAAGAAAATTAGGTAGTATAGCCGGAAATTACAATGAAGAATTATGGCAGATATTTCCTCATTCTAGCGTTGAGCAAAGGCAATGTTTTAGATTACTTGAACAGGCTTATGTTGAGGCTCGCTATAACAAAGATTATAGAATAACTAAAGAACAGCTACTTTACCTTATTGATAGAGTTAAAAAATTAAAAACAGTGACGGAAAAAATTTGCTTGGAAAGGATTAATAAAGAGGTAATTTAAGCTCCTTAATATAGACAAAGTAAGTCTATAAACACAATGACCTGTAAGTTTGAGGATATTGGGGTATAGTAGTTTTGTTGTTATGAATTATTATAACAATCTTTGCGGTGTTGAATTACTAGTATATTGCTGTATCTACTATTTGATAAATCGCTCTATAATCACCAATTCTGAGGGAGCGGCAACCTTTGAAGCTATGTTTTAAAGGTTTACCAAATTTTATCGGATCAGATAATAGCTTTTTTTCAATGGTTATCTTTTAACTCCGATATTAATAAGTTTTACTGAGTGGATGTTTAATTTATCTGAGAGAAACGGTTATGATAAAACAGTTATCGCGGTAGCTAATAAGCTAGCAAGGGTGGTATTTGCAGTACTCAGTTCAGGTAATGATTATACCGAGAGTAAAGTTTGTAGTTAAAAAACTGCTCCAAATAATTGATGAAATGACATTATAGGTAATAAAAGTTTAACAAATTCCAATCCGGAATATGCGAAAAATGATAATATTGATGGTAAATAAGACGAACCTTAGCTTACGAAAAAACTGAATGTAGCAATGGCTCTTTAGAAGTCGATGGTATGATAAGTATAAGTTTGTAAGCCAGCGAATTCCATCAGGGCTATAGGGTAAATTGCTTGATTTCTTGTCTATAAGCCGGATAATTTATTTTTCAACAGTCTCATTATATGAAAAAATTTTTAACATTATTCATATTACTAATTATTTATAGTAATACTTTTGCTCAAGAACAAGTATTTAATTTAATCACCCCTATTAGTTATTTTGTCAATCATGAGCAACAACTTAAAATCCTTGATGAATATTTAAGTAAATATAGACAAGCAAGTATAGTTGGTACTAGTGGTATAGGTAAAACTCAACTGATTAGGATGTATGGTTATGGGAATAAAAATAATTACGATATAATTTGGTTTTTTGATTGTAACTTAGACCTTAATGAACAATTTGTAAAATTAGCCAAGCAACTTAATATGGTTAAACAAACTAATATATCTGAAAAAGTTGCTTTGGCAAAAAAAGCAGTAATATCATATTTAACCCCTACTAATAAATGGTTATTAGTGTTTGATAATTTAAAAGTTAATGAAAATAAGCAAGTGCAAGATTTAGTTGAATGGGAACATAATGGTCATGTCGTGTTTTGTTCGCAAGATAATGAAAAGTTACCTAATATTATAGCAATGCCCATACTTGATGAGTCTACTACTATAGCTTTAGCTAATAACTTATTGGATAATAAAGATAAAAACAGTATCGAATTTTTAACGCAATCTTTTAGTGGTTATCCAATATTGATAGTGCAAGGAACTCAATTACTTAACAAAATTAAAGGTTTAGATAAAGAGGAATATAAAAAGAAAATCTATCAATCAACTGATAAAATAACAACAAATATTAAAATGGCTATTCAAGAATTAAAACCTAGTGCAGTAAGTTTACTTAATAAAATAGCTTTACTCAATAATCAAAGTTTCTCAAAACAGCTGCTTACCATCATTACTGATAATACAAATACTTTAGATGATGATATATATCAATTATCTAAATTTATGCTAATCAGTAATATTGATCCTAACAAGGATAATCCTATTTTTGAAATGCATGATATAATCAGCAATAAAATAATGGAATTAAATGGTGATAATAATAAAATATATTTAGAAAATATTATTAACAAATTACCTAAATTTAAAGGTCCTTATTCAGGATATTTGTGGAAAAGCACCAAAACTATACCAGAAAACTTAGAAATCCTTCTAAATAATTCTGAAAAATATAATATTAATCTATCCGCAATACTTATCTTAAGGGTGGAGTTATTTGCTCTACACGCAAACACCTACCCCAACAAAGTCAAACAAATGTTTGATTGGTTTTATCAAAAAGAGAAAAATAAGGAATTTAAATTATGGCAAGTGCCTGAATCTCAAAAATGTTATTATGCTAGGTACTTAGGAATAGTGGGAGCGTATTATAAAACAATATTAATGGATTTTAACACAGCAATTTCTTATTTTACCAAAGCATTAAATATTCTAGATAAGCTTGATAATGAAGCTGATTATTACGCTATTAAATTAAATCTTCTCTCTAATCTAGCTATGACTTATATATTCTTAGGTGAAATAAAAATAACTGAAGAACTTTTAAAAAAGATAGAAAAGCTAGTAAAATCAAGAGTAATACAAGAAGATGAAATATATACACTATATATTATAAAAGCTTCATTCTTTGAGATGCAAGGTCACTATCAAGAAGCTTTAGAGTGTGTAGATAAAGTTATTGAAATATTTATAAAAAATGGTCATAATATTAATGACTCATACGCTTTTACAATTTATATGTATAGAGCATATATGTTGAATTTTTTGGGTAGATATCAAGAAGCTTATACTCAGGTTCAATCATTATATAACTCAATACACAATGAGTATGAAGATGGAGATATTTATGCAATAATGGCAAGAAGTGCATTAGGTTTAGGTAAAGTAGATCAAGCTTATGAATATATTAGTAATTCTATCCTCCTGTTCTTAGCAGAAGACAAGAAAAATGCAGAGAACACAAATTATTCTAAAAATCGTTATTTAGCAGATGCTTATGTAGTACAAGGTGATATTTTATTTGCTCAAGATAAACTGAATCAAGCTATAGAATCTTATAAAAAAGCTTTTGTTATATATCATTATTTATATGGAGATAGAAGTCAAAATGTTGCCCAAATGAGTTATTTGTATAATCATGGAGCAAAAGCTGCCTGTAAAAGCAAAGATTTATATAATTACAAATTTTTTGGCAAGCCACAAATTAAGGAATTTGGCATACACCACCCTAATACAGTTGATATGTTTGAATATTGCAAACAATATAACATGGATTTGTGGGTCAAGAACAATTAAGCATTAAGGTTCTTCTAGGAAACAAATCAATCAATCTGCTAAATTTTCACATTTTTAGCAAAGTATATCCTAGATTTTTTGCTTGTTCTTCTAAATTAAAGATTTAACTGGTGTAGAAAGCTTAGGGATATCTTTGTGTATAACTTGATTTGAATAGAGAAGATTATACATTATTTCCAAGTGTCCGTATGACTAATCCATTCCTCAGTATTACCTATCCTTTCATCTGCTAATTTAGCTAATATTTTATCCTCTTGAAGTTCCAAACTAGTTATAATAAGATCTTTTGCTACTTTAGATAAGGACTCATTGTTGATTTTAGCAAGACCTGCAATTTCATCAAATATTTTCTCGTCTAAAGACACTAATAATCGTTTAGCTGCCATAAGATCACTACAATTTATTTGTTATGACTCAATTGTATCATATCTGATACAGAATATCAATAAGGGGATCGATGTAAACAGTGGCATTCGGTTAAGTTTTTAACTTATCTATTTTAAAGCAAACCCATATAAATAAAAAAGCCCATATTTAGACTTAGAGCGTAATAATTCAAGACCAAGTTGGGGGTAGTACCATAATGATACTAAAAAGCCGTGTAATAGCCTTAAAATAGTTAAATAGGGGTATCTATGATAAACCACTTGATAAAGTTACTCCTGCTACGAGTTAAAACAATTATTTTTACAATAACCAAAAATTATCAATGACAAAAAAATGTTACACTTGGCTCTAATACTGGGGTTACTTGGATAATTTAATGCAAACTCAACTTGACTTGTCCAGTATTTGTTCTATCTCTGAATGCATAATACTTATTAATTTAAACTTTAATTTATTATTACTATTATCAAAGGAAAAAATATGCCAGACAAAGCAACAAAATCAATAATTTTAGTTCGTGTTTCAACAAGGGAGCAAGAAGAAGGGTATTCAATTGAAGCTCAAAAATATAGATTAGTAGAATATTGCCAACGTAAAAATCTTGAAGTTATCGAAACTTTTGAAATTATCGAATCTTCAAGCAGAGGTGATCGCAAACAATTTAAAGAGATGATCAAATTTGCTAAAAGCCATAGAGAAACAATTGCTATAGTTGCTGATAAAGTAGATCGAGTACAAAGAAGAATCTCAGAAATTTCATTACTAGAAGAACCAATAAAAGCTGGTAAGATAGAATTGCATTTTAGAACAGAAGGTTACATAATAGATAAAGATTCTCAGTCTCATGCAAGGTTAATGTGGGGAATGAATGTATTGATGGCACAATCTTACGTTGATAGTTTAAGTGATAACGTTAAAAGAAGCCTAGATCATAAATTGCGTAAAGGACAATGGATAGGTCCAGCCCCCCTTGGTTATCTAAATAGCAGGGACGCAAGTGGCAATAGCATAATAATTCTTGATCAGTCTAGAGCTTTTATTATCAAAAAACTATTTGAAGAATATGCGAGCGGGGTCTATACTCTTAGGTCTATGGTAAACATGGCTAAAGAATTAGGCTTAAGAAGTAAAAAGAATTGTCACCTAAATAAAACTGTTATACATCGTTTAATACAACAACCATTTTATTACGGTGAGATGAGAGTAAAAGGAGAGATGTGGTCACATGGTTACCAAGCAATTATAACAAAAGAGACTTTTATGGCATGTAAAGATGTACGTTTAGGGTGGAAAAAGAAGCCTTTTAAATATGGTGGTAAGGATTTTCTTTTTAGAGGATTAATCACCTGTGCAGTAACTGGCAAAATGGTAACATCTGAAATTCATAGTAAAACATATCCAAACGGTAAAGTGGATGAATGGACATATTTAGCTACCTGGGATCCACAGAACTTAGACAAGAAAATATATATAAGGGAAGATGAGGTTTTAAAGCAAATAGAAGAGGTTTTTAAAAGAATAGGTATAAGAGACCCGGAAATGCTAAAAGAGACCCTTGCATACCTAAGAAACACTAATGAGCTAAAAAAAGCTGAACATGACCAAGCAACAGCTTCATTAAAGAAAGAACATACCGAAAATGAAAATAGATTAAATTCATTAATAGATTTGCGACTCAATGGAGAACTTAGTACAGAAGAATTTCAAAGAAAAAAACAACAATTAAAAGATCGCCAATATGAAATTGCTCGTTTAATTAAAGTTTATGAGGAAGCAGACGATAAATTTACTGATACCGCTACAACGCTAATAACTCTAGCATCTGAAGCCTATGAAACTTTTAAAGGTTCTGAAATGCCCCAAAAACGCAAAATGATAAATTTCGTATTTCAGAACCTTAAACTGAGGGGCAAAAAACTTGAGACCTCTCTACGTTTCCCGTTCGATATTTTTGAAAAAACGACAACTTGTACCGAATGGCGGGGCGTAGTGGACAATTTCAGAACCACGATAGACATAAAATTACTGATTATTCAAACGCTTACAGTCTATTACTAAAGCTCTGTAACCTGATATTGTAAATCCATATTTTTACCACAAAAAGCTAGAGAAAGTTTAATGATCTTTTTGACGTGAGAATGTTCTTTAACCTTTACATCATATTGCTTATCTATAATCTGTTTTAATCCCATTTGGACTACCTAGGCTAAATCTTCTGTATTTTTGGCAATCTTGTACTCAATAATGATGGCATTATCTTCCCTGCCAGCTTTAGGAATCATAATAATATCAGCTCTGCCACTACCTGACTCCTGTTCACTGGTTATGATGTAGCTAGAAGATAACATGTTAACAAGTCCTAGCATAAAACCACTATAAAATAACTCGGCTTTTTTATTTCCTGTTTGATGGAAACTGGTAGAATTTTGTAACAAATCTTGCAATCGTTCTTCAAATTCCTCTAAGCGGTAGGCAGGTAATAAACTAGCAAGAGGAAAATACAGAGAAGTATCAACTTGTAACTTATTACTAACCCATTGTAATAATCTGCTTTCATATATAAATTTTACTTCTTCATTAGGCACAGATAATTCGTAAATATTTTTTGCCGACTCTATAACAGTTGGATTTAAGTAACCGCTAAATAGCAATAGGCTGAATAATCCTGATCGTGAGTTAATATCATTGAAACTTATTTGTTTAGTAATCGAGGAAACAATAATTTTACCGCTAGCAAGTTGTTGCAAGTCTTCTTGCATTTCATCTGACAATAATGCCTTATCAACTAAACCAGTCCCACCACTATCTAACCAGTAATGATCAAGCTCGCCATTACGAGCAAGACATTGCATAATTGACCACGGATTATATATAACCTCGTCACCAAATGTATAACCATTATACCAATTCTTAATTTCTTCAGGATTGGTTTTAGTGGGGACAACAGTTAATAATGCATCAACTTCTGTTTGTGTAAAGCCATAAAATTTAGCAAATTTTTTATCAAGTAAAGTATATTCACTAACATTATTCAAATCAGAAAACAAATTAGCTTTAGCAACTCGTAATATGCCAGTTATTACTCCTTTTTCTACACAAGTATTACCTTTTAGGCTGCTGCCAAACATGCCACGAAATAATTCAAGAACTTGTTCAAACTCTTTTGATTTATCACTAAATTTAATATAGGCACTATTAATCGGTGTATCATACTCATCAATCAATATATAAACTTTTTGATTAAAATGTTTATATAATAGTTCGCTTAAAAAGCCTAGACTATCTTTAAGATATTCTTTATCAAATTTTCCTGTAAAATATCGGTTTAATTTTTCCTTTTGTACGTCATCCAGTAAATTTGTATCTTTTGCTATATAATGCTTTAAATAACGATGTTTTCCAAATAACTTAGTAACTTGATTCTTTATTCCGCTCTCAACGTCTTGGTAATTGCTACCCTTTACATCTTTAAAACTTATAGAAATAACTGGAAATTGACCTTGACGTTTCATGCTCCTTACTACATCCGCAATTTTTAAAGGCTGTAATTCTTTGTTTTCATCAAAGCCTAAATCTACTATACCGCCAGTAAAGAGTTTATGATTTACCCTCTTTTCTTGAGGTAAAGGCTTACCTCTCTCATCCACCTCTATTTCAAAGAACTTCTTGATCATATCCATGTTCAAGCTTTTACCCCAAAGTCTTGGTCGAGTTATAAGTATTACGCTGCCACTATCTTCAATAATCTCTTTAACTAGTAAACTTTTATCAACAAAAATATCACTATTGAACAATAGACTTTTAAAATCATCGTCTCCGACTCTCATTTTAGGTATTACTATATTTTCAGATGTTAATTCGCTTTCTTTATTCATTATATTATTCCAAATAGTTTCATTCTATGAGATTTAGTTGGGCAGTAATTATTCTCCTTGCCAATAAAGATCAACACACTGCTAATATTTAAGGCTAGTATTAAAATGATGTTAAAATTTTATCTAGAATTTATAGACTGTGGATTATTATAAAGTGTAATTAACTGAAATACAATTTATATAACCCAATCACAACCAATCAATCCAACATCTTGTGCTTGCTCACGTTCTTGTCCTTGCATTTGATCCAAATCTTGGGTTTGATACGCAGTATAGGGTACTACTTCACTGTCTTTTTCATCTTTTAAATTCGTATATTCTTGTTTTGTCTTTGTCTGATCAAATTTTACCTTATCTAAGAACTCTTGAATTATTGCAATTTGTTGATTATGTAGCTCTTCATATAAACTTATCACAGACGGCAGGCTTTCTTGTACAATAAGTTCTTGATATGACTTAATTGTATATTGCATAATTTTCTCAATAAAGGTTACTGGTTCTTCGGCTATTAAACTAATAGCTTCATTGATTATTCTGCCATTTAGATAAAATAATTGATTGCAAGATAATGACGATTCTCTATGATTTATTAATTCACTTGTTAAATTAGATATTCCTTCTGCTATTAAGATATAACCAACTTGTTTCATGATAAGAGATAAAAAAGGAAACTCTTCTGCAGTTTTAAGTAAAGATAAACCATTATATACTTGTTTCGTTATATTCTCAATAGTTTCGTCAGTTAGTTCTTGTACGGTATTCAACCCATATATATTACCTAAACCGATATGCTCTAATTCCGCTATTTCAACACTAGTAATCACTTCTTTGTTAGAGTCAATTTTCTGAAAATATTTAGATTCGGAGCTTCTACTCTTAATTATCAAGTCCCCTGTTGCACTGCTAAGCTTCTTGATAAGCTCATCTATATTGTCTTGCTGAATCTTTAAACATACTAATTTAGAGTATAAATGTTTTAATAACAAGTTCCTTTGTAGTAACTCTTCTTGATAAGATTTTTTATTTCCACTATGAGTAGTCTCCTCTTTTATTGCTTCTCTTGCCATTGGCACAATAGCTCCTTCTTGTTCAAGAAATAACATTTTAGCTAATTGCTCCATTTGTTCAACCTGATCTATTTGTTTTTGTTGATTATGACAATATTTTGTAAGCAACCATATTATATTATATGGTATCTTATCGCCTAAAGGGTCATCATATAATATGCTAATATGATCATTATCTTTTAATATATAGATTGTTATAATGTCATCTATATCCTCTGTGTTTTGATCATTATTGTTCTTGTTATAGTAGTGCATACAAATAGGTTTATTATTGATATCGTTTTGATATTTATTTAGAAGTTCTGCTAGCTCTATTATACCATGTATCTTATGAACAACTTCTTGATCATATTCTTTTGACTTAAGGTGGAAATAGTCTGTATCTGTAGCTCTATAGACTATTGAAGCTTTTAGGCTAGTGTGGTTTAACATATCTTGATTACTATCCTTAGAAGATTCAGGTAATAATATTAGATCAAAATCATTATTGATTTTAAAAAATTCTCTTAGATAATTAATTTCTTTCTCTAAAGGTTTTTTTGCCCTTTCAAGGCACTCTCTAGCGATATCTTTATAATTTGCAGGGTGTATTGATGATTCTGGCTCTTTAATAATGAATGTTCCTTGAGATATAGCAGTAAATATTGAGGTGAACTTTTTTATTAGATGCCAGCTACGTTCTATCTCCACTTCAAAGAGTATTATATCAGCACTAGGTAATATTTCTGTGCTACCGCTTAGAAAAATAGCCTGTTTTAATGCATCTTCAGCTTTAGATAATTTATTATTGCGTAAATTATTTTTCTGTACTAAATACTCGGCTTGTTTTATCCTATGATAAGGATTGTGAATGATTCTCTCTGCTTCTGCTATACTACCATTAGTTTCTATTCCATCTTGATAGACCTTTTGCCCCTTTATCAAGATTTTTGCTTCTTCTGTGAATTTTACAAATACTTGCTCTGCTATAGCTTTGAGAGAAGAATGTTGTTCTGACTTTAGCTTTTTTTCTTGAGTAATTGTTTCTAATTCAGGTAAATTGTTGGCTTTAAGCTCTTGTCGTTCCAACCAAAAAGCCCAATATTCTTTTAGGTCTTCTAGTAAAAAATGAAATCCTTCAATATGTTTATTCTTTTCTCGTAACTCTTGATACAAATTAGAAAAACAATGAAATAATTTATCCTGAAGATCAAGTTCTACTACTTTATCTAAAATATTCTGCACTCTTAATTTTTCTACTTCATTTCTAAACTCTTTTACTTCATGAATCTTAATATCTTCCAGTGGTTTTGTTATACCTAAACTTCTAATCTCACTTTCTCTAATAATTAATTGTCCACTGCCGGTGCTACCTTGTCTAGCTGTTCGACCAAATGCTTGATCTTCTACTCTTTGGTTAGATGGCAGAAAAGTAATGCAAACATGTAATCCACCATATTGATTCAGCTCTTCGACTGTCTCTAAATCTGTTCCTCTACCAGCTATATTGGTCGCTATAATTACATCTCTAGAACTTACCCTATCCTTGGTAATTTTTGCGTCATCTTCATCAACATAAGTTTTAATTGTATTAATAGCATTTTTATCTAAGCTTTTAAATAATTCTAAGCTTTGTTTTATTATTTTAACATCTTGAATAGTTTCACAAATAACCAGCACTGCTCTACTTAGATTAATTTGTTCTAATATTCCAAGTATAATGCTATCAAGCCAATTACTATCTTTAATTATTATTCCAGTTAATTCTGTAAATTTTTTTTCTTTATAAGTAGGAATTTCCGTATGATCTACATTATATATTTCAGATAACAAAGACTCCTCAGCATTTGAGCCTAAAGTACCTGTCATACCAAATATTTTACTACCATATTTCTTAATATCAACATTCGCTGACAACCATTCCTCTAAACTAAACCAATTTATTAATGATCTTAATTTATATAATTTATTATTGTGGTTTAATTCTTCGGTCAGTTTGTAACCAAAAAGCTGTCCTTGTCTTTGCAACTTTGTTATATTTTCTATCGGCATTAATCAGATAATCCTTAAGTTTTTTGCCAATATTATAGCTTTTTCTTATGGATTCTCTATATATTTTTATCTGCTAAGCATATTATATATTATCCTTCTAGACTTTTGACGGGGAGACTATCTATTCACGACCCCCGGCAGAAAATCAATCACTAGTGTATTTTTCTTTAAAAAATACACCTTGGAGGTGTAAAAATCACAGTCTTATGTTTTAAAAAATTGTATTAAATTACTTTAATAGTTAAATTTCTGCCGGGGTCGTGAATAGATACTAACATTTGCTACCCGAATCATACAAATTCAATAGTTTGGTTTATTAGGTAATTTTAAATGTTTCCATTGTAAGCCTTGGATTATTATAGGTTCTGCCTATTTATTACTAAAATACTATTTTGTCTAATCTAACCGAATACCAATGTATCAAGGTAACTAACTGCTTTGAGCCAACACATTTATGTAAATCTCCAACCATATCAGAGTTATAAAGAGATCATTTCTAACCTCTTTATTATGATTAATGATGATCAATAGTATCGCTGGTAGCTCCCATTGTACTAACTGGAGCTTCTTCATAATGTACAATTTGAAGAGCAGTATCTATTGTTTTAATTTGGCTAACATCATACTTTATATCCTTTAGTGTTTGATATTTAGTATTGAGTAACTCACCAAGCTTTTGATGCATAGTTTTATCCTGATCCAAGTATTTTTTAGATTCTATTATAGCACCTGCAAGGACTCGACATTCATTGGCTTTTAATTTAGGATAATTTGGATGATCTTTACATTCTTTATCAAACTTTTCATTATCTATTGCGTTAATAAGTGTAGATAACCTATCAAATTTGTCTCGTTCAATATATTCAGAAATTAGTAATTTTTCTGCTTCATAAAAAGCAATTTTCCTAGGAGCATCAACATTGGGATTCTCGTTTATTAAACTTTCTTCTACCCATTCTGTTACAGATTTCATATCGTCATCTTGAATTTTTGTAACTAAAAATTCAGTATACCCTGCTTGCAAAGTCCTGTGTGAAACATTTTTATACATATAACATTATCCTCTATTAAATTATTATAACTAAATCTCATTCTAGTAATTATATCACTTTTGTATTAGTTAGACATCATAAATTGCATCTATAGGTTTTGATACATCACCTAATAATACATCTTCAAAATACCTAGAACATTCATTTTGGACATTAATCATCCATGCATCATCCAATTGTATCATTCCCTCTGCTTCATACTTTACTTTTACTAACTCACAAAAAGCTTGTAGTATTGGAGTTCCTTTACATTGTGATTCATTAAATATACATTCAACTTTTAACGCATCAAACGGTAAAAGAGAAATAATAACATGATTAACAACCTTGTCTTTTAGTATCCCTTTAGTTTTTTCATTACTCATTTCCGAACGAAATACTGCATCATCATTATAACCTCTTGCACCATTAACCTCTAACTTTCGATATTGAATACCATCCTGAACAGAATATTCAGCTTGCCTCTGTCCACCAGCTGAAGTATAAACTTTTATTATGTCTGTATCATCATGTTGTTTGGGTGCTAATACTTTGTTTTCTAATGGTTTAAAATCAAACACAGAATATAGATGTTTTGCTACATGATATTGAAAAATATCTACTAAATTTTTTTCAATGTCAATATCTTCATTATATTTGTCTTTACACTTAAGATTTTGGTCATTTACCTTAAAATTATATTTCTCGTTATATTCTTTTTGATATTCTAAATCTTTTTTTTCTGTCTTACGTGATACTTCTGATAATTTATGATGCATTAATAAGTTTATAATCTTTAATACTTCTACTACCTTTCTTACTATGGAACCTTCATTATCAACAATTCTAATACATGAGTCATATTGTAATGTATTTCCCTGAGTTATCTCATTATGAGATATTACTTCATATTTCTGTTGTTCTAACTTTAATTTTGCAGCTTGTTTTGCATCCTCTGGAGTGTTATATACACGAATTTCCTCTTTCAAAGAATTTCCCTCTTCAGGAAAAGCAGCATATTTCTCCTGATTAAATAAAGTTAATATTATCCTTGCAATTCCTTCACAAACTATGGTTATAGTGTTAGCATTTTGTGAATCTAATATTCCTTCAGTGAGATATTTTATACCATAAGTAATATATTTTTCAAATTTAGTACTAAAATCTGCTTCAGCTTTATCTTTTTCAGCTTGCGAGAAATCATCACATTTCTTGAATTGTTCTATAAGTGCATCATTGTATATTAAGTGATATTCATTACTGGTAGTAGATAATTTAAATGCTTCAGATCCCTCATCTTGTAATGTACTATTAGAACTTAGTTTAGAATATTGAGCATTTGTTAAGCAGATACCTTTTTTATTTTTGAGTAGCGGTTTAGTAGCTTCTACTAAATTGGTTACATATGATTTATAACCATCATGCCCTTCTGATATATCAATTTTTGTTTTAATAGCTGCTGCTATAAAAGCATATGGTGTCACATGGCGCATTTGCTTTGTTGAACTTCCTAATACTTTTGGACGCCCCACTATTGTAGTTTGATTATCACATGGATTAGTAGGATCGTCATTAATTACAATATCTACTAATACATCTTGGCTCATATTTATTTTAAATAACTTTTCTATAAAGTTGCGAATATACCATTTTTGTTGTTTTATGACTGGAGTACTCGGTTCTACAATTCCACCCATAGAATCATCTATAATTTGCCGTACTTCTTGTATTTTGCTTGATATACTTTCTTTTAACTCATCACTGTCTATATTTTCATATTGATTATTTAATATATCAATTAATTCTTGATTATGTTGTGTATTTGTAGTTAAAAACTCTTTTTTGTCAATAAAAGCATCTGCTAGTACTTTACATTCAAATGTTCTTAATTTTTCATTAGCAGGACTATTTACTGCATCAAGTAACAGTTTTATTTTTTCTATATCATTTCTGATAATGTATTCAGTAAACACTGTCTTTTGTGCTTCAAAAAAAGCTGCTTTTATATCTTGAGTAATCCTTAGGCTTGGGGGTTGATTAAGCAAATTATTGCCAATCCAAGTTGTAATAACTTCTTTCTTATCTTCATCTAATGCATCAGATATAAACTTAATAAACCCTTCTACTGCTGCTGTAAATTTCATAATAAACCTAATCTATATTTATAATTTATTCTATGGCTATATGCATAGCACTTTTTATGAAAAATCTAAATTATCTTGCCTATAAGTATCACCTGATACACTTAAATTTTCATCTAACTTATCTATAAGTTCTATATTAAATTGACGTTCTAAGTCATTATACCATACTTGATCTAAAATATTCGGGGAGCTGTAATCAGCCTTTAGTAACTTACAAAAAGAGTTAAATATTTGCTTTATTGGTGATAACCCCTGTTGGTTAACATCCTCTTCAAGTGTAACATTAGAATTCAATGATGAGAAAGGAGCTAACATCAGAGAAATATGACTAATAACTTGTTGTGTTAATGGTTCTTTTGCTGGTATAGCGGTAGCTGATTTTTGAATGGAATATTGTTCACTTAATTGTTCGCTATTAGAAGTGTAAACTTTAACTATTCCTGTCCTATCACCCTTTTGTTTAGGTGCAAACATTTTTTCTGTTCCTAACGATCTAAAGTTAAATATTAGATATAAATGTTTTGCTGCATGACAATGAAAAATTTGATTACAATTATTTTCAGTAAGTGGATCCTCATAATCAGTGTAATTATCTAAACTATTATCCTTATATGTAAATGTGTTAATTTTAAAATTATACTTATTATACTTATTTAACAATAAGCTTATTTTATCTGACTCTATACTACTTACATTAAGTACAATACCCTTTATTAAGGAGTCTATTATATCTAATGCTTCTACTGTGTTTTGTACTATTTGTTCTTTAACATCTATAATTCTAATATGTGGTTCTTTCTTATTACCTTGGTATTTAAATTTATTCCCTTCAATTCTATCAACAATTTCTTTATGAGATACAACTTCATAAGGTACTGTATCATCCAGTTTTGCTCCTTTCATGTGTTGGTATAGGCGTATCTCCTTAAATAACATATTATCCTTTGTAGAAAAATATACTCCTTCCTGTTGACTAAGTGTAGTTAATATAAACTTTGCTATAAGTTCACAAGTTGTTTCAAGAATGTAATAATCATCAAGTATCATTTTTTGAAAACCACTGAGTACATATTTAATATATCTCTGAAATTCAGTAGTATAATCTCTTTTTGATTCATCAACATTGTACTCTGACAAATTTATCTCATGACTCTCCAATTGCTCAATTAAGTCTTCATTAGTAATTAGATATTTTATTTTTTTCGTACTATCTCTCTTTGTAGTAATAACCTTGATATTAAAAAAGTCTTCTTGCCTATTTAGTTTTTGACTATCATATTGTTCTTGTGTCAGACATCTACCTTGTATTTGGTCTGATATGGCTAATATATACTTTATAAAATTGTCTACTGTATAATTTTTACCTATTGATACATCTAACACTTTAATTCCAAGAGCCTGTTTTAAAAACAACAATGGAGTTACATAATGCATTTGTTCAATCGAACTACCAATAATCTTGGAACGACATACTGTTACATGGTGATTACCATCCTTATCATTAATTACAATATCTGCAAATATTTCTTTACTTATTTCCACTCCAAATAGCTTACTTGAAAGTTCCTTAACATGAAATTTTTGCATCGCTTCTTCATTTGCATTAAAATATTCTCTTGTAGGAGCATACTGCTGATTTTGAATATTAGATGTGTAATATTCAGCATGTGAAAAATGCATGCCCTCGTGAAATATAATAGCCTCTTCTTTTGTCCCCCAAAGTTCAAGATTTGCTTGATACTGTCCTAATAGTTCCTTGTCTAGGGGATAAACTAAACTATATATTTTGCCATGATTATCTTTACGATAAAATGTAATTTTAATATTTGCTAAAGATGCCAGAATAGGAATTTCTTCAGTAAAGACATAATAATTATTACTACTAATAGCGCCTAAATAGTATTGATATAGATTTTCATTTTCACAAAATGAATTTACAATAGATTGTTGAGATTGAACATCTGTTCCAGCATTATCACTCCTTTCTCTTGTTTGATCAGCTAACTCTTTAATTTGCTCTGATCTATTAGTTAGATATTCTGGGTTGTTTATGAAAGCAGTAAATATTGTCTTTAACTGATCTTTCAGTTTATTTGGCATTTTTGGATCTTGTAAAGAATTAAATTGACTCAAGAAATTATGCCATTCTTTCCTCATTGTATCAGCGTGCTTGGTTTCATAAGGATTAGGGCTATCTTTATCACCAAATACTGCATGGAAAAAGCAATTACCGTCACCTTTTGTTTGATGCCACTTAACTTTTACCGCATTATGTACGTTTGACATGTAACCCCACTCCTATAATTTCAGATCAATCTTTAGTCTTACCTAGGAGTCTGTCGGAGAATAGAAATATTTTGCAGAAAATAAAAAAATTGACCGTACTCCCCTACGGCTTATTTTTCAAATTTGATCATTAATTAGGGTAAATTCGCTATTCTCCGAAAGACTCCTAGGTAACAGAATAAAATGTCAGCTACCTTCATTAATTGATATTATTATATAAATATAAAAATTCTTTAATGGTTTATTCTACTAATTCCTAAATCTTAATGCAACAACTTATTTTATATATTTTTAACCACAATACCATATATAGCTTTTCAGCTGTTAGTCTATAAGAATTTTCTTTGACATATTCAAATATTATAAGTTTTGATTTTTACATTTACGGACAGAGTGTTAAAACCCCTTGCTGTCATTATCTTCCATCCACCTATCACTCTACCCAACCTTCTGCCTAAGGCCTGCCAAGGAGAGATGTTGCTGTCTATATGAGGTTTAGCAAACAAAATAAGCTTGAAGTTTACGAATGAGGTTATAGCGGTTACAGCTCAAATTCCGATAGGCGCACTTGGGCAAACTAGGTAAACCTAGTTTGCCTGTGCTCAAAGATTCGGTTTTTGTCATGCTATTATCCCAAAATAAAAGTAATGGCAATATATCATTTTGTAGCAAATCAGAAATACAAAAATTACAAGGGTTTTGTAAGAGTCGTAAGTTTTATAGGAAATATTTTGGCATATTTGTTGGGATGAATTACAAAAAGTACTGCCAAATTACATTTCGTGGCACACCAATATTCAGGCTAACTCCTCATTACCATCTTCTCCACTAAAAAGCTTGCAATTAAAATCAATTTATTGCAAGCTTTTTAGTGGAGAAGATGGTAAAATAGTACTAGAAGACTTAGCTCAATTAAGTGGTGTGTATCGCAGCAATTTTATTCGGCAAGAAAGTGATTACATTGCCTTTCTAGAAGGACATCGGGCGTTGTTCCTATATATATGCTCGTAAGCTTCAGAAGATGATGGAGTTAATAATATTGATGGTGCTAAAAATACTAATGAATCAGATAAGTAATAGCGATATTTAGTAACAATTAAGAGGTTATGTTATATGTTTTTATCAAAGTTTCTTGATCCTAAAAATGATTTTTGTTTTCGTAAAATCTTTGGTACTGAAAAGAACAAAGATATACTTGTACATTTTTTAAACGATGTTCTTAAGTGTAAAGAAAATGAGCAAATAATTGAGGTGACATTTTTACCAACTATCCAAGACCCTGATATTGCTATTTACAGAAAGTCTATTGTTGATGTGTTATGTAAAGATCAACACGGTAATCAATTCATAGTAGAGATGCAGGTAAGTAAGCATCCAGGATTTGAAAAAAGAGCCCAATATTATGCAGCTAAAGCATATTCTCAGCAAAGAATTGAGGAAGATGAGAAACACAAGAAACTGGCAGTATACGCTAAATTAAAAGGAGTAATATTTTTAGCGATAGCGAATTTTGTAATGTTTGAAGATAAAAAACATTGGAAATCAGAACATCGTCTTTTAGATACAGAGAGCTATGCTCATGATTTAAAAGATTTTTACTTTGTTTTTTTAGAGCTTGAAAAATTTAAAAAAACTATAGATGAGCTAAAGACTATTGAAGAGAAGTGGATGTATTTTTTTAAGCATGCAGGAGATAGTAAATTAACATTAACAGAAATAGAGCATTTAATAGGTAAGGATGAAATTATTAGAAGAGCATTTGAGGCAGTAGACCAAGCTAGCTGGTCAGAGGCAGAACTTAACACCTATGAGCAAATGACCAAAGCTCGTCTTGATAATTTAGCGGTAGAACAGCAACAAATTGAAGATGCTGAAGCTAGAGGTAAAGCTGAAGGTATTAAAGAAAATGCTATAGCCATGGCAAAAGAAATGTTAATTAATAATGAGCCAATAGAAAAAATAGTTAAATATACAAAACTAACTATTGAAAAAATAGAACAGTTAAAAAAAGAAATAGAAGTGTTAAAAAGAATAAGCAAATGAGCAAAGAATTAATTGCCAATAACTATGAAACTAGCCATACTACTTCTAGTAATGATTGGCTAGCTAACATACCTGAGGAAATACGTAAAGCTGAGTCACTGGGCAAGTTCAAAGATGTCTCATTTTTGGCACAGAGCTATTTAGAAGCAGAGAAGAGCTTGAACCAGCGAGTTGCCGTGCCAAAGGATGACAGCTCTGATGAAGAGTGGCATAAATTTTATTGTCGACTTGGACTGCCTGAAGATAAGAGATATACTGATAAACGATCCAAGGAAGATGAGGAATATTTAACTCGTTATGAAGACATGTTTTACCAAAGCGGATTATCTAAAAGGCAATGTTTTACCGGTTTTTCTTGTACCCCAAAGGAATGCAGATTGCCCATGAGGAGACTTAAGTTCAGGAATCTATTTATGGACATGATATTAGCTATTTAAGGGATATTTAGCTATTATAATATCTGTTAATACTAATCTAATATTTTCAAAAAACAATTCGTTTAATCATTAGAATAATATCCTTTTTTATACCCATATTTTGTTAGGAAAGGATATTATCATTGGAAGCAGAGCTACTTTAGCAACGGCAAAATAATCAGTGAGCTTTAATTTATAATGATACAATCTAGGTTTTTCTTTGGTCTGTTGGTCTTCCTCGCAATGAAACTGGATCAACTTTTGCTTCTCTAGACTGATACCTAAGGGCTTTTCTTGATAAAATATTTGTGGGTAAAAGTAAGAGTAATATCTTGGTAAATAATATGTAAATAGCCTAATTAAGTGCTTATTTATCAGCTATTTAGCCACCAACTATCATAATAATTTTAGTCACTGTCTCCAGTTCAACACTACTATAATAAATTTTATAAAAAATCACTAATAGTGAGAAAAACCGCTGTACTTCTGGGATTAATGAGGATATCTGTGAAGATGACACTATGTGGTGTGGTGTTAAGCACCGAGGTTAGAAGCAATAATCGTCAAATTTTTAAATCTAACCTCAGTGTCTATCTTCCGAAAAACAAAAAATAGGAGTTAATTTTATGACTAACGATGTTAAATATCAACCACAAAATAATTTAACAAATGAAAAAATAAATAATATCACTAATATTGCTGCACAAATACTTAGAGAAGTTTTGCAGAGCAATAATATAACTTATATAGAACTTATCGACGTTCGTATAGGTTTAGAAGGAATTGAAATAGTTGGCAAAATTTTAGAACATAATAAGCTTATAACCGCAATACGTCTTTGCGACAACGATATTGACCTTGAGGGACTAAGTTTGCTTATCGAACTGTTAGAGAATAATTATAGTTTGATTAATATAGATATTGAATATAATAATATCGGGATTCAAGGACTAATCATACTAAATGAATTTCTAGAAAATAATAAAACCATAAAGCAAATAAGTCTTAGAGGCAATGATATTGGTGATGAGGGAGCAGATATACTGGCAGGGCTTCTAACAAATGATGAAATCATAAAGCAAGTGGATATTGGTAGCAATAATATTAGTGATAAAGGAGCAATCATACTAGCAAGACTTCTAAAAAATAATAACACTATAAATAAAATATCTCTTAATAATAATGATATTGGTGATGTTGGGATTGTCCAGCTTGTTAAAGCTTTGGAAACTAATAGAACCATCAGCCAAATAGACCTTAGCTATAACAATATTACTGACAATGGAGCAATAACACTGGTGGGACTTCTAGAGTCTAATAATAAAATTACAAGCAAAATAACAATAGATTTCACAGATTTTGACAATGAAAATATTAGTTATCAAGTAGAAGAGCTGTTAATTGAGACTCTAGAAAGCCACAACAAAAAACAGGGGGTATAATTTTAAGAATATTCATCTTTTTAAAAATAGTAAATAATATTGATGCAATTAAAAAGGTATCTATTACACCAAGAAATATCATGTTTTGCTTGCAACAATATCACGGTATTCAAATGAAATATTAAATATTCTTTTTGCAATATCTATGCCAATTGTAGTAATCTACATTATAGATAACTGCACTATAAATATATGAATACTGTTTTACCTGAACGCTCCCTGATAATTCAAGAAAGGCTTGATAATATCGTCAAAGAAATTCTCACTGTATCAAAGCACAAGATTGCGATGATTATTTTATTTGGCTCTTACGCTAGAGGAGATTGGGTACAAGATGAGTATAAAAAAGGTCACATTACCTACAGCTATCAAAGTGATCTCGATATTATGTTGGTGATGAAGAAAGGCAAACATGCCGGTCTTGCCGGGTTAGCAATAGAAGATAAAATAGAAAAAAGGTTGAAAAAAAATCATTAAGAAGTCCTTTTGAGTTATGGGTAACTTTGGTGCTAGAATCAATCAAGACGGTAAATAGTCAGTTAGAGAAGGGGCATTATTTCTTTTCCGATATAAAAAAAGAAGGAATTCTCTTATATGATAGCGGCGAATTTCAGCTGGCGGAAGCTAAAAACTTACCTTGGGGAAAAAGAAGACAAATAGCTAAAGAAGATTATGAGTATTGGTTTGTAAAGGGTATAGAGTGCATAATTGATGTTTGTAATATCTTACAAAGAAATAACCTTAATAAGTGTGCTTTTGAGTTACACCAAGCTACCGAAAGTTTTTATAATGCTATCCTGTTAGTTTTTTTTGGCTATAAACCTAAACTACACGATATAAGAAAATTAGGTAGTATAGCCGGAAATTACAATGAAGAATTATGGCAGATATTTCCTCATTCTAGCGTTGAGCAAAGGCAATGTTTTAGATTACTTGAACAGGCTTATGTTGAGGCTCGCTATAACAAAGATTATAGAATAACTAAAGAACAGCTACTTTACCTTATTGATAGAGTTAAAAAATTAAAAACAGTGACGGAAAAAATTTGCTTGGAAAGGATTAATAAAGAGATAATTTAAACCCCTTAAATAGACAAAGTAAGTCTATAAACGCAATGACCTATAAGTTTGAGGGTATGGGGGTACAGTAGTTTTGTTGTTATGAATTATTATAACAATCTTTGCGGTGTTGAAACTAGTATATTGCTGTATCTACTATTTGATAAATCACTCCATAATCACCAATTCTAAGGGAGCGGCAACCTTTGAAGCTATGTTTTAAAGGTTTACCAAATTTTATCGGATCAGATAATAGCTTTTTTTCAATGGTTATCTTTATTAAAGATTTAACTGGTGTAGAAAGCTTAGGGATATCTTTGTGTATAACTTGATTTAAATAGAGAAGATTATACATTATTTCCAAGTGTCCATATGACTAATTCATTCCCTAGTATTACCTATCCTTTCATCTGCTAATTTAGCTAATATTTTATCCTCTTGAAGTTCCAAACTAGTTATAATAAGATCTTTTGCTACTTTAAATAAGGACTCATTGTTGATTTTAGCAAAACCTGCAATTTCATCAAATATTTTCTCGTCTCTAAAGACACTAATAATCGTTTAGCTGCCATAAGATCACTACAAATTTATTTATTATGACTCAATTGTATCATATCTAATACAGAATATCAATAATGGGATCGATGTAAACAGTGGCATTCGGTTAAGTTTTTAACTTACCTATTTTAAAGCAAACCCATATAAATAAAAAAGCCCATATTTAAACTTAGAGCAATAATTCAAGACCAAGTTCCTGTTGTACCATAATGATACTAAAAAGCCGTGTAATAGCCTTAAAATAATAAATAGGGGTATCTATGATAAACCACTTGATAAAGTTACTCCTGCTATGAGTTAAAACAATTATTTTTACAATAACCAAAAATTATTAATGCTAAAAAAATGTGACACTTGGCTCTAATACTGAGGTTACTTGGATAATTTAATGCAAACTCAACTTGACTCGTCCAGTATTTAATCTATCTCTGAACGTATAATACTTTTATCATTTTATCAAAGGGGAAAATATGACAGACTCAGCACAAAAAGACATAATTTTAGTTCGTGTTTCAACAAGGGAGCAAGAAGAAGGGTATTCAATTGAAGCTCAAAAATATAGATTAGTAGAATATTGCCAACGTAAAAATCTTGAAGTTATCGAAACTTTTGAAATTATCGAATCTTCAAGCAGAGGTGATCGCAAACAATTTAAAGAGATGATCAAGTTTGCTAAAAGCCATAGAGAAACAATTGCTATAGTTGCTGATAAAGTAGATCGAGTACAAAGAAGAATCTCAGAAATTTCATTACTAGAAGAACCTATAAAAGCTGGTAAGATAGAATTACATTTTAGAACAGAAGGTTACATAATAGATAAAGATTCTCAGTCTCATGCAAAGCTAATGTGGGGAATGAATGTATTGATGGCACAATCTTACGTTGATAGTTTAAGTGATAACGTTAAAAGAAGCCTAGATCATAAATTGCGTAAAGGAGAATGGATAGGACCAGCCCCTCTTGGTTACCTAAATAGTCGAGATGAAAGAGGAAACAGTATAGTAATTCTCGATCCTTTAAGAGGTCCTATCATAAAAAAACTCTTTGAAGAATATGCAACAGGAATGTATACTCTTAGGTCTATGGTAAATATGGCTAAAGAATTAGGCTTAATAAGTAAAAAGAATTGTCACCTAAATAAAACTGTTATACATCGTTTAATACAACAACCATTTTATTACGGTGAAATGAGAGTAAAAGGAGAGATGTGGTCACATGGTTACCAAGCAATTATAACAAAAGAGACTTTTATGGCATGTAAAGATGTACGTTTAGGGTGGAAGAAGAAGCCTTTTAAATATGGTGGTAAGGATTTTCTTTTTAGAGGATTAATCACCTGTGCAGTAACTGGTAAAGTTGTAACAGCTGAAACTCACAGCAAAACATATTCAGATGGCAAAGTGGACGAATGGACTTATTTAGGGACATGGGATTCAAAGAATCCAAACAAGAAGATTTATGTAAGAGAAGATGAGGTTTTAAAGCAGGTAGAAGAGGTTTTTAAAAGAATAGGTATAAGAGACCCAGAAATGTTAAAAGAGACTCTAGCCTATTTAAAAAACACAAATGAGCTAAAGAAAGATGAGCATGGGTAAGCAACAGCTGCTTTAAAGAAAGAACATACCGAAAATGAGAATAGATTAAATTCATTAATAGATTTGCGACTCAATGGAGAACTTAGCACAGAAGAATTTCAAAGAAAAAAACAACAATTAAAAGATCGCCAATATGAAATTGATCGTTTACTGAAAACTTATGATGAAGCAGACGATAAATTTACTGATACCGCTACAACGCTAATAACTCTAGCATCTGAAGCCTATGAAACTTTTAAAGGTTCTGAAATGCCCCAAAAACGCAAAATGATAAATTTCGTATTTCAGAACCTCAAACTGAGGGGCAAAAAACTTGAGACCTCTCTACGTTTCCCGTTCGATATTTTTGAAAAAACGACAACTTGTACCGAATGGCGGAGAGAGAGGGATTCGAACCCTCGATACGGTTAACCCGTATAACGGTTTAGCAAACCGTCGCCTTCAGCCTCTCGGCCACCTCTCCAAATCATAACATGATTATATTATGAGTCACTTATAGCATTGAATCGTTTATATTTCTATAATTATTTTATATAAGTTCAATAGGGTAATTTAAAAGTCACAATCAATAGTTGATGCACATGTGTATACTAGGCTTCTGATACTGTCTTAAGAGCCAAGGACTAAAATAGGATTAAAGATAGAATTATTTTTAATTACTCCAAAGACAATATGTAATAATTTACGCATAATAGCAACAATAATAACCTTAGTAGGTTTACCCTTACTAGATAGCTTTTGGGTAAATTGTTTAAATATAGGGTTATGATTTTTAGCTACTATAGCAGGAAAGTATAGTGCTTTACGTAGTTTAGCTGAACCAATCTTTGATATAGCACTTTTCCAAATACTCTATGTTTAGGTGTAAGAGCTTGTCCGCAAACTAAAATTAAGGTATGATGAAGTGAACAAAGTATTATTAGTAAGAAGTATAAAAGAATAAGCAGAAAAAATTATCCAACAGATTTAACAGATGAAGAATGGTTAAGGATAGAGGGGTTGTTTCAAGTATCGTATGTAAAGGGAGGTAGACCTTTAAAACATAGCAAAAGAGAGATTTTGAATGCAATTTTTTATGTATTACGTACTGGGTGTCAGTGGAGATATATGCCGCATGACTTTCCAATTTGGAAGACAGTATATGAACAATTTAGAAGATGAAGAAGCAAGGTGTATTTGAACGTATGAACCATGAACTTATCAAGGATGTTAGACGAAAATTAGGTAGAAATGAGTATCCTAGTGCTTGCATAATAGATAGTCAGTCTGTCAAGACAACAGAAAAAGTGGAGCTAAAGGTTATGATGGAGCTAAGAAAATTAAGGGCAGAAAGAGGCATATTATTACCGATACACAAGGCTTTGTGTTAGGTTGTTATGTCGGTTCTGCGAATGAGAATGATCGATACGGAGCTACAGTGCTACTCAGTAACATGCAAAAAGAGTACACTACTATTAAACAAATGTGGGCTGATATGGGGTATCAGTCTAAAGATTTAAAGGGTCTCATTAAGGAAAAGTATAACATAGATTTAGAAATTGTTAAACGACCAGTGTGCAGATTTTGGATACCAAAAAATCACACTACTGGACAAAAAGGTTAGGTTGGTTGCACAAAGTGTAACTTAAACAATTTTATGATTAAGGAATCAAAAAATTGCTTAGAACGACTATAAACTTGTTTAATTGATCTTATATGTAAAAGTAAAGACTTGATCTGACAGTTTGGAGTTGTTGGGTACGAAAATATGGAATAAAATCATACCCAGCAAATTTTAACAACCTCTTATTAAGGAGACTGTCAGATGACAACATATCAAGAAAAAATTATAAAACCAAGAATTGGTTTATTACAATTAGCAGAACAACTAGGAAACGTATAGCAAGCTTGTAAAGTAATGGGCTATAGCAGAGATACATTTTACCGCTATAAGGAACTGCATGAGCAAGGTGGAGCAGAATCTTTGTTTGAGATGACTAGAAAGAAGCCATGTTTGAAGAATCGTGTTCCATCTAATATCGAGGATGCAGTAGTTAATATAGCTGTTGAATTTCCTGCTTATGGTCAGGAACGTACTGCTAATGAATTACGTAGGAGAGGTATCGTTATCTCTGGAGGTGGAGTAAGGTCTGTTTGGCTACGTCATGATCTAGAGAATTTCAAAAAACGTCTAAAAGCATTGGATGCTAAAGTTGCAAATGATGGTATTATTTTGAGTGATGCACAACTTGCTGCACTTGAGAAAATCAAGAATAAACGTGAAGCAACTGGTGAGATTGAAACCATGCATCCTAGTTACCTTGGCTCTCAAGATACCTATTATGTTGGAAACATTAAAGGCATAGGACGTATCTACCAACAAACCTTTGTAGACACTTATTCTAGGGTAGCTATTTGTAAGCTTTAT
The DNA here is from genome assembly GCF_964264865.1 of Candidatus Tisiphia endosymbiont of Oplodontha viridula. Classification (NCBI taxonomy): domain Bacteria; kingdom Pseudomonadati; phylum Pseudomonadota; class Alphaproteobacteria; order Rickettsiales; family Rickettsiaceae; genus Candidatus Tisiphia; species Candidatus Tisiphia endosymbiont of Oplodontha viridula. The sequence continues at coordinate 408,897 of NZ_OZ183486.1, forward strand.
ACCGAGAAAACAGCTATTACTACAGCAGACCATTTGAATGATAGGGTTATTCCATTTTTTGAAAAGTATAATATCCCTTTGCTTCGAATACTTACAGATAGAGGCACGGAATATTGTGGTAAACCTGAGAATCATGCTTATCAACTATATCTTGGTATTGAGAATATAGATCATTCTAGAACTAAAGCATATAGCCCTCAAACTAATGGTATATGTGAGCGTTTTCACAAAACTATGCAGGAAGAGTGCTATCACATTCTATTTCGTAAAAAGCTCTATAATACATTAGATGAGTTACAAGCTGATATAGATACTTGGCTTACAAATTATAATAACGAAAGGTCTCATTCAGGTAAACATTGTTTTGGTAAAACACCAATGCAAACTTTTAGAGATTCACTTTATATTGCTAAAGATAAAAATATTAGTAATATAGAGAGAATATCAGACAACTTGGCTATTACTTATCAAGCTGCCTGATTATTACTTATTGTCAGATTAAGTCGTAACTAGTACATCTTATACCTAACTGTAGTACAGAATAACTCCTACATCCTAGCGTTTTCTTCATTTTTATCGGTTGCTCTTGCTCTCCAATTGCTCCTATTTTTATTGCCATTGCATATGCTATAAATAAACATTTTATAAAATTCTCTAATCGTACTTTACTCTTTATATGCGTATCTTCCATTCTAAAACCATTACTTTTACACCCTTTAAAGCCTGCCTCGATATCCCATCTCTTCCGATATATTTCAGATCCGTTTGACATGTTCTTACTATACACTATCGATAGATATTCTCCGCTTGCTAATTTGATATGATCAAATTTCACTGGGACAGAATAAAACCTTGTAGAAAAATTTCTTATCTTTATTTCTTTCATGCTATCGATCCTAATCCATTGACCTTCTTTATTAACTATTCTATTTGTCCTTCTCACCCTTAATGCATAATTAATATTTTTATTGTGAAGATAGGTAATTAATTTCTCATTATCAAATTCCCTATCTCCTAATATTCCCTCTATCTTTTCCTTACCAAATTCCTCTATAAATTTCGATATTACTGCAATTTGATCGTCTGCCGTACATGCTCCTTTATAAGGAATTATTTTATATATTAATGGCATAGCAATTTTATTATATGATACCGACAATACTAATATATTTCTTATCTCCTGTCCTAATTCCCAAGTGGTTCTATCTATTGATAAAACCACTTTCCCTTGAGGAATATAATTTTTCATAAACTTATAATAATCATCAATATTGATATTGTCTTCTTGAAGAAATCTATATACCGCTTTTATTTTTGAATCTAATAATTTATCTCCTTCTATTTCTTCTGCCATATTTTTATATTTGCTTCCTCGACACAACATTAATGATTTTATTATGCCCTTGAACGTGTTTAGTCTTGTATCTTTCATCTCAAAATGATTATATAGTAATTCGGCTAGTAACATAGAGTACCACAGATTTTTTTGTGTTCAATCTAAAATACTCTATTTACTAGCTCTTGCAACCACCCCATCTCTTTTGTCCAGTAGTGTGACCAAAAAATACACCACTAGAACTATTGCCAAAAGGGAAGTTGGGTTTAAAGTACAGCCAAGGCGATGGGTTGTTGAGAGAACCTTTGCTTGGATAAATAGAAATAGAAGGCTCTCCAAGGAATATGATTTTCTTACTGATTCTAGTGAAAATATAATTTTTTTGGCTATGAGTCGATTACTTCTTCGTAGGATTACTTCTATTACTTAGTTTGCGGACAAGCTCTAAAATCTAAGATTATAATTAACAGGTCATTATTTTTTATTAAAAATACTTTACATATTAAAATAATTATATTATTCTATATAAAATAATATTAGTTCGCTACTTTCGTGTATACCAGTTGAATTTCAAGAGTTGGCTAGAAGTGCAAGTGGTAAGCGAGCGTGCTAGGCGTACATATAAGGAATTTCTAATCTAGGCTGGAAAGGTACGGGAATAATTTTATATTTAAAGATGAGGCTATTTTGACAAAACAACGTATACAAGAGCTTCTACATCAACAGGAGGAAGCTCAGCACAGTGTTAATAAGGAATCATATTATTATACTGAAACAATATCAACAAATCATACAGTGACAAGGTTTAACCAAGGGCGATATGATCAAGATATGGCGGCAACGAATGCTAGAATTAATGACTTAGAAATAGAAATTAATAGTTTAAGACAACAGGAAGCTGCTGAGGAACAGGCAAGGCAACAAGCAGTGGCAGTTGAACAGGCAAGACAACGAGCAATTGCTGAAGAAAAGGCAAGATTAGAGGCTATTGAAAGAGAAGAGATAAAGGCTCTTACAATAGAACTGAATCAAGTACAAGGGAAAATTGATACAGAAAAGTCAGTTGCTTCTACTTTCGCTGTTAAACAGCAAGAGGCTGCAAATAGATGTACCCAAACACAGTTAGTCAATAAGGAGATAGCAAATAGGCTGAGCGGGCAGGAGAAAGCTATTTTTGAGAAGTTACAATCAGCTGATGGTAAGCAGCGAGCATTTTTTCTTTTTGAATTGTGGGGTAAGCCGGACAGCGAGACAATGATTAGTATAATAAAATCTCTAGGAGTTGATGCTGATGAGTTAGCATATTATGCCATTAAGAAAACACATAATGAGTTATTTGAATTAGCTCTATATTATGGGGCTAATTGTTGTAATTACTCGGTTGAAGGCAAAACCTTATTACAACAATTAGTACATAATGGTAATGAAAGCTTTATTAAAAAGGTTCTGGCAACAGGACAGGATTTAGCTAGTACGGTAGTGGAGGCAATAGGTCAAAATGATATTGTTACCATAAGTAAATTATCATCTTATGATAGTAGCCTTCTATCACAAAAATTTGCTGGTTATACACTGCTACAAATTGCCATATCTGCTCAGAAAACAGAAATAGTGCAGAAGATTTTACAACTAGGTAGTAGCAGTGCAGAAGTTTTAACTAATAACGGTGAATCTGCTCTGAAAATTGCTGTAAGAAGCGGTAATGATGAGATTATCAAAATGGTAGCCCAGCATGCCAATCTGCAAATAGAAATAGCTCAGCTTGGTTCTAAAGTTGATCAAGTCTTTAAAGCAATGATATTAGAACATCAGGATATTGCAACGGTAATTAAACTACTGAAAGGTGAGGAAATATCATTGCAGCAATATCTGATTGTTCAGCGTAGTAAGGATGAGGAGAAGATTGCTGCTGAACAAGCTAGAAAAGCACAGGAGGATCGTTTAGTTGAAGAGACATATCTAGAACAAGTACAAGATATAGAACGTTACCAAGAAGACACAACACTAGTGACTTTGCAAGGATTAGTTCTAGATAATCCTCTCCATTAATATGTATGATTCATAGAGATTGTTTCAATTTTAGGATGTGCTAAAATAATGGTATGAACCTACCCTATATACAGAATGAGAAGCGCGTAAACAAGCTAAAAGATACAATTGTAATCTTCCTAGAAAAAGGGTACAGATGGACGTGTGCAAAATCGCTAACAATTTATACCAATATACCGCTATAGATTGATTGTACTAGATATAAGGTTTTGGCTTTATATAAAAGACGTACTGCAACAAATACTTTAGATTTTTTAGAACAAGTTATGGAGCGTATGCCATTTCCCATACAACGTATTCAAACTGATAGAGGACAAGAATTTTTTGCTTATAAAGTCTAGGAACGTTTAAAAGAATATGCTATTAAATTTCGTCCTATTAAACCAGCTTTTCCTCATTTAAACGGCAAAGTAGAACGCACTCAACGAACAGACTTAGATGAGTTCTATTCGAGTATTGATCTTAAAAGCCCTGATCTTATTGAGGAATTAGGATATTGGGAACATTATTACAATTGGAACAGACCACATAGCTCTTTAGGCGGTAAAACTCCAAATGGAAAATATATAGAATTGATTTATCAAACTCCACTCTATGAAGAAGTTAGTGAAAAATATGATCATTCTAAAGAGGAGATTTTAATCCATGGGTACAATAAGAATTTAGCAACAAAAATGTTGAAACGATGTCTGTGAATCCCACAAATCAGCTTATTCATAGTTAGTAATGATAAGTGCCTTGGTCACTATTAAATATTTTTGGAGCTTTGTATTTATTAAGGGCATCTTTTAATAGACTTCTTTCGAAACTCTACTTCTGCTGGTGATTTGGACAATGATGCGGTACTCGAATCCGTAACGGAATTAGAGTACGCTGCGGTTCGAGGTGAAGCGTCTCCTTCAAATCCCTCAGCATAAGCAAGTTTCGAAAGAAGTCTAATACATCAGTTACCAAAGTCACATCCATTGAATTTGATAATTTATAACTCAATATGGCTTTACTATGCCAATCTATAATAGCAGCTAAATACATAAAACCACCATTAGTTCTGACATAAGATTAAATCTCAACTACTCCACTTAACCATTTCTGTCCTCTAATTGAAAGCAGGGGATAAACTTGTTGTTTAATTTTTTGATAGTATTGTTCTATATAATTTATCTCATCTGCGTTTAGCATTCTACGATCTATTAAATCTTTTGCATAAGGAACAAGGGTGAGAGTGTCAAACTCTAGAAAATTTTCATCCTGTAAAGTATTTTTGACATACATCAGATTTTCTATTCTAATGCCAAATTCGTTCGTTTTATAATAACCTGGCTCATTGGATACAATCATACTAGGTTCTAGAATAACATTACTGCGTAAACTAATATTTTGTGGTCCTTCATGAACACTTAAGAAGCTACCAACACCATGACCTGTACTATGTGGATAATCTTGTCCATCTCTCCATAAAAACTGCCGAGCTAGAACATCTAAATTAGCTCCAGTAATAAGATTAACTGGAAACTTAATCATCGACAAAGCAATATGCCCCTTAAGAACTTGAGTGTAAAGTAATTTTTGTTCTTTGGTAGGATACCCACCTATAGCAAGAGTCCTAGTTACATCAGTAGTACAACCGTTATATTGACCACCAGAATCAATTAATAATATGCCTTTACCTAAGATTTTCTTTGCTCCCGTGCTTGTTGCTCGGTAATGAATTATAGCACTATTTTCCTTAAAGCCACATATAGTCGGGAAGCTATCCATAACATATTGATCTTGCTTAAATCTAAACCCTGTTAATATTGTTCCTAAATCATATTCAGTTTGATCTTGTAAATTTGGTAGTTCGAATAAATATGCAAAGAATTCGCATAGTGCCACCGCATCCTTAATATGGGAATTAATTGCATGGTTAATTTCAATATCGTTTTTACGGGCTTTAGCTAATTGACAAGGATCATTAATTTTTTCTATTATCTTAGTGCTTAGCAAATCTATGATATAATTGGAAGTGAAGTTTTCGTCAATTAGGACTTTATTAGCTTGACTCAATATATCAGCAAATTGTGCTGAAGGTAAGATAGTTATATGAGGACGAGCAAGTATAATATCTTGGTCTACCCTATTTGGATTAATAAATAAATATAGTTGGTTCTTAGTGATTAGGACTATACCAAGCATCAATGGTGAATATGGAATGTCACTTGCTCTGAGATTTAATAACCAGCATATTGAATCTGCTGCAGTAACAATCATGGTATCTGCAGAATATTTAGTGAGTAGATTACGGCACATGGTAATTTTATCACTATACGATTGACCAGCAAACTTATCATCATAAATATATATTTTTGATGATGGTTCAACTGGCCTATTACGCCAAATTTGATCTACTAAATTATTAGATACTTTATGTAAACGAGTCTTTATTTTAGCAAATATTTTTAACTTAACATTAGTGAAGAGTTTCGCATCATATCCTAATATACCATCATTACCTAAATAATCATCCCAAGGAAAATAGGGTAAATCTTTAATATCGAAAATCTCAAAAATTTTTGGATCTAGTTCACGCTTACTTTGTTCTAGATAACGACCATCTGTAAAAAATATAACATTATTTTTGCAGATCACCACAATACCATTTGACCCACTAAAGTTAGTCATATATTGCAGTCGTTTAGCACTTTCATGAACATACTCGCTAAAATATTGATCATTAGACGGTACTATATAGGCATCTATTTTATACTTAGCGAAAAGACCCCTAATATTGCTAATACGTTCTTGCATTAAATTATCATCGATAAAAAAGATTTATCTTCCTCTGCTGCTATTAGGCGATTTCTTAATTAAAGAACTCACATGGCTGGGAGTAACATTATCTGTAGTCAGAGCCTTAGGTGATATATCACCTGCAATGGATTTCCCAATCAGTTGAGCAGCTTTTAGAACTTCAGGATTCAATGTTTTTAAGTTACCTAAAGATATGTCTACCTGCTTCTCTCTTCCAAGCTGCGAAGTTCTACCTAACATTCCATCAATAGGAGCTTTAAAATAATCAGCAATAGCTATAACCGCTTCGGTACTTAGCATTTTTTGGTTATTATCATCTTCTCTTAAAAAAGGACGAACGCTGTCTTCACTACGACCAATTTTTGATCCTAATTCGTATTGAGTCATTTGGTTTTTGTTCATCTTCTCGGTGATAAAGCTCTTCAAATTAGCACTTAATGCTTCTGGAGATAGTTGCATATATTCTTGTTTTTCTTGAGGCTCAAACTCCTTTCTACCTAGCACTTCATCAATAGAGCAGTCAAAATAATTTGCAAGTTTGATTATGTTTTTTATTTCAGGACGTCGATTACCCAACATCCCCCTCATAGTAGTTGTAGGAATGCCTGCAAGTTCAGCAAGATCACTTGCCTTTAGTTGTTTTTCTTCCATTTTATTCCCAAGGAATTCTTGTATATTTTCAATCCAGCCCATTGTAAATATTTTTTTTATAAAATTGATCCGTGAAAAACGGTTTTTTCTTGACAACAAAAAATTGTCACAGTAAAGTTGTTTATCTTACTAAATGAACCAAGGAATTATTTAGTAAGATAAACTTTAAAAACTAAAACTATTCAGTACATAAATTCAACTACTACAAATATAGGTAAGTTGAATAAAAACGAAATAATACTAAATAGTTAGTTAAGCACAAAACCTCAATCATAAAAGGAAATGCCTTATGAATATATACAATATTTGCTCAGTAATCAAATTTATTCTTGCTTATTTAGCAACTTTCTTTTTAAAAATGCAACCTCAACTACCCTATCTAATAATGAATAGGAATATTTTACCTACAATCATAGTAAGAGGGTTTTATGCAAAATGATTTTAATGATAAAGATATAAAACAACTATATAGCAAGATTATGACTATATCAGGTTACATAGTTGCCATGAGATCAGAGTGTATAAGAGAAGCTAAAAAAACTGAGGATGCTCTAAAAATCCTAATCAAGCGTACATATGACATTAGAGGTGGGCTTTGGATATGTTTGATTACTATATGGTTTTTAGCCATACTTTTTTTGCAAAAAAACTTTTAGCCAGTACTTATTAAATTTATAAACTTAAAATTGGAAGAAGGAAAGCTAGACTTTATGTTACATTCACCGTTTGACACGTCTTATCTTCGAGATAAATATGAGAAAAAATTATGCTATAGAACTGGATTATCATACGGCGTGTTGGATGAAAATTTACATTTTCGTTACTGGCTACATGTTATTATTTGCAGATTTTGTCATTTGGGGCATAGTTATTCTTCTTCCATCTATTATGAAACCAAAACCATTGACCTGGATTTTCTTTAACCCAATTACCTAAAATTTGATTAATGGCAAACATTATATTATAACAATCTGTTTTACTATTATTAGTTTTTTGTAATTGTATTGGTGGATGGATAATAGCTTTAAAATAACTACTATTACTAGTGCGAACCACTTGTAATGGTATAATCGGGTAGCCGAATTGTAAGGCAATTTTAGCAATTGCATGAGCAGTCATGGCCGGTTGGTCTAAAAATGGTACTTCAATGCCATTATTCATTTTTTGATCTACAAGCATGCCAATTGCATATCCTGATTTGATTGCAGATATGAGATCTCTTGCACCCTTTTCTCCTTTTGGAATTAGCTTTATATCACTAGTTTTACGCGTATCATTAATTAGCTTATCAATATAAGGATTATTTAATTTACGATAGATAATAGCAAATTTAGGATAAAATTTATTTATAATTTTAAGTGCAAAATCCCAATTAGCAAAATGCCCTGTAAATAATAAAAACGGTTGGTGTGATTTCTGAAATTCTATTATATTATCAAGTCCGATTATTTCTACCCTTCTAGATAATTCTTCCTCTGACATATTATTAACATATGGAAATTCTCCTATAAAACTACCAAAATTATCCCATACTTGATTAATGGTTGCTTGAGTCTCCATGCTTAGACCATTTGTCTGATTCTTGCCAAAAATATTTTGAATATTTTCTTTTGCAATTTTATTGACTGGCAATAGAGGTCCTATTTTCCTTGCTATACACCGACAAATTTGTACAGATTTGTCGATACCAAATATTCCTAGTATCTTTAGTACTATTAAAACGAAAAAATACTCAAGCAAATATTTAATATTTTTAAAGAATTTTTTCATATATTAAATCTGCTAATAATTTTTGATTATTTAGTAATAAATGTACATCACAACATATTACTGACAAGTCAGTATCACATATTTTTACGTAATCTTTTCTAGTTGTTATTAGAAGAGAATTAGATTTTTCTGATTGTTCTTTTAAATAGTCTAAATCTTCTTCACTATATTGATGATGATCCGGAAAAATTTTATTACCTACTAACTGCAATCCATAATTTTCTAATGTAGAAAAAAACCGTTCAGGATTACCTATACCACTAAAGGCAAAATAGCTCTTTGTTTTATCTATGTCTATAGTTGGAACTATTTGGGCTTGAAAAAAGGGAAGCTCCTTATGTAAGAAAAAAGGAGCAACATTAGACCTCTTTTGAAACTCTACTTCTGCTGGTGATTTGTACGTGATACCGGTACTCTGCTCCTCACGTACATTAGAGTACGCTGCGGGTCGAGATTCCGCGTCTCCTTCACACCCTTGCGCATAAGCGAGTTTCAAAAGAGGTCTATTACTCGAACCAACGAGAATAACTATATCAGCTTTTTCAATAGCTTGTTTAGGATACTCACGCAAAGGACCGGCTGGAATTAACAATTCGTTGCCAAATAACCTGTCAGCATCAACTGACAAAATAACAATATCCTTATAAAAATTAGGATTCTGCATTGCATCATCTACTATAATCACCTTTGGTTTAATCCTTTTTATAAAAGGTAGTATATATTGAATTTTCTTGCTAGCTATGACTTTACCATATTTTAATAGCATTACTGCTTCATCCCCGACATCTAGTACTGTATGATGTGGTTCAACTAACAACGCCGTTTGCAGTTTACTGCCATAACCTTTAGTAATAATTATAAAATCAATATTAATAGCCTTCAACACTTTCGCAAGGAAGATCACTATTTGAGTTTTACCAGTACCTCCAATGCTTATATTACCGACACAAATTACTTTACAAGGAAATATTATAGGGCGTGCAATTATTTTTCTTAAATAACTAAAAAAAAGATATAACCAACTTAGTGGTAACAATAAATATGATATAATAGTTTTGGTGTGCCAAAATTTAGGATAAATAAGCCTGATCATAAGTTTAAGACAACTTAAGCCCTATCATAGAAATTATCATAGTCGTAATAAAGAAAACTCGCATGGCAGAGTATGGCTCGTTAAAACACACCATCCCTACTATTACTGTTCCTACAGCTCCGATACCAGTCCATATAAGATAAGCAGTACCAAGAGGAAGTTTATCTAGAGTTTTACTTAGACAAACAAAACTCAATATAGAAAAAATAATAAAAGCTATAATGGGTTTTACTTTGGTAAAACCCTCTGACAATTTCAGCGATATAGAGAAACCTACCTCAAATAATCCTGCAAATATAAGGAGAACCCAAGTTACTAGCATATTGTTACCTTTGTTTAATTTGTCCTGAAGATTTGCTATTTTTATTATTTTGTAAAGACTTTTTACTAGGTAAGTTAACCGATAGCTGATCTTTTATTATATCTAATTTGTTAGATTTTAGATTGACTACCGACTTTATTTGACTATCTAATTTTTGCATGGATACATTATGCTCTACTGCTCGCTGTTGAGACAAGAATTCCTTATTATTTTTCCATAAATTACTTTTTAGAGCGGTAATTTTTTCTTCTTGCATACTCATGGATTTATCCTGACTCAGAATTACCCCGCCAATTTTCTCGCCGATTTTGGGAGCATATTCTATTGCTAGAATAGAAGCTGGTACTACCATAAAAGCAAATGTAGCACCAGCTGTTGCAACACTGATAGCCCCAACTGCTAGAACAGAAATAGCAGTTATAATTTTACTAGTTGCTTGTTTAAATATTTCAATTTTCTTATTATGTTTTACTGCAACATTTACTATTCTATTAATTTCTAATCTAGCATTAGTGCTGACTTCCTTTGGGTTTTGATATTTTTTTACCGCATGCATTACCGTTGTACAAAATACTTCTGGTTCAAGCTGTATAAAATTTGTTAATTCATAACTATTCCTTGCTGCCAGTAAATCTTTTAACACTTGTTTTATTACTTTTCTCTCTTCAGAATTTGCCTTACCAAAATTTGTACTTATTAGTGTATCAATTATTATATCTTCTGATTTGTTTAGAATATTATCTCTATCTTGATATTCTACTGCATCAGGAGAGATTGCTACCGAAAATAACATTAAAACTGTTGAAAAACTATCATCCGTAATAACTTTCTGACCGAGAAAAACTCTTAATTTACCAATACAATTACTTATATGGACATCAATCTCAGGTGTTGATTTAAGTCTAATTTCGTAATCAATAGCTATTATATTAGCAAGTGTTAAACACGCATGTTTTGTTATATTATTAAATAACTCTTCACTTATTCTTTTTTTACATACAGAAATGTTTATACTGCTAAAGATGTTCATTAGTCTTTGGCTCTTTATTTTTTAACATGAGAGTGTTTTTTTACAAATGAAGCTATCGTATCCTCAAAAGAAATAAATTTTTTATTTAGTAAGTCAATTTGCTTAGTTTTTTCATCTTCTGTTAAGAAAGAATATTTAATACTATTAGACACTATTTCTTTTAGCTTATCATAAGATGGTTTATAGCGAGTGACAAATTTTAAATATTCATCTGTTAAATTATTACGTGACACCCTTGGATCATCAGTAGAAATTGCAATTGGTACTCCATACTGCATATAAAGTCTCACTGGATGATCGTTACCTTGTACTCCTAGTAACGCTTCATTACTAGTCAAATTAATTTCTACAAGTATATTTTTGTTTAATAATGTATTTATTAATTGGTAGGGGTTAGATTCGTGCATAATATCAACACCATGTCCTATACGGTTTGCCTCTGCCACATTAACCGCATCATTAATATGATAACTCAATTCTTCAGGAGTAACTTGACCTAAAGTAAGCTCTCCCGCGTGCAGCGACAATTTTACATTAGGAAATCTTTGTTTTAAGAAACGAAACATTTTCATATGCAACTTATAATCACGTAAAGCAATAGGATGAGCCTCATTACCAACAATGTTAACTCCAACAAATTTGGTATTATTTTTTACCATTAAAAACGCTGAATATAATCCAGAAAATATCAGCGATGGTTTGTTAAAACGTACTACATATGGTTGAAATCTCATACTAAAATCATCATCATCAATATCTTTGGAGTTAGATACGATTTCACGTAAATTTTGAGCGATTTCATTTTGTATAATGCTATCTTTATCTAAAACATCAACAGCCTGACTTAAAACACTATTGATAGTGGCATCATCTGTATTACTTGTTAGTTGATTAACCTTATCCAGTGCAGGATTGTCACTAATTGGGGCTAGGAACAATATAGTTTCAATATATTGGATATTTTCTGATTTAGCTCTTACCTTTAATAAGGTCAAACTACTTTTGACATCAACTGCTTCTATTGGACCTACATATCCAAAAACATTAAAAAAATGTTTTAATCCATCTTCTTGAACACAGTTATGATCGTAAAAGAATTTACCATATGACCAGCGACTTAAAAGAGTGGTATATAGATCATAATTATCTTGGAGAGCAGTAACACTAAGGCATGTTTTATTTAGTTTATTTGGTTTATTTTTTTGCGCGTGATAGCTATTTTTATCTATACAAAAACCAGCCTTATTAATAAGATCTAAATAATTTTCGGCATATATAGCTCCACTAAAATGATGATGAAGCTCCCCTCCTTTGGGTAACAAACTTAAAAACATATTAAGCTCTGCCGTATCGTTACTGGATATTAAATTATGGTAATATTTACTAGTAGCGATATAATCTTTTGTTTCTTTTGGTGAGGAGTTACTAGCCATCGTCACTTCTGCAATAAAAATAATATTTAAAATAATGATAACTCTTACTAACTTTTTTACAACAATATTCATATATTTCTCTAAGATTTATTAATAATTTTGTTATAAACAATATACAATAACTACTTAAGATTACAATTACTTATTTGCCGTTATTTCTCTTATACGCATGTTAAGTTTTGTAAATATCATATCAGGTATTCTTTCTGTTGATAGTTTATACACAACCTTAGGTTCTAATACATCTTCTTTCTTTACGTCTATAGATAGTACAATAGTATTCTCCGGCATACAAGAGTAGATTTCTTTTATAATTGTCAAGAAAGTTGCAAAATCTTTAGTGGCAAATCTTATGTAAACATCATAATTCTTTATCCTTATAGTATCCTGCTTTGTTCCCACCATTGGGTTAATACCACTTAAGAATTCTTGTTTAATTGATATAGTAATAGGCTCATTTAAGTTGTATTTTTTTGAAAAACTATCAATTGTTGTTATTAACCTTGCTCGTTCTAAACAACTTTGTCTAGCAGAAATAGATAATAATTTCGAATATCTTGCATAAGTTTCTAGTATTTTATATTTGGAATTTATTATAGAATACAACTTTAACGTTTCTTGAGCTAGAGATTCTTCTATATTTTGATTCTTGGCAATTGATTCCATATAATCTTTATTAATACTTTGCAGCAACCATAAAATAGTAGAAATACACAGACAACACATAATAAACTTAAAGAATATAACATTTTTTAGATGAACAATAAAATTTTTAAGCATCTCTTATCCTTTTTTCTTAGTAATAATGACCTCAGTAGGTATTACTACTCTATTAGGTAACTCTAATATTTGATCAGTAAATATTGTAAAATTAATATCCATATTGCTAAATATTTTACTAAAATTTGCAATTTTTTGTTTTAAGAGCTGAGTAGCATCTTCAACTAGCATATCACTAACGATAAATTTTAATAATATCTCGATTTTTATATACTGATTAGATGATAATAACGTATTATCTATATCCGACCTTTGCCATTTAATCTCCTCTAGGTGCAGATTAGGTGGTAAATTTGTTAAAAACTTTTCTAACGAATCAAATGGCGTTGGTACGGGGATTTGCAATAATGCTTCAAATACGTATAAATCAGCTAAATTAGTGGTATTTTGAATATATGGATAGGTTTGCTTAACATTATAATAATCTTGTTCAGCACTAAAATAGTGTGAATTTAAAAGATCTAATTTTCTGTAATTTGCTACGGTTTTAATTTTGATAGCACATGCAGCAAATATCAATACTATTATTATGGTGATAAATGGTTTGAAAATTAAAGCACTGACAATATTGAGTTTAGCTATGGATTCTAAATATTTGTTAGAGGCTAGAAAGCTTTTTTGTTCATTAAATAACTTGACAACCATTGCATCTGAAAATTTGCTATTATCACCTAATACACTGCTAGACTTACATATTACTGGATGTTCACCAAAACTGGATTGTTCTAATAACAACTTTAGACTTTGGTCTACTATAAAAATTATACAAACTTTAAGGGTTAAACTATCAATATAGTTTTTACAAGATATCAAACAATCTTCCACTTCTTGTTCAATTATACCTTGAATATATAAGTCTGACTTATCAGCTGGATAATCAAATGTTTGAATTGAGATTATATTACCTTGATGTTTAACAACAAGTTTAATACCGTTTGTACTTAAAATACATACAAAAATTTGTAAATATTCACTATACTTATTATTTTCAACATTTTTTACAATTTTATCTATAATTGTTTTCCATTCCAAAGCTAAAAAATAAATCCCACCAAACTTTTGTCTCTTACTTGCCAAAAGATTCTCAAGTAACTTACTTAAAGGTAGGGTATAAGGAGTAGATACCAGCAAGGTATTCCACACCTCACTATATTTGGTATTGATGTTATAGACATTGTAAGCAACTATATCATCTATAGAAAAATACTCCTCTATAAACTTTTCTACAGGATTGGTTTTTACTATTGAATGTAGTACAGGTACTATATCATGGCGTACTTCACATGCAGAACCGTTTAATAAGAAGAAAACGTAATAGTTTTTGAATTTACCAAAAAATTCTTTATAGGAGTCTAAATTATCTTGGTTTTCAGCAGGAACAAATAAAGTATCCACAACTTTATCGTGTATTAAAGCACAAAGAAATGTACCTTTATCGCCTATTAAAATAATAATATTTCTTTTATATAAAAAATATACCACCAATTTATGTAGTTTTTTTAGTAAAACTTGTAGTTTGGGTAGTTTGGATATGTTAATCATGTAACTAATACTTAGAAATATTTAAACATATACTATTATAACAGCAATTCTCTTTCCACTAAGTGGATTTAGTATTTTTTTATGATTTATCTATAAAAAAATACTAAACATTATTGAATAATTATAATATTATCCGTTCCAAACGGATAATAGCTATGTGAATGATATTAGGTGCAAAATCTTAAATTACTATTATTTTAAAATAAATTTTTATTTTTGTAATATTTTGTTGGACATTCTTAAATAATAAATATACTCTCCTTGAGTTAGGTTATTATAACGAATTATAAAGGACGATAACCTAATAAAATTCTAATGATTTTAATAATTGAAAAGTGAGCATACAAAATATAGATACACCTTAATTAGGTAAGAGTAGTATATTTTGTAGTATTACAAAATCAATTATTAGTAATATGTTGAACTAATTGAGGATTATATTATTATGTCTAAACAACAAAATTATTGGTTTACAAAACAGGATGTAGAGAATGCTTTGGTGATACTTACAGCTGTGCAAGCAAAAAACATTAAAGCTATATACACAATAGTAGATTTACCTAGTACAATACAAAAGAAACTTACTGGTAAAACTCGTATAGACGCTGAAAAGATATTGACTACACAACTCTCAGACTTAAAAAAGAGTCATGATAAAGACGAAAAAAAATTCGCTAGTATTAACAAAAACAAGCCCAAAGAACTAGATGCATTATGCGAAAAATTAGCTACGGAAAAACAAGAGTTAGAACAAGTACAAAAATGTCTAAATCTGACTCATGCCATTAATGATACAAGTGTACCTATTAAACAAATACTTACTATGAGCGACGTATCTTGTCGTGTAATAGAGAAACTGAATTTAGACAGAAAGTATACAACTATATCTGAAGTTGTACAACAATTGGAACACTTATTGTCCACATTTCCATCATCAGAAAGTGATTCTGATTATGGATCTGATCTTAGTAGATCAACTAGCGAAACACAACACACAGTGAAGTTACTAAGTGATAAAATCAATACTTACCAAAGTGGACCACAGCTATCAGAGCTAGTAATGAAGGAACTTCATCAAAAGATACAAAATCCCAACGCTGCACCTACAGATAATCATACTGATGAAGTTAACGCAGTAGGAGAACATCATGATACGCATTAAACTATAGCTAGCACGGAAAGGTTAGTTACAGTAATGGAATAGAATCAATGTCATTCCCGTCTACGCGGTAATGACATCTTTTCGAATTATCTTCATAATTTTTAAACTACCATGGCGGTTATATACTAAAGTAAGTTGTTATTTGCAGTAGACACCACACCCCCAATTCTCTATAATACTGCTATCTTCAAGAATGTTACGCTATCAGGATTTACTAATGACTAAACTTACCACTGAAGAAATTAGAAGTAAATTTATAAGTTATTTTGTTGCAAATAATCATATGCACGTTCCAGCTAGCTCCCTAATTCCTCATAATGATCCTAGTTTAATGTTTGTTAATTCCGGGATGGTACAATTTAAAAATGTTTTTACCGGTCAGGAAACTAGAAACTATCAAAGAGCCACTACTAGTCAGAAATCACTACGTGCTGGTGGTAAGCATAATGATCTTGAGAATGTTGGTTATACTGCAAGACATCATACCTTCTTTGAAATGTTAGGAAATTTTTCTTTTGGTAATTATTTTAAAGAACAAGCAATATATTATGCTTGGAATCTTTTAACCAAGGAATTTGCTATCGCCAAAGAAAAATTATATGTAACTGTTTATCATACTGATGAAGAAGCAGCAAGCTATTGGAAAAAGATTGCTAATTTAAGTGATGACCGAATTATTAAAATAGCAACCAATGATAATTTTTGGTCAATGGGAGATACCGGACCTTGTGGACCATGTTCAGAAATTTTCTATGATCATGGAGATAAGATACTAGGAGGCTTACCTGGTACAAAAGATCAAGATGGCGATCGCTATATTGAGATTTGGAATATGGTCTTTATGCAATTTGAACAATTGGATAGCAATACTAGGATTGCCTTACCTAAACAATCCGTTGATACCGGCATGGGGCTAGAACGTATTAGTGCTGTATTGCAAAATGTATATGATAATTATGACATAGATTTATTTAAGGAAATAATTGCTTATACGGAAAGTATAGTAAAAGTTAAAGTAAAAGGGGAAGCAAAATTTTCTTACCGGGTTATTGCTGATCATTTACGAGCTTGTGCCTTTCTAATTAGTGATGGTGTCATGCCGTCAAATGAAGGCAGAGGATATGTACTTAGGCGTATTATGCGTCGAAGTATGAGGCATGCACATATACTTGGTAGCAGTGAACCTTTAATGCACCGATTGCTACCAAAACTAGTAGATCTTATGGGTGCAACTTATCCTGAACTGAAGAGGGCTGAGGCTTTTACCCGTAGTATCTTGGAACAAGAAGAATTAAGATTTAAAGCAACTCTTGAACGAGGTCTTAAGCTGCTTGACGATGAAACACAGCATCTTAATAAAAATTCAGAACTTTCAGGAGAGATAGCCTTTAAATTATATGATACATATGGTTTTCCTCTCGATTTAACTGAAGACATATTAAAAGGTAAACAGATATCAGTTGATCTTGATAGCTTTAATAATAAGATGCAAGAGCAAAAAGAAAGGGCAAGAAAAGCTTGGTTAGGTTCAAATGAATCACAAATTGATCAAATATGGTTTGATATTAAAGGCGAATTTGGTAGTACTGAATTTTTGGGTTACTCTTTGGATAAGGCAGAAGGTAAGATATTAGCTCTAATTAAAGATAATAAGTTAGTCAACAATATAGAAACTAGCGAAGAGCAATTTATTCTAATTAGTAATCAAACTCCTTTTTATGGAGAATCTGGTGGACAGATGGGAGATATAGGCTTTATCAAATCAACAGGCAGCAAAATTAGAGTAATAGATACTTTAAAATATCTTGGTTCAATAATTGCTCATATATGTGTTTTACAGGAAGGAACAGCTATCCAAGTAGGAGATAATGCTGATTTTGCTATTGATGTCAAGTACCGTAAAAATTTAAGAATTCATCATTCTGCAACTCATATATTACATACAGTATTACATCAAGTGCTGGGCAAACATGTAACACAGAAAGGATCGCTGGTAGCACATGATCGTCTGCGTTTTGATATTAGCCATATGACACCACTAACAAAACAAGAAGTTATATTGATAGAAGATAAGGTAAATCAAATTATCACTGATAATTTTAAGGTTACTACAACATTAATGTCAACAGATGAAGCTATTAAGGCAGGTGCTATGGCTTTATTTGGTGAGAAATACGATTCTGAAGTAAGAGTGGTGGCAATGGGCAACTCGCTTGAGTTATGTGGTGGCACGCATGTTAATAGAACTGGTGATATTGGAATATTTAAAATTATTAGCGAAAGTAGCGTTGCAGCTGGCATTCGAAGGATAGAAGCTGTTTGTGGTGAATTTGCCATAAAATTAATTAGACAAAACGATACTGTAATTGATGACTTGTCCTCAACCTTAAAAATAGGTAAGAATGAAATTACTGATAAAGTAAATAACCTGATTGCTAGTAAAAAACAATTAGAAGATAAGTTAGTAGCTACTCAGGTCTCTATGCTTGATTTGAATATTGAGCAAATTGCCAAAGAATCAATCCGTGTATCAGGTATAAATTTTGTCTATAAACTAGTACAAAACTTGGATACTAAAGTATTACGCTTATCTGCCCAGCGAATAGTTGATAAGTCAGATAATCTAGTGATTGTATATATAGGGATGCCCGATTTGCAGGGTAAATTATCTATTACTATTGCGATTAGTAAAGAAATTAGCAATAAGGTACATGCAGGTAACTTAGCTAAAGAAGTGTCTGTATTCCTTGGCGGTAGCGGCGGTGGTGGTCAGGCGAATATAGCCCAAGCTGGTGGCACGGATGTAAGTAAAGTAGGAAAGTTACAAGACATGATAAGGGAGTTGTTATCTAAGTTCTGAATTATTAAACGTCGGCTATATACACTTCAGTTATGGATTAAAATTAAAAATTTTAATCCATAACTGGCTAGAATATCAGAAAAATGCATTCTTGAAACGGTTCTACGAATGCATTTTAATCTATTATCGCTAATAATCTTATTTTTATTGGTATAAAAATAAGATTATTAGCAAATGAAATATTTAACAATCAGGCGTCAAACCGCTTTAAGCCTGATTGTTTACACTCTCATTCCAATTTCGGATTAATTTCATTAATCCGAAATTGAGGTTATACGATATTTTTACCACATTTATCCAAGAGTTTAATGCTAAAACTATTTTAGGCTTTTAAGTGACAGTATGATAATATATAATACACAGATAAGATGTTTAACAATTTTTTCTGTTAAGCAAATATAATCAATAGCTTTATTTAAATTAAGGAGTTTGTTATGCTAATACAAAAAACTGCAATAGCTTTTTTAGCACTATTTGTGCTTTCTGGGTGTGGTAGTAAAAAGAAACCTAAAGAAGCGGAGGTAACTCCTGCTGTCGAAGAATGTTCTTTAGCTGCTGATTTCGAAAGAAATGTTGGTGATAGGGTGTTTTTTGCTTTCAATAAATCAGATATTTCAAGTAAATCAAAAGAACAGCTAAATAAACAAGCCGTTTGGTTAAAAAAACATTGTCATACTAAAGCTACTATTGAAGGACATTGTGATGAAAGAGGCACAAGAGAGTATAACTTAGCACTTGGTGAAAGAAGAGCAGAAGCTGTACGAAAATACCTAGTTGGTCTAGGAATCGATAATAACAGACTTGATACTATCTCTTACGGTAAAGAGAAACCAGCTGTTATGGGTTGTGACGAAGCAGCTTGGGCACAGAACCGTAGAGCTGTAACTGTTATAAAATAAAGTAGTTAGCATAAATTGTCGTAAGTAACCTGAATTCGACATAAAAATAATTATTATTCTAGACCCCTGTGTAGGCAGGGGTCTAAAAAAATAGCCAAGAAAATTATTTAGACTTTTCTAGCCCCCTACTTTCGCAGGGGTGACATCGTCACAACTGTCGAAAGTTCAACAAACGTCATTGCGAGGAGACCGTAGGTCGACGAAGCAATCCATATGACAAACTTCATGGATTGCCGCGCTCACGTGCGTTCGCTCGCAATGACGGTTTAGGGCTGACAACACTCATCGCAATGACGTTTGTTGAACTTTCGGCAGTTGTGGTGACATCGTAGGATCGTATCTAACCTCAATTAGCCTTTTTTAGGGTGTTTTTTGGATTCCCGCCATTGCTAAGAATGACATCGTTTTTGTCATATAACTACCTCCCACATCTTTCCAAAAGCAGAATTCTAAACCACCTGACAAACAGCAGTCATTTCTTCTATATCACCACTACAATGTAGCACTAAGTCGCAACCAGCTACAATAGTTTGCCTAGCAACTTCAGCTATACTTGCAACAAATTCTGCCTTCAGTTTTGGGAATTCTTCTACTAAATATTTTCTTAGTCCGGACTGGTCGGATTTGTCTTTAATAATTTCGTATTCAATAAGTTTTTCTAAATCTTGATCACTTATCGTAGTCGTAGAATCCTGCTTTTCAAAAATCGTCAGAGGTTTTTTAACTATTGAGTATTTAGCTCCAATTTCACCATGCAGGGCAAGCATACAAATATCATCTGAAACTAACATACCTTTAAAACCAACGTCATTTCTAATGAACTTTATAGCAGTGGGCGATAAAGTTACTGGTAGTTTGGTATCTAAAGCCTCAAATACAATGTGAGCTGTCATAGCCCATCCTGCCTTAGCATTTTTAGATAGTTGTCTAAACACTTCAAAATCTGTATTATTTAATTCAGCAAGTGAACTGGTAACACGCGGCAACTTATAATGACTATCACACGTAGCTCTGCCATGCCCTGGTATATGCTTAATAATGGCAATGCCTCCCTGCCCTTCTATCGCCTCTATTGTTTTTGTACATAAGTCAACTACTTTTACTACAGAATCTCCAAAGCTACGATCTCCAATAGCATTATCAGTATAAGGGTAACGCAAATCAGCAACTGGACAACATGGCGAGTCTATTCCATATTCTTTTAAACTCTTCATCAGGCTTGAATAATTTGCAAAAACTTTTAAGTATGCATTCTCTGCACCTTCTTGATCATATATCTTACCGAAATCACCAGCAGGAGGATATTCTATATCTATGATAGGTGACTTCAACCTTGCAACCCTGCCCCCCTCCTGATCGACAAAAATCAATATATTATAGTCATATAAGCCTCTTAAATCTTGTACTAACTTTAGTAACTGTTCTCGATCCACAATATTTCTTTTAAAGAGAATAAAGCCATATATTGAATTTTTTAAAAATAATTCCCTTTCTTGTACAGTCAAACTAGTACCAGCAATACCAAATATTAAAGGTTTCTTGAGCATTTATTATCCCTATAGTGTTTTCTGTAAATTACTAAATTTTGAATATTGACCATCATAGTGAAGTTTTATGCTACCAACACGACCATTACGATGTTTTGCTATTATAATATCGGCAATATTATATACTTGATTTAAATTACTCAACCATTCTGCATGTTTTTCTGCGTATTTTGCATCACTCGAAGGAGGCTCTTTACGAGTTAGATAATATTCTTCTCGATAAATAAACATCACTATATCCGCATCTTGTTCAATAGACCCAGATTCTCGCAAGTCAGATAACATTGGTCTCTTATCTTCTCTAAGTTCTACAGCTCTAGATAATTGTGATAAAGCAATTACTGGGATATTTAATTCTTTTGCTATAGCTTTTAATCCTTGAGTAATTTCTGAAATTTCATTTACTCTATTATCAGATTTATTTATTCCTCTAATCAACTGCAGATAATCTATAAATAATATACCAAGATTATGTTTACGCTTCATTTTTCTTGCCCTAGTACGAATAGCCGCAATGGATAAAGCTGGCGTATCATCAATAAAAAATGGTATGTCAAGAGCTATAATTTCTCTACGTAATCGATTATAATTCTCTTCTGTCACATGACCAGACCGTAAGGCTGAAGAGTCAATGTTAGTATGCATGGAAAGAATACGAGTAGCAAGCTGCTCAGATGACATTTCAAGAGAGAAAAAACCTACTGACTTATCTTTTTCTTGTTCCTTATTTTTTAACTTCATAGAATTACAAGCATTTATCGCAAGATTTATGGCAAAAGCTGTTTTCCCCATTGATGGACGTGCAGCAATGACAACTAAATCTGAGTTATGAAAACCTGATAACTCCCTATCTAAATCAATTAATCCTGTAGAAATACCTATTACATGATTAGAATTCTTCATAGCTCTGTCAATATTGGCAAGGGACTCCGAGAGAGACACAGCAATTTTAACAAAACTCTTGTCATTAACGCCTTCACTAGCAAGGTTATAGAGTTTACCCTCTGCATGCTCTATTTGTTGACTTGCATCATATTCTAAAGAGGAATCATAAGCATTATTAACTACCTCCTCCCCTATCTGAATTAAATTACGCCTTACTGCCAAATCATAGATTATTCTTCCATAATCAAGAGGATTAATTACCATCATTGACAGAGTAGCTAGCTTATTTAGATAGTCACTGCCACCTAATTGCTGAAATAATTCATCTCGTTCTAACATACTTCTAAGCGTTACCGGAGTAGCAATTAAGCCTTTTTCGGTAATAACCTCAATAGCATTATAAATCTTTTGATGTATCGGCTCAAAAAAATGATCTGATCTTAGGAATTCTGAGACAATATTTAAGTAATCATGGTTGACTAAAATTGCTCCTATCAACATTTGCTCGGCCTGAACATTTGCTGGTAAAGTTCGAGCAACAGGTAAAACTATACTTGTCTCATTTGATCCACTTAACTTATCTGCTTTATCACTCACTTTTTTACTACGAGGCATAATTTTTTATTTAATGATTTAAAAACTTTTCTACTTCTAAAGCCGCCATACATCCTGTACCAGCAGCGGTAACTGCTTGTCTAAAAATTTTATCCTGTACATCTCCAGCAGCGAAAACACCTTTAACACTGGTTTCCGTTGAATTTGGTTTAGTAATAATATAATTATCACTATCTATATCTAGTTGTCCTTTGAACAAAGCAGTATTCGGCATATGACCAATTGCTACGAATATACCAGTACAATTAATTAAACTAAGCTCACCTGTTTGAGTGTTTTCAAGCTTGGCTGAATTAACCGATTTAGGATTATCAGTACCAATGACTTCAACCAGTCTATGATTCCACATGATCGATATTTTGGGATTTCTAAATAATCTCTCTTGTAAAATCTTCTCGGCTCTAAAACTATCCCGACGATGAACAATAGTCACCTGACGTGCATGATTAGTTAAATATAATGCCTCTTCAACAGCACTATTCCCCCCACCAATAACTAATACATCCTGATTCTTGAAAAAAAAACCATCACAAGTAGCACAAGCTGAAACACCATACCCTTTGAATTGTGCTTCGGAAGGAATATTAAGCCACCTTGCTTCTGCACCGGTACATATTATAACGCCGTCCGCCCTAATTATACCAGACGAGGTGGTTACCACTAAGGGTTTTTTTGAAAAATCAACCTTTTCTACATAATCATAGATAATTTCCGCACCAACATTTTTTGCCTGTTGCGTCATTTGTTCCATTAACCATGGACCTTGAACAGGTTCTGCAAAACCTGGATAATTTTCAACATCTGTAGTAATAGTTAGCTGCCCACCTGGCTGCATACCATGCAATAATATCGGTTTTAGTGCTGCCCTAGCTGTATAGATTGCTGCACTCAGTCCAGCAGGACCTGAACCTATAATAAGTACTTTAGTAGAACGATTCATAGCAACCTAAATTTTTATATTTTCAAAGCATTTACCCAAGATTTTATATAACTAATCTGATCATCAGTCATTAATGAAGGTACATGACCAGCATAATCAACAACGAAAAGATCAAAATCTTTGGTTTCTTTCATTTTCTCAATAGTAGATTGTTGTAAAATTTCTGATTTAGCCCCGTGGATAACCAACAATTTACAAACAATCTTATTCCATATAGTCCATATATCAACATTTTTGGGCTTATTTGCATTAGCATTCATACCTTGTACTATGGCAGGATCATAATTCATTTTATATTTTCCATCTTGGGTTTTTATAAAACTATATTTGGTAAGATGATCCCAATCTTCCTCACTACTAATACCGAATTGGCTATATATTAGCTTTAAATGTTGCTTGGCACTAACTAAATCAACAAATGAGGGAGTTTGACCTGCATATTGACCGATTTTAACTAGAGAAGATGCTGGAATAAAAGGTCCTACATCATTTATAATCATTGCTTTGATAAGTTCCTTATATTTACTAGCTAGCACATAACCAATTATTCCACCCATGGAAGTACCAAGCCAAATACAGTTGTTAATACCTAATTTTCTAAAAAAAAGCACCGTATCTTTTACATATACTTGATAATTATAATGCTTTTTCGTTTTAAAAACATCACTATTCCCACGTCCTGGATAATCTATAGCAATTACTCGAAAATTATCACTTAATGCCATAGCGATTTTATCAAAATCATGAGCATTCCTAGTTAAACCATGGGTACAAATTATTACATTTTCATTATTAGGGTCACCAAACTCAAGATAAGCTATTTTATGAGCTGGAATATATTGTGAGCCTAACCAATTAATATAAGGTCCAACTTGGATAAATTTTTGTATCATTTTTTTTATATCATTGGTGCTATAACTAACCTGACTAGCATTACACCAAATTCACAGACGCTATTAGCAAGGAGCTACTTTAGTAGCGACGAAGCAATTGTAATTTCGCGTTAATCAGGTTAGTTATAATAATTAATTCAAATCGCTTAAAAATATAGTTACCATAACTGGTATATATACTACACCAAAAAGCAGGGAAAGAAATACTGTGGTAGCAACTTTTTCTGGATAAAATTTTTGTAAACTGGCTATGACAATTACGTTTGCTGCCATAGGAGCAGTTGAAAGAAGCCTTAAAGCATTGTAATAATTCTCATCATACCATCCTAAAACAAACTTATCCAAAAGAATAAATATGTTAACCCCTAGTGGATAGAATAAAAATTTTGCCATGAAAGTAGCTAAAGTAAACTTTATGTCTATTTCAAACTTTTGCAAAGCTGAAAGAGCTAAACCAACCATAACCATACCAAGTATAGAAAATGCCCCCCGCATGTTATATATAAAATCATCTAGGAAATCAGGTAAAGTAAAACCAGCAAAACTAAATAAACAACCAAGTAAAAAACCGTTTAAAATTGGTAACTTCACAACCTTCAAGATACTTTCACTACTATTAGCAAAGCTCCTAGCACAAATATAAAAGCCTACTGATGATTCAAAAATATTTATTCCTATAACTGCCATCATATAGATGCTTAAAACATAATCATCAAAGAGAGTAGCGGCTATTGGCAGCATAAAATAACCACCATTAGCGGTACCCGCAGATAATGCTATAATGTTTCGTGTATGATCAAGCCAATATCGCCCAAAAAAATAGTAGGAAAATATTGATAACGAAGTGGCAATGAAAAAAACAACTACAGTAACGCTTAATGCCGATAAAGTCAAAGTAGTACTGGCAGGAATAGCAAAAAAAACAATAGGAGATATAAAATAGAATAACAAAGAAGCTATACTATCTCTCTCAACTTTAGAATATCTTCCTGCTAAAAAACCAATTACTACACTCAGTAATACAGAAATGGTTTTAAAAAAAACTATAGTAAAAATTGCCATGTAATAAAAGCCAAAAGATATCAGATGCTGTTTTACTTAACCTTTTAGAGAATAGCAAATTTATTCCACAATTAACATAAATAAAGTACCTTTATTCACCTAATTCTTGTATAGCAAGACACAAATCTGCTAATTGAGTTCTATATTTTTGTTTACTAAGATAGCGACTATTTAATTTAAGATTTTCAAAATCTTTATTACTGGTAGGTAAATATTGACAAATCTGTACTAATTCCTCATCAGAAATAAAATGTCTCCTTGGTAAATCTATTGTACTGGCTTGTTCCTCCCGATAAGCTGCCATAATTTTCATTTTATGAATAAAAGACTCTGAATGATTATTGAATCTAACTTTTTGCCAAGCTTTTTGTACATTAATAATATAATTTTCAACATTAAGCAAAGATTTTATTTGCTCGTCATATTCGTTTTGTAAGTTATTATCTTGAATTATTTGTTGCAATACCTTGTAAATCGGTTCTAAATATTCAACATCTTTAATAGCATAATTTAACATATTAGCATTAATTGGACGCTTTAACCAATTAGACCTTTGGTAAGTTTTATCAATGTGAACTAAGCAAATTTTGCTACATATATCCGAATAACTCAAATATTTACCAAAATCACAAATACCAGCTGCAATTTGTATGTCAAAAACATTTTTAGGCAGTTTCTTAAATAAACGATAAAATATCTCAAAATCCTCTCTAGGGGCGTGAACTATTTTAAGAATTTTATCGTTCAGAAATATTTCGTTAATAGGAGAAAGATCCAAATTGCTCAAAGTGTCAATTATCACTTTATAACTACTGGCCATAATTTGAATTATGCTAAGCTGAGCAAAATAGGTATTTTTACGCAAGAACTCAGTATCAACACTTATAGTCTTACAATCTAATAACTGTCGACAGAATTCATTTAATGCTTTCTGATTATCAATAATAAGTATTTTTGAAGTATTAGTAATTAAATTGCTCCTATATAATAAATTTGGTATTTTTCTATACGCGAATTTGGGATAAGAATTTGTCAATTCTTATCCCAAATTGGGATTCTATGCTTTTTTGTGGTTAAAAGTAGCGTAACACTTTTACGTTACTTTGTCAAAGATGGAATCCTTAATTTATAACACTTATCTTAAAATAAGTGTTTCATAAGTGCTACAATTAAGACATTTCAAGAAACAGATAATCGGAACTATTAAACTGATGTCTCCCATCGAACTAAGGTAAAATAGTCAAATAAGATTCTAATAATAACCTGAATTCGATGTAACAAGTTACATCGAATTCAGTGTTATATATAGAAACAATCAGGTTTGAAGCGGCTGCCCACCTGATTGTTAAAATATAACACTCCATTCAATATGTGATTTTAATTATTAAAATCACATATTGAATGATGAAAAAAGTTAAAATGCACTCGTAGAACCGCTTCAAGAGTGCATTTTTCCTTATAACAAAGCAAGTATCGATATAAGAATTATTAATTCTTATATCGAACTGAGGTTAATAATACTATTAGAATTTCATAAGTGTGAATTTTAACTATATCAACTCTTTCAATTCTTTTATATTACTAATTGGGCAAATTAGGTTATTACTTAACTTTTCAAGTTTGGAACAAATTAATTTATTGAATCCTAATTTCGTTGCTTCTTTTATTCTCATTTCTGCTGCATTGACTTTTCTTATTTCACCAGATAAACCAATTTCTCCAAAAAAAACACTATGTTCTAGCACAGCTTTATTATTTGCTGCAGAAATTAAAGCAGCTGCAACAGCTAAGTCTGAAGCTGGTTCTGAAATTTTAAGCCCACCAGCAACAGTTAAATATACTTCCTTAGAAGTTAAGTTAAGCCCAAACCGTACATTAAGTACAGCTATTATCATTGATAATCTATTTAAATCCCATCCTACAACCGAACGTCTTGGCATTGGCATATTGGAAGGAGCAATTAATGCCTGAATTTCAATTAATAATGGTCTAGACCCTTCAATTCCAGCAAATACCGTTGTCCCGCTAACATTTTTATCCCTTTTCATCAGAAATAGCTCGGAAGGACTAGAGACTTCCATAAGACCACTAGCAGTCATCTCAAAAACACCGATTTCTCCTATTCCACCAAATCTATTTTTAATAGAACGCAAAATACGAAAATGACTATTAGGATCACCTTCAAAATATAGTACGGTATCAACAAGATGTTCGAGTAACTTAGGACCAGCTAATTGCCCATCTTTTGTCACATGACAGCTAAGTAAAATAATAATATTATTTTGTTTAGCATAGCTAACCAATTCATTAGCACAGGCTCGAATCTGCGAAATAGTGCCAGGTGGTGATGATAGTGTGCGAGTTACCATTGTCTGAATTGAATCGATTACTACCAAATCAATATTATTTTTATCAGCATCAATAGTTGAGATAATATCTTCGATATTAGTGGCAGCTAAGATAGATGTTGTCTCATTATTAAGACCTAATCTTAAGGCTCTTAGCTTTATTTGGTCAATGGATTCCTCACCAGTTATATATAAGCAATTCATTCTAATTTTATCACAAAAAGAACTTGCCACTAAGTGTAATAATAAAGTTGATTTACCAATGCCAGGATCACCACCAATTAAAATTGCCGAAGAGGAAACCAACCCGCCACCCAACACCCTATTTAATTCATTTATAGGTGTAGGAGTACGTAATGATTCCACAACAACACCATCAAGCTTTTGTATTTGTTGTTTATTGCCTAACCTAACTTGTACTTGACTAATTACCTCTTCCTCAATTGCTCCCCATAAGCCACAATCAAAACATTGTCCTGCCCATTTTGATGTACTATTACCACAATTTGTACATATATATTGCTTTTTAATTTTACTCACTTTCCTAATTTTAATTCCTAGTTAACCTAGATTCAATGTAAGACATCGGTTTAATAGCCTATTACGCGAATTCGGGATAAGAATTTGTCAATTCTTATCCTGAATTCGCATTATATGGTATTATGCATAGTACCCATTTTTCTATAATCGTCATCGCGAAGCATCTTTAGATGCCGTGGCGATCTAGGTAAACAGCGAAGCTGTTTTTTAGAGTAACGCTTCGCGTATCCTAGATTGCTACGACGCCGCTTTTCGCGGCTCCTCGCAATGACGGTTAAGGAAAAAATTGATTATCGAGTTATATGGTATTATGCCGCCAATAATTGCTCCAACAGACTATTCGCTTCCTCTATAATATCTTTTCCTACCAATGTTTTGGTAAATACTAACTTAGTATCCGGTTTTATTTTGGTTTGCTGAGGATATTTTATAACAAAATTTCTAATCTTATCAGCTATATCTGATTCTTTATAAAATTTTAAAACAAATCCTCGATCACCAGAGTCTAAATTTTCAATATTAAGCTTACTGCATTTATGCTTTATTTTTACTATATTAAGTAGATTATTAAACTCTGATGGGATAGGACCAAAACGATCAACCATTTCGTCCTTAAAATTTTCAATATCTATATCATCAATTAAATTTCCAACTCTTCTGTACAAACTTAGTTTAAGAGCAGAATCTGCAATATAATTATCGGAAATGAAAACAGGTAATCCCAAATTAATTATTGGAACAAAAGCTTTTGGCTGCTCAATAACTTCATCCTTAAGAATTGCTATTTGTTCATCTAACATCTCCTGATAAAGCTCCACTCCTACTTCTTTAATCTGTCCAGACTGCTCTTCTCCTACCAAGTTGCCAAAACCACGTAAATCCATATCATGGCTGGCAATGGTAAAACCAGAACCAAGAGTACAACTACTCTGCATTATTTCTAGACGTTTTATTGAATGTGCGGTCATTTTCTTATAATTAGCTAAGGTTAAATAGGCATAACCTCTGACTTTACTTCGTCCTATCCTACCTCTGAGCTGATATAACTGACTCAAACCAAGCATATCAGATTTATGAATAATCATTGTATTAGCTTCGGCAATATCTATACCTGACTCAATTATTGTGGTAGAAACGAGTATGTCAAACTTACCATCACAAAATTCACTCATAATCTCATCTACTTTGGCAGCTGGCATTTGGCCATGAGCAACTTTGTACTTTAGTTCAGGTACACCTTCCTGTAAGTATCTCTCTATATCCGGGATGTCCTTAATTCTAGGCACTACATAGAAACTTCTACCACCACGGAAACGTTCTCTAAGTAAAGCATCTCTAATAATCACCGGATCAAACGGCATAACTGTTGTCCGAACTTCTAGCCTATCAATCGGTGGTGTGGCAATGATACTAAGGTCTTTCAGCCCTACCATAGACATCTGCATTGTACGAGGAATTGGTGTTGCCGAAAGAGATAGAACATGCATTGTAGTTCTTAGTTTCTTTAAATGTTCCTTTTGAGCAACACCAAAATGTTGTTCTTCATCAATTATTAATAATCTTAGGTTACTAAATTCTATATTCTTACTCAGCAAGGCATGTGTACCAATTATTATATTAGCTGTACCATTTTTGATTTGTTCTTTAACAATTTTAGCCTCGCTATTGGTAACTAGACTAGATAATTGTACTATATTCAGCCCTAAATCCTTAAATCTTTTGCGAAATCTTAAATAATGCTGCTTACCTAGAATAGTAGTTGGTACGACAATGGCTACTTGAGGGGAGGCGTCACAGTTTGCATCACAGTTTGATTTAGCTACCATAAAAGTTGCCCTTATGGCCACTTCAGTTTTTCCAAAACCAACATCACCACAAATTAATCTATCCATTAAAAGACCTGAGTCAAAATCTTTTCTAATATCATTTATGGCATTTAATTGATCTTCAGTTTCGGTATATTTAAATCTCTGACAGAATTTGTCATATTCTTCATGATCAAACTCTATTGGATTAGTTACAGTTAATTTCCTCTTAGCAGCTATTGCTAATAATTGTTCGGCAATTTCTGTAATACGATTCTTGAGTTTAGCCTTACTTCTTTGCCAGCTACTGCTACCTAACTTGGCCAGCTGTGCTTCACTACTACCATATTTCTTAATTAGCTCTATATTCTCAACAGGAATATATAATTTATCATTATTCTCATATAAAATTTTTAGGAAATCATGAGCTTTGCCTTTAACATCTAGTGTTTCAACATTAAGAAATTGACCAATACCATGATCCTTATGAACAACTAACTCCCCTTCACCTAAATTATCTAATTCCATTAGAATGTTTTTAAGCTTACGTTTAGCACCTTGCTGGCGAACGTTTGCCGCACTTTTTCCTAAAATATCGTGAGCTGCAATAAACAAATATTTATCACTATAAAATCCTTGACTAAGTTGGACATATGCAAGATTTATCATACCAATTTTTGCCTGTTGTAGATTGTTTATCTCGATATATTCTCGTGAGTAGCTATTTATCAAGCTCTTCAGTCTTTCCAAATTACTTTTAGACTGACAAAAAATAATTGGTATTTTAGTATTATTGTTCTCTATAATCTCAAATAGCTTATCAAAAACTGTCTTATCCTCAATAAAACTAGTGGCAATAATTTTTTCTAATGAATATGCATAAGATGAATCTTCAGGAGTAATTAAAATATTCTTATCCTGTTCTAGTAAAGTTTGTATTTCCTGACTGGTAAAGTAAATCTGCTCCGGAGGCAATGCAGGATAGAATGTGTTTAATTTTATTTTATTAGACTCAATGCGGGATCTGTAAAGATCTGTATAATTATTCTCCTGCTCAAGAATTGATTGTAACGACAAATTATCATAAATAATAATAGGATCATCTAAATAATTAATTAAACTACTGAAAGAATTATAGAATAAAGGAGATAAATGTTCATATCCTTGAAATTTTTTTCCTTCAGTTATTGATTCATATAAAGGGCTATTCACGTAATTAACACCAAAAGCTTTTAGATAATTATCTCTAAAATTCTTTATTGTTTCTAGATTTAATATTACCTCACTGGCAGAATTAATTATTAGCTCTGTGCAGCTATTAGTAGAAATTTGACTATCAATATCAAATTCTTTTATTGACTCTATGTGATCCCAACTAAAATTAATACGATAGCCCTTAGAACCAGGTAAAATTATATCTACTATCTCTCCTCTTACTGAAAATTCGCCACTATCAATGCTACTACTACTCCTTGTAAAACCATTATGTACTAGGAATTCAGCGAGCTTACCCGCTGAAAACTTCATTTTATTATGTAATTTCAGAAAAGACTTAACTAGGAATTCCGAAGGCGGTAATTTGCTCAGTAAATTCACCGCATTAGTAACTACTAATTTTTTTTCATTATTAGTTGCTAAATAACTTAGTGTATTAGCTCTTTCTGATAAAATGTTAGACTGGGGTGAAATGCGATCATATGGTATAGTATCAAAACTAGGAAAATATAATATATTACTAGTCTTAATGCTTTGTGCAAAAAATAATAACTGTTTATGGCTATTAATTGCATCATCTTCACTAGCAAAAATAAGTAAAATATTCTTGGTTGGTTTATTTGAGAAATACTCATTAGCAAAAAAACTTTTTGCACTGAGCGGTAGAGGTTGTTGTATCATTGTTTATTAAGCTTATAGGCGGTTAATATCAAAATTAAGTATTTGTAACATCACTTTTGACTTTAAGTGAACAGGAGGAGTTGTTTTATTGGTAATCCAATCATAAATATCTATATCATTTTGATTAAGTATTAAAGCAAAATCTGTTAAACTATCTATGTCCATATTAGCAAGAAATTGTTCAGCAAATTTACCTAATATTAACCCGGTTTCTTTGCAACCACGATTTTTGCTTTGGTATAGTAATTTTTTAGTTAGGAATGCCTTTTTTAAATAGTCCATATTGATAATCTTACAAAAAAATATCATAATATGATTCAGATAGTTTGACAATTACCAAATATAAAATATAAATTGTATATGTAGTATATACTCAAATTTAATTAGTCTAAATCTTGTTCTTATTCAATAAATTTTAATATATTCAAAAAAATGCAGATGCCTATAAGTATCAAAAATATATCTTCCTTAGAAGCTTATAAGTTGCTAGGAATGGATGAGTGTACCATTGTTGTTGATGTTAGAACTACTGAAGAATGGCAA
This sequence comes from Candidatus Tisiphia endosymbiont of Oplodontha viridula, assembly GCF_964264865.1. NCBI lineage: Bacteria > Pseudomonadati > Pseudomonadota > Alphaproteobacteria > Rickettsiales > Rickettsiaceae > Candidatus Tisiphia > Candidatus Tisiphia endosymbiont of Oplodontha viridula. Next base: position 441,688 of record NZ_OZ183486.1, read on the forward strand.
AAAATAGGTATTCCAAAGCTTGATAAAGATCAAGTGCTTTTTCTTAGCTGGCGTTTATTGCCTGATATGTCCTTAAATCATGAATTTAACAACCAGTTCATATCGAAAGTCAGGAATAAAAATAATGTATTATTCCTTTGCCGTTCAGGTGTACGATCTCATGAAGCGGCATCGTGTGCTGGTGGTTTAGGTTATCCAAACTGCTACAACATCATTGATGGTTTTGAAGGAGGAGATAATGGAGCTGGTTGGAAACAAAATAATTTACCATGGCAAGTTCTGTGAATACTAACCAAAATCAATTGACTGTAGAAAAGGAAGTAGCTCATTATAGAGATATTTGGCAGCATGTTTGTTCTGATCTTAATAAACATTATGGTGAGTCTTTGTATAAAAGTTGGTTCAGTAAGATTAACTTTCTAGAAGCTTCTACTACTACTGTTATACTTTCTACACCAACAAATTTTATCCGAGATTGGATAAAATCAAGATATGCACGTGATATATTGCAATCTTGGCAGTCCTATGACAAAGATATTAAATCAATTGAGATAGTTACTAAAGAATTACTAGAACAAAATCCAAATATACCTGAATATTTAGCAAAAATTCCATCAATAAAAGAAGGAATGGATATCAATTCCGAAGGCATTTTTTCAGCATTAGACTTACGATTTACTTTTGAAAATTTTGTAGTTGGTGGACCAAATGAGTTAGCATATGCAGCCTCTAGAGCAGTTGCTGAATCAGAGAGTGCCGTAGCTGAATCTAACCCCTTATTTTTGTATGGGGGTGTTGGTCTTGGTAAGACACACTTAATGCATGCTATTGCTTGGTATATAAGACATAATAACCCGACTCGCAAAGTAATTTACATGTCGGCAGAAAAGTTTATGTATCAATTCATCAAAGCACTTCGTAATAAAGATGTTATGTCCTTTAAAGAAGAATTTCGTTCAGTTGACGTGCTAATGATCGATGATATTCAATTTATATCTGGTAAAGATAGTACTCAAGAAGAGTTTTTTCATACTTTCAATGCTTTGATTGATAATAATCGTCAAATGGTTATATCATGTGACCGTTCACCGTCTGATTTAGATAATATTGAAGAGCGGATTAAGTCTAGGCTTGGTTGGGGATTGGTTGCAGATGTTCACAGTACTACTTATGAACTAAGATTGGGAATATTAGAATCTAAGCTTGAACAGATGAATATTCACATACCTAAAAATGTTGTAGAATTCTTGGCATCAAAAATAACGTCAAATGTTAGAGAGTTAGAGGGGGCTCTTAATAAAGTTATTGCTCATTCAACTTTAGTTGGTAGGGAGATAACTTTAGAAAATACCCAAAATATTTTACGTGACTTACTACGTTCCAATGAAAGAATTATAACGATTGAAGATATTCAAAGAAAAGTAGCTGATCGTTATAATATTAAATTTTCTGATATGTCTTCTCCTAGACGTATTCGCTCAATAGCTAGACCAAGGCAAGTAGCTATGTATTTAAGTAAAACATTAACCCCAAAAAGTCTTACTGATATCGGTAAGAAATTTGGTAAGAAAGATCATACTACAATAATGCATGCCATCAAAAAAGTAGAAGAATTATGTGAAATTGATGCAGAATTTCGAGAGGAACTTAGTCTGTTAATGAAGATACTGCAAAACTAGATTACTATGAATTTAAAGAAAAGCACGTTTCCCATAATAGAAATATTGTCTTATCCCAAATTCGCGTATCTTGAAAATATATTAGACTTACCTAAATAACTTATCTATATTAGAGGTATATAAGCTATATTAAACTCATAAATTAAAAAAGCGGAATCATGTCAGGGGAAGTTGGAAAAAAAGAATTAAACTGTTCTTTTTGTGGTAAAAATCAATATGAAGTAATAAAATTAATTGCTGGACCAACAGTATTTATTTGTAATGAATGTATTGAACTTTGCCGTGATATTATAAAAGAAGAGACTAAAGTAACTCTTAAACAAGTTGCCTCTTTAATTCCAACACCACAAAGAATTTTTTCTACTCTTAATGATTACGTAATTGGTCAAGATCAAGCAAAAAAAGTCTTATCAGTTGCGGTATATAATCACTATAAACGATTAGAATATATCGAGTCAGGTAATAATGATGTCGAATTAAATAAATCAAATATCCTAATTATTGGTTCTACTGGCTCTGGTAAAACCCTTTTGGCACAAACCTTAGCAAAAATTCTTGATGTACCTTTCACTATGGCAGATGCCACTTCTTTAACCGAAGCTGGCTATGTTGGTGAAGATGTTGAAAATATCTTGCTAAGATTATTACAAGCAGCAGACTTTAATATAGCCAAAGCCCAACGAGGCATTGTTTATATAGATGAAGTAGATAAAATCGCTAGAAAATCTGAAAACCCTTCCATAACAAGAGATGTATCGGGAGAAGGAGTTCAACAAGCATTACTTAAAATCATGGAAGGAACTATTGCTTCTGTTCCCCCCCAAGGTGGCAGAAAACACCCACAGCAAGATTTTATTCAAGTAGATACTTCCAATATTTTGTTCATATGCGGTGGAGCTTTCATGGGGATAGATAATATCATTAATGCCCGTACTGCTCAAAGTTCGATTGGTTTTGCGGCAAATGTCCAATCAAAACAAGAAAAAAAACACAGTGAAATACTCAAATCATTAGAAATTGAAGATCTAGTAAAGTTTGGGTTAATTCCAGAATTCATCGGTAGGCTTCCAGTAGTAGCAACTTTAGATGACCTAGACAAAGCATCTTTGGTGGCAATTTTAACTCAACCCAAAAATGCTGTTATCAAGCAATATCATAAATTATTTGCGTTAGACGATGTTGAACTATCAATTGATAATGATGCTTTAGAAGGAATAGCCGAGAAAGCACTGGCACGAAAAACCGGAGCTAGAGGTCTTAGATCGATAATTGAGACACTGCTACTTGACAGCATGTATAATGTTACCAATCTGAAAAAAATGCATGTACATATTTCAAAAGATGTTATAGATGGCAAAGCTACCCCCATAGTTACACCAAAAAACTACGGAAAAGCTACTAAAAAACGTATAGCGGTTTAGAATAAATAATTTATTAATTAATAATTGATATTCTTTCTACAAATAATTATAATTTCCTTTATATTTTAAAATTAATAGAGGATTATATATGATAAATAATGATGCAACAATAAATAATGATAATGATGCAATAATGATTTAAAGAATAATTAACCGGAATTGTTTACATCCTGAGCATGTAGCAGCTTTAAAAGCCGCTCTTATAAATTATTTCAGAAACAACGGTGATAATAATTTTAATGCTAACAACAGGGTAGAGGATAATGATTTAAATGTTAACAACCAAAATGTTGGCAACTTTACTACTACAGAGGTAGCTAGTCTTAATACATCTGATGCCACACTACCACTAGCAGGAGAAGCCGAACATCCTACAGAATAACTACAAATACTACCGCTTCAAGAGCTGTAAAAACAGCTCTTGAAGTTAGTTGCAATGTAATTAAAAAGGTTTTACTAATTTGTCATAAAGTAACATGATTCCCGTAGAAAAAAAATGGGGCAAATATACTCTTTACTTCCAATAATGAGGATTCATTACTAATGTGATTTTAATTATTAAAATCACATATTGAATGATGAAAAAAGTTAAAATGCACCCGCGTCAGCCGCTTCAAGAGTGCATTTTTCCTTATAACAAAGCAAGTATCGATATAAGAATTAATAATTCTTATATCGAACTGAGGTTCCCTATACGTCTATTAGCGAGGAGGCAATGGAATCGCCAACGCGGCAATCTTGTTGTGAAGTAGGGACAAGTATTACTTCAAAAGATTGCTACGACGAGGCTTTTCGCGGCTTCTCGCTAATAGACAGTTAAGGAAAAACTTGATTATCGAGTATAATGAGATATGCATAAACTAATACAGCTAATAAAATGGGAATACTTAATTCAAAATCGTATTAATAATCTTAGCAAATATCTATTTATATTTTTTTTATTTTGTATTTTCAGCACTGCTTTAATCAATGACCAAGTAGATATTAAGAAATTTGGGGTTATTTTTTCAGTAATTTTTTTACCAATAGCCCTAATTGGCTTCTCTAGTCTAATATTAAAGCAAGATGTGGAGGATGGCAGTTTAGAGCTACTATTATCCAGTTTCAGTGAGAGTGAAATTGTTACATCTAAATTATTTGCTATATTTTTTAGTTCACTTACTAGCTCTTTATTAAATATCCCAATAATTTATATTATTTTCGATCTTGATCTAATAACAGTAACCTATCTTTTTATCACTCTAACTTTGCTATTAACTTTGTCCAGTAGCCTACTAGTTTTAATTGGATCTATTCAAAGCTATTTTAGGTCAAATACTAACCTACTAGCAATATTAATCATGCCACTATTAATACCCAACATAATACTTACCGGTCTTGTTTTACAAAATCTTGAGAATATAAGTCTAATTTTTGTTATGATTGGTATCAATATGCTTCTTTTACCAACCATATTTTATCTCTCATCATATCTAATTAAGAATATTTACAACATTTAATTTATATTATACACCATACTGACCCCTGCACTAATAAAAAAATTGTTATTTTTTTATTATTCATGTAATTTAATCGTAGTTTTTTAACCATTTTTTGGTAGTTATATATGTGGCAAGCTTTAAGAAGACTAATAGCAGCTAACCCTATGGGGATGTTTTTATGGAGTATCATAGCTAAATGGTACTTTATGATAGCAGTTGCCTCTTTGATAGTATTATTTTGGGTAGCCAAGGGTCTTGAACAAATTGGATTTATAAAATATATGACCGATGCTACAATTGAAATTCTTGATACATCTAAATCAATTGCTCAAAATTGTACTACAAAATTAGGTCCCAACTTTGAGAGCTTAACCAATTTTTGGAAATGTTTAGGAGACCCACCAAAATACGAAATTAGAGAAGAAGAAACAGGGGAAAAAGTTTTAGAGGATGGATTAAATAAGTTATTGCCTAAAGATAAGACAGTACCGGAAATGCTTCCATATCGCAATCCTTATGATTCTCCTAACGACTCTACAGATAGTGATGGTAAATAAACCGATGGTAATTAACCTGAATTCGATGTAACAAGTTACATCGAATTCAGTATTATATATAGAAACAATCAGGTTTGAAGCGGCTGCCCACCTGATTGTTAAAATATAATACTCCATTCAATATGTGATTTTAATTATTAAAATCACATATTGAATGATGAAAAAAGTTAAAATGCACCCGCGTCAGCCGCTTCAAGAGTGCATTTTTCCTTATAGCAAAGCAAGTATCGATATAAGAATTATTAATTCTTATATCGAACTGAGGTTAATTAAGTAAATTATCTAAACAATCAGATTTGAGACGGCTCTGCATCTGATTCTCGATAATCAAGTTTTTCCTTAACTGTCTATTAGCGAGAAGCCACGAAAAGCGGCGTCGTAGCAATCTTGTGAAGTAATACTTGTCCCTACTTCACAAGATTGCCGCGTCGCCGCTTCCATCGCCTCTTCGCAATGACGTATCTTTTAATAATTCTAAAAAACTTGATTATCGAGTTAAACCTTTTCGAGTTAGCTATACTAAAACTAAATCAAACAATAATAAACCACATACAGCCAAGAAAACAAGCCATGTACGATTGCCCATAATACAGAGTGGTTTATATTAAATGAAATAGCCATAGCAAGTGCCGCACCAAATGACACGCCATGCTGCATAACAATGTTTATTCTCCTCCTTGGTGAATAAATTCCATAATCTTCACGGTTCATTTTACTCATTTTTTTTCCTCATATAATTCTAGAACAATTTATAACATAATTTATGCTTACCACTAAGTATATTTAAAAAAAATTATTCACTCACATTACACATGACAGTTTAAAATCGTAGGGAAAACAGTCTAGCGTCATTGCGAGAAGCCACTTTAGTGGCGACGAAGCAATCCATTTCTAGTCATTTTCCTAGATTGCTTCGTCGACCTACGGTCTTCCTCGCAATGACGTCCTGTACTTTCCAGCAACTTTAAATTGCTATGGGTTACGCGTAAGGCGAGTTCTTTAAATATGAATAGCCTTACCATAAGCCTGTAATACCGCTTCTCCCATCATTTCAGATAAAGTTGGATGTGGAAAAATGCTATTCATTAAATCAAGTTCCGTACCCTCCATAGTTTTAGTGATTACATAACCTTGAATTAGTTCTGTAACCTCTTCACCTATCAAATGAGCTCCTAATAATTCACCAGTCTTTACATCAAAAATCGTTTTAATCATTCCTTCATTATAACCATCAACCAAGGCTTTCCCATTAGCGATAGATGGGAATCTGCCAATTTTTACTTGGTAACCAGCTTTTTTCGCTTGTTCTTCAGTAAGCCCTACACTAGCAATCTGTGGTGAGGAATAAGTACAGCCTGGAATATTACGTTTTTCTATAGGATGAGTCTTAAGCCCAGCAATAGTTTCCGCAGCAATAATACCTTCATGACTTGCCTTGTGGGCAAGCCATGGTGCTGATGTTACATCACCTATTGCATAAATACCTTCTTCCGAAGTTTGCATAAACTGATTGGTAATAATATGACCTCTATTTATTTTGATATTAGTTTTTTCTAAATTAAGGTTTTCTGTGTTACCAACTATACCAACGGCTATAAGCAAAATTTCAGCTTGTATCTTGTAATTCTTTCCATCTATCTCAACTTCAACTACAACATGGTCTTGGGTATGGTCTTGGGTTTTGCTATGATTTAACAATTTGCTATTAGTATGAATTTTTATACCTTTCTTTTCAAAGGTTTTGCGTGCCATTAAAGAAATCTCCTCATCTTCACTAGGTAATATCCTATTTTGTGCTTCAATTACAGTGACATTTGTTCCTAAATCATTATAAAATGAAGCAAATTCTATACCAATTGCCCCTGATCCAACTATAATCATAGATTTTGGTAATTTATCAAGAACCATAGCCTCTTTGGAGGTAATAATTTGCTTGCCATCCGGCTCAAATCCATCTAAGATTCTAGACCTTGCACCTGTTGCAATTATTATGTCCTTTGCTTTAATCAAAATTTTTTGACCATTATTATTGATCTCTACTACCTTGCCTGTTCCTAGGCTAGCCGTGCCATCAATTATCGTAACCTTATTTTTTTTTAGCAGAGATTTAATACCAGATGTTAACTGCGTCGATATATCTCTAGAACGCTGTACTATTTTTTTTAGGTCAAAACTTGCTGCTTCACCTACTATAATACCATAATCTTTAGCATGTCTAATTTTTTGAAATAATTCAGCTGATTTAAGCAATGCTTTTGTTGGTATACAACCCCAATTTAAGCAAACTCCCCCTAAATGCTCCTTCTCAATCAACACAACTTTTTTATTTAGTTGTGCGGCCCTAATCGCAGCCACGTAACCACCTGGTCCACCACCAATAATCGCTAGATCGTAATTTTCCATTAATATATCCACTTATTCTTTCTAGATTTCTTTTATAACTTAATTTAATGAAAGAGTCTATTGTTGAAATTTATAACAAGTTTGATTTTTTATACCTTTATGAGTTAGGATACCTTCCTTAACACCAAAGATTAGATCACGACTGGCCGATGCAGAAGAAATATCCTTATGTAATAGAATATAATCTTTCCTTGAAAACCAACTATTTGGTAATTTTATTCTAGCAAATTCTAACCTAGACTTAGGAGTTTTGACTTGAGATACTACATTATTAACATATAGTTGCAGAGCTTTTAGTATCTGTGTTGCCATAAATTCAATGAACAAGGTAGACTCCCCTACTTTATCACACTCAGCTAAAACGTCATAGTACTCACTTTGTTCGTTTTTTATTAGTACATCTACCGAAATATATTTAAAAATTGCATCTGCTTTCATTAATAATAATTGTTGCCATAACCTACCTATTCGTCCATTACCATCTGAGAAAGGATGGATAAATTCTAACTCATAATGAAATACGCAAGCTTTAATTAGCCACGGAATATCCTTGTTTTCTTTTATGAACTGAAATAATTTATCCATTAATAATGGGACACGACTAGCTTTAGGAGCTATATGAGATATTTCATTGCCTTTAAATATGCCAACTCCGCTGGCTCGAAAATAGCCATTATCAACTATTAACTCTTGCATCAATAATCTATGTGCCTCTAGTAAACAATCTATTGATAATGGATTTAATTTATGTAAATTATTGTATAATTTAATGGCATTGTTAACTTCAATAATATCATTTTTAGGACCTAGCACTAGTTTTCCGTCAATTATATCGGTTATTTGGTCTAAACTTAAACTATTACCTTCAATTGCTAAAGAAGAATGGATAGTCTTTATTTGGTTACTTTTTCTAAGTTTTACTGCAGGCAAAGAAAGCTTAGCTCCGGATAGAATACCAAGCTCATATGCAATATCTTGCAGTAATGTAAGTATTTTATTACTTACTTGAAAAGGTGGGTTTTTACTCATAAAATAATAGTATCATATGATACTATTATTGGCTATAAAAATAATATTAGCTAGTATTTAGATGTGCTAATATCGGTTTTAATCATATATTTCACGTCTATGTCCTACATCAATAACCAAAATCAGCGATTCGTTATTACTAATATTGCAAATAATTCTATAATCATCAACTCTGTAACGCCAAAGACCTTTCTTCTCTCCAACAAGACTTTTGCCAAAATCATGAGGATTAATAGAGATTCTGCTTTCCAAATAGTGAATTATACGTTGTTGTATATCTTTATTTAATTTTGAAAATTGTTTTCTACTACGATCAGTAAACAGAATACTATAAGCCATTTTCCTTTTTAATTTGATTTAATGAATAAGTTTTAAACCCATCATTATAAAACTCATCTAAAGCTTGCCTGCCAATTGTAAGATCATTTTGATCGACTAAATATAACTCTACAGCTTTTCTTAGTACATAGGCTTTACTACGGTCATGCACTTTAGCAAAAGTTTCAATTTGTTCATTTAACTGATCATCTACGTCAAAAGATAAAGTATGCATGATTAAATTACTCTTAATAAATTTAATTAACTATAATTATCAATATACTATATTAATAATAATTTTTAAATTAGATTTTAAACATGAAACATCAGCAGATTACTTTAGATAAATTAGGAGCTGATATTGACATTCCAGTAAGATATAGTAATAAAGCCAAACGAATTAGCATTAGAATAAACCACAAAGGAGCTGAATTAGTTTTACCTAATAAAAATTTTAATACAGGATATAAATTTTTGTTAGAAAAAGAATCTTGGGTTAGGCAAAAACTGCAAAAATTCTTAAACACCCCCCCCTTTGATTATAACACAATAACAGTCTTTGACGAAGTATATTCGTTATTAAATATTGATGCAGATTATGAAAAAGTACAAGTCACAGATGATGTTATTCAAATATATTCTTTACCCTCACAACACAAAAGTACTTTAGTAAGGTTTTTGAAAGATATGTTGTTATTAGAAATCGCAAAACTTGCTACTCTTCTAGCGAAAGAACATAATATAAACTTTACTAAAATTAAAATTATGAATAATAAGAGCAAATGGGGAAGTTGCTCTAGTAAGGCTGTACTTGCTTTTAATTGGCGTCTTATTTTTGCTCCAAAAAAAATATTAAAATACTTAGTGGTCCATGAAATATGTCATATAATTGAAATGAATCACAGTCCTCATTTTTGGAATTTAGTAGCAAAACTTTATCCAGACTATAAGTTGGCTAAATTATGGCTTAAGGAAAATGGCAATAATCTCTATCAATATTTGCAATAATCCGTAACTTACGGTTCTTTAACTAGAATTTTCATTATTTACCTATTAATTGATCAAAATATTTAATAATTTGTGCTAAATCCTGTACACCATTATAGTTAAGATTTTTAAAATTGTTAGGATCAGGTAGATGATCGATATATTCCTCACTTAACCTTAGAAAAAACACCTGTCTATTGGAGTCGCCAGTAAAATGAAAAATTGCTATACCTATGCCTTCTAAAGTTGGCATATCACGATCATCACCTACTGTTATCACTTGTTCTTTTGTTTTATCAATTACAATAGTTGTATGCCCACTTACTCCCACGCTAGTTGCTGGTAAGTGATCTGAATTAAACTCTCTAAAAAAATAGATATCACCTATTTGTACATCTGCAGGTTGTACTGGTCTATATAACGGTATCAAACTAGCCTGCTTAGAATCTTTCCAAGGTTGAGGAATAAACCCACCCATATAGGATCTATATATACATAGCTCATCAGAGGTATCTAATGCTACAGGTACTAACGTCACTAAATCAACGAAAGACGAACAATCTTGCGGCTCAAATGTTTTGCCTTTAGGATACAAACTCTCTTCATCTCGTGAGCCACCAAATGAATAACCACTATGCACAAAACCAAAACCATTAATACCGCTTTTAATATAATGCCAGCTATAGTTTGGTGGTATAACAACGCTAGATGGTATAGCAATTACATGAGTGATCGCGGAATTAAATATATCAATTGCATTAATATTAGTTCTCTTTCGAAACTCTACTTCTGCTGGTAATTTATTCGTCGCTCCGGTACTCGAATCCTCACGTACATCTAAGTACGCTGCGGTTCTGCGTTCCGTGGCTTCTTTAAATTCCTCAGCATAAGCGAGTTTCGAAAGAGAACTATTATTTAAAGCAAAATATACATACCATATTGCACAAGAGCTAAAAGTAGTTTTAGAAGTACCATAATACCCTTGGCTTCTTAAAATAGGTAAATTATCTCCAATATTATTATTATAATCATTTGGCAATACACCATTTGCTATTTTTATGATATTGGCTTCATCATTGATAAATAACTGATTAACCCCACTTAGCACTTCTTGCATTTTGTTATATTGAATTCCCGGTGGTAAATTATCATTGTTTACAATAAGAGTATTAATACTTACAATATTCTCTAAATCATTTGCTAATTTATCCTTTACACTCTTAATTAAAGTACTGTCAGTAATAGTCTGTTTTTGTTTATCCCATAATATTTTATTTTCAGCTAGAATCTTATTTTGCTCATTACATAATGCATGTTGATAAGCTCTAGCTTTATATATTGCAATTAACGCAATTAATTTATTATTTTCCATTATACTATCTCCTAGAACTGTTTTTAGAGGTTAAGAGTTGATCATAAAACATAACTATATTATTGATCAATATATTTAATATGTTAATACATATTAATAAATGACCTTGTGGTATAAATAGCCTAATGTTTTAGCAAGTCTATTTGTTTTTGATAATCTTTTGATTGGAAAATAAAATTACCTGATACTAAAATATCAGCTCCAGCTTTTATACAGTTCTTACCGGTAACATTATTTATTCCTCCATCTACAGAAAGCATTATAGGTTTACCAAAATTTTTGATTTTTTCTGAAATAATTTTGACTTTCTCTAACTGATTCTCTATAAACTTTTGGCTAGAAAAACCGGGGTTTACGGTCATTGCTAGAATTATATCTACTTTATCAATAATATAATCTATAGAATTTGGACTTGTAGAGGGAAGTAGTGCCACCCCAGCTTTTAGCCCTAAATTTTGAATAATACTTAAAGTTCTGTCAAGATGAATAGTGGTTTCAGGATGGATAGTGATAATATCTGCTCCGCTACTAGCATAGTCTTTAATCGAATATTCTGGGTTATTAATCATTAAATGTACGTCAAATGGTAATGTAGTGTGAGGTCTTAAAGCTTTTATTATAGGAGGCCCAAATGTTAAGTTAGGTACAAAATGTCCATCCATAACGTCTATATGGATCATATCAGCACCAGCTTCTTCCAAAGAACTGATTTCTTTTTGCAAATTAGCAAAATCTGCTGATAGTAACGAAGGTGCGATCTTAATTATTTTCACTTTTGTTTTTATCCTCAATATGAACTTTTTGACTATTTTTTCTTCTTGCTATATTCTGTTTTAAAGCACTAGACAGTTTTTGAAATTTACTCTCACTAAATTTACTCCCATTATTTTGCAATTTCTGCTGCTTTTCCTTTGTTATAAAAACCTTCCTATAAACTTTTTTAAGTTTTTCACTGCATTCTATAAAATACATATCACTTATGTTATACCACCCAAAAACTATAGATATATATACTCGGTGAACTTCAAGAATTGGCGTCGTCGTGTCTAAAGATATCCGCTGCTCACATACTAATGTACGCTCCGCTGCTCGACTTTGACACTCCTAGCTCTTCTTAAAGTTGACCTTCGTCTACCAACTCTTCATTTACGAGTAGTATACCCACAGTTAAAGTGTTTTTAAGCTTATAGCTATTCTATTTAAGGCATTCATAATTGAAATACAAATAGTAATATCTACAATTTCTCTCTCAGAAAAATACTGTAATATTTCATCTTTCATTGCGTCAATTTCCTTGAAGAAACCCCGCGTTATTAATTCACACCATCTTAGAGCTATAACTTCTTTTTCACTAAATACCTCTTTACTAGAGAACCAAATTGGTAATAAATCTAACTTCTTTTGAGGCACATTATTCTTTCTAGCATCTGTAAGATGTAAATTGCAACAATAAAAGCAGCTATTTATTTGTGATACCCTCAGTTCAATTAAGGATCTTAGTCCCTTATCAAGAGGAGATTCATTAAGACTTTCATAAGATTTATATATACATGACATTGTGTTCTTAGAGATTTCGGCATAGTTCATTTTTTTCCTTTGAACTTAGTTATTTAGTAAATATTATTCCTGAACAATGTCTATATCTAAACCATTTCATCTGTCAAGTAAAGAACTGACAAATTCAGTAGTAAGTTAAATTCTATAACTATTCAAATAAATTTCTACTATCTTTTCGACATTTTATTATTATACTACAGGTTATGATTTTATAATGAACTAGTATAGCCATAATGAATCAACATATTGTAAATTCTCCTGAATCACTTGATGAAAAGCGTAATAATGCCCGTCAAGGTGGAGGGGGAGAGAGAATCGCCTTACAACATAAAAAAGGTAAGCTTACTGCAAGAGAAAGGATAGAAGTATTGCTAGATCCTGAAAGTTTTGAAGAAACAGGAATGTTTGTTGAACATAGATGCAGTAATTTTGGCATGAACAACAAAAAATTCCTAGGGGACGGTATAATAACTGGACATGGCACCATAAATGGTAGGTTGGTTTTTGTGTATAGCCAAGATTTTACGGTGTTAGGTGGATCTCTTGGAGAATATCATGCTAAAAAAATTTGCACTATACTCGATTCTGCTTTGGCAGTAGGAGCACCAGTTATTGGCATAAATGATTCGGGGGGTGCAAGAATTCAGGAAGGGGTTGACGCCCTTGGTGGTTATGGAGAATTATTTCAACGCAATGTAATTGCTTCCGGTATTATTCCACAAATCACCTTAATTATGGGCCCTTGTGCTGGTGGGGCTGTTTATTCTCCTGCCTTAACAGATTTCATATTCATGGTTAAAAATACTTCTTATATGTTTGTAACAGGACCAGACGTAGTTAAAACTGTTACAGGTGAAGAAGTAAGCCAAGAACAACTTGGCGGAGCAAAAATGCATACTACCAAGAGTGGTGTTGCTGACCTTGCTTTTAAAAATGATATAGAACTACTTCTAGAAACTAGAAGGTTTTTTAATTTTTTACCTCTATCAAATAGTAGTCCTCTACCACATCGTCGTACCGAAGACCCAGCTGATCGGGTTGATATGTCCCTAAACACCTTAGTCCCAAGCATTCCGAACAAAGCTTATGACATGAAAGAATTAATTGAGCGTATTGTTGATGAAGGAGAATTTTTTGAGCTGCAACCAGATTTTGCTAGAAATATTATAATCGGCTTTGGTTATATGGAAGGAAGACCTATAGGATTTGTTGCGAATCAACCATTACATTTAGCTGGCTGTTTAGATATTAACGCATCAAGAAAAGCAGCAAGGTTTGTTCGTTTTTGTGATGCGTTTAATATCCCAATAGTAACTCTAGTTGATGTACCAGGTTTTTTACCTGGCACTGATCAAGAGCATAACGGAATTATTAAACATGGAGCAAAATTGTTATATGCGTATGCTGAAGCGACTGTACCAAAAATTACCATAATTACTAGGAAAGCTTATGGTGGAGCTTATATAGTGATGAACTCAAAACATCTTCGTGGTGATGTAAATTACGCGTGGTTCAACTCAGAAATTGCAGTACTTGGAGCTGAAGGAGCTGCTGAAATAATATTTAAAGAAGAATGCAAAGATCCAGAATCAAAAAAACAAAAAATCCAAGAGTATAAAGATACTGTTACTTCTCCTTTCGCGGCAGCATCTAGAGGATACCTAGACGATATTATAAAGCCTCAAAATACTAGATGGCGCATATGTAAAGCACTAAACTTTCTTCAAAACAAAAAAATACAATTACCATGGAAGAAGCATGATAACTTACCACTTTAGTATACTTAAGCACGAGATTTTATGACTAAACCATTATTTGATAAAATTTTAATCGCCAATCGTGGTGAAATAGCTTTGAGAATAATGCGAACCCTAAAGAAGATGGGTATTACATCAGTTGCCGTATATTCTGAAGCAGATACACATTCAATGCATGTACAATATGCTGATGAAGCTTATTATATCGGCAATTCTCCTGCCACTGAGAGCTATTTGTCAATTAAAAATATTGTAAATGCTATTAGAGCAAGTGGTGCTTCGGCGGTGCATCCAGGATATGGCTTTTTATCAGAAAATTCAAATTTTGCAAATATCTTAAAAAGGGAAGGAGTTGCATTAATAGGTCCCAATGCTTCTGCTATTAAGAAAATGGGCGATAAAATTGAAGCAAAAAAAATCGCTATGGAAGCAGGAATCAGCCTAGTCCCTGGCTATATTGGTACTATCAGCAATATAAATCAGGCCATAGAAATTGCAGAAAAAATAGGTTTCCCTGTTATAGTTAAGGCAACAGCTGGTGGTGGTGGTCGTGGAATGAGAGTGGTAAAAAACTCTGAAGAAATGGCTAATGCCTTTGAATCAGCTAAGCTTGAGGCAGTAAATAATTTTAGCGATGGTAGATTATTCATTGAAAAATTAATTCAGTCCCCAAGGCATATTGAAATACAATTATTAGCTGATCAGTATGGTAACAGTGTTTGTCTTGGTGAGCGAGAATGTTCAATTCAACGTTATCATCAAAAAGTGATTGAAGAAGCCCCAAGCTCCTTTATTACCGAGGAAATACGGCAAAAAATGTATAAAGAGACCTTAGCTTTATCTAGCAAGGTCGGTTATTACTCAGCCGGTACAGTTGAATTTATAGTTGATTTAGATAAGAACTTTTATTTCCTTGAGATGAACACTAGGCTACAAGTTGAGCATCCAGTAACTGAACTGATCACTGGTATTGACATAGTAGAAGAGATGATAAAAATTGCTGCTGGTGAAAAATTATCATTTTCTCAAGAAGATATAAAATTAAAGGGGCATGCGTTTGAATCTAGAATTTGTGCAGAAAATCCAATGCGTGGATTTCTGTCGTCTAGTGGCAGAATTACTGAATATGCAGAACCACCAAAAAATGCTAACATACGTGTGGATACAGGTCTTGGACTTGGTGGAGAAGTCAGTATGTTTTATGATTCAATGATTGCAAAACTTTGTACTTACGGAGAGACTAGAGAACAAGCTATTGAGGTTATGCGTTCTGCTTTAAGTGCTTACATAATACAAGGTATTTCTCATAATATTAGTTTCTTAGAAGCAGTAATATCACATCCTCGTTTTATAGCAGGTGATATAAATACTGCATTTATAGAAGAAGAATATCCAGATGGTTTTTCTGGAGCAAGCTTAACTTCTGAAATCACTAAAATATTCCTAGCTACAGCCATTTTTGTTTATATTGCCGAGCAAAAACGTGCTTCGTTAATCTCTGGTCAAATAGTCGATCAAACTCACAAAATCGGTACTAGATGGGTTGTATCAATTGATGACAAACTATTTCCAGTTTTAATTAAATCAGTAGATTATGGTTATAATATAAGACAAGAAAATGATAGAATTTATATACGTAGTAACTGGAACTTAGGTAGTAGACTCTTTTCCTGTATTGTAAATGGTAGAAAAGCCAATGTAAAAATTGGCAATATCTTAACAGGTTATATGTTATCACATTCAGGCATTACTGTTAAAGCTTACGTCCGTTCCCCACGGATGTCTGAACTAGAAGCGTTGATGATTACAAAAAATATCCAAGAAGAGCAAACAGAACTGCACGCCCCGCTTGCAGGACAAATTATTGCAATTAAGGTTCAAGAAGGTAGTAAGGTAGTTATTGGTCAAGAGATTATGGTTTTAACTGCCATGAAAATGGAAAATATACTTGTTGCTGAGCGTAATGGGAAAATTGCTAAAATCCTAGTTAATGAGAAAGATCAGGTGGTTAGTGGGCAGGTGTTACTTGAATTTGCTTAGGTTTAAATTAGGTAGGGGTAGAACTTCAAATATACTCAAATGATTTTGAATAATAAAAATGTTGAATTACTTTTATCGAGATATTAAAAAATATTGTAGTAGCGGTAAATTAATATTTGTTCTAATAATTGTAGCCATTATATTGGCTTGCTCGACTTATTATGTGATTTCAATTGAGTCGAAATCTCTTGGTCCAGACCCAAGTAGAGTTATAGGACTTATATTAGTAGATCTTGCTGTATTCTTACTTTTAGGCATTTTATTAGCTCGTAAATTTTTACGAGATTTTATTGATAAAGGTGAAAGGGAGACGTCTTCGAAATTACAAAATCGTATCATTATTGCCTTTAGTTTAATTGCTACAATTCCAACCATTATTGTTTCAGTCTTTTCAGCATATTTCTTTAACTTTGGTATTCAATCTTGGTTCGATAAAAAGATTTCTGCTGTGCTTGATCAGTCGATAATAGTAGCAGAATCTTATATAGACGAACATAAACTACAGTTACGCGAAACAGCATTATCCGTCGCTGATGATTTAACTGAAATGTATTATAATTTAATACATAATCCCCTTTCATTTAATGAAGCATTAAATACTGAAGTTGAGATGCGCTCTCTTGACGAAGCTATGGTTTTACATAGACCTACTAATACTGTTATTGCTAATACATTCTTAAGTTTCGCAATTTCATTTGCTACTATTCCAGCTCATTTAATGAAAAGAGCTGAGCTAGGAGAAATTGTTGAGATAAAATCTGATCCTAAAAAGATTCGAATGCTTACAAAACTTAAAGATCATAATGATATATATTTGTTGGTAGGTAGATTGATTGATGCTAAAATTATTGATCATATTGATAAAACTAACGGTGCAGCTGAAGAATATTATCGTCTTAAAAAACATATATCCAGTATGCAGATCAAATTTTCTATAGTATTTATTTTTATTGCTTTATTACTGCTATTAGCTGCAATAAGCTGGGGGATGATTTTTGCTACAAAGATAGTAAAGCCTATTCGGAAATTAGTGATTGCTACTGAAAAGGTTAAAAATGGTGACTTAACTATTCAAGTACCAGAAGACCTTGTTAATAAAGATGAAATAAGCGTTTTATCCTCAGCTTTTAATAGGATGATTAAACAAATTGACCATCAACAAAGAGATCTAGTTATAGCTCAACGTGCACTTGCTTGGTCTGACGTAGCAAGGAAAGTAGCTCACGAGATTAAGAATCCTTTGACGCCTATTCATCTTGCCTCCGAAAGATTACTTAGGAAATTTAGTAATCAAGTTGAAGATAAGACAGAGTTCAACAAATACATACAGATGATTGTACGTCATACTGACGATATTAAGAAAATTGTCTCTGAATTTGTTAATTTTGCAAGACTACCAGCCCCAATATTTATGGATTGTGATCTAGTAATTCTTATAAAGAATATGGTTGAATCACGAAAATTAATTAATGATAAAATATTATATAAATTCATCACAACTGATCGACACATAGATTTTATCTGTGATACAACTCAAATTAATCAGATTATGGTTAATTTATTAAAAAATGCCGAAGAATCTATAGGACTTACTAGATTTCAACAAGGTGTTATTGCTGTTTCTATAACCAAGTCTAACCATCAGATTACTATTACAGTAAATGACAATGGAGTAGGATTCCAAGCAAATTTAATTGATAGGGCTACAGAAGCCTATATAACAACTAGATCTAAAGGAACTGGTTTAGGGCTAGCCATTATCAAAAAAATAGCACAAGATCATTGTGCAATACTAGAGTTAGCAAACAAGCACGAGGGGGGAGCGATTGTCAACATAACATTCAACCTTGATGAATTAAAATTAAAGATCAATAATTCGAAGTCGATAAATCACATTTTCACTTAATATTCTTTTCTTACTTTACTTTTTTCTTGGTAACTCTCTCATATTTAAAGTCATGCTTTATAACAATACACTTAATCTGCAATCGTGATTTTTATCACATATTAGTAAATTTTTCTTTAAAAATAAAATTATAAATACAGTTTTTACTTTCCCTCTCTATGACAATTGCATTAACATTAATTAATCTTTAATAAATAAATTAACTGATAGGTAATAAAATGGTTTTATTTAACAA
The DNA here is from genome assembly GCF_964264865.1 of Candidatus Tisiphia endosymbiont of Oplodontha viridula. Classification (NCBI taxonomy): domain Bacteria; kingdom Pseudomonadati; phylum Pseudomonadota; class Alphaproteobacteria; order Rickettsiales; family Rickettsiaceae; genus Candidatus Tisiphia; species Candidatus Tisiphia endosymbiont of Oplodontha viridula. Next base: position 460,430 of record NZ_OZ183486.1, read on the forward strand.
GTTATACTAATTCCCTAATTTAATTTAGCAAATAATTCATACAACAAATCGATTTAATTAGTGAGGCATTTAAATTTTTAAGGCAGGAACATACTACTATTTCTAGTTGTTCGATTGTGTCATATACTTTATTCTTTATAGTATTAGACTTTAAATATTGCCACAATTTCTCTGTCGGATTCAATTCAGGAGAATATGGGGGTAAATAAAGAATTTCTATATTTGTTGCAATAATTAGCTCTTTAGCTTTGTGCCATCCAGCACAATCCATAACAATAATCGCTTTTTGTTCTCCTATCTGTTTAGACATCTCTGCCAAAAATATATTTAAACAAACGGTATTGACATTTGGCATCATTAAAGTAAAATCATCACCTGTGATTGGGTTAACCGCACTATAAACATAGAAATTTTGAAAGCCCATTTTGGCTTTAACTTGAGTTCTGCTACCTTTACGAAACCAACCATAACCTAATTTAGAATGAGTCCCAAAACGTGATTCATCAAAGAAATACAAGTAACTGCTAGGGTTATTTGTTATTGTTTCTTGAAGTTTTTTTTAAACCCTTCATGAGTTTCTTTATTCTGTTTGTAATGCACTGGTCTTGGGGTAATGTATGCAAATTTAAGTTTCTGTAATACTCTATGTACAGCCGATTTACTAGAATCAATCTCCAAATTTTCTTTAAGTTTTATGATGATATTTTTTATTGTCATGTTACAATCGTCTTGTAACCATTTATTTATTGCTTCACAACAATTTTTTGTTAATTTACTTTTTCGTCCTCTACCTTGTTTATATTCAAGGCTTTTATCATTACCTTGAGCAAAGCTTTTTACCCAGTTCCTAAGCGTATTGGTTGTTATATTAAATACCTTACATACTATACCAACACCATTTTCTTTAGCAGCAATTATAGCCATAAGTCTAATAGCAACTCTATTATCTCGGTTCATGCTTGCAAGCTGCTCAATAGCACGTTGGTATAACTCTTCTGTTATTAATCTTTGATGACATCCCATTATATTCCTTTCCTTAATTTATTCATAAACTTGGAATATTATAACATAATCTCATCTTTTTTCTACTATTTATACTAATTTAAATTAGGGAATTGGTATTACAAAATAATTTTCTTATTAATAGATCTAATAGATATATATTTAGTAACAAGGTGCATAATTTTTCTTTTTTTGTTTATTCTATTTTTTTTATTACAAGGGTTTGGTACATCTAATGTTTTGGCAGCAGAACTAAGAAATGAGCAAATAAATCTACCTCATTTAGACCCAACTACTAATAGAGAATACTTTGAAAATGAAATAGAGGCAACTCGGCAACTTATTGATGAAGCTCGTGGTGAGTTGAAAACACTAGAACAAGAATACAATTCACATAGAGTAACAAAAGCATTGGGTAAAAAAAACAATTATTATTCAGAAGCAGTTGATTTACTAGAAAAGGAGTCTTTAAAGTCTCTTGAGTTAATGAAAGAATATACTTTTGAGAAAGAAAAAATCTTAAACGAGATATTAGATAACAAAACGCTGAAAGGCATAAAGGAGAAAGGTTTAACCGAAATAGAGAAGCTAATAGATAGAAATTATGAAGAATATAATAAAACTCTATTAGAAGCTAAACAAAAGATTTTTGAGGAAAAGAAAGAATATAATAAAGCTCAATCAGAAGCTAAACTAAAAGCTTTGGTGGAAAAGGACAATTTTTTATTAACAATAAAAAAAGAATTAGAGGAAACCTCACATCAAGATGCTGTATACTTGAAGAATGAGAACAACAAACAAGGAGGGAGCGAATACAACGTAGTAAACACAGACCCCGAAATTTACGAAGACAATTTTTCAGATCATTCAAGTATAATTGAAATTCTAAAAAAAATAAAAATATCTCCTCAAGACCTAGGGTACGATGATAACAAAAAAGAAACTCTCTATACTAATCTTAAGGAAGTAAATCAAAAGTTAGGAGATTTAGCACAGAAGATACGTGAGACAGAACAGCAAGACTCAATACTCAACCAAGAAAAAGATAATTACGACCAACTATCAAGTTCTATTGATATAAAAAAAGATAAAATCTGCAAGTTAGAAGAAACAAAAAAATACTTTGAATCTAAGTTAGATTGTAAAGAGGCTAATTTACTTGCTTTACCAAAGAAGAAACTACAGTTTAGGAATGTGGCAGCACACATTATTTCTATTATCAAAGCACAACCTCAAACTTCTAATAGTTTGGTGTCAGTAAAATCACCTTATATATCTCTTGATGACCCACCTCCAGCTCCAAGCTTAAGTATGCAAACAGAGATATTACCATACCAAATAGATCCTTCTGTTGTTACGCCTCTAATATTAGATACCACTCAACCTAATAATGAAACGCTAACCGATAAAGCTATACCACAAGTAAACACTAAAAGTTTACACGATGAATTGCAAGAGTTTTCAACAGAAAATGACGGTAATAATCAACGTAAGGAGATTATTACTCGCAGGCATAGCATCGAAACAGAACAACCTAAACATTATCAAGATAATAAAACTATTACTCGTACGTTTAGCCTCGAACTCCCCCGACCCCAATCACTAGACGAAGGATTTTTCTCTTATCACAGCAGCACACCAAAATCTGAAGAGGAAGAGTGGAGCGACTCTGAAGATGAACCACTCATAGATACTCCCAAAAGGTTTTCACGGTCATCTTCATTAGCACCACTCGATCCACAATATTATTCAAGAAGATCATCAGATGCTTCAAATCTTGATTCTAGCGATGAAGTAGCAGTAGTAACGTTTCCCCCCCTACCAATAACTCAAGAACAATCTTCAACAACGCACACAGTAGTTGACCAAGTTGTAGTATACAATGTGGACAATAAACAAGGGGTAAGCGAAAACAACATAGAACTACATGAATATGAGAATCCATCGAAACTTTACAAAACTAAAAGGCAGAAAAGGAGTATAGCTGTACAGGATATATTTGATGAAGATAATCTTAGATTAGAAGAATTGTTTAAAGAAGAGGCTGTGCCAATAGTAGCTAATGTTCAACTTCCTGAACCTGAATATCACACAGTTGAACAGTTTGTAGATAAACCTGTATATCACACAGTTGAACAGCTTGTAGATAAGCCTGTATATCACGCAGTTGAACAGTTTGTAGATAAGCCTGTATATCACGTAGTTAAACAGCTTGTAGATAAGCCTGTATATCACGCAGTTGAACAGTTTGTAGATAAACCTGTATATCATACAGTTGAACAACTTGCAGATAATCCTGAATATCATACAGTGGAACAACTTGTAGATAAGCCTGTATATCACGTAGTTAAACAGCTTGTAGATAAGCCTGTATATCACGTAGTTAAACAGCTTGTAGATAAGCCTAAATATCATACAGTGGAACAACTCGTAGATAAGCCTGTATATCACGTAGTTAAACAGCTTGTAGATAAGCCTAAATATCACACAGTTGAACAGCTTGTAGATAAGCCTGTATATCACGCAGTTGAACAGTTTGTAGATAAACCTGAATATCATACAGTTGAACAACTTGTAGCTAATGTTCCACCTCTAGTAGCTGTTCATCAAGCCCCTACTAAAAGGCAAAAAAGGAGTATAGCTGTACATGATAATGTAGTTGTTGTTCAAAATGAAGTATTTGATGAAGATAATCTTGGGTTAGAAAAACCATTTAAAGAAGAGGCTGTGCCAATAGTAGCTAATGAGCAACTTCCCGAGGAAGAACATCATGCAATTCAACCTCTTGAGGCTGTACCTCAACCTCCTGCAAATGTAGTCCATGTAGAAAATAATCCTCCTGCAATTCAACCTCTTGAGGCTGAACATGATATATTTGATGAAGATAATCTTGGGTTAGAAGAATTGTTTAAAGAAGATGCTGTACCTATAGTAGCTAATGATCAACCTCAGGAGGCTGAACATGATGCAGATGGACAACATGTAAATGAACAACAACACGCAGATGAACATCTTGCAGCTAATGATCAACCTCCTGAGGCTGAACATCATGCAGATGGACAACATGTAGATGAACATCAGAAGGATGAACATTTTGTAACTAATGAGCAGCCTCTTGCAGCTGCACCTCAAACTCCTCTAGAAACTATAGCATTAGTTGAAAAAAAAATCTTATATCCCACCTATTAATTTTGATATCGAACAAAATATAGCAAAATATACTACATATATAGAATTTGATTACTTGGATTTAATTTCAAATGCTTTAAGTACTCGAAATCAAAATAATCTATTAACAGATAATCCTACGGTAAAAGCGGCAGGGGATAATGATTATTATATTAAAAAAGGAGGGTGGATTCAAGTTATGAGGTCTACTAGCAAACAAAAAGGAAATACTTTACCCTTTAAAAATAATCAGCAAGGCTTCGTTCTAGGTTTTGATGCACAGCCTCTTGATGAACTTATTATAGGAATCGCATATGCTAATGCAAATTCATATACTAAATTTCAAAACATCTTTAATGACAAGCAAAATATTATTTTACATGTAGCTGCAGTTTACAGCAAATATACATTATCACCAAATATGTATCTGAGTTCTTATCTTAAATATGGTAAAGCCTTTATTAAAAATCTAGGGAAAAGAGATACTATATCCATTAATAGCAAGACTAACGGTTATGTAGGACGTGCGAAGCTTGAAACTCACTATAAAGTTGATTTAGATAAATTTTTGTTCAAACCAATGGTAGGAATAATATTTGATCGTTTTCTAATCAAAAATTTTACAGAGTATAGGAAAGATTTTAATATTAATGTACCAACTAGGAAAGGAAAAAGAGTATCATTTGAAACTGGCATTGATTTCAGTAAACGCATTTTGGTAAAAAATATTTCAATTATTCCTAAGGTACACTTTAAACTAGATCAGACTATTCTACTAAATAATTCAACCGACATTATTAATTTTACTAGCATAGAACACCATACTCAAACAGTAGCTATCACAAAATCTCTAAGACCATCTCCAAAAAATGTTATGTACACTTTAGGAGGTTGTATAAATATGCAATCTGTATCAGCACTTGAATTAGGTGCTGGTTACGATTATAGTTTAAAGAAAAGTTTTACTACCCACTCTTTCTATGTTAATGGATCAGTGAAATTTTAATATAAGTTGCTAATTATTACATAATTAGCAACTCTCGTTAAAAATTTCTACTACCACCTACATTTCGGTTAGGTTTTTTATGAGCAGGTCCTTTCTTATCTAGAGAACCATCTAGAGCAGGGGTAGCATTAGCATCATGTAATAGCTGAGACGCATCCTTAAAAAGAGGGTCAGCTATTACACGATCAGGTTGCAACCCGGGAACAGCAGCTGAATTTACTCTAATATTACCTTGGGCATTTTTAACTATTCCTACATATTCTCCTTTGTTTTTAAGAACTTCTTGCTCAAGTTTCTCAAGAGTACTTTTATCTACTGGTAAAGTATAAGTTTTACCCTTACGTTTCAAATATAAAGGTGACTTATTGTCCTCAGAACAAGAAAATATTTCTGTAGGTTTGGTCAGATGCACCAACTTGCCATTCTTATAGTGAGCAGTCAAATACACAGCATCTTCTTTACTAATATTACGTCCATTTGTATCTTGTACTGCAAAAGACATATGGCACGCCCCCTGCATATCTATAGATAATGGTATATTTACCATACGAGCATTTTTAATTTCTTCTCCCTCACTAGTTTTATATTTAGCATTTTTGTCATCATGACTCACATCATAACTCAATGTTGTTTCATTTATTGTCACAACATCCTTACCGTTTTGCTGCAAACTAAAGCTCTTATCTGCTCCTTTATCTTGCCATTCAATATCTTTATACTCAGCTGCAAATTTTTTATGAATATCTGTATAGCCTCTTTGTTCAATATTTTCTATCTCTCGTAGTACTTCTGAGTCCCGCAATACTTCGGATAATCCGCCAACATTTTTTTGGGCAAATTGAGCAAAACTGCTTGTAGATTCCAAAGAAAATTTATTAACAATTGGCTGGACTTGCTCTCTTGACAATTCCTTAAAAGCTTGCAATATTTTATCATCGTCATAAACACTACCCTTAGTTTTATCCTGAACTAATACTTTATCTACAGACACGCCACTATCCATCACTGACCTATACTCTGTACCTACTGATTGATGCAACTTTTGCCTATTATCTGTTTGGCTATCAACTGCTCTAAACTCTTTAGTAATAGTCTCTGTTTCCGTACCTATTGACTGACTAACTATCTTATCTGTTTGTACAGAAGCTCCTTGTACTTCCGCCTTAATTTGTAATTTTTCCAACTGCTCTAGAAGTGCAGCATTTTGCCTTTCAAGAGCAGCTATCTTAGCATTCTTATCTTGAATATCTTTTATCCCAGCCTGCTCAACTCCTTGCATTATTTGGTTATGTTTCTCAGCATCCTTCAACCGTCCATAAAGTTCATCCATACTCCTTTTTTGTTCTTCTTTTAAGGCATTATACTCTAAATCTTTTCTTGCACTAAGTGTTTCTAGCTGATTTTTTGTATCTTCTTTTATTTTTTCTAACTGAGATTTTAAACCCGCATTCTCGTCGGTTACTTTATTTAGCTGAGTTTTAAAGTTTTTATTTTGGTCATATTGCTCATCAGAAATAGCTTTTTCCAACGTTAGTTCTTCTTGGGCTTCGGTTAATTCTTGTTGAATTTTCTTTAGCTCTGCCTGTTGTTTTTCGTATTCTGCCTCTAAATAATTATACTCTAAATCTTTCTTCCCACTAAGTACCTCTAACTGTTTTCTTTCATTTTCTATTTCTTCTAACTGAGTTTTTAAACTATTATTCTCATTGGTTAATCCACCTAGCTGAGCTTGTAATTCTTTAGCTTGCTTACTTTCTACACCATATTCTTGCTCAGCTGCCTTTAGGCTTTCTTGAACGATTATTAATTCTTGTTGCTTCTTTTCTAGCTCACTCCGACTTTCTTGCTGCTCTGATTTTAGTTGTGATAATTTCTCGTTTATTGTTTGCAATTCTGCTGCAGCTGCCTCTGATTGTTCTTTAAGCATTGCTTCATAAGCTAATCGTGCTACCTGTAAGCCGAGAGTTGCTGATTCTTTTTCTTTAGTAAGTCCTGCTATTCGACTTTCTGCCCCTTCTCTTGTTTCTTTTAACTCAGTCGTTAATTGATGCTGAACCTTGGTTAATTCCTTTACCTCAGCTTGTAGTTTTTTAGCCTGCTCACTTTCTTTTCCATGCAATTCTTCACGAGTATTAGTTAATTCTTCTTTCGTCTTTTGTAGCTCTGCCTGCTTTGCTTGCTGCTCTGATTTTAGCTTTGATAATTCCTCACCTACCTCTCGCAATTTTGTTGTATAATCTTCTTTTGCTTTACTATACTCTAAATCTTTTGCTCCACTAAGTTCTACTAACTGTTTTTTTTCATTTTTTTCTACTTGTAACTGAGCTTGTAAATTATTATTCTCACCTTGAACTGTGGTTAACTCATTTAGTTGAGTTTCTAAATCTTCAACCCGTTTACTTGTGTTTTTGGATTTTTCTTGCTCTAGCAATAAGTCTTTCTGAGATTTTTCTAATAATTGTTGTTTCTCTACTAGCTCACTCCGAGTTTTTTGCTGCTCTAATCTTAGTGGAGATAATTCCTCACCTAGTTCTTGCAATTTTGCTGCGTCTTGTACTGACTGATCTTTTAGATATTCCAGTTGTTTTTCATATGCTTGCTTTAAATTATCATTCTCTAATTCTTTTTCCCCACTAAGTACCTCTAGCTGTTCTTTTGCACTTTTCTCTACCTCTTTTAACTTAGTTTTTAAATCATTATTCTCTTGGGTTAACTCACTTATCCGAGCTTCTAACTTTACAAATTTATCTGTTTTAAGTGCTTTTTCTAGTTCATCTAATAAACTAGGATCATTCGGTGTAATAAATTGCTGCTGCCCTATTTGTTGCTCTTTCTTTTCTCTCTCCAGTTCCCTAATCCGTTCTTGGAGTTCACTTACTCGTTCTAGATTTTTTTGTATTTGCACATTTGCAGATAATCTTTCCTTATCTGCAGATAACTTTAATTGCTGTAATTGATGATCTTGATCATCTATTTTACTCTCTGCAATCTCAAGCTGTTTATTTAACTTATTAAGCTTAATTTGACGTTTTAGTGATACCTCAACATCATTAGCTCTTTCTTGTAATATAGGATACTGACTGATTGAATCTTCTTGTTGTTGTTTTGCACTGGATAGAGGGGGGTAAGATTTTTGTTCCAATTGCTTTAATTCTTCAAACAACTGCTCTTCTTTTTGCTTGCTTTGCTCAATGATTTGAGTTTTTTGCTCTATTTGATCTTGGATTGTCTTTATTTTTTCTTCTTGTAGTTTTACATTTTTATATTGCTCCTCTATTATAGGATTTTTTGCTAATATAACATCTATTTCTTTTGTTATCTCCGCTTGCCGTTCCTTAAACAATCCTTGTAGTATTGGCTGAGCATCAACTGTCAAATTACCCGCTAAATCTTTCTTTTGTAACTCCTTTTTTTGCTCGATTAAATTTTTATCTCTTTTTTCTAAATTCTGCATACTGGCATTAAGCTCTGCCATAAGTTGCGAATTTTTCTCAAGCAATTCTTCTTTGTCGTTTTTTTCAAGTAATTGAGAAAATTCCTTTCTTCGCTCGATATCTATATTATCAATATTTTTTCCATCTTCATGTAAAAACCAATCCAACTCTTGACAGAGTCTAATATTTGATTCAATGTTTTCAGATTCCTGCTCAATTCTTCCTTGCTCTAAATTTATAAATTCAGTTTGTTCTTGAACTGCTTTTTTTATTTCGTCTGCTGATTGAGCAGCTAGGTGTCCTTTTATTTTTTCCTGCTGTTTCCAAAGTTTTCCCAACAATTCTGATGCATCCTTATCTTGTTCCTGCAAATTCTCTCTTAAATCTTCTAATGCTGTTTGCTTCTCTCGGATATCTCTTTGTAGCACTTTGAGGTCTTTATTAGCTTCTTCAAATATACCATGCTCAGTTTTCATCTTTTTTTGAAGTTGTTTTATTGCGGATAAAGCTTCTTCTGATTCTGGTAATGACATTTTATTTACCCATAGTTTAAATTATCTAAATTAATATTATAAAAATTATTTGAGTATAACTATAACTTCAAAAGTTGTTAAAAACAACTTTTAGAAGTAAAATCTCTAGATTATTGGAAATTCTTTATGTTAATTTCGTGGATTTATAAGAATTATTGCTAAAGCAAGAACCCCTCAACTGTTGAAAGTTTACAAATACCTATACCACAACGTCATTGCGAGCGTAAATGAAGCAATCTAGGAAACAATCTATAATAGATAAATGATGTTACTGGATTGCTTCGTCGGCCTTACGGCCTTCTCGCAACGACGTATAAAGAAGCTGTATTTACTAACTTTCAACAGTTGTAGGGGTAACATCAGGGCAGTTTAATAACCTTTGGTATACTAACTGTACGAGTATGCCACAAAGTATATATCCCCTTAGCTATATTCTCACTAGCAGAATAATACTTAACTCGCATATTATTAGGTATATTAGGTAAATGAAGATGCATATTCTCATCAATAATTGACACTCTTCCTTCATTAAACTCGTTTTTTATATGTCTTTTATGGGTTTCGTTCATTGTGGAGTTATAATACACCGTAACAGTTTTAGCAGGTAACATATCTACGGTTTCCGAGACCATAGAAGTAGACTCACCTGGTACTATAATCAAACTATGCTTGTTATATAAAACAGCTCCAAGAATAGCCTTATACATACTTGGTTGTCCTTTCTTAAAGTCAAATAATTTAAAGGGTACTCGATTTTCTTGTAAAACCCTTTGGAAACTTGAGGTCACCGTATCCATTATACTATCTTTTTCATGTACACTAAGTTCTTTATTGTTTTGGCAATCATATTTTCCTGTACGTGGACCATTGGATACTAATACGAAATAATTATTTTTTAATGCAAGATTACTAACATAATTGGCTAACTTCTCTGCTTCTTTATTTGTGTAGCAATGATATGTACCATTTTCCGGTACATCCCCTGCTAAAATCACTGCTAAATATTTATCAAAGGAAGAAAACATTGATTTAAATGCAGCATATTCTGATTCAATATCAGAGACCTGCATATTATGAGCCACCCCATTAGTAGTAAGTAGTATAGTGTTCACGCCAGTAAGCTTACCAGTAAGTTTAGTATTCTGCTTATCTAATGCATGACTAGGCAATGCTATTATGTCTGCACCCAAAAAATTATCACGTTTTTCTTGGACAAGTTGCTTGTGTGATAAAGTGCCATTATCTAATAGTTGGTGAGAAAGATGTACTGCGATAATATTTTTTGCCAGTTCAGGATCTGACTTTAATTTAGTTATTGATTCTATGCCGTAATAACCAACTGAAACTATAATGGCAAGATTTTTGTTACTGCTAATTTGATCCTTAACGGTTTCTAATTGAGATTTATCGTATTCCTCAACATTCAGCGTAACAGACTTGCTTTTAAAGTATTTCTCGCTTTCTCTTGCTACTCCTAGCAATTGACTACGATCCCCAACAAAAGCTTTATCGCTTATGATATACAAATTAGCACTCTTTGTTTCAGCTGCGTGAGTGTGCATCATAAAAGATGATATTATTAAAACTATAAAAAAAATGTAGCAAAAATATGGTCTAATAATCATAATATCTCAAATTTAGAATTGTGTCATCACCCAAATGTTATTGCTGAGGAGTTGCTCAACCATTATCTATTAACGAGGAGTCACTTTATTAGCAACGAAACAATCCAAGAGATTAGGCATAGGTAAGCCAATATATTGGATTGCTTCGTCGACCTACAGTCTCCTCGCAATGACGCACTAGTGTTTGGGTTAAGTCGGTGTATCAAACGATGTCATTGAGGAGACCTAAGCACAACTGTTGAAAGTTAAAAAACCGTCATTGCGAGGAGGCGTGAGCCGACGAAGCAATCCATTGCTAATCACTTTTGTGGATTGCTTCGGAAGTCTTATGCCTCCCTCGCTAATAAACGTTGGTTGTTTCTCCACAACTCTTAAGCTGCCCTGCTTCGCAGATATAATAGTTTTAAGCTCGATTAACCTTCCATTAGTTGTTTACGAGCAACTTTTCTTTTTCTTCTTTCTGTTTCTTGATCTTTACGAACACGTTTTACTGAAGGAGGTTCATAGAAACGCGACATTTTCATTGAACGGAACACAAGCTCTCTTTGCATTTTTCTTTTCAAATTTTTAATTGCTTGCTCACCATTCCCAGCATGAACGTTTACTAGTATCACTTTTAATTACCCCCTATTTAGCATAAATTAGACTATTGAATGATAGTAACATTATCTATATACTAAGCTTATATGTCAAGATTAAAAGATGCATTTAACGACTATTTTTTATGACTACTTACGAAAAATATCATAGTTTGAAAGTACAATTTGTACAAGTTCTAGCAAAACTGCTAATCTTTGATGAGTGGAATAATAAATTATTGGCAGATGCGGAAAAGGAATGTGGTTTTGTTAAGGGGTATTGTCATATAATTTTTCCAAATGGTCTAAGGGAAATAGTTGATTTTTTTGAAAGCTGGCAAGACCAAAAAATGCTTGAGTTATTATCTCAGCAAGAAACCCCAGCTAAAATAAGGGATAAAATTGATTTAGCCTTAAAAGTTAGAATAAAAAATTGTACACCTAAACTTGTATACTCAAATGATTTGGAGAATGGGGACAATAAACAAGGGGTGAGCGGACTAGGCGTACATGAAGTACGTGAGTACGCGAATACCCCGCAGTTTTGCGAAACCAATTCTTCAAAGCAGAAGAGTATACATTTGAAGAATCGTACTTATTTTACCACACCATCAAACACTCTATTTGCTACAAAAATAGCCTTTCGTACCTGCGATTTAATTTGGCGTTATGCAGGAGATACATCTATAGATCATAATTATTATACTAAGAGAAGTTTGTTATTTAGCGTTTATATAAGTTCAATACTCTATTACATTCAAGACGAGTCAGAAAATAATATAGATACCGATAAATATATTACCAAGTCTTTATCTAGTATCATAACTATGTTCTCTAAATGTAAGAATATTTTTAAATTACCAAATCCCGTCGATATACCAATTATTCGACTATTTTTATAATAATCAAGATTACAACATGACTAATAAATACTACCCAGATATCCAATCTAATGTCGATTTTCCAACGATTGAAAAAAAGATTTTAGCTTATTGGCAGAAGAATAATATTTTCCAAAAAACGATAGATGCTAGACCATCAATAAATAATGGACAAAATAACGAATTCATCTTTTATGATGGTCCACCCTTTGCTAATGGTCTACCACATTATGGTCATCTGCTAACTGGCTTTATCAAAGATGTTTATGCACGCTATCAAACTAGTAAAGGCAAAAGAGTCGAGCGACGCTTTGGGTGGGATTGTCATGGACTCCCTGCTGAAATGCAAGCAGAGAAAGAATTAAGTATTTCTGGGAGAACGGCCATTATCAATTTTGGTATTGATAAATTTAACGAACATTGTAGATCATCGGTCATGAAATATGCTAATCAGTGGCAGGAATATGTTAATCGACAAGCACGATGGGTGGATTTTACCAATTCCTATAAAACCATGGATAAAGCTTTTATGGAATCTGTGCTGTGGGCTTTCAAAGAATTATATAACAAAGGACTTCTATATGAATCAATGAGAGTAATGCCTTATTCTTGGGCATGTGAAACGCCTTTATCTAATTTTGAAACAAGGCTAGATAATGCATATAGAGAACGAACTGATAAGGCAGTTACGGTAAGTTTTGTACTTGAGGATAAATTACCAAATTCTGTACAATATAACGAGTACAGAATGCTGGCATGGACTACGACGCCATGGACTTTGCCAGCTAATTTAGCATTAGCTATTGGATCTGATATTGAATATGCTTTAGTACCAAATGGTCAGGTTTGTTATATTTTGGCTAAATTTGCTTTGGCTAAATATAAAAAAGAGTTAGGACTTAGTGATGAAAAAAATTATGATATAATTGAAGGTAAGTACCTATTAAATCTCACTTACAAGCCATTATTCGATTATTTTGCCAATCATCCAAGTAGCTTTAAAGTACTTTCCGGAGATTTTGTTGTTGAGGGAGACGGTACTGGTATCGTTCATATGGCTCCTGGTTTTGGTGAAGAGGATCAGATTCTTTGTGCAGCCCATGGTATAGAACTAGTTTGTCCGGTAGATAGTAGCGGAAAATACACCAAAGAAATTTTTGACTTGGCTGGTATGCAAGTATTTGATGCTAATGACCAAATTATTATTAAGCTAAAAAATCAGGGTAATTGGCTTAAAACCGAACAATATATTCATAATTATCCCCATTGCTGGCGTACTGACACCCCTCTTATATACAAAGCCGTTCCTTCTTGGTATGTAAAAGTTACCGAATTTAAAGACAGAATGACCCTATTAAATCAACAAATTAACTGGATACCCTTGCATGTCAAGGATAATTTATTTGGCAAATGGCTAGAAAATGCTAGGGATTGGTCAATTAGCCGCAATAGATTTTGGGGTACACCGCTACCTGTATGGAAATCAGATAATCCGGCTTATCCTAGGATTGATGTGTATGGATCAATAGAGGAGTTAGAAAAAGATTTTGGGGTTACAGTTACCGATTTACATAGGCCTTTTATTGATCAACTAACTAGAAAAAATCCGGATGATCCAACCGGTAAATCAATGATGGTTAGAGTAGAAGATGTCTTTGATTGCTGGTTTGAAAGCGGCTCTATGCCTTATGGGCAAGTACATTATCCATTTGAAAATAAAGAGTGGTTTGAAAAGCATTTTCCTGCCGATTTTATAGTAGAATATTCAGCACAAACACGCGGTTGGTTCTATACTTTAATGGTACTGTCAACAGCCCTTTTTGACCAACCACCTTTTTTAAATTGTATTTGCCATGGGGTTATATTAGACAGCACCGGGCAAAAATTATCAAAGCGTCTTAATAATTATGCTGATCCGCTAGAATTATTTGATAAATATGGTTCTGATGCTCTAAGAGTTACCATGCTCTCTTCCAATGTAGTCAAAGGTCAGGAACTACTGATCGATAAAGACGGTAAAATGGTTTATGAGAGCTTACGTTTATTTATCAAACCCATTTGGAATGCTTACCATTTCTTTACTCTGTATGCTAATAGCGATCAGATAAAAGCGGAAAACCACTTTAATTCTCAAAATGTGCTAGATCGTTATATCTTATCAAAACTAAAAATATCAGTAGAAAAAATCCAGTATGGGCTAGATAATTTTGATACTCAAATAGCTTATAATAATGTTGGCAATTTTTTTGAAGTATTAAATAATTGGTATATTAGAAGAAGTAGAAATCGTTTTTGGAAAAGTGAAAAAGATCAAGATAAAAAAAATGCTTATAATACCTTGTATAGTTGTCTTGAAATAATGTCTATTGCTCAATCCAGTTTACTACCATTAATTTCTGAGGAAATTTATTTAGGACTTACAAGGCTAGAAAACCAAGGCGGCAGTGTTCATTTAGCGGATTTTCCTGAACTTGATATGATAGAAGTTGACTATGATTTGGTCAGCATCATGGATCAAGTATTAGATATTTGTAGTAATGCTTTATTCATTAGAAGTAACGAAAATATCCGGGTTCGGCAACCACTGAGCAGTTTAACAATCATTAGTAAAAATAATGAATTACTAGTAAAATTTGAAGAATTAATTAAAGATGAGATTAATGTTAAAAGGGTAATTTATAAAGATGATGTAGAGAATCATGCTGATTACAAATTATCGATTAACTTTCCTAATTTAGGGAAACGTCTACCTCATAAAGTCAAAGATATCATAATAGCTTCTAAAAAGCATCAGTGGCAACTGATGAATGAGCATCTAGTAATAGCGGGAGAAACATTAAATCAAGATGAGTTCTCTCTAGTTTTAGAACCTAAAAATGTTAAAGGTACAAGACATGCAACTAAATCTTTAGCTAATAATCATGGACTAATATTACTGGATTTAGAAATAACAAAAGAACTATACGAAGAAGGTATTGCAAGAGATTTAGTACGCTTTATTCAACAAGCGAGAAAAGATGCCAATTTTGCCATGAATGATAGAATCTTCCTGGAAATCATAGGCAAACCGGATTTTATGCAAATAGTTGAACAACATAGTACATTCATTCTTGAGCAAACCTTAAGTGAATTTGCTAGCGATTTCACGCCAGAATATATGACTAATGTTGAATTAAATTCAGACATAATAACTATAAGGGTAGCAAGAGTGTCTAAGTAACCTCAAGTATCGATGTAAGACAGGTTCAATAGCCTCAATATCCTCCCGGTAAGAGTTTATGTCATCAACTATGATTTTTAAAGAATTAAGTTGGTTAGAGAGTTAGCAAATAAATCTCTAGGCTTAACATTCGCAATAAACCACAACTTGATAGAAATTTAAATAAATATATGTTTAAATTTCTATCAAGTCTTTGCTAATTTTAAATAATAATCATTAACAATGACTGTTGGTTAACACAACTAATGCTTAATGATTCTTGATCCACAAATCCATGTTATATTGTTTGCAATATTCAAACATATCAACTGTGTTAGGATGGTGTATGCCAAACTCCTTAATTTGTGGCTTGCCAAAGAATTTATAATTATATAAATCTTTGCTTTTACAGGCAGCTTTTGCTCCATGATTATACAAATCACTTACTTGAACAATATTTTTACTTCTATCTCCATATAAATAATGGTATATAACAAACGCTTTTTTATAAGATTCTATAGATCGCTTAAGGTCATCTTGAGCAAAAAAAATATCACCTTGTACTACATAAGTAGCTGCTAAATCAGAATTTTTAGAATAATTTATGTTCTCCGAATTGTTGTTTTCTTCTGCTAACAATATAGCCTTATTAATGTATTCAGAAGCTTTATATACTTTACCTAAACCTAATTTACTTTTTGCCATTTCTGTATAAATACATGAAAATTTAATATCAGAATCATACCCTATGAGCTTCTTATGTGTGTTATATAATTGTTGAGCTTGAGCATAAGCTTCTTGATATCTACCAAGACAATTCAGTACCATTGCTCTATAAATATAAGTTCTACTAAGGTATAAGTCATTAGCACGGAATCCATTTTTTATAAGAAGCTCAATACTTTGATCTCTATATTCTAAAGCTTTGTTATATTTTCCTTGTGCATAAAACAAGCAAGCCTTTAAAAAATATATTGTAAATATATGTTCTACTTCTTGAGTTGCTAATTTTTCAATCTTTATAAGTAATTCTTCAGCCAATTTTATCTCACCTATGTCTATATACGTTATACATATTTGATGAATTAAATTAAATTTTAGAGCATCATTGCCTTCATCATTATCAAGTGTATATAAAACTTCTAATGATTTAGTAAAATAAGAAATCGCTGTTTCAAAATTTCTTATTAACCTATTATAGATTCCTATTGCCCCTAAATATCTACTGTAATAAAATTTGTAATTCTCAGGCATTTGCCATAATTTAATTTGTTGATTTTTTTGATTAAACCAATCAACCATTTGATGGATTTTGCTATTATCACCAACGTTTACATATAAAGACAATAACTCACTTCTTAATTTAAGTATTGTATATATGTTAGTATTATATCCTTCAGAATTTTTAAGAATAATTTCTAAGTTTTCTGCTATAGTCTGAGCGGTTCTCCACAAATATCCTGAGAGAGCTCTTGTAGGTTTAGGTAATTTGGCAATAATATTTTCTAAATATATTTTATTATTATCACCATTTAGTTCCATTATTTTATTGCTAACTATGTCATGCATTTCAAAAATAGGGTTATTCTCACTAAAATTAATATTGCTAATTAGCATAAACTTAGATAATTGATATATATCATCATCAATGGTATCTTTATTATCAGTAATGACAGTAAGAAGTTGCTTTGAAAAAGCTTGGTTATTTAGTAAAGCTATTTTATTCAGTAAATTTACTGCACTAGGACTTAATTGTTGAATAACCATATTAATATTTGTTGCTATTTTATCAGTTGATTGATAGATTTTCTTTTTATACTCCTCTTTATCTAAACCTTTAATTTTGTTAAGTAATTGAGCTCCTTGCACTATCAATATTGGATAACCACTAAAAGATTGCGTTAAAAATTTGATATTATTGTTATCCTTATTATCCAATAAGTTATTAGCTAAAGCTACAATAGTAGGCTTATCAAGTATGGGCATTGCTATAATATTATGTAACTTTTCACTATCTTGCGAACAAAACACTATATTACCATTATGTTCCCAATCAATAAAATCTTGTACTTTTGTATTTTCATTAACTTTTAGATTATCAAACACCAATAACCACTTATTAGTAGAAGTTAAATATGATATTACTTCTTTTTTTGCTAAAGCAACTTCTTCAGATATATTAGTTTGTTTGATAGTATTGAGTTGTTTGGCTAATTTAACAAATTGCTCATTAAAATCAAGGTTACAATCAAAAAACCAAATTAGATCATAATTATTTTTATTCTCATAACCATACATCCTAATCAGTTGAGTTTTACCTATACCACTAGTACCAACTATACTTGCTTGTCTATATTTACTTAAATATTCATCTAGGATTTTAAGTTGTTGCTCATGATTGACAAAATAACTAACTGGGGTGATTAAATTAGTTATTTGTTCTTTTGCCAAAGTTCTAGTATTAATGATTAATAATATGATTAATAGTAAAAATTTTTTCATATAATGAAACTGTTGAAAAATAAATTATGTCCTAACGGTACATATAAAACATATTATACGAATAACTATCAAGAATAAGCAAAAATAATTCAACTTAAGTTCAAATATTATATAATGGACTGAAAAAATTAGAGGTTATATTCTTTTATGAACATATTTACCAGGGGCAAGTTCGATGGATTTTAAACTATCATAATCTAGCGATTTTATTAACTCACCACTATTATCTTCTAACCAAGTAAGCCAGTAAGGCCACCATGATCCTTGATGCTCGTCAGCATTAATAAACCATGATTCACTACTAAAGGTTAAGTCTTGATTAGTTTTATAATTATATTTAGACATTGCAGGAGGATTAACCACACCTGCAACATGTCCAGAACTTGCAAGACAAAAGGTTTTGTTACCTTTTAATAGTTTTAATCCTTCATATACCGATCGCCACGGAGCTATATGATCCTCATTTGCAGCAAGGAAAAAAGAGTTACAGTCAATCTTGCTCAAATCAATTGGCGTACCAAATAATGATAAGTTACTCGGTTCTTTCAATAAATTATTTAGATACATATTACGTAAGTAATAGCTATACATATTAGTTGGTAAATTCGTTGGATCAGCATTCCAATATAATAAGTCAAATGGCATTGGAGTTTGACCAAGCAGATAGTTATTAACAAAAAACGACCATACTAAATCATTAGCTCTTAGCAAACTAAAGCTATTCGACAAATAACGACCATCAAAATATCCTTTAGAATTCATTTCTTGTTCGATCATGGCAATCGATGACTCATTGACAAAAATACTTACTTCCCCAGGATTTTTAAAGTCTAAAAGGGTAGTAATAAAGCTGACACTATTAATATAATTTAAATTATTTGCCTTCAGATAAGCAACAGCAGTCGCAAGAAAAGTTCCACCAATACAATAACCAATAGCATTAATATGGTTATATCCAAACTGCATTATATATTCACAAGCTTCTAAAACTCCTTCTTTTACATAGTCCTCAAAACTTTTATCAGCTAGAGTTTCATCGGGATTAACCCAAGAAACAATATATACTTGAAAATTATGTTCGACAAGAAACGCTACCATTGAATTATGTTCAGATAGATCAAGTATATAGTATTTATTAATACAGGGTGGAATTATAAGCAATGGTATTGCCCGTGTTTTTTGCTTAGGTTCATAACATATTAACTGTATTAATTGATTCTGAAAAACAATTTTTCCTTTAGTAGTAGCTATATTTTTGCCAAGTAAAAAAGCATTATTATCGGTAGTTTTTATATTGAATATATCACTAGAATTTCTTATATCTGCAAGAAAGTTTTCTAAGCCTTGAACAAGATTTTGACCACCTGTTTCCAAAATTTTACTAAGAACTATCGGGTTGCCAAAAGCAAAATTTGACGGAGAGAAGGCATTAATAAATTGATGCGTCATAAATGCCAAATGTTGTTTAAGGTCAGGTGCTAGTTCATATTGTTCGATATTATCCTGTAACCATTCTGAAGACATTAAATAGAATTGCTTAACAAAATCAAAATACGCATTATCCTGCCAAGCTAAATCCTTAAACCTTCTATCTTTACTATTTGGTGAAAAAAGAGGAGTGGTTGATTTCCCTACAAATTTCTCTACTGAATTTATAACAAGATTCTGAAATTTCTCAACGTACTGAATATTTAGCTGCCAAAATTTTTCAGGATTTTTTATAAATTGTTCACTTAAGCTTGATAATATAACTTTATTTTTATCCATATCAATAAGAGATGCAGGGATCATATTCCCCCTACCCTGCATAAGACAAAGTATTATCTCTTGGTATTTATCACTAACTTTTTTTATATTTTTGATTATTTCATCACTAGAAATATTATCCATTATATCCAATTCCAATTCTTCAAGTCATTTGAGTATATAATATATACTATAAATTTCTAACACTAAGTGTTTTAAGAAAAAATTATTGGCTTATAGCTAAACCGAAAAAATTTTAGCCAAAAACCGTCATTGCGAGGAGACCGTAGGTCGACGAAGCAATTGTAAGTTAAAAGTATGATCTAGATTGCCACGCTCACGTACGTTCGCTCGCTAATAGACGGTTTAAGCCTTACAACAACACTTCACAATAACGGTTTTTTAACTTTCAACAGTTGTGCCTGGATTGCCGCGTCGCCGCTTTTTCGCGACTTCTCGTAATGACGATTTTTTGGCTAAAACCTTTCCAGTTTAGCTATATTTCAAGTTTTTGCGGATATACCAAGCATATCCCAAATTTTATCAATCTTTTCCACAACTTCGCTAGTCATTTCTATTTTCTTACCCCAAACTCTATTAGTTTCTGGAGCTATTTTATTAGTTGCATCTATTCCCATTTTACTACCAAGGCTAGACACAGGTGAGGCAAAGTCAAGATAATCTATTGGTGAATTATCGATAAAAGTAGTATCCCTAGAAGGATCTACCCTAGTCGATATTGCCCAAACCACTTCCTTCCAGTCACGAATATCTATATCATCATCTACCACAATAATAAATTTTGTATACATGAATTGTCTTAAAAATGACCAAATCCCCATCATTATTCTTTTTGCATGACCTGCATAAGCCTTACGAATAGATACCACAGCAACTCTGTAAGAACAACCTTCAGGTGGCAACCAAAAATCAACAATCTCTGGAAATTGCTGTTGAATTATCGGAATAAACATTGCATTTAATGCTTCACCAAGTATAGATGGCTCATCTGGGGGTTTACCAGTATAAGTACTTAAATATATAGGTTGCTTTTTCATAGTAATAGTCTTAACATTAAATACTGGAAAATATTCAACGTCATTATAGTAACCTGTATGATCGCCAAATGGTCCTTCTAGTAGATATTCCTCAAAACTTACATGCCCTTCAATCACAATTTCACTATGAGCTGGCACTTTCATATCTATACTGACGCAATTTACCAGTTCAATTGACTTACCTCTTAATAATCCAGCAAAATTATACTCAGACATATTATCGGGTAGCGGCATAACAGCAGCCATAGTTACAGCAGGACTTGCCCCAATAACCACTGCAGCAGGAAAAGGATCAATCTTTGCTGATTGCCAACGCTTATGTTGTTGTGCTCCACCTCGCATTTTAAGCCAGCGCATAATAAGTTTGTTACGCTCTACTACTTGCATTCGGTATATACCAAGGTTAAAATTATCTATTTTTTCTAAGCTAGGTCCTTTTGTAACAACTATTGACCAAGTAAGTAGTGGTGAAATATCAAGAGGCCAGCAGGTTTGTATAGGCAATATATTAACATCAGGATCATTAATTATCACTTCTTGACAAGGAGCTTTTGACAACATCTTGGGTGACATGGCTAATATTCTTTTGGCGAGTGGCCACATAGCAAAGGTTTCTTTAAAGGAAGAAGGCAGTTCTGGTGCTTTAAGAAAAGCTAGCAATTCACCAAATTTCTTCAACTCTTCTGTATTTTTTAAACCAAGTCCTAAGGCAATCCGCCGCGTGCTGGCATATAAATTGGTTAAAACTGGCATATCAGACTTAGTCCCATCATCTCTAATAACATTTTCAAACAAAAGAGCAGGACCATCTTTTATTAAAACTCTTCTACTGATTTCTGTTATTTCAAGGTTAGATGATACAGGATAAGATATACGATTTAAGAGACCATTTTGCTCTAAAATTTTTAGGAATTGTGGTAAATCTTGAAAACTCATATAATTTTACGAAAATATAAATACAGGCTTAAAATAATAGCGATAATAATGTTAGCATAACAAGCAAAGATAAAATTTAAATCTTTAGAAGCAAGATTTTGTAATACAAAGTGCAAATATGTAATAATTATTGCAGAAAGTGCCGTAATTAAAATCTGCTTTAGACTAGATTTTTTATTATAAGGCTGTCTTAAAAAAACCGACAATGTTAGAAAAACAAGTACAAAATTATACATTGGCCAAATCAACCTTTGGTGTCCCTCAGCAACTAATTTAATCTTCCTCTGCTTCGATAGATTATTGCTGGGTTTTAATAATTCATGAATATAATATTCATTGATTTCTCGACTATACTCTTCCTTTACCAATCTTTTAGCATCATTACTGACTAATTCTACTGTTAGAACATCAAATGATAAATTAGTTAAATTACCATTATAGTCATATACCTGCCTAACCCCATCTTTTAGCTGAACAAACGAAGAGTTATTATATATTTTAAATATCCCCGATCTAGAAAATAAAATTGCATGATTATCATGTTTACGATTATCAAAAAGGATTAAATCTTTCATAGTACCATCAGCCAATCTTTTATCAAAATAAACTGTGATATCTTTAGAAATTGTATTAAATGTCTTCTCATCTAGTAGAGTGGATGCATAATTATTTCTCAGGAAGTTAAGATCTGATTTAAGCTTTGCATAAGATAACGGCAATAAACTAGTCGAAATATAATAAGCAAATAACGTAACTGTCAAGGCTACAATCAATGCTGGACTAGCTAGTTGTATATTACTTAATCCCAAATTTTGTAGAATAATTATCTGACGCCTCTCACTTAAAGCATTATAAGTATAAATGATAGTGATAATAGTTGCAAAAGGTAGCAAAATAAATAACAAAGATGGAATAACTAAAATAATTAAATTTAAGAAATCCTGAGCTTTTATTCCTTTATCAATTAAGTATAAAAACTTTAATATCTGAGTAATCCATACAAGGCTAGTGATCGAGAAAATAATTATCACCAAGGATGGTACAATATTTTTTATTATATAACGTTTATATATTAACATTCTGTAATCAATCTATTGTCTTTCAAATATAACTATTTGGCTATTTTATACTATTTATTTACAGCTGCTAATTGATATTTTCTTATAAAGATATACTTGAAATTGTCTTTTATAACTAATTTTCAAAATCAAAGTCTTTCCCTTGTTGAATATATTGCCTTATTCTTGACATTAATTCTTGGAAATACACCAAATTATGCCACGTCATAAGTACCGCCCCTAGAATCTCTTTTACCTTTACCAAATGATGTAAGTAAGCTTTATTATAATTTTTACATGCTGGGCATGGACAATCATATTCTAGCGGTTCATGATCACTACTATACTTACTATTGCGAATATTTACTATACCATATTTAGTAAAAGCTTGACCATTCCGACCCGAACGGGTTGGAATAACACAATCAAACATATCTATTCCCCTTGCAACCGCACCAATAATATCAGCTGGTTTACCAACTCCCATAAGATATCTTGGCTTATATTTAGGTAACAAATCCGGAGCATAGTCTAACACATTGAACATTAGTTCTTGCCCCTCACCTACTGCTAGACCTCCGATAGCATACCCTTCAAAATCTAATTCTACCAAATTCTGTGCTGACTGAACACGTAACTCCTGATATATACTCCCCTGTACAATACCAAATTGACCATAACCTTCTCTTTGAACGAAGGCTTTTCTTGACCTCTCTCCCCATCTAGATGTCAATTCCATAGATGATTTTGCTTGCTCAAATGTTGCAGGATATGGGGTACATTCATCAAACGCCATAGTAATAGTGCTATCAAGAAGATATTGTATCTCAGTTGCACGTTCGGGAGTTAACATATGCTTACTACCATCAATATGAGAGTTAAAAATTACACCTTCTTCGGTAATTTTACGTAATTTCGATAGAGACATGACCTGAAAACCACCTGAGTCAGTAAGTACAGGCTTTGACCAGTTCATGAATTTACGCAAGCCCCCAAGCTGGGCAATTCTTTCAGCAGTTGGTTGCAGCATTAAGTGATAAGTATTACCAAGTACTATATCAGCTCCGGTAGACTCCACTGCTTCGGGTAACATGGCTTTTACTGTACCTTTCGTACCGACTGGCATAAAAGCTGGGGTACGTATCTGACCGTGCCTAGTAGTAATAACACCAGTTCTTGCTTTTTTATGTTGAAATTTTAAGTCAAATGAAAATTTTTGCATTATTAATTTACCTTTTCAATACACATAGCTATCCCCATCCCTCCACCTATACAAAGTGTTGCTAGCCCTTTTTTCGCGTTAATTTTTTGCATTTGATTAATTAATGTTATCAAGATTCTTGCCCCACTTGCTCCTATTGGATGACCAAGAGCAATAGCCCCTCCGTTCATATTGACTTTATTAATATCCCAATTCATCTGTTGATTTACATAAATAGCTTGAGCGGCAAAAGCTTCATTAGCTTCTATTATGTCCAAATCTTCTACTTTCCAACCAGCTTTATCCAAAGCCTTCTTCGATGCTGGTATTGGACCTGTTCCCATAATATTTGGATCTACCCCTACTTCAGCATATGATACAATTCTCACAAGAGGTTTTAGATTATATCTCTTTAATGCTTCTTCAGATACTACCATTAAACAAGCTGCACCATCATTAATAGAAGAAGCATTACCAGCTGTTACAGTACCTTCTTTGTCAAAAGCTGGACGTAGTTTAGCTAGAACTTCTAATTTAATATCAGCTCTAATTCCCTCATCTTGATCAAACACTAATGTAGCTTTTTGCATCTTAACTTCTACTGGTAAGATCTCGTCTTTAAAACGACCTTCTGCTTGTGCTTCACGTGCTTTTTGGTGTGATTTTAGTGCAAACTCATCTTGCATTTCTCTAGTAATATTAAATCTTTTAGATATATTTTCAGCGGTAATCCCCATTAAATTATTAGAAAATACATCGGTCAAACCGTCATACTGCATCAAATCTACCATTTGTGTGCTACCTAACTTATGACCAGCACGAATATACGATCCATGTAAACCCAAAGACATATTTTCTTGCCCGCCAGCTATCACAATCTCATTATCACCTGCAATAATGCTACTTGCCGCTAAACATACCGTTTTTAACCCAGATCCACATACTTTATTAACTGTGAGGCCTGTAACTTCTTTAGGTAATCCAGCTTGGATTAGAGCTTGCCTAGCAGGATTTTGTCCTACGCCACCAGTGATTACCTGCCCCATTATTACTTCATTAATAATGGCTGGATCTAGTTTACTATCTTTTAAAATTGATTCTATAATGATAGCTGCAAGTTTGGTTGCTGGAATTGATCCTAGGCTTCCTAGCAGAGATCCTATTACCGTTCTTTTTGCATGAGTTATATAAACTGCCTTTTTACTCATCGAATATACTCCTTAAATAAGGTATCTAAATTATTATTAATCAAATAGCTAATATGACCACTTGGTACTTCGAAGATCATAGATTCTCTAAATAATTTGTGTAAGGATAACATAGATGATTTTGGTACTATTTTGTCATTACTTGCAATTATTTGATATACTGGTTTATTTATTAATGTCGGATCAATGATGATATTATTGACTTTCCATTGAAGTTTTGCAAGCATATTATTGCCTACTACATCATCCATAATTTGTATATATGTATTTCTAGACAAAGCAGTTCCAGACATCAACCAATTTTCTACTCTAAAAGATAAATCTCTTATTTTTGGTACAGTTATGGTAAAAAATTTATCAAGTTTTGTACTGAAATAATTTGGCATTAATAGGAAAAAAAGAATCTGAATATGTAGTTTGGGAATCATTGGCAAATTTCGTACATAATAATCTAGACCAAGATATTGGTATATATTCCTTGCTGTAGCAAAATGGGAGAAATCCCAAGGGGTTGAAAGTAATGTTAATGTTCTTATCATGTTTGGTACTATTATAGTGGCTGCCATTCCTATAATACCACCGATGCAGTGTCCCACTAAGTCTATTTGATAATTTTTTTGTCTTAAATTGCTAATAATTTTGCTAATAATTTCAACTACCCTCTTTACGTAGTCTTCTAACAAATAATCAGCTTCATCAACTTCAAACCAATCAACTAGAAACACCTCACCACAATGTCTTAAGTTACCAACAAAGCTTTTTGATTTAGCTAAGAAAAGAATTTCCGGGGAGTTAAAGATCGAAGGAATAACTAAAAATATTCTTTTATTACTAATAATACAATCTTTCGATGCCAGTGTTTTATAATATAAAATTTGATAATATTTTGTTTTAGTTATTTTTTTACCCAAGGAACAATACTTATTACCCAATAAATATTTTGATGAATAATCACTATATTGATCAAAATATTTTTGATATTTGTCATTGTCCAACATATTTTTTTATACACTAATAATTACTAGGAAGAACCAATTTAAAGACCAATATTAAATATCTTGACATAGGGAGGCTAATAATATATAAGTTCCTAACTTTCTTTGGTTTTCATAATAGCCTTAAGCCATTATAGAGAAACTCTTGAACATGTCCTCAAGTTTTTTTTTTGTCTTAGGGAATCCTTATTATGACTAGTATACAGTCAAACTTATTTAAAAGCAAATTCAGAACTATATTTTGGCCTATCCATAATCATGAACTTGGAAAATTCATACCTATGTGCGGTCTGATGTTTTGTGTCCTATTCAATCAAAACATATTAAGAATTTTAAAAGATAGTATTTTAATTTCAGAGATTAGTGCTGAAGTAGTAAGTTTTACTAAAGTTTATTGTGTAACACCTGCAGCAACTTTATTCGTTATAATCTATGCTAAGATGCTTAATCATTTTAGTTTTGAAAAGATTTTTTGCTATTTAATCACTTTCTTTGTTGGATTCTTCATTCTTTTTGCTTTCATTATTTATCCAAATGTCGATATTTTCCATATTAATCCAAATTCGCTAGAACAAGTTATGGGGGCTTATCCTCATCTTAAATGGTATATAGCTTTAATTGGTAATTGGAGTTATATGGTTTTCTATACATTATCTGAACTTTGGCCAAATATCTTTTATGTTTTACTTTTTTGGCAGTTTGCTAATGAACTTACTACAACAGAAGAAGCAAAAAGGTTTTACACGCTTTTCTCATTATTTGGCAATTCTTCTTTAATATTTGTGGGCTTTTTGATGATGAACTTATCATCTGAGAACAGTATTGCTAAATATTGCTTAACCGTATCGGACAACAAAACTACACTTATAAAAATATCAACAAGTCTCGTGGTAGTTTCTGCTGTTATATCATGTTTACTTGTAAAATTTATTACTAAAAATGTTTTTACAAATCCAACATTTTATGCAAATGCTAAAAGTGGTAGATCCACTAAAGAAGGAATGGGTTTAATTGAAAGTTTTAAATATATAACAAGATCAAAATATTTATGGTTAATGCTAATTTGCTCTGCTGCCTTTGGTTTATCAATGAATTTGGTAGAAGCAGTATGGAAAGCAAAAATTAAGGAACTATACCCCACTGTTAATAGTTATGCAGAATTCAATAGTCTTTACATTCTTTGGACTGGAGTTGCTATTATGGTAATGACTATAATAGGCAATAATATAATGCGTAGCCATGGCTGGTTTGTTGCTGCAGTAATTCCACCAATTGTCATGATGATTACTGGTATATTGTTTTTTATCTTAATCGTATTTGACCACCAAGTATTATCGATATTTGATAGTAGCATTCTCATGACACCCTTAGCTCTTGCGGTGTCAATTGGTGCTTTACAAAACATTCTAGTGAAAGGTAGTAAATATTCAATTTGGGATACCTCAAGAGAAATGTTATATATTCCTCTTGACCAAGAGCTAAAGACAAAAGGTAAGGCAGCTGTAGACGTCATTAGCTCGAAGGTTGGTAAATCTTCGAGCGGGTTAATACAGTCAATTATTTTCACATTAATACCAACAGCCACTTTTAGCTCTATATCACCATTTTTAATGGTGGTATTTACCATTGTTTGTATTATATGGATTCACTCGGTAAGAAAAATATACTTTGAGTATAAGAAAATTGCCTAGCCCACTCACTATGCATACTCAGGTAGAACTTCAAGAATTGGCGTTCCCGCGACCAAAGATCGAAGCTGCTCCGTTACTCATGTACGCCTAGCAGCTCGACTTTGTTACTGCCTAGCTCTTCTTGAAGTATACTATAGTCTACCAACTCTTCATTTACGAGCAGTACACTATTGTTCGCTTATCGAATTCGCGTATAATGTATTGACATAGTATGTACTATTTATTATTATATTAAATAAAATATATGAAACTATGAGCTACAAATTAGATAAATATGAGCAGGAGATAGAGATTAATTTTGAAAAACAACCTAGTATTAAAAATCAAAATGATATTAAACTATTTCAAAATGCAGCTAAAACACACCTAAAGAGAAAGTATCCTATTACTATAAGAGTAGCTGAGCAGGATATTGAAGCTATAAAAATTAAGGCTTCAAAACTTGGGTTAGCATATCAAACATATATTAATATGTTAATTCATAAAGAAGCCACAAAATTGTAGTTATTAGGTAGTTTAAGTTGATTAAATTCAGATATAATTATGAAAAGAATTCAAAATTGTTGCTTGAAAGGGGAATAGGTTTTGAAGAAATAATTCAAACTATAGCAGATGGGAATCTATTAGATATAACTAAACATCATAATCAAGAACAATATCCTGATCAGCAAATTCTATATGTAAGGATACTAACTGAAATATATGCTGTACCTTATATAAAAGAAGATGATAACACTATTTTCCTGAAAACACTATTTCCAAGTAGAAAAGCAAGAAAGAAATTTTTAGGTTAAGGGTTATAGGTAAAATTATATTCAGACAAAATTAAATACTAATTTAAAAGAAACTAATTAACCTTATTAGTTTGATGTAAGACATCGGTTTAATAGCCTAGGTGTCATCAACCACAACTGTCGAAAATTAAAAAATCGTCATCGCGACTCATCTTCGAGACGAAAAAGTGCTTGAAACGTCTAAAGAATCAGGTTCGCAGTGGTTTTGGTATGAAGTTTGTAGTCATGTAAACATCACTTTTCTACTTGACATACTAAAAATTAGTCAACATAATGCTTCTTATGTGTATTACCATTGTTTTGTTTCAAATAAAAACTCTTGTCATTAAAGTACACTTTTATCAGTATTTCTTTATTATAAAATTCCACAGGTGAAAAAATGTAGTCAGTAACGAGAATTTAATTCTACACTCCACTCGTCGCATAATACTCACGTTCTATAGCATAATTTCTGCTCATATTTATCTCGAAGATGAGTCGCGATGAGCTTTGTAAGCCCTAAACCGTCATCGCGAGGCGTCGACAGACGCCGTGGCGATCTAGGTAAACAGCGAAGCTGTTTTATAGAGTAACGCTTCGCGTATTCTAGATTGCCGCGTCGCTGTGCTTTGCACAGCTCCTCGCAATGACTCCTATGCACGATGACGATTTTTTAACTTTCAACAATTGCGGGGTTTATTGATAAAAATACGTTGCAACTTATACATTAATTTATTAACTAGAAATAAATTATAATATTTATTTTTATATACTCTAGCACAAAAAAATAATCGAAATTAATCACTTTTCTACTTAGTGGGAGATAATTTTGGAATATAATATTTAAAGACTTAAAGAATTACTTTATTAATTAGTGGGTTTTTTATATACTTCCATTATTCAGATTATTACGCTTACAAAAAGAATATATAAAATTAGCCTCTCAAAAATAGGAATTTATGCTCAATAACATTAACTTTATAAGTAAAGAATTATCAAATAATCAAGCAACTGTAGTTTTTATTAACGAACAACTGAAATTAGACAATGAGTTATTGCTACTTGACCAACAACATCATGGTTTAATTTCTAAAACTATTCAGAATAAATTAGTATTTGCTGGAAAATTTGGACAAATTAAAATTGTTAATTCTATCGGTAAGGATGGAGAGATAAGATATTTAATTATAGTTGGCATTGGTGATGAAACAAAACTAAAGCCCTCTTGTATTGAGGAGATCGGGGGAAAAATTTTATCCAGTAGTACTTGCTGTAAAATTAGAACTATTGGTATAAAAATCTCTCATCATATTGGACAATATGAGCCAGCTGTTGTGGCGATGCTTATAGCTAGCGGCTGTTTGCTTACTTCATATAAATTTGATAAATACAAAACTAAACAAAGCGAAATAGAAAAATTCGTCGTAGAATCTCTTGAAATTTCTACAAACAACAACTCTAAAGCAGAAGAATTATTTAATGATAAGAGATTATTAGCCAAAGCGGTATTTTTTGCTAGAGATATAGTTAATGAACCAGCCAATATCAAAACTCCTTTATCTTACTCGGAAAAGATATTAGAGCATCTTGAACCATTAGGAGTTGAAATTACCATTATCGGTGAAAGAGAAATGAAAAACCTTGGTATGGGGGCTTTGCTTGGTGTTGGACAAGGTTCACAGAATGAATCTAAACTGGTAGTAATGCAGTATAATGGTTTGGATGATGATACGCCTCCCGTAGCTTTTGTTGGTAAAGGAGTTACTTTTGATAGTGGTGGTATTTCACTTAAACCAGCAGCAAATATGGGAGACATGAAATATGATATGGCTGGCTCAGCAGCAGTAGTTGGAGCAATCATGGCTTTGGCTAGCCGCACAGCAAAAGTTAACGTTGTTGGCGTAGTCGGTCTTGTAGAAAACATGCCTTCAGGTAACGCTCAAAGACCAGGAGATGTGGTAACCACTATGTCCAAACAAACAGTAGTGGTGGATAATACTGATGCAGAAGGCAGGTTAGTCTTGGCTGATGCAATTTGGTATACTCAAGAAAAGTTCAAACCTCAATGTGTAATTGATCTTGCTACCCTTACCGGAGCTATTGTTGTAGCTCTTGGCAAAACTTACGGTGGATGCTTTTCCAATAATGATGAGCTAGCTGATAAACTAATAGAGGTTGGTAATAAAGTTAATGAGAAATTATGGCGTATGCCTCTACATAAAGATTTTGATGAAATGATTAAATCTGACATTGCCGATCTTGCAAATATTGGTAACGTCCCTGGAGCAGCTGGCAGCTCTACAGCAGCTCAGTTCATCGGACATTTTATTAAGGAAAATGTAGCTTGGGCTCATCTTGATATTGCTGGTGTTGCCTATAATAAAACAAGTAATCCTCTTGGTCCTAAAGGAGCAGTAGGTTACGGCGTAAGGCTTCTTAACCAATTTATCCAAGACAGTTATGAAAAATAATCAACCAAATCGCATATTTGTAATTGGTAATGAAAAAGGTGGAGCGGGTAAAACTACCTGCTCCATGCATCTTATTACTGCCTTACTTTATAATGGTCATACGGTAGCTAGTATTGATACTGATGCACGTCAGGGTTCTTTAACAAATTATTTAAAGAATAGGGCTGACTATAATCTAAAAAATCCGGATAAAACGGTTGCTATTCCTCAGCATGTTCATTTAACTGAAAGTCAAGAACAAGTCATTAAACTTAAAGAAAAGGACGAAAAAACTAGGTTTGAACAAATATTTGAACAGGCAAAAAAAGCAGATTATGTAGTAATCGATACACCAGGAAGCTACTCCTTTTTATCAAGACTAGCTCACTCTTATGCTGATACTATAATTACACCAATTAATGATAGTTTCCTTGATTTTGATGTACTAGGTAAAGTTAATGCTAACAATTTGTCAATTATTACTCCGTCAATCTATAGCCAAATGGTTTGGGAACAAAAAATGCAGAAGGCTAACCGTAATGGCGAAACAATTAATTGGATTGTAATGCGTAATAGATTAAGTAACTTAGATGCAGTAAACAAAAGGAATGTTGCTACTTCTCTTGAACAATTAGCAAAAAGAATTAGCTTTAAAATTGCCCCAGGCTTTAGTGAAAGAGTAATTTTTCGGGAATTATTTTTACAAGGGTTAACATTACTCGACTTAACAACAGCTAATCATGGCAAAACACTTAGTATATCTCACGTAGCTGCTCGACAAGAATTACGAAATTTTTTAAACTTTCTTGAAATTATTTGAGTGTATAATCAATATAACCATTAGTTCGATATCAAAATAAATATTTTTATATCGAACTAACGGTAAAAAAAATCCAAGAGGATAATATGGCAGTACCATTGATATCACAATTTATCGGCTGGAAATACTTGGCAAAGAAATCACTTGGAGCTAATGATGGTGGAGAATTAGGAGGCATATACAAAAGTTCCGATGACCTTCTATCCATGATTAAAAGCGAAGGGGATTCTCGAAAAAATATATCAGAGTTTTTGGGCTCGCAAATTTTTCAAGCAACAAATCCAAATTATGGAGCTAAAGTCTCTCTCACTGTACCTGATCATCTTACCGAAAAAGTACATCAGGAAGGAGGCCTTCAAAGTGATGGCTCTGAGGTATATGTACGGTCTGAATTTTTTAAGAATTATAGTGGTGACATGTATGTAGATATGGATGAACACATGTCTACGAAAACTAAACCAAGTGGTTGGCTTCGAAAAGATGGGGGAAGACCGATTTTCATGGGGACAAGAGAATTATTATCTAATACTTTAAGCAAAGCTTTTGAAGAACTTCATTATAGTTCTTTTGATAAAATAGCTCCAACTAGCTTATTAATAGGTGACTTTGATATTCATACAGGTAACATAGGAGTTATAAGATACCCAGAAGATTCTACCATTCCTCCCAAACTAGTTCGTATAGATTTTGCTGGAAGTCTTGACAAATTAGAGGATAACATACATCCATATTCTTGGTCTAGACATCTACCATTACTAGGCCCAACTAACCATTTTAGGGAATTCCCAAGTAAATTAAGTCATAATGATTCATTTGTAAAAGGTTTACTTGATACTGCACAAGTCGATTTAAATAAGACTATCGATGACAGTTTTGCAGAATTATCAAAATATTATAGTGACAAAGCACTAGCAAATTGGGCAAAAATGGCAATGAGTCAAAAATTTAAGAATATCCCCCTAGAAAACATAAAGGTTGCCGATATTAAAGATGCCTTTAAGGAAACTATGCAAAAAAGACAACAATCATTAAAAGAGTATGGATTGCAAATTAAATTGGGTCTTTTAGTAACAAAAGGAAAAATTAACACACCAAAATTACGAGAATTAGTCCAAGAACATCCCGATTATTTTAACAATATAATCAACCAAACCAAAAAATTAAAATTAAGAAAAGAAACTAAAATAGAGTATATTTTAGGCTATAAAGCCCGAGAAATATTATTAATTAAAGAAATAGCAAAAATATTACAAGAAGAAAAACAGCTACTGACCAAAAAAATAAGCGATCTCGAACCATCTATGCAAAGTTCTAGAAAAGCACTAGACGTTATGCATACTAGCAAAACAACAACCACTAATGTTCAATCCTCAACCTCCAAAGTGGATTCTATAACATTAGCCTTTAGACAAGAAATTATTGCCAAACAACAGGCAATATTACAAAAAGTCCTTGCTGAAGCAAATATTAAGACGGATAAAGGAGTTGCAGTTGCAGGGCTTGCTACTAATTCTCAGGAGTTTAAAGAGTTTGTAGAAAATAACAACGAATTAATACAAAAGGCTTGGGATGCCCCCAATGTAAAAGCAAATATAGCACAAGCCATGCATGATGAAGTACAAAGTTATGCTAAAGTCCTTCAGGCTAATCATTTTAAACCTTTAACTTGGAACGAACAAGAAACAGTAACAAACACAACCTCTACTAGGTCAAGGGTTATTAAAGTCAAAGATGAAGAATTATTTAAATTAATAGAAAATAATATAAAGACCTCTACGAAAGTAATGTTAGAAGATGGCGTAACAGAGAGAGAGATTAGTAATTATCGAAATATTAATCTACCATTAACAATCAAGCCATCTAATACAACTGTCCATCTTTCGTTTCCGGTACAAAACGAGAAAGGTGAAAATATTGCAAGCTCGAAAGCACTTTATTTTACTACTCACTATAACGAGCAAGGAAAACTAGTGGAAATAACCAACCCATTATCACTAAAGTTTGCTGGGGATGGTAAAGATGCTATAGGATATATACAAAGAGGGAATAATATCTACACTATCCCTGTAACCAAATGTCAATATGAAGCAATGGTACAAGAAGTAGCAAAAAATAAAGAATATAATATAAATATGTCACAAGCTATTATTCTCCCTAAGGCAAACGACTCTATAGGTGAATTAACGCAGATTCAGAGTAGCTTAAAACGTCATGTGAACAACACTCCACCTGAAACAGAAACAGTAGTATCAAAAACACAAAAGACATTATCCCGACACCAACAACGTGATAGAACTCATGGTTACATTTAATACTTCATTTTTGCTTTTAGTAATGAACTGATTTTTAGTAGCAGAAGTAGAGAAGGAATTGTGATTATAATAATAAATGTAAAAAAGCTTTTCCATCCGAATTGTACGACAATATATCCTGAAAGAGCTGGAAAAATCGATCTTGAAAATCCCCCGACTTCCGCATTTTTTAATAAGGCATAAGCTTAGAAGGGTCATAGTGCTGGGGTTTTTAAATTTTAGGCACAACATTATTTTGTTATTTTAAATATATTGCAGCATGGTCTGAACGTTTGATGTTAAAGGTTTTATAGATTTTTCTAGCTTCGTTTTTTATTGCACTTGGTAGTCTATAAAGATCACCAGTCTTTGTATGTCTTGAGATTGAAGCCTGTACTGATATTAATAATTCAACGATGTTAGTGACACTGATCTTTTGGGTCAGAGCAACCTTGTATTCTATAGTTTTAAGCACTGCAAAACTCATATAACACACAGCTATGTGTGCTTCTATCCTTTGTTTAGTCCAGTGAAAAATTGGACGCATTTGTAAATTATGTTTATTGATTCTAAATTGCTCTTCAATTACCCATAATCTAGCATATTTTGCTATTGCTTCATGTGGAGTTATAGTCTGGTCATTGGTGATTACCCCATGCATGCCATCCCACAACGCATCCTGCTCTATCTTCTCTGCGTCAATATAGCTCTTGCCATTTTCACTAGAAGTATATTTTTTTACTCCACTATTAGATATAAGTTTTTTAGTACTACCAGACTCACCAATAGTCTTATTAATTTTATCTAAAATTTTTTGTCGCTCCTGTGCATCATTAATAGCCCTTTTAGATTTATAACTGGTAATTAGACGTTTACCATCATGCTCTAGATCGGCAATCCAAGTAAGATCATTGCCTATAACAGTAGGCTTATAGTTTTCCTCTGATAATATTTCTTCTTTCTTTTCTTTCTTGAGTGTTTTAAGCTTTGCTGCCACAATATAACGATAACCACCTTCATCGAGAGCTTGCAAGTTAGCTTTACTAAACATTGCACGATCAGCAATAAAACAGACATCTTTAACTTTAAGATACGCTTGCCAGCTGTTAATTGATTTAATTAAGGTGCTAACTTCTGCGGTATTACCACTAAACAGCTCATAGCCAAGTGGTAATCCATCCTCATTAGTTGCTAGGGCAAGAACTAGTTGGGTAGTATTAAAGCGATGATCTTTACTATAGCCAAAGGCTCTTAGCTCATCTATTTCTACTGATTCAAAGTATAGTGTAGTAACATCAAAAAATACTAGGCTAATCTCTTTATTAGGAATCAGGGTTAGGGTGTTTTTAAAGCATAATTCTTTAATTTTAGGTATTTGCTCATGTAATTTGTCCATCATCCAATAAGTAGCATCTAGATCATGATGCTGGTCAAATTGATCGCTTAAATACTCAACTATCCCTTTTTTACTATTTGGTCTTACCATACGGGCTAACACTAAATCCTTCAGCATCCCAGCGTCACGTTTCCTTGCTAGTAACTGGTTAAAATGCATTTGATCATAAACATGCCCCCCTATTTGATGCACTCCTTCAACAACTCGCTTGACTTCTACAACCTCATTTAGTTTTACTTCATTAACAGGTAGAATATCTTTTAACTGCTTGTTAGTTGGACGACCTCTTTTAACCTTGTTAGTATCATCAGTAAACAAATTCCCCTGCCCAGTTGCAGCTTCTCTCTCAGCTTTAATCTTGGCAATCAAATCTTGTGCTAGGGCAACTAATTTAGCTTCTTCTACTTCATCTACGAAGACTCCTAAATGACGTACTATACGCTGTTTGACGTTACCTTTACTATCACGATAACCTTCTACTATTTGGATAGATTGCCTTGGACTATTAGGACTTTTTTTACGACGT
Source organism: Candidatus Tisiphia endosymbiont of Oplodontha viridula (assembly GCF_964264865.1). Classification (NCBI taxonomy): domain Bacteria; kingdom Pseudomonadati; phylum Pseudomonadota; class Alphaproteobacteria; order Rickettsiales; family Rickettsiaceae; genus Candidatus Tisiphia; species Candidatus Tisiphia endosymbiont of Oplodontha viridula. The sequence goes on from NZ_OZ183486.1 coordinate 496,507, forward strand.
ATGTACATATTAGGGCTATAAAATATGGGGCTATATTCAATTAATTAAATAATAAACAACATCGCAGTTAAAGTCAATAACAAAATATCTACTAGGCACAACAGAGCGAGAATACCACTTCACCTCCTTACTAATGCCACTTATAACAACTAATATCAAAAAATCTGCGGAAGTCAGGAAGACATTATCCCGACACCAACAACGTGATAGAACTCATGGTTACATTTAATACTTCATTTTTGCTTTTAGTAATGAACTGATTTTTAGTAGCAGAAGTAGAGAAGGAATTGTGATTATAATAATAAATGTAAAAAAGCTTTTCCATCCGAATTGTACGACAATATATCCTGAAAGAGCTGGAAAAATCGATCTTGAAAATCCCATCATAGAAGAGAAAAATGAATATTGAGTGGCACGAAATTTGCCTGTGCATATTGAAGCTATAAAAGCAATGTAAGCTGTCATAGCCATCCCACAAGTTATACCTTCACAGGCTGCGGTAATAAAGAATAATGGTAAATTCTTGCCATAAATCTCATGCACAATTAATAAGGTGTGTGCAATTGCATGAATTACGCCAAATATCAGCAGGCTATCTAAGATATTCTTTTTTTTCATCACTAAGCTGGCTATTAGTCCGCCAATTATTGTAGATATTATGCCAAAAAATTTCCCTGCACTAGCTATTTCAAATTCGTTATAACCAAGATGTATTAAGAAGGGGTTCATCATCATAGTAATAAAATCATCTGGTAATCTATATAAAATAAGGAAAATTATTATTAAAAAGACTAAGGAGAAAGACCCTACAGGTCTTAAGATATTTTGTACAAAGTTTGAAATATTTATTTTATGATTTGGATAAGTTTTTGAGGCTAAGTCGTGTTTTAACCGCAAGATGCTCACAACTAAAATAGCAGAACAAACAAGTACAGAAATGGCAAAAATTTTATATATATTATTCCATCCTAAATAGCTTGATAGATAGATAGCTCCGGAACTTGAAATTAGCATACCGATACGCCAACCAAAAATATAAATTCCAGAAGCTGCTCCTTGAGATTCTTTTGCAATAATTTCGGTTCTGAAAGCCCCTAGTATACTATCTTTAGCTGAACTTAAAAATGATATTATCAAACCTACTAATGCAAACAATATTAGACTGTGGTGAGGATTCATGGTACTTAAAAGAAAAATAGCAAATGCCAACAAAATCTGGATCAGACAAATCCAAGATAATCTGTGACCAAGTAGTTTACTTAACCAACCTAACTGTATCGTATCAAAAATAGGAGCCCATAAAAAACTGATAGAATAAGGTATTGAGATAATAGCAAACATACCAATAGATTGTAAGTCAATATTTTCTTTGGCAAGCCAATAGTTTAAGGTATTACATGTAATCATTAAGGTAAATCCGCTAGTTAGACCAAACAACCAAATAACGAATAATTTTAAAGGAGTTAACATAAAATTAATATTGGAAAAAAGTTAGAATATAGTAATAATTTTTTTTATACAAGCTAGATTTCTCTACATCTATGCTAAGGCAGTTTAAAAATCACACTTTAAGGTTGAAAATCATGTAAACACAACTGCAGATGTCATTGCGAGAAGGCTTCCTAAAGCCGACGAAGCAATTGTAAGTTAAAAGTATGATATCCATAACGTGGTTTGTTTATAGATTATTTTTCTAGATTGCTTCGCTATGCTCGCAATGACGTTTGTGATGTTGAATTTATACTTACTCAAGAATTATTTGAGTTTTTTACAATTTTAGGATGCGACTTTTAAATTACTCTAAAGAAGTTTTTAGGTTGACTGAATTGATAAAAAATATTATTATTGCTTTTTTAAACTTAAGCTAGCGAAAGTTTTAAGGTTGATTTATCACTTTTTAGGTTTTTGCAAGTAATACCAAGGATAGTTTTATATGAAAGTTGTAAGCTCGTTAAAATCTTTAAAGAAAAGAGATAAAGATTGTCAGGTTGTAAAAAGAAAAGGTAAAATCCTTGTAATAAACAAGAAAATAAAAAGATTTAAAGCTAAGCAAGGCTAAACATAGTACCCTACATTTTTTGTGTAATCGTCATCGCGATGCACCTATAGACACCACAATCGTCATTGCGAGGAGCTGCAACAGCAGCGACGTGGCAATCTTTATGCAGTATTACGCCTCACTTTTCACTAGGTTATACAAAAAATGTAGGGTACTATAGTATTAACTACGAACGATGATATTAACGTCCAATATGTTGAGTTGTTTTCTTTGTATCTTCTATTCTTTGTACAAATTTAGACGTTGCAATAGGAGTGTTATTTTGTGTTTTTTCCTTAACTTCTTTAGTATTAAGTGTAATAGGTTTGCTGTCTACGTGTTCTGAAAGGCCGTATTGTCCAACATTTTTGCCGGTTAATACATAAGTCACGTAATCTATCATATGTTTTACAAAATTGCTAAGCCCCCCTATAGAATGAGCTTCTAATTGAAACCATGTTTTCCCGTCTTTCGTTTTTCCAACTAGAAATTCCCTAAATATTTCTCCAGCTTGTACTGATGCATCTGACTCAGCTTTGTTACCTCTATGATGTGAAGAGATTCGTTCTCTAACTAATCCCAAATCTTTTAAGGTATCATACATATCTCCATTGTCTTCAACCATTATATGAGCTCCTTTTAGAAAATCACCCGCATGCTGCAATACAACTTTTTCCATTATATCTATTATTACACCAGCTTTTTCAAGGCTACCCTTTGGATCTATAGAATCTTCAGGTGTTTTGATTATATTATCTATAAGTTTTTCTTTACTGTCTGCTGGATCTATATCAAGACCCAAAACACGATCAACTAAAAGACTTGTAAATCTTCAATACTTAATTCTGAATATGCAGTAAATATAGTCATAAACATTCCATGTAAAAATATTAAATTGAGCTATTTAATAATATTTGGTTTTGTAACTTGAATAGATCAGAGGCGGCAGACCTCGCCAATTTTAGCATATCATAAAATTGCTCTTCGGAAAAGGGTTTTTTTTCTGCTGTGCTTTGAATTTCTATTATATTTCCATTGCCTGAGAAAACAAAATTGGCATCTACTTCCGCGTTACTATCCTCTAAATAATCAAGATCGACTATGGGCTGCCCTTTATATATACCGCATGAAATAGCGGCTACTTGGCTAATTAAAGGATTAGTTTTAAGTATTTTTCTAGCAATTAACGATCTAATCGCTAAATGAAGTGCAATATAGCTACCAGTAATTGCCGCTGTTCTAGTTCCACCATCGGCATTAATTACATCACAATCAATGATAATTTGTTTTTCTCCTAAGGCTTTTAGATCAATTGCGGCACGCATCGATCTACCAATTAATCTTTGAATTTCTTGCGTCCTACCTGACTGCTTTCCTTGCGTCGATTCACGCTTTATACGCTGGTGGGTTGAATTTGGTAACATACCATATTCGGCAGTTATCCAGCCCTGATTTTGCCCGCGTAGAAATGGCGGTAAACTTGCCTCATAGGTTGCACTACATATTACATGGGTATTGCCACACTTAATAAGGCACGAACCACCAGCATTAAGTAAAACTGATGGTTCAATTGAAATATTGCGTAATTGATTATTCTTTCTATTAAAAGCTCTCATAGATTATTACTTAATTAAAATTGACTTGAAAATACAAAGATTTACACTATATGTTAAGAAAATAGATTTTTGCAAGAAAAAAGGCTGTAAATATGGAAAAACAACAGGAGAAGAATAATGATAACCAAGAAATTAAAGTTGATAATGATGCTCAGCTAGTAAATGAAATAGAGGAAGATACTACAGATACCCTGATTTTGCAAAATAGTTTGCAAGAGATTGCTAGCTTGAAAAGTCAAATTGAAATTTTACAGGATAAACTGTTAAGGACAATAGCTGAATCTGACAATACTAGGAAACGTTTAGAAAAATTAATTGAAGAAGCAAAAGACTATGCCATTTTTTCTTTTGCTAAAGATCTGCTCAGTGTTAATGATAATCTTTCTAGAGCTTTGGAGCATAAACCACAAAATACGGAAGGTGATCTAGCTAGTATTATTACCGGGGTAGAAATGACTAAAAATGAGTTGACTAGCATACTAAAAAAGCACGGTTTAGAATCAATAGAACCATTATTAGGAGAAAAGTTTGATTACAATATACATCATGCGATTTCACAAGTAGTATCAAATGAATATGATCAAGATAGTATTATAGGTATTATGCAATCAGGCTACAAGATAAAAGATAGGTTAATTAGACCTGCTATAGTGCAAGTATCGAAAAAAATATGAAGGTTTCTATCTAAGATATTGCCAGCGTAAATCAACCTCAGTTTGATGTAAGACATCGGTTTAATAGCCTAGGGTGTCATCCCACAACTGTTGAAAGTTTACAAATACCTATACCACAGCGTCATTGCGAGCGTAAGCGAAGCAATCCAAGAAACAATCTAATAGATAAATGATGTTACTGGATTGCTTCGTCGACCTACGGTCTCCTCGCTAATAGACGTTTTATAGACGTATATGTCATTGCGAAGCGTTGTTGTCTATAATTTCACCGAATTTAGAATAAGAATTGACAAATTCTTATCCCGAATTCGCGTACTTTGGGATAATTTATAAAAGAAGAGGAATCATCTTGGATAAAGTTATTTTTTGGGTTATTGTTATTGGGACTGTTATAGTAACTTTGACTTTAATCTCTGATATATTGATGCCATTTCTTATAGCTGGGGTAATATCATATATATTACATCCTATAATTGATAATTTCTCATTACGATATAAACTATCTAGAACTATAATAGTTTCTGTAATTTCTTTGCTGTTTTTCAGTATTTTTACTATAGTGGTTGTGGTAGTGTTGCCTATCATATATCAACAAACAACTCTACTTATTAGTAAGATTCCTGCTTATAAAGATTACTTACAAACTGAATTAATACCGGTTATTACGGCAAAAGTTTATTCAATAGATCCAAATATTGCCGATAAGATAAAAGATTCTATTAGTAATTTTGTTAATGGCATATTTTTGTTTATCACAGGTCTTGCTAATAATATTTGGCATGTGACAAAGATAACAATCAATTTATTTATGTTAATTTTATTAATACCGCTTATATTGTTTTATTTTTTACGGGATTGGCTAACAATGGCAAAGAATATAGACCTCTTGCTACCTTTAAAAGGTAAAAAGAAAATTCAAGAAATATTATCAGCAATTAATTGTTCCTTATCTGCTTATATAAGAGGGCAACTAAATGTTTGTTTGTTATTATCAGTTTACTATGGAATCTCTTTATCGATTCTTGGCGTAGATCTAGGTGTATTATTAGGGATTTTATCTGGTTTCTCAATAATTATACCATTCGTTGGAGTTTTTATATCCTTTTCTCTTACCATGATTATTAGTTATTTTGCTTTTGGTATGGTCAATAAATTATTTTATATAATAATTATCTATTTGATTGGTCTAATAGTTGAGGGGTATATTTTATCACCGAAAATCATAGGTGATAAGATAGGATTACATCCTCTTTGGATAATATTTGCGGTTCTAGCACTGGGTAACCTATTTGGCTTTATTGGTATATTTTTTGCTGTGCCAATTGCTAGTATAATAAAAGTTTTGTTTTTAGCCGCTATCGATTTTTATAAATCCAGTAAGTTTTATAAGACTTAAACATTAGATTTCCTGCAGAATTCGCTTTTGCTGAGGAATTTGTAGGAGACACGGAACCTCGACCCGCAGCGTACTCAAATGTACGTGAGGATTCGAGTACCGGATCGACGCACAAATTACCAGCAAAAGTAGAATTATGCAGGAAGTCTATTAATTATGCCAAACTCCCAACAATATATATTACCATTATTTAGTAATGATCTATATGCTCTAGATAATTTTATTAATTCACTTTCTAATCAAGTCGCGTACAATTCAATCAAAAACTGGTCTGTATCTTGGGGAAGTAAACCGTATGAGTTTACAGTTTTGATTTACGGACCACCATCCTCTGGTAAGACCTATCTTAGTAAAATATGGCAAAATTTGTCGAATGCATTTTTTATAAAAAAAGATTTAGATATACTTAGTGCAGAAGATATAATGCAGTATAATGCTTTTATTATGGAAGATATAGAATTTTGGAATGAAAGGAAAGTTCTCCATTGTTTTAATTTAATAAGTGAGTGTCGTAAATATTTGTTGATGACTACAGGAAGTTTAGCTAGTAATTTTGCGTTACAGGATTTATCCTCAAGAATTAATGCTGTTGTAAGATTAGAAATAAACCAGCCTGATGATGAATTAATGACCAAGTTAATCTTTAAGTATTTTTCTGATCAATCGCTTAATGTATCTGACTGTGTAATTGAATATTTATTAATTAATTTGCCGAGGCAATTTGATCAAATGATAAAATTATTAGGGGTAATAACGCATTTTGCATTAGTTCATAAGCGAGCTATTACTGTTCCTCTTATAAAACGAGTTCTTAAATAGTATCGTCTTATCTAGAATTGGCGTGCCTTGGTGTGGGCTTAATATGTATAATTTTGATTATGTGGTAAAAATGTTATAAAAATTAGTTGATTTCTTTTATGTAAGCTATTAACGTATAATTTCAATAATTAGTTTTAGGAAAAATCAATGTCTATAGATGTTCTTGTTGTTGATGATGAAGCAGATATTAGAGATTTAGTCTCAGATATTTTAAAAGAAGAAGGATTTACTACCAAGACTGCTGCTAATAGTATTCAAACTTTTAAAATACTCCAAGAAAGAACCCCCTCGGCAATTATTCTAGATATTTGGCTTCAGGGTAGCGAACTTGATGGGCTTGGGATTTTGGAAATAGTAAAAAAACGCTATCCACTAATGCCTGTGATAGTTATTAGTGGACATGGTACTATTGAAACTGCCGTAAACGCTATCAAAATGGGTGCATATGACTATCTAGAAAAGCCATTTAGTCATGATAAGTTAGTAATTTTATTAAAAAGAGCCTGTGAAGCAGCTAAGTTAAAGCGTGAAAATCTTGATCTGAAATCAAAGGTTATTGATAAAACTGAGCTTATAGGTAACTCTCACATTACAACTAAGCTTAAGTCTGATATTGAAAAAGCTGCTTTAGCTACTAGTAGAGTATTGATTCAAGGTAAGATTGGTAGTGGTAAAGAACTAGCTGCTCGGTTAATTCATAAAAAATCAAAAAGGGCTAATGCTCCTTTCGTAATCTTTAGTCCAGTATGCATGAATCCTGACCGGATCCATCAAGAATTATTTGAAGGAATAGAGAACCAAGGCGTTATACGTCCTTCGATATTAGAAATAGTAAATAATGGTACTTTATACATAGATGAAATTAGTGGTTTGCCAGTTTCGGTACAAGTAAAATTGCTTAAATTTGTGCAAGATCAAATGTTTCATAAGGTAGGGGGAAGCAAAGCAATAAAATTAGATATAAGGATTATTGCTGCAACTTCTAAGGTTATACAAGAAGAAATAAGTAAAGGTGAACTATTGGAAGATTTATATCATCGCCTAAATGTTATTTCCTTAAAAATACCATCTTTATATGATAGAAAAGATGACATGTCTGTATTAGTCAAATATTTTGTTAAGCAACTTGCTAAGTTTTCTGGTTTAAAAGCACGTGAATTTTCTGATGAAACTATTGCAGCTCTGCAAGTTTATAATTGGCCAAGTAATATAAGGCAATTACGCAATGTGATAGAATGGACTTTAATTATGAATCCACTATCTTCAAATAATAATGAAGTAATAAAACCATCTATGATACCACCAGAAATTCTAGTTAATAGTGCTAGTTCTGCAAAGCAGGAAGATAATGTTGATATGATGACCATGCCACTTCGAGAGGCAAGAGAGATTTTTGAAAGGCAATATTTAGCTGCTCAAATGTATAGGTTTAATAATAATATTTCTAAGACCTCATCCTTTGTAGGTATGGAACGTTCGGCTTTACATCGTAAATTGAAATTGCTCAATTTACATATTCCTAATAATAAATTTAATGAGGAGGAAATTTATGACAGTTACGAATAAGAAAACTCTAGCAAATTTTATAGCTAATAAGCATGCTGTAGTTGTTATTAAAGTGATGATGGGAGTAATAGCTCTCTTTGCTGGAGCTCAGATTATTATTCCTACCCAGCCAGTACCAGTATCTATGCAAACTGTGGTACTTAGTATTATTGCTTTTACTTATAGCCCACAACTGAGTTTTGCTACAGTTTTAACTTATCTTACAGCCGGAATAGTAGGACTGCCAATGTTTACAAAATTATCCAGTGGTTTATATTTTCTTCTTGGTACAACAGGTGGTTACCTGATAGGATATTTAATTGCAACCCCTGTGATGAGTATACTTAAAAGTAGGTTGTCTGAAAAATTTACTAAGAGATTTTTAGCAGGGTTTTTTAGCTGTCTTATTGGTCACGTTATAATTTACTTTTTGGGAGTTAGCTGGTTGGCAACAATTATAGGAATTAAACAAGCTATTTATAGTGGGTTTATAGTATTTATACCAACTGGTTTAGTGAAGATATTAATATTTTCTTCTTTATATCATTATATAACAGGTGTAAACAGAAAGAATGCTCTTTAAGTTTATATATAGTGAAAGCAGTTTTATTTATGGTACAAATAAGAACGTCATTGCGAGGAGCCACTTTAGTGGCGACGAAGCAATCCAAGAAAACTTATAGCACAATAAATAATTTGGATTGCTTCGTCGCCGCATTGCGGCTTCTCGCAATGACGGTTATCTTGCCTAAGTTGATATATATATACTCAAATCATTTGAGTATACCGCGTAGGCAGGAATCTGTAATATCGCATGGCGGCATAAAATTCTTTATTCTAGCTTTACTTTTATTCCTTAGCGGATGTTCGGATTCTCCGAGAGATGCAGATGGTTTGTTATCTAATAGTCAAAGTCTTGTTATTAGGAATTATATAATAGAGCAGAATAAAAATAAGGTACGAGTAAATATTAAAAGTAAATTTGGTTCAAATTTAAGGGGTTTAAAATTATTAGGTGTTAAACTGATAGATGAAGATCTTTCTAGTGTTGATTTAAGTTTCTGTGAAATATCACGTGTGGACTTCTCAGGAGCAAATTTTGAGAATGCAGTTCTAACGAAATCTGTAATTCAAGAAAGTGATCTCTCTAATACTAGATTAAAAAATATATCAGCTTATGGCTCAGATTTTCAAGCATCTATATTTGAAAATGCCCATTTGGAAAATAATAATTTTATTCAATCAAATTTTGAGGACACTGATTTTATCAAAGCTAATTTAGAAAATGTTAATTTTGAAAATGCCAATCTTATTAAAGTTGTATTTGATGATAGTATTATAAGTAAATCTAATTTTCAGAAAAGCAATTTAGGAAAAAGTAGTTTTAAAAAGGCAGTTATATCAAACTCTATTTTTTATGGTACAGATTTGCGGCAAATATTAGCTAATTACGCTAGTATCACTGATTGTTATTGTGAATCTGTAGATCTAACAGGGGTGGATTTTACTGGAGCGATTATTAATAATTCAGATTTTACTCATGGTATTATTAATCAGGCTCAATTAAAAAATATAAAGCTTACTAACTCGTTATTCTCTTTTTCTTCTTTTCAGTCTGCGAATTTTACCAATGCAATTATTGAAAGTTGTAATTTTGAAAATACCAATTTTAATAATGCACAATTGCAGCAAGTGCAAATTCAAAAGAGTATTATGGATAATACTCACTTTAATAACACTAGCATAAAGAACCTATCAATAAAGAATTGCAGTAGCATTTTGCTTAAGTTAAATAAAATTAATATTGTTAATAGCGATATTGAGAATAGTAATCTTACTGGTATATTACTGAATAATAGCTATGTCAAACAAGCAACTGTTATTAATTCTGATTTGACTAATAGTGAGTTAATAAACTCTAATTTCTCTAGTACTCAATTTAATAAGGTGAATTTTACTAAAGTGCTTATGCAAAATACTGTTTTAAATAGTACCAAATTTGTTGATAGTCATCTTTATCAAATGGCTATCATAAATTCAGATTTGTCAAAAGTGACCTTTGATAATTCATCAATTATAAATTCTCAACTAAATAATGTGAGCTATAAAGATGATAATTTTGTTAATTCAGATTTTAATAGAAATATTGTATTAAATAGTCCAGACTTTGATAAGCTTAAGTCAGCAAATATTATATATTCTGTAAAAGATTTAGAGCAGGTAAAAGACTTATCAAATATGAATTTACAAGATTTAAATTTACTAGATCTTGTATTTAATCAAACTATTTTTTCAGGTTCTGTTCTTAAAAGGGTAGATTTATCTAATTCTAAGCTTCAGAGTTGTATATTACAAAATACTGACTTAACTATGGCAAATCTAAATAACACAGATTTTAGTAAATCATCGCTTATCGGTAGCAAATTAGAATCTGCCAAACTTTATAATACAAATTTTAATGATACTGATTTAACAAATGTTAATTTCATTAAAGCCTTTGTTAGTAAAATATCTTTAGTTAATGCAAAGCTGGATGGAACTAAAGGCCTTGATGGTCAGGGCAGTAAAAATATAGAATAATATAACCTACGCGAATTTAGGATAAGAATTTGTCAATTCTTATCCTAAATTCGACGAAATTATCGAAACAATCAGATTTGAGACGGCTCTGCATCTGATTGTTAAATTAATATTTTGCTAAAAACATGATTTTAATCTTTTAAAATCATGTTTTTAGCTTTAGAAAGGTTTAAAATGCATTCGCGTTAGCCGCTTTAAGAATGCATTTTTCCTTATATTAAAGCTAATTTGTGATAAGAATTAACTAATTCTTATCACAAATTGGGGTAAATTAATTAAATATTCTTAGGTTATTATGAAAAATGTCATAGTATTTTTACTTATATTAGTAGTATTTACTGCTTGTACTCCTAGAAAACAGATGCAATATAGCAAAAAAGACTCTCCTTTAATTTCTGCCAACTTATGTCCTTTAGTAACAAAAAATATATCTATTCTTAAAAATAAGAAGAAAGCTGTTAGAATACTATCAATAGATGGCGGTGGGGTTAAGGGTATTATACCAGCACGTATTGTTGCAGAGTTTGAAAATCGAAGTGGTAAACCTGCCAGTGAGTTATTCGACCTTATGGTAGGTACTTCTACAGGTGGACTTGTGGTGTTAGCTCTCGCTACACCTAATGAATCAGGACAGCCAAAATATAAAGCTTCTGACATTTTAGATCTATATATGCAAAAGTCTAAAGATATTTTTTACGCTTCCATGTTTAGAAAAATATATACTGGTTTTGGTCTTTGGGGACCAAAATACGATCGGAGTCAATATGACAAGATATTAATAGGGCTTTTTGGTAATACTAGGATGAGCCAACTAATAAACCCTACGGCTGTTACTTCCTATAATTTGGATACTGATTTACCACAGGTGTGGACTAGAAAGCAGGCACTTAAAGACCCTAATAATGATTTTCTGATAAGTGATATTGCAGTAGCTAGCAGTGCTGCCCCTATATTCTTTGCACCAAAGCTTCTAACTAATGCGTATAATAACAGCAGTTATCAAGTAGATGGGGGTATGTTTGCCAGTAATCCTGAGTTGATAGCTGCTAATTTAGCTTATGAGCTAGATGATACACTAACTCAAAAAGATATCGTACTTATATCACTTGGTACAGGATTGACAAAACTAGGCATAGTGTCGAAAGATTTATGTAAATCAGGGGTTATTGGTTGGGTACTAAAAGCTAATTTGATTAGCGGAATGATGAAAGCTCAAGGTTTGTATAATTCTGAATTAGGGGAAATTTATGGTAATTCCTGCCGCCTACAATTTGAGCTTGATAAGAAGACAAGTGCTATGGATAATGCTTCTAAGGTCAATCTGCTTGCGTTATTAAAGTTAACTGAAGATTACATTAATGCTAACTCTGATCTTATCGACCAAATTATTAGTATATTACTAAATACATCACCAAACTATTAAATGGCAGAGTGATACCATTCCTAGCTAAAAGCGGGAATCCAAAAAATAGCCTGCAAAGGCTATTAGATATTATGGATTTCCGCTATTCGGGAATGACATCGGTAGTGGTTAAACTGACGACCTTAATTCTTGAAGTTTACCTAGTATAACACACTTTCTTCACAGCACTAATAACATCTTCTATAGTTGGCAGTGCTAATTTCTCTAGATTAATAGCATATGGTAGAGGAACATCCTTACCTGAGATAATCTCTATAGGAGCATCTAGATAATCAAATGCTTGGTTCATTACCATACTAGCTATAGTTGCACCAACACCTGCAAAAAACCAGCCTTCTTCTATAACAACCAACCGATTAGTTTTTTTAACCGACTCTAATATAGTTTCTATATCTAAGGGCTTGATAGTTCTTAGGTCGATTACCTCACAATTAATACCACTATCATACAAGCTATTTGCTGCATCTAAGGCCAACTTAACTTGCAAAGAAAATGTTACTATTGTGACATCATCACCTTCAATAAGTTTCTTAGCCTGACCAAATGGAATTGGTTCTATTATTTCTGGGACTTCAAAACTATGACCATAGAGAATTTCATTTTCTAGGAAAATAACCGGGTTATCGTCACGAATAGCAGTCATTAGAAGCCCTTTGTGATCTTCTGCACTATAGGGAGCTACTACCTTAAGCCCCGGAATATGACTATAACAAGCTGTATAATTGTGACTATGTTGGGCAGCGACTCGACTTGCTGCCCCATTTGGTCCACGAAATACTATTGGACATTTAATAGTTCCACTAGACATATAATGAGTTTTAGCTGCAGAGTTAACTATTTGATCCATTGCTTGCATGGCAAAATTAAATGTCATGAATTCAACAATGGGACGAAGCCCAGCAAATGCCGCTCCAATAGCCACGCCAGTAAAGCCATGTTCTGTTATTGGCGTATCAATTACCCTTTTTGAACCAAACTGCTCTAATAACCCTTGGGTTATCTTATACGCTCCTTGGTACTGAGCAACTTCTTCTCCCATAATAAAGATACTATCATCTCTTAACATTTCTTCTTGCATTGCTGCGCGTAAGGCTTCCCGTACCGTCGTTTGTAACATGTTTCTACTCATTCAACGTAAATATTCGTATATAGCTCTTTTTCATCCGGTAAGGCTGATCTTTCTGAGAACTCAACTGCTTCTGCAATGACCTCTTTAACCTCTTTCTCAATTTCTTTTAACTGCTCTTCACTAGCATATTTATTAGCCAAAATTATATTTTTCACTTGTGATAATGGGTCTTGTTCTTTATAGTTTTCCACTTCTTCCTTACTACGGTATTTACCTGGATCAGACATTGAATGTCCTCTGTAACGATAAGCATCCATTTCTAATATTATTGGTCCACCATCATTTCTAACAAACTCCGCAGCCTGCCGAACATAATCATAAACTGACTCTAACGACATACCATTTAGTCTAAATCCCGTAATACCACATGACTCCCCTTTCTTGTACAGGTCAGTCATAAAGGTAGAACGAGCTACTGAAGTACCCATTGAATATTGATTATTTTCAATAATATAAACTACAGGTAAGTGCCATAACGCCGCTAAATTAAAAGCTTCATATACTTGACCTTGATTAACTGCCCCATCTCCCAAGAAAGTAAAACATACATTATTAGTATTTCGATATTTCTCAGCAAAAGCTAGACCAGTACCTATAGGCACTTGAGCCCCTACAATACCATGTCCACCGTAAAATTTGTTTTCTACGTCAAACAGATGCATTGAACCACCCTTGCCTTTCGAGCAACCAGTCTCTTTACCCATCAGCTCTGCTAATACGTATTTTGCTTCAGTCCCTGCTGAAATAATATGAGCATGATCCCTATAACTGGTAATAGTACTATCACCGACCTGTTTTACTAAATCCACACCAGCAATTATTGCTTCTTGCCCAATATATAAGTGACAAAACCCACCTATTAGACCCATACCATAAAACTGCCCACATTTTTCTTCGAACCTTCTAAGCAACAACATCTTCCTGTAAGACTCAAGATACTGAGGACTATTTAATTTATATTTCCCAAAAACAATCATGTATACTCCTATAAAAGCTTTAAGAATTGGTTTCCCAATTTGGGCATACACTATAATACAAAAATCATCAAGGGTTAACTGCTAATTTATGTTTTAGATTTACTAATTTAATATGACAATTAACGCTACATTTAGGATTGGCTACTTTCTTTTTTGCAATACAATTTTCCTTAGGCTTTAAAGCAATATTATTCAAAAATTCTTTACTCTCCTTATGCATATATTGTACTCTAACCTTTGCTATACCTTGTTTTTTAAATCCTAAAATTTCAGCAGATTTTTCCGAAACATCTATAATACGGTTCTTTTTAAAAGGACCGCGATCATTAACCATAAGAATAAGAGATTTATTATTACTTAAGTTAGTCACTTTAACCAAACTAGGTAATGGCAAACTAGGATGGGCTGCACTTAGCATATGTTTATTATATGTATCACCATTTGCTGTTTTTTTTCCATGAAATTTATGCTTAGAACCATACCAAGATGCTATACCTACTTGGTTGCAATTAATATCTTCCTTAGGTTTATAAGTCTTACCTTTGATAGTATATTTATTGCCTATCTTATAGTGTCCCTTATAATGAACATTTTTAGGATCTTCCTGCGATAATTTACGATATAGACTAGGCTTAGTAGAACAAGAGCTAAGCCCTATACAATAAACTAGCAACAAAAGAATATATCTAAGTTTCACTTTCATTTATATCATATTTAACCTGAACTTGATATGACAAGTTATATCGAATTGAGATTATTTATTATCATTTTCTTCAGTTTCTTTTATTTTAACATGACAGACAACCCTTGCCACACCATTAATCTGGGAAGCAATAGAAGTAACTTTTTCTAATTCTTCCTCAGACCTTGCTATACCAAATATATATACTATATCATTCACTGTAACAATGGTATAATTTACCCATTTTATATCTCGGTTAACAAAAGTTCTAGCCTTGATCTGACTAGTAATCATAGCATCTTTAGTATATTGCACTAAGTCAAAATGATCACTTTTTTTATCTATTATTAGTTCGTTAATAACTTCACGAACTCCTTTTTCACCCCACACAATTTCTACAGCTTTTAATGCATCTTCTTTTTTGTCTATGATTCCAGTCAGTAGTACCCTACCCTGATTTACCTCAACCTTAATCTTAGTATATAATTCCCTGAAATTATTTTTTATAAAAGAAGCTTTGATTTTTGTAGCTATTTTTACGTCATCAATTGTCTCCGCAATTGATTGATCTTTTGCAACTGCAAGAGTAGAGGTAGTTGCTGCAGTAAAAACAGCTGGCAGACAACCTGTAAGCATGAAAGATAAGATTATAATAATAAAGTTAATTCTATACATAACCCTCCTTAAATCTACTAATTTAACCTCAAATATCGATGTAAGACATCGGTTTAATAGCCTATTGTGTCATTCCCATAACTGTTGAAAGTTTACAAACACCTATACCACAGCGTCTATTAGCGAGCGTAAGCGAAGCAATCTAGGAAACAATCTATAGATAAATGATGTTACTGGATTGCTTCGTCGGCCTTACAGCCTCCTCGCAATGACGGTTTTTTTAACTTTCAACAGTTGTGGTGTTATTCCCACGTAGTTACGTGAATTTGGGATAAGAATTTGTCAATTCTTATCCCAAATTCGGTGAAATTATCGAAACAATCAGATTTGAGACGGCTCTGCATCTGATTGTTAAATTAATATTTTGCTAGAAACATGATTTTAAAAGATTAAAATCATGTTTCTAGCTTTAGAAAGGTTTAAAATGCATTCGCAAAACCGCTTTAAGAATGCATTTTTCCTTATATTAAAGTCAGTAATATTCGTGCCTTAAGATAACCTTGAGTTAAAATAAAGGCTTTAAATAGTTCATTATAATAAAATTCATAATAAACACAACTGATTTCCATTGTTTTAAGTTAGATTTGGGGAGTATACCCATAATGATTTGAAGAATGGAAACAACAAACAAGAGGCGGGCGAACGCAAGTATTACCATTTAATACGTGAATCCATGATATTAAAAAAATAATTATTTAAAGCAGCAGAGTATTACGAAAAAACTCACAAGACTGATCAAACTACAGCTAAAGTAACATGATTCATTCCTGTAATCACATAATTCTTCCCACATACCATTCAGAAGCTACAGTTAAGCCCATGCTTTTAAGGAAATTACGTTTGGGTTCGTCATATGCACCACAAACGACAAGAAACTGAGTAGCATTTTTAGTTTTTGCGAGTTCCTTGATTTCCTTAATCAATTTCTGACCAATAAAATTCCAATCGTGTTTACTTTCCACACAGAAATCATCGATCATAAGCGTTAGTCCACCCGGGTTATAGACTTTTGGTGCTAACATTAATCTACCGATGATGAAACCTAATACTTTTTCTTTGTAAACTGCAGCCAACATAATGTGATCGTCTAACCTCAATAATTCTTTGAACCATTGCTTTTGAGATTCCTCGGATTCAGGACCAGCATATTTCCAGAACTGTGGTTGAGCTTTTTCATAAGCACGACGCTTTTTATATGACAGAGCGACAAATGATGAAATGTCAGTAGTTTCAGCAAGCCGGATTAAAATATTTTCCTGAAACTTTACTGTATTCTTTATTTTGGTATTAATTTGTACCATTGATTACAATCGCTTTACTAAAAAATGTGTTTTGCGTCCAGCAAATACCCCCTCTCCTTCCATAATAAAATCATCGATATATTTAAATCCCACCTTTTCATAAACATGTCTAGCCCTTGGATTTGTGACATCTGGATCGATAAAAAAAGTATCAGCTTGGCTATCATAACTACTTCTAATAAAATCAATAAATACTTCTAAAGTCTTTGCCCCTAATCCTTTGCCAAAATAAGCTATATTACCAATGGTATAATCCATGCTATAGGTGTGACCATGTTTTGAAAGATAAGCTTTTTTCAGTAGTGGTATAGAATATTCCTGCTTTTCTTGTAGTGTCATGACCAAGCAATAAGGTTCGTTATAGATACACCCAATCCAATATGTGTATAGACCATCTGCGTAGCTTGAAGGCTTTATACGACCGTTGATGAAATTTAAAATATCATCTTTATGTTCTTGGCTATTATCCCAAAACTCCTGAACATGGGGTTCTTTTAACCAGTTAAAAATAGTTTCTTTATGACTTAAGTTAGCTTTTTCAAAATGAATATTCATAACATGTCCTGTAACAAGGTTTATCTTATTTTTTCTTGGCTATAACTTCATAATAATGATCAATTTTCCTATCCTCTTTTGGTGTAATCTTCACTTCTTTAAAACTAATAATGTTAAACTCTTTAAAAAGATCAATTGTTTGCTCTTTTGTATGAAAAGTCATATTTTTCTTATCCTCCTTCCAAAAAGCTACAATTTCGGGATCAAAAGTGTTCCCAACAAAATAACCACCTGAATCAATCTTATTTACAATATTACTCCAAAATTTTTTAAAATATTCAGGTTTACAAAACGGTACAGAAAAGCTAGCAACTATGATGTCTACATTTGGTAATTCTTGAGAATCTAACTCTTCAAAAGAAGATATTAAAGTTTTAAAATGATCTTTATATTTAACAATTTCTGGATATTTAATAAGCATAAAATCAAAAGCCATTTTTTGCTTGTCTATTGCAATAACATTGAAACCTTTTTCTAATAACAAAAATGTTTCATGTCCTACTCCTGCCCCTAAATCAATGGCTGTACCTCGCATTTTTTGATTATCTAGTAATTCAACTTTTTTAAAGAATTCAACAACAAACTCTCTTGCTGGTTTATGAAATTTTTCTTTGTAATAAGCCTCCCATGCATTTGGCTTTAAAAGAGATTTTGATTCACTCATTCAATTTCTTTCCTTAAATATAGTTTTGCCATCAGACCATCATTCTGATAACCAAGGCTTTTATAAAACTCATGACTTCCATCCTTGGCACGCCTAAGACCAGAGGTTAAATCAACGATGCTTGGACTAGACTGTTGTGCAACATTCTCTACAAAATCCATCAATCTTTTTCCAATAGCTTGACCTCGGTAACATTCATCAACCACAACTCCTTCAATATGAAATCTTGTTTTATCTGATATAAAAAGTTGAGATTTAGACCATGCAACCCACCCCACAATTTGGGATTCTAAACATGCTACAGCAACGCCATAACCATCGTTTTTTGTGAATCTTTGAAATCTTGCTTTTAATTCCTCCTCTGATACCTTATATACTCAAATGATTTGAAGAATTGGATTTGAAAATGAATGGTGAGCATGCTAGGCGTACATATAGTATAGTTACGCATGCGAATCCATGATATTTTCAAAAAACAATTCTTCAAAGCAGAAGAGTATACCCAAGTTGTTCCATGAGAGGTAACATGCAAGAGATGTCCTCCATTGCACAGTAACGAATTTTGATATTACTTATAAATCTCCTCCTCACAACTAACCTGAGGTTAACTTAGTTCACATATAGACCATGATTGACTCTGTCCGATTGGTGGACTGTGAAAAATAGCAGAACAATTTTTAAGATGTATAATTGGCCATCCTAAAAGTCTTTGGATAGCATAATAAACTCCACTATGTGCAACAATTAAAACTGGTTCTTGAAAGCTGAGTGCAATATTAATACCACGCAAAACTCTCTTGTCAAAATCATTTACATATTCTGCTCCTTGGTGAGGATTGCCATCTAGCCATCTCTTCAGAATATTATTATCAATGGGTTGACCTTCATATTCACCCCAATAACATTCTGCTAACTCCGGGACAATTGTAATATCAACCTTTAGCTTTTCATTGACGATCTCAGCAGTCCTGTATGCTCTTATAAGCGGGCTTGTGACAATATGCTTTATATCCTTTTTTCCAAGAATATGAGAAGCTTCCCGTGCTTGGTTTTCTCCAGTTTGATTGAGAGGAATATCCTGTGAACCCATGTAAACATGCTGTCTATTCCAATCTGTTTCACCATGACGTAAAAAATAAAAAGGTTTTAAGGGAAGCGTCATAACTGTAATCTCTCATGCATAGTCATAAAACCTTGTGGCATAGGATTCTCCTCTACAAAATCTAGAATTTGCTTGGCAATCTCAAAAGGTGACTTGCTCGTGGTATCAACTGTTAAATCATATTCTCGCAGGCTACCTGCGTGGACTCTATCTATTTGGTCATTCGATAAACCTATAGCACGATCACAGCGTAAAATTTCTCGTTCTTGCATCACTGAAAGATCACAAAAAACTCCGACAAAATAGACAATATAGCCATTCAAGCTTTTTATATAAGATTTGAGGCAAGCATCTTCAAATAAGACTTCATCAATGATAAGGTTATTATTACGACTTGCAAGTAGATTGGCAAAATCCGGCATGAGACCAAAGAGCTGCTCACCCTTTGGCTTAGTTTCAACACGCATGGTTGGACCACGATCATTTATCCCCGGAACAAAGGTAAAATATCTAGCATCAGGTTTATCATCAGATGAGCATGGTAATGGTGTCATACTAATAAAAGTATCTATACCAAAAGTAAGCCAAGAATCCTTACTTAAATACTGTATTGCTCTTG
This sequence comes from Candidatus Tisiphia endosymbiont of Oplodontha viridula, assembly GCF_964264865.1. Classification (NCBI taxonomy): domain Bacteria; kingdom Pseudomonadati; phylum Pseudomonadota; class Alphaproteobacteria; order Rickettsiales; family Rickettsiaceae; genus Candidatus Tisiphia; species Candidatus Tisiphia endosymbiont of Oplodontha viridula. The sequence goes on from NZ_OZ183486.1 coordinate 516,302, forward strand.
CGATAGATGTTTTACCAGCAGAGCCACATCCATTTAAAAATATAATTTTACTCATATGGTATCTTGCTGTTCTTTCTCATTGCTACTAATACTGTGTCCTCCTAGGGTTAACTATATATAATAAATATAACAGATTTTTATGCTCCACTAATAGCAATTTTCATTATTTTTGCAAGGTTGCTTATTTTTTTTCATTCCTCAATACATTACTCTTGCTCACATTTTTTTTTAAGAGTTATCATTATCCTGAATTAATGGTATAGTGATTACGTTAGGGAATCAATAAATTAAGAACCACCGTGGATAAAAATATTATAACTACAGAATATAAAGAGTTTTTAGAACAGTTAAAAGACCGTGTAACTATAAGTCGTTATAAGGCAGCTTTGTCAGTTAACAAGGAGCTAATAATCTTATACCATCATATTGGTAGCGAGATTTTACAGAAACAACGTAATCAAGATTGGGGTACAAAAATTATTCATAATTTAAGTAAAGATATGTTAAAAGCATTTCCAAATATGAAAGGCTTTAGTGTTACCAATTTACATAATATGCGTCGATTTGCTGAACTATATACGGACTATACAATTCTCCAGCAAGTTGCTGGAGAATTGCCATGGTATCATCATGTTATTTTAATGGAAAGAGTAAAAGAGCAGGAAGCAAGGATCTTTTATATGCAGCAAGCCGTGCAGTATGGTTGGTCACGTGCCGTAATGATACATCAGATTGACATGAATCTTTATAAACATCACGGGAAAGCCATCACCAACTTTAAAGAAAAGTTACCATCTCCAACATCAGATTTAGCTAACCAAATTCTAAAGGATCCCTACTCCTTTGATTTCTTAAGTATAGGTCAGGATGCACATGAAAGAGAGATAGAAAAGAGCCTAATAGCACACATTGAAAAGTTTCTTATGGAATTAGGTAGCGGATTTTCTTTTATAGGACGTCAATATCATTTAAAAGTTAGTAAAAAAGATTATTACCTAGATTTGCTCTTCTATCACTTAAATCTTCGGTGTTTCATAGCAATCGAAATTAAAGCAGTTGAATTTGAACCAGAGCATGCCGGCAAAATGAATTTCTATTTATCTATAATTGACGATCAAATAAAACACCCAACAGATAACCCATCCATTGGTTTGATATTATGTAAGACCAAAGATCAAGTACTTGCTGAATATGCACTGCGGGACATGACTAAGCCGATCGGTCTTGCTGAATATAAGTTGACTGAAAGCTTGCCAGAAAATATTAAGACTGCCCTACCAACCATTGAAGAGTTGGAAGATGAATTGTCCAAGGATTTTACTAATGAGCCTTTTAAGCAGAAAACTAGTGAATATCAAGAAACCTTGGATAAATTACTATCTACAATTAACTTGCTAGAACAAAAAATAAAATCATTTAGTACAGGATTAGAAGAGTTAGAGAACAATATAAAAATAAGTGTTTGTTATGAAAAATGGGTTTTAGTACAACAACAATTACCTAAATCGAGCAAGATACAACAAAGTGCTATCCAAATAGTCAAAACAGTAGACCAAATGATGACCAATCTAAAAGCAGCTGAGAAATTTTTTCATAAGACATTGAAGAAATTAAAATTATCAGCTAATAAATTACTAAAATCTTAATTTAAGCAAAATTTTAGAAAATTATCACTCAGATATATCTATAGCTAACTTTATTAAGTTCTCGATATTGTCATAAGTTCCTAAATAGTCATATATGAACGCCAAGGTGGAACGCACAAAGAAACAATTTGGTTTTTTACAGTAATAACTGTGTTTTGTAATGAATGATAGTCGTCCACTCTAATTAAAGCTATGGCATTATTCTTATAGCTTGAACATATCACTCCAATTTTTGTATTATTTGCCATAATTTCATCATCTTTTGCTATATCTGAACTGCCTGTATTAATGGAATCTATGTTAACGGATAATTTAAATATTTTTTTCCTTACTACTCCTTGGTATTTTGTTCTTGAAATAACTTCCTGTCCAATATAGCAACCTTTGGTATAACTTACAGCGTTTAATTCCTCACAGCCATATTCAACCGGAATGGATCTGTTAAAAATTAGATCCTCATACCCATCGACTATGGCAAAATTATATTTATCTTGCAGGTATAGTCCTGCTGTTCCTGCAGTTATTGGTACATCTTTACTAACAATAGAACGGAAACCGAGTTGATCATAACGAGGGTCTTTGTATCCATTAAATTCCAGCTGTTGTTTTGAGTAAATAACCTGATAGATGTTAGTTAAGTCATTCACTTCAATTTTAGCACGTAATTTATACCGCACTAAGTGATTTTTAAATAAATCAGACTGATTAACATTTATATCAATAAAAAGTCTTGTTGCTGATAGTTTTAATACAAAAAAATCAAATAAATACCTTCCTTGATTATTTAGAGCATAACTATAACAATAATTATTATTTTTTATATCATTAGTTGTCAAATTATGCAAAAAATTCATTGCATCATCACCAGCAACTTCAATAATTGCTCTATTTGTTAATATTTCATGCATAATTACCAACTATGATATTTTAATTGACTTTATAACTTTTATAACTACTATATTATACTGATGCAACAGTTGTTTGCTATAAATTATTTATTATATGAGATGTGCTTCCTACTGTACGACTTCTGAATATAAGATGAATGACTTAGTAATAAATCTCAATAAGATTGGTCTTGAACCTAAACACTTCGATGATGTACTATATATTCAAAAAGAACAAGTAAAAAACTTAGACCCTATAGATGTTTTCTTTTTCCCATTTGGCTGTGTTACTATATGGGGAGCTGAAGAAAGCCAAGAAAAAATGATTCTAGAAGACATAGTAACTCTGCAAGCTAATCAAACTGACGAGATAATGTCTGACTTTATCTATTTTGATTATGATGAAACTACTGGTAAAACCTTTATAGATGAAGAAAAAAACCAAATCATTCTAGCAGATAAATCAACTTTTATAAAATTATCTATATCGCATGCTTTAGCTCAGTCAGTTAAGCTTAGTGTACTAGAAAAATCAGTAAGTAATTTAATTGTAAAAACAACGCCAATTCAACAAGAACTAGCTAGCACTGGCAGTGTATCACTTTCAAAAAAGGAAATATCTCAACAAATTGGCATATTATTTAACGAACGATATTCTATTAATTTACACAGCGATATACTAGATACTCCTGAATTTTTTTGGCGTCGTCCTAGTTATGAACCTTTATACTTAATGACTGCAGAGTTTCAAGATATTCAAATTCGTCAGGATATTCTTAACCATCGGCTGAACATGATCCATGAACTCTACAATATTTTGTCAAATGACTTAAACTATAAACACTCAACTAGACTTGAATGGATCATTATAATATTAATTACCATAGAAGTAGTACTATCCCTTATTCACGATAAACTCTTTTTCAAAATAATTGGTTATCTTCTGAATAAAATTTAATTGACTCTACTCACATTAGACCTATGACTTTACACTCGATAATCAAGTTTTTTAGAATTATTAAAAAATACGTCTATTAGCGAGAAGCCACGAAAAAGCGGCGACACAGCAATCCCACAACTGTTGAAAGTTAAAAAATCGTCATCGCGAGGCGTCGATAGACGCCGTGGCGATCTCATGAAGTAAGCTCTTCTTCACAAGATTGCCACATCGTCGCTTACAGCGACTCCTAGCAATGACGGTTTAGGGCTTACAAAGCTCATCGCGATGACGGTTTTTTAACTTTCAACAGTTGTGGCAGCAATCCAGGATACGCGAAGGGTTACTCTAAAAAAACAGCTTCGCTGTTTACTTGTACTGATTATCTTTCAAAATAGAATTAACATGGTATCATGGTATAATTTAGTATTAGGTCTATCATTAGTTGGAATTAAATTATTAATTCTATTTTGAAAGATAATCAGTATTGGATCACCACGGCATCTAAAGATGCCTTGCTATAACGGTTAAGGAAAAACTTGATTATCGAGTTACATATGGATTCTCAGTTTTAGTATAAGTAAATCTTATTGGCACACCGGGTAAATTAAAAGCTTCCCGCAAGTTGTTTACAAGGTATCTAGTATAACTATCCGTGATTTTCTCAGGATTATTAGAGAATAGTTTAAAAGTTGGTGGGCGAGTTTTTGTTTGGGTCATGTATTTAATTCTAACACGTCTGCCACCTTTTTGTAAAGGCAGTGGATGTTGCTCGAGTGCAAAACCTAACCAATGATTCAGTTTACTGGTAGCAATTTTTTTATTCCATAAAGCATAAATTTTTATAGCCTCATCTAGTACCATATTAATATTCTGCTTTTTTAAGGCTGATATGAATATTATCGGTACTCCTTTAACTTGCGGTAGATTGGTTTCCATCTTATAAAGAAATTCTTCCTTAAATTTATCTTTATTTTTCCCTTCAATTAAATCCCACTTATTAACTACTATGAGCAGGCTTCTGCCTTGATCTATAACATAACTGGCAATATTCAGATCTTGTTGCTCTAAATTCGTTCGTGCATCAACCATCAGAATAACAGTATTAGCAAACTTAATACTATTAATAGTATCAGAAGCTGATAATTTTTCTAAGGACTTATTAATAGCTCCCTTTTTTCTTAGACCAGCCGTATCAATTAATTTAAATTTATTATCATTATATAGCCAATCAATTTCTATAGATTCCCTTGTTATACCGGCTTCAGGCCCTGTTAACAATCTTTCATTATTAATAATACTATTAATAAACGTAGATTTTCCTGCATTTGGTCTACCGCTCACCACTATTTGTATATAGTCAGCCTTTATTGGGTCGATTAATTCTTCCTCTAGTTCCTCATCCCCTAATTTCTCAGTTATTGCATCGTGTAAATCTGCCATACCAACACCATGTTCTGCAGAAATTGGCACTACATTATCAAAACCAAGCTTGTAGTATTCTTTAGCAAAATCAAACCGTCCTTCACATTTATTGACAATCAACACAGATTTTTTATCATATCTTCTGATAAAATTAGCAAAAAACTTATCTTCCGGTAATACGCCATCCTTACCATCCACCATAAGGCATAGCAAGTCTGCTTCTAGAATGGCTTCTACAGTCTGTTGCATCATTCTATATTCTAATTTCGCACATTCTGCTTCTTCTAAACCAGGAGTATCAATTACCGTAAAATCAAATGGACCAATTTGGGCATCAGCGTATTTTCGATCACGTGTTACCCCAGGGCGGTCATGCACGATAGCCTTTTTCCTGATAGCCAAACGATTAAAGAGCGTAGACTTCCCTACATTGGGTCTACCAATAATCGCCACAATTCTTTTATGCATCACCTTTATATTATCATAATAATTCATTAGCACTAATACTCAAATCATTTGAATATTGCACTATTTGAGTATATTATTAACACTTAATTATATAAAATTAAAGTATAAATAGACTTCTAAAGGACAAATATTATGCATAATGGCAGTTCTAATAATCTTTATTATGCACTAGAAGGCTTTAAAACTATGCTTATTCCAATGCGAGCAAACATAGAAATTTTAGAACAGTGGTTTAAAAATAGTAATAATCCTATAAAAGATAGCGGCTATACTCACGTTATGTTAGCATATTTGACGCTTGCTGAGAGGATGACTAGAACATACAAGAAGCCAAAATTTAACATTAATGAATGTATTATTGATGGTACGTCTTATGTTGTTAAAGAAAAAACAGTTGCTGCTAAAACATTTTGTCAATTAAAGCATTTTAGCAAAATTGGTATTAAGCAAGAAATGCCAAAGTTATTAATAATCGCTCCACTGTCAGGACACCATGCTACCTTACTTAGGGACACTGTAACTGAAATGCTCCCCTACGCAGATGTATATATTACAGATTGGCTTGATGCAAGCACTATACCTAATCAACTTGGTAAATTTAACTTAGATGATTTTATAGACTACTTAATTGAGTTTATGACGCTTCTAGGACCAAATCTGCACACTATGGCAGTATGCCAGCCAACAGTCCCCCTTCTAGCTGCCATTAGTATAATGTCTGCAAATAATGATGTAAATATACCAAGGTCAATGATTCTGATAGGTGGACCTATTGATGCAAGGCTTAATCCTACAGATGTTGACTTGTTTGCAATCCATAAAAGCATGCAATGGTTTTGCCAAATGATGATTACATCCGTCCCCTTTAACTATCCTGGTTACGGAAGAAATGTCTATCTAGGGTTTTTACAACTTATGGGTTTTATCAGTTTAAATATTCCTCGGCATATTAATTCGCATTTGGATTTACTACAAAATTTGCTAGATGGCAACCTTGAAAAAGCTAATCATACCATAAAATTTTATGATGAATATTTAGCCACTATGGATATAACATCGGAATTCTATCTCCAAACAATACAAGAAGTATTTAAAAATTTTGCTCTTGCCAAAGATGAATTTGTCTCAAAAAATCGTAAAGTTCATTTAAAAAATATAACAAATTGTGCTTTACTAGGTATCGAAGGCGAAAATGACGATATAGCTGCAGTTGGACAAACTAAAACTGCATTAGATTTGTGTTCCGGTATTCCTATGACAATGAAAAAATATCATTTACAACAGGGAGTTGGACATTACGGCTTATTTAGTGGTAGCAAATTTAAACAGTTTATTGTACCGATAATTAGGGATTTTATATATAGTTATCAAAATTGAATTAGGTTTTGTTGCCAAAAATGACAGGGTAATTTAAAAAATCACAGGTTAGCTATAAATTATTCAGATCAGGATCACTATTAAAGTTTTGTTCAGGAAATTTAGCATTGTCAGTATCTCTAGCAGGAGAAATTCTACCAACCATTTCATCTAGCGACATTTGAAAATGATCCGCTAGGGCTACTATAATTTGACTATTTAAATTTTTTTGTTCTCGGCTTCCGTTAATAAAATTATGAATTGAATAATTAAATCCAATTTCTTTTCCTAAAATATAAAAATTTATATCTTGCTTAACAACTTTATCTTTTAAGAATTTTTTTAAGTTATTATTAATATCATCTAGTGATAAATCCTTAAATCTTCTTTTTACTTGTAATAATGGAATATATTCACTTCTGCCAACAACTTCATCTATAGAACAGTCAAAGTAGTTAGCTATTTTCAGTATAGTATGCATTTGGGGATTAGACCTTAATCCATTCATAATACTAGTAATATTATTATAAGGAATCCCACTACCCTCAGAGAAATCTCTTCTTTTCAATTTGAGTATTTCAAATTTTAATCCTAAAAATTTTTGTATTTCTTTAACAAGAGTCATATCTAAGAATTCATGGATTAAGTAAAAATAAAAAATATATCAACTGTTGACACATTTTTTCTTGACAACCCCAAATAACTATAATAAACTCCCAAAAATAGGATGAGACCAAAAAAAAAGAACTCAGTAACTACTGACTATTTTTTTAAAACCAAAATACACATTTTGGTTTAGCTATCCGATTAGTATTTAGCCATATAAATTGGCGTCATTGCGAGAAGCTACTTTAGTAGCGACGAAGCAATCCAATTTAATTTTTCTAGATTGCCACGACCACTACGTGGTCTCGCAATGACGGAGTAATGCTAATTTGGTTAGCTATAAATCTCAAACTAAAAAAGTCAATATAATACTTCAGCTCTATCCTTAAATAAAGCTCAAGTATTATATTAAATATTACAGTCTACTGGTAAGTACCGAAAAGTTTCACAGGCTCAAAAATACTTACTAGTAGAATTAATCAAATAGCATCAAATGCTATTTAAATAACAACCCTTTTATAGAGGTATCACTATGATCATATATAAATTTCTTAGCCAAATCAACCCTTATTATTTTCACAGTCCTATAGCAGCAATCAATCAGCCAAGCTTATCTAACGAAAGGCTATAGCAAACAAGCACAATCCTAGGCAACAAAGGAAGTAACATATGAATTACCAAATATTGACCTTGGCTATTTTAGCATTCAGCATAATCATCGGACAGATACTCTTAATCCTCCTCTCAATCAAATTGCTTAATAACATCAGATTAACCTATAGCGAGATCGAGGTTATTTGCAAGGATTTCTCTAACATCTACATCAAAGCACAAAATGAAATAGCAGCTCTATATCAAAAGACCACAGAGCTAGCTAACAGTACAGTTAAGAAAGAACATCACATATTGTATGCTACCTTTCAGTTAGAAGATATAAATCTGCATCTTAAAATACTACTTGATGAGTTTAAAGTATTTGCTAGATCTAATACTACGTCACAAACCAAGAAACAAAAATAATCCTGCCCCCTGCCCCTGCATTTCGGTGCGGAATCCATAATATCTAACAGCCTTTAAACTATTTTCTTACTAAGATTTTTGCTCTATCGGTGATGATTTCATCAACAAGTCCAAAAGATTTAGCTACTTCAGGATCCATGAAATTATCACGTTCCATACTTTTTTCAATAGAATCTAGTTCTTGCCCTGTATGCTTGACATATAAGTTATTGAGCATTCTTTTTAATTTCATGGTTTCTTTAGCATGAATTTCTATATCTGTAGCTTGCCCTTGGTAACCACCTGACGGTTGATGGATCATTATACGACTATGTGGCAAGGAATAACGCATATTTTTCTCACCAGCAGTAAGCAACAAAGACCCTGCGGAACAAGCCTGCCCTATACAAAGAGTAGAAATTTTAGGTTTAATATATTGCATAGTATCATAAATTGCCAAGCCAGAAGTCACAACACCACCAGGAGAGTTAATATACATAAAAATATCTTTTTCTGGATTTTCTGCCTCTAAGAATAGTAATTGTGCAACCACCACATTGGCCATATAATCTTCAATTTGACCACAAACAAAAACGATGCGTTCCTTTAATAACCTAGAATAGATATCATAGGCTCTTTCCCCTCTAGGGGTTTGTTCAATTACTATAGGCACGTACGTCATTAAATTTTCTCCTAAATTTATTGTAACCTACCCCAATTCGGGATAAGAATTAGTTAATTCTTATCCCGAATTGGCTTTAATATAAGGAAAAATGCATTCTTAAAGCGATTTTGCGAATGCATTTTAAATATTTCTAAAGCTAAAAACATGATTTTAAAAGATTAAAATCATGTTTTTAGCAAAATGGATTGCCACGCTCACGTACGTTCGCTCGCTAATAGACGATTTTTTAACTTTCAACAGTTGTAGTTGACATCCGAAGGTGCTTAGAATAATAATTATTTTTATGTCGAATTCAAGTTAAATAAGTAATTACTCACTAGCACTCGTTTGTTTCTTCATAGAAGATTCCTTAGATAATTTTTTATTGCTCACTGATTTTAGCTGATCAAAAATGCTTAAAGCTTGAGTTATAAAACTTCCCGGTTCAGAAAGATTTGCCGGAAGAATTACTGTATTACTATCTTTGGCTAACTCACCGAAAGCATTTATATATTGTTCAGCAATTTTTAAAGATACTGCGTCATTACCCCCAGACTTTTGAATAGAAGCGGCAATAACTTCAATACTTTTAGCAGTAGCCATTGCTACTAATCCTATTGCCTCAGCTTCACCTTTAGCTCTATTTACTTGGTCAGTATAGGAAGCTTCAGAATTTAATACCACTTGAGCCTTCTCACCTTCTGCATGATTTATTTTTGCTTGTCTATTGCCTTCTGAATCCAAAATTTGAGCTCGTTTCTGACGTTCTGCTGCAACTTGTAATTCCATCGCTTTAAGTATTGTTTGTGGTGGCTGAATATCTTTAATTTCATAACGCATACATTGTATCCCCCAATTCATTGCAGCTTGGTTAATAGCAGATACAATAGCGATGTTTAACGTTTCTCGTTCTTCAAAAGTCCTATCTAATGGTAATTTACCTATTTCTGAACGCATGGTGGTCTGTGCAAGCTGTGTGATAGCATAATATGGACTATTAACACCATAAGATGCAGCGACTGGATCAACAATTTTTACATATAAAACACCATCTATTAATAACGTAACATTATCATTTGAAATGGCTGTTTGAGCAGTAACATCAATAGCTTCTTCCTTCAGGGTGTGTTTATAGGCTACTCTCTGAATCACTGGTATCAAAATATTCAATCCGGGCTGCAAAACCCTATCAAATTTTCCAAACTTTTCTACAACCCATGCTTGTTGTTGTGGTACAACCTTAACCATCTGTACAATAATAAGAATTGCCACGATACTACAAACTAATAATATATATTCCATTTTAATCCTCTGTTAATTTAATCTTAGTTCGGTGACATCGTTCGCAGTTGATGCTTAACAATATAACTTGTTACATGAATTCAGGTTAATCTAACAATTTGACGACGTTACCATCATAAATCTTAGTAATCCCTTCCAATACCACCATATCTCCTTCCCTAATTTCGCTTGAGATAATCTCTGTTAAACCATTTAAACTAGTGCCAAGTTTAACATAAAGTTGTTGTACCTTATTGTCATTGAGTTTATATACAAAATACTCACCTTTATTATTACTCTGTACCGATTGATTAGGCACAGCTAAATTCCTATGTTTGTTAAGAATTAGATCTATATTTACATAGCTTCCATGCACAATATTACTATTAGAATCAACGATAATTTTAGCACTTATAGTACCATTATCTGAAACATATTGTGAGATTTCAGCAATTTTTCCATTAATTAATCCACCCTTATTATCGGTTATCACTAAATTAGTGGATTCTGATACCTGATTATAAAGCCCCTCAGGTAACTCTATTAAAATATTATTAGTAGTAGAATTTTGAGCAATAATGCTAAAAAGATAATCTCCTTGTTTTATCTTATCCCCTATTTTGGGTTTTATTATACCAATATATCCATCAAATGGAGCTATAAGAACCATATCGTTGTAACTATTCATTGCTTTAGCAAAAGCAAGCCTAGCTTCTTCTAACTCGCTGCTAGATTTTTCTAGCACATCACTACTAATATATTTTTTGGCAAATAATTCCTTGTCACGGCTATAAGAAGCCATGGCTTTTCTTAAAGAGACTTCCGCTTGTGACTTAATTGACATAGCTAAATCTTGGTCAATAATAAGTAAAACATCACCTTGATGGATCTTACCTCCTTGGGAAGTAGATACTAAATCAAGTCTACTAGAAACATTTGCATAATAATCACGGCTCATACCACTCTTGCATTGTCCTATAACGCTGAAAACATTATATAAATCAGCCATTTGTACTTTAGTAGCTTTTACCCCAATAGTTTCTTGTTCTTCAGCTATAGCATAGCAAGAAGTAATGCATATACATAAAAAAATAATTATAGTTTTAAATCTGTTATCCAACGATGTTCCTTCTCTAAAATCTCAAAACGAATTTTTTCACTTTTTTCATCTAGTTCTGTTTCCGGGATCAAAGAAGCTCCATCAAATTCAAAACCATAAAAATTAATCTGTAATTTGCTACATATTTTTGCCACTGACTCAATATTTTCTAAAATATCGTCCACAAATATTATTGTTTTAGGATAGTAGTTTTTTTTATGTAAAATATTCTCTAATACTGCACCTTTATCAACATCGGCTGTCAGAATCACCCCTTCTTTCATCATTGGTACACCACCCCCAATATGTAATTCATCAATTAATATTTCCTCTTTTATCGGAGTAGATTTCATAAAATCTATATTTATCCCTTTAAGCTCTGTAAGACGCCAATTGGTAAAATCCTCAATAACACCAAATTTCCCTGTATATAATTTGGTCAGAGCAGCAGTTGGGATTTGCATCTTCCATAATCTACCTAGTATATCAGTTATATTATAGTCCACTAAGCGAATAGTACGATTTTTTAAAATAATACTGTAAAAAAGATGCCTTTCTTCTCTCGTAAGACGGTTTTTGCTTTCAGCACGCCACTGCCGTCTATAAGGATGAGTTAAGCGATATTCATCTTGATCCATGATAAGTACGTCATCTACATCAAAAAGCACCAAGCTATCTTGATCTAACTTATCTATTACTTCCGATATTTTCAAAAAATCGGAAACTTTAGTTGTTTTAGCAAATATATGTTTATTCATAGTTCTAATGATAAGTTTATTATTTCTTCCAAAGAATTAGCTATTATAGCTAAATCTGATTCTCGTACAAGAGTATGAACTCCGTCTTTTATTAACTTCATCACTACCATATCACTAGTAATCTTTTCTACAAGGTTATTTGAGATGGTATAAGGCACGTCCTCATCTAGCATCCCGTGAATTAAATGAATAGCCCCCTTAAGTTTAATACTATTTGCATTTAGTAACAAGTGATTTCTAGCTTCGAGTATTAATTGATAACTTATTGGATATTTATCGTTGCAATTACGCCCACCAACCTCAAGGTATTTTTGTTGTTGCATTTGTGTTTTTTGCATTTCAGTTAAGTTTTGCCAAATAGTTTCTGTAAAATCTAGGGCAGGAGCAATACAAACAAGACCACAAACTTTACTAGGAAATTTTATAGCAGCAAGAATGGCTAACCAACCACCCATGCTAGAGCCTATGATAATAGCTGGTTGCACTACAAGTTTATTTAAAACTAGTTCAACCCCTGTAAGCCAAGATCCAATCGTTTCATCTAGAAATCTACCTGATGATTCTCCATGACCAAAATTATCAAATGTGATAAAATTATAATCACGTTTTTTACAGTAATTCTCAAGAAATATAGCCTTCTTACCATTCATACCCGACATCAAGCCATGTAAAAAAATTACCAATGGCATATTTTTTTTGCTACTTTTATGATGATTGTAAGTGATAAATCTTTTCTTTTCTGTATTATATATTTTATGCATTTAAATTAATTATGTAAAAGATTAATGATTTCATCAGATTCACCCAAACGATATCATAAACCCACCATTTTGCAAGTAGTTCCAGCTTTATTCTCTGGTGGAGTAGAGCGAGGAACAATTGAAGTGGCTAAAATGTTAAAAAAAGTTGATTATAATGTTATTGTAGTTTCATTTGGTGGTTCATTGGTTGAAGAATTAGTAGCGGCAGGAGTGCCACATATTTTTATGAATAGTGCTACTAAAAATCCTTTAACAATATGGAAAAACGCAAGAATTCTGTCAGAAATAATTAAGGAATATAACGTAGATATAGTGCATGCAAGATCTAGAGCTCCAGCTTGGAGTTGTTATATGGCCGCAAAGGCTACAGGCGCTAAATTCTTAACAACATTCCACGGAGTCTACAACATATTCCACGGAGTCTACAACATCTCGAATCCTTTCAAACATTTTTATAATAGCGTCATGGTCAAAGGCGAAAAGATCATAGCTGTGTCTAATTTTGTAAAACATCATATATTAATTAATTATCAAATCCTAGAAGATCAAATTGTTGTAATATATCGAGGGGTAGATTATAATTATTTTGATCCAAAGAATGTTACAGAAGAAAAGTTACTAAAACATAAAAAGAAATATGGTATATCTAACAATACTCCTATAATATTGTTACCATCAAGAATGACCAGTTGGAAGGGGCATCTTACCCTTGTTGAAGCACTTGGCAAATTAAAACATCTAGATTTCTACTGTCTAATGGTTGGAGATTTATCCAAACATCCCAATTTTACCAATCGAGTAAAATCTCTTATAAACTTGTTGAAGCTACAAAGTAAAATTCAAATTTTTGGTAATGAATCTGATATGCTCAGCCTTTACGGTGTTTCAGATATAGTAATATCTACTTCAATTGAACCAGAAGCATTTGGTAGAACTATAACTGAAGGACAATCAATGGAAAAGCTAGTAATTGCTACAAATATAGGTGGAGCTATTGAAACAATATTAGATAAAAAAACTGGATTTCATGTCAAACCAAACGATGCTGTTGATTTAGCAGAAAAAATCGAACATTGCTTATCTATACTTAAAACCAATGAAGGTAAAAAAATACAACAAGCAGCAAGAAAAGCAGTAATCGATAATTTTTCCCTTGATTTAATGCTTAGTAAAACCTTAGATCTATATAAAAAAATGCTCAAAAAAACATAATATTTTCCCCAGTTCTTTGTAGTGTCCTTACATCTTCCCACCTGCATCTATGATTTTTAAACTACCCTAGAGAAGCAATGAAAATTCTATTCTTGAAATCTACTAATTATACTTTATACTGATCCGTTATTGTATATATATCTTATAAAATTAAAAAGAGAGTATTATGGCTAGGATAACGATTGAAGATTGTGTTGGAAAAATTCACGATAGATTTAAGCTTGTAGCTTTAGCTGCTCAAAGAGCAAATGATATAAATTCTGGTAGTAAAATGACTATTAATAACGTGAAAGGCGATAAGGCAACTGTACTGGCATTACGTGAAATAGCTGCTGGTCATATAACGATTCCAGCCCTAAAGGCACAATTATTAAAACGTCTTCGAACAAAAAGCAGAATCGATCCTATTGATGAAGAAAATACTGATGCTTCCCTTGATACTGCTGTAGAAGAGTTTGATTATTTACCAAGCGGCTCAGATCTTTGTGTTACTGAAGACTACTCTGACTTAGATGATCAAATATTTGATGATAATGTTAGTAATGATGAACAAAAATGATTATTGGTGTTGGTACAGATATAGTACAAATTCCAAGAATAGAACGTATCTTAAAGCTATATGACCAGCGTTTTGTAAACATAATTCTTTCTAAAACGGAAATACAAAAGCTAAATTCTCTAAGCAAAGACCAATATGGTTGCTTTTTGGCAAAAAGGTTTGCTGCGAAAGAGGCAGTTAGCAAAGCCCTTGGTATCGGAATGGGGCGTGGTTTACGATTTAAAGACATATCTGTACTAAATGATGCCTTAGGAAAGCCCTTTGTCCAAATTTGTCACCCTGAGAATCCAAACAAATTTGGACAAATCAAAATTCACTTGTCCATTTCAGACGATTACCCAATTTCTGTAGCTTTTGCAGTTATTACCTCTAAGGTTTAGAGCTTTTCTAATAGTTCAAACATAGTTTTACCAATATCAGCTGGTGATCTAGTGATAGTAACACCTGCACTTTGCAATGCCTCCAACTTATCTTCAGCTGAACCCTGTCCATTAGAAATAATTGCACCAGCATGCCCCATTCTTTTACCTTCAGGAGCAGTAACACCAGCAATGAAAGTAACTATTGGTTTTTTAATCTTTGAGCTTTTTATTAATTCAGCAGCCTTTTCCTCAGCATCCCCTCCTATTTCACCAATCATAATAATCGATTCTGTTTCATCATCTTGCAAAAACATTTCAATACAATCAACAAAATCGGTGCCATTAACTGGATCTCCACCAATACCAATACAGGTAGATTGACCAAGACCAACAGCTGTAGTCTGTGCTACTGCTTCATAAGTCAAAGTACCGGACCGGGAGATAATTCCCACCCTACCCCTCTTATGAATATAACCAGGCATTATGCCGATTTTACATTTATCAGGAGTAATAATGCCAGGACAATTTGGCCCAATTAATCTAGTTTTTGATCCTATTAATGCTCTTTTGACCTTTATCATATCAAGTATCGGTATTCCCTCTGTAATACACACTACCAAACTAATTCCTGCATCTATAGCTTCCAAAATTGAATCAGCAGCAAAAGGTGGTGGAACATAAATAACACTGGCAGTAGCCTTAGTTTTTGCAACTGCCTCATGTACTGTATTATATACAGGTAGATCTAGATGAGTATTTCCACCTTTTCCAGGAGTTACCCCTCCTACCATTTTAGTACCATAACTGATTGCCTGTTCAGAATGAAAAGTCCCTTGAGAGCCAGTAAAACCTTGGCAAATTACTTTTGTATTTTTATCAACTAATATTGACATATATGCATTTTCCGTATTTTTATATGAATTATTTTACTGCATCGACGATCTTAACAGCAGCATCACCTAAATCATTTGCAGCAATTATTTTTAAACCAGAATTTGCTAAAATATTTTTACCTAATTCAAAATTGGTCCCAGCTAAACGTACAACCAGTGGAACTGTAATGCCAATCTCTTTCACTGCAGCAATAATGCCTTCGGCTATTATATCACAACGCATTATACCACCAAAAATATTAACTAAAACCCCTTGTACATGTGAATCTGATAAAATTATTTTTAGTGCTTCCTTTACTTTCTCACGATCAGCCCCACCACCAACATCTAAAAAGTTTGCCGGTTCAGCACCATAAAGCTTGATAATATCCATTGTAGCCATAGCTAGCCCAGCCCCATTCACCATACAACCAATAGTACCATCCATCTTAACATAACTAAGACCAAGGCTAGCTGCTTTTATTTCAAGAGCATCTTCTTCATCATCATCCCGCATATTTAAAATATCAGGATGTTTAAATAATCCATTATCATCAAAGTTAATCTTGGCATCAAGTGCCAATAAACTACCATCAGCTTTTGTTATTAATGGATTAATTTCAATTTGGTTAGCATCAGTTGCTATAAAAGCTTGATAGGTTGATTCAACAATTTTCATCATTTGTTTTGCCTGCTCATTCTTAAAACCAAGCTTGTATGCCATTCTACGACAATGAAATGGCTGTATGCCTGTTGCAGGATCAACTGATACTTTAATAATTTTCTCTGGAGTATTATGAGCAACTTCTTCTATATCTACCCCACCTTCAGTAGAAGCTATAAAAGTTACCTTGCTATTACTACGATCAAAAACGGCACTAAAATAATATTCTTTTAAAATATCACACCCAGATTCAACATAGAGATAGCGAACCTTTTGCCCAATAGCTGACGTCTGATGAGTTACTAAGTTAATGCCAAACATTGCGTGTGCTGCTTTCTTTGCCTCTTCTTTAGTTCTTACAACTTTTACACCCCCAGCTTTTCCCCTACCACCTGCGTGGATTTGGGCTTTAACCACATATATTTCTGCTTCTAAACCATCAATTAGCCTATCGATATCTTCTTTTTGCAATATTACAACTCCTGTAGAAGTAGGTATACCATATTGCCTCAAAATCATCTTTGCTTGGTATTCATGAATATTCATTTTTATAATTCTTTAAATAATTTAATCCTAGGCTCTTATACTACAAATGTTGCCAATTTGTAAAGCTTCATTTACTACTTATTAGACGTTAATAGTCTTGGGGATATCTAAAATTCACCAATGTTATCCCTGCAAAAGCATAAACTAATAGATACATTCATCTTACTCTACTTTTTGCTTACGATTTTTGTCTCCTAGATATATATACTCCACTTGAGATTATTATTGCTCCAATAATTGAAAAACTATCTGGTATTTCCCACCATATAACTACACTTAAAATTAAAGAAAATACAACGCTGCTATAAGCTAGTATACTCATTTCAGTAGCTAAACCAATTTCTAATCCCTTATTTAATAATATTTGGTGTAACAGCATCAACAGAGCGTTGATTAATAGCAATATCCAATCCTTTGAAGAAACTTGTGTTATATTAAAATCCACTAAAAATGGTAACATAATAAGAGAGGAAATCCCAAAATAATACACTAATACTCTATCTGAGGTCTCTGTTTTTAGTAAGTTGTGTAATGATATAATAGTTAATGCCATAAATATTCCGCTCAGTAATCCAAAAATGGCTCCTGAATTTATAATTTCTACTGATGGCTTCAGTATTAATAAACAGCCAATAAAGCCAATTATTGCTAAAAATAATAGATCATTTTTGATAGATTTATCAATAAAAATACCCGTTATTAGTAGTACCCAAATGGGAGACAGATTTGTAAGTGTACTAACATTGAAAAGAGACAAGTAATTTACTGCTGAAAACATGCAATACCAATATGCTGTCCCCAATAATCCCCTTGTAATTAATGCACAATATCGCTGTGATACTATTAATTGACCACGAGACCTAATAACTTTTGGTAAAAAAAAGATAACACAAAGAAAGAATTGTAAAAATACAACTAGAGAAATAGGTATACTACTATTAAGAGATTTTACTATACTAGCTTTAATTGCTCCAAGTCCAAATGAACTTAAGATATATAATGTTGCTTTCATAGTGGTTCTACTTCATCACTCCTATTGAATTGACAACTGGGGTTATACAAATAATCCTACTTCAATTGGAGCGTAAAACAATCCATAATAGGTAACATCAATAACTTAATCAATAAATTGTCCTGCCACTACCTTTAAAATTCTGATGAGCCTTATCTAATTTTTTGATAAATTCTAGAGAATAAGATTTAAGATCATTTTTCGATCCACCTTCATATTTTTTAGCTAGATCTATTCCCCCTCTAATCATATTATAAGCAAAATTTTCTTCCTTTGTTTCTCCAGCTATTCTTTTAGGGTTCATGAACTTATAAACTTGGTATAAAGCAAAATTTTTTACTAAACGTTTTGCTTCCAATCTAGATTGATTACTTATGCCTTGTAGCTTATCTTTTGATTTTATCAAACCTCGGTTAGCTTCTTTTACCAATTGTGAATGTTGTTGCATTAAGTAACTACTTACTTCAGCAACATTCTTACTAACAAGGTTCTCATCAATTTTAACACCTAATTTTCCTAATTTCTTGTGTGCAAGTTTACCTAAATATTTTTTTATTAATAGGATGATCTGTGTCTGTAATTTTGTTAGATCCATTGTTTGCTCGTTAAGACAAGCCAATATTTGTTCTATTTCCTGTTCGAAAGCATCGTTGTTACTTAACTCATTGAAAATTTCCATCGCCTCATCAGATCCAAGTTCATCATCAGTGATGCCTACTAATGCATCCTTAATTTGGTCTGCCAATTTTCTAGAGTCCTTTGGTTTTTTATCATTTGTTTCCAT
Organism: Candidatus Tisiphia endosymbiont of Oplodontha viridula; assembly: GCF_964264865.1. Lineage (NCBI taxonomy): Bacteria > Pseudomonadati > Pseudomonadota > Alphaproteobacteria > Rickettsiales > Rickettsiaceae > Candidatus Tisiphia > Candidatus Tisiphia endosymbiont of Oplodontha viridula. Next base: position 535,200 of record NZ_OZ183486.1, read on the forward strand.
TTATTAGTCCCCTGTTTATGAAGTCTATTCTTGAGTAGTAAAATGTCCTCTATAAGTTCGGTGCAACGTGACTCCCCGATGTCTTTCAATTATACTTCGGCACAGTAAGACTGAGTCAATAGATTTTTGTTTTTTAGTAAATTTATGTTCTTTTTCAAGACATAACTCACTTATATTAATATTTTGCCAAACAAGTCCATCAAAAATTTTTGCTTTAATATAACCACTTGACTTTAAGTTATCATAATCTCCTTTGTTAAGACTCAATGCATCATCATTTAATAAAAGCTTAACATCCCCAACATTTGGGGCTGGTATAGGATCAACATATTTAATATAGACTTTACCAGTTAATTCTATCTTGCTAGGTATCATAATGCTCTATCTTATTAAATTAAGCTTCTGTTATACTGCCCGTAAATGGAGAGTTGATAGACGAATATCAAAATCATGATCCTTTTATATCACGACTCTTTGTTATCTTCCATCTCTGATTCTGATGGTTCAATAACTTCTCCCTGAAAATGATTCAATAGTGTTTCTTGTTCATCATATTCTTTCAACATATAACCACGTCCCCATACTGTATCAATGTAGTTTGTACCACCAGCAGCATCAGCTAATTTCTTACGTAATTTGCATACAAATACGTCTATAATTTTAATCTCCGGCTCATCAACACTACTATAAAGATGGTCTAAGAACATCTCCTTATTCAGTACTGTTCCCCTACGTAAGACTAATAATTCTAAAATAGCATATTCCTTATTCGTTAAATGAACCCTTGTTCCATCAACTTCTACAATTCTAGTATCAAGATGAATACTTACCTTGTCAAACCTAACCACTGACTCAGAATGTCCTTTAGAACGACGAACAATTGCATAAATACGGGCAATTAACTCTTCGCGGTTAAATGGTTTTGTGATATAATCATCTGCCCCACACGTAAGTCCTTTAATTTTTTGATCAACTGTAGTAATACCTGATAAAATCAGTATAGGTGTTTTTACTTTAGCAGAACGTAATCTCAGTAGGACTTCAAACCCACTAATATCTGGCAGCATCAGGTCTAAAATAATTAAATCATAATTATAAATTTTAGCTATTTCTATTCCTTCTGTACCAAACTCCACCACCTCACAAATAATTCCTTCTGAAGCTAACGTTAATTCAATAGAACTAGCTATATCACTATTATCTTCTACTAACAGTACCCTCATGATATTTCTCCCATTAACTTTTCTATAATTATTAATTTATTATTCTTTATTACACATCTATGTTCTCATTTTATCTCTATAAGAGCAAGTAATTTTATCAAAATAATATCCAAGTAACGCGAATTTGGGATAAGAATCTGTCAATTCTTATCCCAAATTCGGTGAAATTATCGAAACAATCAGATTTGAGACGGCTCTGCATCTGATTGTTTCGATAATTTTATGGTTAACTTACCTTACACATAACCCCCATGGCAATTTAAAAGTCATAGGAAAAACAGCCTAGCACCTATTAGCGAAGAGCTGCTTTGCGACGACGAAGCAATTGTAAGTTAAAAGTATGATATAATAGATATTGAAGTCAATGTAAATAATGATTTATACTGACTTATAAGGGGGTATTACAGCGATAGTCATTAATAATATAAATGACTATCGCTGTGCAGGCGTGAGCGACCGTGAAGCAATTGGTTTTAAGATCGTATAGATCCTGGTACTCTAGCCCAAATCCCCGAGACGTTTGAATAGTTGATTGGGATGCCTTTGCACGCCCGCTTACAATCGTAAACATTAAAAGCCTTCGAGGTATTATGCTATTATACAATAATTTTATCGGTCTTGATATAGGAAAATTCAATTTTGTTGTTGCTATTCATGGAAAAAAAGAAACTAAAGAATATAATAACAACTCTAATGGAATAGCTGATTTTATCAAGGATTACAAAAAAGAGATTAGTTCTGCATTGTGTGTTTTAGAAACTACTGGTGGATATGAAATGGAACTATTACTAACGCTTTGCAATCAGGGTTTTGCTGTACGTAGAGCCAATACTCGTAAAGTTAAAAACTTTATTAGGTCTTTTGGTAATGCAGCTAAAACTGACAGTCTTGACGCTAAAGCTCTAGCACTTTATGGTTTTGAACGATCAGAAAGATTAGAGCTATTTAAAGTACAATCTAAGCAAGCTTTAAACTTGTATGAATTAGTAGGACGTAGGAACGATCTTAAACAAATGTTGATTGCAGAAAAAAATAGGTTTCAGTCCCCGAGAGCTGATTTAATCAAGTCTAGTTGTGTTAAAATGATCGAAGTACTAGAAGAGCAAATTGCATCTATTACTAAAGAAATAGATGACTTAATAGCAAAAGATAAGCTCTTGCAAGCTAAGAAAGAGACTCTGCAAACTATTAGTGGTATAGGCACAGTAGTATCTAATGAGCTTATAGCTTTGTTACCTGAACTTGGTACATTAGACTTCTTTCGAAACTCTACTTCTGCTGGTGATTTGTACGTCGATGCGGTACTCGAATCCTCACGTACATTAGAGTACGCTGCGGTTCTGCGTTCCGCGTCTCCTTCAAATCCCTCAGCATAAGCGAGTTTCGAAAGAAGTCTATTGAACCACAAACAAATAGCATCATTAAATATCTAATGATAGCGGTAGATATAGCGGATTACAGGACATGGTCGAAATTTTGTTAGACCTATGTTGTTTGTAGCTGCTATGGCTGCTAGAAATTCTAACTCTGAACTGAAGGTATTTTATGAAAAATTGATCAATAGAGGAAAAAAGAAAATGGTGGCGATGGTAGCATTAATGCGTAAAATCATTGTGATTGCAAACGCTAAGTTACGTGATTTAACTAGCTCTGCACAAGCAATAAAAATTTAAACCAAATTTATTTAAATTTTTATTGCGAACATAGTTGATCTAATGAATGTGGATTGCTACTACACTCACGTGGTCTCGCTAATAGACGTCTTGTACTTTTCTACAATTTTTAAATGCTATACGTAAGGTGAAATAATCAGCAATTTCTTTAAATTATTAAGCCTTTTACTTGTGATTTCCATAGTTTTTTGTACAATTTACTGTTTTTTAGTAATTCCTCATGTTGTCCATCTTCAACTATGCTACCTTCATTAAAAACCAAAATTCTATCCATATTCAACAAAGTTGATAATCTATGAGCTATAACTAATACAGTTTTATTTTGCATTAAGTAATATAGAGAATCTTGTATCAACTCCTCAGTCTTACTATCTAGACTACTTGTTGCTTCATCAAGAATTAATATTGGAGCATTCTTTAATATTGCCCGTGCTATTATTATTCTCTGCCTCTGACCACCTGACAAGTTATTACCCCTTTCACCACATAAGCTTTGGTATCCTTCTGTTAGGCTCTCAATAAATTCATGTATATGAGCTAGTTTTGCTGCCTCTATTATCTCTTCTAAGCTAGCATCTTTTTTTCCATATCTAATATTATCCATGACTGTCCTATGAAATAGGATTGGTTCTTGCGGTATTATACTAATATTTTCTCGTAAAGAGTCTTGAGTTACATATCTAATATTTTGCCCATCAATTAGAATTTCTCCTTGGTCTATATCGTGCAACCGTGTAATAAGATTAATAAAAGTTGTTTTTCCTGAACCAGAAAACCCTACTAATCCGACCCTTTGTTGACTCAAAATTGTAACGGATTTATTCTCAAATAAATTATTATTATGATAATATTTAAAACTAACATTTTTAAATATTATCTCACCTTTTGTAACCTTTAGAAGATGGGCATTCTCAATATCTTCTATAATATGAGGTTTCATTAATGATACACTTTGATTAAAAGAACCAAACTCTTCGAACATATCTCCTACTTCCTGCGTTAGATCCCAAATTTCACTACTAACCGTTATAGATAAAGTAAGTATCAACACGCAATCTCCTATAGTTATTTGCATTTGACTACGAAGTTGAGCTAGATAATAAACCATTATAAAAATCATTATAGAACAAGCTATGCCTAGTACAATACGTAGCTTAAACATAAAGAGTTGCATAATTTGTTCATTAACTACAGCATCATCTATCCTTACTTCTAGATTCTGACGTTCAAATTTATGAGAAGTAAACATCCGTATTGCACCAATATTTGCAATTGCATCAACAATACTGCCAGCAACTATTGATTTGCTTCGTGCATAATTTACTGAATATTTGTTTATTGTACTTGAACAGATAACGCTAGTCCCTACAAAAACACAAATATGTATAAGGAATATAGTAGCAAATATTTGATGTACCCAGTACATTGTTCCAAGAGCAAAAACAATTATAGCTAGTTTGTATAGAATTTTCTCTCCAAATGAAGACAAAACCATTTCAAAAGATCTAGCCCCTTCAGTAATACGATTGGTAATATGACCAGTAAGGTTTTCTTGAAAAAATCTATGATTATGATACTGAGTGTAATTATACATTTCGTCTAATATCTGAGCTTTGATATATGGCATGGTTTTTAGATAAATATAATCATAAATTCGCCACATAGTATTTACACATACCCACCAAAATGCATATATTATTGCCCAAAACAACATGGAGGAAGGTAGGTCTTTAACTGTTTCATTAGAAAAAGACTCAATCAAATTTATAATTCTTTGTAGCAACACACTATCAATAGCTGGTATCATTCCCCGTATTATGCATAACAACCCTAAAATAGTTAGTTTAATTCTTCTTTTCTTTAAAAAATAGAAAAATAACCTTATTGCAGACTTTGAAAAATCAAAACCTTCTAACACAGCACACACCTCATTACAAAAAAAACTAATTAGACTAAATAACCTAAACTAATCTAACAACAAACTCTTGCCACCTTATTACTAAACTGTTATAAAAACGTACAGAATATCTGAAGTTGTTTAGAATGAAAGAAAAAAACGTACCTATTTTGAATACCCCAACTAAGAACACTACAAGCTCATTAGATACTGATAATAATCCCTTTTTTAATGTTAGGTATATTTGTCAATCAGCGACTCTAATTACCGAATCTATACAAAAAGGCTTTGATGTTGCCCAGTTACCTAATGGAGATATTACAGTTACAGAAATTAAAACAGTAAATGTTCACTATCATTGGGATTCTTTTAAACAAAGATTTGTTAAAGTAAGCCAAAGTTAGCATTATACACTATAAATATATTATTTTTTTGCAAAATATACTTAGTGTATGTATAATATGTTATATAATTAAGTGAATCGATTGTGTAATTAATTTAATTTATGGTAATAATATGCTACTTAATAACATAGTAACCTTCATTGCTGTTACTTTATATTTTAGTCTATCAATATGTTTTGCAACTACCACACCAAGTAATAACAATCCAGCAGCATCATTAGAAGCATCAGCTCCTACTGCATTAACTGCACCTGTTACAATACTAAATGCTTGGGCAAGACCTTCTGCCACTGCTAGCAAAAATAATAATTCTGCAATATATTTTGAGATTTTTAATGACTCTGACCTCGATTACAATTTGGTAAATGTTTCTTCAGATATAGCTAACAAGGTTGAATTACATAAAAGTTTTGTTGATGAAAAAGGGGTTAGTAAAATGGTAAAACTCGATAAGCTAGTCATCCCAGCTAAAAGTAGTGCTATTTTACAACCGGGTGGTATGCATATTATGCTCTTGGATCTAAAAACTATACTAAAAGTTGGTGATAACTTTGATTTATTCTTATATTTCGATAATGGGCTTCAGAAAGTTGTTCAAGTAGAAGTAAAAACAAAGTAGTTAGTCGTTCTTATAATGTAATGGATATTTGCCTTATATGCCAGCTATCGTTAACTCTAGTATCGGTAATAGTCTAGATGTCATCCTACGCTGGTAAAGCCTTCCTTCCTTGTTTGTTGTTCCCATTCTTTAGATCATCCGAGTATACTCTTCTGCTCCTACGAATTGTTTTTTTGAAAATGTCATGGATTCGCATGCTCACCATTCATTTTCAAATTCAATTCTTCAAATCATTTGAGTATATACGCGAATCTCCTACAGTTTTGCGAAACTAATTATTTAAAGCAGAAGAATATATAAATATTTTAATGAGGCTGCCCTGCTAATTAAAGTTTTAGTACTTTTAATTTTTAACTATATCATTTATATTCGGTAATTTAAACATAGTATGTGTAATTATATATGACCATTATGTCTGATAATTGGATAAGAAAAATGTGTATAGAACACGATATGATTGCACCTTTTACTGATACGCAGGTTAGATTGAATAATTCAGAGAGAATTATTTCTTATGGTTTGTCTTCATACGGTTATGATGCAAGAGTCTCGAAGGAATTTAAAATATTTACTAATATTAATTCGGCAATAGTTGATCCAAAAAATTTTGATGAATATAGTTTAGTAGACAGAGAGGTTGATGTTTGTGTTATTCCACCAAACAGTTTTGCCTTAGCAAGAACAATTGAGTATTTTAAAATTCCAAGAGATGTGCTAGTTATTTGTGTTGGCAAATCAACCTATGCAAGATGTGGTATAATTGTTAACGTAACGCCGTTAGAACCGGAATGGGAAGGGCATGTAACATTAGAGTTTTCCAATACTACCCCACTGCCAGCAAGAATTTATGCTAATGAAGGAGCATGTCAATTTTTGTTTTTAAAAGGTGATCAAACTTGTAATATATCTTATGCCGATCGTTATGGGAAATATATGAAACAAAAAGGTGTTACCCTTCCAATAACTTAAAATTTAAAATGTAAAAAAGGACTATATTATTATGAAAGATACTAACCAAAAAGAAATGCCTCATATCGCTGTTAATGCACAATACATAAAGGATTTGTCTTTTGAAAATCCAGACGCTCCGAGATCTTTAGTATCTTTGGAACGTAATCCACAAATTGACTTATTCCTAGACCTCAATATTTCTAATTTACCTGAAGAGAATTTTTATGAGGTAGAATTAAGTATAGAAGCTAAAGCAATGAGTGAAAAGCATAGACTATTTATAGTGGACTTAAAATATGCAGGGGTTTTTAATTTAATTAATATAGAGGAAGATCAACACCAAATAATACTAGCAATTCATTGTCCAGCAATGATTTTCCCATTTGCTAGAAAAATTATTGCTGATGTCACTCAGGATGGTGGTTTCCAACCATTGATGATTGACCCGATTGATTTTGGTGCTTTATATCATAAAAAAATGCAAGAAAATGATAATTAACCATTCACCTTACGTATAGCATTTAAAAATTAGACTTCTTTCGAAACTCGCTTATGCTGAGGGATTTGAAGGAGACGCGGAACGCAGAACCGCAGCGTACTCTAATGTACGTGAGGATTCGAGTACCGCATCGACGTACAAATCACCAGCAGAAGTAGAGTTTCGAAAGAAGTCTATTGTAGAAAAGTACAAGACGTCTATTAGCGAGACCACGTGAGTGTAGTGGCAATCCACATTCATTAGATCAACTATGTTCGCAATAAAAATTTAAATAAATTTGGTTTAAATTTTTATTGCTTGTGCAGAGCTAGTTAAATCACGTAACTTAGCATTTGCAATCACAATGATTTTACGCATTAATGCTACCATCGCCACCATTTTCTTTTTTCCTCTATTGATCAATTTTTCATAAAATACCTTCAGTTCAGAGTTAGAATTTCTAGCAGCCATAGCAGCTACAAACAACATAGGTCTAACAAAATTTCGACTATGTCCTGTAATCTGCTATATCTACCGCTATCATTAGATATTGGTGCAACACCTACTAATGATGCTATTTGTTTGTGGTTCAATAGACTTCTTTCGAAACTCGCTTATGCTGAGGGATTTGAAGGAGACGCGGAACGCAGAACCGCAGCGTACTCTAATGTACGTGAGGATTCGAGTACCGCATCGACGTACAAATCACCAGCAGAAGTAGAGTTTCGAAAGAAGTCTAATGTACCAAGTTCAGGTAACAAAGCTATAAGCTCATTAGATACTACTGTGCCTATACCACTAATAGTTTGCAGAGTCTCTTTCTTAGCCTGCAAGAGTTTATCTTTTGCTATTAAGTCATCTATTTCTTTAGTAATAGATGCAATTTGTTCTTCTAGTACTTCGATCATTTTAACGCAACTAGACTTGATTAAATCAGCTCTCGGGGACTGAAACCTATTTTTTTCTGCAATCAACATTTGTTTAAGATCGTTCCTACGTCCTACTAATTCATACAAGTTTAAAGCTTGCTTAGATTGTACTTTAAATAGCTCTAATCTTTCTGATCGTTCAAAACCATAAAGTGCCAAAGCTTTAGCGTCAAGACTGTCAGTTTTAGCTGCATTACCAAAAGACCTAATAAAGTTTTTAACTTTACGAGTATTGGCTCTATGTACAGCAAAACCCTGATTGCAAAGCGTTAGTAATAGTTCCATTTCATATCCACCAGTAGTTTCTAAAACACACAATGCAGAACTAATCTCTTTTTTGTAATCCTTGATAAAATCAGCTATTCCATTAGAGTTGTTATTATATTCTTTAGTTTCTTTTTTTCCATGAATAGCAACAACAAAATTGAATTTTCCTATATCAAGACCGATAAAATTATTATATAATAGCATAATACCTCGAAGACTTTTAATGTTTACGATTGTAAGCGGGCGTGCAAAGGCATCCCAATCAACTATTCAAACGTCTCGGGGATTTGGGCTAGAGTACCAGGATCTATACGATCTTAAAACCAATTGCTTCACGGTCGCTCACGCCTGCACAGCGATAGTCATTTAGTATTATTAATGACTATCGCTGTAATACCCCCTTATAAGTCAGTATAAATCATTATTTACATTGACTTCAATATCTATTATATCATACTTTTAACTTACAATTGCTTCGTGACCTTACGGTCTTCTCGCTAATAGACGTGTAGAGAAGGTGTATTTACTAATATTAAAGCCCATTCAGGATAAGAATTAACTAATTCTTATCCCAAATTGGGGTACGACGCAATTCTTGATTTTCTGTTTTAGAGTATATCTTATCTTTAAATCAGCAGAGCATTAGTCACGAATCTAGTTAGTGTAGGTTGCAAGAATGTTTCTAATTCTTTACTGACTTCATCAATATTCTCTATTTTTTTACCGTCACGGCTTAATGTCATCTCACCAGAATTAACATGCTGCATGACAGATTCAATTATTTGCTTATTATCATGCTTACCGTCCATATATTGCAGAGCAAATTTTTCAAAAAGGTTAATAGCTACCACCTCATGTCTTTGGTTTGTCACCCACATATTGGGTGTATGAGCTACCTGATATGCAATAAGCTTTGATGTTTTAGGTTTATTAATATCTACTTCTTTTCGAGTTACCTGTAACGTTATATTAATATATCCTTGCAATACTAATTTCATGGCATTAGCTAAGAACTCAGCCTTTATTTCATTCAATTTTGTTCCATGTAATTTTTTATTGCTACTCACGGCAATTTTATCAAAACTCATTGGGTTATTGATATTCTCAGAGAAAGTATAGAGTATTGCTTTCATATAAGGAGAAGATGTTGATAAACTACTATCCTTATTACCATTATAAAAAAACTTCTCTGTTTCAAGTGAATTAAGATCTATATCAACAAGAGGCTTTTCTGGTACTATATTAAATGTCATATTAAATTTATTAATATCCTCATTATTGATAGATCTATTTAATTTAACACTATTATGGCAAAGTAAGGTTGATCTAAATCGACGATTGGTAATGAAATCCATATATTGTTCGGTTCTAACAATATCATTTATTGCTTGTAATTTCTCCACCACTTTTGCCGGCATATTTCCTAAATACATGCTAGCTATACTACAATCAGACAGATATTGTAGATTATTTTTTTTAGCCTCATCCATAAATTCATGAAAATAATATTGTACATTATCTTCTTCTAGATGGTCATGACGCAAATAATGATCATTTTGTTTGGCAAGCAAACTGGCTTCAGATTTTAACACTTGAGCATAAGGAGAGTCGGAAGTTTCTAAGCTATCCTTAACAAATTCAAGTAACAATCTAGATTGAGCAATTTTATCTTGAATGTTATTAAATGTATTTGAGTGATAAAGCATCATATCTCTTATGGTACGAACCATATTCCAACCAGGTAGTGTATTATAACTAATATACGCGATTCCATTCTCTGATAAATTTTTACTACTTACTTCAAAAATCTTATCCTGAACAAATTTTGGTACCCAAGAGATTACTCCATGAGTAATTATGTAATCAAATTTACCAAATGATTCATCAATATCTGTAATAGAACAATGTCGGAATTCTATATTTTTAAGAGCTAATCCTTCTTTATGTTTATTAGCCTCATCTATTTGCACTTTAGATAGATCAACTCCAACAAAATGTGCTTTAGGATAATTAACAGCATGAGGTATTAAATTCCCGCCTGCAGCACATCCTAGCTCTAGAACTCGTGCAGTTTCAATTGCTGTTGGTTTCATCCCAAATAAAACAGCAAGCGTCCGTAGGTGATATGGATTGGTTAAGGCGTACGGATAACTTTCGTAAGGCACTTCATCGTATGTATTATGAGGTGCTGAAGGTGAGTTCTAAATTAGTGGTCATATATTCTCCATAACGTAAAACAAAACACGGATAACACCGTATTTTGTTGTCAATTCTTTAAATTTTTACTAGTATACACTAAAAAATTCAATACACTAATAGTCTTCTTGCATTAAATTGGTAACTTATAAGTAAATCCTATACCAAATTCTCCAACCCCTATGGTTTTTTTAATAGGAGTGGCTGGTATAAATTGCTGGGTTTTCATATCCAAAGTAGCATAGTTAATCTTTATTGAATGAGCAGCTTGTAATTTTACTGCTGCATCAATGCTAAAATTGCTAGATAACTCCTTAGAAAATCCAAGACCCACTTGCCAAGCAAAACAATTACTACGAGTTGTTTTAATTCTAAAATACTCTACATTCATTAAATCCCAATGAGAAGAAGCAGAGCTAACTTTTACCCGTGCCACCCCAGCACCTAATATAACAAAAGGAGTTATTTCCTGCACTTTATCGAGATCATATACTAAATTAATCATATATATATTGGAAATTACCTTAGTGATCCCTGGAGTTTGTGGTATAATTAGAGAGGGAGCTAGTTCTTTTTGTGGTAAAACATAATGTAGTCGGTATTTTGGTTGGTGTGTTACCGAAAGCTCAATTGCCATTTGCGGATAGAAGCTATAACCAATCTTACCACTATACATCTTAGACCTTTTTAAAGTAAAACCAGTGCCGGAATTATGGCGAAATTTTTTCACCACCGGCTCTACTATTCCAGCTTCCGTCCCAATATAAAAAAATCTCTGATCAGCATTAATCTCTTCTGCCTGAGCATTGGCAAAAAATAATGAATATATATAAATCGTAGATAATATTTTCGGTAATTTATTCATTATAATTTTATACTTATTGAAAGCGTGGATTATATAATTATCTATAGGCAGGTCAATATAAAAATTTTTATTAGTAATTTTGGAAATTGGTATAAATATTTATCTTTTTCAAAAAAATACAATAAACTCCTAGTAATATTCTAATTTTTAGTTTAACTTGTATAGTGATTTAAAATATTATGGTTTTTTATGGAAGATAGTAATTATTGGGACAACTCAAAGTATGCACCTTGTCAATATGCTACTAGGTTACTGGACAAATTACGTAAGATGAATGAGGAAGTAAATAGACCAATAGATATTGATGAGGTTATAAAGGCTATTTATTATGCCAAGAAATATCATGGCAGCCAAATGAGGCAGTCAGGCGAGCCTTATTACTCTCACCCAATAGAGGTGGCGTATATGATCTCTGATTATCTTTTCCGCACTGACATTATTGTTACCAGCATATTACACGACACCATCGAAGACACTACACTTACCGAAAAAATGATTGCCTATATTTTTGGAGAGCAGGTTGCTAGTCAAGTAGAAGACTTAAGCAGGAACAAGCCTCACGGGAAGATTAGCTCGGCGGAAATTATGGAATCGTTATATAGACAAAAAAAATATGATGTAGCATTGATTAAATTATTTGATAGAAAGCATAACTTACAGACTCTAGGAGCTAAATCGCTAGAGAAAATGAAAAAAATCATCAAGGAAACTATGGAAGAGTTTATAATTGTTGCTATGCATTTAAAAATACCAGCAATACCACAAAATTTAGTTGCATTATGTTATCAAAATTTATCTATACCACAGTGCGTCCAACATAATCTATATCAGACTTTTGTGGATAATTCCCAGCTTCTTTCTCCAATTTTTCAAAATGATATAGACCAACTATAAACCCTATAGTTGTTGGAAGTAATATTATTAATAATCCCCAATTACCTAAATATTCTACCAAATAAACAGCCCCAAAAGAAGTAATAACATACATTAAGGCACGTGATAAAGCAAATATAAAACTAACGGAGGTAAAGCGTTTAAAGATAGGAAAATGCTTATAAGTAATTGCTGCGACAGGGGCAATAACAAAGAACATAGTAAATGATTGGATTAAAAATAAGTCAAAAGGATTTCTAATATTATTCAATAAATATGGGAGAAACAATATGAAAATGAAACATATATGTTATTACTTTAAGGATTTTTAAAGGATAAATAATATAGCTTAAATATGCCAGCAAGCATATACCTAATAATTGTATTATAGAGACGGTAAAATTTTGATGAATAATTTGCTCAGCACTATAACCAAAGGAATTTTTAAGGATATTACCACAATAAATATAAGTAAAGTAAAAGCAAAATGGTCGTGTACAATTCATCATAAACAAAGTCAACAATGTTTTTGGGTTAGATTTTTCATTATAAATTGGATGACTTTCCACATGTTTTTTATCTATGCTCACCTTATTTGAAACATTATCTAAAATTCTTTTTAAATAACGTTTAGCATCGACAAATTCTGGGGTTTCCCTAAGATTCGTCCTAGCTACAACACCCACTAAGGCAATTCCAGCCCCAACCCAAAAAGCAATACGCCAATTAAAGCCATTTCTAGTAACCAAATAGGCAATAGCTAAAGCAAACATTCCGCCTAAGCTACTGGAAATTCCAATTAACGAAACAGCTGGATATTGCACAGGAGGTTTCGTTATTTCAGTAACATAGAGTTCTGCTCCTATTACTTCCCCCATAGAAGATATGCCCTGAATGATACGACATATAGTAACTAACCAAGCAGCAGTGACGCCAATTTGTGCATAAGTGGGTAAATTAGCCATAACAATGCAAGAAATAGCCATCGTAGAAGTTGTTATGATAACAGTGGATTTACGGCCTATATTATCGCCTATCCAGCCAAATAACAAGGCTCCAACTGGTCGAGCAACAAATGTAGAACAAAAAGCGATGGCAGAAAGAAGAGAAGTAGTGTGAGGATCATATTTCGGAAAAAAAAGCTCATTAAGAAGTACAGCCATATGAACATAAAGCATCAGGTCAAAATACTCTAAGAACGTGCCAATTGAGAGTAATCCAATAGCTTCTTTTTGTTGTTTAGTTAGACTGGTCTGAGTATATATAACCCTACCATCTGCTCGTACAAATTTGCTCATATATAATTATAATTTGTTTACATTAACTAATAATTCACCTTACATATAGCATTTAAAAATTGCAAGACGTCTATTAGCGAGACCACGTGAGTGTCGTGGCAATCCACATTCTTAGATTGCTTCGTCGCTGCGACGCAGCTCCTCGCTAATAGACGCTAGGCTGTTTTTCCTATGACTTTTAAATTGCCATGGGGGTTATGCGTAAGGTGAGTTAATAATTCTATAATTTGTTCAAATTGCAATAGATATTCTTGTTGTTTATCAAGATCTTTTAATTTTAAATTATTACTCATTTGTTCATTATCACCAACAAAAATAGCATATTTAGCCTTTTGTAGATTAGCTCGTATTATTCTTTTAGCTATTTTGCCGTTATTATCTAAGGTAACAGAAATATTTTTTTGACGCAATTGATTTGTTAAAATTAAGCAATATTCTAAATTATTGTCGCTAATGGGAAAGACAAATACTGGTCTAGGTTTAGATATGTGGTACTCTCTCATTAGGCTAAGGCGTTCAATTCCAGCAGCAAAGCCAATGGCTTTTACTTCAGGACCTCCCATAAGTTTGCTTAAGCCATCATAACGACCACCAGCAAGAACTGTCGACTGACTAGCAAGGTTGCTAGTAGTAAACTCAAAAGCTGTATGACAATAATAGTCAAGTCCCCTTACTAGTCTTGGATTAATGATATATTTTATATTGAGTAAATCTAAGTATTTTAGTAAATCGTCAAAATATTTTGTAGCATCACTGCTATAATATTGAGATATTAGTGGACTATTTGCAACTATTTTTTTATCATTCTCATCTTTCGAATCTAATATACGCATTGGATTCTTGATAAGCCGCTTTTGGCTATCTTCTGATAATTCTGACTTATAATCATTGAAATATTCTACCAACTGTTGTTGGTAAACAGCACGAGTTGCAGTACAACCCAGTGAGTTTATTTCTAAAGTTGTATCTTTATCTATCTCTAAAGTCCGAAGAATATCTAATGCAAGCTTGATAGTTTCGGCATCCGTACTAGATCCTTCTCCCCCAATATACTCAAAATTTATTTGATGGAACTGCCTTTGTCTTCCAGCTTGTGGTCGGTCGTAACGAAACACTGGACCGCTTGAAAAAAATTTAATAGGTAATGTTTGTTGCAAGTTATTAGAGATAAAAGCCCTGATAATGCCAGCCGTAAACTCTGGTCTAAGAGAGATATGATTACCACTTTTATCAAGAAAACTATATATTTCCTTACTTATTACATCAGAAGTCTCTCCAAGTGTACGATCAAAGACTTTAGTATATTCAATTATAGGTGTACTTATGGCTTGATAACCATAAAGCCCACCTATATGTTTGGCTGTGTTTATTATGTAATCGTGAATTAGGTAATCCTCAGGTAGTAGGTCTTTCATACCACGTAAAGATTGTAATTTATCACTCATACAAATTAGACCTCTCGTTTTATGAAAAATGACCTAAAAATATATAGGACAAACATTGCCACAAACCAGTATATTAGTACTTTCCCCGCAGTCATTAAATTAAACTCACCATCAACTATTTGTATAACTAGTAAGTATAGACAAGCTACTAAAACAAATGGGATAATGATAAAAGCAGCAGGACATTTAAACGGTCTTGTTGCATCCGGCATTTTTATTCTAAACAACATAACTATTATAGCAACTGCCGTGTAATCTATTAAAGCTCCCATAGATGATAGCTGTATAAGGATTTCCGTTGGACAAAATCCCCCTAATATAGCAGCAAGGGCAGAAAATAGTAAGATAGTAATATAAGGACTATCATATTTAGTATGTAGTTTGGCAAAACTTTTAGGTAGTAACCCATCTCGGGCAATTACATAAAAGATACGAGACGTACCATAAATATTCATCATTAGTACTGTAGTCATACCAGCAACAGCACCAGTAGCAACAATTGCCGAACCAACATTACTGTTATTTAGGCTTAGTGCATAAGCAAGTGGTTGATCATTATTAAGTTGATCAAAAGAGGCTATGCTAGTAGCCAATCCAGCTATTATAACATATACTATTGTTGAAATTACCAGTGACCCAATAATGCCAATCATTAAATCACGGTTGGGGTTTTTACATTCTTCAGCTGTAGCAGCTATCGTACCAAAACCTGTCATAGCAAAAAATAGAATAGATGCTCCAACTAGCATATTACTAAAGCCGAAAGGTAAAAAATTCTGCCAATTCGTAGCATTAAAATGTGGTGCAGCATATATGATAAAAGCAAATATAGCTGCCATTTTTACAAATACCAATAGAGCATTTAGCTTTTTACTATCTTTTGTTCCTAAATATAAAATAAAAGAGATAAATACTACGATAAGAAAAGCTGGTAAATTTATTATACCACCATTGGCAGGTACAGCAGTTAAAGCCTTAGGTAAATATATTCCGCCTGCTGACAATATTGCCTGAGCATATCCGGACCAACCGGCCGCAACAGTACCAGCAGCAAAACCAAGTTCTAGTATAATAACACTACCAATTAACCAAGCAAATACTTCTCCAAAAGCTACGTAAGCATAAGTATACACACTACCAGAAGTAGGTAACATTGTAGCAAGTTCTGTATAAGCAAGAGCAACGAAAATACAGGTTACACCTGCAATAGCATATGATAACGTAACAGCCGGTCCAGAATATTTGGCAGCAACTATACCAGTAGTGACAAATACACCTGTGCCTATTATAGCACCAAGCCCTAGTAGTACTAAGTCAAATGCTCCTAGAGTTTTATTAAGACCACTAGTCTTACCTAGTTCTTTTATTGATTCAAAACTTTTTCTTGTTAAAAAGCTCATTAATTCCTCCGATTTTAATAATAGAAAACCCTAGAAGGGTGTATTAATCTAATACTATACTACTATCGTATCACTAGACTATCAGTAGTAAAAACGATGTCACCCCACAACTGTCGAAAGTTCAACAAACGTCATTGCGAGGAGACCGTAGGTCAACGAAGCAATCCATATGACAAGCTTCATGGATTGCTGCACTCACGTACGTTCGCTCGCAATGACGGTTTAGGGCTAACAACGCTCATCGCAATGACGTTTGTTGAATTTTCGACAGTTGTGGACATCACCCCTAATGGCGATGATTACTTGAGCCTACTATTAATTTATTACATCAATAGTTGAGGTTATTTTATAAAAATAGACTTTTTTGAAATTGGATCTATACAATCTCTCTAGTAATCCATCCCCCTCCAAGGACTCGATCATTATCATATATGACACAAGCTTGACCAGGAGTTACAGATTTTTCTGCATACATTAACTTTACTCTAATTTCTGTATTACTTATTTTACTAATCTTGGCAAAGGTAGCAGGTCGAGTCGAACGAATCTTAACTTTTACATCAATTTCTTCTTGTTCGGTCATTTTTTTACCAAGCCAATTAACATCCTTAATAGTAAATTCGGTTGAGTCTAAAGCCGAATCTGGACCAACATATACAATCTTTGTAGTAGGATCAATTCTTACTACATAAAGTGGTGTCTGAAAGGCTATGCCAAGACCACGACGTTGACCTACAGTATAATTTATTATACCATTATGTGTCCCAAGTTCAAAGCCATCTACATGAATTATTTTACCTTGCTCATTAGCATTTTTTCGTATACCACTAATTACCTTCCTATAGTCGCCATCCGGTACAAAACAAATATCTTGACTATCAGGTTTATCGGCAACGCTTAGATTAAATTTGCTAGCAAAATCTCTTGTTTGCTCTTTGCTCAATCCTCCCAAAGGAAAAGATAGATAATTTAATTGTTCCAAAGTAGTTGCAAACAAAAAATAACTTTGGTCTTTTCCAGCATCAATACCAGTATGTAATTCTGCCCCACCTATACCTTCGATTTTTCGAACGTAATGACCAGTAGCAAGACAGTCAGCCCCTAAATCTTTTGCTACTTTTAGCAGATCTTTAAATTTAACCGACTGATTGCATTTTATGCAGGGCAGAGGCGTTTCACCTTTTATATAACTATCAGCAAAGTCATCAATTACTGATTCTTTAAATCTAGACTCATAGTCTAAGATATAATGCGGAATGTTCAACTTATCTGCTACCATTCTTGCATCGTAAATGTCCTGCCCAGCACAACAGGCATTTTTTTTCTTGGTAGCTATACCGTGATCATATAATTGTAAAGTTATACCAATGACTTTATGACCTTGTTCATGGAGCATAGCAGCCACTACTGAGCTATCAACCCCACCAGACATTGCAACTACTATCGTAGATGGATTGTTTATTCTATTATTCATTGTATTGCTAGCCTAGCTAACCTGAATTCGATGTAACTTAGTTACATCGAATTCAGGGATACATATAGAAACAATCAGGTTTGAAGCGGTTCTGCACCTGATTATTAAATATTAATTTGCTAATAATCTTATTTTTATACAATATAAAAATAAGATTATTAGCGGTAATAGATTAAAATGCATTCGTAAAAGCCGCTTCAAGAATGCATTTTTTCTTATAACAAGCCAATTCTATAAAGAATTAATAATCCTTATATCGAATTGAGGCTAGCTAAACGAAACATTACATTATAATCACTTTACAGCTAAATGCAATAGACTTTTTTAAGAATTTTCGGATATTCTAGATTCATAGAATTATAGCTGAAATCTTTTAATAGAATACTCATTTAACGGTTGCCAAAATAAACGATTAAACAATACCACAAATAGAGCCATAACTCCCATACCTAAGACTATTTTTTAAAGTCAGCCTTTATTGTCATTTCAGCTATATAACTTCCAATACCGCTTGCTGCTATTTTCCGATCGCCAAAATTAATAATTTCTGCCACAATACTAGCATTCCATGCCCCACCTGATGCAGTTATTGCTCCTGTTATAAAATATGGGGTAATTGCTGGTAACATGACTTTGAACCACCAATTCCAACCACTGACTTTAAAAATTCTTGTGGCATCTTTAAGATCATTGGGAATAGTAGATGCTCCTACTATAACATTAAATAATATATACCATTGAGCTCCCATAATCATCAGAGGACTAAGCCAAATATTAGGGTTTAAATCGTAACGAGTAATAATTATAAAGACAATAGGAAATAATAAGTTTGCTGGAAAAGCTGCAAAAAATTGTGCTAGTGGTTGTACAATAGCTGTTACTTTAGGATTTAGTCCAACATATATACCAATCGGTACCCATATAATTGCCGCAAGAATTATAAGTACTACCACACGTAACATAGTAATTGATGCTAAAACAAATACGTTCAATAGTTCAGACCAACCAATATCGTAATGCAAGAAATGATATATGTAATAGACCGAAAAACATGCTATGCCGCCCAGTACAGTATACCATAAATAATCGCTCCACGAAGTATTATTGGAAAAATTATTTGATGAACTTGAATTTATTTCGCTATAACGATTAAGTATGGGGAGATAAAGTATAAATTTTGCAATATAAGCAATAGGGGAGAATAATTTGTGAATAATCAAACTTCTTTGAAATAAATTGAATGCCCAAGAATGTGGCACGTTATTACCTGCATTCATTTCATAACGAAATCTATCAGACCATGCCACTAGAGGTCTAAGTAGCAATTGATCATATGATATAATCACCAGTGACATTGACATAATTGCTGAGCTAATTGCATAAAGATCTTTCTGTGTAATTGCTAAAGCAATATATGATCCTATTCCAGGCAAGGTTATATGGGTATTGCCAACTGTGATAACCTCTGAAGCTACTACGAAAAACCATCCACTAGATATTGATACTACAATATTCCAAACTAATCCTGGCACTGCATATGGAACGCTGACCTGCCAAAATTGCCTCCATTTTGACATTCTAAAAATATATGCTGCATCATGCAATTCTTGTGGGATATTCTTAAGCGAATAATAAAAACTAAATGTCATGTTCCAAACTTGCGATGTAAAAATGGCAAATATCGCTGCACATTCAGCTCCCATAATACTTGACGGGAAAAGAGCTAAAAAAACTGTAACTGTAAAAGAAATATATCCAAGAATAGGAAGAGATTGAAGAATATCTAGTAACGGAATTAATATTTGTTCACATTTCTTGCTTTTAACAGCTAGGCTGGCATAAATAAAAGTAAAAATTAATGAGACAATTACTGCAATTAGCATCCTCAAAAGCGTTCTGAGAGAATACTGAAAAAGATTACTATATTCTAGAGTTACTGGTTGCTGCTCTAATACAGTTATTGGTGCTGCCATCTGCTTTAAACCCCAAGCAATAAAGATAAGGATGCTAGCGATTATCAAAAATGTTAACAAATTGAAGATAAAATTGGACTGAGTTTTTTTTGAATATTTTATAGACTGTATCATTAAATTTAACCTTAACTTAAGCATCTTCTACGTCATTCCTGCGAAAGTAGCAATATCTAAAAAAATAACCAAGAAAGATATTATATATTTTTAGACTCTGCACCGAAGTTTACTATAGTAAATTCAGGAGGATTGGGTAGCAAGAGCGATATGCTTGTTCTTCACAAAAATCTATAATTTTGATACCGGAAAGCTTTATCAGGTTTCTACAGTCGTCTTCTGTTAAATTTTGTACTTCAATACAGTATTTGTATACTTCCGCAATATTTACACTTGAGATTATTGCATATTTCATATGCTGCCTTATGGATTCATATCCAAGTTCTTTTGCAAATAGCATTAGACTTCTTTCGAAACTCTACTTCTGCTGGTGATTTGTACGTCGATGCGGTACTCGAATCCTCACGTACATTAGAGTACGCTGCGGGTCGAGGTTCCGCGTCTCCTTCACACCCTTGCGCATAAGCGAGTTTCGAAAGAAGTCTATTATAAGAGCAGAGGAATCAAACACTATTTTATTAGCCATTTTTTATACTTCTATTTTCTTCTATTTGGTATTCTTCATGCTTTCTATTTATAAAATCATCTACCACTGAATCTTTTCTATTATTTTGGTTTTTTGTAAAGATTGCATGCATCTCATCTATTATTTGGTTAGCATTAATTATCTTTACCTCATTTTCATAAACTTCTAGATTAACTTTATCACCCGGTTGTATATTAAGCCTTTCTCTTATTTCTGATGGAATCAATATTCTGCCATGTTGATCCATGTTTGTTATTAATTTTTCCATATTTTATATCAAATACTTGTGTAAGTTATTTTATCATTTATTACTATATGTCATTTAGATAAATTACGCAATAAATTGATAGATTTACCCCGTCTAAGTCATAATTTGTTATCGCTTTTTGCTATGGTACTATACAGACCATCTTCTTTCTTAATTATATCATACTCTCTTTGAGCTATTGAATCGATGAAGTAGACATTACCTGATATACCAGTATATGGGGTTTTGCCATTAATAGCTGCTAAAAATCGTTCTTCGGTAAAGTTGGTATCTATATATTTTGATGTTATCCTTCCTAGATCATAAGCTACAGCATGCATGAAAGACAAATGATTAATACCTATATTTTTAGCCCTTTCTATTATATTACTATTGACAATATTCAATGAACCGGTGAAGATAATACTTATAGGTTCAGAACGATCGATATCAATTCTGTTATCACCTATTATAATTGCTTTCTTATCTAAATTATGCTTATGAATACTATCAAAAAGCAAATCTAAATTTTTACTATCATCTGACAGATAAATTACAGGTTTAGTTGCCGTATCCTCCATTTCATTTAAATTATCAACACTATTTGAGACAGTTAAAACCGCCTTTTCTATTGATTCCGGTATATTAGCATAAAATTCACTCCGCACTAAGGTAGAATTTTTTTGAATTAGTATATTTTGGATAAGTTGGTTTATAGTTTGTGCATGACTACCTGAAGGTAAAAGTGCAATGAAATTTTTATAATCATGATCGGCAAAGTAATTAATTATTTTTATGAGTTGCTTTGACGGAGCATGACCGAATACAAAAAGTTTTTTGTCTGCCAATACAGGATTATTAGACATGGTAATGATAATAACATCATGTGCTTTAGCTTTATTGGCAATTAGAGAAGTAAGATTTGAATATAATGGTCCGAGAATAATTTTTGTTTTACGTAGCAGTATTTTATCCATTGCAGCAAGTACCTGCTTTTCATTAGAACCATCATAAGAAGTAACATGAACATAAGTTTTTAAGCCATCTTCTAGACCCATTTTAATTAATTGGTTGTATTGCTTACCTAATGTAGAATGTTCTCCTGTTAGGGGCATTAAAATAGCCACTTCTAGAGTTTCCTGAGCAATTTCTTTTGCCCTAGGAACAACAACCTCCTTATTAGATTGGCAAGAAAATAAAGAGACAAGACATATAAATGATAAGGTGACCTTTAAAAATTTTTGTGCATAAGTCAATCTAGTTGGTGATTTTGTCGTCGAAACTCGCCTTAGTTCCTCACGTACATTTGAGTACGTGCCTCGACTCGGCTTCGTTTCTCCTAAAAATCTCGAAAGCTTCTTTGACTTATGCAGGAAGTCTTTTATATTGCTCATAATGCTTACTTATAGGATTAAATTATGATCTTCAAACCAGGACTGTACATTGTCTCAACACCTATTGGTAACCTAGATGATATAACACTCCGGGCTTTAGAAACGTTAAAAAATTCCACAATTATACTGTGTGAGGATACTAGAATATCAAGAAAATTACTAGCAAAACATAATATAAAGACTAAGTTACAAGTATATAATGATCATAGTGATTATCAAGAAAGAGAATTTATCCGCACATTAATTGATAATGGAGCAATAGTTAGTCTAATATCTGATGCTGGAACACCGTTAATTGCTGATCCTGGTTATAAACTAGTAAGAGATTTAAGGAAACTTAATTATCACATAGATGTAGTGCCGGGCGTTTCGGCATTAACTACCTCTATAACCATTTTTGGATTACCATCAGATCGCTTTTTATTTGCTGGATTCTTACCAAAAACTATTGAAGGTAAAAAGAAGATTTTTACAGAATTATCTAATATAAAAGCAACTTTGATTTTTTTTGAAACTGCTAGCAGAATAGAACAATCGCTACATACAGCTTTTACTGTTTTTGGTAATAGGGAGGTATGTGTAGCACGAGAACTTACTAAATTTTATCAAGAAGTAAAGTCTGGGTTAATAGAAGATGTAATAAATTTCTATAACTCGAACATTATTAAGGGGGAAATAGTACTGCTAATTTCTGGTGCTGCTGAACCTAATAAAGCTCTTCTTGCAGATGACTTAAAAAAATTTATAGATTTATACTTATCTAAAGGATGGAGTGCAAAAAGTGTCACAGATATAGCTAATGAAAATTTTGGAAGAAGCTACAGCAAAAAAGAAATATATTCTATAGTTAACAAAATCAAGAATTTAAGTGATTAATATATACAGGGCAATTTAAAAGTCACAATCATTAGTTGCTATAGATAGAAATCTAACCACTATCGATGTCATCCCTGCGAAGGTAGGTATCTATATTACTTAATAGTCTTTCAGGCTTATTTTTTTAGATTCCCGCCTACGCGGGAATGACATCGAGTGCATATTAAGCACTTTTTCCTTTATCTATTAGGCTTGCAGCCCGACTTTTAAATTACCCTGTACACTTCTCCTAATTCGAGAGTTGCAAACACAAATTAAGTAGTGTATAGTATTACTTATAAATACTTAGCGGAAGTTCGATGTAACTTGTTACATCGAACTTTCGGTTACTTAATACTATAAAGGAGACTGAGTATGAAAAGAGCTGATGATAATATTGTAGTAAGCGTGAAACTTGCACCGCAAATTAAGAAGAGGTTGCAAGTGCTTGGTAAAATTAAGCGACGTTCAGCACACTGGCTGATGAAGGAAGCAATTACTAATTATCTCAAATCAGAGGAACATGAAGAACAATTAAAACAAGAGACGATACAGCGTTGGCAAGAAGCAGGGGAAGGTAAATTTTTAGGAAATGACAAAATAACTGAGTGGCTTGATAGATGGGGAAGTGATAAAGAAGAGGAAAGACCTTAATGGAAAGATTAGTATGGTTGGAATCAGCAATTGCAGATTTGGTACGACTGAGAAAATTCATTGATAGAAATAATCCTAATGCTGCAAAGAGAGCAGCAGAAACAATAGACCTTTTGCATAATTCTACTTCTGCTGGTAATTTGTGCGTCGGTGCGGTACTCGAATCCTCACGTACGTTTGAGTACGCTGCGGTTCTGCGTTCCGACCCTCCTACAAATTCCCTAGCAGAAGCGAATTCTGCAAGAGGTCTAATAAAGAAAGCAGTTATCACACTTATAGAATTTCCTTTGACAGGTAAACCGGTGACTAATCTAATAGATTATAGGGATTTATATATTCGATTTGGCTTATCAGGTTATATACTACGATATCGAATATATGATGATACCATCTACGTAGTCCATATTAGACATGATAGGGAAATGGAATTTAAATGATTTGAGCATACTTCTCCTACTTCGAAAGTTGCAAACCATTAGTACCTTACATTTTTCTATAATCGTCATAGCAAGGCTCTTTAGATGCCGTGGCAATCTAGGTAAACAGCGAAGCTGTTTTTTTAGAGTAACGCTTCGCGTATCCTAGATTGCCGCGTCGCCGCTTTTTCGCATAGGCGTCAACTTAAGAGCGTAATGATTGAACATGTATAAACAAATTAAACACAGCCGTCATCGCGAGGCATCGTTAGATGCCGTGGCGATCCAAATAAACAGCGAAGCTGTTTTTTAGAGTAACGCTTCGCGTATCTTAGATTGCCGCGTCGCCGCTTGCAGCGGCTTCTCGCAATGACGTTTAGGTTTGATTTACTTATACATGCTCAATTATTACGCTCTTAAGTTGACACCTATGCACTTTTTCGCGACTCCTCGCAATGACGTTTATTGAACTTTCGACAGCTGTGGGTGACATCCGAAGGGGCAGGGATGACACCTAGGCTATTAACCCGATGTCTTACATCAAGCTGAGGTTAATTGCAGTCCTCGTTAAAGGGTAGATTTTCACCCGTTAAATCGCAGCTAGCAACATTAGACATTTCATGTGAACTGCCAGCTGCTACATCATTAGGGGGATTGTCGTTTGTATAAGAATCATTAATTGTTAGGCTCTCTATCAGTGCTTCTAGATACTCTTTAAGTTCAGGGTTAGGTAAATCTTCATTTAGCAGGGGATTTTCATTTAAAACTTCATCTTTAGACTTTTGTGATAGTGTAGCTATAGTTTCTAAGAGTTTTTTATTATCGTTACTCCAACTACCAAGAGTACTCTCCTGACAGCTAGCAGCACTAGATGCCTCTAGTGGTTTTATAGATATAGCTTCTGTTGATACATTTGAGACTTCATCCGATTTTTTTGAATCATCCTTGGACACCTCGCAACTAACAGCACTAGACGTTTCTTCCTGTTGTTGAGAAGAGTTCTCTTGTGGTTTATTAAGCAAATCTAATCTATGATTCCAGGGATAAAATTTAGGGCAAAATTGCCAAATGGATCTTTGGCTAGTTGCTTCTCTAATACTTTTGCTGAAGTCATACCCGGTTGCATATTCTTTAGATAACCTCCAAGGACTTTTGGGTTAGGCCAAGATAATGTTGTTTCTGGGATTCCACTGAGAAGTTCATCTTCAGAAATTCCTAATCTACAAGCTGTCTTTTGTAAGAGTTCTTTATTAGCTTCTATATTTTTATCTTTACTCATTTTAATTCCTCCTTAAATAATTATTACTTTTTTTTAAGTTATTATACTTAATGCAAGAAGTTTATTCAACATCAAAATCAAAATATTTATCTTTATAAGGTTCGTCTTGTAAGGTATAATGCCACCACTCAACCGAATATTCCTTAAAATTATGTTTTTTCATTTTTTCACGTAGATAATTACGATTTTGTAAGTAAAGTTCATCAATTAGTTTACTATCATGGGAGGATACTAGATCCATAAGATCTACAGAGCTATACATGTCAACCGTATTATCATCAAAATAAGGGATTAGACGACCATCTTTTAGAGGTCTTTTTATCATTTTAGGGTTTGGATTTAATTGTTTTCCAAGTTCGATAATAGTTAAATCTACAGTACTTCCACGACTATGAGGTGATCGTTTAGCAACATAACCTAATTGAAAAATTTCAGCCTTATTAATGTATGGATAATAAGAGTCTTTCATTTTTTGATCAGCAACATCTTCTCCCCAGCTGATGAAATGTTGTACAGCTTTATTAGGTCTATAAGCATCATAAATTACCAAAGAGTAGTTATCATTTTTTATATCTTGCTGAAGATTTTTTAAGGCAATAGCCGCTTCTTTAGTTAGTACAGCTCTATTAGCTTTATAGCCATCGATCTGCTTTCCTATAAAATTTCTAGTATCATAATACATCATCTGTTGAATTATAGTAGGATCTATTTGATCCAAATACACAAAACCTTCCGGTAAATTGGTCGTTTTATTTAACATAATATATCTCTCAATTAAACCAATATTCAATATTTAGTAACAAAATTATTGTTAATAAAAAATAATAATTTATTATACTTTTTTCTACAATACAATATCTTAATGCTAACCCGACTAACATTTATCCATTTGTTTCAACGGAAAGGATGTAATCCCCCCTTCGGTCAGGAATCTATAATATTTCAGGGTTTTCTGAACACTATTTTAGATCACCGCCTACGCGGGGATGACAACATTGCCCTAGATCAACTATGGATAAATACTAATCGAGTTAGCTATATTGTATGTTATTTTAAAATTTTATAAAGAAAATTAACAGATAATTATGAATGAAATTCTAGAAGTACCAAATGGTGAAAGTAAAGTACTACTACACTCCTGCTGTGCTCCATGTTCAGGAGAGCTGATGGAAAAAATGTTAATGTCCGGTATTAATTTAACTATTTTTTTCTATAACCCTAATATTCATCCTAAAAAAGAGTATGAAATTCGTAAAAATGAAAATATCCGTTTTGCTGAAAAAATGGGTATCAGTTTCATTGACGCAGATTATGACGTGCAGAATTGGTTTGCGAGAAGCAAAGGTATGGAATATGAACCAGAAAGAGGTAAACGCTGTTCTATGTGTTTTGATATGCGTTTTGAACGGACAGCTCTTTATGCCTATGAGAATGATTTTAAAGTTATTACCAGCTCTCTTGGTCTTTCCCGCTGGAAAGATATGGATCAAATTAATGAATCAGGGATCAAGGCTGCTTCTCATTACGATGGAATAACTTACTGGACTTATAATTGGCGTAAAAATGGAGGTAGCAGTAGAATGTACGAAATAGCTAAACGTGAAAATTTTTATAAGCAAGAATATTGTGGCTGCATCTACTCACTTAGGGACACCAATAATTGGCGTAAGTTAAATAATCGTAGTGAAATTGAAATTGGAGAAGCATATTATAAGGAATAACTAAGTGTGCAAGTTTTAGTAAGTATAATAGTCCTTAAAGGTTGATGTCATTCCCGTGTAGGTGCATAGGCGTCAACTTAAGAGCGTAATGATTGAACATGTATAAACAAATTAAACACAGCCGTCATAGCAAGGCTCGTTAGATGCCGTGGCGATCTAGATAAACAGCGAAGCTGTTTTTTAGAGTAACGCTTCGCGTATCTTAGATTGCCGCGTCGCCGCTTGCAGCAGCTTCTCGCAATGACGTTTAGGTTTGATTTACTTATACATGCTCAATCATTACGCTCTTAAGTTGACACCTATGTGCTTCGGTGCGGAATCTAAGAATACAAAACATCTTAGACTTAAAGATTTTTAAGATCTCCGCCTTCGCGGGGATGACACCGAGGTTACTTAAGTTAATAAAATTTGCACACTTGGTAAGGAATAAGGATTTTTTTACACATGAATTGTAACAATTATCTTGATTATCAATAATAGTAAAGGTACTTTGGATAGGGAAAATGATTTATTAAATTTTAAGTCTTAAGGTATTAGTGGTCAATTATTTTTAGTGTATAGTGTTATTTATGAATAATTTCAGAGTTTTATTGGTAGTTTTTTGCCTATTTTTTACTAGTAATTGTGTTTTTGCTTCACAGAAAACAGTGAGAATTGGGTCTGGTTCTATTTTGAAGGGTTATTACTCTATCGGATTGGATCTGTGTAAAACCTTTACTTTAGCTGATAAAAGTGTGAATTGTGAAGTAGTACCTACTAGTGGAGGGGTTGAAAATTTAGCTTTGCTAAAAGAAGGTAAGATAGATTTAGCTTTAGTGCAATCTAATGTAGCACTTGAGGCTTTTGAAGGTACTGGGTATTACTCTAATACAGAAAAAATGCAAGAAATGCGTCAGGTACTTAATCTATATGATGAGTTTTTTACTGTTGTTGTAAAAAATCGGGATGAGATAAAGACTTTTGCAGATATTGAGGGTAAGAGAATATCAAATGGCTTGCCATTCTCTAGTAATACTATTACCTACAATGCTATAAGGAAGTTATATAATTTTACTAAAGAACCAATAGATGTTGATGAAATTAATTATGAAGAGTCAATAAAAGAATTTTGTAGCGGTAAAATTGATGTGATAATGATGACGGTAGGTCATCCTAATGCCTTGGTGGGATTTATTGCTAATAGCTGTAAAGTTGATTTTGTACCTATTGAAGATAATAAAATTGCACAATTAATCGCCACTAATAAAGCTTTTCATAAGGCATTACTGGATAAAACATTATATCCTGGGATCACTCTCGATCAGAATACAGTAGCAGTAACAGCAATTTTAGTTACTAATAGCAATATGGATGCTAAACTATTGGATAAATTTATCGGAATGTTTCACAAAAACGTAAAACATTTTAAACATTCTAATTATATGTTATATAATATAGATATTAAGCATTTTGCTGATACCAATAATTTTGTTTTGCCAAAACATTCAGTAGTAAGAAATAGATAATAATATAAATGCACCGGAGTAGTGTTAATTGTGTTTAAAAATATAATAATACCAATAGATTTGTCGGATAAACAATCAGTTAAGGTGATATTACCAAAGGCTTTAAGTTTTGCTACTATTTTTAGTGCCAAATTACATTTTCTTTATATCATCTCGGATTTCGGTATGAAAATGGTTGAGGATTATTTGCCTAAAAGTTGGGCAAAAGATCAAAAAGAAAAATATCGGGTACAAGTAACAGAATTAATTAGACAATATGTGCCGGAGGAGATCGAAGTTGAATTGCATATTGGTCGAGGGGCAGTATATGATGAAATAATACAATATGCCAATGAAGTGAAAGCTGACTTAATCATTATTTCAGCAGTAAGACCACAACTCAGAGATTATATGTTAGGTCCCAATGCGTCCAAGATTGTGCGGCACTCGGGTGTGTCTGTTTTGGTTGTCAGAGAATAAAACATTGGCTAGATATGAGAGAGGAATTTTTAGGAAGAACTATAAGTTGATGACTATTGGAGGTTATCTTGATAAAATTTCTTGAAGACTTAATTAGTTTTCAATCAGTAACTCCTGAGAGTAGTGGTTGTATTGAATATATTAATGAATTATTAGAAAAAAATGGTTTTAAGACTGAAATCAAAATATTTGGAGAGGATAATTATAAAGTAACCAATCTTTATGCTGTTTATGGTAATGCAAGACCTAATATTTGTTTTGCTGGACATGTTGATGTCGTGCCAACAGGTGATAAGGCATTATGGCTTAACGACCCTTTTATAGCAACTACCGTAGGTGATAAGATTTATGGTAGGGGAGTTGTTGACATGAAGGGAGCGATAGCATGTTTCCTAGCTGCTAGCTTAGATTTTATTAAGTTAAATCCAACTCCGCATGGTTCAATTAGTTTTCTAATTACTAGCGATGAGGAAGGAAACGCCAAATATGGCACTGTGGAAATGTTAAAATATTTGCATAAGGGTGGTAATAATTTGATCGATCTTGCTATTGTAGGTGAACCAACAAATGAGCGTCAAATAGGTGATACCATAAAAATTGGTCGGCGAGGAAGTATTAACTTTAACCTAGTTCTATATGGTACAATGGGGCATGTGGCATATCCATTACAAGCCAGTAATCCGATTACTCCTTTAGTTCAGATACTCAATGAGTTGGTTAATTATCGACTGGATGAAGGAAGTGAATTTTTTCAACAGTCGAATCTAGAAGTTACGTCTATTGATGTAGGTAATGATGTTACTAATGTAATTCCTTCAAAAATTACAACAAAGTTTAATATTCGTTTTAATGATCTTCATTCATCATCGAGCATAACAGATTTGATAGATCAGATAATTAATAAATATTGTGCGAAATATAACTTTAAATATGAATTAAGTAGTGTAACTTCAGCTAATTGTTTTATCCAAGAACCAGTAGGGTTAATTGCCGATTTTGTTCGGGTAGTATCTAATACAACAGGAGTATATACAAAATTATCTACTAGTGGTGGTACTTCTGATGCGAGGTTTATCCAAAATTATTGTCCTGTTGTGGAATTTGGTTTACAATCTAATACAGCTCATAAAATTAATGAATACACAGAAATTAACGATTTACAAAGTCTGTATCATGTGTATTATAATTCTCTGATAAAACTCCTAGCTGAACCTATTTAATTAAGTTGTTAAAACAATCTATGTTAAGTAGTCAGGGGTACAGCTATGCGGGTGTGACGAAATTGGGAGACGTACTAGATTTAGGTTCTAGCGCCGCAAGGCTTGGGGGTTCAAGTCCCTCCATCCGCACCACAAAATAATAATACAAAAACTGGAGAGCTTTATTTAATTTAGTAGCTCTTCAAGTTTTCGTAAGGTTTTAATATTGCTAATGAGTTTTTTAGTATGCAAGTCACAGAACTTAAAAATGAAGGTCTAGATTTTGAAGTTAAAGTAGTCCTTCCTTCTTCTAAAATTGCCAATGAAGTACAAAAAGAATTAGCTAGTTTAGCAAAAAAAGTTAAGCTTGATGGATTTCGTGTTGGTAAAGTGCCAATCAGCATTGTTAATAAAAAATATAAGCAATCTGTTAGGTCTGATGTGGTAAACCATGAAATTAATCATGCAGTACAGCATGTTATTAAAGATCATAAACTAAAAACAGTAGGTGATCCACAGTTAGAAAATTTACGTAATGAAGAGAATGAGGATATAGAATTTACTCTAAAATTTGAGCTATTACCTGATATTGAATTGCCAGATTTTAAAAAAATAAAAATTATTTATCCAAAGTTAGTAATTAAAGAAGATGATGTTAATAAGCAAATAGATAAGCTTGCATCTATATCAAAAATTTATAATAAAGAAAGTAAAGGGAAAGTAAAAGAAGGGCAGGAAGTTACTATTGATGCGATTGGTTATGTCAATAATGAGGCTTTTAAAGGTGGTAAGGTTACAGATTATAAACTAGTAATTGGTAGTGGAACTTTTATTGAGGGCTTTGAAGATCAGCTTATTGGAAGTAAGACTGGGGACGAGGTAGAAATCAACGTTAAATTTCCTGAAGATTACCATATGAAGCAAGTCGCAGGTCAACCGGCTAAGTTTATTGTACAAGTAAAGGCTGTACATTCTGCTGATGAGCTAGTTGTTGATGATGAGTTTGCTAAGAAATTTAATTGTGAAACACTAGAAGAGTTACGTGATAATATTTCTAAAAGCATAGAAAATGAATATAGTGAGCCTATACGCACTTTAATGAAAATGAGCTTATTTGATCAATTAGAAAAGCTATTAATGTTTAATGTTCCTAAATCTTTAATAGACCAAGAGATAAGTATTCTGAAATCTCAAACTGAGAAGAGCAATAGTGACTCAGATTCGATATTTAAAGATAAATCAGAAGCAGAAATTAGTGAGTATTATAATAAGCTAGTCTTACGTCGTGTTAGAATAGGTCTAATGTTATCCGAATATATGAAAATTAAGAATTTGCATATCGAACAGAAAGATCTTGTAAGTGCTATTATGGCTCAAGCAAGGAAGTTTCCAGGTCAAGAAACAGCAATATTTGATTTTTATAAAAAAAATCCTAATGCTCTTGAGCGCTTAAAAGGTCCGTTATTAGAAGAAAAAACAGTACAACATATTTTTGACAATGAAGTGATTTTAGAGAAAAAAATTATACGAAAGAAAAGCTTGAAGAATTTTTAGCACAAGAAGAAGATCGTGTGGTATAGAGTCAAGTAGCAGGGCATTATCATACCATTTCTGAAAACTAATCATCACGGTCGTACTTCATGATCTCCGCTCCTCACGTACTAGTTGTATGCGAAGGTACTCGACACTCGTACTCCGAGTAGCAATTTAGTTTTGGGAAATGGTATCAGTAAGATATATTTGAGGGTTTTATGCAAAATACTAATTTGATAATCGCTGTAATAGGTCTATTTCTAGTGTTTGTTACATTCTTTATTTATAAAAAGAGCAAGAAAACACCGGTTAGAACGCTTGTTGATGATCCTAATAATGCAGAACCATTTAATAAAGAAAATAATAAAAAGAACCTCTCACTCAATGATAGAGTTGAGCTATCTTGGAAGTTTTTATATGAAATTACAGAATTAATTATTAGTAAATTCTCTAAAAAGGATGTAGAGTTAGTAAATAAACTTGGTCATATCCTGCTAGATAATGGAATGAGATATGAGCATGTAGTAGATCTTGGTATCAAACAACAGGTTATATCAAGGGTTGCAAGCATTGAACAACAAGCATATTCCCAATCTCAGAAAACTTTGAGTAAATAAGTATACTCAAGTGATCTGAAGAATTGGTTTTGATAATTGAGAGGTATTAGCCATAGTACCCTACATTTTTTATATAACCACTATTACAATAGCTGCATCTATTAGTGAGGAGTCGCGAAAAAGCGGTAACGCAGCAACCTAGGATACGCGAAGCGTTACTCTAAAAAAACAGCTTCGCTGTTTACCTAGATCGCCACGGCATCTAAAGAGCCTTGCTATGA
Source organism: Candidatus Tisiphia endosymbiont of Oplodontha viridula (assembly GCF_964264865.1). Classification (NCBI taxonomy): domain Bacteria; kingdom Pseudomonadati; phylum Pseudomonadota; class Alphaproteobacteria; order Rickettsiales; family Rickettsiaceae; genus Candidatus Tisiphia; species Candidatus Tisiphia endosymbiont of Oplodontha viridula. Next base: position 567,905 of record NZ_OZ183486.1, read on the forward strand.
CGATTATAGAAAAATGTAGGGTACTATGATATTAGAATGCTTTATTATTTCTAGCAGAACCAGCATAAGGTTTTCTATCATTGTTATTACGAGGAAAATAACTTTTTTTGCCATTATGACCATTAAATGGTTTCCTGCGATTCTTACTTTCCCTCATATCTGCTCTTGAAGTAGTTTCACCTTGATTTATTAGGCGGTCAATAGCTTTCCATCTGATATTATCTTCTGGCGAAATGAATGATAATGCACAACCTGAGAGACCAGCTCTACCAGTTCTACCTATTCTATGCAAATAATCTTCTGGAGCCATTGGTAAGTCATAATTGATAACATGCTGTGTATGAGGTATATCTAAGCCACGAGCTGCAACATCTGTTGCCACCATGATCCTATGACGAGAAGAGCGAAATGATGAAATTACACGATCACGTCTACCTTGTGTTAAATCACCATGTATAGCTTCAGCTTTATGATCTTCAAATTTCAACATTTTTGCAAGCTGATCAGCACCACGCTTAGTTTTTACAAAAATAATTATAGAACCATCACGTTCATTTAATTGCTTTATAAGCTCAGGAAATTTCTCTTTATCAGAAACACGCAAAGTTTCTTGTTTTATTTGAGATGCAGCCTTAGTAGTTGATCCAACAGTAATACGATGAGGATTAACCACGTATTTTTGCGATAATGCAATAATATGTTTTGGCATAGTAGCTGAAAACATTAAAACCTGGCGTTTTGCAGGTATATATTTATTTATTTCTTCTAATTGTTCTTTCATACCCATATCAAGCATTCTGTCCATTTCATCAAGTACTACCAGTTGGATAGTATTTAATTTTAAAGTACCACGAAGTAAATGATCTATGATACGACCTGGTGTGCCAATTATAACTTTAGGATTTACTTTTAGTTGTGTAAATTGTTTATGCATTGGTTCACCGCCTATCAAAACCGCACTAGGAAGTTTTATTTGAGTAGTTACCTTAGTTAAAGTATCACGCACTTGAGTAGCTAATTCCCGAGTTGGAACAAGTACCAAAGACATTGATTTAGTCTGTATAAAAGAATTGATTATTGGTAGCAAATAGGCAAGGGTCTTACCCGAACCAGTTTGACTAGAAGCTAGAACATCATTACCTTGCATAGCAACCGGTATGGCCTTTCTTTGAATTTCCGTTGGAGAGGTTATGTTCATGCGTTCAAGTGATATAATCACTTCATTTGGTAAATTAAAACTTTTCATTATATAAGTCCAATATTATTTATCTTAAATTAAAAATGCTCAAATGCTTTACCCCAATTCGGGATAAGAATTAACTAATTCTTATCCCGAATTGTGGTACATCGAAGGTGTAGGGATGATACCTTAGGCTATTAAACCGATGTATTACATCTAATTCAGGTTAGTCAAAGCATTTGAGTAAACATATATTCTATACTTTAAAAGAATAAGTGTATGATTAAGTTCTTACGTTATAATGTGAGTTGTCAATTAATTGTATAGTAAAAAACTGTTGTATTATGTTCCAACAAAATTATAACTTTAACTTACAGTGAAACACTGAATTACAAAAAATAATCCATGAAGTGTATAAAAAGATGATACTACCCAAAATTCACTAGTTTAATAACCACTCATAAATTTTGAGTAGTTGCTTGTAGTTTTAAATAAATATTATTTTATTTGTAGATTAACAGCAGAAATTTTCCCCTTATTATCTTCTAGATCAAAGCCAACACTTTGACCTTCATTAAGATTACGGATACCGGCACGCTCTACAGCCGAGATGTGAACAAAAACGTCACTCCCCCCATCGTCTGGCTGGATGAAACCGAAACCTTTGGTTGTATTAAACCATTTAACCTTACCTACTTTAGTAGCCATAAAAACCTTTTAGTATAGAGTTACTTATTTGAACTTAATTCGCAACTCTTCCGTAGAAATTAAACCAAATAAATCGATAGATACAAGGTTTTCATGCTATTAAAGAGTTAATTATTAAACTCAACAAACATGTTACTCTTTTTCTTAATAATTGTCAACAAGGGATAAGACAATTATGTGTAGATTCTATATTTTTCTTTGAAACATAGACATTTTAGCACAGTTTATTAACTGATTTATCAATTCTGTAAGTAGAATTTAAAAAATAGAAATTGTAAAATTGCTAGATGTATAGCATAGATATATAAAGCATTATGGCTTATAATTCGCAAATTTATAGCAATTTTTTGTTCAAAATTTCTTGCAACCATAAATATATATTGTAAAACTCCAAATATAACTACTATAAGTACATAGATATACGACAAGGGAAAAACAGCAATGGTATGCAGTACAGTCAAAATCATAGATATTGCAACGGCAATCCTAAGATTACCTAGATCATGTTTAGCTATATAGCCAAGTAACATGATAGCTAAACCTATGGTACCATAATCAACCAAGAACCAAGTGCAGAACCAAAGAGTCCCAAGGAAGACAACATGACAATAACCCTTATAGAAAAAATTATTTAGGCTATTTTGAAAACAATAAAGATAGCACTGACCTAGAAAAATAGGAATAAGTATGTTAGTTGTGGTGAACTGCTTAAATAATATAGTAGTAAAAATATGTAGTAGAACTCCGACTACAAGAATTTTAATTTTTGGTTTTTTATGAAAATTATAGCCAACAAAAAAGCAGAAAATAGGCATACTAATACGACCAATAACCCGCATTATCTCGTATTCAGGGAAAAAGTATAACCCTAAATGATCTATTACCATGGTTATTATGGCTATAGTTTTCAAAAAATCTTGATAATTAGATTCAGTTTTCATCATTAATATACTACTATGATTTCAAGAGTTGATAGACACCCCAATTCAGGATAAGAATTAGTTAATCTTATCCCGAATTGGCTTTAATATTAGTAAATACACCTTCTCTACACGTCTATTAGTGAGAAGACCGTAAGGTCGACGAAGCAATCCAGTAACATCATTTATCTATAGATTGTTTCCTAGATTGCTTCGCTTACGCTCGCAATGACGCTATGGTATAGGTGTTTGTAAACTTTCAACAGTTATGGTGCAAGCACCTTCTCGCAATGACGTTTTATTTCTGATTCAGCTAAACATCGCCAAAGTAAGGAAAAATGTATTCTTAAAGCGGCTTTGCGAATGCATTTTAAACCTTTCTATATATTATTTTGGATAAAGTCTAAAATAATAAATCATTAGAAAAAACGTCATCGTTCCAGATAAAATTGTGGCTGCCAGCATAAAAGTTTTTACTAATAACAATTCAGAATAATAATATTCAGAACAATAGTGCTTAATCACCCAAATTACTAGTACCATTATTACGCAGCTGAATAAAATCTTGCCACAAAAAAAGTATAATTTTGAATCAATGAAAGAATGACCATACTTCTTTGTATATATATATAACAACCAAACATTATACCAAGCGGTAATAGAGCAGCCAAGAGCGATACCAAGATGACCATATGGTTTCATCAGAACGATATTTAATATAGTATTCACAGTAAGAGAATATAATGTTATTTTTAAAGGAGTTTTCGTATCACTATTAGCATAAAATATAGGCATCAAAATTTTGGCAAGTATAAAAGCTGGTAAACCAAGGGCAAAACCGGAAATAGCTTCAGCAGTTTTAATTGTATCAGCATAAGTAAAAGCTCCACGCTCATATATTACATGAATGATTGATTCTGATAAAGCGATAATACCGAACGCAGCTGGCAAAGATAATAAAAGTCCAACTTTAATAGCATTATTTTGAATCCTTGCTGCTTTTTCTAAATCATTCATTTGGTATGTTTTTGATAATTCTGGTAATAATATAGTACCAAAAGTTACCCCTATTATAGATAAAGGAAATTGGTATATTCTATCTGCATAGGATAATATTGAAATTGTTCCTTCGATGAAGCTAGCTATTGATTGCGAGATAAATAAGTTAAGTTGCTGAAATCCAGAGCTAATAGTCGCTGGACCCATACCAAACAAAAACTTTTTTACATCTTTATTACATGGGTCAAAAACTAGTGGGAATGATAAACCAACCCTAATTACACAAAAAAACATAAAGATAATTTGTAATAACCCAGCAATCAACAAAGATAAACTAATCGATATAGGAGTAGATATATGTTCTTGTAATATTACTGTTGTAATTATAACAGTAATACTTAAAATGATCGGAGAAAAAGCAAAAGCTGCAAATCTTTTTACTGAATTTAAAATTCCCCCTAGTAAAGCACTTACCGAGATAAAAATTAAATATGGCATGGTAATGCGACACAAAATAATTGTCAAATTAAACTTGTCTAGATCTTCATGAAAACCAGGAGCAATAATGAACATTAATGATGGCATGAAAATCTGCATTAACACTACCACACTCACTAAAGTAATAAGTAAAATAGTAAAGATAATGCCAGTGAAATGGCGTGCTGCTTCTCGAGATTCTATGAGTTTTGTATTAAAAATAGGTACAAAAACGACTGAAAGCGCCCCTTCCCCAAAAATACGCCTAAATAGGTTGGGTAATTTAAAAGCAACATTAACACTATCAGCAATATTACCAGCACCAAATAATGAAGCAATGAATAATTCGCGAGCCAAACCAAATATACGGGAGATTAAAGTAAAGACAGATACTATAATTCCAGAACGAAATAATGTATATCCTTCGCCTTTCATTTAAGCCGCCTCGATGTTATGTAAGCACTGTTCTTCACCTTATCGTTTTCGGTCATAAAGCAAATGCCAATTATTGATTTTCTATCTTATACCATTTCCCAAAACTAAATTGCTACTCGGAGTACGAGTGTCGGCTACCTTCGCGTACAACTAGTACGTGAGGAGCGGAGATCATGAAGTACGACGACGTGATGATTAGTTTTCGGAAATGGTATTAGTAGATACCCTTAATATACCTTCATTAATCAACTCCTTAGCTTTTTGAGCATTTTCCCAGCCAGTTACCTTCACCCACTTACCTTTCTCTAGATCTTTATAATGTTCAAAAAAATGTACTATACGTTGTTTCAACATCGGGCAAAGATCATCTAAATCTTTTATTGAATCAAAAGTAATATCTAGTTTAGAGCTAGGCACAGCAATAATTTTTTCATCCAATCCAGATTCATCTTCCATCATTAAAACACCAATAGGGCGTGACCTAATCACAGAGCTAGGTATGACAGGATAATGTGATACAACCAATACATCTACTGGGTCTCCATCCTCTGATAAGGTATGCGGGATAAACCCATAATTACATGGGTAAAACATAGCAGTTTGCATAAACCTATCAACAAATATTGCTCCTGATTCCTTATCCATCTCATATTTTATAGGACTATCTTGCATTGGAATCTCGATAATCACATTTATCTCTTCATGACCGACTTTGGTCTTAATTTTATCAACTAACATCACTTTACCCAATTAATAAATAATTTCTTTTGCATTTTTGCAAGCAAACATCTACATAATGACTAATAAATGGCTTTAAAAGGTTTTCGTCGCTTATCTTACCATTTTCATTAGATGCCACTAATACTCCAAAAGCAAATTTTTCAAATATTTTTTCTTCAATCTGCTGAATAGAGTTGTGTCCATCTAATAGCTCAATAATATATTTTTCATGCAATTGCAATGGAACAACAGCATTAACTCGATTTGTCACAAACAAATTAGTTGAGTCTAATTTTTGAGCTTGATATCTTGCTAAATCACTTACTTTTGGTTTTGCCGAGATTTCATATACTGACTGAGGTTTTGTTGCAAATATTTGTACGTACCCTTGTAACATTAGTTTTATAATTACAGGATCTAATTCTGCTCTAATATCTTTAAGCTGTAATTTTTCTAATTTTTTCATAGCCAATTTACAAATTTTATCCAAAGTCAAAGGATTACCAATATTATCAGCATAAACATAGAAAACTGCCTTTATTATAGGAGAAGACGTTGAAATATTAGGGGATTCTGAATTATTATTATAATGAAATCCTAAACTTTCTACTGTATTACTCATATCCACTTCATTTTCAGGTATTACTGGTATAATATTAGCAGTAGTATAAAAATCACTTAACTTACTTGGTTCAATTTTCCTATCTATAGTGACATTATTGTGGCATAACAAAGTAGTCCTAAATTTACGATTAGTGATAAAATCCATATATTGTTCGGTTCTAACAATATCATTTATCGCTTGTAATTGTTCTGCAGCCTTGGCAGATAAATTACCGACAAACATCGCAGAAAGTGCAGAATCTCCAAGGTAATTTAAATTATGTTTTCTAGCTGTACTTATGAATTCATGGAAATAAAAAGCTGTATTTTCTTCTCCAAGATATTCATGTAGTAAATATGAATCATTTGTAGTTTTAAGAAGTTTAGTTTCGTGTTGTAAGAATTTAGAATAAGAATTATCTGAACCTTCTAAAGAATCATTAACAAAATCTAATAATAATCTAGCTTGTTGTATTTTACTATGGTTGTCAGTAAAGGTGCTACTGTGAAACATCATCATATCTCTGATAGTTTTTTGCATATTCCAGCCTGGCAGAGTATTATAACTAATAAAGGCAATACCGTTGGGGTTTAATAATTTATTGCAAATTTCAAAAATCTTGTCCTTAACTATAGTAGGCACCCACGAGATTACTCCATGGCAAATTATATAATCGAACTTACCAACTGACTCATCAAGATTTAGTATAGATAATTGTTTTAGTTCAATATTTTTAAGACCTAAACTCTTAATTATTTCCATGCCATTAACAATTTGGACTTTTGACAAATCAATTCCTAAAGAATAAGATTTTGGGTAACTTTCAGCAAAATCAATCATATTGCCACCTTCAGCACAACCAATATCAAGTATCCTAGCAGTATCTATAGCAGGAGGTTTCATGTTAAATAATAGACCAATAGTTCTTAAATGTTCCGGTCTTGTATAAGTAAAAGGAAAACTTTCATAAGGAAAATCATCATAATTAATATTATTTGTTTGCTTTTCTAACAAACTGTTATTAGGATTATTTTTTTGCCCCATATATTTGCTCCATGATAAAAGTAATAATTTCTAGTGGATTTAGTTATTTTAAGCAAGGATTTTCTACATTTCTGTAGGGTAATCTAATTAACCTCAAGTATCGATGTAAAAAATTAATAGTAGGCTCAAGTAATCATTGCCATTAGGGATGATTTCACCCCACGACTGTTGAAAGTTAAAAAACTGTCTATTAGCGAGGAGACCGTAGGTCGACGAAACAATCTATATGACAAGCTTCATGGATTGCCGCACTCACGTACGTTTGCTCGCAATGACGATTTTTTTAACTTTCAACAGTTATGGAATGACACAATAGGCTATTAAAATGTCTTACATCGAATTAAAGGTTAATTAAAAGCATCTACGATTAAAATTAAATTTCTTTTTATGTTATTTCTTCTTGATCTTTTTACAGTATTTCCTTATATTCATGACTTGTTTTTATATACTGCTCGTAAATGAAGAGTTGATAGACGAAGATCAAAATCATGATAGTAGCAGGAGTCAAAGGGTCGAGGTGCTAGGCGTACATTTAGTACGTGAGTACCGAAGAACCCTGAAGACGACAACGCAATTCTTGATTTTCATCGAGTATATAAGTGAGCCTTTTAAAAGCGGGTGTAGCTCAGGGGTAGAGCGCTACCTTGCCAAGGTCGAAGTCGAGGGTTCGAATCCCTTCACCCGCTCCAGTATAAAAATGGTTCTAAGATAATACATATTCTCTCTACGGAGACGACCTAAATATGTCTGGAATAGAATTAAATAAAATTGCTGCTTCTATTTTGTTAGCCAGTTTAATTGCAATGATGGTAGGGTTTATAACAAATATTTTGTATAAGCCTGTTTTACATCCTGAATCTCGAGGTTATAGTGTAGAAGTAACAGAAGATTCTCATAGTGACCTTGACGCTAAGGTTGCCGTAGAAGCACCAGTGAATATAGAAGAATTGATGAAAACTGCTAATGCTGAAGCAGGAAGGGAGATAGCAAAAAAATGCCTAATGTGCCATTCTCTTGATAAGAGTAAAGCTAATAAGGTTGGACCACATCTATGGAATATCTTTGGGGCAGAAAAAGCTAAAGCAGAGAATTATAAATATTCAAGTGCTTTATCCAGTAAAGGGGGAATTTGGGATGAAGAAAGTTTATTTCATTTTTTGCATAAACCTAGTCAATATATACCTGGTACAAAGATGACTTTTGCTGGTTTAAATAAACCTCAAGATATAGCTAATGTTATAATGTTTTTAAAGACATTTGTTCATGACTAAATTCTCCCTCGGTGTCATTCCGCCTACGTGAGAAGATGCTGAGGACTTATTCTACCCAAAAACTTGAAGAATTGATAAACCAATTCTTCAAGTTTTTGCAGTATATATTAGTTGAAGGTATCCTATGATCCTATCTGAAATTTCAATAGTAGAATGGTGGTTGATCGCTGGCGTTATTTGTATAATTATAGAATTTGCTAACATTCCAAATGTTGGTTTTTTATTTTTGGGTCTAGGTGGAGTATCTACTGCAATAATATTAAACAATTACCCGGGTCTTTTAAAATACCAGTATATAATTTTTGGCTTTGCTTCTTTTATGTGGCTGATTACCTTATGGTATCCGCTAAAATTTTATGTTTACAAGAAATATGATAAGTACGAATATTCTGATATGGTTGGTAAGGAAGTAGTGGTATACAGCAATAAACTTCTAGTAGGGGAAACAGGACAGGTATTGTGGTCAGGAACTATTATGAATGCTAAACTCAGCAAAGATACTATCAAATCAGTACATAAAGGAGATCTACTTCGCATAGTGCAAGTTGATGGTAATGTGCTTATATGTACTGCAAAAAATGGGAGTGTTACGAACTGATTTTGTTTGGTAATTTTGTTGTCAAAATGTGTTGTCAAAATTTGCTTTTGCTCTGTAACAATCGTCTGTGTATGCGAAGCACAACTGTTGAAAGTTAAAAAATCGTCATTGCGAGGCGTCTACTTAAGAGCGTAATGATTGAATATGTATAAACAAATTAAACACAGCCGTCATAGCAAGGCTCGTCAGATGCCGTGGCGATCTAGATAAACAGCGAAGCTGTTTTTTAGAGTAACGCTTCGCGTATCATGGATTGCCGCGTCGCCGCTTGCAGCGGCTTCTCGCAATGACGGTTTAGGGCTTGCAAAGCTTATTGCGATGACGATTTTTTAACTTTCAACAGTTGTGCTTTTTGCCCCAATTCGTGTAAACTAGGTTACATTAATGGGCTTGGTAAATTAGATAGATAGTTCCCCTTCCAAAGCTCCTGATAAAGAGCAGGATCAATGTTTCCACCTGATATAAGTACTAAAACTCTCTTAGGTTTTGATTGTCTCTTTAACCAATCAACTACTCCAACCATATTTAAAGCACATGATGGTTCACAAGCAATTTTTAGTAAATGCGTTAACCAAGCGGTCCAGTAATATATAGAATATTCATCAGCAAGAAAGAAATCATCAAGTTTATTTAGATAATTAAATGTACGTGGTGAAACTGCTAAAGTACGCAAGCCATCTGCTATAGTATGTGGTGAATTAGCAAATCTGTATATTGAACCTTGCTGAATAGATAAAAAAGCATCATTCGCATTAACCGGCTCTGAACCTATAAGCAAGCTGGATGGAGACAGTAATTTTTTTGCTAAATATGATCCAGAAAGTAATCCACCTCCTCCACAAGAAGCAAAAATAGCATCTGGGCTAAACCCCAGTTGTTGCAAGGCTTCATAACACATAGTACCAGCTCCAGCTATACTCGAATCACTATCAGAAGGATGCAAATAGTAGAAATCATTTTCTATGTCACCTTTTGCCCTATCTTCTGCCACTTGCCTAGTATCGGTCAGTATAACCTCTGCTCCGTAATATCTTGCTGCTTGTTGCTTAATTGGAGAAGTATCTTTGGGCAAATAAATTCTTGCATTCAGATTAAGAATTTTTGCTACCCAAGCAAGACCAATTCCATGATTACCTGTACTATATGCAACAATTTTATCTAGTAAACGATTTCGTTCTTGTAACTCTAATAAATGGTTTAATACCCCTCTAACCTTGAATGCTCCAGTTTTTTGCAACGATTCTATTTTAAAGAAAATTTTATGCCCCAGCATTTCATTTAAAGTTTCAGACTGGACTATTGGAGTCAAATGAAGATATTGTTTTACCCTATTACTTGCTATTGATATTATATTTGGAGATTGAGGTGATAAATGCATATACAAAATAAATGTAGCTTGAAATCCCAGCACGGCAACATTATATAGTTAACAATCCCTTTAGTATATAAATTTTTCAAGGTTTTAGTATGACAAATAAAGAAAAATTACCCCTACTCGCATTAAAAGACATGGTGATATTTCCCGGCATGGTTGCTCCCATATTTGTCGGTAGGACAAAGTCTCTAAAAGCCTTACTGAATACTAAATCTACAGATACTAATAGATATATATTATTGGTGTTACAAAAACAACAAGATCAAGACACTCCAGATATTCAAGATCTTCATTCTACAGGAGTAATTGCTAAAATTATACAAACAGTAAGGTTACAAAATAATGCAAAAATTCTTGTTGAAGCAATGCAGAAGGTTAAACTTCATAACATAACTAATAAAGAAATGTTTGAAGCTGAATATAGCATACTACAAGATGAAGAGGTAATTGATGTGGAAGCTTTAAAAGTTTCTACGTCAATTGTCATTGAGTTATTTATGAAATATACCAAGAATCATAAAAAAATTAATCCAGAAATAATAGAAACAATAGCTGATGAACTAACCAAAGATCCGACAAATTTTAGTTATATTACTAATGTGCTAGCCTCTTATCTGACTGCACCATTACTAATAAAACAAACTTTATTAGAAGAAACAAAACCTCAAACACGAATTAAAACTATAATAGATACATTGACATCTAGTATGGCTCAAATGGAAGCAGAACAAGCTTTACAACTACGAGTAAAAAAACAAATTGAAAAAACTCAGCGTGATTATTACTTGCACGAACAAATGAAAGCTATACAAAAAGAACTCGAGCAGGATAAATCTGACTTCTCTGATATAGAAAAAAAGATTAAGACCTTAAAACTTTCAAAAGAAGCAAAAGAAAAAGCCGAATCAGAACTGAAAAAGCTAAAGCTTATGAATCAAATGTCAGGTGAATCCTCAGTTGTTCGTAACTATCTTGATACAATATTAGCTATGCCATGGGGAAAATTTGATAATAGTAAAACTGATATAAATAAAACTAGAGAAATTTTGGATCGGGATCATTTTGGTCTTGAGAAAGTCAAGGATCGCATCATTGAATATTTAGCAGTATTACAACGCTCTAAAAAAATTAAAGGACCTATACTATGCTTAATTGGTCCTCCAGGAGTGGGAAAAACATCACTGGTCAAGTCAATTGCTGAAGCAATGGGTAGGAAATATACTAAATTTGCTCTTGGCGGCATTAGAGATGAATCGGAAATTAGAGGTCATAGAAAAACATATCTTGGTTCTATGCCAGGAAAAATCATAAACTTAATTAAAAAAGTTAAAACTAATAACCCTGTTATGTTATTAGATGAAATTGATAAAATGGGTTCTGATTTCCGAGGTGATCCAGCATCTGCTTTACTTGAAGTTTTGGATCCTGAACAAAACAGCCATTTCGTTGATCATTATTTAGAAGTAGAATATGATTTATCAGAAGTAATGTTTATTGCAACAGCCAATTCTTATAATTTGCCAAGAGCTTTACTAGATCGTATGGAGATCATTAATGTTTCTGGTTATGTTGAAGAAGAAAAATCACAAATTGCTAAAAATTATTTAATACCAAAGCAATTGAAACTACATCAAATGAAGAAAAATGAGCTAACTATTGATGATGGAGCAATTTTAGAGTTAATCAGATATTATACCAAAGAATCAGGGGTAAGATCGCTTGAAAGAGAAATTAGCTCTGTTACAAGAAAAATATTGCAAAGGATTCTGAGTAACAAAGAAGTAAAAAGCATATCAATATCATCTGAAAATCTTGAAGAATATTTAGGTGCTAGAAAACATAATTTTGGTTTAGCTGAGAAAGAAGACCAAATAGGCAGTACCACGGGGCTTGCTTATACAGAAGTTGGCGGAGAACTATTAACCATTGAAGCATTGTCATTCCCTGGAAAGGGAGATATTAAAACTACAGGCAAGCTTGGGGATGTAATGAAAGAATCCGCTCAAGCAGCTTATAGTTGTTTCCGCTCTAGAGCTAATAATTTTGGACTGAAGTACGAAGATTACAAAGACCTTGATATCCATTTACATGTACCGGCTGGTGCAATTCCAAAAAATGGGCCATCTGCTGGATGTGCAATATTTACCACTATTGTTTCACTTATGACCAAAATACCAGTCAAAAGAACTGTGGCAATGACTGGAGAAATTACCCTAAGGGGTACAGTGTTACCAATTGGAGGACTAAAAGAAAAATTATTGGCTGCTAGCCGAGGTGGTATACAAACAGTATTAATACCTGAAGAGAACATCAAGGACTTAAAGGATATTCCACCGAATATAAAGAATAGCTTGGAAATTTTATCAGTGTCAAATATAGATCAAGTACTAAAATTAGCTTTAGTGAATAATAATTTTACAGTTGCTAACTAAAAAAATATTAACATTAAGATAGAAACTTGAATATACTTAAAATTATTTATCTATGTTGTAGGTTTGAATATGACTATTAAAAACACTGAAGATTCCTATGGTTTAGTTACACAACTTCTACATTGGATAGTTGGAGTTATGATAGTGTCAATGATTATAGTTGGTTTTTCTATGCAAAACATAGAAGATCCTGGTGTAAAACAGCAAATTTACACCTCCCACAAGGCTATAGGCGTGATGGTATTATTACTAGTATCCATAAGATTACTATGGCGTTTAATTAATATCAGAGTAATCTTACCAAGTGATTTACCAAAATGGCAAAAAAATGCCGCTACCTTAAATATCAATATACTCTATCTTTTAATGTTTATAATGCCAATCAGTGGTGTGTTAATGACCATTCTATCAGGTCGTAACATTGACATATATGGACTGTTTACTATCACTTCATTCATTCAGAATGCATTATTTGCCAAAATATTTTACAAAATGCATGAATTTTCAGCATTTATTCTCTGTGCTTTAATTGCTCTGCATACTTTAGCTGCCTTTTATCACCATTTTGTAAGAAAAGATGATGTATTGAAGAGAATGTGGTTTAACAACAGAAATAATTGAAAATATAAAGAATTAGGCAACTTTTGGAATTGCTGCATATAACTATGTATAGTCCTCTATAATATAAAAGTATTGTGGATAAGTTTGTGAATAAAAAATGAATAATCATTTTGTAAAATCCATGTTCAACTTAATTTTACATCTTATTAACAAACAAATATATTTCCATAATTGCTTAAAGTATTGATTAAATCTTATTAATATCTTAATTGTAAATAGAAAAAATATTGATGCCATTGACTAATTTTTACTTAGTGCATAACTTTTATCGTGTATAATCAAATTAATTAATGATAAAATTCAGACTATAACAGAAAACCATCCATATCATAAATTTTTCAAATAAGGTTATTATGTTACCAATTCGTATAATCCTCCTACCAGTTGTTTTTATGTTATTATCAGCATTTTCGAATCTAGACTTTAACAAAAATAATAAGGAATTTATTAGCTTATTGAAAGATACAAAAATTGCTGTTGTTGCTCCTGCCTCAGGGGTAAGCAGTGAATTATTATCTAATTTAAAAAATATTACTTCATTAAAACTAGATATTCCAAATAGTTGCTTTGGAGGAAAAAGCTTATTCCATTCTGCCGATGATAAAACAAGGTTATCGTGTTTAGAAAACGCATTACTGGATCAATCAAATGACGTAGTATGGACACTTCGCGGGGGATATGGTTCAGCAAAATTGATTCCTGACTTACAACGCATGAAAAAACCTATAAAGGAAAAGTTTTTTATAGGGTTTAGTGATATGACGGCTTTACATATTTTCTTTTCTCAAGAATGGGGATGGAAGACAATTCATGGTAACGGAATCATTGAAATATTTAATCCAACAAGAGATCATCAGAATTTTATAAAAATAGCAAAAATAATTTCTAGTAAAGAAATTCTAGCTAAAATTAAAGGGTTATCAGCAATCAACCCTGTTGCAAAATCTAGCAAAATTGTTACAGGTAATCTTACTGGTGGTAATTTAACCATTGTACAAACATCTATCGGTACATCATGGCAAATAAAAACAGCAGATAAGATTCTTTTTTTGGAAGATGTTGACATAAAACCATATCAGCTAGATCGTATTTTATATCATTTAAAACAAGCAAGGCTGCTAGATCATGTAAATGCTATAATATTTGGGACTTGTGGAGGTGATGGTAAGAATATCATTACTGTTCTTACTGATTTTGCAGCAACCTTAAAAATTCCAGTATTTAAGACTAATAGGTTTGGTCACGAGCAAATTAATGATCCAATTATTTACAATACTAGTACAAAAATTATTCCTTCTAATGATAACCAGTTCGAATTAATAATGAAATGCTATTAAGAATAATTCTAAGTTAACCCAAGAAACCCCAATTAGGGATAAGAATTAGTTAATTCTTATCCCTAATTCGCGTAAGAAGGTTTTAGCTATAGTCAATTGAAGAGAATTGAGTAGCACCTGACTTCCGCAGATTTTTTGATATTAGTTGTTATAAGTGGCATTAGTAAGGAGGTGAAGTGGTATTCTCGTTCTGTTGTGCCTAGTAGATATTTTATTATTGACTTTAACTGCGATGTTGTTTATTATTTAATTAATTGAATATAGCCCCATATTTTATAGCCCTAATATGTACATACGTCGTAAAAAAAGTCCTAATAGTCCAAGGCAATCTATCCAAATAGTAGAAGGTTATCGTGATAGTAAAGGTAACGTCAAACAGCGTATAGTACGTCATTTAGGAGTCTTCGTAGATGAAGTAGAAGAAGCTAAATTAGTTGCCCTAGCACAAGATTTGATTGCCAAGATTAAAGCTGAGAGAGAAGCTGCAACTGGGCAGGGGAATTTGTTTACTGATGATACTAACAAGGTTAAAAGAGGTCGTCCAACTAACAAGCAGTTAAAAGATATTCTACCTGTTAATGAAGTAAAACTAAATGAGGTTGTAGAAGTCAAGCGAGTTGTTGAAGGAGTGCATCAAATAGGAGGGCATGTTTATGATCAAATGCATTTTAACCAGTTACTAGCAAGGAAACGTGACGCTGGGATGCTGAAGGATTTAGTGTTAGCCCGCATGGTAAGGCCAGATAGTAAAAAAGGGATAGTTGAGTATTTAAGCGATCAATTTGACCAGCATCATGATCTAGATGCTACTTATTGGATGATAGACAAATTACATGAGCAAATACCTAAAATTAAAGAATTATGCTTTAAAAACACCCTAACCCTGATTCCTAATAAAGAGATTAGCCTAGTATTTTTTGATGTTACTACACTATACTTTGAATCAGTAGAAATAGATGAGCTAAGAGCCTTTGGCTATAGTAAAGATCATCGCTTTAATACTACCCAACTAGTTCTTGCCCTAGCAACTAATGAGGATGGATTACCACTTGGCTATGAGCTGTTTAGTGGTAATACCGCAGAAGTTAGCACCTTAATTAAATCAATTAACAGCTGGCAAGCGTATCTTAAAGTTAAAGATGTCTGTTTTATTGCTGATCGTGCAATGTTTAGTAAAGCTAACTTGCAAGCTCTCGATGAAGGTGGTTATCGTTATATTGTGGCAGCAAAGCTTAAAACACTCAAGAAAGAAAAGAAAGAAGAAATATTATCAGAGGAAAACTATAAGCCTACTGTTATAGGCAATGATCTTACTTGGATTGCCGATCTAGAGCATGATGGTAAACGTCTAATTACCAGTTATAAATCTAAAAGGGCTATTAATGATGCACAGGAGCGACAAAAAATTTTAGATAAAATTAATAAGACTATTGGTGAGTTTGGTAGTACTAAAAAACTTATATCTAATAGTGGAGTAAAAAAATATACTTCTAGTGAAAATGGCAAGAGCTATATTGACGCAGAGAAGATAGAGCAGGATGCGTTGTGGGATGGCATGCATGGGGTAATCACCAATGACCAGACTATAACTCCACATGAAGCAATAGCAAAATATGCTAGATTATGGGTAATTGAAGAGCAATTTAGAATCAATAAACATAATTTACAAATGCGTCCAATTTTTCACTGGACTAAACAAAGGATAGAAGCACACATAGCTGTGTGTTATATGAGTTTTGCAGTGCTTAAAACTATAGAATACAAGGTTGCTCTGACCCAAAAGATCAGTGTCACTAACATCGTTGAATTATTAATATCAGTACAGGCTTCAATCTCAAGACATACAAAGACTGGTGATCTTTATAGACTACCAAGTGCAATAAAAAACGAAGCTAGAAAAATCTATAAAACCTTTAACATCAAACGTTCAGACCATGCTGCAATATATTTAAAATAACAAAATAATGTTGTGCCTAAAATTTAAAAACCCCAGCACTATGACCCTTCTAAGCTTATGCCTTATTAAAAAATGCGGAAGTCGGGAAGAAACCCCAATTAGGGATAAGAATTAGTTAATTCTTATCCCTAATTCGCGTAAGAAGGTTTTAGCTATAGTCAATTGAAGAGAATTGAGTAGCAGGAGCGATGGAGCGACACCTATATATACTCGATGAAAATCAAGAATTGCGTTGTCGTCTTCAGGGATCGTAGGTAGCCACGTACTAATGTAGTACGCCTAGCACCTCGACCCTTTGACTCCTGCTACTATCATGATTTTGATCTTCGTATATCGACTCTTCATTTACGAGCAGTATATAATAGGCGAGGGATCGAAGACGACGTTACCAAATTCTCCTCAATTCACTATAGCTAACATCAAAGTTTTTGCAGCCTGTATGCCAGAATTTTTGCAATCTTTTGGATTAGAAATGTCACTATGAAAAACTATTTTACTACCGTCAAAATCAGAAAGCATAAACTCTGTAAGAATATCATTACCTATATACGTTGAATAAGCAGCTATAGGAGTTTTACAATCTGCATCTAAATATTCCAAAAATGCCCTTCCAGCTTGCATTAGTTCCCATGTTTCAAAATGGTTAATTTTATTACATATTTCTTGCATTTTATTATCATTTTTTCTTATCTCTATCGCTATAACACCCTGTCCTACAGAGGGCAACATTTCCTTTGTCTCTATTAAGTGGCAATATTGTGTATCAAATAGTCCTAATCTTTTTAAACCACTATAAGCTAAAATAGTTGCATCAACATCACCTTGCATTAATTTTTTTATTCTTGAATCAACATTTCCTCTAAAAGTAACAATTTTTAAATCAGGTCTTTTTCTTTGTATTAGGACTTTTCTACGCACTGAAGATGTACCTACCTTACTAGCAAAAGGCAGTTCTTCTATTGATTTATAATCTAAGCAGACAAATACATCCCGTGCATCTTCGCTCTCAAGTACAGCACATATCATCAATTCTGACGGTAGTTTGCAAGGTACGTCTTTTAAGGAATGTACAGCTAAGTCAATTTTGCCATTTATAAGAGCATTTTCTATTTCTTTTAAAAATAAAGCTTTGCCACCTATATCATACAGATTTTTATCCTTAATCAAATCACCAGAGGTAATTATTGGGACTATTTCACAATTTATGTTTGGGTAATGAATTTTAATTTGGTCGACTACTAAATTTGTCTGTACTAGAGCCAAAGGGCTTCTTCTTGTACCTATTTTTATTACTTTCTTCATAGAATAGAACTTAGCTATTTTCTCAAATGCAGATATTTTTATTACCGTTAATCTACGAAACTCATCATCTCCAAAATCTTATAATTACATATATTCTATGATAGGGCTAATATAGAAATTACTTCTATGTTCTATTTTTGCTATTCATAACATTGTTTAGTTATGATTGTAATCTGTAAGTACTTCATCAATAACACGCCATGATTGTGTGACTTCTGCAGTATTTGTACCCGGGAGACCTGCTGCGATAATTAAGGTCTTCCATAATGTCCATGCACGACCACGAGTCCAAGTGCCGGCGTCTAAAGGAAGCATTGTTCGAAAGATTTCCCGACTTTTTCCTTGAAACAACGTCCAAGTAATCACCAAATCACAAGCTGGGTCGCCGATCCCTAGCCCTCCAAAATCAATGACAGCACTTAACTTTCCTTCTTGCACTAGCAGGTTGCCGGTGCTGAGGTCACCATGAATCCATATTGGTGAAGCTTGCCAAGTAGTAGTAAGAGCTTCTTCCCAAATTTTAGTAGCAGTGTTAACATCGATCTTGTTACTTAATGCAGAAATTGCTTGTCGTGTCTCAGTGTCGTAGATCGTTAGAGATCCACCACGATAGAAGTTATGTAAGCCTGGTAGAGGTCCGTCCGTGGGATCAATGCTTTGCAGAGCGATGAGAAATTGTGCAAGACTAGTTGCGAAGTCACCTAGGTCGGCTATGTGTGCAGATGTAGCAGTTTCGCCCTCAATCCAGCGGTAAATGGACCATCACCATGGATAGCCCTCACCAGCTTCTCCCATTGCTACAGGCAGTGGAATTGAAAGTGGCAGCAAAGATGCCAATCTAGGCAACCACTTTTGCTCTTTTTCTACCTGTATTGTATAGCTCTCGCTACTAGGCATGCGTACAAGCATGTGCTTACCCAAGCGAAATGTTCTGTTGTCCCAACCACTAAGTTCGACCGGCTGAACAGGCAAATCTCTAAATTGTGGAAACTGGGTGGCTACTAAGCAACTCACAAGTTGGCTGTCTATCATTAGTTGTTTGCCTATCATTAAATTGCCCTGCTTATTCATTACTTCCGTGACAATATTTATATTTCTTGCTAGAACCACAGGGACATAACTCATTTCTAGCCACTTTTCCCCAACTTGATGGGTCTGATTGTACTCTATCCTGTGGATTGACTTGAGTTTTGATGGTTTTAAGTTGAGTTTCAATACTAACACCAGCATTATATTTATGAAAAGCTGGGTCCTCCCTAGTTTCTCGCATTGTCTTTTGAAGTTTTTTATTTTCCAAAGACATTGACTCTTTTTTAATATGGCTAGTATCCATATGGAGATGACAAACTCTTTGGATAAATAATTCCTTTAAATTATCGAGCATTTGTTCAAATAAATTAAAAGCTTCTCTTTTATACTCGTTAAGAGGATCTTTTTGGGCATAAGCCCTTAGTGATATACCTTGTCGTAAATGATCTAAATTATGTAGGTGATCTTTCCATACTTGATCTAAAGTTGTTAGTAAAATATACTTAATTGCGTCATTCATCAAGTTAACGCTATATGCTTCATATTTTGCTTGGTACAAGTCATTTACCATTTGTACAACGTTAGATACCACCTGTACTTCGGTAACATCAGCTTTTGTTATAGATTCATGCTGTAGTTTTATAGCAAAAATACGCTGCAACTCTCCTATTAGAGCATTTATATCCCAGTCTTCTCTATAAGAACTAGGCGGAATAAAAGTTAATACCACTTTTTCCACTAGTTCTTTTGTCATGTTGGTTAAAAAATCATGTGCATCTTTTGACTTAATGATGTCACTGCGCTGTTCATAAACTATCTTACGTTGATCATTCATAACATCATCAAAACGTAATAAATTTTTACGTATTTCGTAATTATGTCCTTCAACTTTCTGTTGAGCTTTTTCAAGTGAACGACTAATCATAGGGTGATGGATTGCTTCACCATCTTTTAAACCTAACGTTCTTAAAACTCCGGAAATACGGTCTGAGGCAAAAATACGCATCAGATCATCTTCTAAAGACAAGAAAAATTTTGTATTGCCTGGATCGCCTTGTCTACCAGCTCTTCCTCGTAACTGGTTATCTATCCTGCGACTCTCATGCCTTTCAGTACCTATAACAAATAATCCTCCAGCCTCTATTACACGCTGCTTCTCTTCAGCTATCTGCTCTTTTATTTTTACTATTTCTAATTCATATTGCTCTTTTGGTAGGTTCTTTAGAGATAGTTGTTCTATTAGCATTTCTGGGTTACCGCCAAGCATAATATCTGTACCACGACCTGCCATATTTGTGGCAATAGTCACAGCCTTAAATCGTCCAGCTTGAGCTATAATAAATGCTTCCTGCTGATGAAATTTTGCATTTAAAACATTATGATTTATTTTATTTTTGGTAAGTAAGTTAGAAATTTCTTCAGATTTCTCTATACTAACCGTTCCAACCAAGACAGGTTGAACACGATCATAACATTCTTTTATTAATTTTAGGATAGCTTCATATTTATCTTGTTTACTGCCATAAATCTCGTCATCATAATCAACTCTAGTAATTGGATTATGGGTAGGAACAGCAAGAACATCAAGATTGTATATGTCTTTTAGCTCTGCAGCTTCGGTCATTGCTGTACCAGTCATACCTGATAATTTGGGATAATTCCTAAAATAGTTTTGGAAAGTAATAGAAGCTAAAGTTTGATTCTCATTTTGAATTTGTACATGCTCTTTTGCCTCTAGTGACTGGTGTAACCCTTCGGAATACCGTCTACCTTCCATAACGCGTCCAGTAAATTCATCAATAATCATAACTTTTCCATCGCGTACTAAATAATCAACATCACGATTGAAGAGGATATGAGCTCTTAATGATTGATTGATATAATGAACCAAACTTAAATTTTCAAAATCATAAAGGCTTGAATCTTTTTCAATAAGACTATTAGCTACAAGCATTGATTCTACATGAGTTATACCATTCTCAGTAAGATTAACTGTCCGTAATTTCTCATCTTTTTCGTAATCTTCATCTTTAAACTGACGAACTAATTTATCAATTGTGCTGTATAAATCCGAGCGATCGTCTACTGGACCTGATATAATTAGCGGAGTTCTTGCTTCATCAATTAAAATTGAGTCAACTTCATCAATAATAGCGAATTTAAAAGGACGAAGTACCTTAGAATCTTCACTATATTTCATGTTATCTCTGAGGAAATCAAATCCAAGCTCGTTATTAGTTGCATAAGTAATATCTGCTCTATAAGCGTTACGTCTATCATCATCACTGATACCAGCAGTGATACAACCAACAGATAACCCTAGAAAATTATGAATTCTTCCCATCCACTCAGAATCACGTTTTACTAAATAATCATTTACCGTAACAACATGTACCCCTTCACCAGTAAGAGCATTCAAATATGCGGGTAATGTGGCAACTAAAGTTTTTCCTTCTCCTGTACGCATTTCAGTAATCATACCACGGTGCAATATCAATCCACCAATTAACTGAACATCAAAATGCCTCATCCCATAGAGTCTTTTTGAAGCTTCCCGTACAACAGCAAAAGCTTCATAAGTTAAGTCATCTAATGACTCACCATCTTTTAATCTTTGCCTAAATTGCTCTGTTTTATTTCTCAAATCATCATCAGAAAGTTTTTGTATTGAAGGCTCGAGCAAATTAATTTTTTCAATTTCTAAAGATAGTTTTTTTATACTTCTATCATTTGCTGTGCCGAATAATTTTTTAAGTAAAGAAAGCATTTATATCCTAGATTTAAATAGTAAATATCCTGTAAAATATGATATTTTATGATATTTATCAAACAAATTGTAAATAGCTGTTGACGTAGAAGGGTTATCCTTATAAAATCCAGCTATCATAAACAATATATAATAATGGATAACAAATGAAAAGAACAACTATAATTTTTTTAGCTGCGAGTTTACTTGCGAGTAGTGCTTTTGCTGATGAAGATAAAATTGTTGCTACCTACAAAGGTGGTGAAGTAAAAGAATCACAGGTTATGCAACAATTCCAACCTTCTTTAGATACCCAACCAAGTGCTAAAGGAAAAAAGTTTACTGATTTCGATGCGAATATACAGGAAATGTTAGTAAAGGGCTATATCGATGCAAAATTGCTTGAGCAAGAAGCCAAGAATTCTAATATTGAATCTTCAAAAGAATTCCAATCTAAGTTGAATGTCGTAAAAAACCAATTGGTTCAGCAAGAATTGATGGAGCGTTATGTAAAATCTCATGTTGATGAGAAAATGATTAATGCTGAATATGATAAATTAGTTGCTAGCCTAAAAGGAAAAGAGGAAGTAAAAGTAAGTCATATTTTGGTTGCAACTGAAAAAGAAGCAATAAATGTACAAAATAGACTTAAAAAAGGGGAAAAATTTGCTAAGCTTGCTAAGGATTTCTCAAAAGATGAAGGGTCTAAAGCAAATGGTGGAGAAATAGGCTATATTACTTCTGGACAGCTAGTACCTGAATTTGAAGATAAAGCATTATCAATGAAAGTAAATGAAATCTCTTCTCCAGTTAAAACCCAATTTGGTTGGCATATAATTACTGTACTTGATAAAAGACCTGCACAAATACCTTCTAAGGAGGAAGCTACTGCTAGTATAACCAATCAACTTAGTAGAGATGCTATATTAAAGTATGTTGCTGATCTTGAAAGTAAAGCTGATATCAAAATAATGTTACCAAAGTCACAAATAACAAATGAGACTAAAAAATAATCTAACACTTTAATTTGATGTAAGATATTGGTTTAGTAGCCTATTGTGTCATCCCTGCTAGGGTTAATGTCATTCCCGCGAAGGCGGGAATCTAGATCCCGCACTGAAGCAGGGGTGACAGCACTTCTATTATTATAGCTAGAATCTCCTTGGGTTAACTATAAAGATAGCTCCGGACACTAATGAACCCACGCAGGAATCAATCCGCCTTGGTAATATTTTACTCCTCAACGTGTCTTTGACGGTCCCTCGAATGCTTTGCTAATCGCTTTACCTAGAGCTTCTACTGATTTGCTAAAGTTATCATATGCTTTTCCACGTTCTTTTGCAGATTTACCAATAGATCCTATTAAAGCAATAGTAGATTTTAAAAAATCACCGAATTGAGTGATCACTTTTGGGGTTTTCATGTCTTTCATAAAATTATCTTTGAGATTATGTAAGTCATCAACTATTTCAGCAAGATTTTGTGGACTTGGCTTAACCCCTATTTTTCCTTCTATCTTCCGCAAAGTTTTTGCACTTTCTGGGCTTACTTGAGCAACTTTAGAGTTAATTTTTTTAAATCCATCTCGGAGTTTGTCCATTATCTCATCATCAGTTGGTACAGCATCAACAAATTGTTCTACCTTTTGCTCTACCTTATCTGCTAATTTTGCTGCCCCTTTTTTTACTTTTTCTACAAAGCTTTTTGACATTGTATCCTCCATTTATTGGTTATTATTAAAAATTTTCATGATGTTCTATTATAATAATATAATTAAACTTCTTGAATAGTTATCTTTTTTAAACATAGATCTAATAAATTAAAATTACTTAACTACTAACCAAATAATTGCTGTAAATTTTTCCATTCTAAGTAAGTTGTAGGATCGCTAGGACATATGCCAAAACCACATTCAAAATAAGTTGCAAACACATTAACAAGAGTGATAATTATCAAACTAATCTCAATTAATGTAGGTACAAAACTAAGATAAAATTGTAGTATACTAAATTTACTTAGAATAAGGCTAATTATAGGAATTATAGACATTAATAGGATTAAAGAAAAAGAAATTATTGCTGACCATGTATAAAAATGTAACCCAAGGAAAGTATTATTATATCCTAAATCATGGGATAAAATATGCAGCAAAACCTGCCTAAGCCCTACCATCAGCGTGTAAATACTAGAGATGAATATAATCATATAATATTTCCAAGAAGGATTATATATTATGCTAAGTAGTGCTCCAAGTCCGATAGCAATAAAACCGAATCTTTGTAATAAACATAAAGGGCAGGGTAGTTCATAATAAAAAAATTGGAAAATAAAGGCTACGATATTTGTTACTATACATAAAATAGCAATAGCAATATATATAATTATTGTAGGTCGGCTTGAAACTGGGTTCATAACAAATTAAAAAGAGATATTTAAGTGGTCAGTAGCATGTAAGTAAAAATAGATATTAGCTATTAAAAGATTAATATAAAATAATGGTATGATAAAATTATAGCTCTTTTGGGTATTTCTATGCCTATTAATTGTAAAAACATAAAACATTAAAATAAATATCAATATCATAATTACCATTACTACTGCCTGTTAAAGCCTAGTTTGCCTCTAGGCAAAGAAAATGTCAAGATATAATTACGTATATACTTAGTGCTAATATTATTTATGATATAATTAAAGTGATGGACTCTACTTTTTTAGTTGCTTTAAATAAGAATATTATCTAGCATCAATATAATTAGAATTTAAGAATAAGGTGATAAAAATGAGTGAAGATGAGAAACCTGAAAATGAAGATTTGTTTAAGTATTATAACGATCTAATGGAAGAAATAGATAAAGCTGGAGAAAAAGTAGGTATTCAGGCAAAAACTGATTCAGTTAAACATGAGGTCGTTGATCCTCTATTTAACCATCTACTTGAAATTCCAAATAAAGTTTTGAAAGATGGTTACACCAATCCAGACGATATAGTAAATAATGTATTAGACGGTTTGGCTAAAGCAATCAAGACTACTGCTGATGAATTTAAAAAGATAAAAAACAAGACTAAAGATTTAACTGAACAAGATAAGTTAACAGTTAATAAATTTGTAGTGTTTGATATACTAGCTGACAAACTGAAACAATCCATGCAGAGTAAAAAAACTTTTGGTGCTTTAGAAAAATATGAAGATAAGTTGCAGGCAATCATTGCTTCTACTAAAATAGAAGAACCTGCTAAAGAAGAACTTGCTCAGGACGTCTTTGTGTTGCAAGAACCGGCTGAAGAAAATCTTAGAGAATTAGAAGACCCTTCTTTTGACGCTATCCGCACCCCTTTTTTTTCTGCTGCCGATCGAGATGTTGACCCTATAACCCAAGCAATTAGAAATCAAATCTTAACCAAGCAGAGGGAGCTAATAGTTGAAGCTCTAGTAAAGAATAATATAGCAAAACTAGAAGAAATTGGAGATATAACTAAATTTCGTGCGTACTGTGAGAATGAAGAAAACAAAGAGAAAATCAGTGAAGTTCTGAGAGGAGTTGAGTTAAAAAGAGCTTTGGAACAAGTCGAAATTGCCGGCTACAAGAATGTTCATACTCAGTTTGCAGATAGATTTAGTACTATGGAATGGAAGGATGGAGTTGGAGCAAGTGGTAATGGTATTACTACTAGAACGCAGATAGTACGAGATGTAAATGATCGCGAGATTGCTACATTAACAGAAGCAACACATCAAATAAATCCTCCTCAAACAGTACAAAAAAGTGATGGTACTACAGTAGAAATTACAAATTATAGGACTATAGATTTTCCGATAGAACTTGAGGATGGCGGTCCAATGCATTTATCGTTAGCGGTAAAGGATCAGCATGGCAGAAATATTGCTGCAAGTAAGGCTGTATATTTTACTGCTCACTATGATGATGATGGTAAGCTAATCGAGGTCAGCTCACCACGTCCAGTTAAGTTTAATGGAACTAGTCCTGATGCAGTTGGGTATATAGAACATGCTGGACAGGTCTATACCTTACCAGTAACGCAAGAAAAATATAAAGCAATGATGCAAGAAGTAGCCAAAAACAAGGGACATGGCGTGGATATTTCACAATCTATCGATACACTATCTGTGGACCGTATTATAACTTCCCCTCAGAAGACTGAGGAGTTGGGTAGAACAAAAGAGGCTGTGGTTTCTCTTGCTGACACGACCCAAAAGGAAGAAGTAAATGCAAGGGGTAATATTCTAGATAAGCCTCTTGATGCCCTAGATCCCACACCTGTTCTAAAACCAGAAAAAGTAAATCCAAGGGGTAATATTATAGATGAACCTAAGCCCACTCTTCAGAATGCCCCCGTTCTAACACCAAAAGTAGTTGATAATGTTCGTACAGCTAGCAGATTAGTTGGGTCAAAGTCTGTTAAGGAAAGTGCAAAAGAGCTAGCACAATCCCTTAGGAAGAACCTAGCAACACAGGTAATTCCATCTCGAAAAACCAATGTTGAGATTACTGCACAAGCAGAAGAGATATATAAAAATTTGCAAAAAAATGCACTTGAAAAGCAGAAACAATATATCAATGAAGAATTAAAAAAATTATCAACTCCTCAAGAACAGATAAAACTATTAATGGAATTAGCAAAGGTTGAAGCGGATGGAAGGGGAGAAAGAGTTAAAGAAATTGGTTCTGGAGGAGAGAAAGAAGCAAATGTAGGTGCGGTTAGATTGAGAACAGAAGAGAGAATAACAAGTATAAATGGATCTCCTAAAACAGGATACAAACGGCAAGGAGAACATGTTAATGTTAAAGATGATGTAAATTTACAAACATTCCTAAAGAATAGAATTGTTGAAATTAATCAAGAAGAATCCAAAAAGCTAGCTCCTGCTTTTAAAACTCGGAAGGTAGGAAGTCATGGTTTATCCTAATTTACTTTAACTTAAGTTTTATGTAAGCAGCAAACAAAATGCTACGCATTATGTAAAAACACAAACTATTAGAACAGTTTGTTAGAAGACATCGGTTTAATAGCCTATTGTGTCCCGATAGCGAACATTCTTTCTGTAGATTTAACGTAAGTAAGCGGGTTAACATGCAATTTACAGAAAAAATGTTACGCTATCAAACTATATAATTATTAACATTAACAAGGAGATAAATATGCAGCGATTTTCTTTTTTTATACCTTTTATATTGTGTACCACTTTATCTGCATTTGCTAGCAATCCAGCAATGGAAAAAATAAAAAACGATCCAGTGGCATGTTAACAAATTAGATAATTCTTCTAGTCAAATAAAAAGTCAAAAATCTTCATTAGTTAAATCAGATATACAAGATGACCAATGCCATAGTATGGGCGATGCTGGTTGGTATTTTGCTCCTGGTGATACATGCAGTTTTAAGTGGAAGAATCGCATAAGTTATACAGGTCAAGTGTGGAGATGCACAAGCTTTGGAGATAATCACACCAATATAATTCTTGCTAACTTTGACATAACTTATGAGATTGGTACTAAACCCCCACAAATTACAGGAACAGGATGTAATGTAACTGAAGTATCTTCAGGTCATATTCAAGTTAGGAATTGTCAAGATATGACTTTCATAGCATGTGGCTCTAGTATGAACGCAACTATAACTAATAATACTAATGGAGTTATTATTGGAGTTTGTAAAGCTGATATCTGTCCGAACTAGTAGGTGTGAAGGTTTCTATCTAATGGTCTTATCGATCGTTATTTTCGTTCTAGAATCCGTAACACGCGAATTTTGGATAAGAATTAACTAATTCTTATCCAAAATTGGGGTTAATAGCCTTTCAGGCTATTTTTTTAGATCAACACAAAAATCAACTTAATCTTTTTATAATTTCCTCTCTGCGAAGTAAGGGTAATATTACTGACATTTCCGGTCCGGATGCCATTCCCGTTATGCTAAGCCTTAGAGGTAAGAATACATCCTTGCCCTTTTTACCAGTAACGACCATAATTTTTTTAGTCCATATGCTCCAGCTGTCGAGGGTGATTGGGTCGTCTGGTAATAATATAGCTGCCTGTTTTAAAAAATCTTTATCTAAGCCTTCAACTTTAGATGGGGAGTAACAAATATTCCACCAATCTTTTATTTCATATAATTTTTGCAAATTAGCTCTCACTGCCAACCAAAACTGTTCAGTTACTTGCTCAGCCTTAATCTCTCTTAAACGATCTTTTACTTCATCAAAACTAAGGCTAATTAGTAATTTATGATTCAGACGTTCTAATTCCTCCGGCAAATAAGTTGTTGGACTTTTAGAAAAATTATTAATGTCAAATTCTTTTATTAGCTGATCTAAATTCTTAAACGATGCAATACTTGATGACGAACCAATTAAACTAAAAAAACTATTAATTGCCATTGGTTCTAATCCGATTTCATCCCTTAGAGCAGTGATCTCAAACCCTCCGATTCTTTTAGATATTTTTTCATCTCGGCTAATAACTAGACCAAGATGAGCAAAATTCGGTATACTCTTTTGATGTGAGTATAGCTCTCCCTGTAGGGCTTCAAACATTTGTAGCTGAATCGCCGTATTAGTTACATGATCTTCGCCCCTAATAATATGGGTAATCGAATAATCAATATCATCAATAACTGAACAAAGCATATAAGTCATACTATTATCTTCTCTGATAACTATCGGATCACCAAGATTTTTCCCATCATATTTAACTTCACCCTTAATCATATCTTGCCATATAATTGGAGTATGCGATACCAAGAATCGATAATGCGGCTTTCTTCCTTGACTAATATAATCATTTATTTGTTGTTGAGTCAAGTTCAAAGCTGCCCGGTCATAGATAGGGGGGAGTCCTATTGATAATTGTAATTTACGTTTCAGTTCCAGCTCTTCTTGAGTCTCAAAACAAGGATATAATCTATTTTTTTGCAATAATAATGTCTTTACAGCTTCATATTTAGCAAGTCTATTAGATTGGCAAAAAGTTTGATCCCAGTTAAGCCCTAGAAATTTCAAATCCTGTTCAATAGCATTTTTATATTGCTGTTTACTACGCTCAAAATCAGTATCATCAAACCTTAAAATGAATAGGCCATTATGCTTTCTAGTATATAACCAATTTATCAGAGCTGTTCTACTATTACCTATATGTAGCATACCTGTTGGTGATGGTGCGAATCTTGTGATAACCCTTCCCATAATTTTATCTTAACCGCTTATTATACTTTTTTCTTTTTTGTTGTTTTTTTTGCTGTAGCTTTCTTTTTAGAAGTTTTTTTTGCAACTATCACCTGTTTGCCATTATCTTTCTCTTGTTTATTCTTTAACTTATTGTTACTAGTTTCAATTATTTCTACAGCTATCTCTGTTGTTATGGTAAAAGGATCGTATCTTTTTGGTATTGAAATAAACCTATCAAGATATTTAAGATACGGACCATATCTACCTATACCAAGTATAATCTCTTGTTGAGATTCAGGATGCAAACATAATTTAACCGGTAACTCAAGCAACCTCATAGCTAAAGCAAGAGTAACATCATTTTGGGCAATAGAAGGTGGCAATGATGCACGCTTTGGTTTTTCACCCTTGGCAACTTGCTCACTAGTCTGTACATATAAACCATAAGGACCTTTCTTTAGAAAAACATCAAAACCATCCTTATTTACTCCTAATAGTTTGTTCTCTTCCATAGTAGCAACATCATCACTATTTTTAGAGGTAATTTGTTTTTTGAAAGTACATTCTGGGTAATTACTACAAGCTAAGAATGCTCCAAACTTACCAAGCTTCAGACCTAATTGACCTGTAGAGCAGGATGGGCAAATTCTTGAATTGTTACTTTCTGACTTTTCTCCAAATAAGTGATAATCTAAGGCTTCTTCAACATAAGTAATTATATCAGATATTTTTTTTCCACTAACTACTTCTACATTATTATTAAACCCATCCCAGAATTTTTTTAGTAAAGACTTCCATTCTATTTTACCTTCTGCCACCTCATCTAAATCATTTTCAAGATCAGCTGTAAAATCATATTCCACATATTTCTTAAAAAAACCTGTCAAAAATATTGTAACTAAACGCCCTAATTCCTCTGGGAAGAATCGTTTTTTCTCAACAACTACATATTTTCTATCTTGCAACACTGATATAATCGAAGCATAAGTAGACGGGCGACCAATACCAAGTTCCTCAAGCCTCTTTACTAAACTAGCTTCAGAATATCTTGGTGGCGGATCAGTGAAATGTTGTGCTGGATTTACTGAATCTGTAATTAATTTCTCTCCTTCTTTTAGCGGTGGTAGAAGTCTATTTTCTTCTTCTGTTTCATCATCTAGACCTTCTCGATAGATTTTATAAAAACCATCAAACGCAATAATTGAGCCATTTGCTCTGCATGTAAATTCTTTATCTTCTGTATCAAGCTGAGCTACTACCAAATCAATAATAACATTTTCCATTTGGCAAGCTACCGTTCTCTTCCAAATTAGGTCATAAAGTTTGTAAAAGTCTTTATCTAGTTTATCCTTTAACTTTTCTGGTAGCAGGGTAATATCAGTTGGTCTAATCGCTTCGTGAGCTTCTTGGGCATTTTTAGCTTTAGATTTATAAACTCGCTGGCTAGCTGGCAAATATTTATCCCCAAAATTCTTATCTATCAACTGACGTATTTGTTCAACAGCTTCACTAGCAAGAGTTGTCCCGTCCGTTCTCATATAAGTGATCAAACCTATAGTTTCATTACCTATATCCATACCTTCGTAAAGTTTTTGGGCAATTTGCATAGTCTTTTTAGCAGTAAACCCTAATTTTCTTGCAGCTTCTTGCTGCAGCGAAGAGGTAATAAAAGGCGGTTGCGGTTGACGTTTTTGCTGTTTTTTTTCTATAGAGGCAACATGAAAACTCTTTAGTTTTATTTTCTCGACTAGATCATTGGCAGCTGGTTCATTAGTAATTGAGAATTTCTCTAATTTTTTACCATTAACATGAGTTAATCTCGCTAAAAACGGTTCATTATTACTATTAAGAACATTAAGACTAATATCCCAATATTCTTGCGATTTAAAACGTTCAATTTCATCTTCTCGTTCGCAAATAAGTCTCAGTGCTACAGACTGCACTCTTCCGGCTGATCTACATCCTGGCAATTTACGCCATAATATCGGCGATAAAGTAAATCCTACCAAATAGTCTAAAGCCCTCCTTGCTTGCTGAGCATTAACCAAATCAATATCAATCTTTCTTGGGTTTTCAATTGCATGTAAAATAGCTTTTTTTGTAACTTCATCAAATGCTACTCTTTTAAAGAAATCACTAGATTTAACCAAGTTTTTTTCTTTTATTATTTCTGCAACATGCCAAGCAATTGATTCTCCTTCTCGGTCTCGATCTGTTGCTAGATAAACCATTTCAGCCTTGGCAGCATCTTTAGTTATTGCTTCAACATATTTTTCTGCTTTATCTGATATAATATATTTCATAGCAAAATCTTCATCTGGCAGAACTGAACCATTTTTAGATGGTAAATCTCTAATATGCCCAAACGAAGCAATAACTTTAAAACCATTATCTAGATATTTATTTATCGTTTTCGCCTTTGCTGGCGATTCTACTATTACTAATTTCATATTTATTTATAAATTAAAGATATCTTGTTGCCAGGATATCTAGTTATTTTTCCAGCCAGTTCTAGCTCCAGTATTATCATATATATAACCTGCAAAGGTAGCTGCGTTTGATGCAAACAATCAAAATCTATAGGAGTTGAAGATAAAAGCTCCTTAACTTTCATACGCATATCGTTGGTAATTGGATTAGCATATTTTACATCTAATGCTTTAAACTGGTTATTCTCAGCTGAATCATTCGCCACATCCTTAGATTTGCTGACAACCTTAGAAAAATGTGGTAGATTAGTTACTATATCTTGGGTAGATTCCACCATATATGCTCCTTCCTTGATAAGTTTATTAGTACCCTGACACCTAGGATCTAGTGGAAATCCCGGCACTGCAAATACTTCTCTATTCTGTTCTAAAGCAAACCTTGCTGTTATTAATGATCCAGATTTTAGGCTTGCCTCAATTACTACCGTTCCAAGAGATATACCAGAAATCAATCGATTGCGCTGTGGAAAATGTTGTCCAAGAGGTTTTGAACCTATTGGTAATTCAGCAATTATTAACCCCTCTTGCTGAATTTGTTCGAATAATTTAACATTTTCTAGGGGATAGACATGATCAATTCCTCCAGCTATAACTCCTATTGTTTTAGAGATATTAACTTGATGCACTGCCGTATCAATACCTCTTGCAAGTCCAGAAACCATTATATAATCTGCGTCTGTCAATTCCTTAGCGATTTTAGCTGCAAAAGCACGACCATTTACTGAAGCATTTCTTGCTCCAACAATTGCTAAACATCTTTCATGTGATAATAACCCGATATTGCCCTTATAACTTAGTATAGGCGGGCAATCAAAAATCTCTAACAATAACCTTGAATATTCTAAAGACTTATAGGTAATAATTTTGGCGTTATTCTTTTCCAAAAGCTCAAGTTCTTTACTTGCCTCACTTTGTGAAAATACCTTTACTGGTTTAGAGCGTCCACCTCGCAGTGAGAATTCTTGTATATTTTCAATTGCAGTACTACTACTACCAAATAGCTTTATTAAACTCCAAAAAGTCCTTGGACCAACATTTTCACTCCTAATTAGTCTTAGAATATCAATAGTTTCTTTTGTATAAGATACTCGGTTAGTATCTAAAAATAGCTCCTTAAGCATCAAATCTCTTTCTTTGGCTTTAAGCTTACTTTGACACCCCAATTAGGGATAAGAATTAACTAATTCTTATCCCTAATTCGCGTTTTGACATAAATTATCCCTTGGATGATATTTGCAGTATATAGCAAAATTTTTTCCCACTAAGTAAAAAAATAAAAAAACAATTAATTTCTAACTAGGGAAGTTTAAAAATTACAACTAGCGGTAGAAACCTGCATAAACCTATGCGTGTCATATATGGCAATCTCGATGTCATCTCTAGCTACGGTATATTGGTGTTCGTAGCTAGCAATGACATCTACTGATCCGGCAAACCTACTCTATATACTATAATTTTTCTGCATTGGAAGCTAAGTAATCTGCTACTCCTTTATGTGATGGGGTAATACCTTCATCACCTTTATGCCACCCAGCTGGACATACTTCACCATGCTTTGCATTATAGTCTAGGGCATCTATCAGTCTTATTACTTCATCAATATTTCTACCAATTGGCAAATCATTAACTGACAAATGGCGTACTATGAATTCTTCATCAATAACAAAAGTACCACGCAGTGATATTCCATCATCATGAAGTACATTATAACTATGTGAGGCATTTTTATTAAGATCTGCCACCATAGGAATTTGGATATTGCCAACACCACCTTTATTGTAAGGAGTATTCTTCCAAGCCAAATGAGAAAAATGCGAGTCAACGCTTATTGCTATTAACTTTGTATTTCTTTCAGTAAATTCTCCTAATCTATTATTAAAGGCTATAATTTCTGATGGACAAACAAAAGTAAAATCTAGGGGATAAAAAAACAATACAACTTTATGACTCTTAGCATAATTTTTAAGATTAAATTCAGATTCTATACTATTATCAGGCATAATAGCTTTAGCTGTAAAATCCGGTGCAGCTTTTCCAACGAATACTTGCATTTTAAATTCCTTCAGTTTCAAGTGATTAAAAATATTTCTTATGATAACCTCAAATATCGATGTAACAAATTAATACTAGACTCTGTATCAACCCTAACAGGGATGACACCCACAAC
The DNA here is from genome assembly GCF_964264865.1 of Candidatus Tisiphia endosymbiont of Oplodontha viridula. Classification (NCBI taxonomy): domain Bacteria; kingdom Pseudomonadati; phylum Pseudomonadota; class Alphaproteobacteria; order Rickettsiales; family Rickettsiaceae; genus Candidatus Tisiphia; species Candidatus Tisiphia endosymbiont of Oplodontha viridula. The sequence continues at coordinate 601,499 of NZ_OZ183486.1, forward strand.
TGTCGAAAGTTAAAAAACCGTCATTGCGAAATGCTGTTGTAAGGCTTAAACCGTCATTGCGAGAAGCCGCTGCAAGCGGCGACGTGGCAATCTTGTGAAGGAGGTCTTGACTATCATGAAGATTGCCACAGTGCCTAACGGCACTTCGCAATGACGATTTTTTAACTTTCAACAGTTATGGGATAACACCCTAGGCTATTAAACCGATGTCTTACATCGAACTCAAGTTATGATACACAAAATAATAATGTATTACAATACCAAATCTTAAATGAATTAGCAGAGTAATTTAAAAATTGCAATCAATAGTTGAGTGTATGCCATAATCGGAAATGGTACGAGAACTATAAGTCATGTAATAAATAATCACTCACCTTACGCATAACTCCCATGGCAATTTAAAAGTCATAGGAAAAACAGCCTAGCGTCATTACGAGAAGCCACTTTGTGGCGATGAAGCAATTATAAGTTGGAATCCAAATGAGTTTTCAAGCTCTGTCCTGTTATTGATGATTTACTCTCACACACTTCTTGTACCGTACCTCTAGCAACAACTGTACCACCTGCAGTTCCACCTCTTGGACCAAAATCAATTATAGTATCAGCTCTACACATGACATCAAGATTATGCTCAATGACTGCTACAGTATGCCCTGTAGATACCAGCTCTCTTAAGATATTAAGCAGTAGTCCTACCTCCTCACAATGTAACCCTGTTGTAGGTTCATCCAATAAAAACAAAGTCTTTTGCTTACTAGCTTTCGATAATTCAGAGGCAAGTTTAATTCTTTGTGCTTCACCACCAGATAACGTTGAAGTGGATTGACCTAACTTTAAGTGCTCCAAACCAACTCGCTGCATTAACTTCAGGACTTCGAGAATTTTCTTCTGCTTATCAAAGACAGGGATCGCATCACTTACTGTCAGGTCTAGGATTTCAGCGATATTATATTCCGCAAACTTCACTGCAAGCAGATCATCATTAAACCGCATACCAGCACAAGAGGGGCAATCCATCTCCACTCCAGGCATGAAAGACATATCAACCTGTACTACACCAGCTCCATTACAGTTCTCACAACGCTCATCTGATGCATTGAATGAAAATGCGTTGGCACCAAAGTCGCGTTTCTTTGATTCTGGCAAAGAAGCAAACAAATCCCTTATTGAATCAAAAAGATTTGTGTAGGTTGCTACATTGGAACGAGATGATTTTGAGCCTATAGTAGATTGATTGACTGTCACTACTCGCTTAACATTTTCTAATCCCTCGACAGAAGTATGTTTCCCAGGTAATTCTTTCGCTTTATTAAAATGATTTCTCGTTACCTTATCTAAGATGCCAAATAAAAAGGTTGATTTTCCAGAACCGGATACACCCGTTAGCACAACCAATTGTTGTGTTGGTATAGAAACATCAATATTCTTAAGGTTGTTTTCACTCGCACCACGAATAGTAATTGCTTTCCCATCACCCTGAGTTGGAGGATCAAGTTTGATAGCTGCCTTCCTAGCTAAGTGCTTACCAGTAATAGATTTTTCGCAAGCCATAACTTCAGTAGGCGTGCCAAAACCCACAATTTCTCCACCTTGAGTTCCTCTTCCAAGACCTACATCTATTATATAATCTGCACTTTTAATAACATCGAGATCGTGCTCAATGACCACTACAGTATTGTCATTTTCTTGTATCCTTCGCAGTGTTTTTAATAGCTTAGCTGTATCATGGGGATGTAAGCCAGTTGTTGGTTCATCTAGAATATACAAAACGCCAGTCAGCGAGCTACTACCAAGAGCATCAGCTAATCTAAGTCTCTGTGCCTCTCCTGCAGACAATGAGGGAAGTGTCCTATCTAAAGTAAGATAGTGCAAACCAACTTCGATTAAGTTTGATGCACGCTCTTGCAATCCGTTTGAAAAAGCGGTATATGCTTGCAATTCATCCTTCGGAAGGATCCTTTCCAGCGTCTCTAACCACTTAAGTAGTTCGCTTAGGCTGAGAGCATTAACTTCTGTAATAGTTTTGCCGCCCACGGTTACCTCCCTCCCAAGTTTCCCTAAGCGGGCATTGTTACAGGATGGACACGCACTTCTTACCATAAATTTTGTGACACTATCTGGTGCCTTACTAGGATTTTTCTTATACTGAGTCATTAAATGAGGAACGATGCCTTCAAATTTACCCTCACCAACTTTTTTAGGTGCTTTGAGTCCCTTATGGCTCTTAACAAAATCTGGATATGTGATTCCGTACAGTAAAAAATTATGCAATTCCTCAGAGTAAGACTTTATGGGTAGATCTTGGTCAAAAGGAAAATTATAATATTTGCTAGCAGCTTCAATTACCTTCGTATAATGAGTTGCAACACCTGACTCCCAATACCTAACCCCTCCGTTAATGATAGTTTTTTCTCCATCAAGTAAACTGGATATATCAACGTCGAGAGTTTCACCTATTCCTTTACATGACTCACAGATTCCAGAAACTGCATTAGGGGAAAAATGTGACATTTGCAGTATTTCTAATTGCTCCTTACAATTAGGGCAACCAAAATAACTTTTTTTACTTTTTTTAGTCGATGAATAAGCGGTATTTCTTTCTTCAGTTTCAACAGTTGTCAGTTTATGCTTACCTTGTAATGGTTGCTTAACTTCAGCGTCGCAGCCGCTACACTGCTGATAACCAATAGTAGCAAATAGATTTCTTAGGAGTGTTAAAATGCCTGTTTTTGTCCCCACCAACGAACGGGAATTAAAATCCGTTTTTCGCTGAGAAATGGTTATTGCCGGAGATAAGCCCAAGACGGTATCCACTCTTGGTTTTGGAATGTGATCAGTAACCAAGCCATATCCACCCAAAAGTTGTCTGACGCATTCGCTTGCTAAAACATCAACAGCAATGGAAGACTTACCTGAACCTGACAGACCGGTGAACGCAACTAAGCGTGTTTTTGGTATCTCAAAGCAAACACCTTTTAAATTATGTGCATGTGCACCATGCACAATAATCCGACCGTGCTGCGGTGTGACAGGTAAATGACATTTACTCGAGGAACATACAAAATTGTGCATACATGAACTCCTATCATTTTGTTTAGAAGGTGGCATTTTATCAGGTTCTGTCGCATTTATAAATCATGGTCTAGCAAAAATCGTAAAACCTCGGATTTGGGACATTATTATGCCATGAGTATAACAAAATTTTCAAAAGTAGAAAAATTATTATTAGCTCCAGTAATTTGTCTTTTTTGAATCATACGAATATTTTCTATACCAGTGATAGTAATCGCAGCAGAACGAAAACTTTTAAAACCAAGTTTCTTGATAAAGCGGTGGTCAAAGCATTCTTTCGTAAAGTATTTAAATATAATGGTCGTCCTGATAAAGTAGTACAGTATCTAACATTATGGGTTGACTTTAATCAACTTCTTTCTACTATCAATACTTCATTATTGCCTGTTTTAGCTCTTAATTGGCATTTGAGAAAGAAAGGAATGAAGGCAGTTATCAGACCTCCAAACCATTCATTATCAGTTAAATTAGAGCTTGTCCGCAAACTAAGTAATAGAAGTAAATATCCTACGAAGAAGTAATCGACTCATAGCCAAAAAAATTATATTTTCACTAGAATCAGTAAGAAAATCATATTCCTTGGAGAGCCTTCTATTTCTATTTATCCAAGCAAAGCTTCTCTCAACAACCCATCGCCTTGGCTGTACTTTAAACCCAACTTCTCTTGTTGACAATAGTTCTGATGGTGTACTTTTTGGTATCCAAAATCTGCACGCTGGTCGTTTAACAATTTCTAAATCTATGTTATACTTTTCCTTAATGAGACCCTTTAAATCTACTTAAAGTTTTTTTACTAATGTCCACACTAATATAAGTTGTTGCCATATAGAGCCTCATGATTTATATTAATAATAGGATATGCTACAGCAAGGTTTAAAAACCTTATGACATCCGTTCGTAGTCTTTATCCAAACAGGATGGGTCTTTGCTCAGGTACGAAGTCTTTAAAATTCAAAGCTTCAATTCGAGATACAGTTTACCCATCCTACACCATATATAACTGATCATGTTATATTTATCATGGCTTTTTTATTGTATGAGTTCGATATGAGACATGGATTTAACATTCTCGATGTTTCGGCACAACTGTTGAAAGTTAAAAAATCGTCTAAGCACCGTTAGGCGCTGTGGCAATCTTCATGATAGTCAAGACCTCCTTCACAAGATTGCCACGTCGCCGCTTGCAGCGACTCCTCGCAATGACGGTTTAAGCCTTACAACAACACTTCGCTAATAGACAATTTTTTAACTTCCAACAGTTGTGATACTCACTCCACCGCTCCTGCTATCCAATCCTCCTGAATTGACTATATCTTAGTTTTTGCTTCTGCACTAAAATTTCTACTTTGTTTCTTTGTCATTCGTTTATCCTAAGTATAATTTTTTATTCTATCTTATTACGAAACAAAACTACATGCTTTTTTATCTAAATTTTTTAGCCCATTATATAAGGAGAGAAAGCAAATTCTGACGACAAACTTATCAGGAAGAATCAGTTCGTAGGCACTCTTATTAAACAAAAAGGGCTTTCTTTTTTAAAAGAAAACCCTTTTGTTTGAAGTAATAGATAAGTAAACTTAAAAGATTAGTTTAGAAGTTTACACGAACTTTTAAAGTACCTTGGTGACCAACATATTTACTAGCTAAATATGCATCGTAACCAGCTCCATACTCCATATTACCAGCTTTAGCAGTAACGCCTAAACCAAGGTTAAACAATGTTTTTGCCTCTTTGTCAGATCTAGTAGCAAACGAACTAGTCATACCATCTAATTTAGCATTAACTTTCCCTGAACTACCAAATAACTTTTGCGAAACAAAAGCATGTGCTTCAGGCATCACTGTAATACCGCTAGTATCTACAGAAACTGCAAATCTAGTACCAAGCACAGCTTCAACTTTATTGTTAGTCTTCTTAGCAACGACCTTATTTACGTTGTCTGTACCAGTTTCCTTATAACCTTCATCGCTAGATCCTGTATAACGAATTCCAGCCATCGGTATTAATGACATTGAGTCAGACATTTTAGCATTGTAACCAAATAATACTTGACCACCGTAAGACAGAGAATCATAACTAGCTTTAGCAATTTGCTGACCACTAGCATTACGAGAAGTAGGAACTTTTCTAGGATCGCTATTCTTAATTTTATTTGAACCAAGAGAAACCAAACCTTGTACAAAGAAATTTTTATCAAGTTGTTGTGATCCATAAATAGAGAGCATCACCGTATTAATGTTTGTTTTTTCTCCAATTTTATAATCTTTGTATTTCATATCAGTTCTAACAATACTAACAGCAGCACCGATCATTAGATTTTCGTTTGCTAAAGCATCGAAACCAAGGATTCCACCAGCAGATTTCGTTTTATAACCAACAACACTACCTTCACCCTTCTGAACAGCTTGATTATAGTATGGCATAGCCCATGCACCCATTGATTCACCAGCTACATCATCAGAGCCACTAGCTACAGGTTTTTGTTGATCATCAACTTGGGCAAGTCTTGCTCCCACTAAATTAGCAATCCCAGCATTAGTATGTTCGACAGCATCAGTTACTAGTGCATTCTCAGCATTTGTAATTCTTTTTAGTGCTTCACCACGTACTTTTGGGTCTTGTGATAACGTACCAATATCAGTCATAGCAGCTAATGCCTCACGACCAAGCAAAGCAGCATTTTCCTGATCTTTATCATCACCACCAGCAGCTTTCATATCAGCTGGAGCTACAGTTGCAGCATCATTTAAACGCAACAAGTAAACATCTTTATCATCTTTAGTAGAAACAACCCACTTTGCATATGCTTGATTTGTTGATTTTGCTACTGTTAGAGGACCAAATCGTACATCATTACCTAGAATTAGATTTTTACCATTGCTAATCAACTTGTACTCTTGATCCGCTCCTAATTGAGCTTCATCCTTAACGATTATAGCATGAACTGGTACACTAGCAGCCACCTCTATAGGAGCATTAACTTCTATAGAACCAAGTTTTCCATCTGCAGTTAAGGTAGTTGCAATAGAAGTTTTAGGACCCCATGTAGAATTTACGTCATTTCGGTTATCTTGGAAGATTAACTTACTAGAGTTCAAATTAATATTGGCATTAACATGTGAAGTACCACTAATTATGTTGTTATCCTCAATTACGATATTTTCAGTGCCGAAGTTAACTACTTCTGCATACATAGCAGCATTCTTCAAGCCTACTTTTTTATTGCCATTAAATGTTATAGTCTTAAAACGAGCATTTTCTGTACCAAGCTTAGTACCAATAATAGTAGCATTATCTGTGAAGTTAATATTATTACCTACTCCCTTACTGGTTACAGCAGCTGTCAAAATAACACCATCTTTAAACTCAGCTACAGAACCACCATCAACACTACCAACTTGTAGTCCACCAGCTACTGTTCCACCAGCTGTGTACTTCAATTTGTCATTAATAATAGCATTACTGACATAAGTATCACCAAAGTTTTCGGTATTTACTTCAAAAGTTGCAGCTTTTAAGTTGAGTCCGCTAGAACCTAAACCATAAACCTTATCAGAACCAGCCTTAAAGTTAACAGCACCTTGATTATCAGTTTTAGTTGTTACACCAGCAAAGAAGTCTGTAGTAGTAACATTTAAGGTATTATCTTCAGCAAATTGTAGATTAACCAAATGATCCTTATCACCAATATGGTTAGGTTTACTAATAGTGTGATCAATAGCTGATAATATAACTGTAGGTCTAGCGTCTTTAGAACTCAAAGTACTATCAACATTTATATCTTTAAGTTCCATCTTTGGAGCTAAAGTTAAGCTTGCAGCAGTTGCAAACTTAATATTGCTAAATTTTAGACCGTTATCACCTACTAATTCAACATCACCACCATGCAATTCTAAGGTAGATATAGCGTTAATAGCACCAGCATTAGCAGCTGCTGTAGTAGTGAATTTTACACCAGTACCAACACCAGCAGCATTAACAAATTTCAGCGTTCCCTTACCAGCAACATTACCAACAACTGCTTTAGCAGTATAATTACCATCTACAACTAATGTAGATCCGTCACCTGCTAATTCTATATTTCCGCTGAAAAAGCCTTGACCCGATGTAATTGCCTTAACACCAGCATTTACTTTGAGACCTTTAAATTGCCTGTTTGATGTTCCTATGTCGCCTTTTAGAGCAGCATCCCCAGCAAAAATTAGATTACTTCCATTAGCTCCATCGGAAGCAGTTATACTATTAGCAGTAATATCATTACCTTTATGAAGAGTAAGAGTCTTATTGTCTTCTGTAAACTTGATTTCCTTTACTCTCCCATCCTTAGAGGTTGTTGTATTATATAAGGCAACATTCTTACTAATTTCAAATGTAGCTTCCCCTGCATTTGTCAAAGCTCCAAAGGCATACCTAGCACCCTCAACATTCATCTTAACTGTTGACGCGTTACCACCAAAATCAATTTCAGCAATATTAACCCATTTATTGGGAGCTATGTTAAAGTTAGGTTTTTGTCCGTTCAGTGATAATTTATTTAGAGCCTTAGAATTATCAAGAGCAAGATCCCCACCAATAGTGCCAACAATATTTAAAGTACCATCTTTTTTCATTTCAGTTGCATCAATAGTACCACCACCATTAGCACTTATTGTAGATGTAATGGTTACATCACCTGCTTTATTAGTTAATTTCAATGTTCCACCATCAGTATTACTAAAGATACTAGCAGCATTAATCGTAGCACCAGCAACTTTTACTGTGCTATCCTTAGGGATGATAATATTACGAACTGCTCCAGCACCAGCAGCACCAATGTTACCAATAATTTCAGCATTACCCAAAAACGTTAAATCTGAAGCAGCACCAGCAGCAGCAACACTTTCATTAATATTACCGGTCAGTTTATAATCCTTAGCAAATGTAAAATGTGTACCAGCAAAAATGCCTCTTAGTTCAGTGACAGTATGCTGTCCTGACAATGTCAAAGTACCAGCTTGTGTATTTTCAATTGCAACTAATTTGTTTATTATATCAGCTTTTAATACACCCTCACCTTGAAAAATTATTGTTCCAACTTGAGCTGCACCATTGTTTACGTCAGCATGAAAGTTTCCTTCAAGTGTTTTACCAGCTGCCACAGTAATTGTACTATTAGCTATATTATGGAAATCTGTTGTACCAAGATTACTATTCTTGGATAGAACTACAGCTGAAGCTGCTATTATATTTGTAACACCCTTATCTCCTACATCAACTTTACCTTGTAAATTGATAGTCCCACCGCCTAATTCAAGCTCTTTAGTATATACTCCTCCTGTAATTATTGCAGCATTACCAGCATTAGCAGTAACTATAAATTTCCTAGCTCTATGCCCCTTATCTATACCAACTACGGCACTACCTGCACCTCCCTGATGAGAAAGAGATGAATTTCTTCCATCATTATTGAAGTGAATTACACCATGTCCATCTTGAGTACCACCAAGAGAGCCATCTACAACTGTAAAGTTAACAGCAGCAGCATTCTTAGAAGTAAGTAACAATATACCATTACCCTGATCACCAAACTTGATTCTATCACCTGCTCCTGGTTGTAAGTACAACGTATTAGCAACAGCACCACCAGCAGTTGCAGTAGAGTTGAATTCAACAGTACTGTTATCAGAGATGTTAATTGTGTGGGCTGTAGCAACTTCTGATTGGTTAAATGTTGTCTTAGCATTAACATTGTTAATATTCAATGTTGCATTTGCACCGTTAAGAACTTTAAAATCCGCAAATACGATGTCAGCAGGATTAGTAGGACTAATATTCAAGGTAGCACCAGCAACTGCAAAATCGACCTTACCTAAAGCAGTATAAGTGTTAGCAGCAGCAGCAAAAACATGACCATCAGCAATAACTACTGCTGTACCGTTTAAGGTAAGAGTATGAGCAGTCTCGAAATTAAACCTTACCAAACCACCACCACCAGCAATATTAACGATAGAACCAACAGTGAGATCTGCATTGATCTTTACAATAGGAACATTCTTGCCATTAGTATCAATTGCCTTAATTATCCGAGGTGCATTAACATTAACTGTATGACCATCACCACCAAATTTAATTGATTGACCATCAACCGGACCGTCAGCATCAGCATTACCAACAACACCAGTCTTCCACTTAACATCAGCAGCAAGAGCATCGACAGGGGCATCGGCATCCTGAGTAATCCTAGTAAGAGAACCAGCAGCAACACCAAATGCCGTATTACTTCCACCGACTATAACTGAAGCAATAGAAGCAGTCGCTAGCAAGTTTTTCAAAAAACTGCTTTTTTTACTTTTATTATTCATAATTTTTTCCTATTTAAGTTAATTCATTTTCTAAATACAGTTTCTTGGAGCAATTAGTTTCAAAAGTTATTTCTGCTCGATGTCATTCCCGTGCAGGTAGAGAACTTTAAAAAAACAGCCTAGCAGACTATATTAAACTTTTCTAGTCCCATACTTTCGCAAGGGTAACCATCGAATGCACAGGGATGACCCTACGCAATCATAATACCTTAAAACCTTTTTAGAAATATCTAAACACGCAGCTACTATATATGTAAAAATAATTAATTACAAGCTACTTGACTATTTTTTTTATAAATTTCTATCAACTGTGTTATATTTGAAACAGCTATAGAAATTTGTTATACATGATAGTTTGACTTACTTGACTCCCAAACTTTCTTCCAAGCACCAAACAAACCGCTGTGCATTTGTGATAACATAAACAAACTGTTGTGGTGATCTATCAATCTTAAGGTATAGGCTAAAATAAATCCTTCTTTAAACCAGTTTGTTAGAAGACGCGAATTCGGGATAAGAATTTGTCAATTCTTATCCCGAATTGGGGTAGAAGGCACAACTGTTGAAAGTTAAAAAATCGTCATCGCGAGGCGTCGATAGACGCCGTGGCGATCTCATGAAGTAAGCTCTTCTTCACAAGATTGCCACGTCGTCGCTTACAGCGACTCCTCGCAATGACGGTTTAGGGCTTACAAAGCTCATCGTGATGACGGTTTTTTAACTTTCAACAGTTGTGGGGTAGAAGGTAATCTCAAGGCTAAAGAAGCTATATATTTTATGGATAGCGTTCATCCTCAGTATCAAACAAAAGCCCGTTATGGTTGGATCAGAATTCTGTTAGGAGAAGTATACTCGATGAAAATCAAGAATTGCGTTGTCGTCTTCAGGGATCTTCGGTGCTCACGTACTAATGTACGCTCCGCTCCTCGACCCTTTGACTCCTAGCACTTCATGATTTTGATCTTCGTCTATCAACTCTTCATTTACGAGCAGTATATACTCAATTAACCTGAAGAGTTGGCAAAATGATAAATTTCGTATTTCAGAACCTTAAACGTCAGAGGCAAAAAACTTGAACCTTACTTACATTTCCCTTTCGATATTTTTGAAAAAACGACAACTTGTACCACAGTGACGGGGCGTAGTGCACAACTGTCGAAAGTTCAACAAACGTCATTGCGAGGAGACCGTAGGTCGACGAAGCAATCCATATGACAAGCTTCATGGATTGCCGCGCTCACATACGTTCGCTCGCAATGACGGTTTAGGGCTGACAAAGCTCATTGCAATGACGTTTGTTGAACTTTCGACAGTTGTGGGGCGTAGTGGACAATTTCAGAACCACGATAGACATAAAATTATTAGTTATTCAAGCCATTACACTCTATTATTAGGGTTCATTAACTTGGTATTGTAATTCCATATTCTTTCCGCAAAAAGCCATCGAAAGTTTAATGATTTTTTTGACGTGAGAATGTTCTTTTATCTTAGTGTCATATTGTTTATCTATAATCTGTTTTAATCCCATTTGGGCTACCAAGGCTAAATCTTCTGCATTTTTAGCTATCTTATACTCAATAATAATTGCCTTATCTCCTTTACCAGCTTTGGGGATCATGATTACATCAGGGCGTCCATCACCTGATTCTTGCTCACTTGATATTATATAGCTCGGTGCTAACATGTTAACAATCCCTAGCATAAAGCCACTATAAAATAATTCGGCCTTTTTCTCTCCCACTTGATGAAAACTAGTAGCGTTAAGCAGCAACTCCTGCATTTTGTGTTTAAACTCCTCTATTTTGCCATCTATTAACAAGCTAATAAATGAGTAGTACCTAGAACTATCAATGTTTATTTGTTTACTAACCCATTGAAATACTCTTTTTTCGTAAATATATTTTACTTCATAATTAGGAATAGATAGTTCATAAATATCCCTTTCTGGCATCTTAGCATGTGGATTTAAATAGCCACTAAATAACAATAAACTAAACAACCCTTCCGGCTGACCAATGTCCATGAAACTAATATGTTTGGTAATGCTAGAGGTGATAGCTCCACCAGCGGCTAATGTTTGAATATCCTGCTGCATCTCATCCGATAACAAGATGTGGTCGATCCACCCAGTTCCGCCACTATCTAGCCAGTAATGATCAAGCTTACCTTTGCGTGCTAAACATTGCATTATTGACCACGGATTGTAAATGACCTCTCCACCAAATGTATAACCATTATACCAATTTTTAATTTTTTCTGGACTAGTATCAAGTGGTACTTTAGTTAATAACTCTTCTACTTCTGCTTCAGTGAATCCGTAAACTTTGGCAAATGGTTCATCTAACAAACTATATTCACTAACATTATTTAGCCCAGAAAACAATTCAGCTTTGGCAATCCGTAAAATTCCCGTAATCACTCCCCTTTCAACTGGCAATTCTTGATCGCCAGTTTCCTTTTTAAAGGTAGACTTCATGATGCCACGAAAAATTTCTAACACTTTCTGAAATTCTGCCTCATTAGTGCCAAACCAGCGGTAAGCACTATTAATTGGCGTATCATATTCATCGATCAATACCCAAGGCTTTCTATTATAATGTTTGTAAAGCAAATGGCTTAAAATAGCCAAACTATTTTTGATATTGTCTAGAGTTACCTCGCCAAATAAATATTGGTTGAAATCAGCTATCTCACTTGTTTTCAGTTTGTTACTATCACTTAAATAGCTATGAGCCTGAAATAATTTCCGTAACTGGCTTTTTACACCTTGTTCAATATCGTAATAGTTTGAACCTTCTATGCTTTTAAAGGTGATGAATATAACGGGGAATTGACCTTGACGCTTCATAGCATTTGTTATACTAGCAATTTTTAATACTTTCAGTTCTTTAGTCTCACCAAAGCCTAAATCTATTTCTCCACCTGTAAATAATTTATAATTTACTCGCTCTTCTAGCGGCAAAGGATTCCCCCTATTATCTAGCTCCATTTCTAGAAAGCGTCTGACCATATCCATATTAATACTTTTCCCCCAACGCCTTGGTCGAGTAATTAGAGTCACTGCTCCATTATCCTCTAACAATTCTTTGATCATTAGGCTTTTGTCAACAAATACATCACTGTTTAATAATAATGTTTTAAAGTCATCAGTACCAACAAACATCTTTGGGTGATAATTACCATTATTCTTCGTTTTTTCATCGCGCATTGCTTTTACTGTTTTCTACTAACTATATAATACATTATACACCTTTTTTATTGTACACTAATAGATATTAGTAACATTTTTGCTAATCATACTATTTTTTATCAATATTAAGTCAAACCTTAACTTTTGTATTCTAGTCGAAATTAATTATATATGCCTCTTCTACACCTAATAAGTTAAAATGTACTCGTAGAACCGCTTCAAGAGTACATTTTTCCTTATAACAAAGCCAGTTCGATATAAGAATTATTAATTCTTATATCGAACTGAGGTTAGATTTAGGTTATTTACAGTTGCGACTTTTAAATTACCATGAGGCAAGAGCATACTAAAAAAGTATTAGGGGAATTGCACAGTTGCCAATATAATTAGATTTACGCTAATAATTTACACAAGGATCAATGACTATTTTTTTGACAATCATTATTGTTCTAATGATAGGATGTGCCGCACTGCTTTCAGCTACTGAAACAGCCATCACCGCGTCTTCTCCGGGGAAAATACAAAAATTTAAGGCAAAAGGTGTTAAACGTAACACTGTATTACAAGTTCTAAAGAATAAAGAAAAAGTAATTGGCACATTATTGATTGGTAATACTCTGCTTAATACTGTTTGCACTACCATTGCTACCAGTATATTTATCGACTGGCTAGGTGATGGCGGCACTGTCGCAGCTTCAGCAGTTATGGCTTTCGTGATAATTGTTTTCGGCGAAATAATACCTAAAGCTATTGCTGTAGCAAAAGCAGAACAGTTAGCATTATTCACTTCTCCAGCAATTATATTTTTCCTAAAGCTTTTGAAACCAATTAATTCTATTTTTGAAGTTATAGTTAAGCTGTTCTGTTTTATTTTCCGTATTAATCTACAACAAAATATCTCGGGAGCAGAAGAAGTCAGAGGAGTTATTGAACATTATCATCAAGAAGGTAATGTTTATAAATCTGACCGTGACATGTTAGGGGGTATATTAGATATTAGGAAAATGACAGTATCTGAAATTATGATACATAGAAGTAACATAGTAGCCATTAATATAGATTTGCCTAAAGAGGAGATAGTGAAGCGAGCATTATTATCCAGCCCCCATACAAGAATACCATTATGGAAGGATACTCAGGACAATATAATTGGCGTACTGCACATGAGAGATCTACTCCGGGCTCTTTATGAAAAGAATAACGATGCAAAAAAAATTAATATCAAAGAATTAGTAAATCAGCCTTGGTTCATACCTGACAATGCCTTGGTAACTCATCAACTTCATGCTTTTAGGGAAAGAAAGAGCCATTTTGCCTGTGTTGTTGACGAATATGGTGATCTACAAGGTATTATTACTCTAGAAGATATTCTAGAAGAGATTGTTGGTCCTATTATCGATGAGCATGATTATCCTATTAACACAATTGTAAAAAAATCTGATGTGGAGTTTATTATTGATGGATCTGTAACCATAAGAGATGTAAATAGAGAATTAAATTGGAGTCTACCTGATGATGACGCAAATACCATAGCTGGCTTAATTATCCATAAACTTGAGCGTATTCCCAATCAAGGAGAATCTATCAAGATATTTAATTTAAGTATCACCATTAACAAAAAAATAGGTAACAGACTTGATAGCATAAAAGTCATTATTCTACCAAATAAAGAATCTGAAAGTGATAAGTAGTCTTGGCAATTATTTACAAATATCTGCAATCTTATTCAGCATACTAACAGTTGTTAGTTCTTTATATTTATATCGTTCTGCTACTTTTTTTTTCCACCTTAGTTTCCTGTCAACATTATTATCTTTCTTACTATTAGTATATGGATTTATCATATCAGATTTTTCTGTGCAGAATGTCTTTCTGAATTCTAGTACATTAAAACCTCTTGGATTTAAAATTGCTGCTAGCTGGGCAAGCCATGAAGGTTCTATACTGCTGTGGCTATGTTTGTTGCAGATTATAGGTTTTATTTACATCGCTCTATTCAATAGCCGTCCAAATCAAGTATATCACATAATTATACTAGCACTAATACAAATATTATTTGGTAGTTTTATTTATTTTACCTCTAACCCATTTGACAGCCTATCATTCCGTCCCGCCCAAGGTCTTGGTTTAAACCCTATGCTGCAAGATATTGCACTAATAATACATCCACCTATATTATATTTAGGTTACGTCTGTTACGTTGTACCTTTCACATCTGCTTGCGTAATCCTACTTACGTCTAGTTTAGACTTTGTTAATCTCAGAGCAATTAAAATATTTACCAATTTAGGAATGCTATTTTCAACCTTAGGAATAGCCTTAGGATCATGGTGGGCTTATAGAGAACTTGGCTGGGGAGGGTTTTGGTTTTTTGATCCAGTAGAGAATATTTCCCTGTTCCCATGGCTATCTGCTATTGCTCTACATCATTCAGTCTTGGTAACGATAAAATCTGGACAAATGAAGAATTGGACTATAACCTTATCAATCATCACTTTCTTACTTGTAGTATTTGGTACGTTTTTGGTACGTTCAAGCGTAATCACCTCAATTCACTCTTTTGCATCATCACCTAAGCGAGCAATCTACATGCTAGCAATATTTGCTATCCTCGCTACATCAAGTTTAGTTTTACTCATTCTAAAAGGTCAAAATATCGGTATCCTTCTTCCGACAAAATTAGACAAACCTAGACTTATTATTTGGGGTAGTAGCTTTTTCTTAATAGCCTTAGTAGTATTACTATGTGCCACCATTTACCCCATAGTTTATTCTTTATTATACCAAGAATCTATTACCATTAGCGAAAGATTTTTTATCAATAATTTTATAATCTTTATTATTCCAACGCTTTTACTAGCTGGTATTGCTCAAACAAATAATATAAGAACAAAAAACCTACTAGACTTCTTGCATAAATCAAAAAAACTTTCGGGGTTTTTAGGAAAAACGAAGCCAAACACCGCAGCACACATAGACGATTGTTACGGAGCAAGGCAAGTTTCTACGACAAAATCACCAACTAGATTGATTTATCCAAGAAGTCTACTTATCCTAGCTTCTTCTTTAGTAATAACTTTTACTAGCTCGTATCAAATTCAGTATGGTTTTATTTCAGCATGTACCATGACATTTTCTCTTTTTCTAATAATACAAAATTGTTATTACATACTAGCAAAAAGTAATTTTTTTAGAAAAAAGCTAAAAGCTATTGCCATGATCTTAGGACATCTAGGTTTTGGATTACTTGTTTTTACTATTACTGTTAATTCATTATTACAGAGCGAAGTAGATTTTATAGGAAAAGTTGGAGACAAGGTAGTATCAGGAAATTTTGAAGTTACGCTCAGAGATATCAGAGTATCATCAGCTCAAAATTATTATCGTCAAATTGCTGAATTTTGGATTCAGGATAAACAGAATAATATCACTATATTAAAGCCTGAAAATAGATTATATATAATAGAAAAGCAGTTATCGCAAGAAAGTAATATATATTCTTATTTAACTTATGATCTTTACGCGGTTCTAAGTAAAATTGATGATGATGTAATTCACGCAAAAATATATTACAAACCAATGATGAGTTTTATTTGGCTATCTATTATACTTATGGCTGGAGGATTCTTAATTAGACCTCTTGCATAATTCTACTTCTGCTGGTTAATTTGTGCGTGCTACCAGTACTCTGCTCCTCACGTACGCTTAAGTATGCTGCGGTTCGCAGTGAAGTGGTTTCTGCAAATTCCCTAGCAGAAGAGAATTCTGCAAGAGGTCTATTGGATTATTGAAAAAATGACAATTTTCTTCTTAATAAGGCATGGTGAAACCGATTGGGCATTAAACGAAAGGTATAAATTAAAAGGTGCAAGTAGAGATTTACCTTGTTTGACAGAAAATGGCACAAGAGAAGCTAACGAAGTATCTAAAGACCATAGATTAAAAAAAGCAGAAATAATTTTATCTTCTCCTTATACTAGAGCCCTTCAAACTTCTGCAATTATATCAAAAAATATTAACCTAGATATTATTGTTGAATTTGATTTAAGAGAATGGCAACCAGATTTAAATTTTATGATAAAAAATCAATACGAATTAAAAAGTACAATTGAGGATTATGAAAGAAATAATGGGGTATATCCAGCTGGTATTAGTAAAAGATGGGAATCAAAAGAGTTATTAAGTAATAGAGCAAATAACGTATTAAGAAGGTACTTAAATTATAAATATGTAATAGTTGTAACTCATAAACAAGTAATAAAAACTTGGATAAACACTATCAAAATAGATCACTGCTTTATTAATGAGTTAAATATGGTTTAAGTTAATAAAAGAAGTGTTGCTAACTTTCATAGCAACTTTGAGAAAATAAATCAATTTATGGTTCAATTATTATTGACTATTTAATACATTTAGTATATGATTGATTTGGAATAAAAAAGCAGTTTTATGAAAACTACCTTACCTGACCGCTCACTAGTGATTAAAGAAAAGCTAGATAATATTGTTAAAGAAATCCTATATGTAGGCAAATCAAAAATAGCGATGATTATCTTATTTGGCTCTTATGCTAGAGGAGATTGGGTAGAGGATATAGAGAAGGTAGGGGATATTAGTTATTATAAGTATCAAAGTGATTTTGATCTTTTGTTGATTTTAAAGAATGGAGAATATGCTGGCTATCCAGCTATCAACCTACTCTATAAGATAGAGAACAGGCTAAGTAAAAAATTCTCATTAGATGAAAAACCACCAATTACTCTGATACTTGAACCTATTAGGTTGGTAAATAGGCAACTGGAAAAAGGTCAGTATTTCTTTAGTGATATCAAGAAAGAGGGAATTCTTTTATATGATAGTAGTGAATTTATACTGTCTGAAGCTAAGGAACTATCATGGCAGGAACGCAGACCAATAGCTGAGAAAGATTTTAAATATTGGTTTAGGAAAGGTATAGAATGCATAATTGACGTCCATAATATCTTACAAAGAAATAATTTTAATAAGTGTGCTTTTGAACTCCATCAAGCTACAGAGAGCTTTTATAATGCTATCCTGTTAGTTTTTACTGGTTACAAGACCAAGTCACATGATATACTAGGACTTGGCGATAGAGCTAGAAGTCATCATTACGATCTCTATAAGATATTTCCACATGAGACTCCTGAGCAAGAAGAGTGCTTTACGTTACTGCGAAATGCTTATGTTGATGCAAGATATGATCAAGATTATACAATTAGTAAAGAACAATTACTTTACCTTATTAACCGGGTAGAGGAATTAAAGATAGTGACTGAAAAGATATGTCTAGAAAGGATTAATAAAGAAGAATTAATGTGATTATTTTTCCTGAGGTATTTTTTCAATAAAAACTTTATCAAATTAGGAATATATACTCTTCTGTTTTGAAGAATTGGATTTGAAAATGAATGGTGAGCAAGCGTTATAGTATGTGAACATGCGAATCCATGATATTTTCAAAAAACAATTCTTCAAAGCAGAAGAGTATAGATAATTTATGTAAAAAACTAACTATATAACTAGTATAGTCTAATGACTAATATTACCAACACTCATTGATAGGCTGGCTGAAACGAATTTCTCTAAATCCCCATCAAGTATACCCTTAGTATCAGAAGTTTCATGGTTGGTACGTAAATCCTTAACCATCTGATAAGGCTGTAATACATAAGATCTTATTTGATGTCCCCAACCATTTTCAGTCTTGGATGCATTTTGTTCATTAATATCATCGGTACGTTTTTTTAACTCTGACTCATAAAGCCTTGCTTTAAGCATTTTCATAGCTTGTGCTTTATTTTTATGCTGCGATCTATCATTTTGGCACTGTGTTACGATATTAGTCGGTAAGTGGGTAATCCTTACTGCAGAATCGGTAGTGTTTACATGTTGCCCCCCAGCCCCGGAAGACCTATAAGTATCAATTCTAAGATCTTTTTCATCTATTATAATGGAAATATCATCATCAATTTCTGGATATACCCAACTGCTAGCAAAACTAGTCATCCTTTTACCTGCGGCATTAAAAGGTGATATCCTAACTAGCCTATGTACACCAGATTCTGTTCTAAACCAACCATATGCTTGGTAGCCATTAATTTTGATAGTACATGATTTTATTCCAGCTTCTTCGCCATTAATAAGATGAATAATTTCGCTTTTAAAACCCAGCCTTTCTGCGAAGCGTAAATACATACGCATCATAATTGATGCCCAGTCGTGGCTTTCTGTTCCTCCAGCTCCGGCGTTGATTTCTAGAAAGCAATTATTACTGTCAAATTCTCCAGAAAATAAACATTCAGTCTCAAATTTTCCGGCAATAATAGATAGTTTCCCTAAATCTTCTTGAACTTGCTGCAAAACTTGTTGATCATTTTCAGTAAATGCCAAATCCTCAAGTTCTAAACATTCCATAAAATTAGACTGAAGTTGTTTAAACGAGTTAAGCTTGATCTCTAGAAGTCTTTTTTCTTTTAGAATACTCGAGGCCTTCTCTTGATTATTCCATATATCCGGATCTTCTGATATATTTTCTAGCTCTAAAAGCCTTTTGCTTGCATTATCGAAATCAAAGCGACCTCCTGAGCAGTTCTAAAGACTGTTCGATTTTTTTTACATAATGTTCAATTTCAGCACGCATTGTTAATTTTCCTACTATAAAATGGAATTTTATTATATAAAGATAAAACTTCTTTCTAATTTTAACATTATACCAAATATACCATGAATAATCAAAACTTTATCAGAAATTTCTCAATCATCGCTCATATTGATCATGGTAAGTCTACTCTAGCAGATAGATTAATTGAATATTGTGGGGGGCTGGCAGCTCGGGAGATGAGTCATCAAGTACTTGACTCAATGGACATAGAAAAAGAACGTGGTATCACTATCAAAGCACAGACTGTTAGATTAACTTACAAAGCAAAAGATGGTAATACATACTATCTAAACCTAATGGATACTCCTGGTCATGTGGATTTCTCTTATGAGGTGAGTAGATCGTTAGCTGCTTGTGAAGGTTCTTTGTTAGTAGTGGATAGTAGCCAAGGTGTTGAAGCACAAACTCTAGCAAATGTTTATCAAGCGATCGATAATAATCATGAAATTATTCCAGTTCTAAATAAAATTGATCTACCAGCTGCTGATCCTGATAAAGTTAAGCAACAGATAGAGGACGTAATTGGCATAGATGCAGGCGATGCATTGTTGATTTCTGCAAAAAGTGGTATAGGAATAGAGGAGATACTTGAAGCAATTGTTAATAGGCTGCCATGTCCAAAAACTAATCAAACAGATATTCTAAAGGCATTATTGGTTGATAGCTGGTACGATTCTTACCTAGGGGTAGTAATTTTAGTTAGAGTTATCGATGGAGTTTTACGCAAGAATATGCGTATTAAAATGATGGCTACCAATTCTACTTATAATGTTGAAAATGTTGGGTATTTTACTCCTAGAAAACATATATCAGATATTTTATACCCAGGAGAAATAGGCTTCTTTACTGCTTCAATAAAACAAGTTGCTGATTGTAAGGTTGGGGACACAATAACTGACGAGAAAAGACCTTGTCAGGAATCTCTGCCTGGTTTTAAGCCGCATTTACCGGTAGTGTTTTGTGGTTTATACCCTTCAGATGCTTCACAATTTGAGCATTTAAAAGATTCTTTAGCTAAATTAAAACTTAACGATGCTAGCTTTGAATTTGAAGTAGAGAGTTCAACAGCCTTAGGTTTTGGCTTTCGCTGTGGGTTTTTAGGGTTACTACATCTTGAAATAGTACAAGAAAGATTGGAACGCGAATTTGACCTTGATATGATAACCACCGCTCCTAGTGTGATTTATAAGATTAATATGCGTGGTGGAAATCAATTAGAAATACATAACCCAGCTGATTTGCCACCTGTGCAAAATATCGACTCAATGTTAGAGCCTTGGGTTAAGGCAACAATATTAGTACCAGATGAGTTTTTAGGTAATGTGTTATCTTTATGTACCGATAAAAGAGGGGTGCAAATTGAATTAACTTATGTAGCCGGTAGGGCTATGGTAATTTATCGATTACCGTTAAATGAGATAGTATTTGATTTTTATGATAAGTTAAAAAGTTATACAAAAGGCTATGCTAGCTTTGATTGGGAAATAGATGTTTATCAGGAGAGCGATTTGGTAAAATTATCTATTTTAGTTAATAGCGAGCCAGTTGATGCTTTATCTACTATAGTACATCGTTCAAGGTCAGAATATCGAGGTCGAGAATTGTGTAAACGCCTCAGTGATCTAATCCCAAGGCAATTATTTCAAATTGCTATTCAAGCTGCTATTGGTAGTAGAATAATTGCTAGAGAAACTGTCAAAGCAATGCGTAAAGATGTCTTATCTAAATGCTACGGCGGTGATATAACTCGTAAGCGTAAATTACTGGAAAAACAAAAAGCTGGCAAAAAACGTATGCGTAATATTGGTAATGTTGAGATACCTCAATCTGCTTTTATAGCTGCTCTTAAAATAGGAGATGAGTGATTTAGATTACTTCGCTTATGCTCGCTAATAGACGCTGTGGTATAAGTATTTGTAAACTTTCAACAGTTGTGACCAAAGTGGCTTCTCGCTAATAAACTCTAGGCTATTTTCCCTATGACTTTTAAATGCCATGCGTAAGGTAATGGTATGGATCTCCTGATATAAAGAATGAAAAGCAGTGGCTAATCTTCTAGAGTTAATATTCAATATATTAAAACAACAAACAGGAGGCTAAGATGGAAGTTACCACAATTGGTATAGATATTGCAAAAAGAATTTTTCAAATTCATGGTGTAGATAAAAATGGTAAGACGGTATTAAAGAAAAAATTGATGAGAGATCAGGTTTTAACATTTATGGCTAATACGCCAAAATGTTTGGTAGGAATGGAAGCTTACGGTGGAGCTAGTTACTGGGCAAGAGAAATAACTAAATTGGGACATATAGTAAAACTAATGACTCCACAATTTGTCAAACCGTATGTTAAAACTAATAAAAACGATCAAGCTGATACTGAAGCTATATGTGAAGCTGTGACAAGACCTAATATGAGGTTTGTACCAATTAAAACTATAGAACAACAAGATATTTTGTCAATTCATCTGGTAAGAGAGAGATTGGTAAAAAACCGTACGGCACTTGCGAATGAAACTAGAGGATTATTACATGAATTTGGTTTTATTATTCCTCAAGGGATCAATAAGGTTGTGATAAAATTAACTGAGATTTTAGATGAAGGAAATTTAAGTCAGCTAGGTTACCAAATATTTAGTGAACTGAAAGAGGAATTTTTGGATAATGATAAAAGAATAACAGAGAGAGAAAAGAGATTAAAAATAATAGCTGGATTTAAACATAGTAATAAGGTATTGTAGGCTGAATTTAGTTCGTTATTAAATAATAATTATGCAAACAACAGCTGCGATTACCAACAAAAAAACACAAATTAAAGAATATACTTCTTTTATCTTTACAATATTTTTGGCACTGATGATAAGATTTTTTATCATGGAACTTTTTTTTGTGCCAACAGGTTCAATGAAAGCAACAGTGCTAGAGAATGATTATATTTTTTCAACAAAATATTCTTATGGATATAGTAATTATTCTTTTCCTTTTAGTCCCAATATTTTGAATGGGAGAATATGGGCGTCACAGCCACAAAGAGGAGATATAATAGTTTTTCGCCCACCAAATAATATGGATATTCGATTTATAAAAAGACTAATTGGTCTACCTGGAGATAAAGTACAATTAATCAATGATGTAGTGTATATAAATGATAAAGCCATAGAACGCACTGAAATTGGTACATATATAAGTGAAGAAGGAAAAAATTATATAAAATATAAGGAAATATTACCTAATGGTGTAAGTTATTTTTCTTATAAATTAAAACAAAATAATCATTCATTAATAAATAAATATGGTAATACGGAAAGCTTTTATGTACCTGAAGGTAAGTATTTCTTTCTTGGAGATAACAGAGATGAATCGAATGATAGTAGGATAGATCTAGGATTTGTACCGTTTAAAAATTTTATAGCCAAAGGACAATTTATTATTTTTTCTACAAAAGAAGAATTATGGCAAAGTGATATTGGGATAATTAATCAAATACTCCGTGTTGGTACTTGGCTGACATCTATTAGATTTAACAGAATATTTACATCCCTTTATACAGATAAAATATAAAATGATAACAAGTAAAGAATCAGCTCTTTCTGCTCCGGAAAAGCTTGAACAAGATATAGGATATAATTTTAATAATAAAGATATTTTACTTGAAGCGTTAAGTCATCCTTCCCTTAAGCAACATACCCTAAAGCATGGAATTCAAAAAAACTATGAACGTTTAGAATTACTTGGTGATGCAATAATTAATTTTATCATTACTGAAATTTTATTTAAAAATTTCTCTACTTATGATGAGGGGAAATTAGCAAAAATTAGAGCATATCTAGTCTGTAAAGAATCACTTTGCAAAGTAGCTGCAAAAATCAATTTGTCAGACTATATTATTATGACCCATGGCGAAGAAGTATTAGGGGGAAGACAAAATCCTAATAATATTGAGAATACTATGGAAGCATTAATTGCTGCCATTTATCTTGATAGTAATATTGATACGACCCAAAAAATAGTATATGATTTGTGGTATGAGTTTATATCTATTACTGATTTAGCTGATTATGACCCTAAAACTACTCTTCAGGAATTAGCACAAAGAAAGGGAATTGAAAGACCCGTGTATGAAGTGATAAAAAGAGAAGGATCACCACACGCATCTATCTTCACTGTATTAGTAAAAATGGAAGCCTACCAACAAACTGGTACTGGTCATTCAGTTAAAGAAGCAGAAAAAGTTGCTGCTCGTAAATTAATGAACTACCTCAACAAGTTGTAAGGTTTAATCCGTGGGAATATCTCAAAAGACAATTTCTCTATGTATAATCGGCAAACCAAATGCTGGTAAATCATCATTATTAAACAAACTTATTGGACAAAAAATCTCCATAGTAACGAATAAAGTTCAAACGACTCGCTCCATTATAACTGGAATAGTTACTATAAAAGATACGCAGCTGATAATACTAGATACTCCAGGTATATTTGAGCCAAAGAAACAACTGGAAAAAGCAATGGTACGGTGTGCATGGTCAAGTTTACATGGTGTAGATTTAGTTTTATTAATAATAGATAGTACGAAACCTATAGACCAATTTACTTTACAAATACTAAAAAAATTACAAAATCTTAAAATAAATTTAATGTTTTTATTAAATAAGATCGATATTCCTTCTAAATACCTAGAAGAAATAGAAAATATTATAAGGTCTCAGTTCATAGATGCTAATATATTTAAAATATCCGTTTTAAACGGCGAGAATATCAATAACTTACTAAGTTACATACAAAGCCAAGCAGAGCTGTCGCCTTGGCTATACGAAGAAGATGATGTTACTAACCTACCTATGCGGTTTTTAGCAGCTGAGATAACTAGGGAACAATTATTCTTGAATCTCCACCAAGAATTACCTTATAATTTAACTGTTCAAACTGAAATGTGGCAGGAGAATAATGATAACTCTATCAAAATTCATCAGGTAATAGTGGTTTCAAAGAATTCTTATAAGACTATTATTTTAGGAAAAAATGGTTGTAAAATTAAAGAAATAGGATCTAAGGCAAGAATAGAGATGCAGCTAGCTTTTGATTGTAAAATTCACCTTTTCCTTTTTGTGAAAGTACGTGAGCTTTGGGAAAATGATCCACACTCATATAGCCATATGAGATTGCAACAGGCTCAAATATGAATTTTAAAGATATAGGTATAATAATTGCCAAAAAACCACTAAAAGAAAATACGGCTATTATTACAGTTTTTACTGAAAATCATGGCTTATATTCCGGTGTAATACGAGAAACATCTAAAAAATTTGGCTCTGTAAATCAACAAGGTAATATTGTTGATTTTTTTTGGCAAGCTAGATTACACGAGCATCTAGGAATGGCTAAATGCGAATTAATAAAATCTTACGCTGGTCTTTTAATAACTAATAAAATTAAGCTTTACGCTTTTAATTCAATTATTAGCCTTATTAAGATGGCATTTCATGAAAGAGAAAATCACAATAAATTTTTTCCAATTTTTGTAGAATATTTAAGTAGTCTAGCAAATAATTTTATTTTTGAGGAATATATTAAATTTGAATTAGCCATACTTCAAGAATCAGGCTATGGTCTTGATCTGCATAAATGTGCGGTAACAGGTAGTAGGGAGAATCTAGGTTATGTCTCGCCAAAATCTGGAAGAGCTGTATGCTTATCAGAGGGGTTACCATATCAAGACAGGCTTCTAATCTTACCACAATTCCTAACCTCCACTAATAGCCAAATTACTAATAATGATAAAAAACAAGCTTTTAATTTAACTACATATTTTTTTCACCGGTATTTCTTTCACAACCAACAACAACTACATGCACGAGAGAATTTCATAGAATATATTATTTGATTCGCAACACTCACATTGTAAAAATAAAACCTATAGAAAATCATCCTCCAAAAGCAGAATCTGAAGAATTGTTTTGCTTTCTAGATCCCCCCCGGAAACTACTAAGTTTTTTAGATCTAGTCGGATGCTTCAATTTGCGTAGTGCTTTGGACTCTATTTGCCTAATACGTTCCCTAGTAACGTTGAATTGTTGTCCAACTTCTTCTAGTGTATGATCAGTACTCATTCCTATACCAAATCTCATTCTTAGAACTCTTTCTTCACGAGGAGTAAGAGTTGCTAAAACTCTAGTTGTGACCTCTCGTAAATTCGATTGAATTGCTGCGTCAAGCGGTAATACAGCATTTTTGTCTTCAATAAAGTCTCCAAGATAACTACCATCATCATCGCCTATTGGATTTTCTAAGCTAATTGGCTCTTTAGCTATTTTCATTACTTTTCGTACTTTATCAACTGGCATAGAAAGGCGAGCGGCAATTTCTGCCGGAGTCGGTTCATAACCTAGCTCGTTAAGCATCTGCCTAGAGGTACGAATAATTTTATTGATCGTTTCAATCATATGCACGGGAATACGTATGGTTCTAGCTTGATCAGCTATAGCTCTAGTAATAGCTTGCCTAATCCACCAAGTAGCATAAGTAGAAAATTTATATCCCCTACGATAGTCAAATTTATCAACAGCCTTCATTAACCCAATATTTCCTTCCTGAATTAAATCTAGAAACTGTAATCCACGATTTGCATATTTTTTAGCAATTGAGATAACTAGACGCAGATTAGCCTCTATCATAGCTTTTTTTGCCCTAAGGACTTGTCTTTCACCCTTTTGTATTGTATGCACTAACTTTTTAAATTCAATAATTGGCAAACCAATAGTCATTTCCATGGTTTTTAATTCACTAATCATTTGATCAATAGCATCAGATTCTTTAGCAAGGAAATTCTTCCAATTAGATTGCCTATTTTTTTGCATTTGCCTTTTCCAGCTTTCATCAATTACTGCTCCCATATATTCATTTAGGAAGTTCTGACGACTTATGCCATATTTCTCAGCTAATTTAAGGAAGCTCCCTTCTTTAGTTACTAATTCTCTATTTAGACTATATATTCTATTAAGAATTTCTTCTGTCCTTTTAGAGTGAAAATGGATACTAGAAATTTCAATAATTAGTAATTGTAGATTCTTGGTATATTTTTTGTTATCATGCAATCCTTTAGGCTGAGGATAACGTGTGTAATGTTTTTTTGCTTCAATTAACAACTCTTCAGAAAGTTTAGAAACTTTTTCCATACGCTTGATAACACTAGGTAATAACTGTAACTCAATAGTAGCTATTGATAAATTACTAGCTTCTTCATGTTCTTCATGATCTGATTCTATATAATTATTTTGATTCTCTTCAGAATTACTATCATCCCCGTTGAGCATATTAGCTTCTAGATCAATCAAATCTCGGAGTAGTATTTTTTCATTAACTAAATCTTCATGCCATTTTATAAAGAATTTCATCGATATTGGATTTTCACAAAGTGACTTAACCATTATCTCTTTGCCTTCTTCAATATCTTGGGCTACTTCTATTTCAGTCTCACGAGAAAAAAGTCCAACTCCTCCCATATCTCGTAAATATAACCTTACTGGATCATCGGTCGTACCTAAATTTTCTTCTTCACTTTCGTCTTCAGGCTCACGATCAACATTATTAGATAGTTTAAATTCATCATCTACATTAATATCAAGTTTGATCTCGTCATCATCACCTTCTATAATATCAACTCCAGCCTCAGAAAACTTTGATATTACCTTTTCTAAATCGTTTACTGATATATTATTAGTCATTGGAATGACTTTATTTAGATCATAATAAGTGACTGCAGTGCCTTTTTCTTTAGCTGTTTTAACTAGGTTATCAACTGCAGTACCAACTGCAGTACCTTTTACATCTATTTTCTCTTTTGCTTCTGTCATAATTTATAAACCTTGGGTCAATTAGTAAAAGATTCGTTTAGATTATAAATCTCTTTAGAGATTTTCAAAATTTCTTCTCGATATAATATAGCTTTTTTTAGCTCTTCATCTGAGCCATTTTGAATAATTGAGGTATATTCTTGTTTTAATAGCACTAGGTGATGTTTTTTATGCAACCATTGCCAAAGTAAGTCAGAATCGATATCATCCTTATTAAATGACAAATCTAGAAATAGATTATTGGATTTTGACAATACTGAAAAAGTGTCATAAAATCCAGTTTTTTCTGCCAAACCAATAATATTTTCCTGATCTAATATATCGTTGCTAATAATTTCTGCAAAATACCAATCACGAAAAGCTTCAAGCATTTTATTTTGGAAATTTAACGTTAATAAGAAATCCTTTATTTCTTGCTTTTTGGTCATTTCAGGAAATTTAACCAATATTATACAAAAAGTTTGTTCTAATATTTCGATTTCTGAATAGTTAGGAGTGGTAGATGTAATATTTGAACTTGTTATAGTTACTTTATTTTGCCGTTTAATTAAATTTTGCCATATCTGATCTTTAAAATATCGATAATAATTATTGCTAAGTAGTTTATCCTTTATTTGTTTGCAATAATCTCCAAGATTTTTTTCCAAAATAGCTTTGTCTTCTGGAGTTGAGAAAATCTTACCTTCATATTCAGAACGCCAAATCATTTCAGATAGATTAATTCTTTTATCAAAAATTTGTGTAAAACTTCCTACACCATCTTTATTTATAATATCATCAGGGTCACTTCCGCTAGGTAACATCACAAAGGAAATTTTCTTATTGCCATTTATCAGAGGTAGTACTAGATTAATTACCCGATGGGTGGCTTTTATTCCTGCTATATCACCATCTAAACAAAGTACTATTTCATCTCCGGCACGCCATAATTTTTGTAGGTGATTCTCTGTAACCGAAGTACCAAGACTTGCCATTGCTTCTTTAAAACCAGCTTGGTGCAAGGCAATAACATCCAAGTACCCTTCAACTAAGATTGAATGATTTTTCTTATAGGCAACACTAATCGCATTATTCTCCCCATATAATGTTTCATTTTTTTGAAATAATATGGTTTCCGGAGAATTTAAATATTTAGGTAACCCCTCACCAAGCACTCGCCCCCCAAAACCAACTACTTTATTATAAACATTTTTAATCGGAAAGATTATCCGATTATAAAATATCTCATATATTGTACCATCATCTCGCTTGCCCACTAAGCCTGCTTTTTGAAGTTTTGTCAAAGATATTGATTTTTTTTTAAAAAATTTCTGTAATGCTTTAGCTGGAGGAGCAAAACCGATGGAGAATTCCTTAATTGCTTCTTTACTAATACCGCGGTCATGTAAGTAGCTACATACTTCTTGTGACAATTGTGATGTAAAAAATCTTTCAGCCATCTCTAAGATATCAAATAGTTCATCCGATTCTTCATAGAGTTTCTGTTGTGCTGCTGTTAATTTAGGCAATTCAATGCCATAATCATTAGCAAGTTTAATGGCTGCTTCCTTATAAGATAAACCGCTAAAGTTGGAAACAAACTTTATAACATCCCCGTGAACAGCACAGCCAAAGCAATAATAAAACTTCTTGGCGTCGTTTACAGTGAATGATGGAGATTTTTCAACATGGAAAGGACATAATCCCAAGTAATTTCCAGATTTCTTAGTTAAGACTACTTTTTGTCTAACAACATCTGATAAATTAATCCGAGTTCTAAGAAGTTCATAAAATTCTAATGGAATTCTCATAAACTTAAAATAAAGGTGAATATGATTGTAGAGAAACAGTAGCTAAGAGGTATTAATAAATTATCGTTTATTGATACCTCTTTTGAGTAGAATTCACTAATAGTAGCAACTATAGAACTAATTATGATAACAGTAAAACTAGTGTGATAGCCGATGAAAAAATACACTAATATGCTAATAAAAATTGCAGAAATTAGAAAGGCAATGGAACCTTCCAATGATTTGCCATTTTTTAGAGGCGTACCTATTTTTGTACCCACTAACGCAGCAAGACAATCAGCTATTATCAATATAAGCCAAGATGAAATCGCTAAACCTTTTGAAAATAAAAGAGCAGTTAAGAAAAACCCAACCACCATAAAACTGCTACCACTTAGTCTGAATAAACCACTCTGTTCTTCAGGTCTCATAAACTTTCCAAGAAATTTATCTGTAAATTTCTTAACATATAAATTATAATGCCTTGTAATATCTATATATAATACACATATTATAAGTAGAAATAATAGTGTAGTAACAACTAATTTAGATGAAAATAAATAAAAAAGTGGTATAATCAAGCTGTATAAATGGAAAGTTTTACGTTGTATTTCAAAATTAAAGAGTTTAGTTTGCATAATAACCTAAAAGGTCTATTTGACAAAGTTTGACACAACAAATATACTAGAAAACTTAACTTAGACAAGACATATTATTATGGCAGATTTTCCTATTACACATAAAGGGTTTGATAGTTTAGAAAAAGAAATTAAACATCTTAAACACATAGAACGACCAAAAGTAATTGAAGCTATAGCAACAGCTAGAGATTTTGGAGATTTATCTGAGAATGCAGAATACCATGCAGCACGGGAAAAACAAAGTTTTATTGAAGGTCGCATTGTGGATCTTGAAGATAAAATAGCAAGAGCTAAAATTATTGATACCTCAAAACTCTCCGGTGATACCATAAAATTTGGGGCGTTAGTTAAGTTGATCGATGATGAAACAGAGGAAATAGTTATATATCATATTGTTGGAGAGTATGAAGCAGATATAACCAAAAAGAGGGTATCCATAGTATCGCCAATTGCTAAGGCTCTCATCGGTAAAGGGGTTGGAGATATAGTAGAAGTAACTACTCCTAAAGGTTCAAAATCTTATGAGGTTTTAGAAGTATCCTATCAAGAATTAGTAGATATTTAAGATAATAACTATTAGTGCTAGCTTATTTATATGTTATAACCTGAATTAGATGTAACTTGTTACATCTAATTCAGTATTGTATATAGAAACAATCAGGTTTGAAGTGGTTCTACTCGATAGTCAAGAATTAACCGAGATTTTAGATGAAGGAAATTTGAGTCAGCTAGGTTACCAAACACTTAGTGAACTGAAAGAAGAGTTTTTAGTTATGGTTTTTGACTAACATATTAGATTTATCTGCAGAGGAGATTGCTGAATCCTATAAGAAACGCTGGTCTATAGAAGTTTTTTTTAGATTTATCAAACAAAATTTACAATTTAAGAATTTTGTCAGTAATAATATGAATGGAATGCAGGTATATTTATATTGCATTTTAATAGCAGCAATTTTGTTTATAATTTTTAAAATTAGTAATAAACTAACAAGATTTAAGATGGTGTTATTAAAGTTTACTTTGCTCATTGAGAAGGAACTTATTAAAGATATTGTACTTTTTTATGGCGGTAATCCAAACTTGGTGGAGCTGAAAATATTATCCCATTCGAACTTTCGACAGTTGTGGGTCTATATTCTTAGGTCTATGGTAAACATGGCTAAAGAATTAGGCTTAAGAAGTAAAAAGAATTGTCACCTAAATAAAACTGTTATACATCGTTTAATACAACAACCATTTTATTACGGTGAAATGAGAGTAAAAGGAGAGATGTGGTCACATGGTTACCAAGCAATTATAACAAAAGAGACCCTATCATACTTAAAAAATACTAATGAGCTAAAAAAAGCTGAACATGACCAAACAACAGCTTCATTAAAGAAAGAACATACCGAAAATGAAAATAGATTAAATTCATTAATAGATTTACGACTCAATGGAGAACTTAGCACAGAAGAATTTCAAAGAAAAAAACAACAATTAAAAGATCGCCAATATGAAATTGATCGTTTACTAAAAACTTATGATGAAGCAGACGATAAATTTACTGATACCGCTACAACGCTAATAACTCTAGCATCTGAGGCCTATGAAACTTTTAAAGGTTCTGAAATGCCTCAAAAACGCAAAATGATAAATTTCGTATTTCAGAACCTCAAACTAAGGGGCAAAAAACTTGAGACCTCTCTACGTTTCCCGTTCGATATTTTTGAAAAAACAAACACTTGTACCAAATGGCGGGCTGCATGGTGTACGTTGCGAACTTTTTACCAGTTTAGGTTAGAACTTTTGCAAATCCCTTTAAAGGCTAATTATAACAAAGCTCTGCCTTTAACAAGGCTTTTATAGTTAGCCCCAAATAACCTAACTAAAGAGTAAATTTTAATCATAGGGGTAAAGAATTTATGTATGTAATATTTTTCTTAATCAATTTGGTATTCTAGTACTACTTTTTTGCCACAAAAGGTCATAGAGATTTTAATGATCTTTTTGACATGTTTGTGTTCTCTTATCTTAGTGTCATATTGTTTATCTATAATTTGCTTTAAGCCCATTTTGGCTACTGAAAGCAAATCTTCTGCATTTTTAGCAATCTTATACTCAATAATAATTGCTTTATCTTCTCTACCAGCTTTGGGGATCATGATAATATCAGCTCTACCACTTCCTGACTCCTGTTCACTTGCTATTATATAACTAGGTGATAACATGTTAATAAGTCCTAGCATAAAGCCACTATAAAATAATTCTGCCTTTTTCTCTCCTGTTTGATGAAAACTTGTAGAATTTAGCAACAATTCTTGTAAACGCTCTTTAAATTCCTCTACTTTACCTGCTGGTAATAAGTTAATAAAAGAGTAATATCTAGAACTATCAATTTTTAACTGATCAGTTACCCATTGTAGCATCCGTGCCTTATATATGTGCCTTACTTCCCGATTTGGTGCTGACAATTCATAAATATTTTCTTCTGAATTTTGAACCGTAGGATTTAAATAACCGCTGAACAGTAATAAACTGAGCAATCCTACTGGTTT
The DNA here is from genome assembly GCF_964264865.1 of Candidatus Tisiphia endosymbiont of Oplodontha viridula. Lineage (NCBI taxonomy): Bacteria > Pseudomonadati > Pseudomonadota > Alphaproteobacteria > Rickettsiales > Rickettsiaceae > Candidatus Tisiphia > Candidatus Tisiphia endosymbiont of Oplodontha viridula. Next base: position 633,584 of record NZ_OZ183486.1, read on the forward strand.
GTTAATATCAGCAAAGCTTATTTGTTTGGTAATAGGTGAGATAATACTTTTTCCAGCAGCTAAGCTCTGTAAATCTTCCTGCATTTCGTCTGACAATAATGCTTTATCCACAAGACCTGTGCCTCCACTATCTAGCCAATAATGATCGAGCTTACCTTTGTGTGCTAAACATTGCATGATTGACCATGGATTGTAAATGACCTCTCCACCAAAGGTGTAACCATTATACCAATTTTTAATTTCTTCAGGATTCGTTTCAGTTGGAACGATGGTTAGTAACTTATCAACTTCTGCTTGGGTGAAGCCATAGAACTTAGAAAAATCATCATCAAGTAATGTATATTCAGTAACATTATTCAAATCTGAGAACAAATTAGCCTTAGCTATTCGTAATATCCCAGTAATTACTCCTTTTTCTACACAAGTATTACCTTTTAGGCTGGTGCCAAACATTCCTCTAAACACCTTAAGAATTCGTTCAAATTCTTTTGCTTTGTGACCAAATTCTAAATATGCACTATTAATTGGTGTATCATATTCATCTATTAATATGTATACTTTTTGTTTAAAATGCTTATATAAAATCTGACTTAAAAACTTCAAGCTGTTTTTTAAATAGCCTATATTAATATCACCACTTAGATAATTTCTTAGTATTATTTTTTGTGGAATACTGAGAAATGTATTATCTTCTTGAAGATATTGTTCTAAATAATGAAATTTTTCAAATAGTTCTATTATTTGATCTATAATACTACTAATAATTTCATTATAATCGCTCCCCTTCACTTCTTTAAAATTTATGTATATTACTGGAAATTGACCTTGGTAGTCAGAGATAATGTCTGAATACTGTGTTATCTGAAGTGGTTTAAGTAGTCTTTTTTTACCACTAGCTACTCCTAAATCAATTTCACCACCGATAAATAATTTATTATTTACTCTCTTTTCTTGAGCTAAAGGCTTACCTCTCTCGTCCACTTCAATTTCCAAGAACTTGCAAAGCATGTCCATATTAAGGCTTTTACCCCAACGTCTTGGCCGAGTGATTAGGATAACCTTACCGCTATCTTCTAATAACTCTTTGATCATTAAACTTTTATCAACGAATATATCGCTATTAATGAGCAGATCATAGAAGTCATCACTACCCACTAACATCTTTGGTTGATAATTAATATTATTTTTACTCTTTTTTTCTGTCATTGTTTTTACGATTTTCTACTAACTATAATACCATTATACACCTGTTTTATTATCCACTAATAGATTATTAGTAAAATTTTTGCTAATAATACTATTTTTTATCAATATTGAAATCAAACCTTCTTGATCTCTTGGTACTTCTACTGTCAACTTACGATTATCATCATCAATTACTGTCTTCTCATAGCTACCATTACGAATTAAAAAACCCAACGGACTTGGTAAAACGTATAATTGCAGCAAAACTGCTTTGCAATCTTTTAGCATTACAAGTCACATTCTAAACCTGAGTCGCCAAGTAATTTGCTGGTAAATTCTTCATTTACCAGCTCATAATTGTAAAAATTGTGTTCCTGTGCTTTGGTGGCAAAATCTTGCCCTTGAGCAGCAGCATTAACCATAATATTACTAATTTTATTGTAAGCCGCAGCTTTAAAATTATCATCCTGACTTATGCTAGATGCGTTGAAATAATATTTTTTAGCTTGCTCAAATAACCCTACAGATTCAAAATACTCAGCCTGCTTTAGCATTATATCAGGATTCTCTGCATCTTGTTTTAGCCATGCTTTAAAACATTCTTTTATCCTAACCGCATTATTAATTACTTTATAGCAGTTAATCGCCTTAGCATATTCACCTTTATTAAAAAATAGCTGACCAAGTTTTTCATATATCTTTGGTAAATGGCTATTGGCTTCGATAGCTTTTACATAGTAAGCCAATGCTCCTTCTTCAGCATTCTGCTCAACGATATTAGCTAAGCAACTATAGGCTATAGCCTTAAGATTCTTGCAGGCAGGAGAGTCCGGATAATCCTCTAGATACTTTATAGCTTTATGATAATAAACTTGGTCAAGTTTGTCTTCATCAATAGGCAAATTGCTAACTTGGTACTCAAGATTTTCTGCTACCTTAGTATGGCAAGCCGTTATTAACTCTGCAATCTTGTCATGTTCAGGTAATTCAGCTTTACAGACACTAGCAAAGAATTTCACATATTCATATTGCTGCTGTAAGCAATAACCATAGCTTTGTATCTGATGCTGAAGCTGAACATTACCCGGTTCAGCATATTCAGCAAAAATCTCCAATGCTTGCTGCAAGATCATTATGGCATTTGGTATACTTACTATTTGCTCACAGTTAAGTACTTTTTGTAACTTTAATAATAAGTCCAGCTCTAGAAAATATTCATCTTTATCATGCTTTGGCAAGAGGTTGTTGTAATGAATTGATGATGGTATCCAATCTTTGACAAGATGATAGTTCTCAGAAAATGCATTGAGTGGATTAACATCTGAGCATTTAGTTGCATTACCAATAGCCTTAACTATCACCTCTAATAGTTGATTAAAATTATTACTGGCAGTGTTTAACAGATGAGATGAACACTCCACAGCTTTTTTAGAAATAGTGATATTGACCATATCACCTTTAGCGTCAGAATATTTAGATGATTCGTCTATTGCTGTAAGTAAGTCAGGTACAGCTAACTTACCTTCGTCAGTTGGTTCATAGAATAGATGTATTGAGCAATTCTCTTTGAGTTTATTAATCAGTGCTTTACACTTTTCTTTTGCTCCTGGAATACCGTTTAATATTTGATTATCTCTTAATATTGCATCTATAAACTCTTTGATATTCTGAATATTTTTATTTGGTGATACATGGGTAACTACTAAAGATATGCTATCCTCTATAGATTCAATATCCTTAAAACTTTTAATAAAATTATATAGTGTTTCAAGGAAAATACTGCCTCTCTTACTCCTTAAATCTGATTCATCTACCACCAATACAAATTTTAGCTGATCTGTAGTCTCAAACAGCCTTTTAATATAAAAGTTGTTGGCAATTTCTTGGACAGGGTCAGTATCATTAAAGCCAGGACAGTCCCAAATGGTTAGGTCTTTAAAGAGACATTTATTAGGAATCTTAGTCTCGGAAGCCAGTTTATGACCAATGACAATATCATCAAGTGGCTGCATCGCATCAATAACCAGCTCGTTAGTTTCATCATTCTTAATTGCCTGCAGTTTTCTGCCAGTAAACACGTGAGCGAGTGTACTCTTGCCAGCCCCAGTATCACCAAGTAGCAATATCCCCTTCTTACCATGTTCCTGCAGGCAGTCATTACCATCTCGGATTAAATTCGATACTTGCTTGATAGTAGCCTGATCATCATTATCAAACTGATTATCCCCATCTGCTACCTCAAATAATTTCACAACCTGTATCTCCGGGACATATTCTTTTACTTTTGCCTCCTCTATGGCTTTTAATTTAGCTGCTTCTTCTATTGCCTTAGCTTCTTCTTGCTCTCTAAGCTTTGCCTCTTGCTCAAGTCTCTCAGCTTCTTGTCTAGCTTTTTCAGCTACCTCTGCTTGTTGTTGCTGTTTTAGCTTTTCAGCCTCTTGTTTGGCTTTATCAGCAAGACCTTGATTAATCTTTAAGGCTTCTGCTATCTCCTTTGCTACAACATCTCCTATTTGGTTATTTCGAAGGTTAAGAGTAGTAATAGATTTATTATCCTTTACGGCTTCTGCTAGACCTTTCGCCCCTGCATCTCCTATTTGATTATTTCGAAGGTTAAGAGTAGTAATAGATTTATTATCCTTTACGGCTTCTGCTAGACCTTTCGCCCCTGCATCTCCTATTTGGTTATTCCGAAGGTTAAGAGTAGTAATAGATTTATTATCCTTTAGGGCTTCTGCTAGCGATTTCGCTCCTGCATCTCCTATCTGGTTATTATGAAGGTAAAGAGTAGTAATAGATTTATTATTCTTTAAGGTTTCTGCTAGCTCCTTTGCTTCTTCATCTCCTATCTGTTTATGATTAAGCCTAAGAATAGTAATAGAGTTACTTCTTATTTGTTGTATAATAGTTTTGTCTAATGGCATTTTTGCCTCTCTTTTATTTAGGTTAAAAGTGATAAGTACTTAGTAGTTATCACTAAAGTACTGTTATTCGATCTGTATCGCCGACATTAGCATAGTCTTTTATGTCATATGCTAACCCAACTAATATTACTCCGTCTATTAGCAAGAAGCCGCTTTGTGACAATGAAGCAATTGTAAGTTGTCATTCTTAGCAACGGCGGGAATCTAGATATCTGTTTTCGCAGGTATGACACAAAACAGGATTGCCTCATCTTCTCTCAATGATGTTTTTTTAGACTTACACAGTCCTATTCTATTATTAAAGTTATATGCTTTATATAAAATATATGATATATTTTGATATGTAAAGTGTATTTATAAAAAATTTGTGGGAATATAAAATTTGGCGGGAATAAAATATGATGTAAATTGTGATTTTTTATGATATAATAACTCCCCTACAATACAGATACTACAGGGGATTATATGCGAATAATTGTTGTCAAATTTAACAAGTCAAAAGATATCGAAAATCTTAAAAAAATCATGCAAAATGTTTACGCAAGTAATAGTGATCATTTACCGGATATCGCTAAATTTCACTTAGGCAATAAGATTTTTATACCGAATCAGGTAGAGGAAGCGAAATTGCATATAATAACTGCGAGCGAGGTTAGGCTTTGGCTTAAATCTTTACTATTCTTAGGTTGTCCTGACTATTAACATAGATGATGTATTTTAGCTCTCTAACATTACTAGGAATCCGGTTTATTAGGTTTTTCAGATTATCTCTACCAACTCGGCTACCTAAGTTCCAAGGTAGCTATATTGTAGGGAAGTTATTATATCATAAAAAATCACAATTTACATCATATTTTATTCCCGCCAAATTTTATATTCCCACAAATTTTTTATAATATGCTGAACCGGGTAATGTTCAGCTTCAGCATCAGATACAAGGCTATGGTTATTGCTTACAGCAGCAATATGAATATGTGAAATTCTTTGCCAGTGTCTGTAAATCTGAATTACCTGATCATGCCAAGATTGTAGAGTTAATAACGGCTTGCCATACTAAGGTAGCAGAAAATCTTGAGTACCAAGTTAGTAGTTTGAATATTGTCCAGCTTGTTAAGGCTTTGGAAACTAATAGAACCATCAGCCAAATAAACCTTAGCTATAACAATATTACTGACAATGGAGCAATAACACTGGTGGGACTTCTAGAGTCTAATAATAAAATTACAAGCAAAATAATAATAGATTTCACAGATTTTGAAAATGCAAATATTAGTTATCAAGTAGAAGAGCTGTTAATTGAAACTCTAGAAAGCCATAACAAAAAACAGGGGGTATAATTTTAAAAATATTCATCTTTTAAAAAATAGTAAATAATATTGATGCAATTAAAAAGGTATCTATTGCACCAAGAAATATCATGTTTTGCTTGCAACAATATCACGGTACTCAAATGAAATCTTAAATATTATAGAAAAGATTTCTTGTATATAGGTGAATTTGCAAAATTCTTTTTGCAATATTTATGCCGATTGTAGTAATCTACATTATAGATAGCTGCATTACAAATATATGAAAACTGTTTTACCTGAACGCTCCCTGATAATTCAAGAAAGACTTGATAATATCGTCAAAGAAATTCTCGCTGTATCAAAGCACAAGATTGCGATGATTATTTTATTTGGCTCTTATGCTAGAGGCGATTGGGTACAAGATGAGTATAAAAAAGGTCACATTACCTATAGCTATCAAAGTGATCTCGATATTATGTTGGTGATGAAGAAAGGCAAACATGCCGGTCTTGCCGGGTTAGCAATAGAAGATAAAATAGAAAAAAGGTTAGAAAAAAAATCATTAAGAAGTCCTTTTGAGTTATGGGTAACTTTGGTGATAGAATCAATCAAGACGGTAAATAGTCAGTTGGAAAAGGGGCATTATTTCTTTTCCGATATAAAAAAAGAAGGTATTCTTTTATATGATAGTGGTGAATTTCAGCTGGCGGAAGCCAAAAATTTACCATGGCAAGAACAAAGACAAATAGCTAAAGAAGATTATGAATACTGGTTTGCAAGAGGCAAAGGTTTTTTTCTTGCTTGTAAATATCAACTAACAAGAAAAGATTTTGCTTTGTCTGCTTTTGAGTTACACCAAACTACCGAAAGTTTTTATAATGCTATCCTGTTAGTTTTTTCTGGCTATAAACCTAAACTACACGATATAAGAAAATTAGGTAGTATAGCCGGAAATTACAATGAAGAATTATGGCAGATATTTCCTCATTCTAGCGTTGAGCAAAGGCAATGTTTTAGATTACTTGAACAGGCTTATGTTGAGGCTCGCTATAACAAAGATTATAGAATAACTAAAGAACAGCTACTTTACCTTATTGATAGAGTTAAAAAATTAAAAACAGTGACGGAAAAAATTTGCTTGGAAAGGATTAATAAAGAGATAATTTAAGCCCCTTAAATAGACAAAGTAAGTCTATAAACGCGATAACCTGTAAGTTTGAGGATATTGGGGTATAGTAGTTTTGTTGTTATGAATTATTATAACAATCTTTGCGGTGTTGAATTACTAGTATATTAATTGCTGTATCTACTATTTGATAAATCACTCTATAATCACCAATTCTGAGGGAGCGGCAACCTTTGAAGCTATGTTTTAAAGGTTTACCAAATTTTATCGGATCAGATAATAGCTTTTTTTCAATGGTTATCTTTTACCCCGATATTAATAAGTTTTACTGAGTGGATGTTTAATTTATCTGAGAAAAACGGTTATAAAACAGTTATCGCGGTATCTAATAAGCTAGAAAGGGTAGTATTTGCAGTACTCAGTTCAGGTAATGATTATACCGAGAGTAAAGTTTGTAGTTAAAAAACTGCTCCAAATAATTGATGAAATGACATTATAGGTAATAAAAGTTTAACAAATTCCAATCCGGAATATGCGAAAAATGATAATATTGATGGTAAATAAGACGAACCTTAGCTTACGAAAAAACTGAATGTAGCAATGGCTCTTTAGAAGTCGATGGTATGATAAGTATAAGTTTGTAAGCCAGCGAATTCCATCAGGGCTATAGGGTAAATTGCTTGATTTCTTGTCTATAAGCCGGATAATTTATTTTTCAACAGTTTCATTATATGAAAAATTTTCTAATATCAATCATATTATTAATCATTAATACTAGAACTTTTGCTCAAGAACAAGTATCTAATTTAATCACTCCAGTTAGTTATTTTGTCAATCATGAGCAACAACTTAAAATTCTTGATGAATATTTAAATAAATATAGACAAGCAAGTATAGTGGGTACTAGCGGTATAGGTAAAACTCAATTAATTAGAATGTATGCTTATGAGAATAAAAATAATTATGATCTAATTTGGTTTTTTGATTGTAACTTAGATATTAATGAACAATTTGTAAAATTAGCCAAGCAACTTAATATGGTTAAACAAACTAATATATCTGAAAAAGTTGCTTTGGCAAAAAAAGCAGTAATATCATATTTAACCCCTACTAATAAATGGTTATTAGTGTTTGATAATTTAAAAGTTAATGAAAATAAGCAAGTGCAAGATTTAGTTGAATGGGAACATAATGGTCATGTCGTGTTTTGTTCGCAAGATAATGAAAAGTTACCTAATATTATAGCAATGCCCATACTTGATAGACCTACTATTATAGTTTTAGCTAATAACTTATTGGATAATAAAGATAACAATAGCGTTGAATTTTTAACGCAATCTTTTAGTGGTTATCCAATATTGATAGTGCAAGGAACTCAATTACTTAACAAAATTAAAGGTTTAGATAAAGAGGAATATAAAAAGAAAATTTATCAATCGACTGATAAAATAGCAACGAATATTAATATGGCTATTCAAGAATTAACACCAAGTGCAATAAAGTTGCTGAATAAAATAGCCTTACTGAACAATCAAAGTTTTTCAAAACAATTACTTACTGCTATCACTGATAATCCGGATACCCTTAATGACGATATATATCAATTATCCAAATTCATGCTAATTAGCAATATTGACCCTAACGAAGATAACCCTGTTTTTGAGATGCATGATGTAGTTAGCAATAAAATAATGGAATTAAATGGCAATAAATATAATAAAATATATTTAGAAGATATTATTACTAAGCTTCCCAAATCAAAAACTATACATTTACAATACGCCTGGATGATGGCAAATACTATACTCGAGAATTTAGCTATTCTTTTAAATAATTCTGAAAAATACAATATAGATTTATATGCAATGCTTGATTTGAGATGTGTATTATCTGCTGTATATGTAAATTCTCATAATTTCTATAAAGCAAAACAAATGGTCGATTGGTTTGAACAGAAAGATAAGAATAAAGAATTTAAACTGCATAAAATGTCTGAATATCAAAAATATCGTTATGTTAAGTACTTGAATGTCATATCAGTATATAATATTTTACTAACAAATGATGAAGAGACTATTTCGTATAGTACTAGAGCATTAAATATTTTGGAAACACTTAATGAGGATGATAGTTTTTTAAAATTTGCTCTTATCTCAAATATAGTAGGATCTCAGGCATCTTTAGGCAATATTGAAATTACTGAACAATACATAAAAAAAATGGATCAACTACGAGTAGTTAATGAATTGGGTATGAATATTATGTATAGTTTAAAAGGCTATTTATATTTTCTGCAAGGTAAATACCATGAAGCTTTACATTATTATAATAAAAATATTGAAATTTACATAAAAAATGGGACACCTCCTAATAGCTCATATCTTACTAGTAGTTATTTTAGTAAAGTAGTAACATTAAATTGCCTTGGTAGATATCAAGAAGCTTATGATCAAATTAGACAATTATATGACATACATAAATCCATACAAAAAGGGAGCTATGTGTTTAGCCGTATTTATACACAAATGGCAAGAAGTGAGTTAGGCCTAGGTAAAATAGATGAAGCATCTAAACACATTAATAAAGCTATAGCAATATTTTTAAGAAATGAATATAAAAAAACTGAAGCAGTAAATTATTCGGAAGATCTTAATTTAGCAGCTAGTTATGTAGTACAAGGGGATGTTCTGCTTGCTCAAAATAATATTAAACAAGCAATCGAATCCTACAAACAAGTATTTACCATATATCATTACTTATATAAAGAGAAAAGTAAAAATATTGCTCAAGTAAGTGAATTATATAACAAAGGAGCAAAAGCAGCTTGTAGAAGCAAAGATTTATATAACTATAAATTTTTTGGCAAGCCACAAATTAAGGAGTTTGGCATACACCATCCTAACACAGTTGATATGTTTGAATATTGCAAACAATATAATATGGATTTGTGGGTCAAGAACAATTAAGCATTAAGGTTCTTCTAGGAAACAAATCAATTAATCTGCTAAATTTTCACATTTTTAGCAAAGTATATCCTAGATTTTTTGCTTGTTTTTCTAAATTAAAGATTTAACTGGTGTAGAAAGCTTAGGGATATCTTTGTATATAACTTGATCTGAATAGAGAAGATTATACATTATTTCCAAGTGTCCGTATGACTAATCCATTCCTTAGTATTACCTATCCTTTCATCTGCTAATTTAGCTAATATTTTGTCCTCTTGAAGTTCTAGACTAGTTATAATAAGACCTTTTGCTACTTTAGATAAGGACTCATTGTTGATTTTAGCAAGACCTGCAATTTCATCAAATATTTTCTCGTCTAAAGACACTAATAATCGTTTAGCTGCCATAAGATCATTATAAATTTATTTATTATGACTCAATTGTATCATATCTGATACAGAATATCAATAATGGGATCGATGTAAACAGCAGCATTCGGTTAAGTTTTTAACTTATCTATTATTTTAAAGCAAACCCATATAAAAAAAGCCCATATTTAGACTTGGAGAGTAATAATCAAAAGTACTCCAAAAAAATACGCAAGAATACTAAAATGCGTTGTGCGAGGCTTAAAATAGCTAAATAGGGGTATCTATGATAAAGCACTTGATAAAGTTACTCCTGATACGAGTTAAAACAATTATTTTTACAATAACCTAAAATTATTAATGCTAAAAAAATGTTACACTTGGCTCTAATACTGGGGTTACTTGGATAATTTAATGCAAACTCAACTTGACTTATCCAGTATTTGATCTATCTCTGAATGCATAATACTTATTAATTTAAACTCTAATTTATTATTACTATTATCAAAGGGAAAAATATGACAGACTCAGCACAAAAAGCCATAATTTTAGTTCGTGTTTCAACAAAAGAACAAGAAGAAGGACACTCTATCGAAGCACAAAAACACAGATTGTTGGAATATTGCCAACGTAAAAACCTAGAAATTATCCAAATCTTTGAAATTATCGAATCTTCCAGCAGAGGTGATCGTAAACAATTTAAGGAAATGATCAAATTTGCTAAAAGTCACAGAGATACTATTGCTATTGTTGCTGATAAAGTAGATCGTGTTCAAAGGAGAATCTCAGAAATTTCATTATTGGAAGAACCAATAAAAGCTGGTAAAATAGAATTACACTTTAGAACAGAAGGTTATGTAATAAACAAAGATTCTCAATCCCATGCAAGGCTAATGTGGGGGATGAACGTATTAATGGCACAATCTTACGTTGATAGTTTAAGTGATAACGTTAAAAGGAGTCTAGATCATAAATTACGTATTTCATAACCTCAAACTAAGAGGCAAAAAACTTGAGACCTCTCTACGTTTCCCTTTCGATATTTTTAAAAAAACGATGACTTGTACCACAGTGGCGGATAGGGTGGGATTCGAACCCACGGTACGGTTGCCCGCACGCTAGTTTTCAAGACTAGATCCTTAAACCACTCGGACACCTATCCAAGGTAATACATATCAGATAGATTGAAAAAATTCAAGTATAAATGTTTATAAGAGGGGTCAGGGTAATTTAAATTTTTTAGTAGATCATTAAAAATTAGTGTTACAAACTCCCATGATCTAAATAAATTAATTATAATTAATTATTTTAGTTATTTACTTTTTGATGGTTATACCTTATTATCTAGAAATATTAATTTTATATATAGAATCTTATCTATGGCAAATTTACAAACCAAACTTAGCTCATTAATGGTGCAAAAAAATATAAATGCTGTAGAGATAGAGAAAAAAACTGGATTAAGTAGAAATACTGTTTATAGCATTTTGTATGGTAGTTCAAAAAACCCTAGTGCTAATAATTTACAATTAATTGCAAAAGCCTTAGATATTAGCCTAGAAGCTCTTGTTGTTGATAACGAAATAAGCCATGAAGTGCTAACTACTGATCAAATGAAAATTTTTAGTAAAGCCACTAGTGCAACAATTAATATGTTAATTGAAAGAAACTTAAATTTTTCATTTACAAATCTTACAGTTCTAATAAAAGAAGTATATGAATATGCACTGAAAAAACAGTCTGTTGATAATACATTTATAGATTGGATGATTGATAAATATCACAAACCTTAATCTTGCTTTACCCATAAATCCATGTCATATTGTTTACAATATTCAAACATGGCGATAGTATTAGGGTGATTTATTCCAAATTCCTTAATTTGTGGTTTACCAAAGAATTTATAATTATATAAATCTTTGTTTTTACAAGCTGCTTTTGCTCCTTTGTTATATAACTCACTTACTTGAACAACATTTTTACTTTTATCCCCATAGAAATAGTGGTATATAGCATAAGCTTTTTTATAAGATTCTATACTTTCTTTAATGTTACCTTGAGCAAGTAAAATATCACCTTGTACTACATAACCTGCTGCTAAATCTGGATCTTCCAAATGATCTACATTCTTAGGATTTCTACGTTCATCTGCTAACAATATTGTTATAGCTTTATTAATATGATCTAAAGCAATATCTATTTTATTTAATCCCAGTTCACTTTTGACCATTTGTATATAAATATAACCTAATGCCTCTTGGTTTACAGATTTATGCATATTATATACTTGTTGAGTTTGAACATAAGCTTCTTGATATTTGCCAATAGAGCTTAATATTGCTGCCCTAAGTAAATAATCTCTAGTAAAACCTAGATCATTAGGATCTAACGTCTTCCATACCTCGATGCCTTTATTGACGTATTCTAAAGCTTCATTATATTTACCTTGAATAAAAAATATTCTAGCTTTCACATGATATAATATAAATATATCTCCTCCCTCTATCCTATGTTTAAATAGCTTCTCCATTTCATTAATAATTTCTTCAGCAGTTTTTATATTACCTAAATATACATGAGTTAGAGCAATGTTTAAGCTACAGTTAAATTTAGAATAAATATAATCATAATCATCACCTAGGGTATCTAAAACTTTAAGTGCTTTAGTTAAATAAGAAATAGTTTTTTGATAATTTATCGATGTTACTCTATTGTAAAGTCCTACTCCTACTAAATATCTAGCGTAACAAAATTTCTGATAGGTAGACATTTGCCAAAATTTAAACTGTTCGTCTTGTTCTTTTTGCTCAAACCAGTTAACCATTTGCTTTGATTTGTATAGATTCCAAGCATTCATATATGAGGCAAACAATTGCAATCTTAAGTTAAGCATTAAATATATGTTAATATTATATTTTTCAGCATTTTGAAAAATAATCTCTAAATTTTCGGATATAGTATTAGTAGCTCTCCATACATGGGCAGAATGCACTCCTTTGAGTTTAGGTAATTTTAGAATAATATCCTCTAAACATATTCTATTGTTTTTATCTCCATTCATCTCCATTATTTTGTTGCTAACTACATCATTCATTTCAAAAATAGGATTATCCTGATTAGAATCAATATTGCTAATCAACATAAACTTAGATAATTGGTATATATCATCATCGAGAGTATCTTTGTTATCAGTAATTATAGTAAGTAATTGTTTTGAGAAACTTTGGTTATTTATCAAAGCTATTTTATTAAGTAACTTTACCGCACTAGGCTTTAATTCCTTTATAGCCATGCTGATATTTGTTGCTATTTTATCAGTTGATTGATAAATTTTCTTTTTATACTCTTCTTTATCTAGGCCTTTAATTTTATTTAGTAATTGGATTCCTTGAACTATAAGTATTGGATAACCACTAAAAGATTGCGTTAAAAATTCGATACTATTTTTATCTTTATTATCCAATAAAGTATTAGCCAAAGTTACGATAGTAGGTTTATCAAACAAGGTCATTAATATAACATTAGGTAATATTTCGTTATTTTGAGAACAAAACACCACATTACCATTATGTTCCCAATCAATAAAGTCTTGCACTTTTTTATTTTCATTAACTTTTAAATTATCAAACACCAATAACCATTTACTAGTAGAAGTTAAATATGACATTACTTCTTTTTTGGCTAGAGTTACTGCTTCAGATATATTAGTTTGTTTGACCATATTGAGTTGTTGGGCTAATTTAACAAATTGTTCATTAAGGTCTAGGTTACAATCAAACAACCAAATTAGATCATAATTATTTTTATTCTCATAAGTATACATCCTAATTAACTGAGTTTTACCTATACCACTAGTACCAACTATACTTGCTTGTCTATATTTACCTAAATGTTTCTCAAGCATTTTAATTTGTTGCTCATGATTGACAAAATAACTAACTGGAGTGATCAAATTAGATATTTGTGTATAGGCAAATGAATTATTGACTATAAATAACACCATAAGTGGCAATAAATATTTATTCATTTTTTTTCCTCGTTAAAGAAGCTAGTAGAATCACATTATTTTCTGTTTTTATTGGTTGTTGGTTACTTTTATTTTCCTGTCTTATGCTTGAATCATTTGGATAGATTTCTATAATATTGCTTTGGTTATAACTTATTTTATAGTTGAATCCATCAGCTCTTAATATATTAAATATTTGACTTAAATTAAGTAAAAAAGGGTTAGCATGCGTTTTGAAAAAATGATTTGATGTTTTGAGTAGCTCTTCTGCTGTCATTATAGGATAACCGTCATATTCAAAACGTAGCTCTATTTTTTGTTTTATATTATCGATAGTTAACCTAATATTGTGTTTGGTAGTAGAAGATTGTTTTTTTAACAAAAAAAATAGATAGTTAATAACACTATAAATGATTTGGTACAACGCTGCATTAGAAGCAAAATATAATATTTTTGCTTTGCTTAAAATTTCAATCGATATATTTTCGTCTTCCTGATTAAATCTATCAGTAAATAAGTCAACTAATTTACTGGCATTAATTTCTTCTATTTTATTTTCTTGATACAGAAGTATAGAGCAAGGTACTTTATCACCAAAGTTTTTTAACCTATAATCCTTGATCATATCTTCTTGATTGTTAGAACTCTTATCAAGCAAGGATATTTGATTAGCTTCCTGAGCAAATAAACAATTAATTTCTAAATCTTTTTGTTTATTGAAATCATTATTCCAAATTTTCCTCATTAAAGAGGTTTCGCAATTTTTTAATTCCTGCTGATAATTAAACTTAAGCTGTTCTAATTCTGTAGCATGTTTGTCTTGATAATGTAATGCATACGATTTATTGAAACTCTTAAATAAGCTTTTAAAGAGAAAATATAACAATAGAAGATTAGCAGTAATAAACGCTGTTAATATCCAAAATGGTCTTTTAATATCTGCTTTTACTTTATGCCAATATGTACTATTAATTGCCAAACTAATATTAAGTTGGTTAGAAGCGTTGATAGGATATATTTTATCTATTTGATAATTTTGAGTTTTGATATTTGAATAAAGAAATTTTTTATTGAGTTCTATCTTGTAATAAATGAATTCCGGAACATGCTTATTCAATAATGCTCCAAAATTAAAAAGATTATAGTTTATACATTTTTCTGCCTCATTACATATCTCAAGTTCACTACCATTACTATTGATTGTAACATTTTTTTCCTGAATATTGCTAGATAAATGATACGCTAGAGAAGAGATTTTATTCATACTTACTGCTAGTATTTTATTATACTGGTTTTGTAAAATTTGTGTTTTTTCCATTTCAACTTTAGCATTATAATATTTATACAATGAAGCTATGATTGTACTATAAACTATAAAAATTAAGATAAATATCTGGAATAAATTTTGCTTTAATTTATCTAAATATGGTGAATTTTGCTCCTTCATAACCCAATAAACTAATAGTTAGAGATTACACAGCTATTCTTTTGTTCGAAACGTAAGTTGGCTGCTTATAATAGTTGCGTAATGTATCTAAAACATCTAGGATTAATACCTATCATTTAATTATATATCATACTTTTTATGCTACACTAAGTTACTATTATATCAATAATTTTATTTTTTTATTATAATAAATAATTGCTTTTAGATGGTAAAATTTAAATCAATAGTGATATTTTGGCTTAGGGACTAATTTGCTCAAAAATATTTACTACAAGCCTTCAAATATGAATATCCGGTTACTACAGTTAAAAGTGCGGCAATCCATAAAGCTATTTGACCTATTAAATCCATATAAATTATACCTGAACCTTTAGAACCAAGAATTAACGCTGACAAAGCAAACATTTGGGTAAATGTTTTAATCTTAGCTAATCTAGACACAGGAATACTTACTTGAATTAAAGCTAGAAATTCACGTAGTCCAGCCACTAAAAATTCACGAGCTAAAATTAATAAGCACGGTATCTCTCCCGCTGCTCCTTTTTTTACCAACATTATAATTACACAACCTACTAATAATTTATCAGCTATTGGATCAAACATTTTACCAAACCCTGATACTAAATCAAATTTTCTAGCAAGATAACCGTCAAAAAAATCAGTAATACTAGCTATAATAAATAATAACGCTGCAATTCTATGAGCTAGTTTAGAGTTATCTAGATAAAAAGTCATTACAATAATTGGAATAACCACAATACGAGCTATCGTCAGATAATTTGGTATATTTTTGTCAATAGTCATTTATTATATATTTTTACTTCTTGAGAAAATGACAACGACGGATTATGACCTAAATCCAAGAAAATAGGAACAAATTTTTATAGAATAACTTAAAAGAACTAACCTAGCTTGCCAAAAAAACGCTGGTATCATTACTATCAATACCTAATGCTTTCCTCTCCTCTTCTGCTAAACCCATTGCAGCCAAATCTAACTCCTGTGTAATAGTACTACACTCAGGCTCTTTAGGAAGAGATGATAAATAAGATGTTTCGTCAGTTTCAATAATTTCTTCGTTTTTAAGATCATTATTCTGCAAACGTGCAAAATCCCAATTTTTTAATAATTCTGAAAAATAAGAATGGGGTTCATATCCAACTTGAAGCATTGTGTCTTT
Organism: Candidatus Tisiphia endosymbiont of Oplodontha viridula; assembly: GCF_964264865.1. Lineage (NCBI taxonomy): Bacteria > Pseudomonadati > Pseudomonadota > Alphaproteobacteria > Rickettsiales > Rickettsiaceae > Candidatus Tisiphia > Candidatus Tisiphia endosymbiont of Oplodontha viridula. The sequence goes on from NZ_OZ183486.1 coordinate 650,054, forward strand.
AAGACCTTGATCTTTTGAGTTCGATTCATGCTTTACTAATGATTGTAAAATGGTAGAAGGTGGATTTTGGGATTTAAGTTGTAGTATTATTTTATAGAAATCTTCAAAATTCGTATCTATAATTGTATTTATTTTTTCTAAGGCATTTGTTTCAGAGGCGGTACATAACCCCCAAGCTTCCGCTTTATCTATTATATATTTTTGTAATTTATTACTATCTTTACAATCTTTATATTTATAGTACTCATATAATTTAGCTAATGCCCATAAGCTTTCATAAGCAAAGTCTATTGTATTATGAGATATTGGTAATTCATTAAGGAAGGTTTTTATACTATTGATAGCCCTCACAAAGCATTCTCCTTGATTTCCATCCGATAAAATACCCTTATAAAAATTTGCCATTCCTTCATAGAATTTTATGTTTTCTTTTTCTTCAGGTGGTTGTAAGTTTGGCATCGTAACTTTTGCACTTCCCTTTGTCAATGCCTTATAGAGTTCCAAATAATTATAGCCTCTTTTATTTGCTACATTTTGCTTTGCTTCTACATCTTTTAATGTTGTTAATATTGAATAATCCTTATGAAAAATTGATAAGTGAAGTGGGGTATTGCCATCCTGATCTTGAACATTTAAGTCTATCTTAGGATGTTTAACGAGTAGAATAACAGTTCCTAGACTATTAACAGTTATTGCATGATGTAATGGAGTGTGTCCATAAAAATCTTGATTATTAGGATCAAATCCTTTTTTAAGTAGAAAACTTACAATTTTTGCAGCTCCGTAGCAAGCAGCTTCATTAAGTAAAGTTGCACCTCTTTGATCTCTTTGTTGGCTTAAACTAATGTCGAATTTGTTAATTATTAATTTTACTATCTTTTCATGTTTATCATTCGTGACTAAATACATTAATTCTTTAAATAAGTCTTCTAGTTTAATTTTAACAAAAGAATTGAAATCAGGACACCTACTATTTAACAATTCAAGTGTTTTTTTGTCCCTAGCTCTAATAGCATATATAAGAGCATGTTCCAAAAATGATTTATTTGATATGTAGCTATTTCTCTCTTTTCCTGTTATTTTAATTTTTGCCATAAAAACACTTTAATTAACAACCTCTATCAGTTATAAAATAATATAGCATAAATATTTAGTGCCACTAATAACAAAAGATATTATTCTCAGAAAATTATTTGAGTATATGTAGAGCTAACTAGGGCTAACATTACGCCAAATCCACAGACGTCATTGCGAGCTTACTTTTGCCCACATCTTTTTAAAGCCGTATACTTATAGCTCTATTAGTGAGGAGGGTGTAACAGATGAGGCGATGGTAAATCTAAAAAATGTCATTATTTAAATAATCCTTTTAATCCCTTTTCAATGGTAGACTTTACTTTGTTGGTAGGCTGCTCTCCATTAGTAGAAGATCCCCTATCTTGATCATTTTGCACTTCTTCTCCTGTGGGCTTTTTATCTTTGCCTACTCCAATAATATCTTTTAGTATGTCTTCAGGTTTTTTACCTTTCTTAACATCGTTAACCACGCTATTTACTAAATTCTTCACAAGATATTGCTGTAGTGCTTTAGTATCAAGTTTATGTTGTGGATTATTAAGATAGCCATAAAAACGAACTTTGAATGGTGGCATTAATTTTATATCGACAGTAATAATGCTATTCGTATCAAATGTATAGGCAGGAAGGTTAATATTGCCAGTAACTGCTACCTTTGACGAGGGGGCATCTAATGTGCCATGTGTTATATTAACTATGCCTTCTGTTATTTCAGTATCTACAGCAAGTTTTTGAAATTTTGTTTCACCACTTGCAAAGAAACCATCGAGCATTTTTAAAATAGTTTGAAGGTCTTTAATGTTTTTAAGGCTATCTAATACTTTTTGTAGATCAAATCCACTAACTTTACCATTGGACGCTGTTAATGTTGTTTTACCAAATAAGTTACTTACATATTGCAATTGGCTCTGACCTTTTGTTTTTAGATCGAGTACACAATTAACAACCCCTTGCGTAACTTTAATTTTACCTCCTTGTGGTACTATATTTTTTAACTCGGCATCCTTAATACTAGCTTTAAAGCTAACAGGTTGATTAATTTGAGAAGAAATTTTGCCAGTAGCGATTAAAGTGCCACCATATAAATTGCCATTTAAAGATTTTATATCCAGCACACCATTTGCTAATAACATAGTAGTTTTTATACTATCAAAAATCAGACTCCCTTTAATAATTTTTTGTATAGTTAAGGTTAAATCTCCATCAAACTTGTTTAAAAATGACAAATCTATCGTATCTTTAGACCAAGGCACAGAGTTGTCTACATTTTGCACCGAGTTAGTAGATCCACTATTAGGAGGTGCATCACTTAAATCATCTAAATTTAAGGAAGCTATTTTTATATCTGATAGAATCTTTGGTTTAGCAGATGTCAAATTTATATTTACTGCCCCACTAAAATTTACAGGGTTCTTTTTTAATGCAACAGTAAATTTATTTATGTTGATTTTTATAATTTCTGTCATATCTCCTTCGACTTGTGTTGAAAGAGAATAGCTACCAAGTATTTTATTAGGCGAACTAGTGGTTAATTGCCCTATAGTTTGACCTAAATTATCACCAAAACTCTCAATAGTAATAGAAGGTTTAATAACCTTATCTAAAGAGATAGTTCCTTTGACATTATTAGTAGTTTTTGCCAACATTATCATGCTATTAGTTTTAAGTAAATTTTGCTGTTTAATAGTCTCACCCTTTAGCAAAACATCGCCAAGATTAACAGATAAAGTTTTTCCAAACAAACTAGCAATGGTTGGTATATCACTAATTTTTAAATTATAAGAAATAACTAGGTCTTTATCCCAATCCTTAATACCTATATTGCCTGTTATATTAGCTTTATCGACAATTAGATTAATATTATTTAGCAATAAATTTTGATCTAAATATGCAAAGCCTGTGGCAAAAGAGAATGGCTTATCCAATAATTTAACGCTTAAATCTCCCTTATTATCTTCAAAATAAAAATTAGCATTACTTGTAGCTGATAGCTTACCTGCCGTAAAGTCAATACTACTTATTTTAAATGATTTCTTATCACTATTGATGTTAAAGGTTAGTTTGTGATCTAAATCGTGTAGGATAGGTATATCAGGAAAAATACTTTGCAGATTCTTAGCAGCTCCTTCCAGTTTGAGCTGTCCAACAAAAGTCATATTGTCGTAAGCAAAGTCACCTGAGAGATTAACTTTTTCTTGCAGAACATTTAAATTCACTGTTAAAGCTATACTACCATGCTTCTCCTCTATATTACCTTTGATATCATAATGCTTGCCGGAAGAATAGAACTGACAGGCTAAATCAGATGGACCATGGAGGTCTTTGATTTCTAATCTATCAATATCTATTGTTGTTGGAGTAACATTATTACCTTTAGCCTTATCAGCAAAATTAACATAATTTAGCTTAGCATCAACAATTTTAATTAAGTTTATATCTAACGAAAATTCTGCATTTTTATCATGCATTTTATCAGTTGAACTGTTACTAACATTGCTTTGTATTTTAGGAAATTCCCAAGAAGCTACACCATTTCGCATCCGTTCTAAATTAAGTACTGGTTTATTAATTTCAATCTTTGAGATTTCTATATTTCCTCTAAATAGCGATAATATAGAAAGAGAAGCAGATACTTCCTTAACTTCCAATAGAGAAGGATAATGAGCATTAGGTAGAGAAGCAAGCTTTATATCTCTAACTGTAATAGTAGGAGTTGGTAATAAAGATAGGGTGATCTTACCATTGACTTGTAGCTCTCGACCAGTTATTTCTTTGACTTTATCAGTTGCTAGGCCTTTATATGATTCTAAGGAAATAAATAAAGGAATTATTAGCAATATAACGATTATTAAAATAAATAACCCAGCTGAATATTTGAGAAATTTTTGCACTACAATTCCCTTTTAATTATGTAAAGAATTCATTATAGCAGGTTATAACTTTTCCACTAATTAAAAAAAATATTAAAGATAGTACTTAGTGGAGATATTATAACCTGCTATGATAAAGTGCATTTTTGCATAATTAGAAATAAATATTTTATGGTCTCTACTAAACAACAAAACTATGAACTAAAATCATACTTATACGCCTTGGCTTACAAATACCGGGTGTACCTAGCTAGCCTTACGCTTATGTCCATTGGTGCTTCACTGTTTAATATGTTCGTTAACTATCAAATTAAAGAAATTATTGATACTATTGCCAAAGATCCAAAAATAGATGTTACCCTACTTCTTTGGTTGTTTGTATTATATAAAATGATGAATCACGGTACGTTTTTTATCGTTAGGCTTTTTGATATTAAATACAAGCCAGCGATGCTTGCAGAAATCATCGAAAGCACTTATGGCAAAACTATCAGACACTCTTTACATTGGTTTGATTCTCATTTATCAGGAGAAATTGCCAGTAAAATCACTGATTTTCAAGACGGTATTATAACCATAATTACTGTTCTCAATCGTTCTTTGGTACAGCTTGTAACTATTGTAAGTGGCATAATATTTTTGTTCATGATGAATTATAAAATAGCAGGGGTTGTAATTGCTTTTCTTATTGTGTATGTACCAATAATGTCAGTTTTATTAAAAAAACAAGGACAACTGCAAGAAGAATATGTTAAGGCACGACAAGAAGCAGTAGGCATTATCAATGACTCTGTTGCCAATATTTTTGGTATTAAAATTATTGGCAATGTTTGGACAGAGCTGAAATTAAAACTCCTTCCTGCCATTGATAAATGGAAAGGCTGGGATAGAAAAACTAGGCAGTATGATGCTTATTATGTAGATTTGATCGATTCCATATTACTTACTATACTAGCAGCAGCCCAAATATGGCTGTTGGCATATTTATACAAAACTGAACAAATCACAGCTGGTGAATTTGCAGTTACTATAGCGATTACTTTTAACATTGAGTGGGCGATTGATCAGTTATTAGACAGTATAATATTTTCCATAAATCCTAAGATTGCTGCCATCAAATCTTCATTTAACTTTATTCATACTATCTCAGATGTTACTGATGCAGAAAATGCTAAGTTGCTTCCTCGTGTCAAAGGTGATATTAAATATCAAGACGTAACCTTCCGTTATAGTAGTGGAAGTACTATATTTGACAATCTTACATTGCACATCAAACCTGGAGAAAGGATCGGTATAGTTGGCACATCAGGTGCTGGAAAAACTACTTTAATTAAATGCTTGCTTAGATATTTCAATTTACAAAGCGGATATATTTTTGTAGATGGATATGATATTTCACAAGTAACGGAGGAGTCGCTAAGAAGCAATATCTCAGTAATCCCTCAAGATATTACGATGTTTCATCGTTCTATTCTAGAGAATCTGCAGCTAGCTAAATATGATGCTACTTTACAAGAGATTGAAGAAGCTTGTAAAAAAGCTAAAATACATGATGATATTGAGAGAATGCCTAATGGTTACCATTCAATAGTTGGTGAACGAGGTGTAAAGGTAAGTGGCGGACAACGGCAACGTATTGCAATCGCTAGGGCTATTTTAAAAAATGCACCCATCCTTATTTTAGATGAAGCAACATCGGCACTTGACTCACCAACTGAAGCCTTAATTCAAAAATCTATAAATGAAGTTTTGGAAACTACTAATGCTACAACTATTGTCATTGCTCACCGTTTATCAACACTTCTGCATATGGATCGTATTTTAGTATTCGAGCGTGGCAAAATTGTAGAAGATGGCACTCATACTATGTTAATTACTAAAGGAGGAATCTATAAAACTCTGTGGGATGCACAAATTGGAGGATTCTTGCCAGATGATAAAAATAAGAAAGCATGAAAATATAGAGTAACAAGTATATACTCAAATCATTTGGATATGTAAAACTTTTGTGTTTCAAGGGAACAAATACTATTTGGAATAATTTTATGCCAAATAGTATCTGCAGGTTTTGTGGTAGAAATACAAAATATACCTGAAATAAATGCCCGATAACCGTAGGCATTATCAGGTAATATTGATATACTTTTTGGCATTAGAACCATCGTTTTTTTAAATCCTAATGCATTGTTTGTATTTGGAATTAATAAATTTGATTTTACAGGAATTTCTTTCAATAACACCCCAGAAGGGAAAGGAGTTCTTAGTAGTAATGTACCAACATGTGGTATTTGTCCTTTTATTTTTAAATCATAATTTTCATCAGAATCATTAACTAATTGTGTAATAAGATGTGTATAAGGGAAATCTTTTTCTTTACACTCTTTAAAGTCTTCAACATATATTGTACCAATAATATTTTTCTCTTCTTTCCCATGAGTAGCAATTACATTTGCAACTAACATATAGAGTCGTTCTACTAGTTTTTCTTCATCTGCTTCTCCTAATTGTATTAATTTTTTCCTAGCAATCTCCCTAGACCACATCAAGTCAGGAATGTCATCTATAGAGTCAGGAAAACCTGTACTTTGCATGTCATACTTATATACAAAGAACCAAAAAGCCTCTGCAGCAAGTTGTTCTATCAACATAGTGTTAATAATCATATTATTTCTCTATATTTGTTTATCAGAACCTTTTTACTTATGTTATAGACTTAACATAGATAGTGCAAGAAGAAAATATCAATAGTAGAAAAAACAAATACAGCTACGTATTTGACTCATAGTTAATAAATCAACTTAATTTGTCCTATAGTTCCTAATATAATTCGCTCCTTCTAGGAAACAAATCACTCAATCCTGTTTCTTCCATTATGAACTTGATCGTAGAACGTATCAAGTGTGAGTTCCTAAGAAACTTATTATTAATCAATTCTTAAAAACATAACAATTGTTATTGTATTCCTTCCTATTCATTATTTTTTATAGTCTACATATTTCAGCGGATCAACAGCTATCTTTCCCTCGCGAATAGCAAAATGTAGCTGAGGATATTTAGCATCTCCAGTACTCCCTACATGTCCTATTATCTTGCCTTGTGAAATTCTTGCTCCTTTTTGAACAAGTAGGTCTTGCAAATGAGCATAAGCAACATAAAGGTCGCTATTATCTAACTTTATTATTAATAAGTTACCAAACTTTGTATCATTACCTGCAAACACTACTTGACCTGTTGCAATAGATTCTACAGCAGTTCCTTCGTCTGCAGCAATATTAATTCCTTTGCTTTTTCCTTTAGATGTTTGTTCACCAAATTTGATAATAATTTTACCTTCAATTGGTTTGATAAATTTTGCTGTATTAGTTTGAACAGTATTTTTCGTTTTTTTTACAAGACTTTCTTGATTTTTTTTATTTAATAACTCAGTACTAATCCTTATTGTGATAATTTGGGATTCATTAAGATGATATGGTGCAGATATGTTATTTAGCTCAGCTAATTCTTCAACCTGCTGACCATAATCATTTGCTATTGATACTAATGTTTCTCCTTGTTGCACCTCGTGGTAGATTAGCTTACTATCATTTGGTTTCACTTTTGGAACTATTATTACGTCGTCTCGATTTTCAGTTTCTATGGCATTACGATCTTTTAAGAAACCAGTTGGAGCGTCAAAATCTTTTTCTTTCTCATCAATTTCTCTACTTATTATTTCATCTTCATCGCTTTCTAATATGTTCTTATTTTCGGAATATGCTGTAGTTGGTGAATTGATGGTTGTAGACTTTTTGGTAAAATCCTTTCCATGATTATACTCAATAGGGGCTGGAGGTTGTGTGCTACATCCAGAAATCAAAAAGACTATAAAATAGACAAAAACTATATTACTCTTCATAACTTACCAAAAAATTTGCAATTTTATTATGCAATAAACTAACTTTAATATAGAATCAAGTCTAGTATTTTTTTATCAAAATTAAGTAATTATGAAAACTTACGATCTTATAATAGCCAGTGATCACTCCGGATTTCTACTCAAGAGTAAAATTATCAGTTATTTACACGATAAAAATATATCTATTCTTGATTGTGGTACTTACAATCAAGAAATAGTGGATTATCCAGATTATTCTAAAAAAGTTGTTGATGGGATTTTAGAAAATGTAGCTCCTTTGGGAATTTTAATTTGTGGAACTGGCATAGGTATGTCAATTGCCACAAATCGTACGTCTGAAATAAGGGCAGCTTTATGTTTTGACTTATTTATGGCAGAAAGATCAAGGGCGCATAATGATGCTAATATAATAGTGTTAGGAGCTAAAATACCCAATGAGGAACTAGCTTGTAAAATGATCGATAAATTTTTAACGACTAAATTTGAAGGTGGAAGACATAGTGCTAGATTAGCAAAAATAAACTAATTTGCTGTTGCTTTCATTATCAAACAGCCCACATTATTATTTTGTTCATCAGAGATGTCCAATGCCGTTCTACAATGATAATTAGTAGCCTTAATGTTTATACCACGCATAATTAACAATTTTGCTATATAGTAATTATTAGTTTCTGCAGCTTCATGTAAAAGAGTATAATTATCATTCCCCCTTCTTTGGATGATTGGATAATTATCCAAAAGAACCCTAAGAACAAATAAATTATTTTTTCTAACTGCCTCAAATGCTCTATCCGTTGCATCACTTACTATAGTAGTATGGAAATCACTATCATAATTATCAATAGACTTCTTTCGAAACTCTACTTCTGCTGGTGATTTGTACGTCGATGCGGTACTCGAATCCTCACGTACATTAGAGTACGCTGCGGGTCGAGGTTCCGCGTCTCCTTCAAATCCCTCAGCATAAGCGAGTTTCGAAAGAAATCTAATAAAATTATCTATCATCTTTCTTTGCTGCTTTCTATTGTCACTATCATAAATTTTCTTAAACATTTGAATAAATGAATACATATCCATTTGCTCTAATCTTGCCTCTTCTGTAAGCTCTCCCAATACTACATCATCATTTGGTAAAAGTAACATTTGTGCTTCATCTTGTACAAATTCAGTTATTTTAGGCGATGTTTCTTTGATGGTGCTAGCTTTATCTTTTGTGATTGCAGATTGATGAGGTTGATACTTATTTACTTCTTGCACTTCTTTGATTACATTCCTATCTCTCTCTATGGTATCTTTTTCTAGGGCAGTTTTACTAGAGTCATCTAGTTGCTTATCCTTTTTTACAAATACTGGGATAAGAGTTTGAGGCTTAGTCACTTTAGATTCAGTATTTTCCTTAGGTGATACTATTGGTACGATAGGAGCAGTTACTTGCGGTGAAGCAGGCTTTTTTTCTTGCGAAGAAGGCAATATATCTAGATTAGGAGCAACCACTTCTTTATTATCTTCATTACTTGACTGCTGCAATATTACTGGATCTTTCTCTTTATCAGGTATAGTTACAGAAGGTACAGTAGCTTGTGACTCAGACTTATTACTACTCGGAATATCTATTTGAGGTTTAGACTGAGCAGATGAATCAAGTGGCTTAATAGGCACAGCATCTTTAACCTCAGTTGTTGGAAGAGTAGGAGAATCTTTGTTGGTATTACTGTCATTCTTACTAGGCGTATCTAAATCAATTTTTTGGTACAGATGTTTATCTAATTGATCCAATTCTTTTGTATTTTCTAAGGTTGGTAATTTATTATTCCCTAAATCAATGAAGGAATCTGTTTCACCTTCTTCATTATTAGTATCTTGTGGTGTGGATGCTGGTTTGCTTGATCCTGATACTTCATTATCAATTTTCTTAGAATGCATAAATTGCTGTATTTTTCCCAGCAAAGAATCTGCCTCTTCTTTCTGTTGATTCATTTTATCACTTTCTAATTGTGGCAATGCTGGGGGAAAAGGTGGTGGAGCAGCATCAGCCTTATCCATAAACAAAAAGATAGTTATTAGGACTATAAAAAATTTGTTACCTAAGATAATCTCCTTACTCTCCATGTTACAGTACATTTATAATTATTCTCACGTTAAATTTATTATACTAGGTTCTTATATCTTTAAATCATGATATAAGAACCTAAGTAATCAAAAACGATAAATAGCCTAAGTAACATCCCCACAACTGTTGAAAGTTAAAAGATCGTCTATTAGCGAGGAGACCGTAGGTCGACGAAGCAATCTATATGACAAGCTTTATGGATTGCCACGCTCACGTACGTTCGCTCGCAATGACGATCTTTTAACTTTCAACAGTTATGTTGGCAATGCCTACGCGGGAATAACACCGAAGGTGTATTAAGAACTCTATCCCCTATTTATCAAAGCTTATAGCCCGACTTTTAAATTACCCTGTTAAAATAAGACTAACACAAATGATATCCTCCACTAAGTCATTTTTTATCATTTGGTATTAATTTTTGAATTTCTTTTTCTACCAATTGTTTTACTAATAAAGGTAAGTTTTTATTTAACCATTGACTCAATTGTGGTCGTAACATTTCAATAATTATATCCTCTAATGTTTTGACCGTAGGGTTCGAAGCATTTGTACTAATCTCCTGAGCTGTTTTCGAGAAATGCTGGAAAATCTTAGTAGTTTCTGCTGCAGATTTATCGGATACCAAGGATGTCTGCAATAGTTCCTCTTCTAGTTCACTATGCCTATTATTTTCTAACTTATTTGCCTCATCCCCTACTATATTTGTCAATTCTAGTATTTCATCATCGTTAGATTGATTACTATAGTCAATTGAGGAGAAGTCGGTAGCGTCGTCTTCGATCGCTCGCCTATTGCATATAGGCGTCGCTCCATCTCTCTTGCTACCCAATCCTGCTGAATTGACTATACCACGACTATCAATCATTCCTTTAATTGATTTCAATATCTCTTCAACTGACATATCTTGTTTTTTTTTATGATCTTTACTCATTAAAAACCTATAATAAGTTTCTTCTTGAGTCCTTTAAACTCATCTTCAGGAATAAAATATTTAACTTTCAATTTTAAGCTTTTTGCTGTCAATTCCCCAATTAAAGATTTCATTTGGTAAGCTGCTAAAATAGAGTCTCTGTGTGCATCAACTTTTGACACCCTAGCACTATGTAATTTTTCTTCAGCAGTTAAAACGTCTAAGATTGTTTTAGAACCAACAATTTCTTCTTGTATTGTCCCATCGTAAGCTATTTGAGCAGCTTCTACACCTTGTGATGTGGCAATAATTTTAGACTTTGCTGCTTCAAATCCTTCCCAACTACCAATAGCACTTGCCCTAATTTGTTTTATTGTATCATCAAGTTGAATAGCTGCACTCCTAGTACTATTTTTAGCTTTCCTAATTCTTGAATATTCGCTACCCCCGTGAGAATAAATAGGTATATTAACTGATAATGCAGATGTAGTACTTCTATTATTGGTATTAGATAGGCTTTCTGGAGTGTAATGGGTTTTACCAGATTGAACTTTAAAGCTTACCTTGGGTAAAAGTTCAGCTTTTGCTGCCAGTTCACTAGCTTTATGACTTTTAACACTATGTCTTGTACTATCTATGTTAGGATTAACATTTATCGCTCTTTGCATTAAATCCTCTAATGAAGTAGGTAAGTTATCAGGTATAGGAGGCATATCAATATCACTTGCTTCTATACCGAACATTCGAATAAAGCTTGCTTTTGTTGCTTGATAATTAGCATATGCTGTTAACTTCTCAGTTTCAGCTTTTGCAAGACCAGCTTTGGCACTAGCTAAATCTATTGATGTTGCCTCACCTAATTTTAGTTTTTCTTCAATGGTTTCTAATTGCTGTTTGTTAGCTTTTACACTAATTTCAGAAATCTCATATTTTTCTTTTGTTTCATAACAATCGAGATAAGTTTTTATTAGGTTAAGAAGAATTTTTTGTTCTTCTGCATAATATTTAGCACGTGATGCCCTAAAAGCTGATTGGGCGGCTTTCAAAGTTGCAACACTACTCCCACCACTAAATATAGGCTGCTCTATTACTAAAGCTCCCTGTTGTGATTTCAGCTCTTTTTTAGTAGAAGTAGCATATTGACTATTCGGTTTATTCGTATTAATAGCAGAATCAATATTATAAGACGCACTGGGCATAAAACCTGAAAAAGCTGCAGAGAACTGTTCAATTTCATTTAAAAAAATCTGCCTATTGATTTGTAACTCACCATTATTATTATACGCACTAGTTAGAGCATCAGATAAGTTAACAGCATAAACTGAATAGTTTAGTAAAATGATAACGGCGAAGTATAGGAATTTATGCATAATTGGTTTTCTAAAAATATGTTTATGTTAAAAAATTTTGCTAGCTTATGCAAGAAGTTAAAGGTATTCTTGATCTAAAACTTGATTTGTTGTGATAAAGCTAGCACGTATAGCTAAAAAATATTTAATCAGATCAAATCAAGTAGCTATAACATATCAAAAACTAACTGTCAGAGCAATATAACAGTTTTAAAGTGTAGTTTTTATTTGTATTATTTTGAGTAATAATTTAAAAATTTTAATATAATTCAATTATCTATTATGCCTAACATATACTCTTTCCTTTCAAAAGTCGCTTTACCCACTATCTTATCAAATGCTTCTATTGCTAGTGCTATAGAACAGTTAAAGTTTGATTCTATGAAAACACTCAAAACGTTTCCTAGGAACTTAAGAGCTATTAAAAAAAGAGTTGACTGTATATATAACATATTTCTAGATTCAGAAGATCAACAAAGGGAACGAGAAATAGCTGAATCATTCAGAGAAACAGTAGGTAATTCTTTAGATGAATTAGAAAAGTACATTGATGAACAGCAACAGGTAAAGGAAGAGATATTATTCTTTGAAGATGCTTTCATTGAGCTAATAATAAAAGTTCTTGAAAGTATTTTGGAGTTTCAAAATAAACTAGATAACTTGTATCCTGGAGCGTCAAAAGATATAGTTGATTATTTAGGTAATTTATTAGTTGGTATAATAGCTGTACAAATGCCTGTAGTTGGTTTAATACTCAAGGGAAGTGGCTTATTAGACTCAGTAAAATCTTTTCTCAGTACTGAAAATCTAACTAAGACAGTAGAGAATTGGCAAGAAAAACTAGAAATAGTTAGAGAAAAACGAACCGAAATAGAAAAAAGTACAAACCTTAAAGAAAAATATTCCAAAGCTACGCAGATTGTTGAAATCACAGAAATAGCAGGGGTGTCACCTGTAGCTGTAGCAGAATTAGGGCTAGATATTGACTCTTTGAAGAAAATTAATAAATTGGTTGTACAAGATCCAAAAGAAAAAAAATCTTTTAAAAAACTTATTGACTTATCTGAAGAAATCCCTCATACTAAGGATGATATAATGGGAGGTGTTGACCTTCTACGTAAAGGTATGACTAAAATCCTTGGAAATATACCTAATCAAGGAAAATATCTAAAAAAATCAATTGAAACCGAATTATCTCACATAAAAGAAAACCTTATTGCTGCATTAGATCCCAATAAAAGCATTCTTGAGAAGTTAGGATATTGCCAAAAAGCAGCCAAAAATATATTGATTATTAAGTCAAAAATACAAGAAACAGTCAAATTAATACCTGACAGGGAAAAAATCACCACATCTTTTGCGAATTTAGTTAAGGATAAGACAAAAAATATTCTACCAGCATATTTTTTGAAAAACCTTACATCGTTAAGAACCCCGCTAGAATCGTTACCTGAACTGCTACAAGTAGGAAATGCTATGAAAGTAGTCCTTGAAAATAGTAGTAGTAAAAACCAAGGTGTAGTACGAAAAAGGTAACATTTTTAACAAACTACACGCGAATTAGGGATAAGAATTAACTAATTCTTATCCAAAATTGGGGTAAACTACTTGAAAACTATACACTTGCTGTAATTTTGGTGTATAGTTATTCTTTATCTTTCATTTTATGTATACTCGGTGAACTTCAAGAATTGGCGTCGTCGTGTCTAAAGATCTTCGCTGCTCACGTACTAATGTACGCTCCGCTGCTCGACTTTGACACTCCTAGCTCTTCTTGAAGTTGACCTTCGTCTACCCAACTCTTCATTTACGAGCAGTTATAATATGTCAACTAATCAACAACAATCAATAGCAGAATTAGAATATGGAGCTGACTCCATCAAAGTTTTAAAAGGTCTTGAGGCAGTAAAAAAAAGACCCGGTATGTATATTGGTGATACTGACGATGGTTCAGGATTACATCATATGATTTATGAGGTTGTTGATAACGCAATCGATGAAGCTTTAGCTGGTTATTGTAACTTAATTGAAATAATACTAAATGCAAACGGATCTGTAACAGTGCGTGATAATGGACGTGGGATACCTGTTGATATTCATGAAGAAGGTATATCAGCAGCCGAGGTTATTATGACTCAACTGCATGCTGGAGGCAAGTTTGATCAGAATTCTTATAAAATATCTGGTGGATTACATGGTGTTGGTGTATCTGTGGTAAATGCTCTGTCAGAATGGTTAGAACTTAAAATTTGGCGGGCTAATAAGGAGTATTTTATAAAATTCAGAGATGGTGCTACTGAAGTACCATTGTTACTGAAAGGAGATTCATCAGAGAAGAATGGTACTGAAATTACTTTTCTTCCATCTGTTACAACTTTTAGTACGATTGAATTTAATTTTGCTACTGTAGAGCATAGGCTTAGAGAACTAGCCTTTTTAAATTCCGGTGTAAGGATATTATTAAAGGATCATCGTTTTTCTGAACAACAGGAAGTAGAATTCTGCTTCACTGGTGGTGTAGAAGCTTATGTCAAGTATGTTGATAGAGCCAAAACCTCATTACATAAATGTATAGCACTCAATACCAATAACCAAGCAACAGGGATTACTTTCGAACTAGCTATGAATTGGAATGATTCATATCATGAAAATATTTTATGTTTTACCAATAATATAAGGCAGCGTGATGGTGGTACGCACCTTATTGCCTTTAAAGCCGCTCTTACTAGAGTTGTCACAACTTATATTGAGAATACTCAGCTTAACAAAAAAAATAAAGTAAATTTCACTGGTGATGATACGAGAGAAGGTCTCTCATGTATTTTATCAGTAAAAGTACCAGACCCTAAGTTTTCTTCACAAACTAAAGATAAATTAGTTAGTTCTGAAGTTCGACCTATCGTAGAAAGTGCCGTATATACTAAGATTTTGGAATGGTTTGAAGAACATCCTAGTGACGCAAAAATAATTATTAATAAAATTATTGAAGCTGCAACTGCTAGAGAAGCAGCAAAAAGAGCAAGGGAATTAACTCGTCGGAAATCGGCTCTCGAAATTTCTAACTTACCTGGAAAACTTGCTGATTGTCAAGAGAAAGACCCTGCTCTTTCAGAGTTATTTATTGTGGAAGGAGATTCTGCCGGTGGTACAGCAAAGCAGGGTAGAGATAGGAAATTTCAAGCAATTTTACCACTGCGAGGTAAAATCTTAAACGTTGAAAGAGCTAGATTTGATAAAATGTTAAACTCTGAGCAAGTAGGGACTCTAATAACAGCTCTTGGCACTGCTATTGGTAATGAAGAGTTTTCTTTGGAGAAGTTAAGATATCATAAAATAATTATTATGACTGATGCTGATGTTGATGGTTCGCACATCAGAACCTTATTACTTACTTTCTTTTACCGGCATATGCGTCAATTAATTGATAAAGGATATCTATATATAGCTCAGCCGCCTTTATATAAAGTAAAAAAAGGTAATAACGAACTTTATTTAAAAAATGAACAAGCTCTGCAAGATTATTTAGTCAAATCTACTATTAGTGATGCAACAATTATGTTGTATAATGGAGCAGAGATCATTGGTAATGATCTTGAGGGGGTAATAAAGGCGGTTATTAGGTTCACTACGTTACTTGACCAAGTAAGCAAAAAATTTAATAGGCAAATTGCAGAATGTCTAGCTATAAAAGGTTTATTAGGTAATCAAATATTTGATGAAAATAAAACGAATGAAATAAATCAGGCTTTAAATATTTTAAATCTTGGTGATATCACACCTGATAAGACAGACTGGCAGTTTATAGTTAACGCAAATAATATAGAATTTTTTCGTTTTGTTCGGGGGGTAAAAGAAAGTAAAATTTTATCAAAAGAACAGCTTGAGTCTTTTGAATTTATTCAGCTAGCTAAAGCATTTACCCCACTTGTAAATTTATTTATTGGACAAGCAAAGTTGTTGATCAAAAATCAGGAATTTATGATTACGTTACCTAGTATCTTGCTGAATTATATATTAGAACATGGTAAAAAAGGTATATCTATTCAACGTTTTAAAGGTCTTGGAGAGATGAATTCTGATCAGTTAGGAGAGACAACATTAGATCCACAAAAAAGAACTTTACTGCAAGTTAAAGTACATGAACAAGATAGTGCCGAGGTGATTTTTTCAACATTAATGGGAGATATTGTTGAACCTAGAAGACAATTCATTCAAGCAAATGCTTTGAATGTAGTTAATTTAGATGTTTAAAACTCATAGGCACTCCCTTAAAGGTTAACTAAGTTTTTATAGCAAGAAGTAGAAATGTATTGGGATACCATTCATCCAAATGGTGACTAAAAATAGACATCATCAAGATAGGTTGTGTAACGATGAAAAATTACTTGAACCAAATTAAATTGGGTATACTCTTCTGCTTTAAAGAATTGGCTTTTGCAAATACTTGCGGAGAATTCGCGTACAAACAATGGTTTACTACGCCTAGTCCGCTCGCCTCTTGTTTTACGCTCCAATTCTTCAAATTATTTGAGTATATCAAGATTGCATTCATGGTGTTCATGGGCTTTTTTGCTTTTGAAGCAAATGCTCAAATTGTACAAGCATCTTCGGTTAACGAGATTAAAACATATACTTCTCAATTTGATGGCGAAAACACTCTTATTTTATTTGACCTCGATTATGTGCTGTTTGTCCCACGGGATAGCGTGTTGAGATATGTGGGCGAAAAAGACAATTATCGCTCAAAACACCTCAAAGCCATCTTTAAAGATTTCCAAGGAAAAGAGATTGCACTTAATGGGCGTAAAGTACCGATGGCTGAGTATTTAACTAGTCAGATTTTGTCTTCTATTAAGGTTGAATTGCTTTCTCCAGACATGCCAAATTTTGTTAACGAACTTGATGCTCAAAAAATGACTATTGTTGGGTTTACGGCCAACAGCAGTGGGAACTATGGTATCGTTCAGAATGAAGCACAACTTCATTTATCACGCTTAAAGTCTCTTGGATATCATTTTAAAGATAATGGTGATTTATTAAAGGAGGACTTTCCTAAATGTATCTCTCGTGTTATATTCACGAACAAAACAGATAAAGGGAAAGTGCTTTTAGGTTTCTTGGAGCAATTAAATAAAAATTACAAAAATATCATTTTTGTCGATGACCACTTAAAAAATCTAATTTCAGTGCAAAATGTACTTAAAGATAAATATCCTCAAATTAATTATCTAGGTATTCATTATACTGAACTCAAAGATAAAAATGAGGTATTAAATCAGGATATAGCAGATAAACAGTTTCAAGTATTATCCCAAGAGCATATATGGCTGAGTGACGATGAGGCACAAGCTCGACTGAAGATGAGATCCATCCGAAATTCTGATTAAAAGGGATCAAATTTCAATTCTAGTTAACCACCTCTCTCTTACTCAAGGCATTTTGTACAATATTTATGTCCTCTGATAGTGATTTTTTGTCCGAAAATTACACTTTTTTGCTCCTACTTAGAAATGTTCACAAAGGCTAATTTTACAATTCACATTTAACCTAATTTTTCTTTACATTATTCAACTTTGGCTTTATTTATTCCTCATTTGTAATAAAACTGAGGCTTGTTTATCACTTAACCAAATAGATTGAGTTTTAAGAAAATTTTGCTGCAAAGTAGAAATATTGTTTGTAAATTTTTGTTTTACAAATTTATCATAGCTATATTCTACTAGCACTATTTTACCAATCTGATTTTTTAGGTGTTTTTCAATAGAATCTAAATTTTGAGGTTTATCGTCTATCACCACTATCTTGCTATAGGCAGTATGTTGTTGATCAAGGTATGCCTTGAGAACTAATCCCTTTTCATATCCTCTTGCAAAAATAACTCCCTCAATGGTTTTTGGCTGGGGTCTTTTTTGTTTATCAATTTTTATTTGACCGTGATATCTTTTATTAAACAATAATCCTTTATCTTTAAGCATATCAACACGATCTTGTTCCTGATCAAAATATGGATTATTTGGTCCCATTGATGTTAAGGCAATAACGTTGTAACCATTGAACTTTAGAAACCAAAAGTGTTTCATTAAGCTTGGTTCAATTAGCTTATATTCCATCTGAGCAGCAATAAGTGCATATATATTTTTTCTCTGAGCTAGACCTTGTGATTTTTCAATGTCATCAAGAAATTTATGACGTACTTCACGATTATTATGGCTTAAATAGCTGTCCTTAGGACAAAGAATAACTCCATCAATATCAAATACAATTAGCACATCTTTACCTTTTATTGTGTCATTTTTAATTTGATCAACTAAATTATCAAAAGAATGTAGCTTTATTCTTTCAATACTTGCAAATGCTTCTATTACGATAAATTGCAAAATTAGAATTATTAAAATTTTTCTCATAAAAATTCTCTATTCATATTTTTAATGATGATTATTATTAATATTCAAACTTAAGTTGAGTTATTTTTGCTTATTCTTTATAATTATTCGTAATAATATGTTTTATACGTACCGTTAGGGCATAATTTATTTTTCAACAGTTTCATTATATGAAAAATTTTCTAATATCAATCATATTATTAATCATTAATACTAGAACTTTTGCTCAAGAACAAGTATCTAATTTAATCACTCCAGTTAGTTATTTTGTCAATCATGAGCAACAACTTAGAATTCTTGATGAATATTTAAATAAATATAGACAAGCAAGTATAGTGGGTACTAGCGGTATAGGTAAAACTCAACTGATTAGGATGTATGGTTATGAGAATAAAAATAATTATGATCTTATTTGGTTTTTTGATTGTAACCTTGATTTTGATGAACAATTTGTGAAATTAGCCAAACAACTCAATATGGTTAAACGAACTAATATATCTGAAGAAGTTACTTTAACAAAAAAAGAAATAATATCATATTTAACTACTACTAAATGGTTATTGGTGTTTGATAATTTAAAAGTTAATGAAAATAAAAAAGTACAAGATTTAATCGATTGGGAACATAATGGTCATGTAGTGTTTTGCTCGCAAGATAATGAAAAGTTACATAACATTATAGCCATGCCACTACTCGATCACCCTACTATTGTAGCTTTAGCTAATAACTTATTAGACAATAAAAATAACAATAATATCGAATTTTTAACACAATCTTTTAGTGGTTATCCAATATTGATAGTGCAAGGAACTCAATTACTTAACAAAATTAAAGGTCTAGATAAAGAAGAATATAAAAAGAAAATTTATCAATCAACTGATAAAATAGCAACGAATATTAGTATGGCTGTTCAACAATTACCCTTTAGTGCAGCAAAGTTACTTAATAAAATAGCTTTACTAAATAACCAAGCTTTTTCAAAACAGCTGCTTACCATCATTACTGATAATAAAGATACCCTTGATGATGATATATATCAATTATCCAAGTTTATGCTAATTAGTAATATTAATGCTAGCGAGAATAACCCTATTTTTGAAATGCATGACATAGTCAGCAATAAAATAATGGAACTAAATGGCAATAATAATAAAATATATTTAGAAAATATTATTGCTAAGCTACCTAAGGCGAAAGGAACTCACTCAGGATATTTGTGGAGAAGTGCTCAAACTGTACTAGAAAACCTAGAAATTATTCTCACAAATTCTGAGAAATATAATATTAACATATATGCAATACTTACCTTAAGAAGTGAATTATTGTCTCTATATATAAACATTTACAATAATAATAAAGCACAACAAATGGTTGATTGGTTTAGTTGGAAAGATAAAAACAAAAAATTTAAATTGTGGCAAATGTCTGAATATCAAAAATTTTATTACGCTAGATATTTAGGAGCAATAGGAGTGTATAATAAAATAATATTAAGAAATTTTGAAACAGCGATTTCTTATCTTATTAAATCATTAAAGATTTTAGGTAAACTTGATGATGATGAATCTAGTTATTCTCTCAAATTTAATTTTATATCTCATATATCTGGATCTTATATGTTTTTAGGAGAGATAAAACTTGCTGAAGAATTTCTTAAAAAGATAGAAAAATTAGTAAAACAAAGAACAATACAAGAAGCTGATCTATCTATAATATATTCTTTAAAAAGTGCATTATTTAATATGCAAGGCAAATATAAGGAAGCTTTAGAGGGTGAAGATAAAATTATCGAACTATTTATAAAAAATGGATCGCATATTAATGACCCATACTTTACTGGAGCTTATATGCCTAGAACAAAGATATTGAATTCCCTTGGTAGATATCAAGAAGCTTATGCTCAAGCTCAACAGTTATATTATATACATAAGCCCATAAAGAATGAAGATAATGAAATATTTGCAGATATTTATATAGAAATGGCAAGAAGTGAATTAGGTTTAGGTAAAATAGATAAAGCTTCTGAATACATTAATAAAGCTATTCCCATATTTTTAGCAGATGAAAACAACAATCCGGAAAAAACAAATTATTCTAAAAATCCTAGCTTAGCAGCTAGTTATGTAGTACAAGGTGATAGTTTGTTTGCTCAAGATCAGCTTAAGCAAGCTATAGAATCTTATAAAAAAGCGTTTGTTATATATCATTATTTATATGGAGATAGAAGTAAAAATGTTGCTCAAGTAAGTGAATTATATAACAAAGGGGCAAAAGCCGCCTGTAAATCAAAAGATATATATAATTATAAATTTTTTGGTAAACCGCAAATTAAGGAGTTTGGCATACACCACCCTAATACAATTGATATGTTTGAATATTGCAAACAATATAACATGGATTTGTGGGCCAAAAATCATTAAGGGGATCTAAGCTGTATGATTTATATAGGCCTAGGACTAAGGATCAGGTTTTAAACAACTTACTAAGGATGGGTTGCTATTTTTAGCCTTACCCCAATTATGATTGTAAAGTTATATCTTATTTCCTGTAACTTCACTAAATGTTTAGTTTTAGGGTATGATGGTTAGTAATATGTATTAAAAAAGCAATTGCTATAAATTATTCATATCAGGATCACTATTAGAGCTTTGTTCAGAAGATTTACCATTATCAGTATTTTTAGTAGGCACAATTCTACCAACCATTTCATCTAGTGATACTTGGAAATAATCGGCTAGAGCTATGGTAATTGCACTACCTAAGGTTTTTTGAGAAGAGTTATCTTTTATCAAATCAGAAATAATATGCTCATTAAATCCAAGATATCTAGCTAATTTATAGAAATTTAAATTTAGTTTTTTTAGTTTTGCAGTAAGAAAATTTTTTAGATTAATACTGATGCTTTCTGAATCACTCATTTGAAATTTACAATTTCCTATGTTTAAAGAAGAGTTCATATTTCTGCCAACAACTTCATCCATAGAACATTCAAAGTAGTTTGCAATAGTGATAATAGTTTTGAGTGTAGGACGATAATATCCAGCTTTATTAATATTACCTAATGTTGAAGAAGGGAGACCACTATCTCTTACAAAGTCTTTTCTTTTTAAATTTTTATCTTTAAGTTTTATTTTTAAAAAGTTTTTTATGTTTTCAGGAACATTCATATACAATCAATTCCGGTGGATTCTCAGTAAGAGCAAAGAAATATGTAAATAAACATCAATATGGGAGCGAATAATATATGGAACAAATTAAGCTTATATTAGATTTTAGGTATTATGGTATGTATGGAATACTAATTTGTATTCCTTATATGTGTATTCTTAAAATTTTATATATATCAGATGTCAATACACTTATCCTCACTTTATTAATTCTAGTACCTTTTAGAGCTTGTCCTCAAACTAAAATTAAGGTATAATGAAGTGAACAAAGTATTATTAGTAAGAAGTATAGAAGAATGAGCAGAAAAAATTATCCAACAGATTTAACAGATGAAGAATGGTTAAGGATAGAGGGTTTGTTTCAAGTATCGTATGTAAAGGGAGGTAGACCTTTAAAACATAGCAAAAGAGAGATTTTGAATGCAATTTTTTATGTATTACGTACTGGGTGTCAGTGGAGATATATGCCGCATGACTTTCCAATTTGGAAGACAGTATATGAACAATTTAGAAGATGGAAGAAGCAAGGTGTATTTGAACGTATGAACCATGAACTTATCAAGGATGTTAGAAGAAAATTAGGTAGAAATGAGTATCCTAGTGCTTGCATAATAGATAGTCAGTCTGTCAAGACAACAGAAAAAGTGGAGCTAAAGGTTATGATGGAGCTAAGAAAATTAAGGGCAGAAAGAGGCATATTATTACCGATACACAAGGCTTTGTGTTAGGTTGTTATGTCGGTTCTGCGAATGAGAATGATCGATACGGAGCTACAGTGCTACTCAGTAACATGCAAAAAGAGTACACTACTATTAAACAAATGTGGGCTGATATGGGGTATCAGTCTAAAGATTTAAAGGGTCTCATTAAGGAAAAGTATAACATAGATTTAGAAATTGTTAAACGCCCAGTGTGCAGATTTTGGATACCAAAAAATACACCACTAGAACTATTGCCAACAAGGGAAGTTGGGTTTAAAGTACAGCCAAGGCGATGGGTTGTTGAGAGAAGCTTTGCTTGGATAAATAGAAATAGAAGGCTCTCCAAGGAATATGATTTTCTTACTGATTCTAGTGAAAATATAATTTTTTTGACTATGAGTCGATTACTTCTTCGTAGAATTACTTCTATTACTTAGTTTGCGGACAAGCTCTAATATATAATCACTCAATACCCAAAATCTTATGAGTTTGTAAGGAAAGGCGATGACCATACTTAATGGCCAAATCAATAGCTAACCGTTCATTTTCTTTATTTAGCAACAGATTATTTTGATCCATAGGCTGAATAAATACTGGTATATTATACTTGCTTTGTCCTACTTCTGGTATGTTAGAGTATTTGGGTATATTTTTAGCCACCAAAAATTTTAGGGCATTAATATGAGATAGTAAGTCATCTCTCAATAGTGCATAACCATTTTTCCCAGCTTTTGGTGAACAAACTATATGGACTTTATCTGGAAGATTACGATATAATGTGCCATTAGTTTCAATTTGCACCATATAGTCCAAATCTACTAATTTATAGCACAATAATTCTATAGGTTGACGAAAAGGCTCACCACCAGTTATAACCACTAATTTGATATTAATCGTAAGTTTTTCAACTTCTTCGATAATATTGTTAATGGTTAACATATTAAAATCTTCAAAGTCTGTATCACAGAAATTACAAGCAAGATTGCATCCACCAAGCCTAATAAAAACAGCAGGCATACCTATAAAAGGACCTTCTCCCTGAATAGTCTTAAAAATACTCTTAATTTCTAGACTAGTTCCATCATTAAATATGGCTGGTCTTTTAGGATTTTGTCCAAACATAATATACTCAGGTAGAATAAGGTCGTTGTGTCTAAAGATTTCAGCTGCTCCGTTACTCATGTACGCCTAGCTACTCGACTTTGCTACTGCCTAGCTCTTCTTGAAATTGACCTCTTCGTCTATCAACTCTTGAAATCATAGCAGTATAAAAGCCGATTATTAGATTCATTGAGGAAACAATATACTGACAAACTCAGTTTTTGATAAGTCAACTACAGGCTTTACAAGAACCTTTTCTGCATTTGCTTTTTTTACGTAACCTACCGTTATGCCGTAAGGATAAATATTACCATAACCAGATGTTATAACTTTTTCGCCTTTTTGGACAAGATGAGTTTTTGGTAAATAGAGTATTTTGCTACCATTACCATAACCGCTCATGATGCCTTTTTCTTTTGAAGATACGGTAGTGATCGGGATTCGAGAGTTTACATCATTAACTAAAATTATTTTAGAGTAATTGTTGCTTACTTGTATTACTCGCCCAACTAATCCTTCACTGTTGGTAACTATCTGATCAACTTCCACACCATGTCTCACTCCAGCTGACACTAAAGCAGTTTTACTGAAGGGGTTTAATGAAACACTTAGTAATTTAGCACTGACATAGTTATATTGTTCTTCTTCTACAACTGATAGTAGTTTTTTTAGTTCTTTATTCTCAGATTGGATCAAATATATATTACTATGTAACTTTCTTAGTCTTGCCACTTCTAATTGTAGTTCGATATTTTCTCTTGCTAAGTCTCGTAAATAAATAAAATTTTGGGTTATTAAATTAATTTGCTTAAATATGTTTTCATGAATTAGCAATCCACAAAAAATAACATGTCCAACGACTTCAAGAGAAATAGAAGAAAATCTTTTTGGAGCAGCAATAAATAAGTAAAGTGAGGCGATAACAAAAAATAAAACGAAAACACGTCTCAAAGTAACAAGTATAAATCTAGCAAACTCTACTATTTTACTAGAACGCTTTATTCTGTTTGCAAGTAATGCCATTGGTTAATCTTGTTTAAATAACACATGCTTAAATTTTTGAAAATCTTCTAGTACTTTTCCCGTACCAAGAGCTACGCATGATAGTGCTTGATCAGCAATAATTACCGGCAGTTTAGTTGCTTCTTTTAGGACATGATCTAAGTTTCGGAGTAATGCCCCACCACCAGTCATAACAATTCCCGTATCTACAATATCGGATGAAAGCTCTGGAGGAGTGCATTCCAACGCCACTTTTACTGCTTCTACAATTTGACTAATTGGTTCAATTAGACTGTCAGCAATTTGTCTTTCGTTTAGTAGCATTTCTTTAGGGATACCATGGATTAAATCCCGTCCTTTAATTTCCATTACTCTTGGTTCTAAACTATCATCTACGTAAGCAGCCCCAATCTGCTTTTTGATTTTTTCTGCTGTAGCTTCACCGATTAGTAAATTATAATGCCTTCTAATATAAGAAATAATAGACTCATCCATTTTATCGCCACCTACCCGTACTGATCTAGCATACACAATACCACCTAATGATAGGACTGCTACTTCTGTTGTTCCTCCGCCTACATCAACAATCATTGAACCAGTTGCTTCTGTTACTGGTAAGCCAGCACCAATTGCTGCTGCCATAGGTTCTTCTATAAGGTATACATCTCTACCTCCTGCACTCTCTGCTGCTTCTTGAATAGCTCTACGCTCAACTGGTGTAGAACCTGAGGGTACACAAATTATAATCATTGGACCAGTAAATGATCTACGATTATGTACTGTTCTGATGAAATATTTTATCATTTCTTCAGCTCCCTTAAAGTCGGCTATAACACCATCTTTTAGTGGTCTTTTTGCTTCAATGTCTGTTGGGGTACGTCCTAACATATTTTTTGCTTCCTGACCAAATGCGTATGGCTTAAATGCTCCGTCCACTTTAATCAATGCAACTACAGAAGGTTCGTTAAGTACGATTCCTTTGCCTTTGACATACACTAAAGTATTAGCCGTACCAAGATCTATGGCCATATCACATACAAATTTCCTGAAAAAGTTTGTTAACATTTTTATTTCTCCAAAATCAAATCATTTTAACGCATCAGGTTTCTTTAGAATGCATAATAACAAAATTACTGAAAAATAATATACATATATTTGGCAATAAAATAGCTAAGAAAGGGGGGGTTGCATTATATGCGAGTATTTTAAACAAAATCTCTAATAGGAAATAAATAATAAAACCTAGAAATAAGCCAATTACTAAGATTTTTTCTTGAGAATTATCACGTTGCTTGAGACTAAAAAAGCAGGCTGCTAAAATCACTGTGGTAGCCATAATTATAGGCTTAAATAACTGTTTATAGAAATAAACTTGATAGTTAGTTATTGGTAAACCAAATTCTACTAAATGTTTAATTATATCTGGTAAATCCCAAATAGCAATCATCTCAGGATTTATAAAACTATTTAGTAAGTTACTTATTGATAAATTTGTTGAAACGGTAAAATGCTCATATTGTTTGACATTATAGTTATCCGAAATTTTTACAGAAGTTAGTTTTAAATTATTATCAACTAAAATAGCATATTCCCCATCAATTCTTTTTAAGAAATTATTTTTGTCATCTAAAAATAATATAATAATCTTATTTAACTTATTGTTCACTACATCAATAGACCCAGCCTGAATAATTCTTTTATTGCCTTGATAATTCTCAATAAATAGTAAACCAGATTTTGATATTATAAAATTATTAGATGTCTTTTTACTTAATTTTGCTTCTAAAGATTCATATTTTTGTAAACCAAATGTACCAATAGGGTTACATATAGTTATTAGTATTATACCAAAAATCACCGCTGCAAAAACTGGAACAGCAATAACCCTCCAAATATGTATACCATTGCATAAAATAGTTATTAGTTCATTATGTTTAGTTAGTCTTTTTAGAAAAAATAACATCGCAATGAAGCTAAGAAGAGAAGCTACTTCATTAACTAAATAAGGTATTTTATATAATACAAGTTTCCAAAAAAAATGTGTTGGAATATATACAGCTTTAAATTTTTGCAAAAGGTCAAAGATATTTGAAAGAATTAAAACCCCGATAATCAGAAGCAATATACCGATGAAATAGCCACAATATAGCCTGAGTAGGTAAATTGAAAGAGTTTTAAAATTAATCATTTAAAAATAAAAATTGGTGACCGTATAATAGGCTCAAGTAATCATCGCCATTAGGGATGATGTCATCCCTTGTGCAAGGGTCTAAAACTATATAACATACTTTCTATGCTATTTTCTTAGACCTCTACCTAGCAGGGGTAACATCCGAAGGTACAGGGATGACCACCCTCATAGACGTCAACTTAAGAGCGTAATGATTGAACAGGTATAAACAAATTAAACACAGCCGTCATCACGAGGCATCGTTAGATGCCGTGGCGATCTAGATAAACAGCGAAGCTGTTTTTTAGAGTAACGCTTCGCGTATCTTAGATTGCCGCGTCGCCGCTTGCAGCGGCTTCTCGCAATGACGTTTAGGTTTGATTTACTTATACATGCTCAATCATTACGCTCTTAAGTTGACGCTTATGTGACCACCCTAGGCTATTAAACCG
Source organism: Candidatus Tisiphia endosymbiont of Oplodontha viridula (assembly GCF_964264865.1). Lineage (NCBI taxonomy): Bacteria > Pseudomonadati > Pseudomonadota > Alphaproteobacteria > Rickettsiales > Rickettsiaceae > Candidatus Tisiphia > Candidatus Tisiphia endosymbiont of Oplodontha viridula. The sequence continues at coordinate 677,241 of NZ_OZ183486.1, forward strand.
ATGTCTTACATCGAATTGAGGTCAATATACTCGATGAAAATCAAGAATTGCGTCGTCATTATCCAAGATTCTAGCGGTGTTCACGTACTATATGTACACCTAACAATTAGCCTTAAGTTTTTATTGACATTTACGAGTAAGTGTTAATCAATGTTTTATTGCTAAATAACATTAATTAATTTAAATAATTTTAATATTATTTAAATTAAAGTATTATATTTGATCTATTACAATAACCTATATGGTTAGATTTTTTTAGGATAACTATAGTAATCACTTTACTCAAATCCCTTGACTTCTCCTGTTTTTCTTGTCAATAAAAACTTAAGGCTAATTGTTAGATGTACACCTAGCACCTCAACTTGGTAATTCCCGCTACTATCATGATTTTGATTCTATCGTCTATCAACTCTTCATTTACTAGCAGTATATTACATTTGATACAAAAGTTCAATGTGATTTTTATTATAAAAATAACGAGCATTTTTATCTAATCATCTAGCTGTATAAACTACGAAATAATTATAAGATTATTATTTTCTAAAGTTAAATTCATAAGTATTGTGGGAGTAATTAGGGTCAAATAAAGTGAGCCGAAGGAAAATATAGAACCAATTATAATGTGAGCCAAGAAATTTTGAGAGTCAATTAAATCGAGCTAGACTGTATTTTTAATAAAGTCATTTAATTTGAGTTACTTGTTACCTATAAAAGCGAGCTGCTACAACTAGTCATATAGTTTTTTATCTCCATTTAAACCTCAGGAATAGGAAATGTTACATCTCCTGTAATATTGAGTGAGTATTGCAAAGTATTACTCTCTTGCGGTACTGCATTAATCTCATCGATAATTGTTTTAGGAATGTCCAGACTGTTAACATTTCCATACAAATTAATTACAGCAAGCTTGCCTATGATTGTTAAAGGTGCAACGGGATCTGAAAGTAATTTGCATCCAATATCATTACCACGAGCTTTAGTAATATAGCACGGGGTAATATTTTCTTTATTAGGTATAAGAGCAGATTTTTGGTCGTGTCTGTACAGTAGAGCCAATTCATTATTTTTATTTAAACCTGCCGCATAATGATAAACAGTATTACCATTTGTATCTTGATACTTTAAGTCATAATAACACTTTTGGAGTAATAGCTCTAAAATCTCATATGAACCATATATAACAGCCACTTGCAAAAAGGATTGGCCAGCCGTATCAAGCCCCGATTGATTCGTATCAATCGATCCTTTAGAATTAATAAATTTTTCAAGAGCATTGAGGTTTTTATTACGAATTAAGCTAACAAAGCTTTCGTTTTCAGATTCTGATAATCGTTGTGTGTCAGGCATAAATATAATATTAAGTTAGTTCTATGAATTATATAGGAATATTAATAAAAAATCAAGGGTTTTATCACATTTGTAAATCGTGGTCTAGCGAGAATCGTAAAACCTTAAATTTTGGACATTATGATGCCATGAGCATAACAAAATTCTCAAAAGTAGCACCAAAATGCTAAGCATTAGACTTCTTTCGAAACTCGCTTATGCTGAGGGATTTGAAGGAGACGCGGAACGCAGAACCGCAGCGTACTCTAATGTACGTGAGGATTCGAGTACCGCATCGACGTACAAATCACCAGCAGAAGTAGAGTTTCGAAAGAAGTCTATTATGTAATAACATAAACAAGAGGCAACCCTGCAATAACATGTTATTGACATTTGCTTCTAATTAATCTAGAGATATAATAAAATTTAGTCTAATATTTATGGCTCGATATTATTATTAACTTGTTATGAATCATCTAAACCAAATATTAAAATCTGCACAAAGCAGAATAGAATCAACTCAAGCTCTATCAGAGTTGCAACAAATTAGGGTGGAGTTTCTTGGGAAACAAAGCTTACTTAATCAAGAAATGAGAAAGCTTGGTAGTCTTGAGCAAAATGATCGCAAAAAGTTAGGCGAGGCAGTTAATCTGCTTAAAGAACAGATTAGTAATTTGCTAGAAGCAAAACAAGCAGCCTTGGAGGAAATTGAATTAAATAAACGATTTGCTGAAGAGAAGACAGATTTAACAATTCCAACCCGGCAGTATAAGAAGGGGAGCATACACCCCATTACCCAAGCTACCGAAGAATTAATTCAAATATTTGCAAAATTTGGGTTAACAATTGAGTATGGTTCAACTATTGAAAATGATTGGTATAATTTTACTGCCCTAAATTTTTATGAAGATCACCCCGCAAGGCAGATGCACGATACTTTCTATCTAAAGGCAAAAGAGGCAGAACATCCCCTATTGTTACGTACTCATACTTCACCGATACAAATCAGGACGATGCAAAATGGTAAACCGCCTTTTAGGTTTATTGCTCCTGGTAGAACTTATAGGTCTGATTCCGATATGACACATACACCAATGTTCCATCAGATTGAGGGTTTAGTGATCGATGAAAATATCAATATGGGACATTTAAAATATGTTATCACTGAATTTATCAAAGATTTCTTTGAACAAACAAATATTGACATACGTTTTAGACCAAGTTTTTTCCCGTTTACTGAGCCATCAGCAGAAGTGGATATTAAGATGCAGGGTAGCAATAAATGGCTTGAGGTACTTGGTTGTGGTATGGTTCATCCAAATGTTCTTAAAAATGTTAATATAGATAGTGATCTCTATCAAGGCTTTGCCTTTGGTCTAGGTGTTGAGCGTTTTGCTATGTTAAAATACGGTATCAAGGATCTCAGACAATTTTTTGAAGGAGATATAAGATGGTTAAAACACTATAACTTCTCTGCTTTTGACTTGCCAAGTCTAGCTGGAGGATTAACAAGATGAAATTTACTTTATCTTGGTTAAAAAAATTCCTAGATACCGAGAGATCTGTTGAGGAAATTGCTGAATGTTTAACTATGCTTGGCCTTGAAGTAGAAGAAATAATAGACAGAAGGACGGAACTAAAGGATTTTGAAGTAGCTCATATACTAGCTACTAAACCTCACCCATCGGCGGACAAGCTAAAAATATGTGACGTTCAAACTAGCGAAGGTATTTTACAGATAGTTTGCGGAGCAAGTAATGCTAGGGAAAATATTAAAGTAGTACTGGCAAAAATAGGTTGTGAAATCCCTAATGGTAAATTTAAAATTAAAGAGTCGGTAATACGAGGGGAAAAAAGTTGCGGAATGTTATGTTCTGAAGCAGAACTATTAGTGGGTACTAATTCTGATGGTATAATAGAACTGATGCCCGATGCTAAGATAGGAGAGCCATTTATACAATATTATGGGTATGATGACCCAGTTTTTGACATTAACGTTACCCCAAATCGTGGTGATGCTCTTGGCGTCTATGGTATAGCTAGAGACCTAGCTAGCAAGGGTATTGGTACGCTTAAAGAATTAGAAGTACCATCAATTGCCGGAGAATTTAAATCTATTTTGGCTTTAGAGATAGAAAATAAAGAAGCATGTCCATTATTCTGCTTTCGGGAAATAAGAAATTTACAAAACAAGACAAGCCCTGATTGGTTAAAGCAATTATTGCAAAATATTGGGCTAAAACCGGTTTCAGCCCTAGTGGACGTCACTAACTATATATCGTATAGTTTCGGGCAACCAATGCATGCTTACGATAGAAGTAAATTATCAGATAAGCTGCAAATTACACTACTTAAAGAAAAAACTAAATTTCTAGCTTTGAATGGCAAAGAATATGATTTAGATGAAGGATCTTTGGTAATTCAAGATGATAGGCAAGTACTTACTCTTGCTGGTATTATAGGAGGTGATAGTAGCAAAAGTGAGCTTGAGACACAAAATGTCTTGCTAGAAGCGGCGTGTTTTTCTGCTAAATATATTACTAAAACTGGTAGATCTCTACAGATTGATACTGATTCTAGATATCGTTTTGAACGTAATATTGATCAAGCATTTACCTTAAAAGCCTTAAATATTGCAAGTAAAATGATTTTATCTATTTGTGGGGGTAAAATTTCTGATATAGTGTATAATGGGGATATCTCCTTTGTTCAAAGATTCGTGGAATTCCCTGTAGATTGTCTAGCTAAAATAACTGGTCTGAGCTTAAATAAGACAGAGATTTGTAATATTTTAGAGAAACTTGGCTTTGATATAGTAGATATAGGTGACACTCTAAAACTTACCATACCTTCTTGGCGGTATGACATAGCAATCAAAGAAGATATTGTTGAAGAAATTGTTCGTATTTATGGTTATGACAAGTTAGACTCGATTAAATTACCAGAAATGCAACTAACAAGGATTATACCTAAAGAGCAAAGAAGAATTTCTGATATTAAAAGAATTTTAGCCACTTGCGGGTATGATGAAGTCGTAACAAACTCATTCATGGATAGTAACGTCGCAAAATTATTTGCTCCAATATTTGCTCCAATAAAAGAGGAATTATTTTTACTAAATCCTATTAGTGTAGATAATAATTATATGCGACCTAACCTCATTGCAAATTTACTTAAATTAGTTCAAAAAAATTTAGCAAGATCAATTAGAGAAATTGCCTTGATGGAAATAGGACCAATCTTTAACTCTTGTAAATCTGATGGTGAGTTAGTTTTTGCTTCTGCAGTAAGATGTGGACAATATCATGTGAAAGATTGTCATTCTGAAGCTCGCTTAGTAGATGTTTTTGATATTAAATCTGACCTAGAAAATGTTTTAAATTATACTGGCTTATCGATTGATAAGAGCCAATTTTGTCCAACTGAGTTACCGTATTACCATCCGACAAAATCAAGTATTATAAAACTTGGTAAAAATGCCATAGCATATTTTGGACAAATTCATCCATCTATATTAAAGCATTTTGATATTGATTGCGAGATATTTGCCTTTGAAATAAATATTGCCAATATACCATTTGCTAAAGCAAAGTTTGCTAAAAGAGATGAGTTTATTGTTTCCGACTACCAGCCAACTTTTAGAGATTATGCTTTTGTAGTTGATCTAGAACAGCCGGTTGGCGAGATGATGACTTATATAAAGAATTCTAATAAAAAAATAATAAAATCAGTTGATATATTTGATATTTATTCAGGAGATAAACTACCATCAGGTAAGAAATCAATGGCAATTAAAGTACAATTCCAAGCAGATGATCGTACACTAAATGAAGCAGACCTAAATTTATTAAGTCAAGAAATTGTTACAATTGTTTATGAGAAATTCCAAGGTAAGTTGAGAGAATAAACTTCTACTTTCAGACTAAATATATATCCAAAAAATGCTAAAGTAACCTAAACATCCGTAATGGAAGTCAATAAAAAATAGTAACTTAACATAAATTTTCATTGTAAGAAGAATTATTTTTGACAATAGAGTGCATAAAAGCTAGTAATTTGCACATAACAACAACAAGAGCAACTTTTGCTGCTTTATGTTTAGCAATTAAGTGGTCATAAAAATTGCGTAAGTGCTTATTACATTTCTTAAAAGCCTCAATGCGTAAATCATCCCAGTTAGTTAAGTTAGCTAGGGTTTTATTTAATACTTTCCCGTCTTCGCGATAAGAGGTACGAAGCAATATTGCAGGACGAGAATTTCTATTTAGGACAGTTGTAATATACATGAATAAGATTCATACCCTTCTTATTCTAGCCATGTCAAGTAAAAAATATCATTTACATGACTACAAATTTATCGCAGAATTCTTGTAAACCTTACTTTCCTGCCTCTTCAAGCACTTCTCCCTCTCGAAGATAAGACGCGACTCATCTTCGAGACGAAAAAGTGCTTAAAACGTCTAAAGAATCAGGTTTGCAGTGGTTTTGGCATGAAGTTTGTAGTCATGTAAACATCACTTTTCTACTTGACATACTAAAAATTAGTCAACATAATGCTTCTTATGTGTATTACCATTGTTTTGTTTCAAATAAAAACTCTTGTCATTAAAGTACACTTTTATCAGTATTTCTTTATTATAAAATTCCACAGGTGAAAAAATAATGGTATGGACCTCCTGATATACAGAATGAAAAGCAGTTGCTAATCTTCTAAAGTTAATATTAAATATTAAAATAACAATCAGGAGGCTAAGATGGAAGTTACCACAATTGGTATAGATATTGCAAAAAGAATTTTCCAAATTCATGGTGTAGATAAAAATGGTAAGACGGTATTAAAGAAAAAATTAATGAGAGATCAAGTTTTAACATTTATGGCTAATTTACCAAAATGTTTGCTAGGGATGGAAGCTTGCGGCGGAGCTAGTTACTGGGCAAGAGAAATAACTAAATTGGGGCATACAGTAAAACTAATGGCAGCACAATTTGTCAAACCGTATGTTAAAACTAATAAAAATGATCAAGCTGATGCAGAAGCTATATGTGAAGCGGTAACAAGACCAAATATGAGGTTTGTACCAATTAGAACTGTAGAACAACAAGATATTTTATCAATTCATCGAGTAAGAGAGAGATTGGTAAAAAATCGTACTGCCCTTGCTAATGAAATTAGGGGTCTACTACATGAATTTGGTTTTATTATTCCTCAAGGGATCAATAAGGTTATGACAAAATTAACCGAGATTTTAGATGAAGGAAATTTAAGCCAGCTGGGTTATCAAACATTTAGTGAACTGAAAGAGGAATTTTTGGATAATGACAAAAAAATAAAAGAGATAGAAAAAAGATTAAAAATAATAGCTAGCAACTTAACTCAATATCAACGATTAACAGCTATACCTGGTCTTGGTTTAATTACTGCTACTGCTTTAATAGCATCAATAGGTAATGCTACAAGTTTTGAGAATGGTAGGCAATTATCGGCATGGTTTGGATTAGTGCCAAGGCAGCATTCCAGTGGAGGGAAAGACAAGTTGCTTGGAATTAGCAAGCGAGGTGATGTTTACTTGCGTACATTGATCCAAGGAGCTAGAGCTGTACTAAATGCCAAGATAAGATTTACATCGGAAGAACAAAAATCTAAAAAAGATTTTAGCAAATTTACGCAGTGGATGTTTAATTTATCTGAGCGAAATGGACATAATAAAACAGTAGTTGCTGTAGCTAATAAACTGGCAAGAGTGGTGTTTGCAGTACTAAGGTCAGGGGATGATTATGTAGAGAGTAAAGTTTGTAGCACAGAGCTATTATAATTAACATAAAATAAAATAAATAGTGGTTTATTAATTAATAGGTAAACAAAGAATATGTAAGAGATTCCAACCCGGAATATGCGTGAGATAATAATATTGATGGTAAATAAGACAAACCTTAGCTTACAAAAAAACTGATGACTACAATGGCTCTTTGAAGCCGATAAAATGATAAGTATATAGTAAATTTGTAAGCCAGCGAATTCCATCAGGGCTGTAGGATAAATTACACATAATTTATTAACTATAAGCCGGATACATGTATGCATTTGCATTTTTGCTATTAGATGTTATTTTTTTCTTGCATTTTACAGGAGGTCCATACATGTAGTCAGTAACAAAAATTTAATTTTCTGTCCCACACACCGCATGACAATCTACTTCTATAGCATAATTTCTGCTCATATTTATCTCGAAGATGAGTCGCGATAAGAGGTACGAAGCAATATTGCAGGACAAGAATTTCTATTTGGAACAGTTGTAATATACATGAAAGAGATTATATCTCTAAATTCCAGCATTGTCAAATAAAAAATATCATTTACATGACTATAAATCTTATAGCAAAATCCTTATAAACCTCATTCTTTAGGTGTTTTAAGCACTTTTTCGTCTAGAAGATGAGTCGCGTTTCAACAAAAGAACAAGAAGAAGGCTATTCTATTGAAGCGCAAAAATACCGATTACAAGAATATTGTATGCGTAAAGGTTTAGAAATTCTAAGAATATTTGAATTCTCTGAATCATCAACAGTAGGTAATCGTAAAAAGTTTATGGAGGCTATAGATTTTGCTAAAAAACAAAAAGAGGTTATAGCAGTAGTTGCAGATAAAGTTGATCGATTACAACGTAGTTATAAAGAAACACCTATACTAAATGATCTAATTGAAAGAGCAAAAATCGAACTACATTTTTACACAGAAAATTGTATAATACATAAATATTCTACGTCACAAGAAAAGATGATGTGGAATATTTTTGTATTAATGGCTCAAGCCTTTGTTGATAGTCTTAGAGATAATGTCAACCGCAGTATAGACCAAAAATTACGTTTAGGGGAATGGATCAGTACTGCCCCTATTGGTTACTTGCATATCAAAGGACACGGTACAGGACATAACAAAGGAAAAATAATCATTGATCCTGATCGTGGTCCTTTAATTAAAAAAATATTTGAAACATATGCTACAGGCAGTCATACTCTACCTGAAATACTAAAGAATGAGGATTACGTAATTCTAGAGGTAATCAAGATTATTTATGCCACTCTCATCTTTATTCTATTATTACAAATCTATTTTATTACGGAGTAATGCGAGTCCTAAAAACTAAAAAAGAATACCAACATATATATCCTCCTCTAATTAGTAAAGAATTATTTGATACTTGCCAAAGGGTACGTGTTAACTGGAATAAAAAACCGTTTAAATATAGAGAAAAAGAATATATATTTAGAGGATTGATAAAATGTGCTGTTACTGGTCGTGTGATCACTGCTGATACTAAGCAGAAGACTTATCCTAATGGTAGTACAGCAGAGTGGATATATTTACTAGGATGGCATCCTGATAACCCTAATAAAAGGATATACGTGAAAGAAGAAATAATACTACAGGAAGTAGAAAAAGTATTAGCAACACTCCATCTAGATCCTAATTTGCTAGCTGAAGTAATTGCTTATATTAAAAGCTCAGCAAAAATAGAGCAAGGTTTTCATAAAATGCGTATAGGAGAGTTACATGCTGAGCATACTAAGATCAAAACTCGTATGGATAGGTTAACTGATTTATTTTTAGACGGTGATATTAGCAAGGAAGATCATGAAGGAAAACGTCAGCAATTAATACAAAAACGTGAAGATATCGTGAGAGAAATAGAAAGCCATAACAATGCTGATGATAAATTTTCAGAACGCCTAGTTAACCTAGTAGAACTGGCTTCTGGAGCGTTAGAAACATTTAAAGGTTCGAATATTGAGAAAAAACGCAAATTGTTAAATCTTGTATTTTCGAACCTAGAGCTGAATGGCTGTAAGCTAGATTATACCTTGCGTCCACCGTTTGACGCATTCGTAAAATGCACTAAAATCGAAGAATGGCGCACCCTAGAGGATTCGAACCTCTGACCTACGGATTAGAAATCCGTTGCTCTATCCAGCTGAGCTAAGGGTGCGTATACTCAAATGATTTGGAGAATTGGGACAATAAACAAGGGATGAGCGAACGCAAGCAGTACATAAAATACGTGAGTACGCGAAATCCCTGCAAGTATTTGCAAAAGCCAATTCTTCTGCAAAAGCCAATTCTTCAAAGCAGAAGAGTATATATATATACTTCTATGATTTCAAGAGTTAATAGACGATAGTATAACTTCAAGAAGAGCTAGGCAGTAGCAAAGTCGAGCGGCGTAGCGTACATGAGTAACGGGGCAGCTGAAATCTTTAGGTCGCGAGACCTTAATTCTTGAAGTTCTACCTGAGTATATACAAAGATGTTTATTTTATATCAGCTAAGGTGATCTTTTTCAAGTGCAAAAAATAATAACTTTTCTTCTAACATAACTGGTTCTTGTATCTAATAGTCAACTTCATCGTTATTTTTATTCTCTAGTTCTTACAAACTTGATATTTATTATATATATACTACTCGTAAATGAAGAGTTGATAGACGATAGAATCAAAATCATGATAGTAGCGGGAATTACCAAGTCGAGGTGCTAGGCGTACTATAGTACGTGAGTACCGCAGATCTTGGATAATGACGACGCAATTCTTGATTTTCTATCTGAGTATATATCAGTTTAAACATTCTGACTTTATAATATATGCTGCTACACTTGAAGGAGAGCTAGGGCTTTTAAAACCTAATTCTATTAAAATCTTCCTGCTTTCTTTCACTTGCTGCGCTGCTTTTTTCCTGTCAACTAATAGTGATGTAAGCTTATCTGCTATATTTGATTTAGTACAGTTAAACTGGATAAATTCTGGTAATATCTCTTTATTAGCAATAATATTAATCAAAGAAATATAAGGTATTTTTATTAGTAACTTTATTAATAGAAAGCTTAAGATATTTAATTTATAAGCAACAATCATTGGAGTATTACAAGCGGCAATTTCTAAGGTATTAGTGCCAGATTTTGCTAGAGCAAGGGTAGCTACAGCAAAAATCTTAAGTCTATCACTCGAGAAATGGTAGTTAAATGCTGCATCTGATAAAAATGGTTCAATTAAAGATTTATGACTAGGCTCAGCCGTGACAAATATCACTTCAAGATTAGGGAATTTTTTTGCTAGTAGATTGATTGCCGCCGTGAATACCGGAGCATGTCTTGTTATTTCACCTTTGCGGCTACCACAAGTGACACATAACACTTCTGAATGAACAGGTATTTGTAATTCTCGCTTTAATAGCTCTTTATCTTTATCATCATAAAAATACTGCTCTAATATTGGATGACCAATATACCGGCAATCTAGACCTACCTTCTGAAAGTATGGTGGTTCGAATGGCAGTAAAGCCAACAAATAATCGTAAATTTTAGCGTATTTCATAGCCCGGGAAGGTTTGTATGCCCAAACGGAGGGTGCGACAATATGAATAATCTTTAAATTGGGCCGGACTGCTCGAATCTTCTTTGCCACTCTATAAGTAAAGCCTGGCGAGTCTATGGTAATTAACAAATCTGGGGCATGCTGAATTATATCAGCAATAGTATGCTTGATTAGCTTAGTGATCTTAAAAATATGTGGTATAATTTCGACGAAACCCATAAGATTTATTTGACTAATCGGGAAAAGGCTATGCTCTAACCCCGCTTCTTCCATCTTGCTTCCCCCTACACCAACGAACTCTAATTGTATCTCCTCCAGCTTATAGAGATCTTTTAGGCTTTGTATCAAATGACTCCCTATAAAATCTCCTGAAATTTCACCAGCAATTAGATAAATTTTAGCCATTTGACCGTTGCTTACTACATAGGCTTAAATTTTTGTCAATCACAGCAGAATGAATGCCAACACAATTAAGGATCGAATGAAATACATAGTCATGACTAATTTCAGTGCCTAAATGATTGGCTATAGAACTTACCAAATCAGGATGTTTTTCTTTAAATTCATTCGATACCCAAACTAGAAAAGGTACTGTGGTCTGTTCTGGGATCATAGGTCCACCGTGACCGTAATAACCATGTTCTCCCAAAGATTCTGCATGATCAGAAACATACATTAGGATAGCGTTACTATTTTTTAATAGACCTATTACATTATACAAAAAAAAATCTGTATATAAAATGGTATTATCGTAATCATTAATCAACCCTTCAATATCACAACTGCTCTGATCTACCTTAGTAATGGAATTACACTTAGGAGTAAATTTTTGAAATTCTTGAGGATATCTAGCAGAATATTTCCAATGACTACCAGCTGTGTGGATAACTAAAACATTTTTAGTAGTAGAATTTACAATATTATTTTCAATATGAGGTAACATTTCTCCATCGTGATCAAGCCTCTTTAATAAAATAGAACCACTGGGTATTATAGCAAATCTAACTTCATCATAAATTGTAACGGGGTTTTTACTTCTTAAGTATCCTACTATACTCTGAGTGCCAATCCAATTAGTGTTAAAACCAAGCATGGTAAAAATTGATAAAAAACTCGTTTCTTCTGTACTTTTGTCTAAGCTACTCGCAGGATGGCGAGATAGAAGAGATGGGACAGAAAGATGTGTGTGATTGGAAGCAGACTGTGCTTTAAATGAAAAAAGATTTTCAACAGAACTTAAATATGGCGTAGTGTTCCTGTGATAACCATTAATACCAAAATGATCAAATCGTGCTGATTCTCCTATTACAAGTACTACTGTAATATTTTGATCCGATTGATCAATGAAAGAAAACTTCTTACTTATATCATCACGCATTGCACTTTTTTTGCTATTTAAAGATAAATATGTATTATGTAAATATTGGATAGGAAAATAACCCTTTAGCAAATTAAACTGCGGCATAATAATATTATTAATGGTAATTAAAAGACAAATTGCCGATAGTAATTTTGTAACAAATAGTTTACTATCTAAAATAGAGAAATGCTTCATCGTATAAATACAAGTAGCTAGGCTAAAAATTAGCCAAACAATTAGCCTAATACTAGCTATCTCATATACTTCATTGAAGTCAGTAGAGAAAAAGCTACCCATCATCTCTTTTGTAGGAGAAATTTTGAAAAGATATAGATAATAGCTGGCAATTGCTCCCGTTATAAATAAAAATATTGCTCCTATTATAAAAACAAGTCGATGGATAGTTAAACCAAAAAAAATGATAAAGCAAGTAAAGCAAATATAAATAGAGTCCTTACTCAACTCCAATATTGCTTTAAAAAAAGCGACTTTGTAGTAGCTGAACTTGTAAACAATAACTGCTGAATTAAAAAGTAGAAAATAAATAAAAGAGAACACCAAAGATAGTTTGATTAGGTTACTATCTAAATGTTTTTGGATTAGTTTTAACATATAAATAACGTACTTTTGTATGATTGTAACTTAGGTATCATGATAACATCAACACTGCAAGAGTTTTTTCAACTTTTACAAGTTAATAAACCAATTATATCTGTTGATTATGGGACACGCAAAACAGGCATCGCTATCTCAAATCAAGAACATACCCTCGCTATGCCTATAAAAACTATATATGAGATAACAGAAGAAAATAAGATCAAATCAATATTAGACTTGATCTCAACCTATTCTAGCTGTGGTGTTGTCGTAGGACTGCCGATTAGTATGAATGGTCAGGCTAGTGATCAAACTGCGATTGTATTAAAATTTAGCAAAAAGCTTAGTTTAGCCATAAATCTTCCTATATATCTACAAGATGAAAGACTTACTTCCCTTGCTGCCAATAGTTTATTAAAATCGCTAGGAATCAAAAGACGAGAACGTAACCAAAAAGATGATTCAATTGCAGCAAGTATGATTTTAGAAACTACTTTAGATTCTATTAAGAAACTCCACAGAAGATAAGTAGTGTATTCTAGTGTAATAAAAATACATAGGCGTCATATACTGCTCGTAAATGAAGAGTTGATAAACGATAGAATCTAAATCATGATAGTAGCAGGAATTACCAAATCGAGGTGTTAGGCGTACATATTAGTACGTGAGTACCGCTAGAATCTTGGATAATGACGACACAATTCTTGATTTTCATCGAGTATATATGGGACACTACAAGAACAAACTCAGATAGACTAAAACTCGTACCATAATTGGTTGCGGGGGTTGGATTTGAACCAACGACCTTCAGGTTATGAGCCTGACGAGCTACCAAACTGCTCCACCCCACGATAATGGAAGTACCTGTGAATTGATTCTTTTTGGTAATTTTATTGTCAAAATTTGCTTCCGTTCCTTACGTATATTTGCGTACTGCTTGCGGTATACTCTTCTACATTTTTCCTAAAAATTATTCAATTCGTAGACACTCCTATAATATACGCACACACCTACTATGACGTCACCCTAAATTTATTTCAGAACCTAAACTACTTAGTTTTAACAAATCCTCCACCCCGTTCAGGTTGACATCTACCTTGAGTAAAAAGCCTAGCTATACCTTTTTACCAAAACTAAGCCCAGCAAACTTTTTATTAAAGTCACTGATATTTTTATTAGATTGGTTAACAACATTTCCAGATTCTTTAGTCCATGCTGGATGTTTCCTATAATCCACATCCATCAAAATCTCTTCTGCATGACCACCGGAATTTGTTTCAAAAACATCTTTACTAATAATAATTTTGAATTTTTTATATTTTGGGTGTATTCCAGTTTTCATAATGAAGCACCAACTTTTTTCTCAACTATCTTTCTTTTAATTATCTGTGCTTTATCTGAAAGTACATCACATGATATTTTAAGCATATATGCATCAAAACCACCTACTTTCTCAACAGAACGCATACATTTGGCATTTACCGAGAGCTTATATTCTTGCTTCGTCAGATCACTTGCAAACCTTACCACCCTTAGGTTAGGTTCAAATCGTCTTCTAGTTTTTCTTTGTGAGTGTGATACTTTATTACCATATAAAACACCTACTCCACTAAGCTCACATCTACGAGACATCGTGATCTCCCTTCCCATAATTTATAACACAGGATTATACTATATAATAAGGTCTTATGTCAATATGTATATTAACATTATGCAAATTTTATGCAAAAATCGTTAACACTTTTGAAGTAGCGACTCATCTTCGAGATAAATATGAGCAGAAATTATGCTATAGAACGTGAGTATTATGCGACGAGTGGAGTGTAGAATTAAATTCTCGTTACTGACTACATGTATGGACCTCCTGTAAAATGCAAGAAAAAAATAACATCTAATAGCAAAAATGCAAATGCATACATGTATCCGGCTTATAGTTAATAAATTATGTGTAATTTATCCTACAGCCCTGATGGAATTCGCTGGCTTACAAATTTACTATATACTTATCATTTTATCGGCTTCAAAGAGCCATTGTAGTCATCAGTTTCTTTGTAAGCTAAGGTTTGTCTTATTTACCATCAATATTATTATCTCACGCATATTCCGGGTTGGAATCTCTTACATATTCTTTGTTTACCTATTAATTAATAAACCACTATTTATTTTATTTTATGTTAATTATAATAGCTTTGTGCTACAAACTTTACTCTCTACATAATCATCCCCTGACCTTAGTACTGCAAACACCACTCTTGCCAGTTTATTAGCTACAGCAACTACTGTTTTATTATGTCCATTTCGCTCAGGTAAATTAAACATCCACTGCGTAAATTTGCTAAAATCTTTTTTAGATTTTTGTTCTTCCAATGTAAATCTTATCTTGGCATTTAGTACAGCTCTAGCTCCTTGGATCAATAGAGTACGCAAGTAAACATCACCTCGCTTGCTAATTCCAAGCAACTTATCTTTCCCTCCACTGGAATGCTGCCTTGGCACTAATCCAAACCATGCCGATAATTGCCTACCATTCTCAAAACTTGTAGCATTACCTATTGATGCTATTAAAGCAGTAGCAGTAATTAAACCAAGACCAGGTATAGCTGTTAATCGTTGATATTGAGTTAAGTTGCTAGCTATTATTTTTAATCTTTTTTCTATCTCTTTTATTTTTTTGTCATTATCCAAAAATTCCTCTTTCAGTTCACTAAATGTTTGATAACCCAGCTGGCTTAAATTTCCTTCATCTAAAATCTCGGTTAATTTTGTCATAACCTTATTGATCCCTTGAGGAATAATAAAACCAAATTCATGTAGTAGACCCCTAATTTCATTAGCAAGGGCAGTACGATTTTTTACCAATCTCTCTCTTACTCGATGAATTGATAAAATATCTTGTTGTTCTACAGTTCTAATTGGTACAAACCTCATATTTGGTCTTGTTACCGCTTCACATATAGCTTCTGCATCAGCTTGATCATTTTTATTAGTTTTAACATACGGTTTGACAAATTGTGCTGCCATTAGTTTTACTGTATGCCCCAATTTAGTTATTTCTCTTGCCCAGTAACTAGCTCCGCCGCAAGCTTCCATCCCTACCAAACATTTTGGTAAATTAGCCATAAATGTTAAAACTTGATCTCTCATTAATTTTTTCTTTAATACCGTCTTACCATTTTTATCTACACCATGAATTTGGAAAATTCTTTTTGCAATATCTATACCAATTGTGGTAACTTCCATCTTAGCCTCCTGATTGTTATTTTAATATTTAATATTAACTTTAGAAGATTAGCAACTGCTTTTCATTCTGTATATCAGGAGGTCCATACCATTATTTTTTCACCTGTGGAATTTTATAATAAAGAAATACTGATAAAAGTGTACTTTAATGACAAGAGTTTTTATTTGAAACAAAACAATGGTAATACACATAAGAAGCATTATGTTAAGTAATTTTTAGTATGTCAAGTAGAAAAGTGATGTTTACATGACTACAAACTTCATTCCAAAACCACTGCGAACCTGATTCTTTAGACGTTTTAAGCACTTTTTTGTCTCGAAGATGAGTCGCTAATAGACGATTTTTAACTTTCAACAGTTGTGACTAGCAGGGGGGTGACATCGAAAGGGAATCAATGGTTCAGCCCTAATGGGGATTATACTGATTTTATTACATCGAAATTTGTGTTTTTTTTACTTAGAGTCCTTGACTTCGTTAAATTAATAACGTTATATTGTATACTTAAGAAATGTTAATTAAGTAGGAGTAGTTGTATGACAAGTGGTAAAGAAAACTTAAGGTTTGCCAATGAATCTGTGAATAAGCTAGCTGAGGCTGCAATTGCAGCCTATGTTAGCTTACCACCATCTTCTCCTGATAAGAAAAATTTAGAAGATGTTGCTGAGATTATAACTAGTACGATAAATGTTGCGGATGGAAGTAACTTACAGAAAAATCTAGAAGCGTTAACCAAAAAGGTTGAAAACAGTAAAAATCGTTCCCCAATTGTTATTAAAGCAAGGGAATGGACTCGTTCTCTTATTAAGTTTTTAAAATTTTCATTTAGTAAACAACATAAAGAAGAGTTAAAACAAGTAGAATCAGATTTTATTAAAGAGCTTGAACTTATAAAAAGTTACTATAAGGCTATTCCCCCTGTGCAGGAACAAATATCTACAAGCATTCCAGTAAAAGAAACCGGGGTTTTGCCCCCATCTTTGGTAGAAACTCAGCAGAAACCTCATGTAACGACGGCTACCACAGCACCGGTAGTAGTACATGAAACTGCACACTTTACTATCTCAGTGCAGGCAACAGTTACTCCTCCTAACGATCCAGTTACGCCACCACCACCTCCTCCTCCGCCTTCACCTCTTCATTCTAATGTAGTGCTGCAACAGATATCTCAAGCTGATTTGTTGGCGGCTATAACAAAAGGTAACTTTAAGTTAAACAAAGTAGAAGACCGAACATTAAATGAATTACCTGCAGACCAAGCAGATGATCCCTTTATGAATGAGTTGCAGAAAAAGTTGGCAGTACGTCGAGGATTTATTGAGGGGCAAGGCGATAAGAAGGTATCTCCAACATATGCTAAAGACGCTGCTGAATTTGAAAGGCTGGGAAGAGAAGAAGAAGCACGCCAAAAAAGACAAGAGGAGATAGATGCTCCAAGGATAGCAGCAGCACTAAGGGAAGAGGCGGGAAAGAAGTTAGCAGCTGAAAAGATACTATCTCCTCCTAAGGTTCAATCTAAGCTTGGAGAGATTCCACCACCACCTCCTCAGCCACTTTCTCCGCCTAGTACAAACTCGCTACCTAATATTAGAAAATTAGAAACAGCTGTAGAAGAATCCCCAACAACCAAGCCACAGACTGAGCAAAAGAGACCGGGATTTGCTGTCGGTTCAGCAGATATCACAAATGCACTAGCAGGGTTAAGAAAAGCAGTTATTTCTCCTCAAAAAGAAACAGAAGCACCTACACAAAATTTGGGAGTAAAACTTAAACAAAAAACAGATGCACATACTAGGTAACCGACAAAACAGTGCAATTCAGCTCAATAGGCTTCGATGTCATTCCTAGCTAAAAGCGGGAATTCAAAAAATAGCCTGCAAAAGTTATATGGTTATGATATACTAAACCTCAATTTCGGATTAATTTCATTAATCCGAAATTGGAATGACAACGAGAGTGCTTAATAAAAAAGTAAGTATTTTATACTAAAATTGAGGAAATTATGATATATTGCAAACAATCTAACCAAACATCTTATCCTTTTGTCTTGCCGGAATTACCTTATGGTAAAAGTGATTTTGTTCCGCATTTTTCCCCTGAAACTTTTGACTACCACCATGGGAAACACCACCAAACATATGTAACTAACCTGAATAATCTTTTACAAGATAATCAGGAATTGCAGAAAAAAAGTTTGGAAGAATTAATAATTTCTACAAGCATAAAACCAACTGAAGCAGCCATATTTAATAATGCAGCACAAATATGGAATCATACTTTCTTTTGGCATTCTATTAAGCCTTCAGGTGGAGGAAAGCCTACTAGTAAGATATTGGAACAGATAAATAAAGATTTTGGCAGTTACGAGAATTTTGCTACTGAATTTAAGCAAGCAGCAGTAAGCCAATTTGGTAGCGGCTGGGCGTGGTTAGTCTCTAATAATGGGAAATTACAAATAGTAAAAACGAGTAATGGTGAAACTCCTATTACTAAATCTATGAAACCTCTGCTTACCTGTGATGTTTGGGAGCATGCATACTATATAGATTATCGTAATAAGCGTCTAGACTATGTCTCAGTTTATATAGAACATATGATTAATTGGCAATTTGCTGAAAGTCATCTTTGAAACTTAATTTTAGAAAAAATACAATCAATAATTAAGGTAATTAGTTATGAAAAGAAAGCATACTGATATAGAAAAATCATTAGTAAACGTAAAGGAATATCAAGACCTTTGTTCCTGTGCAGATTCACAACACTACAGCAAACTAGAAAAGCATGATAAGAGATATCTTAAAACAGCACTAAGAGAAGTACAAGATTCATTAGACATAAAGAAAAAGAAAGAACTCTGCAACAATTATGATCCAAACTACTACGGTGTCGTAGGCGTATTAAAGGTTATTAAAGTAGCCCAAAAACATAAAATAGAACTACCAAATAGATTAACATTCTGTAACTCTATGAATAAAAAAGCAAGTTGCTCAGAAGATGAAGCTAAAAATGGCTTTGTTGCATAAATAGGATTTGAGATAAATTACTCACCAAATTGTAAAAAATGGTATCAGGATTCTCTACAAGACTGTTAGGAGCAGTTAATATTTGTGTCATATTCCCTCCCCTTGAAAATCAGTTAGAGAGAAAATTTGTCTAATATTTTTGTGACTATAAATTGGTTGTAAAGTTGCATAAAATGACTACATGTATGAACCTCCTGTAAAATGCAAGAAAAAAATAACATCTAATAGCAAAAATGCAAATGCATACATGTATCCGGCTTATAGTTAATAAATTATGTGTAATTTATCCTGCGATATCTGATGTATTATCTGTCGATTCATTTGATGAAAACCATTTATATCAGGCTCTAGAATGGTTAGAAGAGAACCAAGAAAAGATCGAATTAAAATTATTTAAAACTTATCAAAAGAAAAATAACAAGCCGCCTGTTATGCTTTTATATGACGTCACTTCCAGCTATTTCGAAGGAACAGAGAATGAACTTGCGGAATATGGGTACAATCGGGATAAAAAGAAGGGTAAAAAGCAAATAGTGATTGGTCTATTAACTGATGATCATGGCGAACCTTTGGCTGTTAGAGTTTTTAAGGGTAATAGTGCTGATCCTTCTAACATTTATGAGCAGATTGAGCTAGTAAAATCTAATTTTGGTATTAAGAATATCGTCTTTGTTGGTGATAAAGGAATGATTAAGAGGACAGGCAAAGAAGCCCTGAGCAAAGAAGGATGGGACTATATTACAACCTTAAGTAAAGTTGAGATTGAAAGCTTAAAGAAAAGCGGAGTTTTGCAATATAGTTTTTTTGAAGAACAGCTATGCGAAGTAACCAATAATGGCAAAAGATATATTTTAAGGAAGAATGGTTCTATAGCCCGAAAAGTTGAGTTTGATAGGAATAACCGAGTTGAAAAATTGGTTGCAAAGATTGAAGAGCGTAATATATATGTATCAACCCATAAGAAAGCAAAGCTAGAACTTGGTTTAAATAATATTCAAAAAATTGCCAAAGAATGGCGGATAGATAAATTTATCAACCTAAAATTAGACGGCAACCAAATAGTGGTTGAAATTGATCAAGATAAGAAAAAAGAGTTGTTTGCTCTTGATGGTTGTTATGCGATTGAAACACAGATTGAAATTAAACTGATGAGTAAAGAATTGGTTGATAAAGCTTACCATAATTTACATGAAGTAGAATCGAATTTTAGCAGTATGAAGACAGGATTACTCGAAGTAAGACCGATCTTTTTAAGGAAAAGCAACAGAACGAAGGGACATGTATTTGTTTGCATGTTGGCATTAAAAATATGGCACTATATGAAAAATAAGTTGAAACAAGGTTGTGGCGTAACCAAGGATGGTAAATATAATGTGACCATTGAGGAAGCATTAAGAGAGCTGGATAAAGTATGTTTTTTATATTACACAATCAAGGGTTGCAAAGTTGCAAGATTACCAAAATTAAGCGAGTTTCAACAAAATTTATTCAATTTATTTGATTTAACGATGCCCCAAATGACAAAATCTGCAAAATGATAAAATAATGGTATGGACCTCCTGATATACAGAATGAAAAGCAGTTGCTAATCTTCTAAAGTTAATATTAAATATTAAAATAACAATCAGGAGGCTAAGATGGAAGTTACCACAATTGGTATAGATATTGCAAAAAGAATTTTCCAAATTCATGGTGTAGATAAAAATGGTAAGACGGTATTAAAGAAAAAATTAATGAGAGATCAAGTTTTAACATTTATGGCTAATTTACCAAAATGTTTGCTAGGGATGGAAGCTTGCGGCGGAGCTAGTTACTGGGCAAGAGAAATAACTAAATTGGGGCATACAGTAAAACTAATGGCAGCACAATTTGTCAAACCGTATGTTAAAACTAATAAAAATGATCAAGCTGATGCAGAAGCTATATGTGAAGCGGTAACAAGACCAAATATGAGGTTTGTACCAATTAGAACTGTAGAACAACAAGATATTTTATCAATTCATCGAGTAAGAGAGAGATTGGTAAAAAATCGTACTGCCCTTGCTAATGAAATTAGGGGTCTACTACATGAATTTGGTTTTATTATTCCTCAAGGGATCAATAAGGTTATGACAAAATTAACCGAGATTTTAGATGAAGGAAATTTAAGCCAGCTGGGTTATCAAACATTTAGTGAACTGAAAGAGGAATTTTTGGATAATGACAAAAAAATAAAAGAGATAGAAAAAAGATTAAAAATAATAGCTAGCAACTTAACTCAATATCAACGATTAACAGCTATACCTGGTCTTGGTTTAATTACTGCTACTGCTTTAATAGCATCAATAGGTAATGCTACAAGTTTTGAGAATGGTAGGCAATTATCGGCATGGTTTGGATTAGTGCCAAGGCAGCATTCCAGTGGAGGGAAAGATAAGTTGCTTGGAATTAGCAAGCGAGGTGATGTTTACTTGCGTACTCTATTGATCCAAGGAGCTAGAGCTGTACTAAATGCCAAGATAAGATTTACATCGGAAGAACAAAAATCTAAAAAAGATTTTAGCAAATTTACGCAGTGGATGTTTAATTTATCTGAGCGAAATGGACATAATAAAACAGTAGTTGCTGTAGCTAATAAACTGGCAAGAGTGGTGTTTGCAGTACTAAGGTCAGGGGATGATTATGTAGAGAGTAAAGTTTGTAGCACAGAGCTATTATAATTAACATAAAATAAAATAAATAGTGGTTTATTAATTAATAGGTAAACAAAGAATATGTAAGAGATTCCAACCCGGAATATGCGTGAGATAATAATATTGATGGTAAATAAGACAAACCTTAGCTTACAAAAAAACTGATGACTACAATGGCTCTTTGAAGCCGATAAAATGATAAGTATATAGTAAATTTGTAAGCCAGCGAATTCCATCAGGGCTGTAGGATAAATTACACATAATTTATTAACTATAAGCCGGATACATGTATGCATTTGCATTTTTGCTATTAGATGTTATTTTTTTCTTGCATTTTACAGGAGATTCATACATGTAGTCAGTAACAAAAATTTAATTTTCTGTCCCACACGCCGTATACTAACCTCGTTTTATGGCACAATTTTAATCCTATCCATCTCGAAGATAAGTCGCTATTTCCTGAAGATTCCCCTGTTGAATCGGAATCTGAATCGCAGTCTGACTCGTCATCAGTTGGAGCTGCCTCAGAGGAATTGCAGGGTAACGTTTCATTTACTGAGTTTACCGTTGTCTCCATAGGTAAATTAAAACTTTTTTCTTCAGTTGACTCAAGCTTTGGTAAACTTTTTTTACCTGAACTTACCGTTATCTCCGGCGATGAATCAAAGCTTTGCTCCGTAGTTGACTCAACTTCTGACAAACTTTGTTCACCTCTTTTTGCCGTTACCTCAAGCGGAAAATTAATGTTTTGTTCCTCAGTTGATTCAGGCTCTGACACGGTTTGTCCACAGACTTGCCCACAATTTTTTTGATTTTTTCCATATCTAGATATTATAGATATATTATAGATAGATGCGTTTTTTTGAAAATTTTTTACAGTTGGGTGGTAATTTTTTTCAGGTTGAGCTGAAATTTTTTGATGGCTAGATTGAATATTTGTACGATTAACGTGATAAGAAGTATCATTAGCTTTACGAAAATTTATAAATTTCTTAAGAAGTTTGATAGATAAAATATTACGGCATTTTAGGTTATGTTTGACCGTAGTAATCAAAGTGTGATAAATGAACCCACTTGTTTGTAATTCTATTAGACATTGTTTAACCCGTCTTTGACAAACTCCTAGCTCTTTCTCGAAAAAATGATAGCCTTCTTGTAATTCTTGTGTATTGTTATAGCTATCAGTTTTCGTGCAAGAAACTATCAACGATAAAAGTTGACGAGAAGTTTTACTTAATTGTTTACCACAATTATTGGTAAGGCTTCTCCATTCAGGTGGGACAAAATTACCGACTATATTATAGAAAATAGTGTCAGGATTTTCAATTAAGTTGTCGGAAAAAATTAACGATTCTGTCATATTTCCTCCCCGTGAAAAACGGTTAAAAATAGACTATTTTGTAGGTCAAATTTCAGGAAATTTGTCTGAGAAGTTACATATGAATTACATATGGAATTTTTAGCAAAAGTTAGAAAACCTTGGAAGTGGCATAAGTATTGGTGGAGACGAAGGGAATCGAACCCCCGACCCTCTGCGTGCAAGGCAGATGCTCTACCCCTGAGCTACATCCCCAAACCATATTAATGATAGGTAGCTTATATACCTTTTTACATGTAAGGTCAACAAACTTGTTTGAAAACTTAATATTTAGGCTAAATTTTTGTTCTGTCCCAAGGTAATGCCTTGCCATCAGATCCAAGTACCAAATCTCCTGATACATCATATTCTGCTGCCAAAAAAGAAGATTTACCGGATATAAGTTTTACAGGTCTAATTTTTTGTCCATTATGAAAATACTCCTTTGCCTGTTCTCTAGAGGTTGGGTTATTTTTAGACGCTGTTTTAGCTTTTGACATATATGTAATAATCTCAAATATTTTTCTATAATATACAAACCTAAGTACAAAATATCTTACCTTTAATATTTGTCAAGAAAAAGCTGTGAAATGATGTAATAGTGAATTATAGTGTATCAATACAATTATATCATATTTTATTAAACCACTAAGATGTTTAAAATACTTCCAAAAACATTTTATGAAAGAGATACGCTTATTGTCTCACAAGAGTTACTTGGAAAGGTTTTGTGCTTTGGTAATATAGAAGCACGAATTATTGAAACAGAAGCTTATGTTGGAGAAGATGATCCTGCTTGTCATGCAGCAAAGGGTATAACGCCCCGTACAAAGATTATGTATGGTTCTGCAGGTTATGCATATGTATATTTGATTTATGGTATGTATTATTGTTTAAATATAGTAACAGAAAAACAGGGATTTCCAGCTGCTGTATTAATTAGGGGGGTGTATCAATATAGTCCTTTACAAGTTTTACTTGATGGACCTGGTAAATTATGTCGTACTCTTGGAATTAATAAAACCCAAAATGGTCAAGATGTAACTAGTAATAAGTCTTTTTGTATTATTGATGTAGGTAGTACTCCTAAATTTATTAGTACTCCTAGAATTGGTATTAGCAAAGGTACAGACAGACTTTGGCGTTATTTAGAGGTATAATTTGGTGTGTGCCATCGAAGACGTAGGGGTGGACAATGTTTTACATCGAACTCAGGTTAAATTATAATGAATCTACAAGACCCAAATATTTCAAAGAGTCAAGCTACTTTGCCTAAGGTTACCATATACACTGATGGAGCTTGTTCAGGTAATCCTGGACCAAGTGGCTGGGGGGCATTATTACAGTTTCATGGAGATAGTGTAGAGCTAGACCCAAATGCTTTAAAAAATTGGTATAACAAAAAAAAGTTAAACGAGTTAGATATATGTGAGAACTCTACGAAGTTTCATGATAGCTTTTCTTTAAAGCAGAAGAGTATATTTGGTCATGAACTATATACCACTAATAATCGCATGGAAATGACAGCAGTAATTGAAGCATTAAAAGTTCTTAAAAAATCATGCTATGTAGAACTTTACACAGATAGTAAGTATTTACAGCTTGGAATAACACAGTGGATTAACACATGGATAAAAAATAACTGGCATAAAAACAACAATGATCCCGTCAAGAATGTTGATTTATGGAAAAAATTGTACGAAGAGTTAAGTAAACACTATATTATTTGGAATTGGGTTAAAGGTCACAATAATAATGAAGGTAATGAAATGGCTGATAGGCTAGCTGTGCAAGGAAAAGAAACTGCTATAAAAATACTTAAATGTCATTCATAGATAATTTTTTTATATCTATTTTCTCTAAGGAAATTGGAAAAGATCAATTTGGTAACAAATATTATCAAAGTAAAAAGCAGAATTATTTAGGTCAAGCTAGAAGACAAGTGGTTTATAAAGGTAAAGTGGAAGCATCGAAAGTTCCTCCTATGTGGCATGCTTGGTTGCATTATATGACTAATGAAGTACCAAATAACAATAATAAATTTGACTGGCAACAAAATTATCTCCCTAATATCACTGGCACTAGCTTATCTCATAACCTAATAAGAAATAGTACAACTGAAGCTAAATATAGTAGCTGGAAACCTTTAGATAAATCAAAATAATGAAACAGAATGTTATAGAAACTTTAGTTGGCTTTATAGTAATACTAGTTGCTTTAGCCTTTTTTGTTTTTGCTTATAAAATTGGTAACTCATCAAAAGTTGAATTTGGGTATATAGTTAAGGCAAATTTTCAGAATGCGGAAGGGATAGTTCAAGGCAGTAGCGTGATGTTAGCTGGTATAAAAATCGGATCAGTAACTAACATAACTCTAGATAAAACTAGCTTTTTTGCTTTATTAACCCTTAGCATCAATAATGATATAAAGTTACCTAAAGACACTAGTATAGCAATAGTCACAAGTGGAATACTTGGTAGTAGATACATATCCGTAACTCCCGGTTCATCTGAAGAAAATTTGGCTGGAGGTGATCAGATAAAATACACCCAGTCAGCAGTTAATATTGAATCCTTAATAGGTAAATTAATTTATTCCTTTGGTAGTGGCCGTAAGTAATCTACGCGAATTAGGGATAAGAATTTGTCAATTCTTATCCCTAATTCGGTGAAATTATAGATTGCTTCGTCGACCTACGGTCACAACTGTTGAAAGTTTACAAATACCTATACCACAGCGTCTATTAGCGAGCGTAAGCGAAGCAATCTAGGAAACAATCTATAGATAAATGATGTTACTGGATTGCTTCGTCGGCCTTACAGCCTCCTCGCTAATAGACGTATAGGGAAGCTGTATTTACTAACTTTCAACAGTTGTGAACCTACGGTCTCCTCGCTAATAGACGTTTTATAGACGTATATGTCTATTAGCGAGCGAACGTATGTGAGCATGGCAATCCATTTTGCTAAAAACATGATTTTAATACATGATTTTAAAAGATTAAAATCATGCTTTTAGTTTTAGAAAGCTTTAAAATGCATTCGCAAAACCGCTTTAAGAATGCATTTTTAAGTAATATTTTTGAATTATGACAAATAACCTATTAGTGTAGCTCGAAATTAGTGTATACTGCAAAAATATTGAGAATTGATGAATTATATTGTCAATGTTTTTGTTATGAAATAAGTTATGATTATAATGTTTGAATTAATTTATTCACTAACTTGTCTTAGGTTTTACAAGTAGTGGGGATGTACAATGTTTAAGTTAGCTAATATATTAAATATACTAAAATCACCTTCTGATGCAGTAGAGGATCAAAGCGTTCAGTCTAACAACTTTGTTAAAGCTACTAGGAATTGGTATGAGGAAAGATCTGATAGGTTAATTGTACAACGTAATATCTTGTTGGTATTATCTATATTACTAATAATACTTATAATGGCATCTATAGCAGCGGTAACTATAGTGGTAAATTCAAGAGAGTTTAGCCCTTTTGTTATCCAAATTGATGATAGTACGGGGATGGCAACGATTGTAAATCCAATATCTTCGGAGATACTAAACGGTGACGAGGCACTTTCAAGGTATTTTATTAAAAAATACCTCATAGCTAGAGAAACATATAATCCTGTTGATTTTGATACTGAAGCAAGGAAAAGCGTTAGATTATTATCTTCAAGTCCAGTATATTATAACTATCTAGGATATATACAAAATAAAGATGTAAATCCAGTTTTAATATATGGTCAAAACAACACAACTTTTTTGGTAATTAAATCTTGGTCAGGAGTAGAAAAAAATAAATATATGGTTAGGTTCTCTATTAATGAAACAACAGGCAATAAAACGGTTTTCAATAAAATAGCTGTGGTAAGTTACGCATATATTCCAATGGAATTAACAGATGCAGATCGAGATATTAACCCAGTAGGTTTTCAAGTTAATGATTATAGGGTAGATGATGATAATAGCTAGACTTCTTTTCGTAGCGGCAATATTATTACATTCGGTTATTGCCAACGCTTGTGCAGGTAATATGCATATAGATAATGATGTAGATGATCTAGCCATAACTACTGATAACAGAATTAAAACTTATATACATAATCCTAATGAAGTTTATTTATTAGTTCTGCATTTTGGTTTTCAGTCAAGTATAGAATTTGCCAAAAATGAGGAGATACAAAATATTGTTCTAGGAGAATCCTATGCTTGGAAAATGACCCCGTTGGCAAATAGATTATTCATTAAGCCATTGGAAAAAAACATTAGAACAAATATGACTATCATAACTAATAAAAGGACTTACCAATTCGATGTTGTATCCAAAGAATTGGAAGAAGGTCGTGAAAAAGACTTGGTATATGTAGTTAGGTTTTATTATCCTAAAAAAAGGTTTAGTACTTCACAATAATACCTCAATTCGGGATAAGAATTAATTAATTCTTATTCCAAATTCGCGTAATAATGATATTAATTTACTATGGCAAAGCAAAATAATACCTCTTCTCAAATCAGTACACAGAGTGCAGAGGAACAAGACATACCAGAAGTTCAAAATGAGCTATCAAAAGTTGCCACTAATCCTAAGCAAAGCATTCTGATTCTACTTGTCATTTCTGCTGTCTTTATATTTATTTTTTTTAAACTTTTTATTGCTGATAATAAACCAGCTGAGGTGGTAGCTCCATCAGCACCTACTGATATTACTAAACCGACACAAGATAATTCTAAAAATCTACCAGAGATTCCAAAATTACCAGAAGCACCTAAACTCGAAACACCTGTGGAGCCTCCACCACCTCCTCCCCCTCCCCCTAAAGCTGCTGATGTGCCAAAGCTTCCTTTACCTACTACTTCAGTAGATAATAATAATGCTGACAAAAGTGCTGATAAAGCTTCTCTTCCTTCCGTTGTATCATCACCCCTTCCTGGAGGAATAGCTGAAAGTGACGAGGAAAAGAAACGCCGTGAAGCAAAGAGAAAATCTTCTATAGTATTAATTGCAGGAGTTCCAGAGAAAAAAACACCAAGTCAAATTGCCGAAGAAGCAAATTTTCAAGATCGTGGAGATATGGCATTTGTTCTTGGTCGTGGTAAGATAATTGAAGCGGTACTAGAGACTGCTATTAATACTGACTTAGGTGGGGAAGTAAGGGCAATAATTAGCAGAGATGTATTTTCTGAAAGGGAAAAGATTATTTTAATTCCTAAAGGATCAAAGATTTTTGGTGCTTATACAACTGGTATTGATGAAGCGTATGGTCGAATTGCAATAATATGGAATCGTATTGATCTATCAAACGGTTATACCATTACCTTAGATGCTATAGCTGTTGATAATCTTGGAAGGAAAGGTGAGCAAGGAAGAGTAGATAATAAATATAAAGAACGATTAACCAATGCTGTATTATTATCGGCATTTAATATTGGACTTGCCAATGCCCTTGACAAAGTGGTAGCTCCCCCAGTTAATTCACAAGCTGCTGCCGCTAATGCTGCTGTTGCTGCTAATATACAAAGTTTAGCACAAAGTATTAATAATGGTCCTAGTACTGAGGATGTTAAAATTTCACAGATATGTTCTAGTGTCATGAACGCCATTCCCGACAAGACCTCAGCAGCCTATATTTCCATGATGCAGGCTTGCAATACTGCACAAAATCCGACTGGATCACAGCCTGGTCAAAGGATTGTTGCATTAATGACTGCAGTAACTAATGCAGCAGCTAGTTTGCTAACTAGCACTGCAACTGCTAGCACTCCAACCCAGGCACAAACAGCTTCAAAAAAAGCTTTTACTGATATCAGTGATACTATGAAAGGTATGATTCAGCAACATGAATTTAGACCAACTATTACCATAGATCAAGGTACGGTAATTAAAATTTATGTCAATAAAGATTATAAATTTCCTCAATCTGTACTGAGAAAATCAAGATTGATAAAATGAGTGATAATTTTGCTGCATTAGAGACTTTTCTATTACCATTTAAAGAACTGTTCGCAGAAGATGGTGTCAATGAGATCATGGTAAATAAACCAGGAGAAGTATGGGTTGAGAAGAAAGGAGATTTGTTTTGTAAATCAGTACCTGAACTTGATTTTGAACATCTTATATCGCTTGGTAGGCTTGTAGCTCAGTCAACTGATCAGACAATTTCTGAGGAGAAACCTTTACTCTCTGCATCCCTACCAAATGGCTATCGTATCCAAATAGTATTTCCTCCTGCTTGTGAACCAGGTCATGTCGGATATGCTATCAGGAAAGGTAGTACAATGAACCTTACACTAGATCAATATGCCAAGCTGGGAGCTTTTGATTCAACATCTACTGGAGAATTAATTGACGAGAATGCAAAAATCTTAAATAATTATTTAAAAGAAAATAAAATAAAAGAATTTATTCGACATGCTGTAATTTCTAAAAAAAATATTATTATTAGTGGTGGTACATCAACTGGTAAAACAACCTTTACTAACGCTGCTTTAGCAGAAATTCCGAATAGCGAGCGATTAATTACTGTTGAAGATGCTAGGGAGGTAATCTTAGCAAATCACCCTAATAAATTACATCTCCTTGCTTCAAAAGGGGGGCAAGGTCGTGCAAAAGTTACTACTCAGGATTTGATTGAAGCATGTTTACGTCTAAGACCTGACAGAATTATTGTAGGTGAACTTAGAGGAGCTGAGGCATTTAGTTTCTTACGAGCAATTAATACAGGCCATCCTGGCTCTATATCTACTTTACATGCTGATGCACCAGCAATGGCTATAGAACAACTTAAGCTAATGGTTATGCAAGCTAGTTTAGGCATGCCACTAGAAGAAGTGAAAAAATATATATTAGCGGTCGTCGATATTGTGATACAATTAAAACGTGGTAGTGGTGGGAAGAGATATGTCTCAGAAATATACTATAGTAAGAATAGGCAAGACTAATGATGGGATTGGAGAAAATAGTAAACATTATCCGTAACCTCTTAGGTCATTTTATAATACACCCTTTGGTAGTATTTTGTACGATATGGATTAGTGGAGTGCTAGTTGCATTTACTACTAACGAGATTAGAGCTATAAATGTTGACTTAACAGCCATAGATATAGCTTATAAGTGGACTTATTGGCTAATTAGTGTATGGTCGCAATTAACTTTTCAAGCATATAACTACTTAAAAGTTAAGTTAATATTATCCCTTACTATACCGACAATTACAGTTATCATATTTTACTGGAAAAATTTTAAAAGAATAAAGAATTTACAATTTTTTATTCAACCGGAAAAAGTTTATGGAGATGCTAGTTGGGCTACTGAAGCTGATGTAGATAAAGCCGGTCTACGTTCAAAGCATGGTATGTTGCTTGGCACCAATAGCGGAGGATATTTTGTTGCTGATGGATTTCAGCACGCTTTGCTTTTTGCCCCAACCGGTTCAGGTAAGGGTGTAGGATTTGTAATTCCTAATTTATTATTTTGGGAACACTCTATTATAGTACATGACATTAAGCTAGAAAATCATGGTCTTACAAGTGGCTGGCGACAGAAACAAGGACAACGAGTATTTGTTTGGGAACCTTCCAATCCTGATGGGATAACTCATTGTTACAATCCTATAGACTGGGTAAGTACCAAACCAGGTCAAATGGTGGATGACGTACAAAAAATCTCAAATCTGATTATGCCTGAAAAAGATTTTTGGAATAATGAAGCACGCAGTTTATTTCTTGGTGTGGTACTATACTTAATTGCTGATCCGACAAAAACTAAATCCTTTGGCGAAGTGGTCAGGACAATGCGTAGTGATGACGTGGTGTACAACTTGGCAGTAGTTCTAGATACTTTAGGCAAGGTAATACATCCTGTGGCCTATATGAATATTGCTGCATTTCTACAAAAAGCAGATAAAGAGCGTTCAGGTGTTATCTCTACAATGAACTCTTCTTTAGAATTATGGGCAAACCCGCTAATCGACTCAGCTACTGCATCATCTGACTTTAATATACTTGAGTTTAAGAAGATTAAAACAACAGTTTATGTTGGTTTAACTCCTGATAATATACAGCGTTTACAAAAATTGATGCAGGTTTTTTACCAACAAGCTACGGAATTTTTAAGCCGCAAAATGCCTGATTTAAAAGAAGAACCTTATGGGGTTATGTTCCTGCTTGATGAATTCCCTACTTTAGGCAAAATGGATACATTTAAGGCTGGTATCGCATTCTTCAGGGGATATAGAGTTCGCCTATTCTTGATTATACAAGATACTCAACAGCTCAAAGGAACTTATGAGGATGCTGGAATGAACTCGTTCTTGTCAAATGCTACATATCGTATTACTTTTGCAGCTAATAACTATGAAACAGCTAACCTGATATCACAGCTAGTGGGTAATAAAACAGTTGAACAACGATCTTATAGTAAACCACTATTTTTTGATCTTAATATTTCAACAAGAACGCAGAATGTATCACAAGTTTCCAGGGCTCTGCTTTTACCTCAAGAAGTAATTCAATTACCAAAAGATGAACAAATCGTTTTAATTGAATCTTTTCCACCTATTAAATCTTTAAAAATTAAGTATTATGAGGATAAGTTCTTTACAAATAGGTTATTACCGCCTACATTTGTTCCAACTCAAAAACCTTATGATCCTAATAAAAATAATGTAGATGAGGAACAAGACAATACAGATTCTACTACTAAAGAAGATTAATTTTTTAAGTAAGAAATAAGATAAAACTCTATGCGTTCAGCCATTATTGATATTGGCTATAATGCCATAAGAGCTGTAGTTTATGAATGTGATAGACTTGGAGCTCCAGAAATTTTCAATGATAAATTTAAAAGTGATATTATCAATTTACTTAATCTAGATGACCTAGAAGTAAAGCATCAAGTATATCTGTCACTACAATATTTTGTACATATTTTTGATAGGTTATCAGTAACAGATGTTAAATGCGTTGCTACTGCTGTACTTAGAGGGCATCCAAGAGCTGAAGAATTTAGAGAAATAGTTAAAAGAAAATTTAATATTAATATTGAAATTATTTCTGGTAATCGCGAGGCCTATCTTACAGCTGCTGGATTAATTTCTGGTATCAATGATGCTTGTGGCATAGCAGCAGACCTAGGTGGAGGTAGCCTTGAACTTGCCCAAATCAAAGACAAAAAAGTGGGAATCTTAAAGTCTCTACCTTTAGGCACTAGCTTAATCACTAATAATCATTTTGACGATATTAATATAATTAGCCAAATGATCAACAAAGAATTTGGAGAGGTATACTCAAATCATTCGGGTATACAACAATGTCAACAAGGGTATCATTGTCCAAACTTATACTTAATAGGAGGAGCTTTAAGGCTAATTGGACGTTCTTACATGGAGTTTGTTCATTATCCTCTTAAGAACTTACATAACCTTGAAATAAATCGTAGAGAATTTGAACTATATCTCGAAAAATTGGCTCATGCTCATAGTATGAGAACACAATATAAATCAAGAATTCATTCTAACGCAATTTTGGTGGCAAAATCTATGCTGAATGTCTTTTTACCTGAAAAGGTAATAATTTCAAATTATGGTTTAAAAGAAGGTGTTAGATTTGCTTGTCTCCCTAAAGAAGAACAGGAGAAAGATATTATTTATGAAAGAATCAAGACATTAGTAAATTTTGATGAAACTACTTATAATATCAAAAATTATACAGAAGTCATTAAGCCTATCTTAATTCAACCAGATACAACAACAATTAGTATAATTACTTTGGTCATAATGCTTGCACAATATAATAAAAATATCGATAAAACTCTTCGCTCTAATTTTATTGTTGAATTTATTTTAGCTTCAGATATTCCTTTTAGTCATCGTCAAAGGTTGATGCTGAGTATTGCTCTTGCACTTACCTATACAACAAGAAGTGATACATATATTAATAGATTAGCAAAAAGAATGATTAATTCATACGATTATTGTAACAGTCATATAATAGGTAATTTTATAAAAATTGCTAGGGAAATTGATGGACCAAGATTTCAGTCACCATCTTTTTCTCTTGAGTTAAAAGATAATAGATATATTGAAATTTCTACACTAAATATTTTACCAAAAGCGGTGTTTGAAAAAGTGTGCGAACGTCTGAAAGCTATAGGTTTCGCCCGAAAAATATTTATTGAAATAAAATGATAACAGTCTTATATTGCAAGTGTACAAGCTTTTTTAGAGTACGCGAGTCCCTCATTGTCAAAAAACAATTCTTCAAAGCAGAAGAGTATACAATAAATTAATACAACTACTTTTACATAATACGTCAGGAGATATATATGTTTATAGAAAATGCCTACGCAGATAACAACGATACAATATCAATAACAGAAACTGAAGAAGTAGCTCCAGTAGCTGAACCATCATCTACTCAATCAATATTAACAAGCCTTGTACCGATGGTATTAATCTTCGTTGTATTCTATTTTTTTCTAATTAGACCACAAGATAAACGTCGTCGTGAGAAAGAGGCTGTAGTTGGTAGCGTTAAGAAAGGAGAAGAGGTGGTAACTAATAGTGGAATCTTCGGAGTGGTAAGTAAGATTAACGATGCTGACAACACGGTAGATCTTGAAATAGCTGAAAATATACGAATCAAAATTCTGAAATCTTCAATACTTGATATTACAAGTCGTCACAAAACAGAAGTTACTGCCAAAGGTAAAAAAAATAAAGGGAAATAAGCTGTGTATAATATTCCTAAATGGAAAATATTCCTTTCTATTTTATGTACAATAGCAGCCTTTATTTGTGCTTTACCTAATTTTACAACTATAGATTCTAAAATACTGCCAAACCATAAGGTGAATCTTGGTCTTGATTTGAGAGGTGGTGCTCATCTATTGCTAGATGTAGATTTTGATAGTTACTTAAATGATGTAATGGACAGTTTAGCTGACCATTTACGAAAATATTTACGGGAAGATAAAATAGGTTATAAAAATCTTGTTGTTAAGAACAAGGCGGTGCAGTTTGAATTGAGAAACCTAGAAGATTATAAACAGGTCAAAAAGATATTAGGTAAAGTCGACCGAGAAATTACTGTGGAAAATGATAATACTAATATTAAGCTTAGCTATAGTGATTCGAAGCTTGCTGAATTAAGGTATCAAGTTATTGCCCAATCAATTGAAATAATCAGAATGAGAGTGGATAGCACCGGCACAACAGAACCTAACATACAAAGGCAAGGTGATAAACATATATTACTGCAAGTACCAGGTGAGGAAAATCCACAACAACTCAAAAATATTCTTGGCAAAACTGCAAAACTAACCTTTCATTTAGTAGATGAAACTGCCAACATACAACAAGCATTAAATGGACATTTACCCTTTGGTTCAATTTTAGTGAAAGGGGAAAATGAAAATAAGCAAGAATATTACGTAGTTGTTAAGAAAAAAGCTATTGTTAGTGGTGACCAGCTAACAACCGCCCAAGCTTCTTTCAATCAAAATTCCCAACCTGCTGTTGCTTTTTCTTTTAATAATCTTGGTAGTAAATTATTTGCAGAAATAACCAAGAATAATTCTGGCAAGAGGCTTGCTATCGTGCTTGATAACAAATTATTAAGTGCACCAGTAATTAATGAACCAATTCTTGGAGGAAGCGGTATAATTTCAGGTAATTTTACTGTTGAATCAGCAAATGAATTAGCGTTATTACTTAGAGCTGGTTCGCTGCCAGCCCCTTTAAAAATAATAGAGGAAAGAACCGTAGGACCAAATCTTGGAGCAGATTCAATAGAGGCAGGCAAGAAAGCAGGTATGATTGGTTTTGTTAGTGTGGTAATATTCATGATTTGGTCTTACGGAATTCTTGGCATTTTTGCCAATATAGCATTAAGCCTAGCTTTACTTTATATTTTAGCGTTATTGTCACTTTTTCAAGCTACATTAACTCTGCCAGGAATTGCTGGTATAATCCTAACGATTGGTATGGCAGTTGATGCCAATGTACTCATTTATGAAAGGATAAGGGAAGAACTTAAAAAAGGTGCATCTAATCTATATGCCATAAGGATGGGATTTGAATCAGCTTTTGCTACAATCCTTGATTCAAATGTTACAACTTTGATTGCAGCATTTTTACTTTTTATATTTGGAGCTGGAGGTATAAAAGGTTTCGCAGTAACACTAACTATTGGTATAATATCATCTATGTTCTCTGCGATTATTATTACTAAGTTGTTGATTGATACTTGGATTAAGTATCAAAAGCCCAAAAATCTAGGGTTATAATTAAACGAAGAAAATTATATTATGCTTCAAGCCTTAAAAAGAATGCTACTATCTGTAACAGTTGCCCTAACTACCAGCGTAACATACGGGGATTATAAACATTCATCAGAACTTTCAGGATTCGAATTAGCTGCTAGCAAATTAGGTTTTACCTCACCAACCCAGCAAGAAGCTTTGTTAAAGATTTTTTATCTAGCTGGATATTTTGAACCACAAAAATTATGGCACGATCTAGTATGTTTTGACAAGACTAATGCAGACAAAATATTTCGTTTGATTCAGGGCAGTTTGGCTAAAGCTGGTGCTAATCAAAACGCTCCTAGTAAATTCAATGCTAAATCATTGCGTAAAAATTTATTTAAATCTATTAATGAGATAAATGTACGAAATATTGAAGATTGGTTACTATTTGTTGCTCAGGATGCGTTTGATCTTAATCTTGGTCAGGAACGGAATGAACTGACCACTAAAGATTGGATGACTAAATATAAGTCTCAATATATTGTAGATGCTAGACAATTGGGACTTATTAATGAAATAAAACCTCACTATCAAGAATATGATGAAGCTTGGATTGCCGGGGCAGCTAGAATTAGGTTATTGACACGTATAATCTATTATAATAAATTAACAGAACAAATTAAAGTTAACGGATTAGTACTAGTATTAACAGGAGCAAGACCCTTATGGGCTAATCTCGATGGCATTAACCCCAAAACATACACTGAATTGCTAGAAGCATGGCAAGGAAAGGCAGATATTAATAGATTGGATACTGTACAATTAGTTGGAAATGATTCAGCTTGTATTGAGGAAGGTGAAAGATATATCGAGTCTCTTGCTAAAGATTACGCTATTAAGTTAAATAAAGCTCAGCCATTTATTCAATATAAAACACAAGAAGAATGTCCATTAGGTCTTTTTCCTAGAAGATTCTATCCTAATTATGCAAGCAGCAATGAGAGAAAACTCACAGAAGACCTGATGAGTAGTGACCTAGTAAACAAGTTCCTTAATAAGGATCAAGTTAAACGTACTGAAATAATCAATACTAAAGTAGGCAAGAATAACGAAAGACCTGATACAGCCACTACTGCTCATGATGCAGCAGTTAATTTTGCTGAAAGAATTTTAAGTAGAAAATTTGGTAGACAAAAAGACTTTGTTATTTTATTTGTCAGTAATAATCCTCATATTGAACGCCAAACAATTGTTACTCAAAGAGAAGTTGATAAAGTATTACAACAATATGGATTAGATAAACAGGGTTATCATATTAAAATTGCAGGAATAGGTGCTAGTGCCGTACCGGATATTCCAATTATTCATTCTGAACTGGGTAAGTTGATAACGGCAAAATGGATAAATAAAAATCTACTAAGCACTGATAAATTTGGGCATTCTATTGATCAATTAATGTTCCAAACTCGTAAATGCCCTGATCCTAAATCAATACCTCCAATACCAAAAATTAAAGAAATATAATATAGGACTAATTGAAGGCATAATTGGATATTTGATTAATTGGGAGTGCCTACGAATTGAATAATTTTTCAGTAAAAAATAGATATCTTTGGCAAACTAGCTTATGCTGAGGAATTTAAAGAAGCCACAAAACCTCGACATGCAGTGGACTATGATGTACGTGAGGAGCAAAGTACCGGTAGCACGAATAAATTACCAGCAGAAGTAGAGTTTGCCAAAGATATCTAATGTAGCTGAGTACTGCAAACAGTACGCAAATATATGTGAGGAACGGAAGCAAATTTTGACGACAAAATTACTAAAAAGAATCAATTACAGGCATGCCCTAGTGGACAATTGTAGAACCCAAACCGAAGTAAGAAATGTGATAAACCAGCATTCTTATCGTGCATTTGTATAGATGTATCAATTTAATTAATCTTTAGGAGGATATTGCCTGAATAATTTTAGAGTTTAGATTGCAATATGCTTTTGACTCCTTTTGAAAAAAAATTATTGACTCTAATGTGACTAGAATCCTAACCTAATCACACTAAAAGCTAATTAAGATAAGGTTTTTGAAGAAGATAAGTCAACTATTAGTACTGGAAAAGTTCCGTCAATAATGTCATTATTGACGACAATAAGCAACACTCCATTTAGAGCCTGAATTACTCAAGGAAGTAATATCTTGTATAAAAAGCTCAGCCAGTATCAAACAAGATTATCATAAAAGTCGTATATCTAAGTTACAATCTGAACATACAAAGATGAAAACTCGTATGGATAGGTTAACTGATTTATTTTTAGACGGTGATATTAGCAAGGAAGATCATGAAGAAAAACGTCAGCAATTAATGCAAAAACGTAAAGATATTATTAGAGAAATAGAGAACCATACAAATGCTGATGATAAATTTTCAGAACTCTTGATTAACCTAGTAGAACTGGCTTCTAGAGCGTTCGTAGCCTTCAAAAGTTCTACTATTGAGAGAAAACGTAAATTAATAAATTTAGTGTTTGGTAACCTAGAATTAAAAGACGGAAAGCTAGACTTTATGCTACGTTCACCATTTGACGCATTCGTAAAATGCACTAAAATCGGAGAATGGCGAAACCGGGGGGATTCGAACCTCCGACCTAGCGATTAGGAATCGCTCGCTCTATCCTGCTGAGCTACGGCTTCTTTTTTACTGTTTTTGAAGATTAATCATTAGACAATGAGGTCTATTATAGCAAAATTTTCAACAGTTACAAGCGTGTGACACAAAATCAAAAGGATTGACATGTTTATTATTAAGCCAAATTTCAAAATGTAAATGTTCCCCCGTACTATTGCCACTATTCCCTTGAAGCCCAATCATTTGACCTTTTATAACCATATCTCCTTCTTTTACATGTATTTTTCTCAAGTGAGCATATTTAGTGATAAATTTATTTGAATGTTTTATTTCTATTAAATTTCCATAAGCACGTTCTCGCCTTATGGTAGTAATTATTCCATCAGCAGAGGCATAAATAGGAGAGCTACTATAGCTTTTTAAGTCTGTCCCACAGTGGAATTTTTTTTGTTTTTTCCTAGGGTGTTTGCGTACACCGTAATGACTGGTAATCTTTACGTTATTATATTGTGGTAACATTATAGGAATAGTAGTAGTTAGCTTATTTAATTGTGCTAGCTCATTAATATTATGGGAACTATTTTTATTACTAGCTTTTTGAACAAGTCGTAATTCTTCTTGGGATAAGAACTTATACTTACAATTTAATTTTAGTAGCAAGTCCTTAATCTTGGTTGACCTGATCATTGCTTGGTTATTAATATTCTCAGTACAGCTGGCTTTAAATTTTTGTAAAAAAACCTTATTATATTGGCTATCATTAATAATAAGACCAAAATCTTTTGCATAGATGCAGTTATTTTTACTTAGTGCTGCTAAATTATATTGTATAATTAAAGTGCCGTGATTTAGTTTATGATCTTTTTGTAATTGTTGAGCGGTAACAGTTAAAAGCGTCTTGTTGGTAGATGAGGAGCTACATCCTTGTAATAATAGTATAGTTAACAACAATATACACAATTTAAGCATTTATTGCCTTTTATACCAAAGAAAATAAACCGGTATTCCGCTTAATATAAATGAGATAGCTGGTATTATGACCTTTAATGGTGTCTCACAAATAATCCACAGGCAAAAAGCAATTGATCCGAAGGCAATTAACCATTTATATAGTGAAGATTCTTCTAACTTTGCTAGCAGTAATTTTAAAAAAGCTACACTACAGGCTAGATATACAAATAAAAAAGAGATAACTGAAAAACTAATTATTGCGGTAACTTGTTCTGACAAATCTTCATTTGTTGTACTAATCAATAATAATAATATTCCAATACAACTTACAAACAAACTCCAAATTGGCGCTCCATTTTTATTTTTCTTAGCAAAAAAAGATGGCATTAAACCGTCTTGTGCTAATCCTAAAGCAATTTGTCCGCTGATTAATACCCAAGCATTTAACGTTCCAATGCAAATAATTGAAGCAAGCAAAGAAATAAGTAGATGCCACTGACCGCTAAAAATTATTTGAGTAGCATCTACATAAGGGGCGTTAGAATATATCAAATCTTCTCGTGGAATTAAACCAATTATTCCAATACTATTAATAAGGTATAAAATAGCCACACAAAGTGTACCCATTACTATTGCTCTTGGTATTGTTTTTGATGGGTTAATTACTGAACCAGCCTGAGCAGTTGCTGACTCTACACCAATAAATCCCCAAAATGTCAGTAACGTTACTTCACCAAGAATTTGAGAAAAAGTTAAATTAGTTATTCTCTTATCCATAACAAAATTATTACTATCAAACTGATATAATGCTACAACTGGTATTATTATTAATGGAATAAATTTTAACATTGCTAGTATAAATTCAGCACGCCCCGCTACTCCTATACCTTTAAAGTTTAGTAACATAACAGCAAATAACAATAATATTTGCAGAATTAAGCATATAAAACTATTACGCACACCAATTAAAGGTGTTAAATATGTAACAGCTGAAATAACTACTACAGCTGTACTAACCCATGAAATAATCCAATAAGTCCAGCCAGTAAAGAATGCTACATCATTGCCAAATGCCTGCTTTAAATAAACATGAGGTCCACCTGTTTGTGGAAATCGTGCACAAAGTATACCAAATAAAAGTGCTATTATTATGGCACCACAGGAAGATACTATCCATCCAACTAAACTAAAAATACCAAATGGGGCTAAACCTGCCGGCAATATCAAAATAGCAGTGCCAAGTTGGCTACCAATAACTAAACCCAAAACTGACCAAAAACCAAGCTTTTGTGACATGTAATCTTGTGACATATAATCCTTAAGATGTAATAATCATAAACTTTACATAAAAAAATAAAAACTTGAAAACTGATCTATCAATTTTCAAGTTTTTGCAAGCAATATATTATATTCGACAATTATATTGTTGTTTCTTACGATCGCATATAGCTTTGCCAGCGTAGATCATGAGTAGGTCATTCCTAGCTAAAAGCAGGAATCCAAAAAATAGCCTGCAAAGGCTATTAGATATTATAGATTTCCGCCATTGCTAAAAATGACATACTAGTGATCCACGTTGGCAAAGTCTACGCAAGGATGACATCATTTTTACCACATCAAGATACTGGTGACCCCTACGGGACTCGAACCCGTGTTTTCACCGTGAAAGGGTAACGTCCTAACCACTAGACGAAGGGGCCATAAACTTTTTGGCATAGCTAACTAGAGAAGGTTTTAGCCATAGTAATGGGGATAGCCTTAATGTCATTCCCACGTAGGTAGTGGAATCTAAAAAAATAGCTTAAAAGACTATTAGATATTATATATCCCGCTACCTACGCAGGAATGACATACTTTTAACTAAGATATCAACATGCAACTAAAACATTCTCGGGTTAGCTATAGCCTATCTATATTCTCAGAATCAGAGCGTTCTAGTTTATACAGTATCTATGAAATATTGCAAGTATGATTTTATCGTTTTTTCTTATTTTTTCCGTCGGTAGTTTTATTGAACCTACCAATATTTTTTACAAACTTTTGTAGCCCATTTAATTCTGTACCATAAGTTTTCGTATATTCTTTAATTAACATTATATCATCTTTATGTGAGTCATTAAGTAGTAGAACTTCTTCAATTATATCATTTTTATTAAAAGTAATTCTTACTATTCTTTGTTCAATCACTTTTGGTTTAAACCATGCTCTCCTAGCTAAAGAACGTTGAACATAATACCAAGTATTAGGTGTATAGTCAGGTATAATTGTTGGTGTGCCAATTAAATCTTTTACCTCGGATTTACTAAGCCTCCTCTCCTCAAGCGTAGGTAATAAATTATCATCCACATACTGCCCTCTTGATTCTATAGTTTGACAACTACATAATGTAAAGAATATTGATGAAACAAGAAAAGTCCGAATTATAAAAAATTTCATAAAATTTATGTTTGAAATACCTAGATTTTGCAATGGAAGTATAATATACTGCTTCATCGATTTGACAAACACTTTTTCACAGATTAAGTATAATTTTTAAGAGGCTATATGGCAGTTCCAAAGAAGAAAACATCAAAATCAAGACGTAATATGAGACGCTCTCATCTTGCACTTGGTAAGATTAATGTAGTAGTAGATTCTCAAACAGGAGAATCTAAACTTCCTCATCATATATCTTTAGCTGATGGCACATATAATGGTCGTCAAGTTATTGTGAAGAAAGAAGAAAAAGATGAAGAAGTAGCATAAACCAGTATGGCTTGTAAAATTCTTGGGTGCGGTGCATATTTGCCGGAACGTATTGTTAGCAATGCAGAATTATCGTTATCGGTTGATACCAACGATGAATGGATTCGCTCAAGGACGGGTATATTACAAAGGCACATTGCCGGGAACGATGAATATACGTCACATTTAGCTCTTAAAGCCAGTCATAATGCTCTAGATGATGCTGGGTTAAAGGCATCATCTATAGATTTGATAATTACCTGCAGCACTACTCCAGATAATAGTTTTCCTTCTATAGCTTCTAAGTTACAAGGTTATCTTGGGCTTAATAATGTACCTTCATTTGATCTCCAAGCGGTATGTTCGGGTTTTGTATATGGTTTACATGTTGCTGACTCTTTGATTAAATCTAGAAAATATAGGACAATATTACTGGTCGGTGCTGAAAAAATGTCGTCTCTACTAGATTGGAGCGATAGAACTACTTGCGTCTTATTCGGTGATGGTGCTGGTACTGTAATTCTGCAATATAGTGAGGATAGTTCTGGTATAATAGATAGTAATATTTACTCGGATGGTCGTTATTTTGATATTCTTTACACTGATGGTGGTGTAAGTACAGATGGCAAAAGCGGTAAAATAAAAATGAAAGGACGAGAAGTTTTTAGGCATGCAGTAGAAAAAATGAGCAAATCAGCTGAAGACATATTACATAATAATAATTTTACCATAGATGATGTTAACTATTTTATTCCACATCAGGCAAATATAAGGATTATAGATGCAATTATAGAGAGACTAAAAATTAATCCAAGTAAAGTAGTAAAAACGGTTGCAGAACATGCCAATTGTTCTGCTGCTTCAATCCCTTTAGCCCTCGCTTCTCTTAAATCTTATGCTAATATCAAAAAAGGTGATATACTCCTTTTTACAGCTATCGGTGCTGGAATAACTTGGGGATCGGTTTTAATCAGATGGTAACAACTAAGACTATTACTAGAGAAAAAATTGCTCACATATTAAAATCTAATCTAGGGCTATCAAGTATTATATGCGAGGAAATAGTCGATCAAATATTTAAGAATATTCAGCTAATGGCAAGCAATCAAAGATTGACGTTAACAGGTTTTGGAAGCTTTTGTACTAGCACAAAAAAACCTAGGCCTGGCATAAATTTTCATACAAAAGAGACAGTGATAATTCCAGCAAAAGAGGTAATGCGTTTTATACCAGCTAAAAAGTTAAAATTATTAATTAACTAAGACATCGGTTTAATAGCCTATTGTGTCACCCCTGCCCCTTCGGATATCACCCACAACTGTTGGAAGTTAAAATCGTCATTGCGAGACGCCACAGGCGTCGTGGCGATCTCATGATAGTCAAGCTCTCCTTCACAAGATTGCCACGAAGCTGCTGTAAGCGGCTTCTCGCTAATAGACGGTTTAGGGCTTGCCTCATCGCAATGACGATTTTAACTTTCAACAGTTATGCGGATGCCACCCCTGCGTAGGTAAGGGGTTAAAAAAATAGCAGAAGAGTATACCAGCAGAAGTAGAATTATGCAAGAGGTCTATTAAAAATGCAGAATAAAAAATATTACTCCATTGGTGAAGTAACAAAACTTCTAAATATTCACTCTCACCAGCTAAGATATCTAGAGCGGCTACTACCAAATCTAACTATACATAAGATACGTAACAGACGATATTATACAAGACAAGATATTGAATATTTGAGAGTCCATATGACAATCAAGAATATACAGATAGAATCGCAGCCTATTATCTCAAAACTATCCCAT
This sequence comes from Candidatus Tisiphia endosymbiont of Oplodontha viridula, assembly GCF_964264865.1. Classification (NCBI taxonomy): domain Bacteria; kingdom Pseudomonadati; phylum Pseudomonadota; class Alphaproteobacteria; order Rickettsiales; family Rickettsiaceae; genus Candidatus Tisiphia; species Candidatus Tisiphia endosymbiont of Oplodontha viridula. Next base: position 720,530 of record NZ_OZ183486.1, read on the forward strand.
AATCAAATAAATAAAATTGATTGCCTGATCAAAAATTTTTATGACTTATCGTTGACTATCCAGCGAATTATTTCTAGATAAAAATTAATAATTCTTACATCGGTTTAATAGCCTATTGTGTCATCCCATAACTGTTGAAAGTTAAAAAAATCGTCTATTAGCGAAGCACTATTGTAAGGCTTAAAACGTCATTAGACTTCTTTCGAAACTCGCTTATGCGCAAGGGTGTGAAGGAGACGCGGAACCTCGACCCGCAGCGTACTCTAATGTACGTGAGGATTCGAGTACCGCATCGACGTACAAATCACCAGCAGAAGTAGAGTTTCGAAAGAAGTCTATTGTGAGCGAACGTACGTGAGCGTGGATCCCCATGAAGCTTGTCATATAGATGCTTCCTCGACCTACGGTCTCCTCGCTAATAGACGATTTTTTTTAACTTTCAACAGTTGTGGCAGCAATACGCGAGGATGACATCGCTTTGACGTTAGTAACCTCAATTTTGGATTAATAAAATTAATCCAAAACTGAGGTTTGAAAAGACTGAATACGATTAATAATCATATTACAAAAAAGCTGGCATAGAAAAACTCCACACCAGCCTTAGAAAACAGGGATTTATTTCTTCACTTCTTCTTTCTTCGTTTCTTTCTTGTTCATGTTGTTTTCATCCACGTTCACTTCGTCTTGCTGCGGGTCTTTTTTCTCAGGAGTCGCTGCAGCAAAAGCAGAAATAGAGAAAGCTAAAGTTAGAATAATAGTTAACAAATTTTTCATAATAAACCTCATTTTTTGTATTGGTGATTCTAGCTTAAACTCCGTAATATTCAAGTCAAATAATAAGTAGAATTACCCTTTATTATAAAATATATTATTAATGTAATAACTCTGTGTCATTTTGGTTCACATTTTTACAAGTTTATTGACTGTTCTTTGCAAATTATTTTATAAGTTTCACATTTCTCAAGCAGTTTAGCGTGAGTATCCCTTGCAATTAACCTTCCATGATCAATTACCAAAATTTCGTCAGCCTGCTCTATACTTGAAATACGATGAGCGATAGATAATATCGTTTTATCTTTCATTATTTTTTGTAATCTATCTAGTAATTTTTGTTCACTCTCGCTATCTAAAGCACTCATTGCTTCATCTAGAAGTAAAATCTCCGGGTTATATAGAATTGCCCTACTAATAGCTATTCGTTGTTTCTGTCCTCCAGATAATTTAATGCCCTTCTCACCAATTTCAGTATCTAGTCCTTCTTGAAGATTTTGAACAAAATCCATTATTCCGGTATTATTAGCTGCTTTTATTATTTCTTCTTCACTAGCATCCGGTTTAGCAAAAACGATATTTGACCTAATCGTACCAGAGAAAATACTTGAATCCTGTGGCACATAGGCAATCATACGCCTTATCTGCTGGTCATTAGTCTTTGATATATCTTGCTTGGCAATTCTAATAATCCCTTTTTTAGGAAAATAAAATTTTAACATTAACTGCATCATGGTACTTTTACCAGCACCTGATCTGCCAACTATACCAATAAATTTACCTCTATCTATTTTAAATGACAGATCATCTATAACTAAACTATCTAATCTTGATGGATATATAAAGCTTACATTTTCAAACTCTATAATCCTAGAAGTCTTATTATCTTGATAATCACATATTTGGATATTGGTGTGTTGATTTTTAGAAGAATAATCTATAAGAGCAAAAACCCTTTCTGAAGCTACAAGAGATGAGTGTACCTCACTTAGAAGCTCAAAAATACCCCCGCTGCTCATACCGGCGATTATAGCGTAATAAATAAATGATATCATCTGACCTGATGATAAATCGCCATGTACTATATCTCTGCTACCTACCCATATAACTATAGTGATAGAGAATAGTATAACTGAAATAGCTATCGCGAAAAATATAGAACGGATTTTTAAGCGATCTGCCGTATGCTTTAAATAATCAGAAATTTGCCTATTGAAATCAGCTATTTTATTTGCCTGCTGATTAAAAGCTTGTATCGTGCAAATATTTGATACAGTTTCTTCTAAATTAACTGCAATATTGGCTTGCGACTTAAGAGCATTTTTTGATAAATTTCTTACATATTTGCCAAATTTTATTAGTGGTAACAATAATAATGGTATAATGGTAATGACAATCACAGAGAGTTTAGGACTCTGAAAGAACATCAATATAATTCCACCAATTAGCATTATTGAGTTACGAACAAAGAAAGAGAGAAAATTGATAATCAACTTGGAGATAAGTTCTATATCTATAGTCAGGCGGGAGATGATATCACCAATTTTTAGCTCTTCAAAACAAGCAATATCAAAATTAATTATATTACTGTAAGCTTCTTGCCTAATTGTACTCACGATTTTTTCAGCAATATTATTAATGAAATAAGAACGGAAAAAACTACCTACACTAAAAATTACTATTAAAATAGTAATATATAATATCGATTGATCAATTGACTGCAGATAATGTGTTTTTAGACCATTATCAATTAACTGTCTAAAACTACTACCTATTGCTAGCAACGAAATTGACACACATAATAAGGCCAACATAACAATTGCTAGATCTAATTTATAGAGCTTTAAGTAACTGATAAATCTATAAGAAATTGTCTTATGTATTGCAAACATAATTATTAAATAGCTGGTGCCGGATGTCGGATTTGAACTGACGACCTACCGCTTACAAGGCGGTTGCTCTACCACTGAGCTAATCCGGCAAATAAGAAAAAGCTCTAAAGTCAAGCACCTATTACTCGATAATCAAGTTTTTTTCTGAAGGCTACAATTCATGGTAGTTTATGTCATCCGAGCTACGGCAGGGTTCTCAAAAACCTTTAAGTCTAAGGTGTTTTTGTATTTTTAGATTCCGCTACCTACGCGGGAATGACATATTTTCGACTTCTTTTCATGACTTTTAAACTGCCATGAATTATATAACTTAATAAAAACTTGATTATCGAGTTATATGTACACCATAACTGTTGAAAGTTTAAAAATCGTCTATTAGCGAGGAGACCGTAGGTCGACGAAGCAATCTATATGACAAGCTTCATGGATTGCCACGCTCACGTACGTTCGCTCGCAATGACGGTTTTTTAACTTTCAACAGTTATACCTTACGGGGAGCATGTTTTTATCCACCCTAAGCTTTTTTTGACTCTTTCTTAGGAGATTTTATTTTACGATTCTTAATTTTAACTTCCATTTTCTTTTTGATTGATGCCGGAAGTAATATACCAGCTTCTTCAATAAACCTAGCAACACGATCTGTAGGCTGAGCACCCGTACTTAACCAATATTCTATACGATCAGATTTTAGAACCACACGATTTGCATCACCTCTGACAAGCATTGGGTCATAAGTACCTACTTTCTCCAAAAAATCACCATCCCTAGGAGCTGTTGCATTAGCTACAACTACTCTATAATGAGGACGCTTCTTTGCCCCACCTCTTGCCAAACGAATTTTTGTTGCCATATACCTCTATTTCACTATTTAATCTTTTCTTCTTTAAAAGGAACATGCTTCCTGACTACAGGATCATACTTCTTAAATGATAACTTCTCAGTTTGAGTTTTAGGGTTGCGTTTCTTTACCAAAAAATACCCTGTACCAGCTGTACTAACAAGTCTTACCAAAACATTCTTATTTTTTTTAGCCACAACTATCAGACCTTTTTGTATTATTTATAAAATAAACTGCTGGTCATAATAAAAGTAAGCTGGCAAATAGTCAAGAGTAAAATAGCTTTTGGTTTAATTGTTTGTAGTCCTTAATTTATCCCAAGACCGAATTCAAGAAGCATAAAGCAATATACCAATCACCACCATTATCATTCCTACTAATCCAACTATTTGAGCAACAATGATTGTAGTGTTATGGTGGATTATACCATAAATTAACCAACTCAAAGTAACAATAATTATCACAAGAAAACCATCAAGAGATAAGTCATCTGCACTCTTAGTAGTAAAAATTTTATAGGCCTGAGTATAAAATAAATATTGACCCATTGTACCAGCAAATATCATATATCTATCAAAAAAAATAACTAGTTTATTTTTTGTTTTCTCTGTATATGCCATATATGCACCTATTTAACTATTAGAACCTAAATAACCTCAGTTTTGGATTAAAATTAAAAATTTTAATCCAAAACTGGCTAAAATATCAGAAAAATGCATTCTTGAAACGCTTCTACGAATGCATTGTAATCTATTATCGCTAATAATCTTATTTTTATTGGTATAAAAATAAGATTATTAGCAAATGAAATCATTCCAATTTCTGATTAATGAAATTAATCCGAAATTGAGGTTAAATATCTATATGCTGTTTCTCATAACTCTCATGTCGCTCTTGTGCTTCAATACACAAAGTTGCAACTGGTCTTGCTTCTAGACGTTTTAAGCCAATTGGCTCTCCAGTTTCTTCACAATAACCATATTCATTTTTTTCTATCCTTACCAAAGCTTCTTCGATTTTATCAAGAAGCTTACGATACCTATCTCTTGTCCTAAGTTCAATTGCTGTATCCGTTTCAATTGACGCACGATCATTTAAATCCGGCTCATTCCAATTTTCTTCCTTGAGATGGGTTAAGGTTTCTCGTGATTCCTCTAGTAAAGAACTTTTCCACTCAAGGAGTTTTTGTCTAAAATATTCTAACTGTTGAGGATTCATATATTCTTCATCATTGGAAGGTTTATACTTTTTTAGTAAAATAATTTTAGACATACAGGCTTCTCATATTCAAACATGGGATAATATAACCTATAATTAAAAAGCATGGCAAGAAGATTATAATACTTCCCCTTTAGATTTTGATATTGGGTGAGCATTATTATAAATATTTTCCAAATGTTTTAGACTAATTTTAGTATAACGCTGGGTAGTTGACAAACTTTTATGCCCAAGTAATTCCTGAATAGACCTTAACTCTGCTCCATTCTCAAGTAAGTGCGTGGCAAAACTATGTCTAAAGGAATGAGCTGATAAATGTTCTGATAATCCATAGAAGCGACGTAATTTTATCAGTTCACGATTAAATACTGGAGCTTGTAATTTTTTACCCATTTTACCTCGAAATATCGGGTCTTTTTCATCTATACTATAAGGTAATTTACTCAAATATTGTTCTATTAGATCTCTAGCAACTGGCGTCCATGGTATTATCCGTTCTTTTCTGCCCTTCCCTGTTATTTTTATAAAATCTAAGTTTTGTAAATGAGATGTAGTCATAGATAATGCTTCGGATATTCTAAGACCAGCAGCATAAATAAGCACTAAAAGGGCTTTATTTCTTAACTCCACCCATTCTAAATCAGCAAAATCATCAATATGTTCAATGGATAATTGAGCATCTGACTGCGATAAAGATTTCGGTAATATTTTAGCTTTCCTAGGGTTTTTGACGGAGAAAATTGCATGGCAAGTGATATTAGCAGTCTTCTCTAGATATTTATAAAAATTCTTTATAGCAGATAAACTTCTAGAATTAGAAGCTGTTAGGTAATTATCTTGTTGCCTTTTAGAAAGCCAGCTCCGTACTAATCTTATGTCAACTTGCCTTATAGAACTAATGGTTATGATTTCAGAATTATAGTGAGTCATAAAATTCAGAAAATGTTCTAAATCATTCTTATAAGAAATTATGGTATGTTCTGAACAATTTTTTTGTAATTTCAGATATTTTTGCCATTTATCTATTAGCTCCAATACTTCTTGTGCTTTTTTCTGAATCATTGATCATTTACCTATACAAAAATTACTAAATATCTCTCCTAACACTTCTTCAACACTAATCTTACCAGTAACATTACTTAAACTTCTGATAGCCATTCTAACATCTTCTGTGGCTAGCACTAAGTCATTTTCAATATTAAAATTTTCTAAATATTCCAACGCTTTTTCTATACAATCTCGTTGACGTTGTCTAGTAATATGCGGCGATTCGGTTAAACCTGCTATATTATGAGCAATATTTTCGATTTCCTTTAATAAAATATCCAGTCCTATTTTTTCTTTTATAGAGATTTTTAAATAATTCTTGTTTAATGGCAGCAATCTATCTTTCATGATATCATTCCCGCATAGGCGGGAATCTATATCCCGCACTGAAGCAGGTTGACAATGCCCCAAACTTTTATCCAAAAGATCAATTTTATTGACCAACATTATGGTATTATCATCTATTAAATCTATAATATCAACCATCTCCTCAAAATATGAGGGTGAGTTGCTTAACTTTATAGCATCAAGCATAATTATTTTGATATCAGCCATTTTTGCTGACTCAATTGCACGTTTGATACCTTCTAGCTCTATTAGATCATTACTAGACCTTATACCAGCCGTATCTTGTAATATAATTGGGTATCCTCCTATATCTAGATGCCCCTCAATTATATCACGAGTTGTGCCTTCAATGTTTGATACAATAGCAACGTCTCTTTGCATCAAAAAATTAAGTAAACTAGATTTACCAACATTAGGAGTTCCTAAAATAGTCAATTTAATCCCAGTTCGTAGTAACTCCCCTCGTCTATTATCGTTAAGGTGTTTTATTATAGCATATTTAAGATCAGCACTAATAGTCATAACCCTATTTAATATTTCTTGTGGAATATCTTCATCAGGGAAATCGATATAAGCTTCAAGTAAGCCAATAATGGTAAGTAAAGTTTGTCTCCATCCATTATAAAGTTCTTCAAGTTCTCCACCAACTTGCTTAAGTGCCTGCCTATGTTGCCAAACAGTTTCAGCTTCAATTAAATCGGCAATACCTTCTGCAGCAGTTAAATCAAATTTGCCATTTAAAAACGCCCTACGGGTGAATTCCCCAGGCTCTGCAATCCTTAAACCATCTATGGTTAACAATGCTTCACTTAGCATAACAGCAATTGCTATGCTGCCATGTGTGTATATCTCCACTACATCTTCTCCAGTGAAGCTAGCTGGAGCTTGAAAATATGCTACAACTGCATCATCAATTAATTCTTGATTTTTAGGATTTATGAGCTTTTTACAGTACATAATTCTCGGAACAAACTCTATATTATTATTCTTAAGCAGGTGTTTTAAGGCAAATAGGCTTTTAGGCCCAGAGATACGAAAGACTGCAACACCAGCTTTTCCTAGTTTAGAGCTTTGAGCAAAAATAGTTTCCACGATGGCAGTGATCCTCTTGCTTAAGTAATTTATTTAATTATACTATACTCAAATGATTTGAAGAATTGGATTTGAAAATGAATGGTGAGCAAGCGGAGTGTACATATTAGTACATGAGCATGCGAATCCATGATATTTTCAAAAAACAATTCTTCAAAGCAGAAGAGTATATCTCTATTGCAACAATTATAAAGTTTGGTAACAACTATGACAATAGAAAAGACATCTTTAGCTTTGAGTAAGCTTACTTGTCAAGTGCCTAATTATAAATCAGAAATTTTATCACTAAGTACAACAAAAAGTGGGAATCCACTTTATAGCACCCCTCTTTATAGTAAGTTTGTACAAAAATTTCTAGTTTATATCCCTGTAGACTATAGATTTAGAGATAGACAAGAATTATTTGGTGAGTTTATAAATAATGCCTTTCAGTTCTTTCAAGAAAAACAGCCTGATAAAAGAAAGTTGCAGATTGTCAGTACAGTAATTGAAAATGATCCTGCAATTAATATTCTGCTACTGAATGATGACAAATCATTTATAGTTGATTCGATCATTTGTTTATTAACAAGCCTAAGTTTAAAAGCTAAATTTTTACTTCATCCTATTATAGCTTGTGTAAGGAACAATGATGGTCACTTACAAGAAATATTGGATATAAAGAAAGATAGAGTGGAATCTTTAGTCCATATCACTATTCTAGGGAGTTTTGATCAAAAAGATATTAGCTCTTTGGAAATGGCTTTAAATGAAGTTCTAGATCAGATAGATACTACTTATAATGTATGGTCTAAAATCTTAAACAGAGTGACGTTAATTTCAAACGATATCCAAAATAATCAGCAATTATATAATGACAATCATTTAGATTATCATGAATCTACAAATTTCTTAGATTGGTTAAAAGATGATAATTTTACTTTCCTAGGTATGATTAACTTTGATCTCACCTCTAAAGACTTCTCATCAGAAGATGGGGTCAAAAAGATATGGCAAGATAGTGGTGAGGTTATTGATATTATCGAACGCTCAGCAAATTCATTACATGAAAATAAACTAATTATTTTAGGTAAAATTAATATCTTATCAAAGGTACATAGAAGTAACTTAGTAGATTATATTTTAATTAAGAAAATTGATCAGGATAAAAAATATCACTCAGGTAGTATAATTTTTGGCTTATATAGCTCTGCAATGTATTATCAATTAGTTACTGATATTCCTATACTGAGACAAAAACTAAAATTTGTTGTAGATAAAGCCGCTTTCCCGATTGGTGGATATAATACCAAGAAACTTAAAAATATAATTCAATCTCTGCCTAAAGAAGCTTTGATACAGATTGATGAAGGTGATTTATACTGTATGTGCTTACATGTACTTTCAGGGATAACGAGTAAAAAACTTAAATTATTTATTCAACAAGATTGGTCTGGTTCGTTTATTAATATCATAATATTTCTACCAAGAGATCGTTTGACACTAGAAGTACATAGTAGCATAAATTATTATTTATCAAATATACTTAGTGGTCTAATACTTTCAGATTATACTGCAGAAGTGGTAGAAAATTTTTCATATTTATTTGTTACGTTGGAGGTACAGGGTAAAAAGAATATTGATTTTGATGTTGAACTAATAGAGCAAGAATTAGATAAACTCTCCACTCGTTGGAGTGAAGATTTCTACCAAGAGTTATGTGAAAAATTTGGTGAATACCAAGGTGGGGTAAATTTTAAGCTTTTTGACCCAATTTTTCCTATCGACTATAGAGAAAAATTTAATGGACAAACAGCTTTAATAGATATTGAGTATTTAAAAGAGGCTAGTATTTATCACAAACCGATATTTAATTTAATTGTTATAAATAATACAGAGTTCCAGCTAAAAATTTACAGCCCGACTCCTAAATTAGCTCTCTCAGACTTACTACCATCTATAGAAAATTTAGGATTCAAAGCTATAGATGAACAAAGCTTTGCCATAAAAGGAGCAGGAGATATAGTCAATTCAGGAGGATTTGGTGCTAGGAGCGATGGAGCGACGCCTATATGTAATAGGCGAGCGACGAGTGACGACGTCACCAACTTCTCATCAATTGACTATATTGAAGAAAGTTGGATATATGAGTTCACTCTCGAAGCATTGATAACTATTAAAAGTGATATTGATTTACTTAAAGCAAACGTAGAAGAGGCTCTAGATAAGATATATCTTGGACTTTTGGCTAATGATTCTTTGAGCAAATTAATAGTATTATCGGGTTTTAATTGGTGGCAAGTTAAATTGGTTAAAGCATTAACTAGATATTTACATCAAACTGGCTTTATCTATGGCAAGGGCTATGTTCAGTTGACCTTAATAAAGCATTTTTTATATACTAAAATGTTAGTTGATTTGTTTGATGCTAAATTTAATCCAGCAAATTTCTCAGATATATACTCAAATGATTTGGAGAATGGGGACAACAAACAAGGGGTGAGCGAACTAGGCGTACATGAAGTACGTGAGTACGCGAATACCCCGCAAGTATTTGCAAAAACCAATTCTTCAAAGCAGAAGAGTATACGTTCAAAAACTATAAAAGATAGTATCTTTAACTATCTTAATACAATTACTAGCAGTAGTGAGGACAAGGTTTTAAGACAGATGTTTGATATTATTGAAGCTATTATAAGAACTAACTGTTATCAGCCTAGCTCTAATGACTTAAAAAATTCAGCTAACAAGCATAATACAGTCAGTAAAAATTATTTTTCTTTTAAATTTGACTCGCAAAAAGTTCCTCACCTGCCTTTGCCAGTACCATTTGCCGAAATATTTGTTTACGATAATGATTTTGAAGCTATCCATTTACGAGGAGGCGTCGTCGCTCGCGGAGGTATTAGATGGTCTGATAGAGGTGAGGATTATAGGGTAGAAGTATTAGGACTAATGAAAGCACAAATGACCAAAAATTCAGTTATTGTACCTGTTGGCTCAAAAGGTGGATTTTTCGTTAATTTCACTGATGATAATATGACTCGCCAAGAATATATGGCAAGAGTGGTGCAGTGTTATAAAAATTTTCTCCGTGGATTACTTGATATCACTGACAATATAATTGATGGTAAAGTTATTCAGCCAAAAAATACTATTATCTACGACCAAGAAGATCCATATCTAGTGGTTGCAGCCGATAAAGGTACGGCAACGTTCTCGGATTATGCAAATAGTGTGTCGGCTGAATATAATTTTTGGTTAGGCGACGCTTTTGCTTCCGGTGGATCAGTAGGTTATGATCATAAGAAAATGGCTATTACCTCAAAGGGAGCTTGGATTTCTGTAGCAAGCCATTTCCATGCTATGGGTATTGATGTACAAAAAGACCCTATTACTGTTGTTGGTATTGGCGATATGTCTGGGGATGTTTTTGGTAATGGCATGCTTAGGTCTAATACCATAAAACTTGTTGCGGCATTTAATCATAAACATATATTTATTGATCCACAACCTGATCCAATTATTAGTTTCAATGAACGTATGCGACTATTCAATTTACCTACATCAAATTGGTCTGACTATAATCAACAATTAATTTCAAAAGGTGGCGGAATTTTTGAGAGAAGCAGTAAGTCTATATCATTATCCCTAGAAGCCAAGTTATTGCTAAAACTAGACATTAGCGAATCATCTCCTGAAGATATGATTAGAGCTATCCTACAAGCAGAAGTTGATTTGCTTTGGAATGGCGGTATAGGAACCTATATAAAAGCTTCAACGGAAAATCACCTAGAGATAGGCGATAAGGCAAATGATAATCTTAGAGTCAATGGTAAAGATATCAGAGCTAAAGTAATAGGAGAAGGTGGAAATATTGGTGTATCACAACAAGGTAGAATAGAGTATAGCAAGCTAGGTGGGAGAATAAATACTGATTTCATTGATAATTCAGCTGGCGTTGATTGTTCGGATCATGAGGTAAATATCAAAATTGCTCTTAATCAAGCTATGTCCTCTAAGAAGATTAGTTTAGAAGAACGTAATAAGTTCTTATTTACTATGACAAAACACGTCGAAGAACTGGTTCTAGTTGATAACTATAAGCAAAATCAGGCACTTGATATAATGCAATTATCTAGTACTTCAACTATCGGAATATTTAGCCAATTTATTGATACTTTAGAAGAAGAAAAATTAATTAATAGAACTGTTGAGTTCTTACCAACTCAGGAAGAACTCAGTAAAAGGACAGTTAATAAGGAAAGTATGACCCGCCCCGAGCTTTGTGTATTACTTTCTTATAGTAAACGCTCAGTCTATCATGATTTAATAACAGCAACATTTTCAAAAGATAAGTATTTTGAATCTTATCTGATTAATTATTTTCCAAAACTAATGCAAGAAAAGTTCCGTGAGGAAATTTTAGCTCATCCGCTTAAACATGAAATTATTCGAACCGTTGTAACAAATAAAATTGTCAATCAATTAGGCGGACCATCACTTAATCTTATAAAACGTGAAACTCAGGCTGCTCTTTGTGATATAGTTCGTTCGTATACTATTATCTGTGAAATTTTTGATTTAGATAATCTATGGACTATAATAGAATCTCTAGCAAGTAATATAGATCATAAAGTTAAAATTGACATGTTCACTGAGCTTGCTAAAATTATGCGTAGAGGTATCTCTTGGTTTCTAAAGCATAAAAAACATCCTATCAATATTAGCAATACCATTGATGAATTTTATGAACCAGCTAGAATGCTTAGTAAAGTGTTTGGTAATCTTCTTTTAGGAGAAGCAAAAAATAAATTCGATAATAAAGTTAAGCAATATACTTTATCAGGAGTGACAGATGAAATAGCTCATAGGATTGCAACTCTTGACAGCCTAGTGTCTGTCTTTGATATAATATATATTGCAAAAAAGACAAAAGCTAAAAATAATGATGTTGCTAATTTATATTTCACTACTGGTAATAAATTTAGTATTGATTGGCTTCGTAAATCTTGTGATAAACAACTAAATGATTCCTACTGGAATAGATTATCAATTCAATCATTAAAAGATGACTTATATGATAAACAAAGACAATTATTGACTAAAATAATTAACAACTCTAAATTAAATATTGATTTAGAGTTATGGATTGATAATAATATAGATGCCGCATGTATTTTTTTAGATTTTGTAAAAGGAATTAGATTGCAAGAAACTATTGACTTAAATATTTTAATTTTAGCAAACAAGAAATTTGAAACTTTTTTGCGTAAGCTTGAGTAATGCGTTATGTCGTCATCCCTAAAACAAGCGAGAATAGAATCTGGTAAAACTCTTGAAGAAATATCTAGCTATTTGAAGATTAGGAAGCAATATTTGGTAGCTCTTGAAGAGGAGGATTTTAGTTCGATGCCAGCGGAAGTTTATGTAAAAGGTTATCTTAAATTATACTCAAACTATTTAGGGATAGATGTAAATCTCAGTGAAAAAGACAAGCAGGAATCTTCAAAAGATATTGACCTCAGAAATAGGTCAGATCCAATGATATTGGACTATAAATGGAAAAAACAACTAATTATTATTTCTGTTTTAATATTAATAATAATTCCAATAATTTATCACTTAATATTATCATCTGAATGAAAATAACTAATGATTTATTACTTAAGTTAATGCAAGAAGTGGATCAAGGTCTTGAAGGTCTCTTGTCAAAGATCGCTAGGCAACATGAAGAAATCAATAAACTGCAGGATGAAAATAAACAGCTCAGGGATAATTATGCAAAAATACTTGAGCAAATAGCCGTATATATTGCTGAACTTGAAGCAATAAAACATAAAAATACATAAAATAAAGATGTCTATAGTAACAATACTACTTGGTAACAAAACTTTCCAACTCGCATGTAGTGAAGGATCAAGAGAAGAATTATGCAATCTTGCAGCCAGATTGAATGAAAATATTGCTCAGATAAAAAAAGTTAACCCATCAGCATCATTTGAACTATTATTAGTTATGTCTGCATTGAGTTTACAGGAACAAGTACAAAACTTGACTAACAAAATTGCTAAAATTGATGGTGCTAATATACCTCCCGAAGAAGAAAAATTTGCAGAAACGTTAAGTACTATAGCAGAATATTTAGAAGACCTTGCGAGAAAGATTGGAAAGTGATATTATATAATCCCGTGTATGAAACATCAATAGACCTATTTCGAAACTTGCTTATGCGCAAGGGTGTGAAGGAGACGCGGAATCTCGACCCGCAGCGTACTCTGATGTACGTGAGGAGCAGAGTACCGGTATCACGTACAAATCACTAGCAGAAGTAGAGTTTCAAAAGAGGTCTAATGTTTATAATGGGCTGCCTGGTTCGTGAGCTTAACGTATTGCCCCGGGACTATAATTTTTATTATTAGGAAACCGTCCCTGTCTGAATCTATTATACAGATATATGGATTCCACCTTACATACAGGTTCTTTGAGGATTTTAGGCAACGACCAAAGTGGTTCATTTTTTTAGGCAACTTTTGTGCTATATTACATAAACAAAATTTTTACTAATCATAGAGTGCAGTCTGCTTTATTAATGTTGGTGGGTTGTTCTACTGCTCTATTACTAGTGACTTATAATCCAAATGATCCTTCCTTTAATTCTGTCACAGACAAATATCCTAGCAATTTATTAGGTCATTTCGGTGCTTATTTGGCAGATATTTTTTACCAATTTTTTGGTATAGCGTCCTTTATTTTACCAATTTGTTGTATTTTTTGGTCTCTGAGTGTATGGCGTTTAAAGAAAAAATGGGCTACCGTCAGGATAATTGTGATGCTGCTGTCAATTATATCATTATCGATAGTCTGCACTAATATAAAAATTAATTATTTACCGGCAGGTGCAGGTGGGACAACAGGTACTATTATTTATCCAATAATCAAGCAATTGGACAGTAGAGCCGATTATGCTTTAATTATTACTACATTTATTTTATTATTTTTATTGACTGAAATAAAATTTTCAGTTTTTGGGATCGTTATAATTAAATTATTTAAACTAATACCTTATAAAAAATTTATACTTTTACCTACAATATCGACAAATACCAAGTCAACGAAACAAGTTTTGATAAAAAAGATACCTTTTATTAATCAAGAAGAAGCAACGTATGCTCATAAAATAGATGCATTACAAGAAAAAAATAATGACATACACTCCCATTTTTCAAAACAACAATCTCCATTCAAAAAAGAAAATGGCGAATTACCATACTTGCCCCCTATCGAATTATTAAAACAAGCTGACAACCAAAATATCAAAGTAGAAACTTCATCAGAACTACAACATAATGCCCAAGCATTATTAACTGTTCTAGGTGATTTTGGGGTTAAAGGTCAGGTAATTAATATTAGCCAAGGTCCAGTGGTAACGTTATATGAATTTGAGCCAGCTGCAGGTACTAAATCTTCTAGGATTATCGGTTTATCAGATGACATTGCTAGATCTTTATCGGCAATATCAACTAGGATAGCCGTAATACCGGGTAGAAACGTTTTAGGTATTGAATTACCAAATAAACAACGAGCATTCTTTTGTCTAAGAGAATTAATCGAAACACCGGAATATCAAGATAGCAGTATTATGCTACCATTGATTTTAGGAAAGGATCTAGCTGGTAAACCTTTTGTTGCAGATTTAGCAAAAATGCCCCATCTGTTAGTTGCTGGTACGACAGGTTCCGGTAAATCAGTGGCAATTAACGCTATGATAATTTCCCTACTTTACCGCTATACCCCGGAAGAATGCCGTTTAATAATGATCGATCCCAAAATGCTTGAATTATCTACCTATGATGGCATACCACATCTTCTAACTCCAGTGGTTACTGAGCCAAGCAAAGCAGTGGTAGCCCTCAAATGGGCGGTAAAAGAGATGGAAAATCGTTATAGGGCAATGTCAAATATTGGGGTAAGAAATATAGCAGGTTATAATGCTAAAATTTCAGAAGCTACATCGGCAGGTAAAATATTAGAACGTACTATTCAAACAGGATTTGATCCGGAAACTGGTAAGCCTATCTATGAAACAATTGAAATGAATATGGAGAAATTACCATTCATTGTAGTAATTGTTGATGAAATGGCTGATTTAATGTTGGTAGCTGGCAAAGACATTGAATTGTCAATACAGCGTCTAGCTCAAATGGCAAGAGCAGCAGGTATTCATATCATCATGGCAACTCAAAGACCTTCTGTTGATGTTATTACTGGGGTAATCAAAGCTAATTTCCCAAGTCGTATCAGTTTTAAAGTAACTTCTAAGATTGATAGTAGAACTATTCTTGGTGAACAAGGCTCTGAGCAGTTACTAGGTATGGGAGATATGCTTTATATGGGTAATTCTTCAAAGATTACTAGGGTGCATGGTCCATTTGTTGATGATAAAGAAGTAGAGAAGGTTACCCAATATTTAAGATCCACGGGAGTGCCTGAATATATTTCAGCAGTGACCCAACAACTAGATGATGATGAAATAAATGGCGAGAGTCTAGGAGATGATTCAAGCAGTGATGAAACTTTATATAAAAGAGCAGTACAAATCGTACAATTAGAACGAAAAGTATCAATTAGCTATATACAAAGATGTTTACGAATTGGCTATAATAGAGCGGCTACTCTTGTTGAAAAAATGGAACAAAATGGGGTAATATCTCCTCCTAACCATACTGGTAAGAGAGAAATATTATTGCCAGAAAATTAAGTTCACTGCCATATATTATTTCCCCATAACATATCTAGAAACTCTCTTATAGGCCAAATAGTAATTTCTTTATTTTCTAATATGATTACACGTTTTGTTTTTTCTAAGCTAATAACATGTAATTTAAAATTATGTTCTTTTGCAAATTCTAAAAGTCCTTTTAAATGATTTTTTTGTATAGAAGAGGAAATTTTAACTTCAAATGCATTATCCTGTACGATAAAATCAACCTCGTAACCTTCCTTCGTACGCCAATAACATAACTGATCTCTTTTATCATTTAGATATTTATATGCTATAAATTCTAGAAACACATAATGTTCAAAAGCTTTACCAGCTTCAAATCCTATCATTTCTTGATACTCATATTTTCTTAAATAATTAACAAGAGCAGTATCAAAAAGATAGAATTTAGGTGTTTCTGTAATAATTTGTCGTTTAGTACGTGACCTATAAGGATATAAATGATACCCAAGATACATATCCTCTAATATTTCAAAATATGTTTTAACAGTTTTTGCATCTACTGCACAATCCCGAGCAATATTACTATAATTGATCATTTCACCATTAGAAATTCCTATAATTTCTAAAAATCTAGCAAAAGCCTCTCTTTTCCTCAGACTTGCCTCAAACTGGACTTCCGGTAAAATATAATCATATAAATACGAAGCTAAATATTTATGAATATTCTGCGAAGCTATATAATGGTCTGGAATAAGCCCATGATTACATATTTTATGCCAATTCAGTTCTTTTAGTTCAGGATAACATAGTGGTAAAAACATATATCTCCAAGCTCTACCTCCAAGTAAATTAGCTCCAGTTGATTTTAATCGCCTTGCACTTGATCCACAAAGAATAAATTGTAGAGAATTATTTGCCAAAAACTTATTTGATTCTATTAAATGATGCACTTCATCAAGAAGCAAAGGTACTTTTTGTACTTCATCGATAATGATAGTAGATACTTTATTTTGTGCGTTTATTTCTTCTCTTAAACGTTCCGGATGTTGGAAATAAATTTGATATATATCTGCTTGCAGTAAGTCTATATAAAGAGCGTTTGGAAAGCATTTTTTTAAATATGTTGATTTGCCAGTTTTACGAGCCCCCCATAAAAAACAAGATTGCTTCTCAGGTAATTTTAAATTTAAAAATCTCTTGATAATCATGAATATATTCCTAATAAATCTGATATTTAGAAGATTATATTCCTAATATATCTCTTTGTCTCTTATTTTTATATATATTGAGTTAGGGTATACTCAAATGATTTGAAGAATTGGATTTGAAAATAGACTTCTTTCGAAACTCGCTTATGCGCAAGGGTGTGAAGGAGACGCGAAACCTCGACCCGCAGAGTACTCTAATGTACGTGAGGATTCGAGTACAGACGTCGCGTACAAATCACCAGCAGAAGTAGAGTTTCGAAAGAAGTCTAATGAATGGTGAGCATGCTAGGCGTACATATAGTATAGTTACGCATGCGAATCCATGATATTTTCAAAAAACAATTTTTCAAAGCAGAAGAGTATATATACTTGAATGAATCTTGAACATACAAGGATTATTATAAGAATTATTTTTTCTCCTTGGTCTGTGACGTAGTATTAGTAAGCTCTCTAAATTCATTAAGTAGCATTTCTATGCATATATGCATCTCTTCTAAACGAAACGTCATATGTAATATACCTTGCTCTTTCTTAGTAGTTTAGAGTAATTAACTCTATTATTTCTTTATGCAATAGTGCTATTTCATCTTTTGCCTTGATGTAGGTATTGGGGAAGTCTTTACTGATGCTAATAATATTGTTATAGCTTAGCTGGATATTACTAAACCACCTGACAGATAACAGAATTAACAATATCTGCCCTATGATTATGCTGAATAATAGAATGACTAATAGTGGGTAATACATATTCTACTTCCATTGTATTGTTCTAAGATTGATATCATTTACATTATAGAATTATGGTATTACTAGGATTGTAAAAATAAATGAGGTTGAAATAAGTTGATTTGGGGTTGATTTGGCTAAGAAATTTGTATATGATCACAGTAATACCTCAATAAAAAGGTTATTATTTAAATAGCAGTTGATGCTATTTGATTAATGCTACTAGTAAGTACTTAGAAATTTTGCGAACTTGAAAGTACTTACCAGTTAACTATAATATTCAATATAATACTTGAGCTTTATTTAAGAGTAGAGCTTAAGTATTATATTGGTTTTTTAGTTTGAGATTTAGAAAAGTATATTCTTTGCTTTAAAAAATTAATCAATAATCATTGATCTCTTTTTTAATAATCTCATTCTATTTTGCTAGTTTATTATAGTTATTTTGAGGTGTCAAGAAAAAATATTTCTATGGTGGGAGTATTTAAATTTTAATTGTTCTGAGTATATGGCTCTTGTTCACCAAATACAAGAATTCCTCAAAAAAAAGTTTGATGAATTAAAATTAACAAGAAAAGATTTTGCTGAACAAAGTGGCATTCCTTATTCTACTGTAACTAATATTATGCAATGTCTGAAAGCTAACCCAACTATTAGTAATATATTGAAAATTGCTGACTACTTTAAGTGTTCTATGGATGAAGTTGTAGGAAGAAATGAATATATTTCTTTACCTAATATAGAAAGTCTAGAATTTTATAAAATTACATCAAGTGACATCACTTCTAATATAAAGAAGTTTTTGATTGATAAGGTAAAGAAACAAAATTTAAACTTATATAAATTAGGCATGACTATAGGTTTTAGTAATAACTCTTTACATAGTTTTGTTAATAGTAATAGGGAACAAAAAACTTTAAATAGTCAAATTGTAGTAGCCCTAGCAGATTATTTTGAAATATCACTAGATGAAATGGTTGGTAGAATTGCCCCTACTAAAGATACTGACAATGGTAAATCTTCTGATTGAATTTTTAGTTGCTGCTGACAGGCATACTCAAATGATTTGAAAATGAATGGTGAGAAGGCGTAGCGTATATATAGTATAGTTACGCATGCGAATCAATGATATTCTCAAAAAACAATTCGTAGGATCAGAAGAGTACACTATAAATTTATTCATCTGACAATTATCTTGTAACCGTGTCTATAACCACACAATTAAGGTTTATGATATTTATCAATTATCCAATCTATAAATATATTATCAACAGACTGCTTCTTCAAAGCATACTCATATACTTCTTTTATTAGAACTGTAAGGTTTCTCAATGAGAAACTTAAGTTTCTTTCAATTAATATATTAATTGTTGCACTAGTAGCTTTGCTAAAAATTTTTATCTGATCAACAGTTAGTATCTCGAGGTTTATTTCATTATCAATAACAAGAGCTTCCAAGTTAATGTCTAAGGCTTTTGCAATTAATTGTAAATTATTAGCACTAGGATTTTTTGAACTACCATACAAAATGCTATAGACAGTATTTCTACTTAGTCCAGTTTTCCTCTCTATATCTATAGCATTTATGTTTTTTTGAGCCATTAACGAATTAAGTCTAGCCTGTAAATTTGCCATAAGTAATACTTTGTATATAAAATTAATATTTTTAAAATATAAGGTATAATAATCAAAAAGTAAATACCAATTACATTATTTTGTGTTAATTCTAATTGTTTCTGCTGCTCTAGCTGTTGTTTTTGTCTATATATAACCTCAAGTATCGATGTAATAAATTAATAGTAGGTTCAGTATGCCATTAGGGGTGACATCCATAACTGTTAAAAGTTAAAAAACCGTCTATTAGCGAAGCGCTGTTGTAAGGCTTAAACCGTCATTGCGAGAAGCCGCTGCAAGCTGCGACGTGGCAATCTCGTGAAGGAGACCTTGACTATCATGAAGATTGCCACAGCACCTAACGGCACTTCGCTAATAGACGGTTTTTTAACTTTCAACAGTTGTAGGGGCTAGGCGTACATTTAGTACGTGGCTACCTACGATCCCTGAAGACGACAACGCAATTCTTGATTTTCATCGAGTATACTACTATGATTTCAAGAGTTGGGTAGACGATAGTATAACTTCAAGAAGAGCTAGGCAGTAGCAAAGTCGAGCGGCGTAGCGTACATGAGTAACGGAGCAGCACAGACCTTTGACACGACGCCGACAATTCTTGAAGTTCTACCTGAGTATATATATGTTTCATCCATTTTCCAGTTGCTACCCACTTACTTCATTAAGAATCAAAAGATAGTCCATCATCTACCCCTGACAATGGAACAGACACTGCACCAATACCACGATCAAGTACAGTTTGGTATATAGTAGTACATTTATTATTAAATGAATAATCCGTAGTGTCATGACTTGTTGCTTCATATAAGGATTCTACAATATCACTTATCTTTTTTAAATGAGCATCAGATGATAAACCCATTGATTTGTTCAATAATTCCCGAAAATCATTTATATCTTTCTGTATATTCTTATCTAGCTGTGCCTTAAACAAATATGGTTTTTTAATTCTAGCACCATATGCTTCTAATAGATGAACATTTGGATAATTACCATTTATAGAAGCAATGTCTAATGGTGTATTAGTGTCCTTATTAGCTATATTTGGATCTGCTGCCATTTCTAATAACATTTCAGTGATCTTAGTACTATTAGGATTGTTTTTATGTTCTGTTGCATAATGTAGTACAGTATTACCGTCTTTATCTTGATTATTTACATTACCTTTTGTAACTAAATGATTTACTAATTTTACATTACCTGTCTTTACAGCTGTAAATAAAGGATTTTTATCAAATAAAGTAGTTAAACCACCATAGCGTACTTTAGCAACAACTTGCTTACACACTGTTCCAAACGTCATATTTATTCCTCCAGTTAGTTTTTATATCACAAATATCCGTTTGAAACGGATATTTGTGGTCATATTACAGTAAAATTCCATTACATGCAAGCAATATTTAAAAAATTTTTAAGTTGAATAAATAGAATCAAAGGTTTATATACTCGAATGTGACTCCGAATTGGCTTTAATATAAGGAAAAATGCATTCTTAAAACGGCTAACGCGAATGCATTTTAAACCTTTCTAAAGCTAAAAACATGATTTTAGCACAATATTAATTTAACAATCAGATGCAGAGCCGTCTCAAATCTGATTGTTTCCATAATTTCACCGAATCTAGGATAAGAATTGATAA
Organism: Candidatus Tisiphia endosymbiont of Oplodontha viridula; assembly: GCF_964264865.1. Taxonomy (NCBI): domain Bacteria; kingdom Pseudomonadati; phylum Pseudomonadota; class Alphaproteobacteria; order Rickettsiales; family Rickettsiaceae; genus Candidatus Tisiphia; species Candidatus Tisiphia endosymbiont of Oplodontha viridula. The sequence goes on from NZ_OZ183486.1 coordinate 741,648, forward strand.
ATTCTTATCCCGAATTCGCATAAAATGAGGTTAACTTAACGTGACAATCTAGTGCGAATAGTGTATGGTAGCATTTGAAAATAAAACTGACTATAGTATTTTTTATCAAAGAAGTCTCTTATCACCTCAATTTCGGATTAATTTCATTAATCCGAAATTGGAATGAGAGTATAAACAATCAGACTTAAAGCGGTTTGACACAAAGTAACAATATGGAATTCGATCCTAATCTACTATCTCGTATACAATTTGCCTTTACCATAAGTTTTCATATAATTTTTCCGTCCTTTACCATTGGCCTTGCTAGCTGGCTTGCTGTCGTAGAAGGGTTATGGATTAAAACTGGCAATAATATTTATCAAGAAATATATAAATTTTGGATTAAGATTTTTGCTATTACTTTTGGTATGGGAGTGGTATCAGGCGTTGTTATGTCTTATCAATTTGGTACTAATTGGTCAGGTTTCTCTGATAAGGTAGGTAATGTACTTGGACCACTTTTAGGTTTTGAAGTGCTTACTGCATTCTTTTTGGAATCATCTTTCCTTGGAATTATGCTATTTGGCTGGAATAGAGTCAGTAAAAATATGCATTTCGCTGCCACTTTAATCGTGGCAGTTGGTACAATTATCTCTGCTTTTTGGATTCTTGCAGCTAATAGCTGGATGCAAACTCCTACTGGTTATGAAGTACGAGCAGATAATATTTTATACCCGGTAAGTTGGTTGAAAATTATTTTTAATCCTTCATTTCCATATCGTTTTTGTCATATGATTGTAGCAGCATATTTAACTACAGCTTTTGCAGTTGGTGGTGTTGCTGCCTGCTATCTTTTACATAAAAAATTTGTTAACCATGCTAGAATCATGTTTGGCATGGCAATGTTAATGGCAGTAGCTGTTGCCCCCATACAACTTCTTATTGGTGATCAACATGGGTTAAATACTCTAAAACATCAGCCGACAAAAGTTGCTGCTATAGAAGGTATATGGGACACAGAGAAAGGAGCAGGCCTTAGACTCTTTGGCTGGCCTTTATCAGAAGAAGAGACGACAAAATATACTATAGAAATACCAAAAGTTGCTAGCTTATTACTGACACACAGCTTAGATGGAGAAGTAAAAGGTTTAAAAGAATGGCCAAAAGAAAATCGACCTCCTGTATTAATAGTATTTTTTTCCTTCCGAGTAATGGTAGGAATCGGTATATTAATGGTAATTACTGGGGTTATTGCATTAGTGTTATACTTACGTAAAAGATTATTTGATACAAAATGGTTTCAATATTGGTGCATGTTGATGACTCCATCTGGTTTTATAGCAATATTAGCAGGTTGGTTTGTTACAGAAGTTGGTAGGCAACCTTATGTAGTATATAATATACTCAGAACATCTGAAGTATCTTCACCAGTATTAGGTCAATATATCTTTGCCTCACTAATTGCTTTTGTTATAGTGTATGCTTTTATATTTGGCGGAGGCATTTATTATATTATAACTTTAATAAAAAAAGGACCTAGTACTACAACTATAGTATATACCCCCATTCGGGATAAGAATTAGTTAATTCTTATCCCGAATGGGCTTTAATATAAGGAAAAATGCATTCTTAAAGCGGTTTTGCGAATACATTTCAAACCTTTCTAAAGCTAAAAACATGATTTTAAAAGATTAAAATCATGTTTTTAGCAAAATGGATTGCCACACTCACGTACGTTCGCTCGCAATGACATATACGCCTATAAAACGTCATTGCGAGTAGACCATAGGTCGACGAAGCAATCTATAATTTCACTGAATTTGGGATAAGAATTGACAAATTCTTATCCCGAATTAGCGTAGTAAGGATATATCAACCATGCTTAATTTTGCTCCCTATATAGATTTACCTTTGGTTTGGGGTGGAATAATTGCCACAGCAATCTTTCTTTATGTATTATTAGATGGTTTTGATCTAGGCATTGGTATATTATTCCCATTTGCTCCTACTCAAGATTGCCGCAATAAAATGATGAACTCTGTAGTACCATTTTGGGACGGTAATGAAACTTGGTTAGTTTTAGGTGGTGGGGGGTTATTTGCCGCATTCCCACTAGCTTATTCAGTTTTAATGTCAGCCTTCTATATACCAATTACCGTAATGCTTTTGGGATTAATCTTCCGCGGAGTAGCTTTTGAATTTAGATTTAAAGCCTCTCTAAAATATTGTTTCATATGGGATTACTCTTTCCATTTTGGCTCTATCATCGCTGCATTATTTCAGGGAATTATGCTAGGAGCTTTTATACAAGGAATTAAAATTGATGGCAGGATATTTGTTGGCAATGCTTTTGATTGGCTAACACCTTTTTCTATCATGACAGGTATTGCTCTAGTATTTGGTTACGCTCTTCTTGGGGCTACTTGGCTGATAATGAAAACTGACAAAAATACCCAAATATGGGCTCGTAAATCCGCATCATACGTGTTAATATATGTTATGTTATTTATGGGTTTAGTAAGTTTATGGATACCGTTTTTAAATGAGCGAATTCGTATATTTTGGTTTAGTATGCCTAATTTTATATATCTCTCATTAATCCCCGTTTTAACTATTTTTACATTATTTAGGTTACTTTCAACTCTTTATAAGAATAAAGAATTTCAGCCTTTTTGTTACTCAGTTTTACTTTTTATTCTAGGCTATTTGGGGCTTATCTTAAGTATTTGGCCTTTTATAGTACCATATCAAATATCTCTGTGGCAAGCGGCAGCGGCAGCAGAATCACAATCTCTAATGTTGGTAGGGGCGGCAACACTTTTACCAATAATATTGGGTTATACAACTTATTGTTATTATATATTCCGTGGAAAATCGACTCATCACCCTATGTATTAGTAAGTTGAGAAAAATTTTTATTTCTCAAAAATCCAAACAATGGTTTTGGTTTGTAATATTATACTTAGTGGGGTTAATATTTGTGCTATCATTATCCTGTATAATTAAAGCTATCTTTTATATATTAAACTAATAGCTTTTACTACTGCTCCCTAGCTCTTCTAACTTTCGACAGTTGATGAAAACCAACATAAAGCAAAGGTGTTACATAAAGTGTTAATATCGACCCAACAACAATCCCTGTTACCAAAACTATAGCCATTTGAAAACGACTATTGGCATAGTTGCCATTATCAAAGAAAAGTGACAACAAACCAATACTCATAGCTAAAGAAGTAATTAAAATTGCCCTGATTCTTGATGTTGCCGCTGTTACTATTGTTTTTAGAGTTCTTTGTCCCTTCTGATGCATTGCACTACATAACAACACACTATGCTTAGTCATTAATCCTGCTAGTGTGATAAGTGATATTTGCGTATATATATTTAATCCCCCTTGAGAAAAATATAAGCTTAATAATGCTACACTTAAAGCGGCTGGAATTCCCCCAACTAAAATAAACAGTGATAGAATTGAGTCGTTAAAACGTGCAAACATTAATAAGTAGAGTCCAAGTACAGATAGTAAAATTAGTACTGTAAATGATGATGTTGAATCAATAAGTATTTGCGTTTGCTCACTATAGCTAATATCACTATCATTTGGTAACTTGCTGTTTAACTGATTAATAAAATGAACTGCATCCTGCAATTTAATACCATGTTTAGCAGTGGCAATTACTTCAATGGAATATTGCTCATTATAACGCATAATTTGATTAACGGTATTCACCCTATTAATATCACATATATCCTTAAGCTGAATAAGGTTTTCTCCATTTTTCTGTGTTGTAATGAACATATTTTGTATATTACTTAGTGTTTTGCCAAATTTAGGATCTGATTTAGCGATGACATCATAGCTATTATCATAGTGCTTAAAGCTCCCTATCTTCCTAGCATTAAACAGAATGTCTAACGTACTTGATATATCTTTCTGACTTAAACCATATTTAAATAACTTATCTTGATTACACCAAATTTTATAATCTTGTACAGGTGAAGCCTCAATAGCTATAACATTAGTAAATAAATCTTTTGAGTTAGTCTGTATAAAATGAACAGCCTGCCAAGCATTCTCCATGGATGATTGGTTATTGACATAAAAGCTTAACTCAACATTACCCTTTGCTGAACCAGCATTTTTCCCCTGAGCAAATTTCACTGAAATATCTCCACCCACTGCTATTTTTGCTAGTTTAGCTTCAATGTCATGCAATGTTTGTACCGCTTTAGCTTTATCTTTTAATATCAACCAAATCGTTGAACGTGGTGATTCTTCAATGCTCAGAGTATATTTTATATTATCATTATCTTTGATTATTTTAGTAATTTTCTCCATATAGTGATGGATGTAACTTAAATTGGTATTAACCATAAAGGTGTTAGTAAGTATGAGCATATCTTTTTTTTCAAATGGCTCAATTTCTATTTTCATATTGTTAACTGCAACATATGTACCAGCCGCTACAACAATAGTTACCAAGGATAAAAATACTTTGGCATGGCGTATAATAAAAAACAAAGAATTCGTATATTTATAGGTAATCATATCCAGCATCTTATTAACAATTTGAACAAATTTGCTTTCATGCGTATTATTTGCTAGTTTTAAAAACAATATGGGTGTTAAGGTAAATGCAACGATAAAGGACATCACTAAACAAGCAATTACTGACAAAGCAAATTCCTGCAAAATTTTTCCTACTTCTCCTTTAATAAACAAAATAGGGACATATATTACTACTAGCGTAAACATCAATATTAAAACAGATAAAAAAAGACTATAAATTGCTTGCAATATACTAGTTAAAGCATCTTTATTCTTCCGATAATAATGTTCAGCATTTTCAATCACTACAATAGAGTCGTCAACTACTAACCCTATAGCCAGTACCATCGCCAACATTGTTATGGCATTGAGTGTAAAACCACATAAGTACAGCATAACAAAACAAGCTGCAAGCGAGACTGGAATTGCACAAATTGCGATAATTGAATATCGCAATGATCCCATTAGCAGTAAAACAATTACTGATACCAACAAGACTGATTCAAGCAAAGTTTTTCTTACTTCTTGAAATGCTTGTAAAATATCTTGGCTATCATCGATAATAACCTGAAAGATAAATTGTGGATTGGCTTTTTCATAATGTTCTAGGAAATGTTTGACACTCTTTGATACGTCGATTGGATTTGCATCCGACTTAGCAAAAATACCTAATAAAACAATTTTATCCATGCCAAAATAAGCAAGGCTAAGTAGCTCTTTATCTGATATTGTAATGCTGGCAATATTTTTTAATTTTATAGCAACATTATTACTTTCTAAATTGATTTCGCCAAAATCACTCAACTTACTAATTGCTGTATCAAAAGAAATATACTCCGTTTTATATTGATTTGATAATTTACCACCAGAGAAATCGCTGTTTTGTAGTGTTAACGAAGCAAGAATACTATCTAACGGGATATAATATTTTGCAATCTTTTCAGGATCAATATCGATATTAATCACTTTTTCAGTCACACCAAAACTAGATGTATTGGCTACACCATCAACATATTTAAGCTTTTTTTTGATCAACTCAATATCATCAGCAGTAGCTGATACATTGTTCTTAGAACTCACCGCAATATACATCATTGGTAAAACAGAAAAGCTTTCAGTAGATATTATAGGCTCTTTAGCCCCCTCTGGCAGGAGAGCCTTATTTTTTAATATCAAATCTCTAACTTGATTAATTGCTTGTTCTATAGGAACTTTCTTGGCAATACTGAGAGTTATTTTACTCTCTCCTAAATGACTAATAGCAATAATTGACTTAAGACCATCAATATGTGAAAAAACTTCCTCAAAAGGTTTGGTAGTATATTTCTCTATCAGGTCCGGCTTTACATTCGGGTTAACGATAGAAATGTAAATATTTGAAACAGGAATGTTTGGTAAAAGTTGAATTTTCAGCTGCAAATATGAGTATATACCAAATAGCACAACCACAATATTTATCACAATAAAGAAGCTACTATGTTCCAACAATTTTTTTATCATAAAAATTTTTTCATATTAATGCCTAATATTCTTAGTAGGACTCTGCACCCCTATTTGCCTCGGTAGTGAGTTCAGGATTTTGGGTGGCGTGGCATTGTTTGGTATTCTAGTTACAGCTGGGATTACAATTTTAGGTTTAGTTACAGCAGTATCTTTTTTTACTATTTCTGGATCGATTACCTTAGTTGTAGGCCGCTTTGAGGCTGCAAGTTGAGGACCATTCTGTCCTCGTTCTATTAATACGTTACTAGCTCCAGTTCTTACTGTTTTTACTGGACTAGCTACCTTAGCTGGGTATTCTCCTTTTTGGATTACAACTGGAGTTTTGTCCTGTTTTACTCCTGATATCCTACCAACTCCTACTGTTTGCACTGAATTGACTACTTTAGTTGTAGGATTCTTTGGGGTTACAACTTCACTCTTGATCTGTTTTTTTTCTGATATATTAGTCTCAATAGGTTTATTGTCTGATAGATCGGGTGATTTTGTTAAATCATTTAAACTATGAGATCTCTTAATACTATTATCTGCTACAGCTTTGTTTGTACTGTTAGGATTACGAAGCAGTTGTTTATTTGTCTCCTTTAACGTCGCAATCTCTTGTTGTAGTTCAGCTAATTCTTGATATGCTGGTTTTGCATTTGCTGAACGCCTATGTACCGTAGTTGCTGGCACACTTGCTGTAATACCGTCTTCTGCCCGTTTAAGCTTTAGTTTGGCAGTTTTTATTGCGGTCTCTCTTGCTGTAATATCATCTTCTGCCCGTTTAAGCTTTGGTTTGGCAGTTTTTATTGCGGTCTCTCTTGCTGTAATATCATCTTCTGCCCGTTTAAGCTTTGGTTTGGCAGTTTTTATTGCGGTCTCTCTTGCTGTAATATCATCTTCTGCCCGTTTAAGCTTTGGTTTGGCAGTTTTTATTGCGGTCTCTCTTGCTGTAATATCATCTTCTGCCCGTTTAAGCTTTGGTTTGGCAGTTTTTATTGCGGTCTCTCTTGCTGTAATATCATCTTCTGCCCGTTTAAGCTTTGGTTTGGCAGTTTTTATTGCGGTCTCTCTTGCTGTAATATCATCTTCTGCCCGTTTAAGCTTTGGTTTGGCAGTTTTTATTGCGGTCTCTCTTGCTGTAATATCATCTTCTGCCCGTTTAAGCTTTAATATAGTATCTTTTACTTTCCTCTCTCTTTCTGCAATATCTTTGTCTTGTTGTTTAACCTGTTTTAGATTATCTGATAATTTATCCGCTCTTTGCTGTTGATTGTTTCTCCCTCCCACTTGGCTTGATTGTCCTTTAAGTGCAGTAAGATGGTACGTGGTTTCCACCAATTGCATCTTACCTTTCTTGGATTTTTCCTGAGCTAATTTCAATTGATCATGTAGCGCTTTTAATTCTCCACCATTTGCTTTAGTCAAAGCAATTTTCTCTTCTAACTCTTGAACCATTTGCTCGTTTTTTTTAGTCAAATCTTCTAGTGCTTTAACTTCTTCCTCTTTTTTTTCTAGTTCTTGAGCTACTTGCTTGTTTTCTTCTATCAATTCTTCTAATTGTTCTCTATAAGCTTTAACTACCTGATTTTTTTCTTCAAGTACATCTGCTAGCTCTTCAACTTCATTCTCTTTCTCTACCAACTCTTTAGCTACTCGTACGGTTTCCTCAGTCAAATCTTCTATTTGTTCTTTATAATCTTCAGTCAAAGCTTTTAGATCTTCAACTATCTGTCCCTCTTCTTTAAGTACATCTTCTAGGTCTTGAATTTCCTGCCTTGTTTCTGCTAGCTCTTTAATTACCTTCTCATTTGCTTTAGCTATCTGATCTTTTTCTTCAGTCAAAGCTATTATTTTTGCTTCATGCTCTTGCTCTTTTTCTTTCTGAGCTTCAACCACTGTAGCTAACTTAGCCTGCTCTGCTAATGCTTCATCCTTTGCCTGTTTTTCTTTAAGCAAAGCTGCATTCAAATCTGCTATTTGTTCATGATCTTTAATTGCCTGCTCGTTTGCTGTAGTCAAAGCTTCTGCATTTTTTTCAGCAGTTGCTAACTTTTCTTCCAACTGTTCCTTTTCTTGAACAAACTTATCACTTTCTTCCTTGAATTCATTCTCCTTTTCTACTAATTCTTTCTTAGCTAATTCTAATGCCTGTTGTTTCTTTGCTATCTCAACCTGTGCCAACCTTTCTGATTCTTCTGCTTTAGCAAATTTAGCGTCAATAGCATCTTTTTCATTATTAGCAACTTTTAAACTATTCTCCAACTGCTCCTTAACTTTAGCCACTTCATCTTTTTGTTCCATCAAAGTTGCTATTTCCTGCTCTTTTACTTGCTGAGCCTCAGTCAAAGCTACAATTCTTTCATCCAACTGCTTCTTATCTTCCTCAAATTGTTTCTGAGCTTCCGTCAAAACTGCTAGCTCTTTAACGACCTTATCATTTGCTTCTTTAAATTCTGCTACCTTTTTAGCTGCATCATTTAATTTATCCTCTGCATCTTTTAACTTTAGCAGTGATTGGTTTTGAGCTTCCTGCAACTCTTGTGCATTCTTTTTAGAATTTGCTAAGCTTTTTTCTAAATTCTCCTTATCCTGAGCTAACTTTTTATTTTCTTCTTCAAATTTGCTCTTTTCTGCTGCTAATTCTTTCTGAGCTGACTCTAATGCCAGCTCGTTTGCTTTATGAGCTGCAGTTAAATCTGCTACTTCTTGCTCTTTTATTTTAGCTAGAGCAACTTGTTCTGCCTGAGCTTGAGTCAAATCTGCTATTTCTTTGTTTTTTTTTGCTAGCTCTTTAACTGCATTCTCATTTGTTTTAGTCAGATCTTGCTGAACTTGAGTCAAATCTGCTATTTGCTGATCTTTTTCTGCCTGAGCTTTAACCGCTACAGCTAACTGATCCTGTAGTACTTTTAATTCGTCATCTTTTTCTTTATGAGCTGCGGTTAAATCTGCTAAATCTTTATCAGCCTTCTCTTTTGCCTGTTTTTCTTCAACCAATGTTGTAGCTAAATCTGCTACTTCTTGCTCTTTTTCTACTATCTCTTTAGCTATCTTCTCTCTTTCTTGATCCAATGCTACAATTCTATCCTCTTTTTCTACCTGAGCTTGAGTCAAATCTGTTACTTTCTGCTGTTGGGCTTCCAAATCTTTAGCTACCACATTTTTTTCTGCAGTCAAATCTGCAATTTGCTGATCTTTTTCCTGTTTCTCTTTAGTCAAATCTTCTGCATTTTTTCTAGCATCTACTAAGTTCTGTTCCAGCTGTTTCTTAGCATCCTCTAAGTCTGTCATCTTTTTTTGTAGATTCTTACTTTCTTGCTCAAATTTGTTCTTATCTTCCACTAATTTTTGCTGAGCGTCAGCTAAAGCTGCAATTTGCCGTTCTTTTTCTATCTGAACTTGATTCAAATCTATAACTTTCTGCTGTTGTTCTTTCAAATCTTGAGCTACCTGCTCTTTTTCTTGTTTTAAAGTTGCTAAACTCTGTTCCATCTTCTTCTTATCTTCTTGCAGAATCTCAAATTCTTTCCCCCTATCTTCCTTAGCTTGATTCAAAGCTGCAATTTTTTCTTCTAGAGCTTTCTGACCTTTATCCGCCTGCTCTTTTTCTTGCTTCAAAGCTATAATTTGTTCTTTCTGAACTTCTAAATCTTTAACTGCCTTCTCGTTTGCTTGATTCAAAGCCGCAATTTGTTTTTTATGAGCTTCAACCTCTCCATCCAACTTAGCCTTGTCTTTTAATGCCTCATCTTTTGCGTTAGTTATATCTGATATTTGTGCTTTATATTCCTGTTGATTCTTTGCTAACGTATCTTGCTGAGCAGCCGCAAGTGCTTCAGCCAACTTACCTTTCTCGTCTAATGCTTTATCGTTTGCTGCAGTCAAATCTTCTGCTTTTCTTTCAGCATTTACTAAATTCTGTTCCAACTGTTTCTTACCATCCTCTAAATCTGTTATATTTTTTTGTAGCTTCTTACTTTCTTCCTCAAACCTGCTCTTCTCTATTTCTAATTCTTGTTGCTTATTTACTATCTCAACCTGTGCAGCTTCGTGAGCTTGCTCCAATTCAGCAAACTTATCCTCTGCCTCCTTTGCTTGTTGAGTCAAAGCTGCTATCTTGACGTCTAAATCCTCATTATCCTGATTAGCATTTGCTAATTCTGTTTTCAACTGTTCCTTTTCTTGAGCAAACTTCTCACTTTCTTGCTCAAATTTGTTCTTCTCTATTTCTAATTCTTTCTGAGCTAATTCTAATGCCTGCTCGTTTGCTTTATGAGCTTCAACCACTTCATCTAACTTCTCTTGTACCTTTTGTAATTTCGCATTTTGCTCCTGTTTTTCTTTAGTTAAAACCGCCATTCTTTCTTCCTGAGCTTTAATAGCTTGATCTTTTTCTGCCTGAGCTTTAACCGCTTCAGCTAACTGAACCTGTGCTACTTTAAGTTCTTCCTCTTTTACTTTATGAGCTGCGGTTAAATCTGCTAAATCTTTATCAGCCTTCTCTTTTGCCTGTTTTTCTTCAGCCAATGTTGCAGTCAACTCCTCAATTTGTTTTTCATGAACTTTAACCTCTTCATCCAACTTAGCCTTGTCTTTTAATGCCTCATCTTTTGCTTGATTCAAAGCTACCATTTTTTCTGCCTGAGCTTTAACATCTTCAACCAACTTAGCCTGTTCTGCTAATGCATCATCCTTTTCTTTAGCCAACTTATCCTTCTCTACTAATGCATCATCCTTTGCTTTAGTCAAATCTTCTATTTGCTTATCTTTTCCTGTCTGAGCTTGAGTCAAAGCTGTTACTTTCTGCTGTTGTTCTTTTAGATCCTCAGCTGCCTGCTCTCTTGCCTTTTGAGTTTCAGTCAAAGTGGCATTCAAAGCAACAGTTTCTTTAGTCAAAGCTTCTGCCTTATTTCTAGCATCTACTAAATCCACCCCCAAGCCATCCTTATCTTTACCTAAGGTTGTTATCTGCTCTTGCAAATTCTCATTTTCCTTCTCCTTTTCTACTAATTCTTGCTGAGCTAATTCTAATGCCTGTTGATTCTTTGTTATCTCAACCTGTGCCAACCTTTCTAATTCTTCTGCTTTATCAAATTTAGCTTGAATAGCATCTTTTTCATTATTAGCAACTTTTAAACTATTCTCCAACTGCTTCTTAACTTTAGCCACTTCATCTTTTTGTTCCATCAAAGTTGCTATCTCATTTTCTGCCTTTGCAAACCTCTCACTTTCTTCCTTAAATTTATTCTCCTTTTCTACTAATTCTTTTTGAACTGACTCTAATGCCTGTTGTTTCTTTGCTATCTCAGCCTGTGCCAACCTTTCTGATTCTTGTGCTTTAGCAAATTCATCTTGAATAGCATATTTTTCATTATTAGCAACTTGTAAACTATTCTCCAACTGCTCCTTAACTTTAGCCACTTTATCTTTTTGTTCCATCAAAGTTGCTATCTCATTTTCTGCCTTTGCAAACCTCTCCACCACTAACTTATTCTCTTTCTCTAAGTTTTGTTTGTCTAATGCGTGAGCTGCTATCGTTTCAGTCAACTCATCCTTTATCCCTTTTAATTCGTTATCTTTTTCCTGTTGTACTTTAGTCAAATCTGCTAGATCTTTAGCGACCTTATCATTTGCTTCTTTTAATTTTTGCTCTTTTGCTTTATGATCTTCAACCTCTGCATCTAACTTAGCTTGTACCTTTTGTAATTCCGTATCTTGCTGCTGTTTCTCTTTAGTTAAAGCTGCCATTTGTGCTGCAAATTCCTGCTCTTTCTTTGCTTGAGCTTCAGTCAAATTTTTTAGCTCTTTAGCTATCTTCTCTCTTTCTTGATTCAAACCTAGCAGTTCCTGTTGATTCTTTGCTAACGTATCTTGCTGAGCCGCAAGTACTTCAGCTAACTTACCCTTCTCGTCTAATGCTTTATCGTTTGCTGTAATCAAATCTTCTGCATTTTTTCTAGCATCTGCTAAGCTTTTCCCTAACTTATCCTTATCCTGAGCTAACTTTTTACTTGCTTCTTCAAATTTGCTCTTTTCTATTTCTAATTCTTTCTGAGCTAATTCTAATGCCTGCTCGTTTGCTTTAGTCAAAGCTAATGCTTCATCCTTTTCTTTAGTCAACTTAACTTGCTCTGCTAATGCATCATCCTTTTCTTTCGCCAACTTAGCCTGCTTTGCTAATGCTTCATCCTTTGCTTTAGCCAACTTATCCTTCTCTGCTAATGCATCATCCTTTGCTTTAGTCAAATCTTCTATTTGCTTATCTTTTCCTGTCTGAGCTTGAGTCAAAGCTGTTACTTTCTGCTGTTGTTCTTTTAGATCTTCAGCTGCCTTCTCACTTGCCTTTTGAGTTTCAGTCAAAGTGGCATTCAAAGCAACAGTTTCTTTAGTCAAAGCTGCTGCCTTATTTCTAGCATCTACTAAATCCACCCCCAAGCCATCCTTATCTTTACCTAAGGTTGTTATCTGCTTTTGCAAATTCTCATTTTCCTTCTCCTTTTCTACTAATTCTTGCTGAACTCGTTCATGATCTTTTTTATCTTTATCCAACTTAGCTTGTAAATCTGTATTCAACTTATTATATTCTAAATTCTGTGCTGCACTAAGTGTTGTCAGCTGATTTTTTGTATTTTTTTCTGTCTCTTCTAACTGAGTCTTTAACTCTTCCTTAACAACCCCTTTCTCTAACTGCAAATCACCCTGTAAAGCAGCCACATTTTTTTGAGCTTCTTGATTTTGCAGCTGATTTAATGAATTATCTTTTATCTCTGGTTGTTTAGGTAATTGTGATTGTAATTGCTCTAGTTCTTCAAATGCTAATTTTTTCTCCATATAAGCATTATTCAAATCATTTAATTTTGCTTCAGCTTTTTCAATATCACTCTGCAATAGTTCAAATTTCAAAATATTTTCACGTGTTTCCAGCGGTTCACCATCTGAGTCCAATTGATTAATTTGACTATTCGATTGCTTCTTATCACCTAACATTATTTCTTGTTGGTTCGAATTTCCAGTTATATCACTTTGTGATGGATTAGTTTGTGATTGATTAGTTTTCTGCACAGAATCAGCAGTATTTGGAACTTTTACAATATCAAGATTTTTGTCATCATTTACAGATAGTTTAGAATTTATTTGAGAACTTGCATTATCTTGAGTATTACGATTATTACTACCAATATACTGTTCTGGAGCAACATTATTGCTTCCTGTAGTTCTTTGCCCTGTATTTGATGAAGAATTTGAGTTATTTGAAGTACCACTACCATTAATATTTTGAGATTCCTCCAGTTCTTGCTCTTTTTGCTTCAACTCTTCCTGAAGCTTAAGTTCCTTCTTCCTCAGATCCTGTATAGCACCTGCTTGAATTTTGTTTAATTGCTTAAGTTTAGCTGTGTTATCATCATTATTCTCAAGAGCACTAACAGAACTACAGAATAACAGTATCATAAAAAAGTATAGTTTTTGAATTTTTTTATTCATTTAATTTAGTTCTCCGATAATGAAAGAAAGTATTAATATATTGTAAATTAAATTGAAATATCCTCGATTTACCAAACTATTATTATAATTTGTCAAGTTTCGATTCCGGTACGTCAATAAGTTATGGTCTATTTCGTATTGTTGAGTGAGTTGTCTCATCTTCAATCAAAACCTTGGCTTCGTCATGCAATCCCTTCTTGCCTGAAATAACCACTTGGTCATTGGGTTTGATGCCACTAACTACCTCTACACTTTGGCTATCACTATCACCTATTTCAATCCTTACTTTTTTAGCTGTATTATTCTCAATAACATAGACATAGTAATAAGAGTCAAAAAAAACAGCTGAGTTTGGCAATTTTATCCGTTGCTTGTTGCCATTGAAAATAACATTTACGTTAACAAATAAGCCCGGCATGATTGAATTATCATCATTTGGAATAAATGCCTCAATATAGACTGAGTGATTCTTATCTTGGGCAATTTCTGAAGTTTTAAAATCACTTAGTTTAAGGGCTAAGTTTAAAGCGGGAATATAGATGTTGACATAACTTCCTCCCGAACTTTTAAATTTTTGATAGTCGCTTTCATCAAGACCAAACGCAACCTTGATAATATGAATATCATAAAGAACGACTATTTTATCCTTTTGTGTAACAAGCTCCCCCACAGTAACAAGTTTTCGTTCAACAATTCCACTTAATGGTGCAACAACATAATGATTGGTTTTTTCATCAAGTAATGTATAATATTTTTGTTTAGCATCAAGGTATTCTATGTTATGGTTCACATACTCTGTATATCTAATGAGGTTCTTATCCAATAACTGCTTCATCGCATTAGCTTTTTTCTCTTTAAGACGATACTCTTCATTTGCTAGTTCAATCAGATAGTCAATTTGCGTGGTATCTAATACCGCTAAAATATCACCTTTTTTAACATAGCTACCTATAGGCAAGTCAAGTTCTTTAATTCTTCCTGTTGTATTGACTTTAACTGCATGTGTTTCATAGGCTAAGGTTTTACCTGTTGTAACCAATATATCATTTGTCTCCTCTGAATATTGAGCCTTAACCACTTCTACAGGAATTACGACAGCTTGATTGTCCACTTGCTGTGTTGGGGCTTGTCTACTGACTACTTTTTTGATAGAAACTATCACTACAACAATCGATACTGCAACAAATAATAGTCCATATATATAGGATCTTCGACTTATTAATATCTTCCCTAGGGTCATTTGAATTTTACCATATTTTTGATTAGATTGCTAATCTTCTCTTTAATCTATTCATTTTCAACCTCGATTATACTCAAATCATTTGAGTATAATTTCTGATAACAAAAGAACCGTAACAAACGGTTTTATTGTTTTCTAGTCACATATACAGTAAAATTTTATTTTATGCAAGTAATTATTTTAAAATTTTTTAATTTTGTTTACAGAAAGTAGTAGTATAGCTAACATGGAAATGTTTTAACCATAACTAGCGTATAGCCTTATATACATTAGACTTCCTGCAGAATTCGCTTTTGTTGAGGAATTTGTAGGAGACACGGAACCTCGACCCGCAGCGTACTCTAATGTACATGAGGAGCAGAGTACCGGTATCACGCACAAATTACCAGCAAAAGTAGAATTATGCAGGAAGTCTATTACAGCTAATCTAGAAATGTTTGAGTCATAGTAATAGAATTGATGTCACCCCCTGCAAAAACAAGGGTCTACAATCTATAAACACCCCCTCAGAACATTTCTTTCCCGTACCGAGGCTGGGATGACATCGATAGCAGCTAAATATATATTTATATCACCCACTGGTAACGACTTTTAAACTGCCCTGTATTTATGTCTATATGCTGAGCTTGCTACTAAACCTTACAAAAATTGTAGGCTATTATGTAATCTACGCTTCTATGTTGTTATCGTCTTTTTTATTATTTAACAACTCTCTTGCTTTAGCAAGTCTTATAAACCGTGCAAAAGCAAAAATCATAGAGTCAACAAAACCATCAAGACCAAACACCCAATATCGTCTTATAAAAAATGATTTAAAAAAATAAAACATAGTTTCTGTAACAATTCTTGTTTTTGATGGACTCCTACCTAGTTTAACTAAGTTTTCTGCTTGCTCAGAGGAATAGCAATTTGCTTTAGCTACCAGTTGTTCAATTGACGTGCCAAGCCTGCGATAAATTATACCATTTAAATCATAGATTTTGTTTTGTAAACTAATATTTAGATTAAATAACACCGAATCATGGGTAGTAATATTATTATCAGAAAAACTACTATATTTACGATTATACAATCTGATGCATTTATTATAAGGAGCAAAGCAGCGAATCTTATCATCATTACGGTGCAATGTGACAATTTTAGTGCGATAGGCTAAATAGTTATCTTGATTATTTGAAGCGAATATAAACTCTATTTCATCCTGTAATTCTTTTGACAATTCTTCATCAGCATCAATATTTAATATCCAATCATTCTGACATAAATTTTTACCAAAAGTCTTTTGTTTAACATATCCATTCCATCCGTTAGAAATCACTTTGACTCCTAAATTTCTAGCAATTTGTACTGTATCATCAGTACTCCCACTATCAACAACAACAACCTCCTCGACAATGTCCTTAACACTGTTGATAGCTCTTGCAATCCTAGTAGCTTCGTTTTTTGTGATAATAAAGGCTGAAATATTTAGCATATCCCTCTCAACTAGATACTTGCATACATTTTCTATCTAGCTTCTGTAAAGGTTTCATTTCTATAGTCTATATGTTCATTAGACTTCTTTCGAAACTCTACTTCTGCTGGTGATTTGTACGTCGATGCGGTACTCGAATCCTCACGTACATTAGAGTACGCTGCAGGTCGAGGTTCCGCGTCTCCTTCAAATCCCTCAGCATAAGCGAGTTTCGAAAGAAGTCTATTATTTTTAGGAAGTACCCACAAATTGAATAATTATTGAGGAATTTCTGAGTAAAAAAATAGCCAAGTAACCACAAGCAGTACATATATGTCCATGAGGAACGAAAGCAAATTTTGACAACAAAACTACCAAAAGGAATCAATTCGTGAACACTTCTTTTTGTTCTCGAATCCTCGCTTGCATACCTACTATTACCTACATCTTTTAAAAGTCGTATATTTGAACCTACTGACGTCATATACGACGTCCCACAAATCTAGAGATGTGGGTAATAGTAATAAGGCAGGGATAATACACCCTAGGCTATTAAACTGTCTTTCATCAAACTGAGGTTACACAGAAGGCATACACAAGAAGCTAGAAGCTAATTCATATTTTTAATTTTTTGAGATAATCTACTGATTTTACGTGAGGCTGTATTTAATTTGATAATGTTTTTTGTTACACCTTTCATTATTTCAGATTGTGCAACAGCCAAAGCTAATTTAGCTGATTCTTTCGAGCCATGCGTTACTTCTTGCAAAACTTTTTTTATGTAAGTTTTAATTCTACTTGACCTATTCTTATTTATTAAAGTTTTTTTTATTGTTTGTCTTATTGCCTTTTTTGCTGATGAATGATTAGCCATATTTATTATTTTCCTACAGATTCATTAGTTTTGTTCTTCATGGTTATGACTTTCTGCTTTTGGGGTCATACAGCCTTTACTATTTACATCTCTATCAACAAACTCAATATAAGCTACTGATGCCATATCCCCATAACGAAAACCAGCTTTTATTATCCTAGTATAACCACCTGGACGTTCACTATATCTTTTGCCTAAAACACTAATAAGTTTTTCAGTAGCAACTTTATCTTTGATTTTAGCAAGCACCATTCTTCTAGTCGCTAAATCAGATTTTTTGGCCTTAGTTACCAGCACTTCAATATATGGTCTAAGCTCTTTAGCCTTAGGTAAAGTTGTTTTTATTTGCTCATTCATCACAAGTGCAGCGACCATATTAGCAAACATCGCCTGTCTATGACTACTTGTTCTATTAAGCTTTCTACCCTTAATTTTATGTCGCATGTTGTTACCTTTTATTAACCTCAATTCGATATAAGAATTGTTAATTCTTATATCGAATTGGCTTGTTATAAGGAAAAATGCATTCTTGAAGCGATTCTACGAATGCATTTTAATCTATTACCGCTAATAATCTTATTTTTATATCGTATAAAAATAAAATTATTAGCAAATTAATACTTAACAATCAGGTAAAGAATCGCTTCAAACCTGATTGTTTCTATATGTATCCCTGAATTAGATATAACTTGTTACATCTAATTCAGGTTTTATTAATATGGATCTTCATAACGCTTAGATAGCTCCTGAATATTTTCTGGAGGCCATCCTGGTATGTCCATACCAAATTTTAAACCAAAGCCTGATAATATATCCTTAATCTCATTAAGAGACTTTCTACCAAAGTTTTGAGTTCTAAGCATTTCTGTTTCTGTTTTGATAACAAGATCGCCTATATAAATTATATTTTCATTCTTTAAACAATTCTGAGATCTAACAGATAATTCTAATTCCTCAACTTTCTTCAACAACGCTGGATTAAATGCTAATTCTTCTAACTTATCCTGTTTATCTTCTGTTTGTTCTTCAAATGTAATAAATAATTGCAACTGATCTTGCAAAATTCTAGCAGCAAGTGCTATAGACATCTCCGGAGAAATACTACCATTAGTTTCAACGGTCATAATCAATTTGTCATAATCTGTAACTTGACCAACACGTGTATTATCAACTTTATAGGTAACCTTTCTTACAGGACTGAATAACGCATCTATTGGGATAACGCCAATAGCTAATTCCAAACCAACGCTGCTTGCAGCGGGAACATACCCTTTTCCCGTCTCACACACTAATTCCATTTCAAGCTGAGCCCCTTTTGCCAAAGTACAAATCACATGATTAGGAGTTAGTACCTCCACATCATGCCCTGTTCCAATCATCCCAGCAGTTACAACGCAAGGACCAGTAGCACTTAATCTGACAATCTTTCTTTCTGAAGAATGCATCTTAATGACCACAGACTTAAGATTCAAAACTACATCAACTAAATCTTCCTTAACCCCAGGTATAGCAGAAAATTCATGCACCACCCCTAGTATCTTTATTGATGTTATTGCAGCACCCTGAAGAGATGAGAGTAGAATTCTCCTCATAGCATTACCTATTGTTAAACCAAAGCCTCTCTCTAAAGGTTCAACCACAATTTTTACTATATTACTACTCTTATCAGGACTGTCATAAACTATCTTAGAAGGTTTTATTAATGCACTCCAGTTTTTATTTAATGATAACATTATTTACCTATGCCCCTATACTCTTCTTCTTTTTGGTGCTCTAACACCGTTATGTGCAACAAACGAAACATCTAAAACTGACGTAACTATAAAATTTTGACTAAATACCGCACGCATAGCCGATTCCCTTTGAGCCCCTGCACCTTGCACTCTAATTGAAACAGTTTTCAGACCGTGTTCTTTTGCAACTTCTGAGGCTTTATCAACAGTTATTTGAGCAGCATAAGGCGTAGCTTTTCTAGCCCCCTTAAAACCATGTGTACCTGCTGTTGAAAAAGCTATAGCATTACCTTGTACATCCGTAAAAGTAACAATAGTATTATTAAAAGTTGTCTTTATATGAACAACGCCAAGAGTAATATTTTTTCTTTTTTTCTTGACCTTAGTATTAGCCTGACTCATCATTATACCATATTACTTTGTAACTTTTTTCTTACCGGCAATCGCAACAGCTTTACCTTTTCTTGTTCGAGCATTAGAATGAGTATTCTGACCTCGAACAGGCAACTTTCTTATATGTCTAAGACCTTGGTAACTTCTAATATCCTTTTTCTTCTTGATATTAAGATTCACTTCTCTTCTTAAATCACCTTCTACTTTATATTCTTTTTCAATAATATTACGTAAAATAATAAGTTCTTGATCTGTTAAGTCTTTGACCCTTTTACTTGCAGATATTCCAGTTTTTTGACAAATCTCTTCTGCAGCAGAAAAACCAAGCCCATAAATATATGTTAAGCTCACTACTAATCTTTTGTTTGCTGGAATATTAACACTCGCTATTCTTGCCACAAATAATCTCCAAAATTTCGATAATAACCAAAAGGGAATAATATAAAAATATCCCTTAAAGTCAAATCATTTTTAACACTTTATATAAAACAAGTTCTACTTCTTCTTTATCCTTATTTGCATCAACAACATAGAATTCACTATTATCTCTATAATAGTTAAGTAACGGATAAGTTTCTATTTTATATTCTTCTATTCTTTGCTTAATAGTCTGTTCATCATCATCTTGTCTGTGCATAAACTTATCTGACCCACAAACATCACAGACATTATCAACCTTAGGTTTAATGAAATAACTATTATAAATTTGTCCACAATTTTCACAATTAAACCTACCTAGAATCCTCTTGATAATCACTTGATCGTCTATGTTGAAAAACACAACTTTAATCTTTTGATTAGCAAACATTCTTAAAAAATTAGCTTGCTCTAAATTACGAGGATAACCATCTAGAACATAACCGTTTTTATATATATCCTGAGTTAAAAACTCCTTAACTACATTATTCACCAATTTAGGAGGGACAAGTTTTCCTTGTGCCATATACTCTTTAATTAACAAACCATCCTTGTTATTAACCTTTACCATTTGTCTGAATATATCGCCAGTAGACACATGAGGTAAATTTAACTTTCTTGCCAATAACTGCCCTTGAGTTCCCTTCCCTGAACCAGGAGACCCTATAAGCACTATAATCATTTGAAACTCTTCTTTAAACATAACATAATATATACCCTCCACTAAGTTAAAATGTATAATTTTTTGCTTTAAAGAATTGTTTTTTTATAATATCAGTTAGTTTTTTAACTTCATTTTTTTAATTAATCCCTCATACTTACTGCTAAATAAATGAGTTTGAATTTGTACAAATGTATCTAGAACAACATTAACAACAATTAAAAAACTTGTACCCCCTAAGGCAAAAGATACGGCGTATTTATTCATTAACATTTCAGGAACTATACATATAAAACTAAGATATATACCACCTATTACAGTTAACCTAGTTAACAAATAATCAAAATATTCCGCAGTATTCTTACCAGGTCTTTTGCCAGGAATATATGCCCCATACTTTCTTAAATTATTTGCTGTTTCTTCTGAATTAAAAACTACTGCTGTATAAAAAAAACTAAAAAACATTATCAACGCAACATACAACAAAATATATAAAGGCTTCCCATGCCCTAGATGGAAAGTTAATAAACTCATAATTTCTGAATTATTGCCAGAAAAATTAGCTATTGTCACAGGAAACAACAAAATCGAACTAGCAAATATTGGCGGAATTACCCCGGAAGTATTAAGTTTAAGAGGCATATGAGTCGAATCACCACCATAAATTTTATTGCCAACTTGTCTCTTTGGATATTGTACCAAAACTTTTCTCTGTGCCTTCTCAAAGAAAATTATTATAGCTATAATTACAATAACTCCTAAACAAATAGCCATAACTACTATCGGAGACAAACCACCACTTCTTGATAACTCAAACATGCTTATAATAGCACTTGGTACCCCCGACACTATACCTATAAATATAATCAAGGACGATCCATTACCAATACCTCTACCAGTAATCTGTTCACCAAGCCACATTAAGAACATAGTACCTACAACTAAAGTAATAACGGTAGTAACCTTGAAAAAAAGCCCCGGTATAATAACTACTGGACCTACATTAGTTACAACATGTTCCAAACTTACTGCAACACCATATGCCTGAAAAGAAGCTAATAAAACAGTTAAATACCTAGATAATTGATTGATTTTCCTTTTACCAACCTCACCTTCTTTTTTTAAATTCTCTAAAGGCTTGTAGGCTATTGACATTAATTGAATGATAATTGAAGCAGTTATATATGGCATAATTGCTAAAGCAAAAATAGACATTCTACCTAAGGAACCCCCAGATAGCATATTAAACATACCAAGTATACCAGATTGATTTTGCTCAGCCACACTGCTTAACGCAACCGAATCAATACCCGCTATAGGAATAAATGACCCAAATCTACATACTATAAGAGCCAAAATAGTAAAAATAATCCTATTAGCTAAGTCTTTATTAGATTTTTGTGTGGAATTTAAACTCATAAATTACAATATTTGACCACCAACTTGTTCTATTAACTTCTTAGCAGAAGCAGAATAAGCATCTAATTGAAATGATAAGGGACTATTAAATTCACCACTTCTAACAGATAGTAATTTAACCAATAATTTAGTATTCTTAATTAACCCGACTTCAACTAATCTCTCTTTTGTTACAACTTCTGTTGAGTTCAAACGATTTTCTGCTATTAAAAATTCTATATCAGCAATATTTACTACACTATATTTCTTAGAACTAGGACAGTTAAAGCCTCTCTTTGGCAATCTTTTAATCATAGGCATCTGCCCCCCTTCAAAACCCTTGATAGCTACACCAGATCTAGATTTCTGCCCCTTAACACCTCTGCCACATGTTTTACCTTTACCACTGCCAATACCGCGACCTACTCTTTTTTTATCTCTCTTGGCACCAAAATTGTTAGATAACTCATTTAATTTCATTTTCTAAACTCTAATTTATATTTTCTACTTTTAACAAATGTCGTACCTTCTTGATCATCCCTCTAACAGAGTTTGTATCTTTCAAAATAACAGATTTATGCATTTTATTTAGACCCAAACCTACCAAGGTTTCTTCCTGATCATATTTACGACCTATACTACTACCAATTTGGGTAACTTTAACCTTTGCCTCATTCACTTTTTCTTGATTACTACTCATAAATTCCTACAACCCAATTATTACTTTACTTTAAATATAAAGACTCACTATAGCCCATTGCTTCCAAACCCCATTCACACGCAAATTCGGGATAAGAATTAACTAATTCTTATCCCGAATTTGGGTTAATAGCCTTTGCAGGTTATTTTTTAGATTCTGCTACCTACGCGAGAATGACATCGAAACTTCTTAAGTTGACACCCATGAGTCTACGCTGAAAGGGCTATTACACTACTTAAACTTGCACACTTGCTTCTGATATTATTTGTTGCCCTTTTGTAGATTTAGTTGATACCTCATTTATTCTTTTTCCTCTCCTTTCAGCAATATTCTTTGGAGAAGAGAGTTGAGATAACGCATCAAAAGTTGCAGCAATCATCGCATATACATTACTAGAACCCAAAGATTTGGCAACAATATCATGAACTCCTAAAGAATCAAAAATTGCTCTCATAGCACCACCAGCGATAACACCAGTACCTGCCTTGGCTCTTCTTAAAATGACTTTAGCTGCTCCGCTTTTACCAATGACATCATGATGAATAGTCCTATTTTGATAAAGAGGAATTTTAATCATATCTTTCCTTGCTTCTTGAGTAGCCTTAGCTCTAGCTTCTGTTACCTCTTTCGCCTTACCATGACCATAACCAACCTTACCGGCTTTATCACCAGCAACAATACAAGCAGAAAAAGAGAATTTTCTACCCCCCTTTACTACTTTAGTAACTCTGTTTACATCCACCAAAGTTTCTGTTAGTGCTTCACCCGTATTTTTTTTAGCTTTAGCCATTTCTTAAACCTAAAATTAAAATTTCATTTTTTTTCTTGCTGCATCAGCTAAAGCCTTAACAACACCATGATATTTATAACCACCCTTATCGAATACAACTTCTTGTACCCCTTTAAGCGATGCTCTTTCGCCTATTAAATCACCTACTTTCGTGGCTGTACCAATATTACAGTTGGATTTTTTTAACTGTCTAATTTCTTTATCTAAAGTCGAAGCAGATGCAATAGTTATTGATTGTTTGTCATCTATGACTTGTGCATATATGTGCTTTCCGGACTTAAAAATAGACAGCCTGAGTCTGTTTGATACCTTTGATATCTTAGACCTCACTCTAGCCTTTCTTATATCAAACTTTAACTTTGAACTACGCATATTTAACTCTTAAATTTTAATTTTTCTTACCTTCTTTCCTCTGAACATATTGACCTTTGCGTTTAATACCTTTACCTTTATATGGTTCAGGTGGTCTCTGCTTTATAATAATTGATATAAACTGACCTAATTTTTCTTTATCAACACTTTCCAATATAATCTGATTTTGTTTAGGAGCGGTAACTTTAATATTTTGAGGTATTTCTACTTTAGTATTATGACTTTTAGCAAGCATTAAGTTTAAATATTTATCCTTCACCAAAGCCTTATAACCGACGCCATTGACTTCAAGCTCTTCTGTAAAACCTTCTTTAACACCTTTTATCATACTATTTATTATACTTCGTGCCGTACCCCACATAGATCTAGCACTTTTAGTTTCTGCTAATGGTTTTACAAAAAGCTGATTATCTTGCAATAAAATTGCTATATTTCCTGCGAAAGTTTTTGTTAATTCTCCCTTGGGACCAACAACATTAACTTTCAACCCATCAAGTTCAACTTTCACCCCTTCAGGCACAGGGACTGGCAATTTTCCAATACGTGACATCTTTATACCTTAAAACACTTTACAAATTACTTCACCGCCAATTTTTTGGCTATGTGCTTCTCTATCTGATAAAACTCCTCTAGAAGTAGAAAGAATATAAATACCCATATTGTTATAATATCCTTTTAGTTTATCAATAGAAGAATAAATCCTCTTACCTGGTTTTGAAACTCTACTTATTTCACATATAGCAGGTTTTCCATTAACAGAATATTTTAGATCCACTTCAATATGACTTATATTACCATCCTTGACAACTACATACTCTTTTATATAACCTTCTTTTTTTAAAACGTCCAAAATAGCACATTTTATTTTTGAACAAGGTAGAGATATATTCATCAATTTACTTTTTTGACCATTTCTAATTCTAGTCAACATATCCGCTATATTATCTGTCATTGACATACGATAAACCTACTATTTTAACTTCAGTTCGATATAAGAATTATTAATTTTTATATCTAATTGGCTTGTTATAAGGAAAAGTGTACCCTTGAAGCGGTTCTACGAGTACATTTCAACTTTTTTCATCATTCAATGGGTGATTTTAATTATTAAAAGCACCTATTGAATAGAATATTACATTTTAACAATCAGGTACTGAACCGCTTCAAACCTGATTGTTTCTACTTAACCCTTGAATTCGATATAATAAGTTATATCGAATTCAAGATATTTTACCAACTTGCTTTAATCAAACCAGGAACTAATCCCTTACTACCAAGATCTCTCAGCTTATTTCGTGATAGACCAAATTTACTATACACTCCTCTTGGACGTCCAGTAAGCTCACACCGATTTCGGACTCTATTCATAGCTGAGTTTCTAGGTAACTTAGCTAAAACCATCACTAGCGAAAATCTTTCTTCCAAAGATAAAGTTTTATCGTAAATCTTGTCCTTTAATTTAGCACGCTTGTTATATAAACTTTGTGCCATCTTTCTTCTTCTATTATTCTTTTTTATAGAACTTACTTTAGCCATCTATTTTTCTTCTAAAAATTAATTATAAAAAGGCAAATTAAAGCCAGAAAGTAATAATTTACCTTCTTCATTATTCATAGCACTTGTAACAATCGTGATATCCATACCACGAATTACATCTATCTTGTCGTAATTAATCTCTGGAAAAACAATCTGTTCTTTTATACCAAAAGTAAAATTACCTCTACCATCAAAACTTTTACTGGAGAAACCTCTAAATTCTTTAATACGCGGTAGAGCAACGATTACTAATCTCTCTAAAAAATCATACATTCTATCTTTGCGCAGAGTAACTTTACAACCAACTTTCATACCTTCACGAAGCTTAAAAGTAGCAATAGATTTTTTGGCCTCAGTCACTAAAGGCTTTTGTCCTGAAATTAGAGTTAGATCATTGACAGCATTATTAATTACCTTAGAATCTGCAACCGTTTCACCAACACCCATATTAACAACAATTTTTACAACCTTAGGCATTTGATGTTTATTCTTGTACGCAAACTCTTTCTGTAAGTTTGGTACAATCTCTTTAGTGTATAAATCTTTAAACCTGAGCAACATTACTTACCTTCCTTACTACTAATAATTTCACCAGACTTCTTAGCTACTCTTACTTTAGAACCATCTTCTAGAAATTTAAAAGCAACTTTTGTATGGTTACCTGTTTTAGGATCTATGTGAGCAACATTGGATATATGTATGGATAATTCCTTTGACACTATGCCACCTTCACTTGTTTTACTCGCCTTAACATGCTTGCGAACAATATTTATACCCGAAACAATAGCTCTATTTTGCTCAGGCAAAACCTTTAAGACCTTACCCTTTTTTCCCTTATTTTTTCCGGTGATAACAATAACTTCATCACCTTTTTTAATTTTTAGCTTAATCATTACAACACCTCTTCTGCAAGTGACATAATCTTAACGAATTTTTTTGCCCTTAATTCTCTAGTTACAGGACCGAAAACTCTTGTACCTATTGGTTCTCCTTGCTTATTTAAAAGTACTGCTGCATTAGAATCAAATTTAATTGTACTACCATCTGCCCTTCTAACACCCTTTTTTGTTCTAACAATTAGAGCCCTATGTACGTCACCTTTTTTTACTTTTCCGCTTGGTAAAGCTTCTTTTATAGATACCACAATGACATCCCCAAGATTTGCTATCATGTGATGTGAACCACCAAGCACTTTAATACACATAATTTTTTTAGCACCAGAGTTATCCGCAACATCTAAGATGCTCTGCATCTGAATCATAACTTACTTCCACTTGAGAATTTAATAACGCAACACAATAAACAATCTAAACAACAAAGTCAAAGGATAAAACTCACCATTCTGTAACAACTAAACCTATTATTAAAGAGATACCTCTACATCCCCTAACACTACCCAAGACTTAGTTTTAGATATAGGGCGACTTTCAACTATACTAACCTTATCACCATCCTTATAAGTATTTTCTGAATCATGAGCAGCATATTTTTTAGAAACTTTCACAATTTTTTTGTATATAGGATGCTTAAACCTACGCTCTACTTTAACTGTAATAGTCTTATCAGTTTTTGAACTTACAACAACACCCTGTAGCACTCTTTTCGGCATTTCCCTATTCTCCAGTTTTTGATCTTATAGTTAACTCTGTATTAATACGAGCTATTGTTTTTTTTACAAAAGAAAACCTGCTAGTATTTTGTAATTCACCTAATGTTCTCTGAAACCGTAGATTAAAAAACTCTTTTTTAAACAAAATTCTCTTTTTGTGAAGCTCTTCCGTAGTCTGCCCAACCAATTCCTTTGCTGATACCCCTAAATTATTCATAACGCCTCACTATCTTTGTTCTTACAGGCAATTTTGCACTAGCAAGCTCAAGTGCTTTCGTCGCTACATCATCTGTAACCCCTTCCACTTCAAACATAATTCTTCCAGGTGATACTCTCACTGCAAAAAATTCAGTAGAACCTTTTCCTTTACCCATTCTAACTTCCGCAGGCTTCTTTGACACAGGCAAATCAGGAAAAATTTTAATCCATAATCTCCCCTGCCTTTTCATACAACGAACTGCAGCCTTTCTTGCTGCCTCTATTTGTCTTGCGGTAACCCTTAAACCATCTAATGATTTCAAGCCAAAAGAACCGAAAGCTAGCATAGTACCAGCCTTTGCTTTTGAGGAAACTCTCCCCTTATGTGCTTTTCTAAATTTTTGTTTTTTTGGAGCTAACATTATTTTACTTCAAAATTAATTATGTTTCTTTCTACTTTCCACATGATCACCCCTATAGACCCAAACCTTTATACCTATAACTCCATAAGTTGTCATAGCTTCAGCAGTCGCATAGTCAATATCAGCTCTCAAAGTATGTAAAGGTACTCTACCTTCTCTATACCACTCTGTTCTCGCTATTTCAGCTCCAGCTAAACGTCCAGAACAAGCAACCTTTATACCTAACCCTCCTTGCTTAAAGCAGGCTTGGATAGCGGTTTTCATAGCTTTTCTAAAAGACACTCTTTTTTCAAGCTGCATAGCAATCGTTTGAGCAATAATGTTAGAGTCTATATTAGGCTTCTTTACTTCATGTATGTTAATATATATTTCTTCTAAACCCGTAATTTTTTGGACAGATTTTTTTAATTTATCAATGTCGTTACCACTTTTACCTATAATAACTCCAGGCTTTTTAGCAAAAATATTAATTATAACATTCTTATTAGAAGGCCTCTCTATTAATACTCTACTAACTTGTGCTTGCACATAGTTTTTATTAACTAGATTTCTAACCTCTAAATCTTGGATAAGAAGGACTTTATAGTGCTTCTTATCAGCATATAACACCGAGTCCCAACCTTTAATTAATGTCGGACCAACTCTAAAGCCATGCGGATTAACTTTTTGCCCCATATCTTATTTCCCCTCAACTTCAGTAACTGTAATATATAAATTACTAAAAAATTTATTAATCCTTGTTGCTCTTCCTTTAGCTCTTGGCATAATTCTTTTCATCACCAACGCCTTACCTACAGTTGCAGAAGTAATAAACAAAGTATCAATATCTAAACCTAAATTATTTTCAGCATTAGCAACAGCAGACTGCAAACATTTTTTTACATCTTGAGCAATTCTTCTAGGGGAAAAGGTAAGCTGAATTAGAGCCTCAGACACTTTCATATTCCTAATAGAAGTTGCAACCAAATTCAATTTCCTCGGACTCACTCTAAGAGACTTAGCAATTGCTGTAGTAGAGCCTTTATTCACCTTCACCATATCTATTTTCTCTTAACTTTTTTATCTGTGCCATGACCATGAAAAGTCCTAGTTGGAGAAAATTCACCTAATTTTTTACCAACCATTTCTTCACTTACAGTAACAGGTATAAATTTATTTCCATTATGTACAGCAAATGTTATTCCAACAAAAAATGGTAAAATTGTTGACCTTCTAGACCAAGTCTGGATCATTTCTGATTTACCAGATTCAATCAATTTTTGTACTTTTTTTATCAGATAACCATCTACAAAAGGTCCTTTCCAAACTGAACGAGCCATAATTACTACCTAATTACTTTCTTCTCTTAATAATAAATTTTGATGTAAGCTTATTCTTACGTGTTTTCTTACCCTTAGTTGGGAAACCCCATGGAGTCACTGGATGACGACCACCAGAAGTTTTTCCCTCTCCCCCCCCATGTGGGTGATCGACTGGATTCATTGCAACACCACGAACATGTGGTCTCCAACCTAGCCATCTATTTCTTCCGGCCTTACCTAAATTGGTATTTTTTTGATCAGGGTTTGAAACAACACCTATGGTAGCTTTACAATCTAACGGTATCAATCTAAATTCTCCAGATCGAAGCTTGATCTGTGCATAACCCGAATCCTTACCTACTAAATTAACAGAAGTACCAGCAGATCTTGCAATTTGACCACCTTTACCAACTTTCATTTCTACATTATGTAAAGTAGTACCAACAGGAATAGATTTCAAAGATAAACAATTTCCTACTTTTATGTCAGCTTCATCACTTGATACTATTCTATCTCCTATAATAAGCTTTTGTGGTGCTAAAATATAAGAATACTCACCATCATCGAATTTAATTAAAGCAATGAAGGAAGTTCTGTTAGGATCATATTCTATTCTTTCAACAGTAGCAAATACATCCTGTTTATTTCTTTTAAAATCAATTATACGATAAAGTCTTTTATGCCCTCCTCCTCTATGCCAAGCAGTGGTTCTACCCAAATTATTTCTACCACCAGTCTTAGATAAACCTTTAGTTAAAGCTTTATGAGGCTTACCCTTCCAAAGATCAGATTTATCAACCTGTACTAATTCTCTAAGGGATGGAGTAACTGGATTAAACGTTTTTAAAGCCATTTATTTAATACCCCCTGTAAAATCAATAGTATAATCTTTTTCTAACGTCACAATTGCTTTCTTTTTATCTGATTGTCTGCCGTTAATACCCTTAAATCTTTTTCTCTTACCTTTTACATTCATTATGTTAACTTTTTTAACCTTAACCTGAAAAATTTTTTCAACCGCCATCTTGATAGAAGCTTTCTCAGCACTACCAGCAACATGAAAAGTAAACTTATTTTGTTGCTCAGATAAAATATTGGTCTTCTCAGTGATCACAGGATTCCTAATAAGATCATAATGTTTATAAGACTTCACTTTAACCTCTTTTCTAAAGCATCTACAGCTTCTTGTGATAACAAAACATAATCATGGCGTATTATATCATAAACATTTGCACCAATTTGCGGTACTGAAATAGTATTTGGAATATTTTGTACTGCCAAAGAAAAATTGATATCAACCTCATCACCACTAACAATAAAATAACTTTTACCATGAAAATTATTTAATAATTTTATAAGATTAGAAGTTTTGGATTCATGTAATTTTAAAGAATCTACTATTAGCAGTTTTCCTTCAGCTAATTTTTCTGACAAAGCATGTTTTAAACCAAGTTTTCTAACTTTTTTTGGCAATTTTGTAGCATGACTCCTTGTTACTGGACCATGAGAAACTCCACCACCTCTCATTTGGACAGATCTTAAAGATCCTTGCCTTGCATTACCCGTACCTTTTTGCTTAAAAGGTTTCTTTGTAGTACCAGATACTTGCGACACTGTCTTTGTTTGATGTGTACCAGCCATAGCTTTAGCTCTCTGCCAATCAACAACAAGCTTGATAATATCTTCCCTAACAAAATCTACGGCAAAAACTTCGTTATCTAAATCAATCTCACCAACAGCTTCATTTTCAAGATTTAATAATTTGGCTTTCATATAGTTTATCCTATAGCTGTAATGGTTTTCTTAATAGCATCCTTAATGTAGACATAAGATCCTTTTGAACCGGGAATATTTCCACTAACTATGATTATGCTTTTTTCCATATCAGTATCGACTACTTTCAAATTTTGAATAGTAACTCTTGTACTTCCCATATGACCAGCCATTTTCTTATTCTTAAATACTTTACCAGGATCTTGTCTACCACCAGTAGAACCATGCGAACGGTGAGACACAGATACACCATGTGAAGCTTCAAGTCCTCTAAAATTATGCCTTTTCATACTACCAGCAAAACCTTTACCAATAGTAGTACCTACAACATCTATAAACTGACCAATAACAAAATGATCCACATGCAATGCAAAACCTACATCAAGGAAACAAGTTTTAGAAATTCTAAATTCCTTCAATTTTTCCTTTGGCGTAACTTGAGCATTAGCAAATACCTGCTTCATTGGTTTTGTTACTTTAGATAATTTTTTATCTTTTACCCCAATAACCAAAGCATTATAGCCATCCCTTTCTAGGGTCTTTTGTCCCACTACTTGGCAATCTTCAACTTGTAGAAAAGTAACGGTAGCTCTCTCACCCTTTTCATTAAAAATTGAACTCATACCAATTTTTTTAGCAATTAAACCGGTTCTCATTACTCAACACTCTCTAACTTAATCTCAACATCAACACCAGCAGGCAAATCAACTTTTTTTAAAGCATCAACAGTCTGAGGAGTTGGATAACTTATTATCAAAAGTCTTTTCTGAATTCTAATCTCAAATTGCTCCCTTGATTTTTTATTGACATGCGGAGACCTATTAACGGTAAATCTCTCAATTGTCCTTGGCAACGGAATTGGACCAATTATATCAGCACCGGTTCTTTTAACAGCCCCTACTATTTCTCTAGTACCTTGCTCAAGCGAGCGGTGATCAAACGACTTTAAACGAATTTTGATTTTTTGATTATTTTTCATTAACTAAACCTTTTTATAAACAGCTAGACCAGTCAAAGCACATTCTTTAATAGATTTACTCTAATTAAACATATTTTGCCTAACCCTAAAAAAATAGTCATCCTGAACTTTTTCAGGATGACTATTTCTTATTATTTTATAATCTTTGATACTACACCGGCTCCTACTGTCCTACCACCTTCACGTATAGCAAAACGTACGCCCTCTTCCATAGCTATTGGAGCGATCAATGCAATTTTCAGATTCGCATTATCACCAGGCATCACCATTGTTTTACCATCTTTCAAAGTGATTTCTCCAGTTACATCAGTCGTTCTAAAATAAAACTGTGGTCGATATTTATCTGTAAATGCTGTATGACGACCACCTTCTTTTGTGGTAAGTACATAAACTTCAGCTTCAAACTCAGTATGCGGAGTTATACTTCCAAGCTTAGCTAACACTTGACCTCTGCATACATCTTCCCTTTTAGTTCCACGCAGTAATATACCAACATTATCACCGGCTTCACCTTGATCTAATAGCTTCTTAAACATTTCCACACCAGTACAAGTAGTTTTTTGAGTATCTCTTATACCGACAATCTCTACCTCTTCACCAACTTTTACTATACCTTTTTCGATTCTACCAGTAACAACCGTACCTCTTCCAGAAATAGAAAATACATCTTCTATTGACATTAAGAAAGGTTTATCTGTATCTCTCTCAGGTTGAGGTATATATTCATCAATAGCATTCATCAACTCTTTAATCGCAGCTTCACCTTCAGGTTTTCCTTCTAGAGCCTGTAAAGCTGAACCTCTGATAACTGGTATATCATCTCCAGGAAAATCATACATTGATAAAAGTTCTCTGACTTCCATTTCTACTAAGTCAAGCAATTCTGGATCATCAACCATATCAACTTTATTCAAAAATACAACTATTGCAGGTACGCCAACTTGTTTAGCAAGCAATATATGTTCCCTTGTTTGAGGCATTGGACCATCAGCAGCAGATACTACCAATATAGCAGCATCCATTTGAGCTGCACCACTTATCATATTCTTTATATAATCTGCGTGACCAGGACAATCAATGTGAGCATAATGCCTTTTTTTAGTTCTATATTCAACGTGAGCAGTAGCAATAGTTATACCCCTTTCCCTCTCTTCAGGAGCTTTATCAATGTCATCATAATTAGTAGCCTGTGCTCCACCTTCTTTTGATAACACTAAAGTTATTGCAGCTGTTAAAGAAGTCTTACCATGATCTACGTGTCCTATAGTACCTATATTACAATGGGGTAGATCCCTTTCAAATTTTACCTTTGCCATAATTCATTCTCCACAATTTAAGATTTAATACAATTTAACATAAAAATACAAATTTATCCAATTTCCAATTATCACCAATACTCTTGGAGCGGGTGATGGGAATCGAACCCACGTGACCAGCTTGGAAGGCTGGAGCTCTACCATTGAGCTACACCCGCGTATCTACCTAACCAACTTGTGGTGGAGGAAGAAGGATTCGAACCTTCGTACGCTCACGCGGGCAGATTTACAGTCTGCTGCCATTGACCACTCGGCCATTCCTCCAAAGAATTTACGCAAGTATTAAATGGTCTAATTAAACGTAAAGCATATATATAACTTAGTATAAGTACCAACAAATCTTCTTTGCTCTTTTCCAAGGACATTTGAACTTCGGGCTACAAGCCTTTATAAATAAGGATATAACCCTTAAACAACATCAGTATCATTCCTGCGTAATCGCATGGGTGTTAACTTAAGAAGCCTCTATATCCTTCCCGCGGCAGCAATCCAAAAAACAGCCTAAAGGCTGTTAGGTATCATGGATTCGCCTACGCGGGAAGGACATCTTTTTTGTTATAAAGCTGAAACTCAAATGACCCCGGCTCTTTCTCTTGAACTATCCTAAATAAGCTAATATTAAACTTACATTACTTCAGAACGTTTATCAGTTGTAACTTTCTATAATAAATAGTAGTTTGTGTCAAGAATAAATTACTCTAGGTTCTAATAAGATGAGAAATAAAGCTAAAATTTCTAAAGATTTGCACTATATATACGGCAAACATCCAGTATTTGCAGCATTAAGCAACCCCAAACGTTATATTCAAAATGTTTTATGTACAGAAGATATTTTCAATTTGCACAAAAATTTAATCTCTAACCACCCGTATGAGATTACCAACATAGATTACTTAACCCGTCTTTTTGGTTCAAATCATAATCATCAGGGAATAGCCGCTAACGTTAAAAGTATCTTCTCTAATCGTATTGAAGATATTGACATAACTATTCCTAATTGTAAAGTTGCTATTTTGGATCAAATAACCGATCCACAAAATATTGGTGCTATTATTCGTAGTGCAGCTTCTTTTGACATCACGACCATAATATTACCTCTAGATAATGCACCTGATGAAAATGCTACCATAGCAAAAACAGCTTCTGGAGCTTTAGAGCTAGTACAAATGGTTAAAGTCACTAATTTAAGGTGGTCAATAGAATATCTAAAAAAACATGGGTTTTGGATTATTGGTCTTGATGGCAATGCAAAACAATCTTTAAGTACAAAAATATTTTCAGATAAAATGGCAATAGTACTTGGTTCTGAAGATAAAGGAATCAGACGTCTAGTTAAAGAAGCATGTGATCACTTAGTTAAAATACCCATTTCAAGTAAAGTAGAAAGCTTAAATGTCTCAAATGCTGCTGCAATAGCGTTTTATTTGATTTCATTAGAGGCAAAATAAATAAAGCTTAATTATATAACATGAATTTTTAGCAAAATTATACTAGAAAATTAAGTAATTTTGTATATAATGACCAACCATAATCCGTTTTAAACGGATTAGAAATTTAATGATGAGTAGGAATTATATGCCAAATTTAGAATATGACAATAACCAAATATTAAAATTATTAGAAAAAGCTAAAAACAGCATAGGAACTAGCACCTTAACTATTGACAACAATATATTGAGAGCCATTGGTTTTAAAGGAATCCAGTATATTTTACAAAATAAAGTGCAATTTTCAGGAATGCTTGATAACGTCGATTCTATTAAGATTGACTATCTTAATAAAGATGATTTTGATAACTTTGAAGAGTTTATTTTATCAACCCCTCCGCTACAATATATACAAATAGATTGCCATAATTGCCATGATAATCACATTACATCTTTAAGCATAACATCTAGAGTAGAAATTAAATTTAGTGCAAACGATACTTTAATTAAAAATTTTTATAGCCAAGTTAAGGACTGTGATGCTAATAATCTAAGCAATGATGACTTAGCTAAGTTTGTAAAGAATGCTTGTAATACCTGTAATGAAGCGAAATCTACAAATGACAAATCAATGCAGTATCTTCATGCTTTAAAAATACTCATGAATTTTGATTTTACTGCAATTGATCAACGATCATTCTAATCTTAAAGATAAATTAAAATCTATATATGAATCACAAGAGGTAAAATCAGAAATTTACCATTTACAACAAGAAGATCTTCATTTCTATATGGTGAAAGTTACAGAAAAAAATTGTGATATGTGGAACGAATATGCTGTGAATCAGAGGCAAAATAGCAAAAACTATTATACTACACATACAGGTATACAAAAGGCAGACATTGGTATTACAGGATTTTTGCCTAGTTTACGTTATCATGACCAGTATCTTACAGAAACATATGTTGCTTTTGTTGCAAATAAAATTTGGCAAGATCACAATAAAATTGACCAAGAATCAATTGAAATGTTTGTGAGTATGATGACATCTAAAAATGCTCATTTTACTGGACATGTAGGGATTGCAAGAGCCGCTTCTTATAACGGGGAATTTCATAAAAATCTATCAACAAATTTGCATAGTTTTATTGCTAAAGCTACATTGGAGCATCATCTAGATAAAGAGTATATGATAACTGTTCCAGCCTCACATATGAGAACAATATTAATTAAATCATTTGAAGATAATAGTAAGATTTTTATAGGAGATAATAATATACAATATAGCGAAGAGCCTTTAGAATCATTGATAAACACCCATGAAGCAATGGTTATTGCTGGATATAATAAAAGTAATCGTATGAGCCTTGAGTACAATCTACATTTACTATCAATTCATTTACTAAAGCAACAAGCATTATTGGAACAAGAAAACACCAAGATGCCTTTAGAAGTTAAAGAAGGTAATGGTTATAAAAAATATGAGTCATTTAAACTTTCAGCACAAAATGGTATTATATTAAATGACTTAACTGCCAAGGATATGGAAGGGGAATACGCATGGTTTTTTAAAAGCCCATACCTTTTTCACAACTCTTCTACCCAAGAACCAACAATAACATGCGACCTCAAAACTCTCGCAGATTTTTTACCGGCATCTACAGAGCTGGAATATCAATCATCTGTAGAACTTATTGGTGATACAGCATGTTGATTACCCTGTATACTCGATAATCAAGTTTTTTAGAATTATTAAAAAATATGTCTATTAGCAAGAAGCCGCGAAAAAGCGGCGACGCGGCAATCTAGGATACGCCTAGAAAAAACAGCTTCGCTGTTTACTTCTCATCTTCGAGATAAATATGAGCAGAAATTATGCTATAGAACGTGAGTATTATGCGACGAGTGGAGTGTAGAATTAAATTCTCGTTACTGACTACATTTTTTCACCTGTGGAATTTTATAATAAAGAAATACTGATAAAAGTGTACTTTAATGACAAGAGTTTTTATTTGAAACAAAACAATGGTAATACACATAAGAAGCATTATGTTGACTAATTTTTAGTATGTCAAGTAGAAAAGTGATGTTTACATGACTACAAACTTCATGCCAAAACCACTGCGAACCTGATTCTTTAGACGTTTCAAGCACTTTTTCGTCTCGAAGATGAGTTACTTGGATCGCCACGGCATCTAAAGAGCCTTGCTATGACGATTATAGAAAAATGTAGGGTACTATGCATCCCAGCCTTCGCTGTCACCCATAACTGTTGAAATTCATCAAGTATATATATTGGGAAATATTTATTTTGCTAGGCTTGGTGAATACAAAAGAATACTTAAAGAAAAAGCTGTTTTTAAAATTTGATAAACAATCAGTTAAAGGTAGTGACAGCGAAAGTCGGACTTGAGCAAATATTACAAAAGTAATAACATGCTATAATTAAGTCTTTAAAGGAGGTAATCCAGCCGCAGGTTCCCCTACGGCTACCTTGTTACGACTTCACCCCAGTCGCTAATTTTACCGTGGTTGGCTGCCTCTTACGTTAGCTCACCACCTTCAGGTAAAACCAACTCCCATGGCGTGACGGGCAGTGTGTACAAGGCCCGAGAACGTATTCACCGCGGCATGCTGATCCGCGATTACTAGCGATTCCAACTTCATGCTCTCGAGTTGCAGAGAGCAATCCGAACTGAGATATCTTTTAGGGATTTGCTCCACGTCACCGTCTTGCTTCCCTCTGTAGATACCATTGTAGCACGCGTGTAGCCCAACCCGTAAGGGCCATGATGACTTGACATCGTCCCCACCTTCCTCCGGCTTATCACCGGCAGTTTCCTTATAGTTCCCGGCATTACCCGCTGGCAAATAAGAATGAGGGTTGCGCTCGTTGCGGGACTTAACCCAACATCTCACGACACGAGCTGACGACAGCCATGCAACACCTGTGTGTGGTCCAGCCGAACTGAAGGGATACATCTCTGCTTCCCGCGACCACCATGTCAAGGGTTGGTAAGGTTTTTCGCGTAACATCGAATTAAACCGCATGCTCCACCGCTTGTGCGAGCCCCCGTCAATTCCTTTGAGTTTTAATCTTGCGACCGTACTCCCCAGGCGGAGTGCTTAATGCGTTAGCTACGAAACCGAAAGAAATTCTC
Source organism: Candidatus Tisiphia endosymbiont of Oplodontha viridula (assembly GCF_964264865.1). Classification (NCBI taxonomy): domain Bacteria; kingdom Pseudomonadati; phylum Pseudomonadota; class Alphaproteobacteria; order Rickettsiales; family Rickettsiaceae; genus Candidatus Tisiphia; species Candidatus Tisiphia endosymbiont of Oplodontha viridula. Next base: position 778,897 of record NZ_OZ183486.1, read on the forward strand.
CCGATATCTAGCACTCATCGTTTACGGCGTGGACTACCAGGGTATCTAATCCTGTTTGCTCCCCACGCTTTCGTGCATCAGCGTCAGTTGTAGCCTAGATGACCGCCTTCGCCACCGGTGTTCCTCCTAATATCTAAGAATTTCACCTCTACACTAGGAATTCCATCATCCCCTACTACACTCTAGATTAGTAGTTTTGAAAGCAGTTCCGAGGTTAAGCCTCGGGCTTTCACTTCCAACTTACTAAACCGCCTACGCACTCTTTACGCCCAGTAATTCCGAACAACGCTAGCCCCCTCCGTCTTACCGCGGCTGCTGGCACGGAGTTAGCCGGGGCTTTCTTGGTCAGGTACCGTCATTATCTTCCCTGCTGAAAAGGGCTTTACAACCCTAAGGCCTTCGTCACCCACTCGGTATTGCTGGATCAGGCTTTCGCCCATTGTCCAATATTCCCCACTGCTGCCTCCCGTAGGAGTCTGGGCCGTGTCTCAGTCCCAGTGTGGCTGATCATCCTCTCAGACCAGCTACAGATCGTTGGCTTGGTAGGCCATTACCCTACCAACTACCTAATCTGACGCGGGCTCATCCATCAGCGATAAATCTTTCCTCCGAAGAGAATATACGGTATTAGCATTTATTTCTAAGTGTTATTCCGTACTGATGGGTAGATTCCCACGTGTTACTCACCCGTTTGCTACTAACTAATTCAGAGCAAACCCTAAATTAATCCGTTCAACTTGCATGTGTTAAGCATACCGAAAGCGTTCGTTCTGAGCCAGGATCAAACTCTCAAGTTTGATTCTGTCTACTTTTTATTCAAAAAATTGACAGGTTTAATTTATCACTTTTAGTGATAAGTACATTTTGCTGTCACTACCTATATCTGATTATTTACTTTTAAAAACAGCTACGAATAATTAATGTTCGTCTTTTCGTAGGAGTAGTTATATGCAAAATCTACCATCCTGTCAACTGGTATTTTGAACTTTTTTTATAATTTCCTTATTCATTTTATCTACGACCCATGGCATACTCTACTAACAAATTTTTAATAGGCTGTATATTATCAATAGTTTTAAGCCCCAAACGTCTTAGATACCACAAGGTTTTTGAATGGTTTGAGAAAATACTATTTAAGCTTTCAGTAATCATATACATATGAAAATTATCATTTTGTCTTAATTTTTGATATCGTTCTAGCATTCCTGTACTTATACCACTACTAGCCACTAATTGAGTTAAAGTTTCAATATCCTTTATTCCTTGATTCAAAGCCTGACCAGCTAAAGGATGAATTGTATGGGCACTATCTGCCACAACTGCTATTTTATTATAAAAATATTTACTAGCTATACGAGCCTTTAAAGGAAAAGAGCTAATAGTACTATCTAAAGCAATAGACCCTAAAGAATTCCCACAATTTTTACTTGCTAAATACTCAAATTCTTCCTTTGGTAAGCTCATCAATAATGCAGCCTGCTCTTGCCCTGTAGTCCATATTATAGATGAGGCCTTTTGGTCCTTGAGAGGTAAAATAGCAAAAGGACCAGATGGCATAAAATGTTCAATAGCACAATTTTCGTGATCTTTCTCATGCTTAATATCAAATGTCAAGGCGATTTGGTTATAGGTTCTCTCTATTTTATTAAAAAAATAATATTGACGAACTTTAGAATTACGTCCATCACAAACAATCAATAAGTCACTATTCATAGTCTTATTGTCATCTAGATATATGGTTGAATGATCAGGTTTACTATCAACTTTTTTATAATCACACTGATCAATTACCTTAATCAGAGGGTTTTTTCTAACATTTGCTAGCAATATTTTCTTAAATTCACTATTTTTTACTATATAACCTAATGCATCATTTCCCTTAATATTTGACATACATAGCATCTCTGGTGCTTTATTATCAACAACATAGACGTCCAACATTTTGCTAGCTATCTTCTCAATCTCAAACCATACATTAAGGCCTCTTAGAAACTGTACAGAAGCAGGGGTTAAGGCGGTCGTTCTGATATCAGTACAAAAATTATCAGAATTTATCGATTGATACTCAAGGATGGTAGTCTTAATATCCTCTTTCGCAAACGATAATGCCGTAAGCATACCACTGAAACCACAACCCAATATTACTATTTCTTTTTCCATCACATCACATTATTAGATTGATTGATAAAATACTTTAAATATGCTCCACTTGCTATAAAACTTAAGAGAAAGTAAATTATAGCAATGTCTAGATAACAATTATTCATTTTAAATGAACCAAGAAAACAAATGAATAAGGTTATTATACTAGTTAAACTATTTAGCACTAAGAGTTTGACAAAAATATTTACATTTTTAATTAATAAATAGATCATTAAACCAATGAACAAAATATTGATAACTAAATAAAAATTTATCATGATACAAAATTAATTTAAACTGATTAGTTGATTATTTATCCATTCTAACATAAAATCCCGGTATCGTTAAACCCCAATTCGTGATAAGAATTAGTTAATTCTTATCACGAATTGGCTTTAATATAAGGAAAAATGCATTCTTAAAGCGGCTAACGCGAATGCATTTTAAACCTTTCTAGAGCTAAAAACATGATTTTAATTTTTTAAAATCATGTTTTTAGCAAAATATTAATTTAACAATCAGATGCAGAGCCGTCTCAAATCTGATTGTTTCGATAATTTCACCGAATTTGGGATAAGAATTGACAAATTCTTATCCCAAATTCGCGTGTTAAGAGTTTGACTATTTTTTATTTATAAAAATTTTATTTTATGCACAACACTGATATTATAATAATTGGTGCAGGTCCAGTTGGTCTATTTGCTATTTTTCAAGCTGGGATGCTTGGTATGCGTTGCCATGTTATTGACTCCCAAGAGATAATAGGAGGCCAATGCAGCCAACTTTACCCGGAAAAACCTATATATGACATACCAGCATATCCTAAAATTATGGCAGAAGAGTTGATAGCACAATTGGCATTGCAAGTACAACCGTTTGATCCGGTTTATCATCTAAATCAGCAAGTAGTACAGTTGAAAAAAGAAGAGGGGCAATTCCAAATTACCACTTCTAAAGACATCATAATTACTGCTAAAGTTATTATTATAGCTGCTGGATGCGGTTCTTTTGGACCTAATAGACCTCCATTACCTAATATAGAAGCATTTGAGGGAAAATCAGTATTTTATTTTATCAATAACCGCAATAGTTTTGCCAACAAAGAAATTGTAATAGCTGGTGGAGGGGATTCGGCTGTAGACTGGGCAATATCACTCTCTGAAATTGCTAAAAAAATATATTTAGTGCATAGGCGTGAGAAATTTCGGGCGGCGAATGAAAGTATAAGGCAACTCAAAGAACTAGCAAATAGTGGTAAAATTGAGTTGGTAATTAATTATCAACTGAACCATTTAGTAGGAAAAGACGGCAAACTAGAAGCAGTCAACGTCAAAGATTTTGAGGGAAATATTTGTACTTTACCCGCGAATATTTTATTACCATTCTTCGGACTTGCCCAAGAATTGGGTCCCATAAAAAATTGGGGATTAAATCTCAAAACTAATCATATAGTTGTAGAACCTTCATATTTCGAAACAAATATTTCGGGCATTTATGCAATTGGCGATATTGCTAGTTATCCGGCAAAATTAAAATTAATTCTTACTGGTTTTGCCGAAGCAGCTAGCAGCTTACATCACGCCTATGGCAGGGTATTTGAGGGTAAGGCCTTACACTTCGAATATTCAACTACCAAAGGAGTGCATAAATAGTGAATGAACGTAGTAATATAATCAATGGTAAATATGTTGCAGAACAAATATTATCTAAGTTAAGGGCAGAGATTAATTTAATCAAGGAACAACACAAGTTAGTACCAACCCTTGCTATTATACTAGTGGGTGATAACCCAGCTAGTAGTATATATGTAAGAAATAAGATCAAAGCAGCAGGAGCAATTGGTATGAACGCCTTGCAAATAAATTTGCCCAATGAAATTGATATTGACCATATGCTGCATGAAATCAGTATGCTCAACAATGATTCAAATATTTCTGGAATTATCGTACAACTTCCTCTACCTGAACATATCAATAAAAATTTAATCTTATCTGCCATCAATCCTAGCAAAGATGTCGATGGTTTCCATCCTATAAATGTTGGTTATCTACATAGTAACTCAGGCAATGGCTTTATACCTTGCACGGCTCTTGGTTGCATTGATTTACTTAAACAAGTTGAACCAAATTTAGCTGGAAAAAATGCTGTAGTTATAGGGCGTTCTAATATTGTAGGTAAACCATTATCAGCTTTATTACTTAGAGAAGATTGTACTGTGACTATATGCCATTCAAGAACTCAAAATTTAAGTTCTATAACTTCCCGTACTGATATAGTAATATCTGCTATTGGATCTCCTTTAACACTAACAAAAGAATATTTCAGTCCTAACTCTATAGTTATTGATGTTGGTATTAGTAAACTTCCTAATAGCGACAAGATGGTAGGAGACATTGATTTTACCAATGTTGTTGATAAAGTGAGATATATAACCCCAGTTCCAGGCGGTGTTGGACCAATGACTGTCGCTTATTTGTTAAAGAATACACTTAAAGCAGCGAAACAAAATATAACACATATTAACTCCAATTCGTGATAAGAATTAGTCAATTCTTATCACGAATTGGCTTTAATATAAGGAAAGATGCATTCTTAAAGCGGCTAACGCGAATGCATTTTAAACCTTTCCAAAGCTAGAAACATGATTTTAATCTTTTAAAATCATGTTTCTAGCAAAATATTAATTTAACAATCAGATGCAGAGCCGTCTCAAATCTGATTGTTTCGATAATTTCACCGAATTTGGGATAAGAATTGACTAATTCTTATCCCGAATTCGCGTATATTAGGTATAAAAGATGAGCTGGCTTTGTAAAGGTATTATTGTCATTTATTGGTTTCTAACCATAGCCTATGCTGAAATAGACCTCTTGCATAACTCTACTTCTACTGGTAATTTGGGCATCGGGACTAGACTCGAATCCTCACGTACACTAGAGTACGCTACGATTCTGCGTTCCGATCCTCCTACAAATTCCCTAGTAGAAGCGAATTCTGCTAGAGCTCTAATATTAGAGAATAAACCTCTTGATAACAAAGCTACTGATCAACTCAAAATATATTTACGTGAAATAAAATCCATGGCTGTGGACTTTAGCCAAGAGGATTCAGCAGGGAATAAAGCTGAAGGTAAGTTATTAATAAATAAGCCTTCTAAGTTTCGATGTAATTATTACCCACCATTCCCTTTGGTGGTTATTGGTAATGCTAATTATGTTTCTGTGTATGACTATGATATGAAACATGTAAGTCGTATTAAGGCAGAAGAGAATGTATTTAATTTTTTATTAGAAGATAGTATAGATTTTGATAAATATTTCAAAATTGAGTCAGTAATAGATCAAGATAATATGTTTAAAATTACTATTTATCATACTTTATCAGAACGACATAGTCAGATTACCTTTGATAAAAAAACTAAACAAATAAAAAAGCTAGAAATACTTGAAGATGAAAATGTTATTACCATAATATTTAATCATATTGCAAAAGTACAAAAATTTGATGATGATTTATTTAAGCTTAAGAATCCAGACATATTCGGAACACCAAGTAGACTGACAAAAAGCGATATAGAAAAAAAATACAATTTAGCTACTTAAATAACTTGCCTCTAGATGATAAAAGAACTATTTTATCATGTGCTAGTAGTGGGCATTGGTGCTGTTCAGGTGGTCAGGTTCGAAAGGAAGCAGCCAAAATAGTCTCTAGTGGGTCATTACTAGCATACTCTTCTGTTTTCAAGAATTGGATTTGAAATCATTTGAGTAGATCATATTTTTGTGAATATACCATAGTGACAAAAACAACTGACCAATATATTAATTTTGCTAGAAAATATCGCCCTACTAATTTCTCTGAGCTATACGGACAAGAAGTTTTAACAAAGATTTTAAGCTATACTATTCTAAAAAATCGTATATCTCAAGGTTATCTTCTTACTGGTATTAGGGGTGTTGGCAAAACTACTTCAGCACGTATTATCGCTAAAACTATTAATTGTACCAATCTGATAGTTGAAGGTGATAGTATTAAACCTTGTGAGAGTTGTCAGAATTGTAGTAGTTTTAATAAAAATAACCATCCCGATATAATTGAAATTGATGCTGCTAGCAAGACAAGTGTTGATGATATCCGTAAAATAATAGAAAGTAGTGAATATAAGCCGCTAATCGCTAGGTACAGTATCTTCATAATTGATGAAGTTCATATGCTATCTAAAGGTGCATTCAACGCTCTACTTAAAATCCTTGAAGAACCACCAGCACATGTAATATTTATATTTGCTACTACTGAACCACAAAAAATTCCATTAACCGTAATTTCTAGATGTCAGCGATATGATTTAAGGAGGCTAACATTTGATGAAATTTTTCAATTGCTTCAGTTCATCGCTAAAAAAGAACAGTTAAACGTTGAGATAGAGGCTATGAGAATAATTGCGTCTAGATCCGATGGTTCAGCTAGAGATGCAGTTTCAGTACTAGACCAAGCAACTAGTTTGGCAGCAGGATATCTGATCACTCCTGAAATCGTTTATCAAATACTTGGTTTAGTGGATACAGCTAGTATAGTTAAGTTTTTTGAATATATTATTCAAAAAGATGCTGCTAAATCGATTGATTTAGTAAACAATCTCTATATGTCTTCAGCAAATTTAGAAACTTTTGTAGCATTAGTTGCTGATTTTACTGCCTATCTTAATAAAATAAAGATATTATACTCAAATGATTTGGAGAATGGGGACAATAAACAAGGGGTGAGCGAACTAGGCGTACATGAAGTACGTGAGTACGCGAATACCCCGCAAGTATTTGCAAAAACCAATTCTTCAAAGCAGAATAGTATACCTAATTATCAAAATCCTATATATGTATCTTTTAATGATAATGTTACAAATATTTTAACAAAAATTACTCTTCCTCAATTATCTATTATTTGGCAAATATATAGTAAAGGAATTATAGAGATGAGAACTTCACATAATCAATTGATAGAAGCTGAAATGCTGGTGATAAAATCTATTTACTCCCAGATGTTGCCATCGCTAGAAGAATTAGCGGAATATAATGATGGGGAACAACTAGAACAGCCGGTATTACAACAATCAACTCAGAATTATCAAATTACCGCTCTTCTTATCGATTTTCTTGAGTTTTTACATTTACATAATGAGATGGAAGTTTATTACAGATTACTAAACCAAGTGGAGTTAAAATCTTTTGTTCTTCAAACTATAGAAATTGCTGGAAGCGATCTCAATACAAAAATAAAAGAACAAATTGCTAATTTATTATTTGCTTGGTCAGGAAAAACTTGGAATGTTATCATTACAAAACAGTTAAAAATAATCACTCTTAAAGAACAATTGCTAAATAAAGTAAAATCAAGTCAAGATTGGAAAATTTTAACACAACACTTTCCAAATGTTACAATTTCAGATATTTTGTTAGAAAATTAAAAGGTACATAGTATGACAAATTTTAATCAATTTTTAAAACAAGCTCAGTCAATGCAGAAAAAAATGCAAGCAATGCAGGAAAAAATGGCAAATGCTGAATATTTTGGAAAAGCAGGTGGTGGGTTAGTAAATATTACCGTTAGTGGTCGTGGTGAGGTTCGAAAGGTCTCCATTGATTCCTCTTTGCTTAAAGAGACAGAGAAGGAATTATTGGAAGATTTAATTGTTGCTGCTTTCAACGATGCTAAAAGCAAGGTCGATGAAGATTCACAAAACTCTATGTCTGATGCTTTAGGTAATATTGGTTTGCCACCTGGACTAAAGATGCCATTTTAAATCCTCCCAACTTCCGCATGGAGGATTTGTTGCATGAACCATGAGTAGGTCATTCCCGCATAGGCGGGAATCTATAACATCTCATAGCCTTTGCAGGCATGTCTATAGCAACTACCGTTCGCGGCTTTTAAATTGCCCTGACTTATTCTTTAGCAGTTTTTTCTTGCTTAGATAAAAGCTGTGCTTGCTCAATACTCTTGTCTAATTCCACTTGACTACAAATTCCAAGTAAAACTGGATCACGTGGGCGAATGTTTTTCATGTTCCAGTGACTACGATCACGGATAGCTTCTATGGTTGACTTAGTAGTACCAATGAGTTTTATAATTTGATTATCTAAAATTTCTGGACAATTTTTAAGTAACCAATATATCGCGTCTGGTTTATCCTGACGTCTAGCAATAGGAGTATATCTAGATTGTTGTTTTTTCTTTGTACTTACCAAATCATAGGCACTACTCACAAAAAGTCTTAAACTACTACTTGGATCTTTCGTGCAACGCATTATTTCTTCTTGAGTTAATTGTCCTCCAGCAATAGGATCTAGCCCCATAATACCTTGGGACACTTCACCATCAGCAATGCCTTTAATTTCAAACTCATGAATCCCACAAAAATCAGCTATCTGCTTAAACGTTAAAGCAGTATTATCAATCAACCAAATAGCAGTTGCTCTAGGCAGTATGGGTAATTTTTGTTGTGAACTCATAGTAAAAAACTAATAATATAATATTGATATGTCTAGAAAAGATATAGTCTCTTCTAACTAATAAGTCAACTTTCAATTTCTCGCTTAATTAGGTCAGGCTAAAACCTAAAACCAATACCTACTGCAATCATTAACGGATTAAATCTTACTTTAGATGATATAGGTTGTTTTATTAAACTATTTTTATAATCAACTTTGGTCTTAAGAAAATACTGCCTTACATCTAAGTTAATCAATGTATCATCCTTAGCATATAAGTCAACCCCGATCTGTAATACAGCACCGTGACCATTTTTGACTGTACATCCTTTAGATTTACTGAACATATAAGCTCCATGATAACCAACGCCAACATAAGGTCTAATAGCACCAAAGGGAGCTATATGATATTGTCCCGTGACAGTCAGGGGAATCATATAAAGATCTTTTCTCTTACCAACATCTGCTGGATTACCACCATAATTATAAGCCACATTTTTTAAACTATTATTTTTAGTACGTAATACATTAAAACCTAAAGATAACTCTGCAGCAACATTACTAGCAAAGAATATTGATGTAGAAGCATCAAAACCGTAACCATTTTCAACAAAATTACCAATCGATACTGGGCTTGCGGCGGTAGCCTTAGGAAAGCCTTTTTGCTTTGCACTAGATTTTATCCCCCCCCCTCTTATTTTAAAAACAAGATTACCTTCATTTTCATAATAATCGACATCATAGTCATTATTAGTTAAATCAGAATTAGCAAAGCTAGAGATACTTACACAACTTACCAACAGCAATATTCCAAATTTTTTCGTGACTTTTATCATAACTATAAACCTTTGCTTGCTTTAAATATATTGCTGTATTATATATATTCTTTCTTATTTGGAAATCAAATTGATAATAAGATTTTTAAACTTGTTCAACATTAGTGACACTATAACACTAAATATAGAAAACACTAATACAAAAAATATAAAAAAATAACGAATTAAGGTCTATACAATGAATAATAAATTAAAAACTTATTTTGTTGGTATTAGTTGGTTTATATTAAGCTTGGTAAGTAGTGCAACTAATGACATAACAGCAAAATATCTTGGACTTAGGCTACATAGTTTTGAGGTGACTAGTTTTCGCTTTTTCTTTAGTGCTTTAATTCTTGTCCCTTTTATTTTATATTATGGGAAACAGACTCTTAAAACTAATCGTCCTTTTATACATATTGCAAGAGGGGTTTTATTGTTTTTTGCAATGACGTGTTGGATTTATGGTCTCAGTATTGCCCCCGTGACTACTGCTACAGTTATTGGTTTTGCTACACCTTTATTTACTCTAGTTCTAGCAGTTTTTTTCTTAAATGAGAATATTATTTGGCAAAGATGGGCAGCAACTTTATTTGGTTTTATTGGTATTGTTATTACCCTGAAACCTCATGCTAGTGACTTTAATCCACAGATATTAATTTTTGTCTTAGCTTCTGTAGCTTTTGCAATGTTAGATATTATCAATAAGAAATTTGTAGTAAAAGAATCAATGATTAGTATGCTATTTTATTCTGCTCTAGTAACATCTTTAGTATCAATACCACCATCAATAATGTATTGGCAAACACCTACCAGTTCAGAATTTATTTTGTTATTTACCTTAGGAGCTGGGGGTAGTTTAATCTTATTTTTCTTATTAAAGGCTTTCTCTCTAGTTGATGCCACTGCCACCGCCCCTTATAGATATTTAGAGTTAATAATTTCAGCATCAGCTGGATATCTTGTGTTTAATGAAATACCTGAAAACAGTACTTTATACGGAGCATTGATAATAATACCTGCAACATTGTTTATAATATATTCTGAGAAAGGAAATATAACACAAAATGATAAAGCTACTGCATGAAGAAGTACTAGCAATGCTTGTTTTCTTCAAACATTTTGTTGAAATGATATTGAATGTACAATATCATGTACTAGTTATGTGCATATACTCAAATGATTTGGAGAATTGGATTTGCAAATAAGGGGCGAACAGAGCGTACACGAGTCCTTGATATTTTCAAAAAATAATCCTTCAAAGCAAGTATACTTATAAGGGAGACAAATTATGAACGTACAGACAATATCGGTAGCAAGGGCTAATTTATTTAGGCTTGTACAAGAAACAAACGAAACACATAAGCCAGTATATTTAAAAGGTAAGGATTATGATGCAGTGCTACTATCTAAAGAAGATTACGAATCTTTGCAAGCAACATTAGAATTATATTCTATACCTGGATTAGTTAAGGAAATACTAAAAGCTCGGCAAGAACCTTTAGATGAGAGCTTAAATGAAGATGATATGAATTAATGTCATTGTACAATTTGAAATTTACTAAAAAATCATTCAAAGATTTCCAAAAGTTAAAGTCAGAAAAGCTTGATAATAAGGCTAGAAAACTATGGACTGAATTAAAAAATAATCCAAGACCTATCAGCAGTGAAAAACTCGTAGGCAACTTAAAAGGTTGCTATTCTCTAAGAATTAATATCAAACATAGACTGATATACGAAATTTTTGAAGATGAAAAGACTGTACTAATAATCAGCTTACGCGAATTTGGGATAAGAATTTGTCAATTCTTATCCCAAATTCGGTGAAATTATCGAAACAATCAGATTTAAGGCGGCTCTGCATCTGATTGTTAAATTAATATTTTGCTAAAAACATGATTTTAATCTTTTAAAATCATGTTTTTAGCTTTAGAAAGGTTTAAAATGCATTCGTAAAACCGCTTTAAGAATGCATTTTTCCTTATATTAAGCCAATTCGTGATAAGAATTAGTTAATTCTTATCACGAATTGGGGTAGCTTGAGTGGGCATTATGAGTAAGCCATCATATATGTTGCTAATAAACATTCTAACCCTTGATCACCAATGAAATAATAAAAAATATGAATAAACGTAAGTTGGTTTTTGCAAGCGGTGTAGCCAATGCATTTGAGTGGTATGATTACGCACTATTTGGTTACTTTGCTCCTATAATAGGAGCAAAGTTCTTTCCTGGATCAAGTCCTAGCTCGTCTTTATTGCACGCTTTTTTGGTATTTGCTATCGGTTATTTAATGAGACCAATAGGTGGGGTATTTTTTGGGGTATTGGGAGATCGTTTTGGTAGAAAAACTGCTTTAAGTACATCTATATTTTGTATGTCTCTGCCAACGGCACTAATTGGCATATTACCAACTTATGACAATATAGGTGTTACCGCAACTATATTAATGATTCTACTTCGGATGCTGCAAGGTTTATCAATGGGCGGAGTACTTACTGGCTCAATTGCATTTGCTATTGAACATACAGGTAAGATACATCGTGGCTTTACTGGCAGTATACCAATGTCCAGTATTTGTATTGGTCTATTATTTGGATCACTTATTTCGCAGCTTATACAAAGCCTTTTATCAGGACAACAATTTAATGATTGGGGGTGGAGAATACCATTTTTATTAGGAATTTTTATTTTATTTGCTGGACTTTATATAAAAAAATATACCAGTGAAACCCCTAGTTTTCAAAGTATAAAAGAAAATGGTGGGATTTTAAAATCTCCTATGAAAAAAGTTATCTCTGTATATTGGATTGATATGTTAATATCAATCTTCATCAATTCTACAGGTTCAGTAATATTCTATCTACAAGCTACTTATCTAATGTCATTTTTGAGGATAAATCGTGGTTTTACCGATGACCAAGTTAGCAATCTAGCTAATTATTGTTATATAATCATGGCTATTATTGCTTTATGTTCTGGCTATTTATCTGATGTAATTGGTCGAAAGAAAATTTTTGTGATTAATTTACTGGTAATTATTTTAGTTATCCCTTTTTTGATGAATGTAATTGAAACTGGAGAATTTTATTTTATAATTATATCTCAAATCGTATTATCAATTTTAGCTGCTTGTTATATTGGTCCTGAACCTGCACTGCAAGCTGAATTTTATCCAACCAATATCAGAAATACTGCTTTATCATTGTCTTATAATACAGCAACCAGTATTTTTGGTGGTACAACACCTTTAATACTAGAATATCTTGTACAAAAAACTGGTACTATTACTTCATCTATTTATTATGTAATTGCTTGTGCTATTTCAAGCCTAATAGCTCTTTGTTTTTATAAGGATCGTTCAAGAGGGTAACAACTAATACACGAATTTGGGATAAGAATTAGTCAATTCTTATCCCAAATTCGGTAAAATTATCGAAACAATCAGATTTGAGACGGCTCTGCATCTGATTGTTAAATTAATATTTTGCTAAAAACATGATTTTAATCTTTTAAAATCATGTTTTTAGCTTTAGAAAGGTTTAAAATGCATTCACAAAACCGCTTTAAGAATGCATTTTTCCTTATATTAAAGCCAATTCGGGATAAGAATTAGTTAATTCTTATCCCGAATGGGGGTAACTAATCTAAAGATTTTTCTAGTATTTATAGCAAAATTATCTATAAACTACTTAGTGGCTTGATAAAAATAATATATACTAGCCATATTACAATTTTTGATAAACAATAAACTTTAATTTTATGACAGAAGTGATAGCTAAAGAACAATTAGAACAATATATAAATCAAATAGAAGGGCTTGAACAAGAAAAAGCTGAATTATCTGAAGCAATAAAAGATATATTTGATGCAGCCAGCTCTAGTGGCTTTGATACCAAGGCCATGAAGTCGGTGTTAAAACTAAAAAAACTTGATAGAAATAAGCTAGCTGAACAAGATGCGATCTTAGAATTGTATAGACAAGCTCTCGGTATATAAATTAAAGAATTCAATAATGCAATTATATCCATTAAGGCTTTTACCTGATAAAATCAACTTTGATTTTATCAGATTTAAAAAAGTAAGTTATACGATATCCATTATTTTATCTCTTGTAAGTATTATTTGGATAGGGATTTACAAATTTAATTTTGGTATTGATTTTGCTGGTGGGATTGTTATAGAAGTGCGGCTTGATCAAGACCCTGATTTAACCAAAATGCGTGAAGTGCTTAATAACCTTAAGATTGGTGAAGTAATATTGCAAAATTTTGGTAATCAGCATGATTTGTCAATACGAGTTGGCAGCAATAGTGAAGATACTTTAATGCAAAATATTGAGCTTATCAAATCAACTTTAAAAAACCAATTTCCTTATAAATTTGAGTATCGTAAAGTAGATTTTGTTGGTCCACAAGTTGGTACTCAACTGATAAAATCAGGAATAACAGCACTAATTCTTTCGTTTCTTGCCATAATGGTTTACACTTGGGTTAGATTTGAGTGGTATTTTGGACTTGGTATACTTGTAGCTTTGTTACATGACGCCATACTAAGCTTAGGTTTTATGAGTGTAATGAGGCTAGACTTCAATTTAAGCTCCATAGCTGCTATTCTTACCATAATAGGTTATTCTGTGAATGATTCAGTAGTTATCTATGATAGAATCAGAGAAAATTTACGCAAATCACATAAGAAAGTAATGCCACAAATTATTAATCTGAGTATTAATGAAACTCTGTCTAGGACTATTCTAACAGTTGTTACAACCTTACTCGCAAACCTAGCTTTGGTAATATTTGGTGGGGAAGCTATTTATAGTTTTAGTGTATTAGTATTTTTTGGTATAATAGTTGGTACATATTCATCTATTTTTATATCTGCTCCTATATTGACCTACTTCAAAAACTTGAAGAATTGATAAATCAATTTTCAAGTTTTTAGATAAAATTTTTGGATAAAAGTTGAGTGGCAGAATTGAAGTAGAGGCCTTCAATTCTGCTACAAAATAATAATAAATATTAAAAAAAAATTAGTTAAAAAAATGTTTATTAAAAATTTTGATAGTAAAGGTTTTCTATATCAATGTACTGATTTAGAAAAACTAACAGAGCTAATGAAAAACAGTAAAATATCTGCTTATATTGGTTTTGATTGTACAGCACAATCTTTACATGTAGGTAGTCTGATGCAAATTATGATACTGCGTTTATTGCAACAATATGGTCATAAACCAATAGTACTCCTAGGAGGGGCAACTAGTAAAATTGGTGATCCTACTGGTAAAGATGAGGCAAGGAAATCTTTAACAAAAGAAGAAATTGCCCAAAATGCTGAAGGTATAAAAAAATCATTATCAAAATTTATTAAATTTGGTACTGGGGAAAATGATGCAATATTAGTTGATAATTCAAATTGGCTAGAATCGTTAAATTACTTAGATTTTCTTCGCAATTTTGGTAGTTTTTTTTCTGTGAATCGTATGTTATCTATGGACTCTGTAAAATTACGTTTAGAGAGAGAGCAACATATGAGTTTCTTAGAATTTAATTATATGTTGCTACAAGCCTACGATTTTTATCATTTAAATAAACTATATGGTTGTTCTTTACAAATAGGTGGTAGTGACCAGTGGGGTAATATAGTAATGGGCGTTGATTTTACAAGGAAACTAACAGGTAATGAAGTCTTTGGTATGACTACGCCCTTATTAACAACTGCTTCTGGCAACAAAATGGGCAAGTCTGTTGGTGGAGCTGTGTGGCTAAATGAGGATATGTTAAGCCCATACGATTATTATCAATATTGGCGGAATTGTGAAGATCAAGATGTGGTCAAGTTCGCAAAATTATATAGTGAGTTAGGAGAAGATGCCATGCAAGAGTTTATCTTACTTAGTGCATCTGATATTAATAGTGCCAAAAAGCAATTAGCCTTTAATTTAACTAAACTTTGTCATGGTAAAGAGGCAGCTATGACAGCTTTAGAAACAGCTACCAAGCTTTTTGAACAAGGAGAAATTGATTGCAATTTACCAACTATTTATCTAGAACAGGGGAGGTTAGCTCTAGGTATTCCAGCATATGAATTACTTTATGAAGCAGGTTTTGCTAAATCAAAATCCGAAGGACGTCGGTTGATTAGAGGGGCTGGAGCAAAAATCAATAATCAATTAATCCAAGACGAAAACACGGTTATTGACTTGACCTTTATGCAGGACAACCAAGTTATTAAGATCTCCGTAGGTAAGAAAAAATATGTGTTGATCAGGTTGACATAATAGTAAGCTAAAAAATATCTACTTCTGCTGGTAATTTTTTCATGTATAGATATCCTGTAAAATGACTCCTGTTTAAATTGAACTTAATTTATTTTTGAAGCTGTTCTTTCTGAACTTTGACTTCGTTCTAAAATAATGAAGTATACTGCTCGTAAATGAAGAGTTGATAGACGATAGAATCAAAATCATGATAGTAGCAGGAATTACCAAGTCGAGGTGTAACCGTTCACGAGTATTTAAGTTTTGAAAGAAAATAGTTGAAAATAGGTATAAGATTTTGTAAGTTATAGGATAGATAATTTAAAGTGTATGGTTACCTACAATTACAGTATGTCTATTATTACAAACAAAAAGATTGCCCTAGATATACTTCCTTTACTTGATAGCTTGTGGCTATTTCTTGTGGAGTTCCTTCTAATAGGACTTTTCCTTCGTAAATAACATAGGCTCTGTCAACTATATTAAGAGTATCTCTAACATTGTGATCGGTAATTAGGATGCCGATATTGCGGTTACGTAAGTGAACAATCAAATTTTTAAGATCCTCAATTGCTAACGGATCAATGCCTGCAAGTGGTTCGTCAAGCATAATAAATTTGGGATCTAGTGCTATTGTTCTTGCGATTTCTAGCCTACGTCTTTCTCCGCCGGATAGTCCTATTGCTGGCATGTCTTTTAGATGAAGAATAGAAAATTCTTTAAGCAAATCTAATGTTTTTTGTTCGATAATTTCTTGGTCATTTTCTAAAACCTCTAGCATTAATCTAATATTATCTCCTACAGATAGCCCACGGAAAATTGATGGTTCTTGAGGAAGATAGCTAAAGCCAAACCTAGCTCTTAAATAAATTGGTAAATGAGTAATATCATGATCATTATAAAATAATGCTCCACTATCTGGTTTGGTAAGTCCTATAATAATACTAAAACAGGTAGTTTTACCTGCACCGTTTGGACCAAAAAGACCAACTATTTCTCCTGTTTTTAATTGAAGAGATACGTCGTTTAGGATCACTCTCTTATTATAAGATTTTGAAATACTACTTACTTGTAATTTCTCTATTATTAAACGCGGCATACTTTAAAAAATTTCTTACATAACTAATTTTTTGATTTGGTATAATCTATATTATTGAGTTCCGTATAATATACTAGTTTGTCAGTTTTTATAATACCATCCTTATTCTGTACTATTACATCACCAAGCAGTACTAGTTCTTTTCTTTCTACAAAATATTTTGCAGAAGTAGCAGTTAGTAACTCTTGACCATTATTCCTCTTAGCAGTCAATCTTGACGGTATGGAAATGTAATCAATAGTTTTTTTATTATCAACTGTTTTATAAAAAATTTCTAAATTAGTTGTTTTTACCATCATATCATCAAACCACAAAATCACCTCTCCTGTAAAACAAGCTTGATTCTTAGTTTGATCAATTACTAAATTGTCAGAATGAATATATAATCTATCCATACTCGAATGTTTTGAGTATTTCCCATAGGCTACGGATGAACTTATGATTAGAAAAAACAATACATAGCAAATTATGCTAAAAATCCGATACATCAATAACCGTCGATACATTACCTTTGAAATTTATAATATCATTATCATGTGTAGCACTAAAATTATTAGAAGTAATTTTACAATTTTTATAAGATAATACCACTCCTGTGTTACTATATGTTTCTTTATTTAGTAGATTCATTTGGGCTTCTTGTGCTTTTAATGTGCTTTCTCCTAAAAAAAACTGTACATCATTTTTTAATTTTAACATATGACTATTCTCATTTAATATACCATTTTTTGCACTGATCACTAAGTCTTTGTTGTCATTTATTTTATATGTAGCATTAATTTCTTCTAGTTTATATTGATTACCTAAAGTCCTAACTGCTTGCGCAGCCTGAATTTGGTAAGGATTTAAGTTTTTATTGAACCCCTTAAAAATTGAATTTGAAATTTTTATTTCATAATCTTTATCATTTGGATTAAAAGCACTATTGCCACTATTGTCCTCAGTTGATTTTGAATTATTACTGATAGGATTTAAATTTATATAAATAAAATATAAGGTTAATACTATTCCTAAACAAGATAAGATCTTTGATAGACTAATTGAACGTCTATAAGATGAAATGATAGCACTACTACCTTTATCTATGAAGGGAATCTTAACCATAATATTGCCAACATTATCATGAACATTCATCAGCTGATTCCTGCCCTAAGTAAGTCATGTATATGAACAATACCAATCACTATATTATTTTCAGTTACTGGTATGCTAGTAATCGATTTACTATTCATTAGACCTAAAGCCTCTCCCGCTAATTTCGAAGGAGAAATGTGTTTTGGGTTAGAAGTCATTACATCGCTTGCATACTTCATATCTATTTTATCATTAATATGTCTACGCAAATCTCCATCTGTTATAATACCAACCAAACTCAAATCTTTATCTACCACTATAGCACATCCAAGACTCTTTTGATTCATAACCAATATAGTATCGGTAAATGAGGTATCAGCATATACTAAAGGCAACTGATCTTTCACCCGCATTAAGCTCTCTACCTTTATAAGATTCGCTCCAATCTTTCCTCCAGGATGATACAGCCGAAAATCATCTTCAGAAAAGCCTCGTGCTTCATGTACAGAAGTGGTAAGTGCATCTCCAAGAGATAACATCATTACTGAAGAAGTTGTTGGAGCGGCAATATAAGATGCTTCATTGATTCTTGGTATTAATAATAGGAAATCGCTATTGATTGCTATAGTAGAGTTGGCATTCATAGTCATGGCAATTATTTTTATAGAAAATCTCTTACAATATTTCATTATATCAAATAATTCTTTTGTCTCCCCTGAATTAGACAGCATGAATACTACATCATTGTCAGTTACCATACCAAGATCACCGTGGCTAGCCTCAGCTGGGTGCAGATAAAAAGCAGCCGTACCGGTAGAAGCAAAACTTGCTGCTATTTTATGAGCTATATAACCACTCTTTCCTATGCCGGTTAAAATAACCCTACCTTTACAGTTAATTATATAATCTACTATATTGTTAAAATCACTAGGAATATTATTAGATAATTCAACTAATGCAGCAGATTCTTTTAATATAACCCTTTTGGCAACATCACAATGGTATGGTATTTTCATATAGTGTCCGAATTGTTCAATGATGTTGTCGTAGCTAGAGGAATGACAGAATATTAGAACATATTACACATCAAGCCTGACGCCGAGTGATACATTATGACCTTTATATGCTAATGATTTAATATGATTTTTTATTTCTTTTGTGCTACCAAAATCTTTCCAACTGTAAGCTGCTTCAACTTTTACTCCTGGGGCTAACTTTGTAGCAGCTCCAAGAGTAAGCTGGTAGACTAGGTTATTTTTTTTACCACTAGAAACTGATACACCATTATTCTTAGTAATTTGGTTTTTTAGTTGACCAACTCCAGCACCAGCACCAACAAAAAATTCACAAATACTTATATCAACAATATCCACATAACCATTAAGCATTAAAGTAGCAATTTGAGGCTTAATTTTTGAGTCTGTACCGGCAAAAGAATGCTTAGATTGATGATTAGCAATCCAAGCAAGCATGAGATCAGCTCTAACATTATTTAGAATATAATAACCCAAACCTCCGCCAAGAAACATAGCGGTATTTTGCTTTAATTTTTTATCATTTAACTTAATATTAGCCATTTTATTCGCCCCAACCTCTGCTTTCAAATAAAATTGATTTTCAATAGCCAAAGAGGAAACAGAGAATAAAAGTGAAATAGCTATAATCGTTACTAAGAGTAAATGTTTCATAATTCTATTTTTTAATTTACAGTTTACTATAAATTAAACTAATCCGCTAGCTTATTTTCAAGATCACCCTACAAATAACAAAAGAAGAGGGTTACTAAAAGCCCTCTTCTTTTGTAGAACAAAAATAATAAATCTATAAATTATTTACTATTAGATATCAAATCTTAAGCCAGCCATTAAATTGTGACCTCTGTAAGCGGTTTTAGATATTTTGCCAGTCTCCTTCTTATCTTTATTCTTAGAATTTGTTTTCCCATAATCTCTCCAGCTATAGGCAAGCTCGACATTTACACCATCAGCCACATTAGCAGAAGCACCAACAGTCAACTGATAAGCAAAATTATTAGCGGGTTTCCTAGTTGCAGAAAATTCCCCTAGCTTTTTATTGTCTTTAGTGATTTCCACAGTTACTTTTTCTTTTATTTGAGCCATACCAACACCTGCTCCAGCAAAGAATTTAGCAAAACCTGCATCATACAAATCAACATAACCATTGAGCAATAATGACATCACTTGTCCTTTAGCTGTTGCTTTAGCTGTTGCTTTATAAGCTACGTCAGTCGAAGTGTGAGAACCAGTAAATTCTGGACTGACTAGGAAATCAAGTGTCAATTCTGCTCTAACATTATCCATGGCATAATAACCAGCACCAAGACCCAAAATCGCGTTAGTTTTAGATTTTAATTTCAAGCTATCTTCTTTCTTTGTTTCAGCATCATCCCATCTCCCTTTCGTATTATTCAACTTAGTCGCACCACCTTCGGCTTTAATATAAAATTGTCCTACATCTGCAAAAGATGTAGCAGAAGTTAAAAGAGCCGTACTTGTAGCAGCGATTAAAAACAACTTTTTCATAATATTTCTCCTTAAATTATATAGACAAGAATCCCCTTA
Source organism: Candidatus Tisiphia endosymbiont of Oplodontha viridula (assembly GCF_964264865.1). Lineage (NCBI taxonomy): Bacteria > Pseudomonadati > Pseudomonadota > Alphaproteobacteria > Rickettsiales > Rickettsiaceae > Candidatus Tisiphia > Candidatus Tisiphia endosymbiont of Oplodontha viridula. The sequence continues at coordinate 799,353 of NZ_OZ183486.1, forward strand.
TTAGATTCTCAAATAAGGCCCGTGAAACACAAATCTCTCCAAATCCCACTTAGACCACCTAGTTCGGTATATATAGCATACTATTTCCCTTAGGGCAAACTAAAAACTATTATGAGCATTAATCAATAGTGTTATAGAGATACTTTGTGGCAATAAAAACACAATAGACTGATCTATAGTTAACCCGCAAATGTTTGAGCTATAGTAATGGTGATAGAATTTATGCCATTGCCCTGATATTACGCGAATTAGGGATAAGAATTTGTCAATTCTTATCCCTAATTTATTCAGGCATAACTGAAAACATCTAGCAAATTCTCTACGCTATCTGTGTTCGCAAGCTTGTTATTTTTATATTCTCCACATTTAAGACATTTATGGGTTAGAATTATGCCCTTTTTACTATCGAGTTTATAGGAAACTGGCTGCATTAGTCCGTTACATCTAGAGGCTCTATCCCCAGGGTTAATATCCACATGCTTGCTGTAGAAACATGTTGAACAATGGTTAGTATAACCATTTCCTTGTACCGATTCACTACATATCTCACAAATAAAATCTTCTTTATTTCTGTAAAACCTTTTTGTAACCATTCTTTAACTTTTTTTAATTTTTTTTGGCAACACATGCTATTTTTTTAGACCCCCTACCTACGCAGGGAACACCCCACAACTGTTGAAAGTTAGTAAATACAGCTTCCCTATACGTCTATTAGCGAGGAGGCTGTAAGACCGACGAAGCAATCCAGTAACATCATTTATCTATAGATTGTTTCCTAGATTGCTTCGCTTACGCTCGCTAATAGACGCTGTGGTATAGGTATTTGTAAACTTTCAACAGTTGTGCTTTAAACACGACGACGCCAATTCTTGAAGTTCTACCTGAGTATACATCGATATTTGAGGTTAACTAATGATAGCAACAACGGGTATATGATCAGAAGGCTTAATTTTTGTTCGTAAATTATAATGCATGTAACAATCATTTAGATAATCTGCAACATTGCTTGATGCAAGTATCATATCAATACGCATACCTTTATTTTGTTCGAAGCAACCTGCTCTATAATCCCACCAAGAGAATTCTTGCTTAGTAGGATTTGATAATCTATATAAATCCTCAAAACTAGAATTTAAAATAATTCTCAGTCGTTGTTTTTCTTCACTAGTAAAACAAGTAGTATTTTGCAACTCTTTTGCGGAGTATACGTCAATATCAAAAGGAGCAATATTAAAATCTCCTCCAACTATCACCTTAGTATCAAGAGATCTCTTGGATTCGAAGTAATTAATTAAATTGTCATAAAATTCTAATTTCATTTTAAATTTATCACTACCTACCAATGAACCGTTAGGTGCATATAATGAAGTGATACTACAAAAACCTATAGGAGTTTGTAGAGATATTTCTATAATCCGTGCTTGATTAGTACAATTAATACCCGGAAAGTCTTTTACCACTTCATCAGCTGGAAACTTTGATAAGATAGCCACACCATTATAGGATTTCTGACCATACACATAGAAATTATACGCTAGATCTGATAGTTCATCAAAAGGAAACTTATCAGTCTCACACTTGATTTCTTGTAACAAAACAATGTCTGGATCTACTTCTGTTAAAAAGTCCCGTAAATGTTGTAGTCTTATTCTTATAGAATTAATATTCCAAGTAGCTATTTTCATTTCTAATTCTTATCCCAAATTGGCTTTAATATTAGTAAATACACCTTCTCTACACGTCATTGCGAGCGAATGTACGTGAGCGTGGCAATCCATGAAGCTTGTCATATGGATCAACTATGTTCGCAATAAAAATTTAAATAAATTTGGTTTAAATTTTTATTGCTTGTGCAGAGCTAGTTAAATCACGTAACTTAGCGTTTGCAATCACAATGATGCAGAACTAATCTCTTTTTTGTAATCCTTGATAAAATCAGCTATTCCATTAGAGTTGTTATTATATTCTTTAGTTTCTTTTTTTCCATGAATAGCAACAACAAAATTGAATTTTCCTATATCAAGACCGATAAAATTATTATATAATAGCATAATACCTCGAAGACTTTTAATGTTTACGATTGTAAGCGGGCGTGCAAAGGCATCCCAATCAACTATTCAAACGTCTCGGGGATTTGGGCTAGAGTACCAATATCCATTCGGTCTTAAAACCAATTGCTTCACGGTCGCTCACGCCTGCACAGCGATAGTCATTTATATTATTAATGACTATCGCTGCAACACCCCCTTATAAGTCAGTATAAATCATTATTTACATTGACTTCAATATCTATTATATCATACTTTTAACTTACAATTGCTTCGTCGACCTACGGCCTCCTCGCAATGACATGATTTAACAATCAGATGCAGAGCAGCCTCAAATCTGATTGTTTCGATAATTTCACCGAATTTTACATCGGCTTAAAAACCATTAAAAAGAAAATAATAACTAGGCTGATAAATGCTGGCCAGCCAAGATAAAACCATAAATTAAATAATTTATAATACTGTGCTGGTAATTGCTCATTATTTTTTAATGTTCTGACTGCAATATTCCGTAATTGTATTTGAATCCATACTACTGGTAGCCAACATGCTCCTGTAATAGCGTATCCTAAATAAGTTAAAATAAGCCATAAATCAAAGAAATCATATCCAACTATATTGATTAATATTATGCCGCTAATTGGTTGAATAATAGCACTAGTGGTAGTAAAGAGAAAATCGGCAATAACCGTAGTACGTGCTGCATAAACTTTGGCTGCTAAATCCCCGGTTTTATTCGCCCACCACATAAAAAAAGCAATACCAATACCTGTACCAAACAAAATAGTAGAGCTAATGATGTGAATAGTTTTGACGACAGAATACCAATCCATTATTTATCCTTTTCTATAGCAAGTAGGACAAGAGTAAGAAGTATTATGGGAATATTTTTAGTAAGTGACCCCAAGGGGTCTAGCCATAAATCAGGCTTAAGAAAGGTTAGAAAAAATGTATAAGCTAGCATTAATAAAATCTGTAGTATACATACTCCTATAATTCTTGGCTTGATCATCATCAGAGTTCCAAGAATTATATCAGCAAGACAGCTTGAATATAACATAACTTGTGCAATTTGCTTGCTAAATCCTAACTCTGTTATTATTTTCAGACCTCGTTCTGAAGTAAAAACTCCCGTAATGACGCCTGTCATAATCCAAAATAAACCTAAAATGATTTTTAATAGTGGTTTCAACAAAAAAAGTCTTGCATGCCATAGTGATTGGACAGTAAGAGGTTCAGTGGCTAATCCTTGCTCAAAACTTCTTGGAACGACAGAAGTAAAATTGATAAAGTCTTTCTTATCTGCAATATTCGGCTGTAATAACATATTATATGAAGTGCTATTAAGTGGTCCTATACTAAAAAAGTCTCCTAACTTAGCTGCAATTCTAATGAATATTAAAGGAATCTTTATTAGCCTGGCAGTGTCTAGACCAAGCCAGCTCCTAAAATTAATCAATATATCTTTTACTGTAACTATTTCTGGACCAACTATTTTTAATACTCTACAAATTTTTCCTTCTCTTTTAGTACAATTAACAACCACTTTAGTTAAGTCATCCATATGTATTGGTTGGAATTGTTGTGATCCATCTCCTATTAAAGGAATAAACCAAGGTAAAGCTGCAAGAGATCTAAATAATGAAGTGCCTCCATAACAACCACTTGTATACACAAGCGATGGTTGTAAAATCACCCAATCAATATTTTTTAAAGTTTTTAAATAATTGTCAATTTTTTTCTTTGTTATAGCATAGTCAGTAGTTTTCTCATTATCTATACCAAGAGCTGAAATATGAATAATTCTTTTTACTTTAGCTAAAATACATGCATCAAATAAAGCTTTTGGACCAAAGAAATGAACATTCTCTATTTTGTTGTTATTAGTTGAAGTTAACACTCCGGATACATTAATGACTACATCAATATTTTGTAAATTGTTAAGCCACTTTTGTTGATCAGTATCATTGTTAAAATCACAAGCTAAAATTTCTAGGTTAGGGAATTTTCTTTTAGTAGCTTTTATATCTCTAACTGCACAAACTACATCATGATTATCTTTTAATAACTCAGCGGTGATATATGAACCAATAAAACCATTAGCACCTACTACTAAAACTTTCACCCTATCCTCTCTATAACATAGCAAATTCAAATCAACTGATTGTATAAACCTCAATTTCGGATTAATTTCATTAATCCGAAATTGGAATGAGAAAGTAAACAATCAGGCTTAAAGCGGTTTGACGCCTGATTGTTAAATATTTCATTTGCTAATAATCTTATTTTTATATAAATAAAAATAAGATTATTAGCGATAATAGATTAAAATGCATTCGTAGAAGCGCTTCAAGAATGCATTTTTCTGATATTATAGCCAGTTTTGGATTAAAATTTTTAATTTTAATCCAAAACTGAGGTTATAATAACATAAAATAACTAAACACTAAGTACATTAATCTCAATTCGATATAAAAATTATTTAACAAATTATATCATTTGGAAGCTCTTTCTTATTTATAAATTAATAATTTGATCTTGACAGGGTAATAGTTTTTATTAATATTACAGGTATATTCGATGCTTTTGAAGAATTGCCTTCGTAAATACTTGCGAATTCTTGATAGTAAAGTATATATAATAATCTAAATCAATAATTAAAGTAACAGTATGCATTTTATGTTATACGAGGATATTGATAATTTACACAATATCACTGATATTATTAGTACTAAATTGCAAGAGAATTTTATAGTAGCGAAGATATCTTGCAGATTAAAAGACCCTTATTCTATCGTAAAGAAGTTGGTAAGAAAAGGTATTGGTTTTTATCAATTAACTGACCTCATTGCTTTTAGAATTATAGTTGATACGCTAGAAGACTGTTATAAAGTACTGGATATTATTAATGATATATATCCTAGTAACCATGAAAAATATAAAGACTATATTGTTAATCCCAAAGATAACGGCTATAGTTCCTTGCATATTGTGACTACTATTGGTACATCTAGACGTAATGTGGAAATACAAGTACGGACTAGTCAAATGCATGATATAGCAGAGTTTGGCATCGCTAATCATGGTGAATATAAAGAAGCACAAGAAGCAAGGATAAAAAAATTATTTTCTCCAGAATTACTTAATATAATTGTTCTTCACATCGGACTAAATAATTTATATAAACTTTTTGAACAATTTAATTGGACTATATCTGAACTGGTTGCTTACGAACAAGAAATTAAAAATTTTTGGGATAATTTTCAAGATAACTTGCAAACAATACAAGAACAATTTATAAAAGAAATAAATAATGTAGAACCGTTAGAGAGAAATTTTGTCTAATTAATCCAAGGTTGGCGGTTGGCTATAGTCAATTCAGGAGGATTTGGTGCTAGGAGCGATGGAGCGACGCCTATATGTAATAGGCGAGCGACGAGTGACGACGTCACCAACTTCTCATCAATTGACTATAACTCTATAAATATTTGTGGGTAATAGTAAACTCTACTGTCTAGAATAACGTCCATAACTGTCGAAAGTTAAGAAATCGTCATTGCGATGAGCTTTGTAAGCCCTAAACCGTCTATTAGCGAGGAGTCGCTGTAAGCGACGACGTGGCAATCTTGTGAAGAAGAGTTTACTTCATAAGATCGCCACGGCATCTGTCAACGCCTCGCGATGACGATTTTTAACTTTCAACAGTTATGGGATAACATCAGAGTTGGTCATGCCAATCATTATAAAACTTGCCTAAATCAAGTCTTATTCTTTTCGATCGCTCAGCAGTGATTATAGAATATATTGTTTCAAGAGTGGTATCAAAATCATCGTTAATAACCACGTAATCATATTGTTTGGCATAATACACTTCTTTAGTAGCCAATTTCATACGCAACTTTATTGATTCTTTACTATCTTGCCCTCTATTTTTAATTCGTTGTTGCAAAATACTAGGACTCGGTGGCAAAATAAAAATTGTAATTACATTTGGCAAGGTTTTTTTTATTAGCTTTGTACCTTGCCAATCTATATCAAACAAAACATCTAACCCTTGACTTAGTAAGTCTTCTACAACTTTTTTAGGTGTTCCATAATAATTATTGTAAATATTTGCATATTCAAGAAATGCATCTTGCTCAATTAATTTATTAAATTCCTCTTTGGTCTTGAAATAGTAACTTACTCCATCAACTTCATCTGTTCTTGGCCTTCTAGTAGTTGCAGAAACGGACAATCTAAGATTACTATCAATTTTTAAAACTGCTCTAGCTAAGCTAGATTTACCAGTAGCCGAGGGCGAAGACAAAATAATAGCTAATCCTTTACTTCTGAGAGATAGTAGCATTCTTGGTGAAACCTTTATATAGCAATAGAATTTTATCTTTTAATATTAATTTTTGTTTCTTTAACTGCCTGATTTTAGTATTATCTTGCAAATGCAAAAATCCGGTATTTATTAGTCTTTCTAAATCATTATGTTTTTTTTGTAAACTTTGTATGTGGCTCATGAGACTAATTTGCAAACTCCATAATCAGTTAAAAGCTTGGTTTTTTGTAAACCAAGCATCATCTTAATATAAGCAAACACACTTTGAAAGGAAAAAATATAGCTATGACTAGCGATAATAAAAAAAAATTGCTTGTGGCAATCTCTGGAGCTTCTGGAGCAATATATGGTATAAGGTTACTTGAGATTCTAAGGCAGATAAATATTGAGAGTCATCTAATTATTTCAAAATCTGCTCATCTTACCATATTACATGAGACGAATTATTCCATAGAACAAGTAAAATATCTAGCAGATTACTGTTACAATCTTTCTGATATTGGTGCTAGGGTTGCTTGCGGTGCTTTTAGGACATTTGGCATGATAATAGCCCCATGTAGCATGAGAACTCTTGCATCAATTGCTGGCAGTATTGAGAATAATTTAATCAGTAGAGCAGCAGGGGTTACACTAAAAGAACGAAGAAAACTGGTGTTGATGATAAGAGAGACTCCTTTACATCTAGGTCATTTAGAAAATATGTTAAAAGTAACGAATTATGGTGGGATAATTGCACCTCCAGTACCTGCTTTTTATAGTTTACCTAAAACCTTGGATGACATGATAAATTATTCAATTTCGCGGGTTCTTGATATTTTTGATATTAATACTGATTTAATAAAACGTTGGGATGGTATGCCTACAAAAATTTAAAATCTATTAGTGCTTGAAAAATATCTGCTATAATTGCAGTGACGTCTTGAGGGTCATATATGCAACAAAGTTTTGAAAAAATACTAAAAGGCTATCAGCTATTTAGAAAAAAATATGCTTATGGTAATAAATCTATTATGCAGAGTCTATCCCGGGATGGTCAACAACCAAAGATTATGGTGGTTGCTTGTTGTGATGCACGAGTAGATCCGGCATTAATAGTACAATGTGATCCAGGGGATTTATTTGTTGTACGTAATGTAGCAAATATTGTGCCTCCTTACGAAAAAGATGGATCTCATCATGGCACAAGTGCTGCCTTAGAGTTTGGAATATGCTTTTTGAAAGTTGAACACTTAATTATATTAGGACATAGCCAATGTGGAGGAATTCAAGAATTATTAAATAGTGACGATAGAGTGCAAAATGATTTTATAACCAACTGGGTCTCTCTGATAAAAACACCTAATTTTAGACATCATAATGCTGATGATTATACAAAATTAGCACTTAAACAATCACATCAAAATTGTATGACGTTTCCATGGATTAATGAACTAGTGACCAAGAAAGAGCTAACTATTCATTTATGGTTTTTTGATATAAAAACTGGGCAAATTTTTACTTATTCTGATAAGCAACAAACATATCTACCCCTTGCTTAGGTTCTTGAGCATACTCAGGTATACTCAGGTAGAACTTCAAGAATTAAGCTTTCCGCAACCTAAAGATCGAATGCAGTCATGTATCCGGCTTATAGCAAAGTAAATTTTATTAGACTTCTTTCGAAACTCTACTTCTGCTGGTGATTTGTACGTCGATGCGGTACTCGAATCCTCACGTACATTAGAGTACGCTGCGGTTCGAGGTGAAGCGTCTCCTTCACACCCTTGCGCATAAGCGAGTTTCGAAAGAAGTCTAATGCATTTTTCCTTGTATTAAAGCCAATTCAGGATAAGAATTAACTAATTCTTATCCCGAATTGGGGTTTATTCGTATGAAGAAATGAGCGTTAGAAGTCCATACCGCCCATGCCGCCCATACCACCACCCATGCCACCACGTGGCATAGCAGGTTCATCTTTATCAGTTGGTTCATCAATAATAAATGCTTCAGTAGTAATAATTAAAGAAGCAACTGATGCTGCATCTTGCAAAGCTGTACGTACAACTTTTGTTGGATCGATAATACCAGCCTTAATCATATCAACATAAGTCATATCTTGAGCATTGAAGCCAAAATGTTTGTCTTTACTATCATTAAGTTTTCCAACTACAATAGCTCCTTCCACACCAGCATTTTCTGCAATTTGTTTTACTGGAGCTTGCAATGCCTTCTTAACTATGTTAATACCAGCCTGTTGATCTTCGTTAGTATTTTTTAACGATTCTAAAGCTTTTGCTGCATAGAAAAGAGTGACCCCACCCCCTGCAACAACACCTTCTTCTACTGCAGCTCTAGTAGCATGTAGGGCATCCTCGACACGATCTTTCCTTTCTTTTACTTCAACTTCGGTAGTACCACCAACTTTTAAGACAGCTACACCACCAGCAAGTTTAGCCAAACGCTCTTGTAATTTTTCTTTATCGTACTCTGAAGTAGATTCATCAATTTGTTTACGAATTTGTGAACAACGAGTAGCGATATCCGCCTTACTACCAACACCATCAATTATGACAGTATTTTCTTTAGAGATGGTAACTTTTTTAGCAGTACCCAACATTTTGATATTAACATTCTCAAGCTTCATACCAAGATCTTCGCTGATAAGCTGACCATTGGTTAAAATAGATATATCTTCCATCATGAGTTTTTTTCTATCTCCAAAGCCAGGAGCTTTAACTGCCGCAACTTTTAACCCACCACGTAATTTATTTACTACTAGAGTAGCCAGTGCTTCTCCTTCTACATCTTCAGCGATTATAAGTAAAGGACGTCCTGATTGCATTACCGCTTCAAGTACTGGTAACATTTGTTGTAAATTTGATAATTTCTTTTCAAATAGTAAGATAAAAGGATTTTCCAATTCTGCTACCATCTTTTCAGAATTAGTAACAAAATATGGTGATAGATAACCTCTATCAAACATCATACCTTCAACTACATCTACTTCGAAACTAAAATTCTTGGCTTCTTCGACGGTAATTACTCCCTCTTTGCCTACTTTTTCCATAGCCATGGCAATTTTTTCACCAATTTCTTTATCACCATTTGATGAAATAGTACCAACTTGAGCAATCTCCTCTTGGCTACTGATCTTTTTACTTGCTTTCCTAATTTCTTCAACTACTAGGTTAACCGCTAAGTCTATACCGCGTTTTATATCCATAGGATTAAAACCGGCTGCTACGGCTTTATTGCCTTCTCTTGCTATTGCTTGAGTTAGCACAGTTGCGGTAGTTGTTCCATCACCAGCAACATCAGATGTTTTGCTAGCCACAGATTTCACTAATTGAGCTCCCAAATTCTGAGCTTTGTCTTTTAGTTCAATGGCTTTTGCAACAGTTACACCGTCTTTGGTTAGCCTTGGTGCCCCGAATGATTGTTCAATTGCAACATTTCTACCTTTTGGACCTAATGTTACTTTTACGGTATCAGCTAAAATATCAATACCTTTTAGCATTTGTTCACGTGCATGTAAGCCGTGTTTTATTAATTTTGCTGCCATATATATATTCTCCTTACAATAAATAAATTATTAACCAATTATGCCCATGACATCACTTTCTTTCATAATGACCAAATCTAAACCATCAACTTTTACTTCAGTGCCAGCCCATTTGCCATAAAGTACTTTATCTCCTACTTTTATTTCTAATGGATGGACAGTACCATTCTCACTTTTTGTTCCCTTACCTACAGCTACTACTTCACCTTGTATTGGTTTTTCCTTTGCTGTATCAGGAATAATAATTCCTCCACTTGTTTTTTCTTCTTGTTGAATTGGTTTTACCGCAATTCTATCGTGCAATGGTCTAAAAGACATTCTTACCTCCATAGATTTAATACTTAATAATGTGTATTCTATATATGCTTGATTTTATAACAGTTCAAGGGGTAAAAAGAAAAATTTTTAAGAATAATCGCTGTGAGCAAATTGTGTGTAATACTCGATAATCAAGTTTTTCCTTAACCGTCATAGCAAGGCTCTTTAGATGCCGTGGCGATCTAGGTAAACAGCGAAGCTGTTTTTTTAGAGTAACGCTTCGCGTATACTGGATTGCCGCGTCGCCGCTTTTTCGCGGCTTCTCGCTAATAGACGTATTTTTTAATAATTCTAAAAAACTTGATTACCGAGTAATACCTTTTTTATCCTCGCATAAGTTTTTCTATTATTGACTTTATAGGAGTATAGTTTAAAATTAAAAGTGAAGTAACTGCAAAGTTACTTTGGGGTGTAGTAACCTCTTATAGCATCGGAACACATCTGCCGAATAAAGGTGTAATCCTCGATTGTTATGGTCGGGGAGATGTTAGCTATGTTCAGGGTTTAAGGTGTAAACCTTAAACCTAAAGGCTAGCGTAGCTGTTATGCTATACAGTTTACTAACTCCCCGATCGCCAAAGTAATCTCTCAAGGTTCTTTGGTGGTTAAAACTTGATAACTTTAAGTTTAATCATAAAGGGGATACTGCTATGACATATACAACAACTTTACCTTCTGAAGCAATCATCTTTTTTGATCCAGTTTATGAGCATCCTAAGGATCTAAAACTTAGAGATGATGTCATTACTACCAGCCAACAAGAAGGACTAACAGTAGTAAAAATTATCGAATCTAAAGGACCTTATGACCACAGTACTTTTGGCAAATTAATCCGCCAAGTAATGAGCTGCAATAATAAGCCTGTCACCATCCTAATTAACGAAAATCTACGGCATACAACAATTAACACTCTACTTTGGTCTGTACTTGGTACTTTGTCATCTGCCGGCCTAATTACCGTTACTACTTACGAAAAATCCTATAAAAAAGTACTCTTGAAAAAAGTAAATATAGAGGATGATTATTTTTTATACGTGGCTGCTACTTATTGTAAAAACCATTATAAATTTGCTAATGAACTATTAAATATTTAATACAGATGAATAATAGACCTCTTTCGAAACTCTACTTCTGCTGGTGATTTGTACGTCGATGCGGTACTCGAATCCTCACGTACATCTGAGTACGCTGCGGTTCTGTGTTCCGCGTCTCCTTCAAATCCCTCAGCATAAGCGAGTTTCGAAAGAGGTCTAATATACTACTCGTAAATGAAGAATTGATATACGATAGAATCAAAATCCTGATAGTAGCAAGAGTCAAAGGGTCTAGGTGCTAGGCGTACATATAGTACGTGGCTACCTACGAATACGTCTATAAAAGGCGTCTATAAAACGTCATTGCGAGGAGCGTTGTTAGCCCTAAACCGTCATTGCGAGGAGGCATAAGCCGACGAAGCAAATGCTAAGTTACGTGATTTAACTAGCTCTGCAGAAGCAATAAAAATTTAAACCAAATTTATTTAAATTTTTATTGCGAACATAGTTGATCCATATGACAAACTTCATGGATTGCCACGCTCACGTACGTTCGCTCGCTAATAGACGGTTTAAACCTTACAACAATGCTTCCCTAATAGACGGTTTTTTAACTTTCAACAATTGTGGTATAACCACAAAGCTGAGCTTAATTATAATGATCTGCAATACCTAAAAGGTGGTTATTCTCATCAGATTCTATTGACACATCATGCACTGCTTCACTATATGAAGGTGGTATTGAAGCTGGTATTGGAGGAGGTGGGGCAGCAGGTTTACGAGGTTTCAGATGAGAGTACATTGTATGGGATGTAGTCGTAATATCTGAATGTAGTTGCGGGTATAAATGTACACTAGGTTGTACAGAATCTGCTGCTGGATGGTTGTTATTAGTAACATACATATTATTACAGTTACTTGATCCTTCAAGAACAGTTGATAGGGGTAGTGCTGGAGCACTTGGTTCACGCTCACATTCAGCTTGATGTGCATCTAGTATTACTTTATATTCTTCCTGTTTAACTTCTAAATATTTATCCAAATTTTCAAAAAAAGTATTTTCTGTTATCCATATTCTACTTATCCATGGTGCACCCTTCTTAATTATATAGCTCAACCCAGCAATCTTCAGTGCTTCTTTAAAATCATGTTGGTCAATACATTTAAGTAACTTTCTAGCTTGAATTATTTCGTATATTTGGTCACTGCGTTCTTTAAACTTTTTACAATCAACTGTATTATACTTTGATAAGATAGATTGTTGACTATGCAGATCTTTTAAACTAGTTTTTAATCCCTGACTAGCTACTGATCTATCTTCCGTATTTTCTACAAAATTACAACATTTTTCCAAATCAGCAGCCTGCAATATCTCATGAACAGTACTATCAGTAGCAAATAACTTTTTAGCTCGTTCTGTCTTATCAATTTTATTCTCAAGTAATTGTTTTGCGGTAGAAAGCCTTGCTAATAGCGTACGATCTTTTGACATAATAAACACATATTAAGATTATATTAATATGACATAATATAATCTTAATATATATTAATATGCAAGATTTAGTAACAATATAGTTAAAATTAGTTATATAAATTGTCATATTTATATCATAATAACTCACCTTATGCGTAACCCCCATGGCAATTTAAAAGTCATAGAAAAAACAGCCTAGCGCTATTAGCGAGAAGCCACTTTGTGGCGACGAAGCAATCCACAAAAAATATAATAAGTAATTTGGATTGCCGCGTCGCCACAAAGTGGCTCCTCGCAATGACGTTTAACTAAAAGTTGTATACATCTTACTAATTTTGTGTGCATCACCTAGCACTACGTGGTCTCGCTAATAGACTCTTGTACTTTTCTGCAATTTTTAAATGCTATACGTAAGGTGAATGATAACATACAATATAAATCACATACTCTTTTGTTTCATTTTATTTTTCTTAATGGCATAGCTAATCAGCTCATCAATAACATTGTTTCTTATGGCTACTGCAATATCTACTTCATTTTTTTTCTGAATTTCTTGCCTTTTCGTCTTATCAATTCTTTTTGATTTTACATAAGCAAAATATGCCTTATCTTTTGACTGAAAAACTGGAGTATTGGAATCAATGTTAGCATTAAAAATTGCTGATAGTAATTCTGCTGGTAATTGCTGATTATTGTGAACTTCATACCTAGAAAAAGTTGCAGCTTGGTTGGTAGTAATGTCTAGAGGTTTTTTACTTTTACTAGGTTTATATTCTTTAGCAAGACTCTCTATGTTTCCTAAATTTATCTTTCTAATATATTGCTTATACCATAGTTCATATACTTGATCCTTGACTGCCGAGAATTCTTGTAGTTTACTTGGCTGAATAGATTTAATCTCAACCAATATAAAAGCTCCTTGATCAGTTATCTCCATTGGATATGATAATTCTCCTTCTGCAAGATCAAAAATACTGTCAGCATTTTGGCCAAGATCAACATACCATTCGCCTTTCAAATGTTGGCGTTGTGGCACGATGGGACTTCGCGTAGGAACAACGGTTTGACTACGCCTAGTCCGCTCACCACTCGCAGGCTTAACCAAATCTTGAAATTCATCTTGTATATTATTAGTTAAATCCTTATAGCTTACAGAATCCAAATTTTGTATTGGTAATTCATATTTTCCAGCAATTTCTGTTAAACTTGAACCAGCTGCTACATCATCCTCTAAATTTTTTGCTAACAGTAGCTTCAGCTCTTCTATTTTTTGTTGTTGCAATAATTCATTAACCTGTTTTCGTACCTCGCTAAATTTTTTATTAGCAAATTCTTCTTGGTTATCCTGATAAAACTTCAATAATTCTTCATCGCTATTATGAATTTGCTTACCTAACACTTCACTTGATATTTTTACATAAGACAAGCTACGTTTTTCCGGTATTTCAAATAACTCTTGATTTTGCTTGTATAGTTCTTCTAACTCGACCGAAGTTGCATAAGTCATAAACGCACCTTTAGGCTGAGCTTTTAGGTCAATTTGTACAAGGTCGACCTCTCTTGTTTCAGCCATATAGTCTACGATATTTTTGACCATTATTTTTGGTGTTTGAAATGATTCTATAAAAATACTAATTAGAGTATTCTTTAAGGTGTGTTCTTTTACGTCAGATACATAGTCCTCCTCATTAATATAAGAATTTTTTAAAAAACCTTTAAAGACTGCTATGTCAAATAGACCTTGCTCATTCTTAAAATTAGCAGATTCTTTAATAAACTGAATCACAGTATCATCAGTTATATCTAGATTATAATAGTGTACTAAATAGTTCATAATGCGATTATTGATAAGTTTTTTAACAATAAAATTATCAATATTCAACTGCTTTATATCTTCTTCACTAAGATGTGTTCCAGTTTGTTTTTGAATAACACGAATTTGTTCGGCTTTTGCTTTTAGAAAATCTTCTTCGCTAATAGTTTTTGCATCAGAAAATGTAATCAAATCAAAATTATTGGTAGTCTGTAATACATCTTTAATTCCCCATCCAACAAATGCAAAGGCAATCATTCCAAGTAAAACACGCATTACAAAACTATCAGCAGCGTTTCTAATATTATTTAACATAAATTATAAATTTTTCTCTTCAAGTTTTTGTAGTATACTAAAATAGTATAGTACAATAGTTCTGTACACTAATATCTGCAAGCGATTTTTATGAAAAAACTTATTATTGCTAACTGGAAAATGCATATAAGTTTAGATGATGCATTTAAATTTTGTGCTAGGCTGACAGAGCAGCAACATAACAACAAATTTATTATAGCTCCTCCTGCTCCCTATCTTGCTTATTTATCTGATAAATTCAAATCTATAGAGTTTTGTGGACAAAATGTCAGTCAATTCGAAGGACAAGGAAGTTATACTGGAGAATATTCAAGCCTACTACTGAAACTAAGTGGTATTAATTACGCTATTGTTGGTCATAGTGAACGTAGAAGTCTCTTTCAAGAATCCAATGAATTAATCAAACAAAAAGCAGAGAATTGCTTAAACGCCAAGATTAGCCCTATTATTTGTATCGGAGAAGACCTAGCTACACGAAGAAATAATAATTATAAAAATTTTTTATTAAAACAATTAGTGGAATCCCTGCCAAATGATACAATAGGGGAGGGGATAGATGTGATAATAGCGTATGAGCCGATTTGGACTATAGGAACAGGCATTATTCCTAACCAAGAAGAATTAATAGAAATATTTGATGTCCTCAATTATTTTCTTCAGCAAAGCCAAGTTGCAAATAATGTTAGCTTAGTGTATGGTGGATCTGTAAATTTAGGTAATATAGAAAAAATATTAAGTGTACAGAATATTGATGGGGTTATGATTGGCAAATCTTCACTTGATTATCAAATTTTAGTTCAAATATTAAATTATAGGTTTTTTAAAAAATGATGAATATATTACTTTTTGTTCATATTGTAATAGCAATACTGCTAATTATCGTAATTCTGATGCAAAAGACTGGCAATGATGGGTTAAGTGGTATGAGCGGTGGTAGTGGTAATATGGGTGTTGTAACAGGCAGAACTGTAGCTAATTTCTTGACTAAAACCACGGTAGTGCTTGCCACCTTGTTTATAATTAATGCTATTATTCTTGCCAATCTGTCTTCTAAGAAAAACCTTGGGATAATTAAGAAAATTGAGCAAGTTGACGATAAACAAGAAGAGTCTAGCTTGCCAATTGCCAAGTAAAATTTAAGGACTAAGTTATGCAAAAAATAATTGATTTACATAATATCAAAATTGGTAATACCCTACCATTTGTGTTTATTGCTGGACCTTGTCAAATAGAAAATCTAGATCATGCATTATTTATGGCTGACAAGCTTGTGACCCTTACTGCTAAACTTAACATACCCTTTATCTATAAATCGTCATTCGATAAAGCCAATAGAACTTCAATAAATGGTATCCGGGGTAGCGGTCTTGAGAAAGGGCTGGAAATTTTATCTAAAGTAAAAACAGCCTTTAACTGCCCTATTCTTACTGACGTTCATACAGAGAATCAGTGTGCTAAAGTTGCTGAAATTATTGATATAATTCAAATCCCTGCCTTCTTATGTAGACAAACAGATTTGCTGCATGCTGCAGCTATGACTAATAAGGTTGTTAATGTTAAAAAAGGTCAGTTTCTTGCCCCTTGGGATATGAAGAATGTGTATGCTAAACTTGAAGCGTTTGGTGCAAAGAATATCATGCTTACCGAACGGGGTGCATGTTTTGGTTACAACACATTAGTATCGGATATGCGTAGTTTGCCAATTATGGCAGAAACTAAGACCCCTGTAATTTTTGACGCGACCCATTCAGTTCAGCAACCAGGTGGCATAGGCAACAGTAGTGGTGGCGAAAGAAAATATGTTGAAATATTAGCAAGGGCAGCTGTTAGCGTTGGAGTAGCAGGCATTTTTATGGAAGTTCACCAAGACCCAGATAATGCCCCAAGTGACGGACCTTGTATGATCAAGCTGGATGATTTAGAACCTATATTGGTTAGGTTAAAGAGCTATGATGAGCTAACTAAAGCAATATTTAAGATATAACATAACCTCAAGTATTTATGTAAGACATCGGTTTAATAGCCTAGGGTGTCCCTGCACCCATAGTATACTCAAATGATTTGAAGAATTGGATTTGAAAATGAATGGTGAGCAAGCGGAGCGTACATATAGTACGTGAGCATGCGAATCCATGATATTTTCAAAAAACAATTTTTCAAAGCAGAAGAGTATACCTACATTTTTCTATAATCGTCATAGCAAGGCTCTTTAGATGCTCTAGGTAAACAGCGAAGCTGTTTTTTTAGAGTAACGCTTCGCGTATCCTGGCACAACTGTTGAAAGTTAAAAAACCGTCATCGCGATAAGCTTTGTAAGCCCTAAACCGTCATTGCGAGGAGTCGCTGTAAGCGACGACGTGGCAATCTTGTGAAGAAGAGCTTACTTCATGAGATCGCCACGGCGTCTATCGACGCCTCGCGATGACGATTTTTTAACTTTCAACAGTTGTGCGTATCCTAGATTGCCGCGTCGCCGCTTTTTCGCGACTCCTCGCTAATAGACGCTCGGAAGACCTCTTAACAGCAGCATAAAAAATGGTACTATGCTGTAATTTATACAACAAGATTAGAAGATATTGCATCTTTTTAAAAATAAAAAATAGTAAATGCTTTAAACAGTCGAAATTTTAGTTTAAAATGACTTTAGAATTAAAATATTGTGGTTCTTATGGAAGATATTAACTATTGGGATAATTCAAGATACCAGTCTTGTGCATATGCTGAAAGGTTGCTTAATGAATTAATTTTGCTAAATACAAAAGTAAAGCAACCAATAGACATTGATGAAGTCAAAAAAGGCATCTACTATGCTAAAAAATATCATGGCAGTCAAATGAGACAATCCGGCGAGCCATATTACTCGCATCCAATAGAGGTGGCTTATATGTTTGCCCAGTACACAGCCCTAGAAATTCCACGATTGTTTAGGACTGACATGATAGTTACCGCATTACTACACGACACTATCGAGGATACAACACTTACCGAAAAGATGATTGCCTATATTTTTGGCAGTCAAGTGGCTAGTCAAGTGCAAGACTTGACTAGGGTTAAACCTAGTGGCAAGATTAGCTCGGCGGAAACATTAGATTTATTAATTCAACAAAAAAAATATAATGTAGCATTGATTAAAATTTTTGATCGGATTCATAATTTAGAAACTGTTGGTGTAAAATCTCCTGAAAAAATTAAGAATATTATAGAAGAGACGGTAATACATTTTGTAACTTTAGCTATGCATTTAAAAATACCAACAGTAACAAAACAAATTATTGAACTATGCTATCAACACTTATCTATTAAGCAACCTCTTTCACTAGGAGAGAAGATGATTTTTGAGGATAATTTCCAACCTCTTTTTCCAACTTTTCAAAATGACGTAGACCAAAAGCGAAACCCAAAGCAGTAGGCAACATAATAATTAATAATCCCCAATGACTAAAATATTCTATTAAATAAACGAATCCAAAAGAAGTAATTACGTGCATTAAGGCACGAGATATTGCAAATGATAAACTAACAAAAGTAAATCTCTTAAACACAGGAAAATGTTTAAAAAAGATTGGCATAGCTGGAGAATAATCCGTACGAAATAAGATAAAAAATGACTGTATCAAGAATAATTCCAGTGGAGTTTTAATGTTAAACATTAAGTAAGGACAAACCAAAATAAATCCCCCAAATACAATCAATCTTATTTTGACAATCTTTAATGGGTAAATCTTATAACTTAAGTAGACTAACAATACCGTACTAGCAAAATGTACTATAGAAACCATAAAATTGTGATGTATAACCTCTTCACTACTATAACCAAAAGAATTTTTTAAAATATTACCACAATAAAAGTAAAGAAAATAAAAACATACTGGCCACGTACAATCGACTAAAAATAAAGAAAGTACGGATATTTTATTAACTTTTTCTGTATAGATAGAATTATTATTTAATTTTTTTCTGTCTATATTAGTTTGTTCTAATAGTTTTCTTAATTGTTTTTTAGCATCCGCAAAGTCAGGCGATTCTCTTAAGGCTGTCCTAGCCACTGCCCCAATGAGTGCAATACCAGCCCCAATCACAAAAGCATACCGCCAGTTAAAAGCATAAGAAGTAACAAGTGATGCTATGGCTAAAGCTCCCATTCCTCCTGTTGCAGATAAACAACCAATTAACGCTACTGCTAGATATTGAACTGGAGGTTGTGTTGATTCAGTCATATAAAGTTCTGCTCCTATTATTTCTCCCATAGAAGATACACCCTGAATTATGCGACATATTGTAACTATCCAAGTAGCGGTGATACCTATTTGAGCATAAGTGGGAAGCATTGCCATTGTAATGCAAGATAAAGCCATAATTATAGTTGTAATGATAACTGTTGACTTACGTCCTATTGTATCCCCAATATAACCAAAAATTAATGCTCCAACAGGTCGAAAAACAAAGGTGGAGCAAAAAGCTGTAGCTGAATAAAGAGCAGTAGTATGAGGATCGGCTTTTGGAAAAAACAACTCATTTAGTAATACAGCCATATGCACATAAAGCATCAGGTCAAAATATTCTAAGAATGTCCCTATCGAAAGCAATCCTACCGCTTCTTTTTGTTCTCTAGTTAAGCTTCTTTGTTCTTGCTGATATTTTAACATTATTTGCCTCGCATTTGCGTTCAGTGAAATATATTTATGAGGGAGTAAATTATACTACTCATTGGAGTTTTCTCCCCCAAGATTGAAACACCCCACCTGCACTTTGTATAACCGTCTTATCTTGAATAATCTGATCCATTTCTTTTAGCATCTTTTCTATTTCTAAATTATTGATCAACTTATGCTTAATAAAATGTTCTTTTTCTTCTAACAGAGATAATTTTAATAATAATTTTTCTTCAGCCCCATTAAAAACTGGTTGATGAAAATCAAATTTTACATCTGTTAATTGAAGACTACACAAAATATTAAATAGCTTTATACCATAAGAATAATCTACACTAAGTCTTTTTTCAATTTTATGTAATAATTCTTTATATTGTTCTATTGAACGAGCATATGGATAATTAAATATGGCTTTATAATCATGCTCTTCACATGCAATAGTTCCGCCTAGCTTTAATAAACTTAACATATTATTTAAGGCTTTTTGAGGATGTGTTAGATGTATGAGTACAAACCTACAATATACGAGATCATATTGCTCATTACCCTGATAATCTTGTATATCTGCAACTTGATATTCAACAATATCGATGTTTTTACTACTTAACTTACTTTTAGTAAGCTCTATCTGTTTCTGGCTTATATCTAGGCATAATAGTTTGCCATCTTGTCCAATTTTCTGATATATTACATCAATAGACTCCCCCGATCCACAACCAATAATCGCTACTTTCATACTAGGGCGAAGTTCTAACCTGTCTAATAGAATATTAGTATATTTACCATATATTTTATTCAGAATACTAAGCCTATAATCCGTTTCATTGCCAGTTGCCAAAATATAGCTATTCTTTTTTACCATTATATTTTATATATCTATTTTTTAGTAAATATATTGCTGATTTGGTTTATTGATAGCAAGAGAAAATAATATAGAAAATTGAAATAATAAATTCTTGGTTGTAACAATATCACTAGTTCTAAATAGAATCTGAAAATTTTATTTCACAAATTAATTACTATTTTTTTTGCTAATATGCTTAGTGATTATTAGTAAATATGCTACAATGCGGTGAATTCAAGTAATTTATTACATTTTATGTTTCAAACATTAACTCAAAATCTAACGAAAATTTTTGATCGTATCAAAAGAAGTGGTACTTTATCGGAGTCCCAAATAAACGATACTATGCGTGATATTAGGATTGCCCTTCTTGAAGCAGATGTTGCACTACCGGTAGTTAAGGATTTTATTGCTGAAGTAACATTAAAAGCTACAGGGCAGGAAGTCATAAAATCAGTAGCCCCAGGGCAGATGATAGTAAAGATTGTCCATAATGAGTTAATCAATATATTATCCTCGTCTCTAGATGAAAGTAGTTTACAGCTTAAATCTGAACCGCCGGTAAATATTTTAATGGTTGGTCTACAAGGCAGTGGAAAAACTACAGCAAGTGCCAAATTAGCACTTAGGCTAAAAAATCAAAATAAAAAGGTACTTTTAGTCTCTCTTGATATTTATAGACCAAGTGCTCAGGAACAGTTAACTATCCTTGGTAAATCTATAGGGGTAGATTGTTTAACTATTGTCCCCAACCATACTCCTATAGATATTACGAAAAGAGCTTTACACGAGTCAAAATTATCTGCCTATGACGTCGTTATTTATGATACAGCAGGTAGGTCGCAAATCGATGATGAAATGATGAAAGAAGCATCAAATATAAAAAATTTAATATATCCAAAAGAGATAATTTTGGTGGTTGATGCAATGACTGGGCAAGATTCGGTGCTTATAGCCAGCAATTTTGATCAAAAATTAGGGATTACCGGCGTAATTTTATCCTGCATTGATGGCGATGCCAAAGGTGGGGCGGCTCTAAGCATTAAACATGTTACCAAGAAACCTATTAAGTTCTTAAGCGCTGGCGAGAAATTGACAACTCTAGAATTATTTGACCCAGAACGCATAGCTTCAAGAATATTAGATATGGGAGATATCATCTCCTTCGTTGAAAAAGCAGCAAGCATAATAGACAATCAAGAGACAGAAAGAGCGACTGCTAGACTTAAAAAGGGTAAATTTGATTTGGAAGATTATCTAACGCAAATGAGGAGTATAAAGAAACTAGGTGGATTCAGCAGTATGATGAGTATGTTGCCTGGTATTAATAAAATTATCGATAAAGTCGATCAATCGAAATTAAGTGGCAAATTAATAGACCACCAAGAAGCAATAATTTTATCTATGACCCAAAAAGAACGAAAAAACCCAGATTTGCTAAATGCCTCACGTCGAAAACGTATCGCTGAAGGCTCTGGAACATCAGTCCAAAAAGTGAATAGTCTATTGAAGCAATTTAAACAAATAAGTGGTTTCATGAAAAAGGCAAGCAATATGAATCCCAAAAGCCTAATGCGTAGTGGTATAGGCAACTTATTTAAATTATGATAATCTGAATTAGCAGGACTGGAGATTAAATGCTTAGCAAGGTATATAACGATCTTATTTTACAGATTAAAGCTAATAAATATGATTTTCTAAGGTTTGATCTGATTAAGCAAGATGCCATAAAGGATCTCGCAGCTCAGCTTGCTTTAAAATATGATATTGTGGTAGTTATAGGTTTTGGTGCGTCTTCTCTAAATGTTAGAGCATTATTAAGTATAAAGGCAGTAGCTACTAAAAGGCTAATATATCTTGATAGTTTAGATCAGTTGGAAATTGATGAGAAACTTGCATTAGTTGATTTAAGTAAAGCCGTCTTTTTCTCATTGAGTAAATCTGGGAACACAAATGAAACCTATTTATTAACTAAGTATGTTTTAGAAGTTTTACACGTTCCCCCTCAAAATATTTATGTAATAGTACCGTTTAGTAATAATTTATTACGTAATTTAGCAGAGTCTTTTGGTACAAATTGTCTAGAACATGATAACATTCGTAGTGGAAGATTTGGCGTAATTTCTAATGCATCTTTGCTCCCAACCGCAGTTGCAGGAGTTGATGTACATAAAGTCGTACTAGCTGCTTCAAAAAAAATATCAGATATTATTCTTGATGGATTTAATATTTGTGAGATAGCGGAGTATTATCTTAATCAATATTCTTTAAATAGACATATGTTAGTTATGTTTAATTATTGTTATCAATTAGATGGTCTATGTAGATGGCAACAACAGATTATAGCTGAATCACTTGGTAAGAATGGTTTTGGTATAACTCCTATAATAGCAAAAGGAACATTTGATCAACACAGTCAATTGCAGCTTTATTTAGAAGGTCCGGATGATAAATTTTATCAAGTTATTACTAACAAAGCAAGCTCAGATATTGAAATAGCTCTAGCTGCTCATGCTAATAATATATATAATGCATTAGGTCAAGTCAAACGACCAGTGATGCTAGAGAATTTTGTACATATCGATGAACAGGTAATTGTAGATCAAATTATTCACGTAATGTTGAGTACTATCCTAATTGCAAATCACCTAAAAATCGATCCATTCAACCAGCCATCTGTGGATGAATATAAGAAGGTATAACAAACCTATTTCGCATCAGGAAGATCTGCAAGTGCTGAATTAAACAATATAGAAAGATTTTTCTTATCCACTTTGTCATTATCAGAAAAACTAGCAATAGTGGTGTCAATCATATCACTAGACAGTCCTACCGAGTGTGTCCATAGTACCCTACCAGTTGGTACATCAAGAATAGCTAATCTAACTCGCGAAAATTCTGATGGGTCTAAATTGACTCTACCAGTTATACATCCCTTCAAAATCTCTGTACAAAAATCCTTAGTTACTGCACCAGATGTTTTACTCTCCGCATAGAAATTCATTACAACTAGTAAATCAGCTCCAGCTTTCTCACCAAGATCAACTGCAGAAGAAATTTTTTCATCAATAGAATATGCCGCATCCTCTTTCCAAGCTCCACTAGCATAGAGTATATTTAGAGTTTCATCAAAATTATCCTTAATGTCAACGACGTATTTTGACAGTTTGTTAGTACCAATTTCTGTTCTAGAGAAAAGTTTAATATTATACCCTTTGTCCTGCATTTTGGTTATGAATGTATCTACAATATTTTCTTCAAGGCGATCCTCATAACTATAAACTCTCGTTTTTTTGTTAAAAGCATCAATTTGATTTACTTCAACT
The DNA here is from genome assembly GCF_964264865.1 of Candidatus Tisiphia endosymbiont of Oplodontha viridula. Classification (NCBI taxonomy): domain Bacteria; kingdom Pseudomonadati; phylum Pseudomonadota; class Alphaproteobacteria; order Rickettsiales; family Rickettsiaceae; genus Candidatus Tisiphia; species Candidatus Tisiphia endosymbiont of Oplodontha viridula. Next base: position 823,048 of record NZ_OZ183486.1, read on the forward strand.
ATTGGTGGTAAAAGCAAAACAATTTTGGACTTAGTTAGTGATTGCGAATAATCAGGTGCAGATCTAACAAAAGTCGTCTTAGTACAAGCCGATGTAGAAAAAAACAGTAAAATTATAAAGAAAATTCTGACCATTAACTATGTATTTTTATTAATTTTTATATGTAGCTGGAATGAGTCTAGATCTCTTCTCAGAAAGAATAACTAGAACATCTTGCCCCTCATTTATCACAGGATTAGTTTTATCTTCTCTAGCCTGCACAATGGTGATAATACCTGTTGCACGTACAGCTGCTATAGCATTTCTTAGAAGTCTGCTACCTTCGTAATAATCGTCTTTCAAATTCGATCTATTAACCTGTACGATATATTCTGTACCTTTTGATGCCCCCAAAGCAGATTGCATTATTGCACCAGTAACACCTCCAACAATAGCACCACCAACAATTATAGCCGCGTTATTAGTTCCGCTAGCAGCAACCGCCCCACCAGCGACAGCACCAGTTAGACCACCAACTGCATTATCACCAAGTCTTTCATCCTCCGTGATTTTGATATCTCTTTTGGCAAGAAGCTTTCCTTCCAATACAATATTTAATGTTGAATCACTAGTATATGTATTTGCCGCAAGATTCCGACCACAACTAGAAATAGTAGAAGCAATTATAAGAATCAAAAAAGTATATAAAAGTTTTTTAATCATAAAATTATTATTTTTATATTGCTAATAAAATTTAAGAATGAATTAATAAGTAAGATTATACTAAATGTACAAAGATACATGCAATAAATTACTATCTCCAGTTGCCAATTAAACTGAATAATTTTTGAGGAATTTTTAGGAAAAATGTAGCTGAATACCGCAAGCAGTACGCAGATGTATGTGAGAAACGGAAGCAAATTTTGACGACAAAATTACCACAAAGAATCCGTTCACAACACTATCATTACTTTGATGACAAAACTACTTCTAAGTTGTATTTCTAAATTGCACGCAACAATAGACCTCTTACAGAATCCTCTTCTGCGGAATTTGCAGGAGAGCCGAAACCTTAACCCGCAAGCAGTATAACAAATATACGTGAGGATTTGAGTCTAATCCCAACGCCCAAATTACCAGCAAAAGTAGAATGATCCAAGAGGTTTAATACCATTTCCCAAAATTAAATTGCTACTCGGAGTACGAGTGTCGGCTACCTTCGCGTACAACTAGTATGTGAGGAGCGGAGATCATGAAGTACGACGACGTGATGATTAATTTTCGGAAATGGTATAATAAGTCTATTGCAGATGAGTCTTTACCTGCACCACTATATCTGCAAAACCTTGTGGGTTGTTAACTGCCAATTCAGCTAGCACCTTGCGATCGATATCTATGGCAGCTTTTTTCAGCCCACCCATAAACTGTGAATATACTAAATCATGCTCGCGTACTGCTGCATTGATTCTTTGTATCCAAAGCCCTCTAAAATCACGCTTACGATTTCTACGATCTCTATAAGCATATTGTAGAGCTTTTTCAACTTTTTCAATTGCTACCCTAAAGCAATTATTCGATCTTCCCCTATAACCTTTAGCAAGTTTGAGAATTTTTTTATGACGATTTTTTGAAACTTTTCCTGATTTTACTCGTGACATATCTCACCTATTTCCTTATTTAAATTATTAAATTCCATATGGAAGAAAGAATTTTTTCAAGTTCTTTGCATCTTGATCGCAGAGAATTGTTGTTCCTCTAAGGTTACGAAGCTGAGATTTTGTACGACGTCGCATAAAGTGCTTTTTTCCAGCTTGAGTGGCACAGACTTTGCCAGTAGCAGTAAGCTTAAAGCGCTTTTTTACCGCTGATTTTGTTTTTAATTTAGGCATTATAATTCCTTTATTTGGTATTTTAAGATCAGTCTAGCAAAAACTAGGCATACCAAAGCCACGTTGCTAATAGACGTAAGTATAATATTTTTAAGCATTATTGCAAGTCAATTTTGCAAATATTTTGGCAGGGCAGTTTAAAAGTCCTAACTAATGATAGAAAAGTTTGTTTTTTAAAATGCATAAATGTCTATTAGCGAGGAGCCACAAAGCGGCGACGTGGCAATCCAAAAGTTGCAGTGGCAAAAAATAAAACAGCGAGCTGTTTATTTGGATCGCCACGCCACTTTGTGGCTCGCGATGACAACTATTTATTTCTATAATTTAGTATTTTCTATCATTAGTTGGGATTTTTAAACTGCCCTGCATGAGGTTAGCATATTAACTATATGAAATTATTAAAAAAGCTGTATTACTAAATAAATATACGTAATACACGAATTCGGGATAAGAATTAACTAATTCTTATCCCGAATTGGGGTGTAATGTCTAGATAATTGTTTGAAAAGATGGATATCACTCCTGAATATGCTAACTAATCATACACGTTCTTATTTTATTTGCTTATTCTTGCTAGGAATAGTTGCAGGGGTAAATTTTTCTTTAGTATCATTTACTATTCATTACCAATTATCACAGGCGGGATATTCAACTGATATTATTGGTGCAATGTTTCTAACATCTATTCCATATTGCTTAAAACCAATATGGGCACCGTTTATTGATAAATATTCTATACCTGTTATATGTCGAAAATTTGGTCAACGTCGTGGATGGACACTAGTTACCCAAGCATGTTTATTAGTCACTATTAGTGGGTTTTTAATTATAGATCCCCCTGTTAACATAATTATTACCGCAATTTTAATTTTTATTATTTCCTGTTGTGCAGCAACTCAAGATGTTGTCTTAGATGCATACCGTATAGAACGGACTACAAAAAAAGAAGATCTCTCAATTGCCACAACTTTTAATTCAACTGGTTTTCGCATAGGAATACTTATTAATAGTACAGGGGCGTTGTATTTATCTTGCCTCTTTAATTGGTACTTTGTATATCTATGTATCTTTCTTATAACAATGGCTGCACCTATAATAACCTTATATATGCAAGAACCTATTACAAAAAAAACTCAACACATCTCTACTGATTTAATTTCACCTGCACAATATTTTCAAGTCATTGGTGATAGCTTACTATTGTTAAAACGAAATCATCCTAACTGGATGTTCATTATACTGTTTGTCTTTCTATATAAAGCAAGCGACTCAATTCCTATGGCAATGAGTTCGCCAGTGTTTATTGACTTGTCTTTTACCTCTCAAGAAATTGCTTCTATTTCAAAAGCATATGGATTCATGCTAATGATCTCTGGAGGAGTCATTAGCGGCATTTTAACTGCAAAAATAGGAATATCCCGAAGCATCCTAATATGTGGTAGTCTACAATTACTGTCACCCTTAATGTTTGTGTTCTTATCTATGGTAGGTCATGATATGCTTATATTTACTATAACAATTACTGTACAGAATTTTTGTTGCGGGCTTGGTAATACAGCGATTCTTATTTATTTTTCTAGTTTATGTAGTAGCGAATTGATAGCCACACAATACTCAATTATATCTTCTTTTGGCTCCTTCGTCCGGATTATTTTATCCTTTTTATCTGGTATTTGTGCAAATTATATGGACTGGCCTCAACTTTTTTTATTGACTACGTTATTTAGCATGTTATTTGTACCAGCCTTTTTAAGGATACGTAAGATTTAATAGATTTGATACTTTACTATGCTATACTGTCTATGATTTCAAGAGTTGACAAATTCTTATCCCAAATTCGCGTTACTAGAAGTGATTATGAGCAGTTATTTTGAGTTATTAGATGTAGAACGAAAATATAATATTGACTTAAATATATTGGATCGCCAATATTTTGCTGCACAGTCAAAATATCATCCAGATAGAGCTAAAACTAACAATGCGAGGCAAGAAAATTTGGCTATCTCTATTGATATAAATAAAGCTTATTCAATTCTTAAAGATGATTTAGCACGAGCTGAGTATCTTCTACTTTTAAACAATATAGTCTTGGATGAAATAACGGTTAGGCAAGGTATCTCAAAGGAACAATTAAATGTTGTGTGGAGTGAATTAGAACTTGTTGAAACTACTCAAGAATTAACTAAGTTAGAGCATATGCTAAATAACAAAATCCTTGAAAAAGAACAACTTATTGAATCTCTAACTATTGCATTTCAAGATCAAAATATGCAAGACGCTCTTGATATTACCATAAAATTTAAATACCTTAAAAATTTAATTAATAATATTCAACTAAAAATCAAGTCATGCAAATAATAGAAATTAGCGAAGCTGGCTCTTCTAACCAACATGATAAGGATATAGCAGTTGGTATTGATTTTGGTACAACCAACTCATTGATTGCTTTATCAAATAAACAAATAATACAAATTATCATAGATGATCATGGTCGAGGACTTATACCATCAGTTATAGCATTTCATGGTAAAGACTTTATTGTTGGCAATGATAATATAATTGACAATTTTCGTTCTATTAAAAGACTTTTTGGTAAAAAACTATCTGATATACGCAACAACCCTGTTCTTTTTACTCTAGTGAAAGACTATATTGATTTAGATAGTGAAATTTTACGAATAAGGTTTGCTGGAAAATTACTGACGATTCCAGAAATTGCCGGACAAATCTTTTTGTATTTAAAGAAACAGGCTACTCAAAAATTAAATTCGGAAATCAAAAAAGCTGTAATAACCGTGCCAGCACATTTTAACGATGCTGCTAGAGGAGAAGTAATGCTAGCTGCAAAAATTGCAGGGTTTAGGGTATTACGGTTAATTGCAGAACCAACAGCAGCAGCTTATGCATATGGTTTAAATAAAGATAGTAGAGGGTGTTATTTAGTGTATGACCTAGGAGGTGGTACTTTTGACGTATCAATTCTAAATATGCAAACGGGCGTATTTCAGGTCATTGCCACTGGTGGAGATAATATTTTAGGTGGTGATGATATTGACCACTTAGTGATGAGGCATTTTTGTGATAAATATAAATTACTAGAATCTAGCGAGTTAATAAAATTAGCAAAAAAAGCTAAAGAAACACTTAGTGGTCAAAATAAATGTGCTATGATATACGAGGAGGCGACGCTATTGGAGTTAGATCTAGAGAATTTTGAGCAGTTAATATTACCATTGGTAGAACGTACAATAGATATTACCAAAGATACGCTAGAACATGCAGGAAATCCTAATATTTCAGGTATCATCCTTGTTGGTGGTTCAACTCGCATACCCTTAATTAGTAGAAGTTTAGCACAAACGTTTAATACTATTATTTTCTCGGATATTAACCCAGATAAAGCGGTAGTATGGGGAGCAGCCCTGCAAGCAGAGAACCTAACTTCGGCAAATGTTAATTCCTTATTAATCGATGTAGTTCCTTTGTCACTCGGTATAGAATTAAATGGTGGTATTACTGAGAAAATCATTCTTCGTAATAGCCCCATACCGATATCGGTTACTAAGGAGTTCACCACTTATGTAGATAACCAAACTTCTATGAAGCTGCATGTGGTACAGGGAGAGAGAGAAATGGTAGAAGATTGTAGGTCACTGGCAAAATTTGAACTAAAATTACCAATGATGAAAGCAGGAGGAGTGAGAGCAGAAGTAACATTTTCTATTGATGCAGATGGCATCTTGTCAGTGTCAGCTCTAGAAAGAAATAGTGGTATATCACATGCTGTTTCGTTAAAACCAAGTTATGGTTTAAACGAAAGTGAAATTACCGAAATTCTAGAAAATGCTTATCAAAATGCTGCTAGTGATCATAATAAGAAATTATTGCAAGAAACAATTATTCATACAAAATCTTTGATTTATAATATAGAAAATGCTATTAGAGAAACGCCGAATATTCTTGCAAAGAATGAAATGGAAAAAATTGATACTGCAATTAACACTCTGAAAGAAGCAATAGATTCAAATGATCGTGATTACATTATAGAATGTAGCAAAACTTTCGAGACTATAACAGAGCATTTCTTTTATGAAAGATTAAATAGTGCTACTTTAGACTTACTGAAAGGTAAGCATATTGATAAAATAAGATGATTGTTTTAAAAAAGAGGAATGATAATTAATGCCTAAAGTAATTTTTATTATAGACAAAGATGGTACGGAAAAAATAGTGGATGCCCCTCTCGGATTGTCTATTTTGGAAATTGCTCATCAAAACGACATTGATCTTGAAGGTGCATGCGAAGGATCACTAGCATGTGCCACTTGCCATGTTATTGTAGATGAGGAATTTTACCACAAATTAAAAAATCCTTCTGAAGCAGAAGAAGATATGCTTGACTTAGCGTTTGGTCTTACCCATACTTCAAGACTTGGTTGTCAGATTATTGTTAGTGAAGAACTTGACGGTATAAGGGTTCGCTTGCCATCTGCTACCCGTAATATTAACTTATAATTGAGTATATAGAGTGATACGTAAAATTTTGTTTTTTATTTGTTTAATTTACACCATAATATGGTTTGGCATTGCTTATACTATCAAAAGCAATATAGTAAATACTATAAAGAATTCAGAGACAGATAATACTAAAATATCTTATAGCCAAATCAAAGTTTCTGGCTTTCCTATTCGCTTTCAAATTCGTTTAGTCGAGCCAAAAATAAAATTTATCGATCATGTTAATTCTAAAGAAATATCTACTGAGGAAATGACATTTTTGTTTGATTTTAGTTTTAAAAAGGCTAGATTGATTTTAGGAGAACAAGGGATAAAACAACAAGAGAATTTTGATGGTAAATTAATAGAGTATAGTGTTCAGTCCAAGGAATATATTACAGCACTAGTTAAATTTAATAAACCTATATATAAATTATCCCATGGAGATAGTTTTAAATCTATCGTAAAGTTTCTGCAAGTTAACAATAAATTATTATCCTTCATTCAGGAAGATAAGGAAATTTTTAATATTGCTGATTTAGTTTTCCTAATCAATAAGGCAAAATCTCAGAACGGTGAAAATATAGCTCTACAATTACGTTTGTTGTACTCTGCGGGGGAAGATTTTTTTAATTTCAAAACAGCACAGCTTGATTTAGCTACACTGATCAATATTGCTACTAACCAAGGTAAAGATACAAATTCTATCAGAAATTTAAATATCGATCGTTTAGTTTTTTCTTGTGATGATAATGCCCAAGTAGATTTGGTAGGGTTCTTACAATTTTCTGATAGTAAGTTACCAAAAGGTAAATTATCTTTTGAATTAACTAATTACCATGATATCATCGATAAATTGATTCCTAACAATTTGTTATTACCTAAAAAAATGGTCAAAACTATCATTGAGAAAGCTGTTGATTCTTCTTTATCTGGAGTAGTTAAGACAGATGATAATGAATTAGCAACTTATGAAAAGGTGAAATTTGATATTGAGTTTTCTGATAATGGTATACATATAGGTTCAATTAATTTGCTTGAGTTTAAACTAGAGGATAGTAAAGTAGATGAGGCTATAGAAGAGAACAACACTGAAAGTTAACAAGAGTTCGATATAACTCGATAATCAAGTTTTTATTGAGTTATATAATTCATGGCAGTTTAAAAATCATGAAAAGAAGTCGAGAAGATGTCATCCCCGCGTAAGCTTTGCCTACGTGGATCACTAATGTCATTCTAGCAATGGTGCATAGGCGTCAACTTAAGAGCGTAATAATTGAACATGTATAAACAAATTAAACACAGCCGTCATAGCAAGACTCGTTAGATGCCGTGGCGATCCAAATAAACAGCGAAGCTGTTTTTTAGAGTAACGCTTCGCGTATCTTAGATTGCCGCGTCGCCGCTTGCAGCGGCTTCTCGCAATGACGTTTAGGTTTGATTTACTTATACATGCTCAATCATTACGCTCTTAAGTTGACACCTATGAGCAATGGCGGGAATCTAAAGAAACAGACAGAAAAGGTGCTTTAGACATTCTAGATTTCGCTACCTGTGCGGGAATGACATAAACTACCATGAATTGTAGCCTTCAGAAAAAAACTTGATTATCGAGTATAACTTGTTATATCGAATTAATGGTAAATTTAAGGGGGTATTACTATGAAAAATGTTAAGGAAGTATTTTCAGATAGAACCTGTTACAAATTTTTGGATAAGCCAGTTGATAGAGCATTACTTGAAGAAATTTATAATATAGCAAAACTTGGTCCTACTTCAGCTAATTGCTGCCCTTTGAGAATTGTTTTTGTTCAGAGTTCAGCTGAAAAAGATAAATTGTACAGATGCTTAGTTCCAAGTAACGTTGAAAAAGTTAAGTCAGCACCTGTTACAGCCATTTTTGCTTTTGATACTAAGTTTTATGAATTAATGCCCAAGTTATTTCCTCATGATGCAAGTATAAAAGATTATTTTGCTTCTTTTGAGCAGATTGCCCTAGATACCGCAATTCGCAACTCATCATTGCAAGCAGCTTACTTGATGATTGTTGCGAGAAGTAAGGGATTAGCTTGTGGTCCTATGTCGGGGTTTAATAAAGACGCTATAAATAGTACTTTCTTTAGCAATTCAACTTATCAAGTAAATTTCATATGTAATATTGGTTACAAAGATGGTGATGCCCCTTTCCCACGGCTACCAAGACTCGATTTCAATGAGTGCTGTAAGATTACCTGAGCATCCGTAATGGAAGTCAATAAAAAAATAGTAACTTAACATACATTTAGCTACTATCGATGTTATTCCTACGTAGGTAGGAAGGCTTTATTGCGTGGATCAAAAACACCAACGTTAATATGGTACTTACAGAACCAAAAACGATGTCACCCCTACCCTTACAATTAACCTTAAGTTTTTATTGACAGGAAAAACAGGAGAAGTCAAGGGATTTGAGTAAAGTGATTACTATAGTTATCCTAAAAAAATCTAACCATATAGGTTATTGTAATATATCAAATATAATACTTTAAGCTGAACAATATTAAGATTATTTAAGTTAATCAATGTTATTTAGCAATAAAACATTGACTAACACTTACTCGTAAATGTCAATAAAAACTTAGGGCTAATTGTCAGCCCCTACCTACGCAGGGGTAACATTCACAACTGTTGAAAGTTAAAAATCGTCATCGCGAGGCGTCGATACACCGTGGCGATCTCATGAAGTAAGCTCTTCTTCACAAGATTGCCACGTCGTCGCTTACAGCGACTCCTCGCAATGACGGTTTAGGGCTTACAAAGCTCATCGCGATGACGATTTTTTAACTTTCAACAGTTATGGGGTGACACCGGGCTATTAAACCTATGTCTCACATCGAATTGAGGTTAAATTACCCTAGTTTTAGATATCCATGTCATCGTTAACTGTTATACCTGTTAAAGATGATGTATCTTCATTATTGTTTAAACGATTGTCTAGTTCTAATAATAATTCAGGTAATGCTAATGCTTCATGGTCAAAACGGCTTACATTTCCACCACAAAACTTCTTGATAACCCATCCAACAGTACCTCCAACAGCACCTATAGTAGTTACAGCAAAAGATATCAGACCTAAGATTTCTCCTATTGACATTGTGCTACTAGCAGGATTATTAGGATTTGATTCCTTAGGAGTATGCTTTTCTGTAGTAGAATCAGCAACTACACCAGCAGCAATTGGTTCTGATTTCTCAGTAAGATTTTTCTTAGGAGTAGTAAGTTCTTCCTTAAGAGTAGTAGTTTTTTGAGGATTAGACCATACTGTAGCAGAATCAGTAGTAGGATTTCCAGCAGAGGAAGCAGTAGACTTTGTCGTAGTAGTACTAGACCCATCCGTAGTAGGAACAGTAGTCTCTTGCTCAGTAGTAGTCGAACCTTCAGTAGAGGAAGTAGTAACCCTCTTTGTAGTAGTACTAGACTTCTCCATAATAGGAGTAGTAGTCCCTTGCTCAGTAATATCTTCAGTGGAGGAAGCAATAGACTCATCCGTAGTAGAAGCAGTAGACTTCACAGTAGTAACAGTAGACTCTGTCGTAGTAGTAGACTCCTCAGGAATAGCAGTAGTAAGCTCTTCCTCAATAGTAGTAGTGTCTTGCTTAGTAGTACTAAACTCCTTCGTAGCAGGAACAGTAGACTTCACAGTAGTAACAGTAGACTCTGTCGTAACAGGAACAGTAGACTTCACGGTAGTAACAGCAGACTCTGTCGTAGTAGGAACAGTAGACTTCACGGTAGTAACAACAGACTTTGTCGTAGTAGGAACAGTAGACTTCATGGTAGTAACAGCAGACTCTGTCGTAGTAGTAGACTCCTCAGGAGTAGCAGTAGTAAGCTCTTCCTCAATAGTAGTAGTGTCTTGCTCAGTAGTACTAAACTCCTCCGTAGTAGGAACAGTAGACTGCTCTGTAGTAGAAGCAATAGACTTTTCCTTAGGAAGAGGCTTATTAGTAGTACGAATATCACGCTTCTCTCGCTTGCCGGATATATCTTTGGAAGACTCTTCCTCAGTAGTACTAGACTCCATTGTAGAAGTGTAGGACTCTTTAATAATATGTTTATTGCATTCTAGTACCTTTAAGAGTTCTTTTAAGAGTTTTTTGGATGCCTTACCTTCTATACCTCTGTTTCCCATTAGACCTACTTCAATAATCTTAGTACCTGTAAGTTCTAGTATAAGATCATTTACCCCTTTATCAGTTATCTTGTTATTTGCTAGATTTACTACTTTAACCTTAGTATTGCCTTCTTTAAGTGATTTTATAATATCTATTGCTCTTTCATCACCTATTCTATTATGTGCTAGATTTAATGTAGTAACTTCAGTACCTGTAAGCATTGTTCCAAAGTCTATTGCTCCTGTAGTTCCTATCTTATTATGTACTAGACTTAATACTTTAACCTTACTCCCTTTAAGAATTTTTCCAATCTCTTGTGCTTTTTGGGGATCAACCCCAACATCCCATAGATATAATTCAGTAATATTACTATTTTCGAGTTGTTGTTTGAGCATTTCTGTATTTAGATCATAGCTGAAAGTTAACTTACTACCATTACCATGTAGTATAATATTACCATTAGCATCATGTAGTATAAGACCATCACCTACTGCACGTTTTCCCCTAATAAGAGATTGGTCATCATTATGTTTTGTAGAGCCTTTTGATTTGTTATGGTTTTGGCTAGTTGAAGTAGTTGCAGGAGTAGTATCAAAAAGAACAGGCGTCTTACTTACCTCAGTGGGACTTGTTACTCTATTCAATAAGCTATTTTGATTATCTGCCGAGATAGCTTTCTTGGACGAAACGGTAATACTAGAAGAAATGGCAGAAAGGGCGGTAAGAGCAGTCAAAAAAGCTTGTGTAGTAGGAGTATGTGCTTTACCTCCATCAATAGGCTCTATAATATTCTGCCTTGAAAGATTAGGTTCATAATCCAATATGGCAGGAATATTAGGTAAGTCATCTGTGTTTAGTCTATTATTTCCTTGTATGTTGTTCCCATTATTCAGCTTTTTATTAAATAAGTATGCTTCAATATCTTGTTCCTTCAGAAACTTCCCTTGACTCTTCCGATGCTGATTAACCCAATCTCCATTATTAATACGTCCCATATTTTTTCTCTCCAGTTATATTACAGATTATTAAAAATTTATTTACTATAAGATAGTATTAGAATAATATCTGTTAACTAATGTCAAGCAAATAATAACAAACTTTAATATTTAAGAACTTTTTTGTAAAATAACTTAGTCTAGATAGCATTAATGTAACCTGAGTCCGATGTAAGACATCGGTTTAATAGCCTCGATGTCACCCCTAATAGAGATAATAGACTTCTTTCAAAACTCGCTTATGCTGAGGGATTTGAAGGAGACGCGGAATCTCGACCCGCAGCGTACTCTAATGTACGTGAGGATTCGAGTACCGCATCGACGTACAAATCACCAGCAGAAGTAGAGTTTCGAAAGAAGTCTAATACTGATAACTTGTTACATCGAACTTAGGTTAAATTACCTTATATTCGACAACAAATTTTTGCTCTTGAACAAACTCATGATTAGCTATATCTTGAAAATATCTACCAATAATATAACTCTTTTTACTATAGTTATTCAATAGCCTAGTCATGATTCTCCACTTTTTTTGATAATACTTCATCAAGTTCTTGCATAAGATCTTCAGGGAGTTGCTTTACTTTATTGGGAGATTCTTGAGATTGTGATTTTTCTAACACATTTGTAGTATCAATAATCTTTGATTTTTTAGGTAATTTAATGGATTCCAAACTATCTTGTGGTAAAGTTCTTATAAGATTTTTACTTAAATTATCTAGATACGATGTAGTCACAGATTCCTTAAGCCATTTTGGATATTTATCAATAGTAGTATTTTGTATAACGTCTTTTAGGGTTTCTGCTTGTAAGTAACTGTCAGAAAAGAAAATTGTTAGGACTAGGAAGATACATAAACAAATAATCATACCTCTAAACATGCCTGCGGCTAAGCCTATAGATCTGTCAATGACCCCACCACTTATAATAGAGATCATCAAAAGAAATTTACGGGTTACAAAAGAGCATATGATTAGAGAGATAATATAGGAAATAATCCCAGAGGTAACTACCAATGCAATGTGGTTATTAAAATATCGAGTAATAATGGAAATAGTATATGGAGATAGGTAATAGGCAAAAAGAATTGAGACTATAAAGCCAAGTAAGCTAATAGTAAGCTTTATTATTCCTCCATATGCCCCGAGCATCGATGAAGTAGTAATAATTGCCAGTATTATTATGTCAAACCAAGTAAACATTAGACTTTTTCAAAAATTACTTTAAGTTTAGAACAGAAGTTGAGTATATTTACTATCATGTTCAAAATTTTTATTAAACCTCTCAGATAAAGTTTCAAAAGAGGTCTATTGAATAGCCGTAATTTAACATTATATGTATCTAAAAGCTAGTATGTTAATAAATTTTAAAATACAATAAACATTATGAGTGTAAACGATAAGATTTTTGATAATTTATCTGGTAAGGTTCTGATCGCTACTCCTTACATGCTTGAGGGTATATTTAATAAATCACTTATTTATATGCTGTCTCATACAGCAGAAGGAGCAATGGGTTTAATTTTCAATAATTTAGTGAATCATATAGAGATAAAATCGTTTTTTAAAATATCTGATGATCAAATAGATAGTAACATTATGATGCCTATATATCTAGGAGGACCAGTTGAGCATGAACGCGGATTCTTCCTACATTCTGATGATTATAACGAAAATCTACTATTGAAGTTTCAGAATCATTTAGCAGTTAGCTCTAATCCTAAAATCCCTCATGATATTGCTTCTGGTCATGGCCCTAAAAATAGTTTATTTATTATTGGATACACTGCTTGGAAAGCAGGGCAGCTTGAAACAGAGATTAAGGAGAATTTGTGGATAATAACAAAGTGTGATAAAGAATTTATTTTTTCTGATCATCCAGAGAATAAGTGGCACAATGCTTTACACAATCTCGGTATCAAAGAATCCCACTTTACTTCACGAATGGCTAATGCTTAACATCAGATCATAAAAACTTGAGAATTAATTCTTCAAGTTATTATAGTAGTTTATGGAGGGAATCTTGACTTGGGTTGTTTTTTGTACAGTGATTGCAGGTTTACTAATCTACGATCTTGGTTTTGCAAACCAAGAAAATAAAGTGATGAGCTTCCGCCAAACTATTTATTTTAGCCTTTTTTATTTAATTATAGCATGCCTCTTCGGTATTTTCATTTTTTTTGATATGGGAGGAGAAAAAGCCCGGGAATACTACACTTGCTTTTTTATAGAGAAAGCTATGTCATTGGATAATATTTTTATTATATTGATGGTTTTTCAGTTTTTCTCTATTCCTTTAATATATCAGCATCGGATATTATTCTTGGGAATTCTAGGTGTCATTGTTTTTAGAGCCATAATTATATATCTAGGTGTCATTGTTATCTCGAAATTCTCTTGGTTATTATATATTTTTGCAGCTATTCTTATAGTTACAGGCATCAAAACTTTTTATATAGCAAAAAAAAGTTTTAAAGTAGAGGAATCGTATATTTATAGAATTCTACAAAAATACTTTAATCTTACTCCTAAAATTTCCGGTTACAAATTTTTTATTAAAACTAACAATAGGTTAAGTATTACGCCTCTTCTTGCATCATTAATAATTATAGAAATCATGGATATTGTCTTTGCCATTGATAGTATACCAGCAATATTTGCTATCACTAAGGATCCTTACATAATTTATACTTCTAATATTTTTGCCATATTAGGTTTACGTGCCTTATTCTTATGTTTAGCTAATATTGTTGAGCAATTTAGTTATATAAAATATTCGCTAGCATTAATATTAATATTTATTGGCATAAAAATATTCGCTGAACATTTTATTGAGATTCCATCTTACGCTGCACTGGCTATGACTATTACTCTTCTGTTGCTTGGTATTATTGCTTCTATTATCAGAAAAGGAGTGTATACTAAACTGTAAACTATTAGTAATATTTCAATTTAAGAACTAAAGAAATTTTACACTGGCATAAAATATTTTTTTGTGCTAGAAGTTTGGAATTATTGTATCGTCTTATTCAAAGCTTACTTATGTATAGATTATGTTTATTCCATACAAGTCATTATAAGTGGCTAGAGTTTAAGTGTTTTACTAAATTTAATTTATGTTATGAGGTTCTAATTATGAGTGAAAATATAAATATTACACAAAATGTTGTTGAGCAAGATATTGTCGAACAGGAGGTTATTGAAATCGTCGCTAACACATTAAAAGTAAAGAAGGATTTAATCACTCCTGAATCTAGATTCGTTGAGGATCTTAAATCAGATAGTTTAGATACAGTTGAATTAATGATGGCAATAGAAGCAAAGTATAAATGTGATATACCAGATGAAGATGCAAGTAAAATTTTAACTGTCTCTGATGTTGTACAGTACATAATAAAAAAATAACTAATTAATAAATAATCATGTCGACTAGAAGAGTTGTTATAACCGGTATTGGGCTTGTCACACCACTAGGAATTGATGTAAAGACCTCTTGGGAAGGTATTATAAAGGGTCGCAGTGGTATCAAGTCAATCACAAAATTTGATACTTCTAACCTTGCCTGTAAAATAGCGGGTACAGTGGATCACTCAACAGATAATGGCTTTAACCCAGAAAAATTTATTGACCCTCGCAATGTCCATAAGATGGATTTATTCATTCAATATGGTATAGGAGCAGCTACTGAGGCAATCGAGGATAGCGGGTGGAAAGTAAAAGATGCATTATCTGGAGATAGGACCGGCTTAATACTTGGTTCAGGAATAGGTGGACTTGGGATGATCGAAGAAACATCCGTAAAGTTTCATAAAGAAAATAATGGCAAAGTTAGTCCATTTTTTATCCCCTCCTCATTAATTAACCTCCTTTCAGGTCATGTTTCCATTAAATACGGATTTACCGGACCAAATCAGGCTGTCGTTACAGCTTGTTCTACTGGCTCTCATGCTATAGGGGATGCTATGCGTATGATTCAATACGGTAATGTAGATGTTATGGTTGCTGGTGGGGCTGAAGCACCGGTCACTCCGGTTGGAGTGGCTGGATTCGTTGCCGCAAGGGCATTATCTACTAAATATAATTCTACGCCTGAAATTGCATCAAGACCATGGGATCAAGATCGTGATGGATTTGTAATGGGAGAAGGAGCAGGTGTTGTAGTACTTGAAGAATATGAGCATGCTTGTGCTAGAAACGCTAAGATTTATGCTGAAATTATTGGATATGGTTCTACTGGCGATGCTTATCATATGACCTCACCTCATCCCGATGGAAGAGGTGCTTATAGATCTATGTCTGATGCTCTTAAAGATGCAAAAATTGATGCAAGTCTTATTGATTATATCAATGCCCACGGCACTTCTACCCAAGTTGGTGATGCTATAGAGTTAACGGCTGTTCAAAAATTATTTTTGGATGCTAACCCAAATGTTCTTATGTCGTCAACCAAATCATCTATTGGTCATTTGCTTGGGGCAGCTGGTAGCGTGGAATTAATATATTCAATTCTTGCTATGCGAGACCAAGTTGCTCCACCAACTCTAAATTTGCATAAACCGATAGCAGAAGCAAAAATAGATTTAGTTGCTTTAGAAGCTAGAAATACAAAAATTAGTTATGTACTTTCTAATTCATTCGGATTTGGAGGAACTAATGCTAGTTTAATTATTAGGAAAGTATAGGATTTACTTTTGGTTTGTATCATTTTCAAAAGTTGGAGTAGGAAGCTGGTATTTATGTTGGATAATTGTTGTAAGCTCTAAGGGGGATTCAGTAATTGGTAAATGTTTGTAACATAAAGTAGTTAATATATTTTCTAGTTGTTTTGTTCCACAACACATGCTAATACTTATAAAATTTTTAAAAGTTTCTTCTATTATCTTCTTAATCTTTTCTGGAGATTTTATACCAACAGTTTCTAAATTGTGAATTCTGTCAAATATTTTAATCATTATGATATCATATCTCTTTTGCTGCCATAATAATTCCATGATTTCTGCCGAGCTAATCTTTCTGTCACACTTAACTCTAGTTAGTTTTTCTACCTGATCAGCAATTAGATCACTAAAGATATAGGCAATCTTGCTTTTGGTAAGTTTAGTATCCTCAATGGTATCATGCAATATAGCGGTTACAGTTAAATCGGTTCTAAAGTACTGCTTATCATTTTGTGCTGCGTACTCTGCAAGCATATACGCCACTTCTATTGGATGTGAGTAATAGGGTTCTCCTGTTTGTTTTTTCTGCTCTCCATGATACTCTTTGGCGTAATAGATGGCTTTTTTAACAATGTTCATATCTATTGGTTAATCTACTTTACTATTCAGCTGAAAGAGTTTAGCAAGTAAGCTATCAGCATAATCACATGATTCAAACTTTAGCCAACTATTATTAATGCCTTCCATAAAAATCCTCAATATTTTGATATCCTAACTTATAGGTTAAACTAAAACTTAAGGTATTTGCAAAGATTTATTACTTTTTAGGTAATGAAAATAAATATTTCTTAACTTTGTTGTATAAATAGCTACTTATCTTCGAGATGGATAGGATCAAAATTGTGCCATAAAACGAGGTTAGTATACGGCGTGTGGGACAGAAAATTAAATTTTTGTTACTGACTACATGTATGAACCTCCTGTAAAATGCAAGAAAAAAATAACATCTAATAGCAAAAATGCAAATGCATACATGTATCCGGCTTATAGTTAATAAATTATGTGTAATTTATCCTACAGCCCTGATGGAATTCGCTGGCTTACAAATTTACTATATACTTATCATTTTATCGGCTTCAAAGAGCCATTGTAGTCATCAGTTTTTTTGTAAGCTAAGGTTTGTCTTATTTACCATCAATATTATTATCTCACGCATATTCCGGGTTGGAATCTCTTACATATTCTTTGTTTACCTATTAATTAATAAACCACTATTTATTTTATGTTAATTATAATAGCTTTGTGCTACAAACTTTACTCTCTACATAATCATCCCCTGACCTTAGTACTGCAAACACCACTCTTGCCAGTTTATTAGCTACAGCAACTACTGTTTTATTATGTCCATTTCGCTCAGATAAATTAAACATCCACTGCGTAAATTTGCTAAAATCTTTTTTAGATTTTTGTTCTTCCGATGTAAATCTTATCTTGGCATTTAGTACAGCTCTAGCTCCTTGGATCAATAGAGTACGCAAGTAAACATCACCTCGCTTGCTAATTCCAAGCAACTTATCTTTCCCTCCACTGGAATGCTGCCTTGGCACTAATCCAAACCATGCCGATAATTGCCTACCATTCTCAAAACTTGTAGCATTACCTATTGATGCTATTAAAGCAGTAGCAGTAATTAAACCAAGACCAGGTATAGCTGTTAATCGTTGATATTGAGTTAAGTTGCTAGCTATTATTTTTAATCTTTTTTCTATCTCTTTTATTTTTTTGTCATTATCCAAAAATTCCTCTTTCAGTTCACTAAATGTTTGATAACCCAGCTGGCTTAAATTTCCTTCATCTAAAATCTCGGTTAATTTTGTCATAACCTTATTGATCCCTTGAGGAATAATAAAACCAAATTCATGTAGTAGACCCCTAATTTCATTAGCAAGGGCAGTAAGATTTTTTACCAATCTCTCTCTTACTCGATGAATTGATAAAATATCTTGTTGTTCTACAGTTCTAATTGGTACAAACCTCATATTTGGTCTTGTTACCGCTTCACATATAGCTTCTGCATCAGCTTGATCATTTTTATTAGTTTTAACATACGGTTTGACAAATTGTGCTGCCATTAGTTTTACTGTATGCCCCAATTTAGTTATTTCTCTTGCCCAGTAACTAGCTCCGCCGCAAGCTTCCATCCCTAGCAAACATTTTGGTAAATTAGCCATAAATGTTAAAACTTGATCTCTCATTAATTTTTTCTTTAATACCGTCTTACCATTTTTATCTACACCATGAATTTGGAAAATTCTTTTTGCAATATCTATACCAATTGTGGTAACTTCCATCTTAGCCTCCTGATTGTTATTTTAATATTAACTTTAGAAGATTAGCAACTGCTTTTCATTCTGTATATCAGGAGGTCCATACCATTATTTTATCATTTTGCAGATTTTGTCATTTGGGGCATCGTTAAATCAAATAAATTGAATAAATTTTGTTGAAACTCGCTTAATTTTGGTAATCTTGCAACTTTGCAACCCTTGATTGTGTAATATAAAAAACATACTTTATCCAGCTCTCTTAATGCTTCCTCAATGGTCACATTATATTTACCATCCTTGGTTACGCCACAACCTTGTTTCAACTTATTTTTCATATAGTGCCATATTTTTAATGCCAACATGCAAACAAATACATGTCCCTTCGTTCTGTTGCTTTTCCTTAAAAAGATCGGTCTTACTTCGAGTAATCCTGTCTTCATACTGCTAAAATTCGATTCTACTTCATGTAAATTATGGTAAGCTTTATCAACCAATTCTTTACTCATCAGTTTAATTTCAATCTGTGTTTCAATCGCATAACAACTCTTTTTTCTTATCTTGATCAATTTCAACCACTATTTGGTTGCCGTCTAATTTTAGGTTGATAAATTTATCTATCCGCCATTCTTTGGCAATTTTTTGAATATTATTTAAACCGGTTTTTGGCTTTGCTTTCTTATGCGTTGATACATATATATTACGTTCTTCCACCTTGCTAACTAGTTTTTCAACTCGGTTATTCCTATCAAACTCAACTTTTCGGGCTATAGAACCATTTTTTCTTAAAATATATCTTTTACCATTACTGGTATAGAAAATATTCATATGATTCAAAAAAGACAAATTACTGGAGCTAATAATAATTTTTCTACTTTTGAGAATTTTGTTATGCTCATGGCATCATAATGTCCAAAATCTAAGGTTTTACAATTTTCGTTAGAACACGATTTACAAATGCGACAAAACCTTATATCTGCTCCACATCGTTAGGAGTAGAGGTTTCTTGTTGATCAGAACTTTCAAGGGGGTCAATAGTATCTTGCTTATTGTTCCTTGAGTAATCTTGTGCTTCAGATTCTGACCTTGCAACAATTACCGTTATATTTGTACTAAGCTCAGCGTGCAACCTAACCTCTACCACGAATACACCTGTTGACTTTATCGGTTTCTCAAGAACTATACTTAAATGTGATATTAAGTGCAAAGAAGCCTTAGACAAACTTTCAGCAATTTCTTTATTATTCACTGAACCAAACAACCGACCATCATCAGCAGACTGCTTAATAAATATTAATTCCTTACCACTTATAACATTATTAATAGCTTCTGCCTCAGATCTTATTTTTAGCTCCTTCGTTTCAAGATCATGTTTTTGGGCTTCTATGAACTGTTTATTAGGTTCTGTTGCCCTAATTGCTAATTTTTTGGGGATAAGATAATTACGAGCAAACCCCTTTTTTACCTTAAGAATCTCTGCAATCTTTCCAAGTTTTCTTACAGGTTTAATCAAAATAACTTCCATCTTATTCCTCTGCTCAAATTTGAAATACAAAAGGCAACAACGCTAGGATTCTAGCAATTTTTATAGCATTCTTCAGTTTTCTTTGCTTTTTGGCACATACATTGGTAATCCTACTAGGCAACATTCTACCACCTTCTGATACAAATTTTATTAACAAATCAGGGTTCTTGTAATCAATTACTGGAGCATTTGGAATAGAAAGAGGACATCCCTTACGTTTTCTAAAAAACACTCTTTTATTATTTCTATCAGCCATTCTAGTCATTGACTGAGAGTCAACAGCATCATTCTCAAACATTTTAATCTTTTCCAATTTTATTACTATTTAGTCTTTATTAATTGTTACATCAACTATTTCTTCATGATCTGAACCTTTACTTCTTAGAATCGGCGAAGGTTCAGCACTTATTGAATCAACATTGATATTAACAAACCTAATAATATTTTCACTTAGCTTCATTTTCCTTTCCAGTTCATTTATTACCGAAAAATCAGTTTTAAGCCCCATAAAAACATAATGTCCTTTTTTATTATTACCAATTTTATAGGCTAAACTTCTTAAACCCCAATATTCAGTTTTAATAACTTCACCGTTACTATCTTTAACAATTTTAGTAAAGTCATCGGTAATTTTATCTACATCAGCAGACGAAATATCTTGGCGTATGATAAAAACTGATTCGTAAAAAGCCATATATAAGAATCTCCAGCTACAAAATAAAGCCATTTATAACAATAAAAAACATTTAATTCAAGTGTTATCTTTATTATAGAGCATAATTAATAAATCACTAATACCTTTTGATTGCAAAAATATAACCGTTTTACACGGATTGTAAATAAATAATTAAATTAGTAGACTTATATTAATAAATTTAGTAGAAATTTATTAATTAATTCGATAATATTGCACTTTAAAAAGTCAAATTAATATCATTACAATAAATTCACAATAATGTAACATTAGACTCTTGCATAACTGAATTATACTCTTTTTACTTTAAAAATTGACTCAGCAAAAACTTTGAGGATTCGCGTACTTCACATTACTTACATGTACGTTTAGCATGCTTATACCTTGTTTTATGCTCCAATCCCTCAATCATTTGGGTATACAAAGAAGAATTTAGTCATGCCTAAAGTCTTCATTTAATTAGTATTTAAAATGTTCGATAAATTACCACCTAGAATTCTTATTATAGAATCAACTAAAAGCATTAACGTTTCTTTATCTAATGTCATAGAGAGAGCATGGTTTAATCTTGTTAAGGCTAACACAATAGAAAAAGCTATAGCCTACTCTATTGCAAATCACCCTGATATAATTATTGTTGATTCAATGGTACAAGATAAAGTTGCTACAGAAATAGCAACTAAACTAAGAGAAATTAATGGTTTAGAGAAAGTACCAATAATTTTTTTGCTACATTCCGGAGAATCTCCGTCTAATTATACTTTGGAAGATAATAACTTTGTTGTTTCTCTTACTAAACCATTCACTTCAGATCAGCTAATGATTTCAATAAGATCATTACTCCGACGATCTAATTTAATTCTACAAGATAAAGTTATAAAATATAAGGAAGTAAGTATGGATCTTACTACCTATAAAGTAACTAATAACGGCAGGATAATTCGTTTAGGACCAACAGAATTTAAGATTTTACAACTTTTTATCAAAGCACCTAAAGTAATATTTTCCCGTCAAGATATTGTAGACAAAGTGTGGGGCAGAGATACAGCTATTGACCTACGTACTATTGATGTACATATAAATAGAATAAGAACATCTCTAAAAAATAAAGAATCTGAGGTATTTATAAAAACGATCCGTGCTATAGGATATTGCCTTGATTTGCCAAATTCTTAGAATTAAAGTAAAAAATTATCTATTTAACCTGAGCATCCGTAATGGAAGTCAATAAAAAAATAGTAACTTAACATAAATTTTCATTCCAGGAAGAATTATTTTTTACAATAGAGTGCATAAAAGCTAGTAATTTGCGCATAACAGCAACAAGAGCAACTTTTGCTGGTTTATGTTTAGCAATTAAGTGGTCATAAAAATTGCGTAGGTGCTTATTACATCGTAAGGCAGCTACTGCAGCCATATAAAGAACTCTTCGAAATAATTGTTCTCTTCTTTTTAATAAAGCATGTAACTGTTGTTGGCTATTACTATCATAAGTAACCTTCACTGGTAAAGCAAAGCACGTTGCATAATCATGCAACAATTTACTATCGATATTATCAGTTTTAGCAAGCCATCCTTTAGCTTTAGCATAACTACGCACTTTATTAGGGTGTACTGTAGCAAAAGGCAATTTATTTACTTTTAAAAATTCTCTTAAATTATGTTCATATCCACCAGTAGGTTCAAAGACAACAATTAACTCAGATAAGACAACTTGGCTATTACTTATCAAGCTGCCTGATTATTACTTATTGTCAGATTAAGTCGTAACTAGTACAGAATTTCCCAGTCGAACCAAATCCACCAGAACCTCTAGAGGTTTCATCTAACGAATCAACCTCATCCCATAAGATCTGCTCATACCTAGCAATAACCATTTGAGCAATTTTCATACCACGCTCAATTACAAAATCTTCTTTAGGATGATGATTAATTAAAATTACCTTTATCTCACCACGATAATCAGCATCAATTGTACCAGGTGAATTCAGCACGGTAACACCATGTTTTAGTGCTAAACCTGATCTTGGTCTGATTTGAGCTTCTAAATGACTAGGTAATGCTATACAAATTCCAGTGGGGACTAACTTTACTTCTTGTAATTTTATAGTTATTGGTTCAATATTTGCTGCTATTAAATCCATACCAGCACTATGCTCAGTAGCATAACTAGGCAAAAGATCTGCAGAATGTTCTAATTTTTTAATTTTAATGTTCATAAATATAATATTTTTTGGTATGATATTGATCAGCTTGATTACTTAGACTCCAACTTTACTTAACCCTCTTACCATTGGCATCATAAATTTCGATCTTTTCAAGCTTCTCTGCCTCTTTATACGGATAAGTAACCCTAGCTGTAATATAACCTCGGTTATTAGATATAGCCCCTTCAACTGGAGTACCACTTCCCATACTCCAAGAGTTACAACATCAAGTACTCCATGCCCAGCAGCTCTTAAATAATTCAAACCAGATTTTCTTGCCATAGCCCTATATGTTTCCATATATTTTCCATTTTCTTCTTGATGACGATCAACGATTTCCATACCATGAGATAGAAAACAACCTTTCGTTTGGCATTTAGTTATATCTGATACTGAAATACCTTCATTAGAAGCAGCTTTATAGACAGAGCAACTAGATAAAATTAGCATTATAATAAAAAGAAAAATATTAACTACATACTTACTAAACATTCATTACCCTAAAAAAATCAATAAACAGAACACCAACTCATCTTACAGTTATAGCACTGAACTATTTATATTTCTACAATTATTCTATATTGCATGGTTAATATCAGTTACTTCTTCACTCATATATTTATTATTTTATTTTAACTTTTCTATTTCTTTAATACATCAACGGTTAGTGATTATACAACCTTGCTGATTGTCAGATAGTTTATTACAAATCACTTTAGCTTGGCTTATACTTTGGTAATTACCTACTAATATTAAATAGAAGAAATTTCCTTTATCAGATTGCACCTTCTTGATAGTTATTACTGTATTATTAAGAATTTTTGCATATTTTTTTTTGATTCTTTCTCCTTCTTGGTTAGCTTCTGATTCAGATTTTACCGAGGCTAGTTGAATTTTATAACCACCTTGATTCGACTTATTTAACTGTGTTTCATCAATTTTGCGATGTGATTCAGTAACTTTTATGACATTTAAACCAGCTTTATTATTAGATTGTTGCTCTATTAAATTCTCTTTTTGCACCAAGTCATTTTTTATTATATTAGGCAAAATTGTTTCCGTTTCTTCTTCATCTTTACTTAGTTTGTGTTTTTCATACTTAGCTTGATCAGTTTCTACTATACTAAATAAAATCGTGTCTATCGAGTCAAGTTCTTCATCACTTTCTGCTAGTTTTTGTTTAGCGATATTTAATGGCTTTTCCGGTTCAGGTTGTAATATTACAGGTTTATTGGTCTTTTTTTGTTGTAAACTCTCATAAATTATATTATTCGCATTTGGTATCACTATCCCCCCACTATCTTGTGGTTTAATTTTTGTAGGTGATGGATCAGGGTAAATTGTTACTACTTGGCCACTATTTCGGCTGTAATTAGTATAAACTAAATAGGTAATACCACTAATTATTGAGAAAATAATTAGTAAGAGTAAAGTGCGGTTAGTCATCAACTTATAAATTACAATACTTCATTACATTTTATTCATAGGCGTTACCCCTATAACATCAAAACCAACTTTTATAATCTTTTGAATAGACTTTGCTAAAGCAAGCCGAGCAGTGGTTAACTCTATATTATCTTCAATTAAAAACCGATAATCATTATTTTCTTTGCCAAAATTCCATAAAGCATGGAATTTTGAAGCTAAATTAATCAGATAAAAAGCTACTCTGTGGGGTTCAAAATATTTTGCCGAAATCTCTAAAACTTTTGACCATGAAGCAAGAAGTTTAATTATTTCTATTTCCTCTTCGCTGGAAAGTAACGACAAGTCATACTCATTCTCTAAGAATTTACCATATGCTTTTGGCATGGATTCTTTAGCTTTTTCCAGTATAGATATTGTCCTAACATGAGCATATTGTACGTAAAATACAGGATTATCTTTTGATTGTTCTTTTACTTTTACTAGGTCGAAGTCAAGAGCAATATCATTTTTACGGGTTAGCATTATAAATCTTATTATATCTTTACCTACCTCATTTGTTACATCTCGCACACTAGTAAAATTACCGCTACGTTTTGACATTTTTATAGCGATACCGTTTTCAACAAAATTTACTAACTGGCAAATCTTAACATCAACTTTAACTTTTTCTCCACCAAGGGCTTTAACTATTGCCTCAATTCTTTTTACGTAACCACAATGATCTGCACCTAGAATATAAACTAGATGATCAAAACCACGATCTATTTTATCCTTAGCATAAGCTAAATCAGAGGCAAAATATGACCAACTACCGTCAGATTTTTCTATTGGTCTATCTTGATTATCACCAAAAGCCGTAGATTTAAACAATTTCTGAGTTCTTGAATCCCAAGATTCATCTATTTTACCTTTAGGGGGGGGCAACTGCCCCTCATATATTAGTCCCATTTTAGTAAGCATTTGTACAACTTCATCAATCTTACCACTATCATGCAGTGACTTTTCCGAGAAGAATACCTCGTGTTCAATATCTAGCTCCTTTAAATCCTGCTTAATTATAGCTAACATTTCTTCTATTGCAAAATCCTTAACGAGTTCATGACGTTGCCTATCGACCATTGTTAATAATTTATTACCAAATTTTTCCACCAAATTTTGTCCAATATCTGCCAAATATTCTCCAGGATAAAGCCCTTCTGGTATTACGATCTCTTCTTTTGTTAATGCTTGTTTATAGCGTAAAATAACTGAATTAGCTAAGTCATCCACTTGAGAGCCGGCATCATTAAGGTAATATTCTTTGGTAACAATATAGCCAGTACTATCTAGAACTTTGGCTAAAGCATCACCATAAACAGCACCTCTAGCATGACCAATATGCATAGGACCAGTTGGATTTGCAGATACATATTCAATATTAACCTTTTGATTATTACCAAAATTAATCTTAAAAAAATTCTCCTTATCCAACAATATGTCATTGATAGAGTTATGCCACATATCTGCTTTGATAGTAAAGTTAATAAATCCTGGACCAGCAACTTCTATAGATGCAATATATGGAAGAGGCGTTAATATTTCCTTAAATCTAATAGCTAGTTCCTTAGGTTTAATATTTTGTTTTGCAGCGATAATCATAGCTATATTACTTGAAAGATCACCATTGAGATTATCTTTAGGAATTTCTATAGCCGCCAATTTTAACACATCTTCATTATCGCATATTTGTCTAGCTGCACTAATGATATCGTCACGTAATTTATTAAATATATTCATAAATCAAATATTGTTAGAATTAAAGGAATAAAGAGCCTGATATTCTTGAATAGCAAAGCGGTCAGTCATGCCAGCTATATAATCTGCTACTATATCAGCCTTAGATTTTATATCCCCTGGTATAATTAATTCTTTCCAACTAAATGGTAATAAATCAACATTATCCATATATACTCTAAATAACTCTTGTACAATTTTCTGACATTTTAAAGTTATAGAGGTCAGTTTATTATACCTATATACTTTATCATACAAGAATTGTTTAATTTCCATTATACGCTCTTTTGCTTTGTCAGTAAAATTAACAAGCTGATAATCAAGATGGCGTATATCATCGGTTGTGATTATTTTCTGTTTTTGTAAATTATTATTTGTTTGTAGCAGTAAATCAGCAATTAAATCGCTGATCAACTTACGCACTACTTCATAAATGAGTCGAGATGTTGTTATATTTTCAAATTGGGACTTAATTTCAAAAGCATATTGATCAATAAATTTAATTTCCGTTAGATGATTAAAGTCAATAATCTTGGCACCAATACTATCTTCTAAATCATGGGAAATATAACTAATATCATCAGCTAACGAAGCAATTTGGGCTTCAGCTGAAGAATAATGAGTTAAATCAAGGTTATGTTGTAAATCATACTCTACTATATATTTAGGTATATTATTTATTAAAGGACCATTATGTTTCACAATTCCTTCTAGCACTTCCCATGTCAAATTTAATCCATCATAAGCCGCATATCTTTTCTCTACTTTAGTAAGAATCTTTAATGAATGAGCATTATGGGAAAATCCACCATAATCTTCCATACATTTATTTAGTGCTATCTCCCCTGCATGACCGAAAGGAGTATGCCCAAGATCATGAGCAAGACCTATAGTCTCTGCTAAATCACTTGATAAATTAAGGGTTCTAGCAATAGAACGTGCAACCGTAGAAACTTCAATCGAATGAGTAAGGCGATTCCGATAATGATCCCCCTCGTGATTAATAAAAACCTGAGTTTTATATTGTAAACGTCTGAAAGCCTTTGAATGAATTATGCGATCCCGATCTCGTTCAAATTCATTTCTATAAGATGTAGGATATTCATTAAACAATCTCCCCCTAGTCTTGGCTGGATCTACTGCATATGAAGCAAGCATATATTAACTCCTATTTAATTTGAATTCGATGTAACAAGTTACATCGAATGATGAAAAAAGTTAAAATGCACTCGCGTCAGCCGCTTCAAGAGTGCATTTTTCCTTATAACAAAGCCAGTATAGAATTACCTAGCAAGCTTTTCAAGGTTTTTAAATGAAACTCTTGCAAAATTAGGTTTTTAGGATTATTCTAATGGTCTTTATAATATAAGATTATGTCAATAAAAGTTACTGATAATGCTTTTAAAAGAGTAGATGAGCTAATAAAACTAGAAAGTAATCCAAGTTTGGTTCTTAGAGTAGTTGTTGATGGTGGAGGCTGTTCTGGATTTGTTTATAAATACGCTCTCGTTCCAAGCAATGATATAACAAAAGATGACTGTACTATAGAAAAAGATAATATTAAAGTAGTTATCGATGAAATATCTCAGCAGCTTATGGTTGATTGTATAATAGATTTTATCGAAGAATTAGGTAGTTCCTATTTTGAAATTAGAAACCCCCTTGCAAAAAATAAGTGTGGGTGTGGTAATTCATTCTCTGTATAACTGTATATACTCAATTAACCTGAAGAGTTGGCAAAATGATTAAAAGTTATAGTCTGAAATTGGTCAGTTATAAGAGTAAGCAAATTACCTTTGATTTATCAATATTAGCAAAAAATCTATCTATAGCTTCTGAGAATTGAGCAAAATTATGGTAAAATTTATTATTTGTTACAATTCTATGCATAAATTTCCATAATCGTTCAATCGGATTAAGATTAGGGCTATAGGGAGGTAAAAATACTAATGCTATTTTGCTACTTGTGTGACTTATAGACCTTGTTACAAGCTAATTGTCAGATAAAATTACGACTTATCTTTTAGTACTTAACCTGAATTCGATGTAACAAGTTACATCGAATTCAGTGTTATATATAGAAACAATCAGGTTTGAAACGGCTGCCCACCCGATTGTTAAAATATAACACTCCATTCAATATGTGATTTTAATTATTAAAATCACATATTGAATGATGAAAAAAGTTAAAATGCACTCGTAGAACCGCTTCAAGAGTGCATTTTTCCTTATAACAAAGCCAGTTCGATATAAGAATTATTAATTCTTATATCGAACTGAGGTTACTTAATATATTTTTTTGTTTAATAGCAGATTTAAATTCTTGGTCATATTTGTAATCCTGTATAGCAAAAGTTTCTTTTGAAGAATCATAACTTTTATGTACTCCTTCTATAGAAGGAATAGTATGTCCGAGTTCTTTATATTTCTCCCGTGGAGTTCTACCATAACTGTCGAAAGTTAGTAAATATAGCTTCCCTATACATCATTGCGAGGAGTTGCGAAAAAGCGGCGACGCGGCAATCCAAGATACGCGAAGCGTTACTCTAAAAAAACAGCCTAGCTGTTTACCTAGATCGCTACGGCATCTAAAGAGCCTTGCTATAACGATTATAGAAAAATTTAGGGTACTATGGTCACGATGTTAAAAGAATTTTCCATAAAATTCCATGATCTTTTCTTTAACCTGAATTGGATCAGTCATCATATTAACCCCTCCTCTAAATTCAGCTGAGTTTGCTAAACCACTACTATACCAACCTATATGTTTTCTAGCTAGCTGAACAGCTGTATCATTTCCATAATACTCTAACATAGCATCATAATGACTCAGTATTATTTCTAGCTGCTCTGCTATTGAAGGTGGCGGGAGTTCTTCTCCGGTTTTAAGATAATGTGCTATTTGAGAAATAAACCATGGTCTACCATATACTCCCCGACCAACCATTATGCCATCAGCACCTGATTTTTGTAAGCATTCCTTGGCTTTAGACAAAGAAGTAATATCTCCATTAGCGATAACTGGAATCCTCACCACATCTTTAACTTGCCTTATAAACTCCCAATCTGCTTGACCTGAATAAAACTGGCATCTTGTTCTGCCATGAATGGTGATCATTTGCACTCCAACATCATAGGCTATTTTTGCTAAATTTGGAGCATTCTTAGTTTGCTCATCCCAACCAGTTCGCATTTTTAAAGTTACTGGGATTTTGACAGATTTTACCGTAGTTTCTAAAATTTTTGCAGCTAATTTCTCATCTCTCATTAAAGCTGAGCCAGAATATCCTCCTACTACTTTCTTAGCTGGACAACCAAAGTTTAAATCAATAATCTTTGCCCCCATATCCTCATTCATTTTAGCTGATTCTGCTATTATATCAGGTTCGCACCCAGCAATCTGTACACATGAACCAGTAGCATCGTCCCCAATAATCGCACATCTTTGCAAAGATTGTCTTGTTTCAATAATCATCGCTCTACTTGCCACCATTTCAGAAACGACAAGTCCTGCACCAAATTTTTTCACTAACTTTCTAAATGGTAGATCAGTAACACCAGACATTGGAGCTAATATCACCGGATGAGGTAGCTGAATATTGCCTATTTTTATCATAAATATATTTTCATTACTTTAAGTAGCTTTTAATTATAGAATAATTATTATAAATTATCATAAGATACCACAAACTAATGCTATCACTAAGAAAAATTTTTAGTATTATCTGCAGGATATTGTTATATAATATTATTGAGCATTATTGTTGAGTATTTTCAGCCAAGAAATTATGTCATGAAAATCAATGTAGAGATTATTCGAGCTTGTCAAGATTGGAAAAATCAAAAATTTATTAATAAACTATTAGTGAAGAAGGTTGTTGGTGCTATACTGAGTAAATATAAGAATTTTAAGAGAGTTGCAGAGTTTGAGTTAGCAATATTACTGACTAATAATAATGAAATGTTGAATTTGAATAGCCAATTTCGTGGCAAAGCAAAAGCTACAAATGTACTATCATTTCCTGATATAGAATTAGACTTTCGGCATTTACTTGAATTTACTCCTAATGTACATTATATGTATTTGGGGGACATAGCTTTTGGCTATGAAATAATTCAAAACGAAGCTATAAGTCAAAATAAAGCCTTTGGAGACCATTTTGTCCATCTTTTGGTACATAGTATTTTACATTTACTTGGATTCAATCACCAAGATGACGAGGAAGCAGATATTATGGAAAATTTAGAAATAGAAATATTAAAGGGTTTTGCTATTGCCTCTCCATATTAGGTTCTGTCCACTTCTTCGAAAAAAGAAAACCTTACATCTATTCATTCTAAAAGGGCTATGCTGAAAAATCCTTCAAAAATTATTACTCTTAAATCTTTTTTCTCTCGGCTGTTTTCTAAAGAGAAGCTAGAGGATAATTTTTATGATGCAATTAAAAAGCTAAAATCTAACAGTAAAAAAATGACGTTAGAAGAAAAAAAGATTTTTATGAATCTTCTGAAATTTGGTCATAAAACTGTAGAAGATGTAATGATCCCTAGATCTGATATTAAGGCAGTAAAATTAACTGCCAGTATAGATGAGTTAAGCCAAATGCTTAATAGCAGAATACCTAATACTAGAACATTAGTTTATGATGAAACTCTGGATAATATAGTTGGCTTTATTCATATAAAAGATTTGTTCAAGATACTTGTTACTAAGCAACTTATTACAAATCAAGAATTGCAGCTAAAAAAAATAATTCGTAAACCTATCATCTCTGCTCATTCAATGAAATTGATAGATTTACTAGCAAAAATGCGAAGAGATCGTGTACAGATATCGATAGTTGTGGATGAGTATGGTGGAACTGACGGTATTGTAACCATGGAAGATATTATGGAGGAGATAGTTGGCAGAATAAATGATGAGCATGATAAGAAATCAGATAATGATAGTTTCAGAATTATCAATAATAATACTATTTTATCAAATGCTCGAGTGAAAGTTGAGGATCTTGAATCAGCTCTAGGTGTGAAACTAAAACTCCAAAATGATGAATTCGATACAATTGGTGGTCTAGTCTTAGCAAAAGTAGGTAATGTCCCTTTGGTTGGTACTAAAATTGATATTGAGCAGCAGGTTGAACTTGAAGTGATTGATGCAAGCCCAAGATCACTTAAGCAAGTTAAGCTGCGGTTAAAAAATGGTACAATATTACATGATAATACCTTATGATTATTACAACTAATTTGGCCATGAGCTATGGTGCAAAAATATTATTTACCGACGTAAATGTTCATATCAAAAATGGTAATAGATATGGGCTTGTTGGGGCAAATGGTGCTGGTAAATCCACGTTCTTTAAGATTTTGCTTCAAGAGGAAGAGGCTAGTATCGGAGAATTTACCTATGTCAAAAATGCACGTATAGGATGTTTAAAGCAGGATCAATTTCTTTATGAAAATACCTCAATTATTAATACCGTTATTGCCGGTAGAAGTGAATTATGGCAAGCACTGCAAGAAAAAGAAAAATTATTAGCAATTGATCAATGTGATGAGGAAATCGGTTATCGATTAGGTGAGTTGGAACAAATTATAGCTGACAATGATGGATATATATCAGAAATTTTTGCAGTTGAGTTACTGCTTGGTTTAGGAATACAAGAAAAATATCATCTTCAGCCTTTATCCGTTCTATCCGGCGGCTATAAACTTAGGGTACTCTTAGCCCAAAGTTTATTCAATAATCCTGATATATTGTTACTTGATGAGCCAACAAACCATCTTGATATAGTCTCAATTTATTGGCTAGAAAATTATCTAAAACAGAAATTCAAAGGTGCTTTGGTATTTATTTCACACGATCTTGTTTTTCTTAATAATATTTCTACACATATTCTTGATATAGATTATGGTACTATCAAGATTTATACTGGTAATTATGATATTTTTGTTCGTGATAAACAGTTGGTTACCGAACAAAAGCTTAAAGAATTTTCTCATTTAGAGAAAAAAATTGCTACTATGCAGAGTTTCGTTGACCGGTTTAGAGCGTTGGCTACTAGGGCTAGGCAAGCTGCATCACGAGAAAAACAAATAGAAAAAATGGAATTACCTGACATCCAAGAAAGTTCGCGTGTTAGTCCATATTTTAATTTTAAGCAAAAAAGACCATCTGGAAAATTAGTGTTAAAAGTTCAGGGTATTTCTAAAAGCTACGAGGATAAAAAAATATTAAATAATGTGAATTTTACTGTCTCACGTGGAGAAAAAATTATTATTATTGGTCCAAATGGTATTGGTAAATCCACTTTGCTTAAGATTCTTATTAATAAAATTTCTGCTGATTTAGGAAGTTATGAATGGGGTTACGAAACACAAGTTTCTTATTTTGCTCAGGATCATCATGAATTACTAAATGAAAGTATGAGTGTTATTGATTGGTTATCCGACCAAATACCTACTGAAAGTGATAATGTGCTACGTAATGTACTAGGTCAATTATTATTCCGTAAAGATGAAGTAAGTAAGAATATTCTAAATTTAAGTGGAGGGGAAGGAGCACGTTTATTACTAGCAAAAATTATATTGGAAGAAAGTAATATATTGATATTAGATGAGCCAACTAACCACTTAGATATTGAATCTAAGGATATGTTAAAAAAAGCTCTAATTAACTATCAAGGAACTCTAATATTAGTAACTCATGATCGAGATTTTGCTAGCAATATAGCCACAAGGGTTATTGCTCTATCCCACCGAACTATCACTGATTTTAAAGGTAAATATCAGGAATATTTGCATAAATATGGTAATGATTATTTGGATAGTAGTTGGGTGTTGGCAAATAAGAGAGTGAAATAGTATAGTAAACTCAGGTTACTTTAGCAATTGCCTTTAATATAAGGAAAAATGCATTCTTAAAGCGGCTAACGCGAATGCATTTTAAACCTTTCTAAAGCTAAAAACATGATTTTAAAAGGTTAAAATCATGTTTTTAGCAAAATATTAATTTAACAATCAGATGCAGAGCCGTCTCAAATCTGATTGTTTCCATAATTTCACCGAATTTGGGATAAGAATTGATAAATTCTTATCCCAAATTCGCGTAATTGGAGATAATTATGATAGAAAATACTGAACTATTGAAAGAGTTTGTGGTTAAATGTTTAGAAGAAAAAAAAGCAGAAGATATAATAGTAATAGATATAAGACAAAAAACTACATTAGCTGAATATATTATTTTTGCAAGCGGGCGTTCAACTAAAAATGTTGGAGCAATTGCTGAATATTTAGCTTTAGAGTTAAAACATCAAGCTAATATCGATACTAATATTGAAGGACTTAGAACATCTGAATGGGTATTAATAGATGCTGGAAATATATTAGTTAATATTTTCTATCCAGAAACTAGAGAATATTTTAAGTTGGAAGAGATGTGGAGCAAAAAATAAATTAAAAATATTAGATTTTTTACTGAAAACTACTTAGTGTATTTAAAAAATAATGTATTAATACTTCTAGGGAAAAGGTGTAAATGGAAGAGCATATTCTTATCAATATTATAATTTTAATAGGAACAGCTGTATTTGTTGTAGCAATACTGAAACGCCTTAATCTAAGCCCAGTTTTGGGTTATTTAATTGCAGGAGCGGTAATTGGAGACCATGGATTTAAGATTGTAACATATGATCAAACAAAATTACTAGGAGAATTAGGAGTAGTTTTTTTACTTTTTGCTATAGGTTTAGAATTATCTTTTGAAAGATTAAAGGTAATGAGGCGGTATGTATTTGGTCTTGGCTCACTACAAGTGTTAACTACAGCTATAGTAATTGCTGCCGCTGTTGTACTAATCAGCGGTAATAGTAGTGCTGCAATTATTATTGGAGGTGGTCTTGCTTTATCCTCAACTGCCCTTGTTATGCAAGTTATTGAGGAAAGCCGTAGCCAATCAACTCAACTAGGTCGTATATCCCTAGCTATCTTGTTATTACAAGATTTAGCAGTTGTGCCATTGCTAGTTATGGTACCACTATTTGCTAGCAATAGTAAAGATTCGTTAGCGATAGCTCTAGGAACAGCTTTACTTAAGGCTATCATAGCACTACTTGCAATATTTGTTGCAGGTAGAGTGTTACTAAGACCTTTATTTGGGTTAATTTCATCGGACAATGGCGATATAAACGAGCTACCAATTTCCATGACTCTATTGGTAGTTCTATCTGCAGCTTGGGCCACGCAATATTTTGGTTTATCACTTGCTTTAGGAGCTTTTGTTGCAGGTGTTTTGGTTGCAGAAACAGAATTTCGGTTGCAAGCTGAAGAAAGTATATACCCTTTCAAAAGCTTATTGCTAGGACTATTTTTTATGAGCGTTGGAATGAATATTGACGCTCAAGAAATATACGCTCAAATATCAACTATACTAACTTGTTCTATTGCCTTGATTGTAGTAAAAGCACTAATTATTGCCGCCTCTTGCATTTTATTTGGTTTTAATAAAGGAGTAGCCTTGCATGCAGGTTTATTATTATCACAAGGTGGAGAATTTGCTTTTATCTTATTCGGTCTTGGTAAAGAAACTCAGGTTATTAGAGAGAGTACGGCTAATGTTCTGTTATTAGTGGTGACATGTACTATGGCATTAACTCCATTACTGGCAATTTTAGGAAGAAAACTTGCTGAAAGACTTGATAAACAACTTGGCAAGACTCCAATACAAATTATAGAACTTGGAGCAAGAGATTTAACAAATCATATAATAATTGCCGGTTTTGGTAGCGTTGGTAGAATGGTAGCATTAGTACTGGAAGCTGAAGGAATCAATTATATAGCACTAGATGTTAATGACGAGATTGTAAAAGCAGAAACAGCTAATGGCTTTCCAGTTTTTAAAGGAGATGTATCACAGATTGATACGCTAAAAGCTGTGGGAGCAGAAAGGATTTTAACTCTAGTACTTACAATGAATAATAGTGTTACTATCAAAAAATCTCTTCGAACAATTTCAAGTCATTTTCCAGATCTTGAAGTTATTGTAAGATTAAAGAATCTAGAAAAGGCTAGAGAATTTTATGATGCTGGAGCAACAACAATCATACCAGAAAATTATGAGACGGGGTTACAGCTTGGTGGAACAATTTTAAAATTTATTGGTCTTAGTGAATATGAAATAAATCGTATCAAAGGGCAATTTAGATCAGGTAATTATGTAATAGCTAAACGAGATGATGCTTTGCGTGAATTAGAAGAGAATGATTAAAAATAACCATGGCAATCAAGTTACTAAAGCAACAGTCATATATTTTGATTATAATCTTGACCATTACACCTTTACTAACGACAGCTGATAATCAGAAATTGCCGATACCTAGATTTGCCTCAATAAAGGCTAATGAGGTAAATGCTAGAGTTGGTCCTTCGATAAAGACACCTATAGAATGGGTATTTGTTAAAAAAGGTGAACCAATAGAAATTATTGCAGAATATGAACAATGGAGGCAAATTCGTGATATAAAAGGAGAAGGAGGCTGGGTACATTCAAGTGTATTGTCCGGTAAAAGATCGGTGATTGTGGTAAGTTCCAAGTTAGTAGCTCTGACTCGAGCAGCTAATGATCAACATAAAATTGTTGCAAAAGTAAGTAATTATGTCCGTTGCCTACTTAATAAATGCAAACAAGATTATTGTCAGGTGTGCTGCAAGAATTATACTGGATGGCTACCTAAAACAGTATTGTGGGGAGTATATAAGGATGAATAATATATACTCTTGCCTCTACTGCAAATCCTTGCTCTGTGTCTTATATCTTAATTAGGTTTTAGTGTGACTAGGTTAGGACTCTAGTCACATTACAATTTTTTTCAAAAGGGGTCAAAAGCATATTGCAATCTACACTTTAAAATTATTCAGGCAAGATTCTCCCAAAGATTATTAAATTGATACATCTATACAAATGTATGATAAGGATTGGTTTATAACAATTCTTATGTCACTTTTGGTTCTAAAATCATCCACTAGGCTGAGCCATTCAAGACTAGTAGTAATTTTTTCGGATATATCAAACGGGAGTATTCTAGTAAGCTACTTTATCTCTTGAAATCATAGCAGTATAATAGACTTCTTTCGAAACTCTACTTCTGCTGGTGATTTGTACGTCGATGCGGTACTCGAATCCTCACGTACATTAGAGTACGATGCGGTTCTGCGTTCCGCGTCTCCTTCAAATCCCTCAGCATAAGCGAGTTTCGAAAGAAGTCTATTATACCATTTCCAAAAACTAATCATCATGTCGTTGTACTTCATAATCTCCGCTCCTCACGTACTAGTTATACGTTCCGGTGTTCGACACTCGTACTCCGAGTAGCAATTTAGTTTTGGGAAATGGTATTACTCAAACATAGTTCTTTTTGTAAATTTTTCCATAAAAACTGATCTGATTGAACTAATTTAATCAATTTATCTAGGGCTACTTTATCTTCATTACCATTTCCATGGATTAGTACTATGTCACCATCTTTAACTGTCTCATGTTCAGGAAGCCTATGTATCCACGCACTTGCACCTAATTGTATTAGCCCATAAGAAGTTAATATATCTAATATTTCTTGACTGGCTACTAACCCAGGAAATCTAAAAAATAGAGATGGTAATTCGCCCATTTCAATTAACAAGTGTTCGGTTTGTAATATTTCATTTTCTATATCAGTATTTGGCAGTAATAAAAAATTGTCTGTAAAATCTTTATCAGGGTAGAAAATATGACTAAAACTATGATTAACCCACGTGATTTTTATATTTTGGGTTGGAAGAGTTTGTAACCACATAAAATCTTCTAGATGAGTTGCTATCCATAAACCACTTACAGCTATTAATAGGTTTATTTCTTGACTTCTTTTAGCAGTTTTTAAAATTGCATCAAATAAATTATGTTCTAACATTTTTATTGATGGACACATATCTATGGATAAAAAACATCCTTTGACTCCTGGAATATTCTTGAGACCTTGATTCTCTCTACTATCTTTTATATTATTAAAATAATACAATGATCTATAGTATACAGAAGATTCAAGTTCCTTTAATGAGAAATATCTTCCATCTTGATCACTCTTACGGTAAGCACATAAGTTCTGAGCGACTATCTTAATTTCTAGAGTATTAATATTAACTATTACAAAATAGTCCTCATTACTCCTTTTAAATGACCGAATTACAATAAATGACTGATTATTAAATATGCATGGTATATGAGATGTTTTTTTGTAATTAAAGATTAACTTATTTGTTTGTTGCATAAACCTCTTTTTCTTATTACATATTGGAAATTAGGTACAAACTTATAACACCCAAACCTCACTGTTTCATGACTTAGTATAATCCCATGATAGACTATATGTTCCTGAATATCACGATAACTGTTATTGAACCTATGATATAACCATACTGCATGACTGATAATACTAACTGGAAAACGATATCTCTTTGGAGGTTTATTGATGTACATAAATATAAGTAATAGATTACGTGATTATTATGAAACCATTCTATAAATATATACTATCTATTATACAATCCAAATTATTTTTTAGCTTAACTTGACGATGCCATTATGAATGTTTACAAAAATTTTCAAATAACTGCTTGCATAAAGTGAGAATGTAGTATATGTTGCTGCAGCAATAAAAACCGTATTAAACGGTTTATAGTAAAAATAGAGTATATATGCTAAAATCTGTAGAAACAAACAACATAAATCTAACAAATTATCTAATGACAAAAGATAATGTAAATATAAAGAATGCTAATACACCATTGAGCCTAAATACCATAAATATCCATAACAAATATATAAAAGTTAAAATAACAACAGTAGATTTATTGTTCTCAACACAAAAGCAGAATAGAGGTATTCTAAATATTCTATTAACTAATCAACAAGTATATATATCATACATAATAAAAAACAAGACAAACTCCTTATTTAAAACAGTAAGTGATAGCCTTCCTTAATAACTCTTTTAAAACAAGAGGTAAAGGTACGGAAGAATCGTGACCAATATCCCGAAGTTTTATCAAACAAATTCTTCAAAGAAAATAATATACACAATCTAAATTATTAACACATTAAACTTGAGGTTTTACATGAATTTATCTAATCTTCTTATTTGGCTCTCTCCTTTGGTGAGTGGTATTAACTCTGTTTATGGTTTCAGAAATACTAATGAAATAGATGCAAATGGCACATCATTCGTAACTTACGATAATAATGATATTTTAGACTCATTTAACACTAAAACACCTTTTGATTTACTTGAGCAAGAAAAAATTGATCCGTATTTTACAGAAAAACTAGAATCTAAAACAGTACCTATAGAGAAACATTTTGTCCCAAAATTATTTAGAACCATGGATGCAAAAATATCTGACGATAACACTCCATATTTTCAGATAAAGCATCCTTTAAACATGAGCTTAACTCTCAAAGGCTTTACTGCTGATCAGATATTAAAGGTTAAGGCCAGTATTCGTGAATCTATTGCAATATTTGACAGCACAATTGGAATAATACCATCTGAAATGGAACACAAATGTACTCTTACCAAGTGGGATGCTCCTCATGGATACATAGCGGGACAGTATATGCCTGGAGGTAACGATCCAGAAAATCCCAATATTATACGATGTGCAATGACAGCTATAATAGGAACACCAGAAGAGTATGATGGTAGTGTTGTGGTACATGAAGTAGCTCATGCCATTCAATATTATAACACTGATGGTAAAGGGATAAGGACGTTATTATCTGAAGGAATTGCAGCATTTGTTCAACGTAATAATGACAATTCTAAACATTTGATTAATTCAGCTCGCTCTCTTTTTGATAACAAGGCATTGCAAAATTATAATGACGATCAAGTTCTAGAGAACTCTATTGGACGATATACAATAGGACCCGTTATAATAAAGTATTATCAAGAATATACACCAAGAACAATAAGAAACTTTTTGGAATGTCGGAAAAATAAAGAAGAACCACAATGTGTAGCTACACACTTAAAACCATACTTTGATGTATCAAAGTTCAAAAAATGGCTAAGTGATAGTGCAGATCCTGCAGCAGCACAGGATACACCCTTTGTTATTATATGCAACCCTAACAGTTCAAAATATGAAATATCATCTTGCGATTCAGGTACAGTGAAATGGGCTGAGGAAGAATTTAATAACCATACCGCAATGTATCAGAGAGTCCAAGGTTGCTTCCCTCATAAACAAAAACATATACCTTCAGATAGTGATATTATAGTCTATTATGATAACTACAAAATATCCTATAATATTAAGGCAGGAGCATCGCTTACTACAATCCAGC
Organism: Candidatus Tisiphia endosymbiont of Oplodontha viridula; assembly: GCF_964264865.1. NCBI lineage: Bacteria > Pseudomonadati > Pseudomonadota > Alphaproteobacteria > Rickettsiales > Rickettsiaceae > Candidatus Tisiphia > Candidatus Tisiphia endosymbiont of Oplodontha viridula. The sequence continues at coordinate 862,545 of NZ_OZ183486.1, forward strand.
AGAGTTCTGCTACAACATATAATTGTGGTACCCATTGGGGAGATTGGCTCTTAGAACTAATAGATAGAATGGAAGATGCTATAAGTGATGACAAGAGTTGTGTCTCAATACAACAAGAGATAGGTCAGACTATAATTAAGAATATGCAGAGATGTCATGCTACTAATAGTGTACAGCCTACTACAACTGTACAGCCTACAAGTGTAGCATCTACTACAACTCCTTATCATATAGATAAAATATTACTAATAAAATGTGATTCTTCTGACTCAGTATGTGTAGTATTTCATTGCAATACACTTAATGGTCTGAATATAGTAGATTCTTATATTAGAGATCATTGTCGATCAATGCCAGTTACAACTCATAATCATCAGGATAATAATATTGCAGTTACTATAGTCAAAGATGACAACGCTATTCAAAGTGTATTGACGGCTGGGGTGATTGGTTAATGCAACAAATTCAAGGTTCTACTATACAGAGCCTGTTTGCTAATAGAGATATTCCTCATGGTTGTAGAAGTACAACAACTACTACTCCATCTACTCATACTGAAGATAATAACACTGAAGAATCAACAAGCTCTTCTATACCATTAGCTATAGTTGGAACAGGAATAGCAGTAACCACACTAATAGCAATCACAATATATGCTATAAAAAAAATTAAGAGTGGTGGTAGTTCAATTGGTCAGCAAGAAAACTCAATTGTTGAGATGACTATGTCAGCACTTGGTAAAATATTTTCACATCACAATGATGAACCTCTTTCTGCAATACCTGATCAGCCAAAAGCGATACATATAATAACAAAGCAAGATATTAAATCACCTAATCTAAATACGACGACACTCTCGCCAACAATAACTCTTATTAATATATTTGGTACTGAGAATTCAGCAGCAGAGCCATTATTAGGAATAGACGAGCATATATATTATGAGATACCATTTGAATCACCGTTATTAGGTCAGCAGGCATAGTCAAGTTAAGTTGAGAAATAATGAAGAACTTGTCAATGTAAATATAGAAAAAATAGCTTCCATGGGGAACATACTCTTCTGCTTTGAAGAATTGGTTTTTGCAAATATACTGTTCGTAAATGAAGAGTTGGTAGACGAAGGTCAACTTCAAGAAGAGCTAGGAGTGTCAAAGTCGAGCAGCGGAGCGTACATTAGTACGTGAGCAGCGGAGATCTTTAGACACGACGACGCCAATTCTTGAAGTTCATCGAGTATACTTGCGGGGTATAGTCAATTCGATATAAGAATTGTTAATTTTTATATCGCATTGAGATAAATCCAATTCTCCAAATCATTCGAGTATACACGTAATAAAACCTTGATTGCAAAGGCAGCCCTATAGTACCATACATTTTTTATATAACCACTATTAAAATGGCTACTGATCGTCTATTAGCGAGGAGACGCTGAAAGCGGCGACGCGGCAATCTAGGATACGCGAAGCGTTACTCTAAAAAAACAGCTTCGCTGTTTACCTAGATCGCTACGGCATCTAAAGAGCCTTGCTATGACGATTATAGAAAAATGTAGGGTACTATGAGGCAGCCCCTACACCACATGGAATGTTGAACTAGGATATAATACTCCTATACTAAGCAAAGCATGTGAACTTAGGGTTTACTTGGTTTTTGTTGGGGTATTTTGATCAGTCTGTCGATCTAGCTGTTGATTTGACTGTTCTTGTTTCAAAAGCTTACTTTTCTCCTCTATTGAGTTAAGAAAGAAATAAGTAAACGTTAGAAACCCGACCAAAAGCGGGATAACGACAAATATAATTGCCTTTAATTTTCTAGCCGATTCTTCACGATCCAAGCGGCTTTCTCTTTCTTCTTCTGTTTCTTCAATCTTTTCTGTTTCAACATTTAATTCGTTAGTAATAATTTCTGAATTTAAATTGTCTTTTAACATTTGTATAACCTATTAATTCTATAGTTAAGAAAGATTTTAATAAACCCTAGCATAGTTGTTTGAGTCTTACAAGTAATAATATAAAATTAATTTATAAATATCTAAAAAAATCGTTAAATCATTAAAATAATAATAATTAAGTTAATTTAAGTAATTATTTTACAACACAAGGTATTTGTGATAAAATTTTATGAGTTGATAAATCCAGTATGTTCATAATTGTATTTGGTAACAAACCTAAATAAATTATTGCTACACAAAGCGGCATAATTGCAAGTATCTCATAAAGATATAGATCTTTAAAACTTATAACCTGATTATTAGTAATTTGTCCTAGCATTACTTCCTTATAAAGTTTTAGCATATAAACAGCTCCAAGAATAATGCCAACACTACTTATAATAGCTGCTACTACATTAGCTTGATAAATACCTACCAAACTTAAAAATTCTCCTATAAAACCGCTAGTGCCTGGTAAACCTATAGAGCCAAGCATGGCAATCATGAAAAAGGTGGCGAGTATTGGCATTTTATTTGCCACTCCACCATATTTGTCTATCTCCTTAGTATGCAATCTATCATACAAAGTACCAATTATCAAAAACAAAGCAGATGCCACAGTGCCATGACTAATCATTTGATATATGGCTCCCTTAATCCCAGCTTCTGTTAAGCTAAAAATTCCTCCAGTCACATAGCCCATATGAGCTATCGATGAATAAGCTATCATCTTTTTCATGTCTCTTTGAGTCAGTGCTACTAGTGAACCATATATTACAGCAAAAATACTCAGCACTAATACATAAAATACAAATTCTTTTGATATATTTGGAAACATTGGTAATGATACACGTAAAAACCCATATGCTCCAAGTTTTAACAATATACCAGCCAAAATGACAGATCCAGCAGTTGGTGCTTGTACGTGTGCATCAGGAAGCCACGTATGGAACGGCAGCATAGGAACTTTCACTGCGAAGGCTATAAAGATTGCCCACCATAAAACCCTCTGCACCGGTAATGTTAATGAAGGTACTAATTCGTTTAGATTAAGCATATTAAAACTATGAACTTGGCTATAAATATATATGAGTGACAATAAGAAAAATACCGACCCCAAAAAAGTATAGAGGAAGAATTTTACGGCAGCATAAACTTTATTTTCACCTCCCCAAATTCCTATAATTATATACATAGGGATCAATATTACTTCAAAAAATAAGTAAAATAATAGTAAATTCATTGAGCAGAAAGCCCCAATGCAAAAAGACTCAATTAATAAAAAACAAAATAAGAATTCTTTGATATATTTTTTGACGGTAAATAAGCTAGCTATAATACAGATAAGGGTTAAAAAGCTTGTCAGAACAACAAAAAATATTGAAATTCCGTCAACTCCAATGTGGAATTCAAGACCTATAGATTGAATCCAACTATAACATTCTACAAATTGATAAAGTTTTGATGTATTATCAAATTGAACTAATAAATAAATAGTAGATATTAGGGTTAGGATAGAGCTTAAAACTGCGACATACATCGCATAAACTTGTTTATTTTGGGCTTGCTTATTTACTGACTTACTTTGGTTGATAAATAGCAGAATATATAATGCACTTACTAAAGGCAAAAAAATACTTATTGATAAGATCGGTAACCCGGACATTTTAAGCTCTAATAATCAAATTACGCGAATTTGGAATAAGAATTTGTCAATTCTTATCCCAAATTCGGTGAAATTATCGAAACAATCAGATTTGAGACGGCTCTGCATCTGATTGTTAAACTAATATTTTGCTAAAAACATGATTTTAAAAGATTAAAATCATGTTTTTAGCTTTAGAAAGGTTTAAAATGCATTCGCGTTAGCCGCTTTAAGAATGCATTTTTCCTTATATTAAAGCCAATTAGGGATAAAAATTAACTAATTCTTATCCCTAATTGGGGTAAATTAACTCCGATAACTTTAGCGTTTATTAGAATATACAAAACTAATATCTCTTGAACCACGCTCAATTGCTGCTGCTACCTTTAGAGTATTATATTCATCAAGGGCTTTTCCTATTACTTGCATGCCAAGAGGCAACCCCCTAGAAGATAATGCAGCAGGTACAGAGCAACAAGGAAGACCGGCAAGACTAGCTGGAATAGTAAATAAATCGTTTAAATACATTGTCATAGGATTATCTTGTTTCTCACCTAAGTTAAAAGCTTCGGATGGTGCAGATGGCAAAATTATTGCTTCAACTTGTGCAAAAGCTTTCTTGAAATCATCTGAAATCAAGCGTCTTATTTTTTGGGCTTTTAAGTAATAAGCATCCATAAAAGCAGATGAAAGTAAATAAGTACCAATCATAATACGTCTTTTAACTTCAGCACCAAAGCCAGCAGTCCTTGTTTTTTCATACATTTCCTCAATGGATATTCCCTCATTTCCTACCCTAATTCCATATCTTATACCATCATATCTAGATAAATTAGATGAGGTTTCAGCAGGTGCTATAACGTAATATGCAGCTAGAGCATATTTAGAATAGGGTAATGAAATATCAATAATTTCTGCCCCATCATTTTTTAGAATATCAATAGTATGCTGCCACATCTTAATAATATCCGGTTGTATACCATCTTGTTTCATAATATCAAATGGTACACCTATTTTCATGTTTTTTGCACTACTATTACATGCTGATCTTAGCTCTAGTACCTCAGAGTTTATAGAAGTAGAATCATTTTCATCAAAACCAATCATGGCTTGTAGCATTAAAGCAGTATCTTCAACAGTTCTTGTAAGTACTCCAGCTTGGTCAAGCGAACTGGCAAAAGCAATCATACCATATCTAGAACAGCGACCATATGTTGGTTTGAAGCCAACAAGCCCAGTATAACTAGCGGGCTGGCGAACAGAACCTCCTGTATCACTTCCAAGAGCTGCCATAGCTAAAAAGCTACTGACAGCAGCTGACGAGCCTCCAGAAGATCCACCAGGGACTACCGGAGTTGTAGGTGCATCTACCGCTTTCCAAGGACTAATAACGTTACCAAAATAGCTAGTAATATTAGCCGATCCCATGGCAAACTCATCCATATTAGCCTTACCAAGCATTATTGTGCCATGATCTCGAACATTTTTACTTACAGTAGATTCATATGTTGGGACAAAGTTGCTGAGTATTTTTGAGGCGGCAGTAGTCAGTACTCCTTTTGTACAAAAAAGATCTTTTACAGCAATAGGAATTCCTTCTAAGGGTCTTGCTATTCCATTATGATAATTTTGATCAGCAATTTTAGATTGCTCTAAAGCAATATCTGTAGTTTCAGTAATATAAGCATTTAACTCTTTATGTTTGTCCATTTCTTTAATATGTGCTTTAGTCAGCTCAACACACGAAAATTCTTTATTTTTTAAGGCTTTAAGGGCTTGTGTGATGGTTAATTTTATAATTTCTGACATATTTTACTCTACTACTTTTGGGACAACAAAACATTTTACTTCTTTGGCAAGTTCTGCCTTATCATTAGGCACATTAGCAAATAATTCATCAGAAATGTCACCATACAATACTTGGTCTTTTCGCATTCTTTGGTGCATATCACAAACAGAAGTAAGTGGTTCAACGTTACTACAGTCTACATCGTTTAAAATGTTGATCATATTCATCATCTCAGTTAATTGATGGGCAAAACTGCTTATCTCTTTTTGGGTAAAATTAAACCTAGCAAGTTTTGCTATTTTTTGTACTTCTTCATTTGTAATCATTATATACCTTCAAATATTATAGTCATTATAGCATGAAATATGTCTGCACTAATAGTTTATGGCTATTTTATGAAAAAATATACCTAAGTCATTTAGGTGGCATCTCTTTAAGGAATGACACCTATTTTTAGACTTAAATAGTCAGTATTTCTTGTTCTTTTTGTTTAACATGCAAGTCTACTTTATTACTATACTCATCAGTTAATTTTTGGATTTCTTCTGATAGGTTATGTTGTTCATCTTCAGTTATGATACTGTTTTTTTCTAACTTTTTTAAATCTTCATTACCATCCCTTCTTATATTACGCAAGGCAATTTTAGTATTCTCTCCATATTTGTGAGCAAACTTAACAAGCTCTTTGCGGCGTTCTTCAGTAAGTAGCGGTATTGTGATTCTTATTAGCTGTCCATCTGATGAGGGGTTTAGACCCAAATTTGTATCCATAATAGCTTTTTCTACAAATTTTACTATAGATTTATCCCACACCTGTACAGTAATAGTCCGTGCATCTGGAGTTGAGAGACTTGCTACTTGCGACAATGGTACTTTATCTCCATATGCTTCAACCAATACAGGGTCAAGTAAGTTAACTGAAGCTCGACTAGTCCTGAGTCCCTTAAGTTCGTGATCTAATACCCTTATCGAACTATCCATTTTTGATTGTAATTCTTTACGTATAGTTGCTTTATCCATACTTTACTCACCTTCTTGAATTTTTGTATATTCACCTTTTCCTTGCAGTACTTTTGCAAAATTACCTTTCTCTTTAATAGAAAATACCTTAATTGGCAAGTTGTTTTCTCTAGCCACAGCAATAGCAGCAATATCCATAACTTGTAAATTATCTTTTAAAAGATTAGTATAACTTATAGTAGAATATTTCACTGCATTAAGGTTCTTTGTCGGATCTGCATTATATACACCATTAACCTTAGTACCTTTTAGTAATAAATCACAGCTCATTTCAATTGCTCTTAAAACAGCTGCACTATCAGTAGTACAAAATGGATTACCAGTACCGCCGGCAAAAATTACTACTCTACCTTTTTCTATATGTTTTTTTGCTTTACGACGTATATAAGGCTCACAAACGCTCATCATAGGGATTGCAGAAAGGACTCTAGTATGAACACCCAAACTTTCCATAATATTTTGTAGAGTAAGTGCGTTTATTACCGTACCAAGCATGCCAATATAATCACCAGCAGCTCTTTCCATGCCAAATAAGACATCAGTGCCACGATAAATATTGCCACCGCCAACGACCACACATACTTCTATTCCAAGATCAATTGCTTCCTTTATATCTTCAGCAATTCCTAGGATTATAGAGTATTCATGACCAAATTGTTTGTTGCCCATTAAGGCTTCGCCAGAAACTTTTAATAGGACTCGTTTATATTGCAAAGAGGACATAAATTAAACTCTTGGTTTTATAAATTTTCTATGTAAACCCTAAATACACTCTCGATGTACCCCAATTCGGGATAAGAATTTGTCAATTCTTATCCCGAATTCGCATGATGTCATTCCCGCGAAGGCAGAAATCTATAGTATTTAATAGCCTTTTAGGCTATTTTGATCCCTATTTCAAGAGTAGTTTGCTAAGTTTATTTTAGTTAACATAGTATCTGCCCTTTTTTCAAATGCATCAACCATTTTTTCAGTAGCATCAGTAAAAAATATATTAACTAACTGGTCAACTATTGCAAATTTCATCTTAAAATCAATAAAGAACTCTATCTTACTACCAGTATCTTCTTTAGAAAATTGCCATAAGTTTTTTAAATATTTAAATGGTCCAGAAACTGCTTCTACTTCAATAGAATAGCTTTGTTTCGTTAAATCATTTGAGTATATAATTTTTGATTGATATTTGTCTGTGAAACCTTTCAACTGAATTACTAATTCAGCTATAATTTGATTCTCGCTCTCCGAGATAATTCTAGCAGCCTTACACCATGGCAAAAATTCAGGATATGACTTTACATCAAGAACTAAGTAATATAATTCTTGTGCATTATATGGTAGAACTTTGATTTGATGAAAACTTGGCATAAATTTTTTAAAAATCAGTTACCCTACCTTTATGCTGCCAATCTCCGTGGATAGTGGGTTCTTGACCCTTGAAACCACCTATTTCCTTTGGCTTTTCTTTTTTATCTTCTAATAGACTTCCTGCATAAGTCAATCTAGTTGGTAATTTTGTCGTCGAAACTGGTCTTGCTCCGTAACAATCGTCTATTGTATACCCTTCGCCTTTCAAGTGTTGGCGTTGTGGCACGATGGGACTTCGCGTAGGAATAACGGTTTGACTACGCTCCGTTCGCTCGCCACTTGTACGCCTAGCCAACTCTTGAAATTCATCTGGTATACTGCTTACGGTATACGGCTTCGTTTCTTCTAAAAATCCCGGGGCTATCTTTGACTTATGCAGAAAGTCTATTATAGTATCTTTTTTGTTATCCATAAATGTACCTAAAATTATGAAATTTTCTCGTCTTCACAGAATATATACCAATATCAAACTAATTGAAAACTATTCGTTAAATCTTGCAGAAGATCATAGTCACTACCTTAAAACAGTATTACGACTAAAGGTTGGCGATCATTTTAGAATTTTTAACGGCACAGATGGTGAGTTTATAGCACAAATTACTGGTATGACAAAAAATAATTTACATGTTGGACTTACTAATATTTTAAGAAAAGCAACAGTTGAACCTGAACTTACTTTAGGAATATCCATTATTAAAAGTGATAGAATGTTGGATGCCATAGATATGGCTGTACAGCTTGGGGTAACAAAAATTATTCCACTAATAGCAGAAAGATCTCAATTTCGCACTGTTAATACTCAAAGATTGATGAAATGTATTATCGAATCTACAGAGCAGTCCGAACGTTTAATACCCTGCATTCTTATGCCAGTAGTATCACTTAGTCTTTTCCTAGAACAAACTCTAGGTAGTTCTATAATATATGCCAATGAAAATGAAGATGAAGATGAAAATAATACTTTATTAAAAATCATGCCTATATACTCATCAGATATTTCGGCAAATCTTTCAGTTGTTGTTGGTCCAGAAGGTGGTTTTTCACAAAATGAACTCCAAATTCTTTCATTAAGACCCAATACTTTATCAATAAGTCTAGGGTCAAATATCCTCCGAACTGAAACGGCCGTAGCAACATGTCTAGCACAAATTAAATTACTCACAGCTAGTTGCGTTGCAACTAAACCAATCCTCCTAAATTGACTAATAGTAATGGTGATAGCCTGATGTCTTTATCAAACTCAGGTTATTTCAGTTGATATTTAATAGTAACATTTAAAGTTCCTCCACCAACTATTCCCACACAAGTATTAATATTATTTTTACCATTTTGTAAATGTGGCATAAGATTAAGTTGTGCTAGGTCATTAGCTCTACCTATGTCGGATGCTTTTACAAAATTGCCATTTTTAGAAATGTAAACATTACAGTGAGTACGGTCAGCATTGTAATTTCTACATTCCATAGAGTTAAAGTTATCAGGGTCAGTATGAATAAGCTGATTATTAACTTTAATCATTATGTAATCGTCATAATATGAGCCAGTACCACCTATGGTGAAAGAGCTTAGCATGTTAGTATTTGGTATATCAAACTCATAATTTACGCAATAAAATGTATTAACAGCATGTGCTGCAGAATCGTATGAACCACCAAGTACAAAAGTTCCAACCTTAGTGGCATTATCATAACTATTTTTAACAGGAAAATCTTTTTTATCGCTTGCATATTTAAAATTAAGACCAGTATTCTCTTTACATCCTACACCATCCGGTAAGCCTTCAAAGGCCACTGTTTTAGTATCGATATTTGATAGACAATAACGTTGTAGTGGTTTATTCGGATCAATTAGTACCCAACCAGGTTTACAAGTACCTAGTGCCAAATCACCTATTTTTGTGTCAGGATCACCTATTTCTGTACTAGACCATGTTGCGTTACCACTGGCATTAGTCGGGGTGGTAATTGCTTGACATTTAGGGGCAGGAACTGAAGTACAAAAACCTAATTCTTGTGGGGTTTTATCTCGGATTGCAGCAGTCTTTTCAATAGAAGTACCATCCTGATAAACAAGAGTACCATTCTTCTTATTGACAAAAATACCATTTTCATTGACAATAACATCATCCTTATCTACAGGGATCCCATCTTTATCGACAAAAGCACCATTCTTATCAATAAGAACACCATCCTTATTAAAAGTAGCAGTGTAATACTTTCCATCAGTGTTTATTGTAGGGCCTAGTGACGGGGAAGGATCGATTCTATTATTACTATCTACAGACACTTTACATACTTCAACATCTGGCTTACGATTATTTTTATAACAATACGCAGAGTTAGCACATTTATAAATCGTAATACCCTTTGTCTTAAGATCATCTATAGTCTCCGCAGAATTACAACCAGTATGAGTATCCTGACAGATTTGCAGGCCTAGGTATTGCATACTTTTTGTCTTAAATTTTGAGCAATCAACTGTATCTGATTCAAGTAGTTTTGCTAGTACACAGTTAGTATTATTTACTCCCGGAACACATTTGTCTATATCTTTTAATTGTAAACAGCCATGCGTTGCACCTTGAATATATTTACCATTTATATATTCAAGACCCTTTAAATATACCACACCTGTAGTAGGAATTCCTTTAACATCATAAGGGGTCTTGTCGTCTTTATAGTTACCATATATAGTTAAAGGATTCATAGATTTTTTGCCAGAAAATGGCATAGCAGTATATATAGTTGGGGGGGTATTAGAAATATATGCCATGAAGGAAGTAAAATTAAATCCTGCTAAATTTATTATTTCTTCTGTCTTATTGGCTATTGGTATTGGATTACTAGCAGATAACGGTGTAATAACAGTACTAGTTGAATCAACAATATTCCCTTTATCGTCTGACACTCGTATTGACGCAATAAATTGAGGGTTATAATAGCTATTATTATGGCAAGTAATTCTAGGAAATCCTTCACACTGGTAGGTTAGGATTTGGTAACCATCTGTTACCCTGTCTTCACAACCAACCAAGCTATCTCCTTCTGCTACACAAATAGATTTTGGATCACGACTAAGATGAGGGTTTAAGGTAGTATTTCTAGTAATTGAAGCAACAAAAGACCTGTCATCAACATTATCTCTGAGCTTAAAGGTTTTCTTGAGCGGTAGTAAACTTGTACCATCTTGACCTTGTATACTAGGAAATGCAAGATTAACATCAATAAACTCGCCAATATTTATGCCCCATATTTCTTGACAAGTAATCTTACCATTTGCTCCTTCGCTATCACAATCAGGTAAATCATCAACATAGTAACTACTTGGTGTAGAGATATCACCTACTTTTTGTGCGTAGACTATCCTAAATCCATCTTCGCAACCATTCTCAGTAATACTACATTTAAAGTCAATTTTCGTGTTAACGCAAAGTTTTGTATCACCAGCTGAGCATTTTTTTATTGCATCGCGTTGAGCGGTAGCAATATGAATTCCTTTAGCTGAAGAAAATGGATCAAGATTGTTTATTCTTACACATTTATCGGTTTTTTGAGGATCTTCATTTTTACAAAGAGGCACAAGATTGTCTAAACTAACACGTACGACATTATGAATAAGATTATTTCTTAATTTAGATACTACGCATGGTGCATCTGAAGATTGAACAAATAAACCATTTTTCTTTTTACTGCATACAAGCTTTGTAGTGGGAGTAATAATGAATTGTTCTAATTTAGGGCAATATGGTGGTGGAAAAGGACCAAATGGTAATTCAACGCAACCAAATTGGTAGTCATCAACAGAACGATTTAGTGCACCAAGTGCTTCTACTATTTTTTTTGCCACCTCATACATCCATTGTTGTTCAAAAATATATCCTATCCATTTAACTATTTCTTTTATAACATCAAGACCTGGTGTATTGTCAGAAGCAATCATGTCTAATAACTTACCTAATAGTACTGATATACTCATACTAGACTTAATGTCTATTAAAAACTTTAGAATTTTTGCAAAAGGGTGTAACTCATCTGTTTTATGAAGAGGTTGTCTTATTGGATTCCAGTCCATCGGATCTAAGTGAACTCCGGTAGCTGAAACAAGATTTACCAAGCCAGGATCACTATATGCGCATAGCTTTGGTCTATTAAACGGTTTTCCGTCATCTCCAACAATCGGTTTTCCATCATCTCCAATAATCGGTTTATCATCTTCTGTAGAGCCAACATCATTCAAATGTTTTCCAGGTGTATAACCAGGGTCTGCTGGCGTTCCTTTACTATTCAAGGCTGTTGGTGCAACTGCAGGAACAGCAACCCTAGCACAAATTCTGAGTAAGGGTAGGGCATAAGCCCCAGGCCATATTACACATTCACCATCCCAATTCAAAGTAGTGGATTGATTCCAGCATGCAAATGCATTACAACTTTGAGTTCTTATACGAATCTTTGGTGCAAAATAGGAACTTTCTGTGGTATGTTCTGCACAGTGATGAAGATAAAATCCAATAAAATTCTCAGGAGGGTTAAATTGAATCAAGCAATTATCTGTATCACGTCCATCCCGCTTATTCCATGGTGGGCACATAGGATTTGGCTCTATTCCTTTTCTTGCGCTAGTTCCGTTCCATATTTCATCTATCGTGTCATAACCACAATTGCAAGGGTTACTGAGACATTGTGCAACTCCATCCCAAAATGATGCATAACTCTTGCTAGAGTAAATCAACAAAAAAAATGCTAGATAATATTTTTTTAGCACCAAACTCCTCTTACAACTAAATATGATTTAATGCTATATACAAAGGATTAATCCAATTATCAGGATGTCCTGGATATTGTTGTAATATTTCTTGATATATTTTCAATTCCTCGGTTCTACAGGATAGAATCTTGATAATGCCAATTAAACTTCCTATACTTAACTCCAAAGCAATAGATTGATTATTTTGATTTATTAAGAACATTCTAGAAGCAATTGTAAATTTCGATAATTTATTTATTTCTGATTCATTTAATCCTAAAATTTGTTCTAAATACTGTAATTTTATTTCTGATGGTAAAATTATTTTAGTGTCTGTTAAATCCAACCAATTCTGTAGCACCTTTGTTTTTATCGACTGTAGATAACTAAAATTAAAATTACTAACCATTATTCCATTATTACTCAGCAATCTATCAGAAATCATTTGTGATATGTTATCAAAATTTTCCGGTCTATACAAGGAATCTAGATTATCTATTACTAATATTTTTGGACTCTTCCCTATAATAGTTAAGTGATAATTAAAAGCATATATTAATCCTACACATAAACTATTATGCTTAGTCAAATTCATTGAAAAATCTTCTAGAAGTTTTCTATCTGTTGGATAAAAACGTTCTGTAAAAGACTTCTCAGAGAAAGGGTACAAATTAAATCCGATTATGCCACCTTCAGATAAAGGGAATTTATCACTATCAAATATACCATCATATAATCCTCCTTTTGTATAATCAGTCAACCTTAGTTTAATTAAATCTCCACCTTCTATAGAAAAGTCCATTGTTTTTAAAATGGAGGAAAAATTACGATCTTTATTATCTAAAGTCCAAATTTTATCAGCGAAGTTTTCTAGAAAAGCTAATTCTGCTTTGGTTAGAGGGTAAAAAGAATGATTACAAATTATCTTAAGAAATTCGGTAACGAAATGCCTTGACTCTAGAGTATCATCTAGTAGAAATGGATTTATTAGGTTCTTCTCCTTTTCAAACCACTGCCCTTCAATTGATTCAACAAAAATCTTTGAATTATTATTATTGGAAAGATATAATATTGTTGGCTTGTATTTAGTGGCTTCAGAAATTAAAAAATTTGTTAGTACAGTCTTACCAGTATTAGCTGTGCCAAAAATACAAGTATTCCCTCTATTATTACTTTTAGCATGAAAATTCATAAAGTAAGGAGTTCCTTTTTCTGTTCTAAGCAAAGTCACCGCTTTACCCCATATGTTATTTTGGCTTCCGGTCGGGAAATTATGTAATGAGGCCAAAGCGGCGGTATTTTCTATAATTGTGGGAGCGAGCCTCCTAACATAGGAAAAGTTCCCTGGGAGTTGTGCCCAAAATGTCTGCTCTAAGTTTATATCTTCTCGCACATGGACAATGCCAATTTTAGCAAGTTCCTTAGATGCTTGGGCAATTGATTGATCCAATTTTTCCAAGTCTGACCCTATAATAGCAATAGAAATTTGTTGTTTACAAAATTGGTTCGGGATTGAAGCATCAAGGTTCATTATTTTATCTATTCCTGTAATTTCAGCAAGTTTAGTATCCTTACTAACTTGTAAAATATATGCCTGTTGTTCAAATGTTTTAGATACTTCTTTTTTATCAACGAAGTAAAATATTTCTGTTGCTATTAATTCTACAGGTAATTGTAGGAATCCATCAAGTGCAGCTGATGATACTTCTTGATATTCCTTTATTGAAATAATGGATGCAAACTTTTTATCATGCCTACTTATTACTTCAATCTTATCGTTACCAACTGCATATTGATTAGAGGATAAAGCATTAGATAGATTTGCAATCGGTACTAGGCAATATTCTTCGTTGAAATGGATTATTCTACGATATAAAAACATCAGATCAGAGTAAGATTCTTCCCCTTCAAATCTTATTCCTAACTTTACTGCACCGAAATCTTGTAAATCCAAAAGTATTGTATCAACAGTGCTATTTAGTATTTCAAAAACACTACTTAAGTACTTATTTTGGAGACTGACAACTTTATCAAAAAACAAAGATGTTATTAAAGAGTTGAGATTTTTAACTTTAATTTCAGCAGAATCATAAATTATTGAGATATATAAGGTGTTAACAAATTTATCATCCCAGTAATTCTTTTTTTGCCATAAATTGTGAATATTAGCTGGTAACAATTTATTGTAAGGAGTTGGGTCATCTAAGTTTGTCTTACGTCGTACAGTATGTATCCAAAATGCAAAATTTTTATTACGAACATTTTTCTTAATCGCATTACGCACTACTTCTCGTAAATTGAATAACTTAGTGCTAATATTTTCTGCATTGATACCATTTATTTGGATAGTTTGGAGTAGTTCACCATTCTTAGTTAACAAAGTATTCTCATTATAATGACAAGCAATTGGAATGAAATCCTCTGCAGAATTATTATATAAATCCTTATCAACTTTTCTTGAGTTGCTAGCTATTTTGAACACCAATGATACCTATCAAATACATGTTATTTATACTACTTAGTGGTATGAATTCGCTCCAACCCACCCATATAACTCACCAAAACATCTGGAACTGTTATTGAACCATCTGCATTTTGGTAATTTTCTAGAATTGCGATTATTGTCCTACCAATTGGTAAACCAGAACCATTCAAAGTATGGACAAAAGTGGTTTCGTTGCTACCAAATTCTTTATATCTAGCTTTCATCCTTCTAGCCTGAAAATCTCCACAATTAGAACAACTTGAAATCTCACGGTATAGATTTTGACCAGGCAACCATACTTCCAAATCATAGGTTTTCTTGGCAGTAAATCCCATATCTCCAGTACAAAGCAACATAACTCTATATGGTAGATCAAGTTTTTTTAGAATGGTTTCAGCTGCATTAGTTATATATTCATGTTCACGCTGAGATTCTTCTGCAGTAGTTATTGTAACCAACTCAACTTTACCAAACTGGTGCATACGTATCATACCTCTAGTATCTCTACCACTACTTCCAGATTCTGATCTGTAACAGGGTGTGTAAGCAACATAACGTATAGGCAATTCTTCCCTAGCTATTATGGTATCGGCTACCATATTAACGAGAGGTACTTCGCCTGTTGGAATTAACCTGTAATTATTCACCGTTTCAAACGACTCTTCTGCAAATTTTGGCAATTGACCACTATTATACATAGCAGCTGGTCGCACCAAAGATGGAGGAGATAGTTCAGTAAAATCAAATTCTTGAGTATGTGTATCAATCATAAAATTAATCAATGCACGTTCTAGCTTTGCTAAATCTCCCTTTAGAGTCACAAACCTACTACCAGACATTTTAGCAGTACGGACAAAATCCATCATACCTAAACTTTCACCAAGTTCAAAATGCTGCTTAGGTAATGGAGGAGATGGTTTTGTTGTAATGTCTCCTACTGTTTTAAGCAGTTTATTCATACTGCCATCAGTGCCATATGGTACATCAGGATCAGGAAGGTTTGGCAATACCTCCAACATATCGTTTAACTGGTGATTACTATTTAATTTTAAATTCAGTTCTTCCAGTTTCTCATTTATGTGATCCACATCACGCTTTATTTCTTCAAATTCTTTACTAAATTTGTTAGGCATGTTGCCTAGATCCCTAGATTTTTTCCTTCTTGCATGCTGAAATTGCTGAATAAGATTAGTTAGCTGGCGCTTGCTTTCATCTAGTTTAGTAATTTTATCGGACATTGGGGAAATTCCCCTTTTGATAAGTAGATCATCAAATTCCTGCTTATTCTCCCTAATCCACTTTATATCTAACATTTAACTTCCTCGATTTTCTACAAATTTACACATAATAATTGAAGTTTCATATAATAAAAGCATTGGTATTGCAAGGGCAAATTGGCTAAGCACATCCGGTGGAGTTAAAATACCAGCAATAATAAAAATAATTACTATAGACGATCTTCTTTTGTCCACTAAGTCTTTTGCTGTTAATATTTTTAATAAATTTAATATTAACATAATAATTGGTAATTGGAAAGCTATACCAAACGCAATAATTAACTGAATTACTAAGTTTAAATATTCACTAATTCTAGCTTCTAGAATTAGTGGAATAATAGCGTTATTATCTTCAAAGCTTAGAAAAAATTGCCATGCACGCGGCATAACAAAATAAAATACAAAGATGCTCCCACACCAAAACAAAACAGGCGACATAAAAAGAATAAAAGCAGCATATTTCTTCTCACCTGAGTATAACCCAGGTCTTATAAATAAAAAACATTCTATAGCGATAATTGGCATAATCATGACAAAAGAAACAAAAGCTGCAAGTTTTATATAAGTAAAGAATGCTTCAGTAAGACCAGTATAGATCACTTTCCTTATATCAGCATGATCTAATTCTGCAAGTGGCTCTAATAAAATGTTATATATATCGCTACTAAAACAATAACAAATAATAAAACCAATAATGAATGCAGCAAATACTCGTAAGAACCTAGCCTTTAGCTCTAAAAAATGCTCTTTAAAAGTATATGACTTCATAAATTAACCAAATGTACAAGTTTAAGTAGGTATATAACCTTAGTTTGATGTAAGACATCGGTTTAATAGCCCAAGATGCCATATATGGACGTTCCTGCTTTCGTGAGGAGGTATTACTAACGTGGATAGTCAAAATAGGTTGTTATGAACCTAGAAATTGAATAGAATGATAAAAAACTCATCAAAAGTATAATCATAGTACCCTACATTTTCCTACAATCGTCATCGCGAGGCATCTTTAGATGCCGTGGCGATCCAGGTAAACAGCGAAGCTGTTTTTTCTAGTACGTTGCGTATCCTAGATTGCCGCGTCGCCGCTTTTTCGCAACTCCTCGCTAATAGACGATCAGCAGCCATTTTAATAGTGGTTATATAAAAAATGTAGGGTACTATGGTATATAATATACTCTAGAATAGAAAACCAAAAATTGCGTCGTCATTATCCAAGACTCTAGCGGTATACTCAAATGATCCTACGAGTAGTATACCATCTATAAAAAAGGTTCGTAACTGGAATGATTATAACAAAGCTTTAAGAAAAATGGGAGAAATAATCCTTAGTTTTAATGAAAATTATATTAGGAATCCTAGAAGTTTTGCTATTGTCTTTATCTTCAAAGCAAAATAGTATAATCCCTATAATATGTCATAAAAGTTTATTAGGGAAGGTTCTTCACCCAACAGTTCTAATGTACTCTCTGTTAACTGATCAAAGTTAGTCTGTATTTGATTTTCTTTTTGTTCTTGTGCTGCAACTATCTCAGAAGCCTCATTTAAATACCCAATACCCTCTTCTTCGGTAACATGTATCCCCTGCATACCATTTTCCTTTGCAATATCTACATTATTTTTATCATCATCTATTAAAACAACCTTCTTATTCTCAGAAACACCAAAATGACTCTTGGCTTCCTCTATATGCTCCTGTTTGCCTTCATAGCCATTTCTACGAGGATGCGACACTACATAAATTTTTTCCAATAGAGTAGACCTATATTCTGAAGCAAGTTGCTTAAGAGCGTATTCGATCCACTCAGGATATGAGCCAAAAGATACAATAGCTATATGGCATCCTATAGTTAATGCTTTTTGCAACAAGTCTACTAATAGCTCTTTATTTTTCCAATTTTTTGTTTCATCTGCTAGAAATTGATCTACACAATCCTGATAATTGAAAGTAGTACTAAGAGCATTGTGTAGGGAGCCTTTTACTATTGTTCCATCCCAATCAATACATAATAACATCTTATCAGATTGAGTTTCTTTCTCCAAAAAACCCTTTTGCTGTTTAACTTCTAGTTGTTCAGCATCTGGAGTATTCATTACCTGTTTATCTTTTGCTATGTTAAAATCTAAAGGGGGAAGGCTTAATCTTGCCTGTTTTATTTTTAACATCTGTTGTTCTCTTATATTTATTTTTTATTCTTCTTGAACCCAAAAACTCAGAACCTAATAAATTAATTTTAAAATTTTTGCAAGCAAATTATTAAGATTATTTAAGTAAAATGAAATAGATTCATCGCTGTTATTAGCGTATTGTATTGCTTATTAAAATATGATAAACTAGTTAAGTTAACTGGTTTATTAAAGAGGATTCATGAGAATAGTTGGTATGTTTAAAACAAAAACTCACTTAACGGAGCTAATAAAAGAAGTAGAAGCAGGTGAAGAATTATGCATAACAAACAGAGGGAAAGAGGTAGCTTTTGTTATATCTGTAGCTAAATATTATTCCCAAAGATTTGATGATCTATTTAAAAAACTTGCTGAACTTAAAAAACGTAGTCCTCTTGGCTCTACAGATGATGTTATTAAAATGAAAAATCTTGGTAGAAAATGAATTTAGTAGTAGATTGTTCATTCATCATGTCATCGATTTTACCGGATGAGCAGCAGCTTAAGGTCGATAACATTTACCATCATATTTCTAACAAAGTATATAATATATTTGCCCCTGCTGTCTTTTTTTTAGAATGTAACAATGTGCTTATATCATCCTTAAAAAAACAACGTATTACTAAAAGTAATTATGAAGAGTATTTACACCTCTTAAATACTCTTCCTATTAATATTGATAAATTTTGCTCTAGCCCTGAATCTCTACATATAATAGCAAGGATTGCAACTAAATATGGTCTAACGTCTTATGATGCTTCTTACCTTGAATTATCCCTACGCCTTGAAGCAAGCATTGCTACTCTAGATAGTAATTTGGCTAATAGCTGTAAGATAGCAAATATAGAATCTATAATTTAAAATACCAATTACTTCAAATATGCACTTATAGTTAATTCAGTTGAATTATGTCAAAGAAATCTCCACTCGAACTTTTAGGTTGTATTAAGTACTAGTATATTGTTACACTAATAGTTTAATTATTTTAGCCTACTATATCATTTTTTCTTGCTATTAATTAACCAAATCATCAATATTTATAGTACTATTAAAATTATAAGGTAAATAAATGATAGGATATCAGCAAGAACAAAGAAGCCTAACTAAAGAGCAAAAATCAGTTGTTGGGTTGCTTTCGATTGGGACTTTTTTAGAATATTTTGATCTGATGCTTTATGTACATATGGCGGTATTGTTAAATGAGTTATTTTTTCCCAAAGATGACCCTCATACTACAGCAATTTACTCTGCTACAGCTTTCTGTTCTAGCTTTGTTTTTCGACCTGTTGGAGCATTAATTTTTGGTTATATAGGTGATAATATAGGGCGTAAGACTACTGTTATCATAACGACTTTTATCATGGCTTTATCATGTGTTACCATGGCTAATCTACCTACTTATGCCCAAATAGGTATTACAGCTTCTTGGTTGGTTACAATATGCCGTATAATACAAGGAATATCCTCTATGGGAGAGGCAGTAGGAGCAAAACTTTATTTAACTGAATCTATAAATCCACCAATCCAATATCCAGCTGTTTCATCAGTTGCGATTTTTGGTACTTTAGGAGAAGTTGCTGCTTTAGGCATAGCATCTTTAGTGACCTCCTATGGATTTAATTGGCGTATAGCATTTTGGATGGGAGCGGTCGTAGCACTGGTTGGTACAATAGCTCGAAGGAGTCTTAGAGAAACGCCGGAATTTGCTGACGCCAAGCGTCAACTAAAAAGAATTTTTGAGCAGCCTTCAAATGTTGGCAGCATAGATCTTAAAAAACTAGAAAATAATCCAATATGGCAGGAAAAAGCTAATAAAATAACAATAATAGCGTTGTTTCTAATAGAATGCATGTGTCCTGTATGTTTTTATTTTGCTTATGTGCATTGTGGTAATCTTTTAAAAACTTCTTTTGGCTATAGTGCTGAACAGGTCATTCATCAAAATTTTATTCTCTCAATATTTTCCTTCTTAAGCACCTTGGTATTAACATATTTAAGTTATAAAATATATCCGTTAAAAATTGTAAAAACTTTGTTATTAACATTTTGTCTATTTGCTTTAGCTTGCCCTTATTTATTAAATAATCTTAATAGCTCATTTGATGTATTTTTAATGCAATTATTCGTTATGTTATTTGTACCTACCGGTCCTAGTCTAGGACAGCCAATATATTATAAACATTTTCCTGTCTTTAAACGTTTTAGCTGTGTTAGTCTTACCTTTGCCATATCTCGTGCCTTAATGTATGTAGTTACCCCTTTTTCAATTGTTTACTTAACTGAATATTGGCATCATTGGGGGATAATGATTATATTGCTTCCAGTTTGCATAGGTTTTGCATTTGGGATATTTCATTTTGAAAAGTTGGAGAAAAAGACTGGGAATTATCCACAAAAGCCCCGTGTAGACACATAGGCGTCAACTTAAGAGCGTAATGATTGAGCATGTATAAACAAATTAAACACAGCCGTCATAGCAAGGCTCGTTAGATGCCGTGGCGATCTAAATAAACAGCGAAGCTATTTTTTAGAGTAATGCTTCGCGTATCTTAGATTGCCGCGTCGCCGCTTGCAGCGGCTTCTCGCAATGACGTTTAGGTTTGATTTACTTATACCTGCTCAATCATTACGCTCTTAAGTTGACGCCTATGCGCCACTTTGTGGCTCGCGATGACAACTATTTATTTCTATAATTTAGTATTTTCTATCATTAGTTGGGACTTTTAAACTGCCCTGCGTGTAGAGGTATAGATAAATGTTGACAACATAATGTAATAATTTGTTTTGTTACTGTTGGTATTTTTAAATGCATAGCTAAAGTTAAAAAATGTATTACAGTTTCTTCTACTATTTTTTTAATTTTTTCAGGTGATTTAGTTCCTAGAGTTTCTAACGATGAGCAACGTTGTTGCTAATTCAACTGAATTCACTATAACACAAGAACTCTATTCCAATTTGATATATTTTGCTCTATAATGCACATCTAAAAATATATTAAAGGTTTTTGATGTTTGCTATTCGCAATATTGCCATTATCGCCCACGTTGATCATGGTAAAACTACTCTAGTTGATAATATGCTTAAACAAAGTGGGACTTTCCGAGAAAACCAAGCAGTAGCAGAACGTGCTATGGATTCAAATGACCTTGAACGCGAACGTGGTATAACTATTTTAGCCAAATGTACCTCCCTTATGTGGGAAAATATCCGTATCAATATAGTTGATACTCCTGGTCACGCTGATTTTGGTGGTGAGGTAGAACGCATTCTTACTATGGTAGATGGAGTTGTATTACTAGTTGATTCTTCTGAAGGTACAATGCCCCAGACAAAATTTGTGCTGTCAAAAGCTCTAAAACTTGGTTTGAAACCAATTGTTGTTATCAATAAAATCGACCGTCCTGATAGAAGAGTAAGTGAAGTAGTTGATGAAGTATTTGAATTATTTATGGCATTAGAGGCAACTAATGAACAACTAGATTTCCCAATTATCTATGCTTCGGGACGTAGCGGTTGGGCATCGCTCCATCTAGAAGATCAGCAAAAAGATCTTTCTCCTCTTTTTGATTTGATAGTATCTCATGTACCTGCTCCTGTTGCTGATAGCAGCCTGCCTTTTTCTATGCTTGTTACTACTAGAGAATATAACTCATATTTTGGTCGTGTATTTACCGGTTTAGTGCAGAGCGGTACGGTTAAGATCAACCAAAATGTTAAAGTACTTAATCGTGATAATATGGTAATTGAAAATGCTAGAATAAGTAAAATACTGTCATTCCGAGGATTGGAACGCGTAGCTGTCGATGTAGCATATGCAGGGGATATCATTGCTATTGCTGGAATTCAGAACGCTACGGTAGCTGATACTATCTGTGACCCTGAAATAATGATAGCACTCCCTTCCTTACCTATAGATCCACCAACATTATCTATGACCTTTGGAGTAAATGACTCTCCTCTTGCTGGACGGGAAGGATCAAAGCTTACATCAAGAGTTTTAGGTGATAGATTGATGAGAGAGATCGAAAGTAATGTGGCAATACATGTCAGTCAAACGGAAGAAAAAGATGCTTTTCAAGTTGCAGGTCGTGGTGAGTTACAATTAGGAATATTAATTGAAACTATGCGACGTGAAGGTTTTGAACTATCAATCAGCAGACCACGTGTATTATTCAAAGAGGATGAACAGGGAAAAAGATTAGAACCAATTGAAGAAATCCAAGTTGATGTTGATGATGATTTTGTTGGAGTTGTTGTTAAATCCTTAGCAATACGTAAAGCAGAAATGACTGATATGCGTCCATCTGGTGGCGGTAAAACTAGAGTCACATTTTTAGGACCATCACGCGGTCTTATTGGTTACCACGGTCAGTTTCTAACCGAAACTCGAGGTACAGGTGTTATGAACCGTGTTTTTCATAGTTATGGTCCGTATAAAGGGCTTATTGAAGGAAGACGTAATGGAGTGTTAATTTCTAATGGGGATGGTGAATCTGTTGCCTATGCTCTATGGAATCTTGAAGAGCGTGGAAAAATGTTTATAAACCCTAATGAACTAGTATACCAGGGAATGATTATAGGCGAACATAATCGGGATAATGACCTAGAGGTAAATCCTCTGAAAGCCAAACAATTATCAAATGTCAGAGCTTCTGGCAAAGATGAAGCTATGCGTCTTATCCCACCAGTCATTATGACATTAGAGCAATCTATCAGCTATATCCAAAATGATGAAAGAGTAGAAGTTACTCCTAAATCAATCCGGCTTCGTAAGGCAGTATTAAACCCTAATGACCGAAAGAGATCAGAACGACGTAATGAGGACTAATTGCTATAGTTAAATCTTTGCTAAAATAGCATGCTCTTTCGTCACTACTGGGAAAAATTGCTTATTAAAAGGAAATAATTCTACTTTTTTATTGCTGACAAACTCGATTTCAATGATATCGCCTGCTTTAAAATTAAAAACATTTGTAATTTTTCCTATAGCCACCAAATTGGTATCTAGTACCAGTAAGCCTCTTAAGTCTTCAATATAAAATTCATCTTCACTTAATGAAGGGAAATCGTGCCTATGACAAAAAAGCTTACATCCCTTTAATCCTTCAGCTAATGTCCTATTATTAATTTTGTTAAATCTACATATTATATCACCTTTAGAATTTTGACTAATGAGTTTAAGGATAATTTTTTTTCCTAATTCATCCACCAAATTCATTTTAATGATATTAGTATTTGGCATAGTAAAAGATTTGACGTAAACATTACCCTGCACTCCGTGTACTGATGATACTACACCAACAAAAATTAAATCTTTTTTAATAGACACCACCTAATTCATTAAGAGAAACCATTTTTTCTTTTTCGGATAGTTTCCAGCTGCTTTCTCTAATTTTTCAAAATGCAATATGCCAAAGCTATATCCTATCATGACTGGAATTATAATAATCAGCAATCCATAATTACCTAAATATTTTGTTAAATAAATAAGCCCAAAAGATGTGATAATATACATAATAGTATTAGATATAGCATATAAAAAACTAACATATGTGAAGCGTTTAAAAACAGGGAAATATATAAATAAAATTGAATGGGCTGGTGTTAAACCAGGTATAATCAATATAATAAATGCTTGGAACAGGAAAATATCAAAAGGTGTTTTAGCATGATTCAATAAGTATAGGCAAACTAGAATAAGAACCCAAAAAATTACTATTCTAATTTTTAAAATCATTAGGGGGTACACGTAATAACCTAAATATATCAATGATAAATTCCCTAACATTTCTACTATTGAAACAAAGAAATTTTGATAAATAACTTGTTCAACCGTATAACTAAAATTATTTCTAAGAATCTCTCCGCAATGAATAAATGCTAAATAAAAACATACTGGCCAAGCACAGTATATTAAAAACAAAGATAAAGCTGTTACTTTATTAACTTTTTCTATCCAAATAGGATTCTTTTCCAATATACTAGAATTCTCATTAATATCTGCAAAAATCATTTTCATTCGTCGTTTTGCGTCAGCAAATTCTAGTGTTTCTCGTAGAGTTGTTCTAGCTACTGAACCAATTAACGCAACCAATGCACCAAACCCAAAAGCATAACGCCAATTGAAGTTGCAAGAGGTAGAAATAAATGCTACGCCCAAAGCAAAGGTCCCCCCTAATACAGCAAAAAAACTTATTAATGCTACAGACATATATTGTTGTGGACGTTTTATAGTTTCAGTCAAATATAATTCTGCCCCTATTCTTTCTCCCATGGAACTCATACCTTGCACAATACGACATATTGACACAATCACAGCAGCAGTAATACCTATTTCAGCATAAGTTGGCAAACTAGCAATAATAATACAAGACAATGCCATCATAAAAGTGGTAATAATAACAGTTACTTTACGTCCTATAGTATCACCAATCCATCCAAAAATTAACGCCCCAATAGGTCTTAATAAATATGTGGTACAAAGAGCAAAGGCTGAAAGTAATTGTGCTGCATAGGGATCATATTTCGGGAAAAAAAGCTCATTAAGAATTACCGCCATATGTATATAGAGCATCAGATCAAAATACTCTAGAAATGTACCGATTGAAAGTAATCCGACAGCCTCTTTTTGTTCTCTAGTTAGACGAGTTTGAGACACCTCATCTGCTTGTATTAATCTATTCATATTGGCTTATATCTTCCTTATTTAATACCAATTGTCTTTTATGAAATAGCTTACATTTCAGATATTAGTACACATTTGCAGCACTTTAATTACTAAACCCTTAATACCTTTATGTATTTGTGTTAAAGGAGCATTTAACATAAAAGCAGGAGTAGTAACCAATCTATTATCTTCGTCCACGATTATATCTTGAACATTACAAGTTTCTTCTGTTGCTCCTAGCTTATTTATCAGATCATTTGATTCTCCAAGGGTAACCTTAATTTTTGTATGATTTCTTAAGACTATAGCAAGTAAAGCAGGAGCAATACATATAGCTCCAATTGGTTTTGATAAATTATAAAAGTCTAATATTATTTCCTGTAAGTCTTTTGGTACTGTAGCATTTTCATTTTTAAGTCCTATATCAGACAAATTTAGTGCAGCACCAAACCCACCCGGTAATATTAAAGCATCAAAATCTTCAGCACGTATTTGATTTAATGGTTGGATTTTACCACGAGCAATGCGTGCTGATTCAACCAATATATTACGTTCCTCTAACATTTTTTCTTGAGTTAGATGGTTAATCACATAATATTGATTTTTATTAGGAGCAAAAATTTTTACATTTACATTATGCTTATCAAGTTCCAATAATGTAAAAACTGTTTCAAAGATTTCAGCCCCATCTAAATATCCACAACCTGAAATAATTACAGCAACATTTTTCATAATATTTCTATAGTTTTTTTCTGTTTCTTACTTTAAGATTTGTAGCAACTTTAGTTGATTTTGTTTTCTTACCATATGTTCTTGATGGTACTGTTGTCTTGACTATCAATTTATCAACCATAGTCTTATTATTTCTAGGCTGGTCAAAATGGGTATCTAATAGTTTTACCATTTGCATATTTCTAGACTCAGCAGATTTACCACCAGTAACAATAGCAACCAAAGATTTATTTTGCCTAGTTGCTGCAGTAATCAAGTTATAGCCGGCTGGAATGGTATAACCAGTTTTCAACCCTTCAACTCCTTCATAAGTTTCATTTACTTTATTATGTCCTCGTACAATATTGCCTCTAAAAACAAAGTTGTTTCTAGAGAAGAAAGCATAATATTTAGGGAAATCTCGCTTAATAGCTATAGATAGTTTAGCAAGATCTCTAGCCGTAGTTTTCTGACAAGGATGATGCCATCCAGAAGCGTTTTTAAAATAAGTATCTTTCATACCAAGTTGTCTAGCACGAATATTCATCAAACGAGCAAAATTTTCTTCAGTACCTTTAATATTTTCAGCTACTACCATAGCTGCATCGTTTGCTGATCTAATAATTAGACCTAAAATAGCTTCTCTTACAGTAATAGTTTCTTTTTCTTTAAGCCCTAATTTGCAGGGCAACATTTTCTCTGCGTTTTTTGAAACATATAATCTTTGATTCATTGATAACCTGCCAAATTCTACCGCTTCAAATAACAAATACAAGGTCATTAATTTTGTCAATGAAGCTGGATATATTCTAGTAGTAGAATTTTTATCGTGCAGTATCCTACCAGTATTGTAATCTACGACAAGACTTGTTTGAGTTGGCGAAGACACAAGTTTTTTTGCAGCATAAACAGGACGTAGGTTTGTACTGAATGTTATTACACAAGTAAAAAATAGCAATAATCGTATTAACATAATTTTACGTTTTAGAAATCTTTTTATTAAGATAGAACAATATTATAAGTCCTGGCAAGGCTAGAATTATTGTTAAGATAAAAAAATTATCCCAACCCAACATTTTTACTAGACTACCACCATAAACGGTGACTGTGTTATTAAATAAACTAGCACTACTGCTGAGCAAAGCATATTGCGATGCAGAATATTGTTTGTTACACAATATGCTAACATACCCAACAAGAGCAGTAGTCCCCATAGCTCCAGCAAAATTTTCTATAGTAATAGCAATGAAGAGAGCTTCAGAACTTACTGGTTGATGATTTAACCAAATAAATGCGAAATGCGTGATACTTTGTATAATTCCCGTTATAATCAGTCCTCTAAAATTTCCAAGTTGGTATACAACTATTCCACCAGCAAAAGACCCAGCAAGTGTAGCTAGTACCCCATAAAATTTAGTAATCAGTGCTATCTGTCCCTTTGTATAACCAAGTTCCATATAAAATGGCATACATACTACACCAAGCATAGCATCGCCTAATTTAAAGAATATTACTGCTAGTAAAATAGTAACGGCATATTTCCTAACAAGGAAGTCCTTAAAAGGGTTAATTACTATTTTTGTTAGTGACAATAAAGATAAAATATCAACACTTTCTCGTAATAATGTAGGTTCATTGACAGTAATTATAAAAATTGTTGCTACAACAAAAATTATACTCATAGCCACAAATGTAGCTGACCAATCACTTGTGGCTTCAGCAAAATACAAAGCCCCAGCTCCAGTAATCAGCATGCCAAGTCTATAGCCTAATACTGCCGTAGCACTCGCTATAGCTTGGGTTTCCTGATCAAATTTATCTATCCTAAGTGCATCAACACTAATATCAAATGTTGCTGACAAGAAACCAAGGCAGATAGTAAGAAAATATAGTAAAGTTAATGATTCATTAGGTAAAATTGTACTCATAGTGAATAGTACTAAAGATATTAGTATAGTACAAAGTATCAGCCAACTTTTTCTATGACCAAATTTCTTTAATAATGGTATATTAAAATAATCTACCAAAGGAGACCAAAAAACTTTTAGCGAATAGGATAGTCTTGCAACGGCAAAAGTGGTAATAATTGCAATATCAATATTAGAATCTTTAAGCCAAGCAACTAAGCTAGTGAATAATATAGCTAGTGGCATGCCACTAATTGCCCCAAGAACCAATATTTCGAATAGCCTATAATCTTTTAGAATTCTTAATAATAACATTTATTCTCCTTTAATTGTGGATTTTCTTCTGTTCTCTAAAGCCTTTCTTAGTTCAGTCTCATCTGACGTTTTTATGGGATCTAATATAGTGCCTGAGGTTTTTATTGTAAAATTTATAGGAGTATTTTGATTACTAGAATTATTTATATTAGGATTTAAGTCTACTATATAGAAAGATAATATTGAAGATAATACCATATCCAAATTATATATATTTATAGCTAATGATGCAACTCCGCTAGCATATTTTGTATTAAATACTAAGTCTTTCATTGTAACTATTCCATTTTTTAACTGAAGATTACCACGCAAACTATTCAATTCAGTTTGCCCCTGATACATAGATTTTGCTAAATCATCTTTTAAATACTTTAGACTATAGTCTTTATTATTAATTTTTTCTATCAATGAATCAACAGAGAAGTTACTAATCTTGGCATTTTTTACTACAAATTCTGATTGAGTGTTAAGCTCATACAATAATTCTTTTAAACTATTGCCATGAGTAGCAACTGTTCCATTTATGCTCATTCCACCGTAATTGTCTAGTAATCCTCTTGGCAAAACATTAGATAATTGAGCTAAATCAATAGAATTAAGTGCATAAACAAAGTTCAGAGTATATGGATTTAATAAAATATTACCTTCTGCTTTTAATTTACCAGAAAGTAGATTTGCTTCAAGGTTATCGATCTTAAATAAAGCATTATTATTTGCTAAAGCAAGTTTAACATTTTGTAATACTAGATCATTCTGAATTATTTTTGATAATGCACAATTTAATTTTAACTCTATTTTTTCTACGTCAAATTCATTCAATAAGTTATTTCGCAGATTAAGTAAAGATTTAGGGGTTAAAAAGTTAACATTAAGAGAGCCATCATTTATTGTAACTGTTAATTGCGGTTTAATGTTACTTGCTAACAAACTAGCACTAAGATTGATGTAATCACTATTGCTTCTTATATCAAGATTACTAATTCCAATATTACTTGGTGAGACATTTGCTAAAATATATGCTTTGCCAAATGAATTATTTCCTATAAGCAGATCATTTATAGTAATATCAAAATTACCTAAATAATCAGCTGTCCTAATTGGAATATATTTAGTTAAGTATGAGTCATCTTTCATATTCTCTGACAAACTTTTAGCAAATTTGATCATTGGTGAGATTATCGGGTAATCGTCTCTATTTAAATCAATCGAGGAAAAGTCAAGGGTTGCTATAAAATGCGGCATAGAACCAATAAATCTAGCAGTAATATTACCTGTAACTTTAGTGTTGTCAGTTTTTAACATAAGGTTTTGTAAATAGACATCTATTAAAGTTAGTTTTAAATCTGAAGATAAAATAAAAGCTGTAGGTTTTTTACTAGCTGCCTGTTTGTAACCTAAAGTATTTAACACAGAGTTAAGGTCATTATGTTGCAAGTAAATTGTGCCATCAAATATACTTCGTACTGAGTTTTGGGTTACATTACCTATCAATTGAAAATTTCCTCCGGATTTTATTGTACTAGAAAAATCATTGACCACTAATACCCCTTTATCTAAATTAAATGAAAGTTTAGTATTATTTAATATCTCATCGTTACCTAATATTATTTGGTCAACTAAAACATTCGTCATGATTGATTTATTATCAAAGATAAGTCTTAATCCAAAAACTGAATCACTAAATTGGTTAATATTGTTTGAAGAAGTGATAAGTGATTTTACGTCTATTTTAGGGAAATATAATTTTATTATACTAGTAACATTGTCACTTCTGCTCAAATATACCCCTCCATTACCTACAAGCGAATTAGAGTCTATGGTTACATTTTCTAGCTTGAGCAGTTGTCCAGTAGGTAAGATATCAAATTTTATATTTACCTTTTCATTCTGATTAAATCTTCTAAATAAAGAATCTAAATCTGGCACTAGAATATGTAATATATCAGCTAAATTTTGTATTAAATATTCTGCTTTGCCATTTATTAGTTTAGAGTCTATATAGGTTTCTAGCAAGTGAAAATTATAATCATCATTAGAGATAGTAAGATCGAAATTTATTTGGTTGGTCTTTTTTTCAAAAAACCCAAATAATTTTCCTACATATCCTCCATCCCCTTTGAATGAAGTGCTATTAGCAATAGAGTTATTTTTAAATAAAGAGCAATTATTTAAAGTAAGAATAGGTTGGTTATTTTTATTTAGAATACTCAGATTTTTAACATTAAAATTTATATCCATTATATCATTTGTTATAAATGCACTAACTAGCCTATCATGGTTTATAATGTCAAAATCTTGTTCATCTGAATATATTGTGGCACTATATACGGTTACAGCACTAATTCTTGGTCTGAAAATTAATAATGACCATGGGATAAAGTGAATTTCTATATTTTCTAATTCTAATTTCCCTTCCTCTTTTATGTGATCAATAATCAAATAAGGTATGGGAAATTTAATTATTTTAATTTTTTTTAGATTCTGAGGAGAAATTTTTAATTCATTAACAAGACTATTACTAGCGGAACTATAATCAACAAAGTTCACCGCAACTACTATAGTACATACTAACAACGAAATAGCAATAACAGTAAATATAATTACTTTTCTTATCATAAAATTATTATCTTCCAAGAACCAATATTACTAGGTATATATCAAAAACGTTAAAAATAAAAACTATATAATAAATATCTAACACGACGGGGGTAACAAACTAAGGGGTAAGGGGACTAGGTGTATATTTTAACACTTTTGTAACATTTCCTCCCTCAAAACACTCGTTAAAGAGAGAAATTTTTTATACTCGTATTCCGGCAACTTTAGTGAAAAAACGGCATGCGACGGGAATACAGACTTTTTATTGCAATTTATTGCAATGATAAAAACCCTGAAATCCGAGAGATATATGGTGGGCGATGAGAGACTTGAACTCCCGACCGTCCCGGTGTAAACGGGATGCTCTACCAACTGAGCTAACCGCCCCTTCTTTCAATTTAACGCAGATAATGCCCTATCTCCCCAAAAAAATCAAGTTATTTCTGTAAATTATTTAGATTCTATAGCTAACCTAAAGTAAGGTCTATCTATTAGAGTATCTTAGATAGACCTTACTTTAGATTAGCTATAGATGAACTACATGAGGTACAAGTACGTACATTCTTCGCAAGTATTTGTGATAGCTCTTCTTCAAAGCAGAAGAGTATATATTAATCTTCAAAATTACTATCTTTAATCTCTTTCCAAGCCTCGAGAATTTCTTTTAACACTTCTTTATTTGTTTCAATTTCGTGGTCATCAAAATCACTCAATGATTTTATTAAGTCCTCAAGATCTTTTAGTGTTAATTCAGATATATCCTCATCGGAATAATTTTTTTCTAAACTTATAGCAATTTCGTCAACATCATGCCAATGCATTATTTTTACCTAATTATTTCCATAGGCAATTACTATTACCATCTAACCATCCCTCTACCAATTAAATAATATATTAGTGCAGGCTTATATATAGTATATTATTAAAGGGGGTGAGATTATTATGCAACTATATCTGTAAATTAGATATATAATTGATTTGTATAGACTTGTTTTTTCGTTTAAGATGATAGTCATTAGATATGATGACTTTGGAGTATGTATGGCAAAAACAGATAAAAAAGAAAATAAGGTAAGGTTATTTAATATTAATGGTCATGTAGGTCAAGATACTCAGCAAAATATTATAGTGGCTAATTCTGACTTAAACATACCAACTAGGGAACTTAAATATAACATTCAAAATGGCAAACTAAATAAGGATAATATAATAAGTGAAATATTGTATGAAGTTAAACAAGGAGAAACGCCTATACTTAATATTCAATATAATTCAAACATGGAAAAACCTATAGTTGTTACAGATGATTTAGCAGCATTAAAAAAATCAGGTATTCAAACTTGTTTTACCTTTGGTAATTATAATGCACATAATCAAACTTTGCCATATTATAACTACTGGTCACCTCTTCTTGCACAGGTCAATCACGTGTTTTTTGCAAATGCTAACGACCGAGCTAATGCGGTAACTCACAGACATGTAGAGCAAAAAAGAACTTCTTACATTCCCTATATCCCAGTTACAAATTTAATAGAGTCGGAAATTCTAAAAAGGTCTCCTAACATATTAATGTCAGGGAAATTGCCTAATAAAGAAAGATTGACTGAGGTTATGCTTGCTACAAAAGAACTAGGCAAAAATACTAGAGTTATAGTAGCCAGCAATCCTTCATCTGTAGATGATGTGGCTAATATTATTGCGACCAAATTTGGTATCAACGACCCAAACCAACAATTAGGTATTAAGCTGGAAGTTGAGGAAATTTTAAAAGATAAAATTGGTGGGGCTAAAAAACTAGAGCATTACGTGTCACAATTATCTCAACAATTCAAGAAAGATCTTAATACAGCAGAAATAAACCCTATTGATATATATTTTGATCTATCTGATCCATTGAGACTTCAGAATATTGCCAAACAGGCTAAATATACTATAACTCAAGGAGGCTCGGTCGAAAATTTGACTAATGGTTGTATCCCATTAGCTCAAGGTCATGGGAAAAGGGCTGATATTGTTGCTGAAGTTAAACAAAGGGAAACTGTTCTTGGAATCAACAGCTTAACTATTAAGGATATGCAAGAGAATTTAAATGAGTATAAACAAGAAAATGCTAAAAGAATTACTAATACCCTTCAGCAAGTAGCAGATGAAAGGGGGGTATCAGCTAGACAAAATAAGGTAGAACATGCATTGCCTGAGGGTAGCAAATTAACTAAACTAGATTATTTATATGACGAAGATGATATTAGCAATGTATTAAAAGCGTCTGTAGATCAAACAAAGGTTTCTATTATTACTCATGCTTCTATAGAAGAAGAAAGTTTATTAAAGGAAACTCTTGATCAAGCTGTATATAGTGATTTAATAGCAAATAACAAGGAAGCGGTTATTATACCCCTTAATACTGGACACGAACATTGGGTTAGTTTAGCAATCACTAAAGACAAGGAGGGGGGTATAGTGTTTACCTATAATGATCCTATGGGAACAAATATAGATCCAAGAGTGGATTTAGTAAATATGATTAAAGAAGTTTGTCCTAGTGCTAAAATAGTAGATTTACACACTAAGCAACAACAAAATGGTAAAGATTGTGGAGCTTTCGTTGTGGATAATTTAATTAAAATGGCAAAAGGTGAGGCAATTCTTACCGCTGAAGAATCTAAAAACATAGGAACAACATTACGCCAAGCTCATGCAAAAACAATGGACCTTGAGGAAGTCAAGCAAAAAGTTAATACCATTAGAGAATCAATAAATACCTATCCATCTCGTCCTACTACATCTCCTCCTGCTATTAGGAACAATAGCCGTCCTAGAGAAGTTTGTCCTATCAGATAGTATTAAAGTTTTGGGGTCATACCCCATCAGGATAAGAATTAGTTAATTCTTATCACGAATTGGCTTTAATATAAGGAAAAATGCATTCTTAAAGTGCTTTTGCGAATGCATTTTAAACCTTTCTAAAGCTAAAAACATGATTTTAATCTTTTAAAATCATGTTTTTAGCAAAATGGATTGCCACGCTCACATACGTTCGCTCGCTAATAGACATATACGTCTATAAAACGTCATTGCGACTCATCTTCGAGATAAATATGAGCAGAAATTATGCTATAGAACATGAGTATTATGCGACGAGTGGAGTGTAGAATTAAATTCTCGTTACTGACTACATGTATGGACCTCCTGTAAAATGCAAGAAAAAAATAACATCTAATAGCAAAAATGCAAATGCATACATGTATCCGGCTTATAGTTAATAAATTATGTGTAATTTATCCTACAGCCCTGATGGAATTCGCTGGCTTACAAACTATATACTTATCATTTTATCGGCTTCAAAGAGCCATTGTAGTCATCAGTTTCTTTGTAAGCTAAGGTTTGTCTTATTTACCATCAATATTATTATCTCACGCATATTCCGGGTTGGAATCTCTTACATATTCTTTGTTTACCTATTAATTAATAAACCACTATTTATTTTATTTTATGTTAATTATAATAGCTCTGTGCTACAAACTTTACTCTCTACATAATCATCCCCTGACCTTAGTACTGCAAACACCACTCTTGCCAGTTTATTAGCTACAGCAACTACTGTTTTATTATGTCCATTTCGCTCAGATAAATTAAACATCCACTGCGTAAATTTGCTAAAATCTTTTTTAGATTTTTGTTCTTCCGATGTAAATCTTATCTTGGCATTTAGTACAGCTCTAGCTCCTTGGATCAATAGAGTACGCAAGTAAACATCACCTCGCTTGCTAATTCCAAGCAACTTATCTTTCCCTCCACTGGAATGCTGCCTTGGCACTAATCCAAACCATGCCGATAATTGCCTACCATTCTCAAAACTTGTACATTACCTATTGATGCTATTAAAGCAGTAGCAGTAATTAAACCAAGACCAGGTATAGCTGTTAATCGTTGATATTGAGTTAAGTTGCTAGCTATTATTTTTAATCTTTTTTCTATCTCTTTTATTTTTTTGTCATTATCCAAAAATTCCTCTTTCAGTTCACTAAATGTTTGGTAACCTAGCTGACTCAAATTTCCTTCATCTAAAATCTCAGTTAATTTTGTTACAACCTTATTGATCCCTTGAGGAATAATAAAACCAAATTCATGTAATAATCCTCTAATTTCATTCGCAAGTGCCGTACGGTTTTTTACCAATCTCTCTCTTACCCGATGAATTGACAAAATATCTTGTTGTTCTACAGTTCTAATTGGTACAAACCTCATATTTGGTCTTGTTACCGCTTCACATATAGCTTCTGAATCAGCTTGATCATTTTTATTAGTTTTAACATACGGTTTGACAAATTGTGCTGCCATTAGTTTTACTGTATGCCCCAATTTAGTTATTTCTCTTGCCCAGTAACTAGCTCCGCCGCAAGCTTCCATCCCTAGCAAACATTTTGGTAAATTAGCCATAAATGTTAAAACTTGATCTCTCATTAATTTTTTCTTTAATACCGTCTTACCATTTTTATCTACACCATGAATTTGGAAAATTCTTTTTGCAATATCTATACCAATTGTGGTAACTTCCATCTTAGCCTCCTGATTGTTATTTTAATATTTAATATTAACTTTAGAAGATTAGCAACTGCTTTTCATTCTGTATATCAGGAGGTCCATACCATTATTTTATCATTTTGCAGATTTTGTCATTTGGGGCATCGTTAAATCAAATAAATTGAATAAATTTTGTTGAAACTCGCTTAATTTTGGTAATCTTGCAACTTTGCAACCCTTGATTGTGTAATATAAAAAACATACTTTATCCAGCTCTCTTAATGCTTCCTCAATGGTCACATTATATTTACCATCCTTGGTTACGCCACAACCTTGTTTCAACTTATTTTTCATATAGTGCCATATTTTTAATGCCAACATACAAACAAATACATGTCCCTTCGTTCTGTTGCTTTTCCTTAAAAAGATCGGTCTTACCTCGAGTAATCCTGTCTTCATACTGCTAAAATTCAATTCTACTTCATGTAAATTATGGTAAGCTTTATCAACCAATTCTTTACTCATCAGTTTAATTTCAATCTGTGTTTCAATCGCATAACAACCATCAAGAGCAAACAACTCTTTTTTCTTATCTTGATCAATTTCAACCACTATTTGGTTGCCATCTAATTTTAGGTTGATAAATTTATCTATCCGCCATTCTTTGGCAATTTTTTGAATATTATTTAAACCAAGTTCTAGCTTTGCTTTCTTATGGGTTGATACATATATATTACGCTCTTCAATCTTTGCAACCAATTTTTCAACTCGGTTATTCCTATCAAACTCAACTTTTCGGGCTATAGAACCATTCTTCCTTAAAATATATCTTTTGCCATTATTGGTTACTTCGCATAGCTGTTCTTCAAAAAAACTATATTGCAAAACTCCGCTTTTCTTTAAGCTTTCAATCTCAACTTTACTTAAGGTTGTAATATAGTCCCATCCTTCTTTGCTCAGGGCTTCTTTGCTCAGGGCTTCTTTGCCTGTCCTCTTAATCATTCCTTTATCACCAACAAAGACGATATTCTTAATACCAAAATTAGATTTTACTAGCTCAATCTGCTCATAAATGGTAGAAGGATCAGCACTATTACCCTTAAAAACTCTAACAGCCAAAGGTTCGCCATGATCATCAGTTAATAGACCAATCACTATTTGCTTTTTACCCTTCTTTTTATCCCGATTGTACCCATATTCCGCAAGTTCATTCTCTGTTCCTTCGAAATAGCTGGAAGTGACGTCATATAAAAGCATAACAGGCGGCTTGTTATTTTTCTTTTGATAAGTTTTAAATAATTTTAATTCGATCTTTTCTTGGTTCTCTTCTAACCATTCTAGAGCCTGATATAAATGGTTTCCATCAAATGAATCGACAGATAATACATCAGATATCGCATGCGATTTCGCCCATTTCACGCTGGAAAGTCTAGACCCTTGGTGAGCAAAGCGTGCTAAAACCAAAAATAGACTCAATAAAGCTTCTTTGCTTCTAGTACCAAGAGCCTTAGTAATACCAATTTCATCAGCAATTCTTTTTAGTAGAAAAATAGTCCCAAAACTTTCACCAACCTCAGGAACACCATCTAAACCATCAAATTCACCTTTAAGCATCTTCTTAAAAGCCTCAATGCGTAAATCATCCCAGTTAGTTAAGTTAGCTAGGGTTTTATTTAATACTTTCCCGTCTTCGCGATAAGAGGTACGAAGCAATATTGCAGGACGAGAATTTCTATTTGGAACAGTTGTAATATACATGAAAGAGATTATATCTCTAAATTCCAGCATTGTCAAATAAAAAATATCATTTACATGACTACAAATCTTATAGCAAAATCCTTATAAACCTTACTTTCCTACCTCTTCAAACACTTCTCCCTCTCGAAGATAAGTTGCGAGGAGGCTGTAAGGCCGACGAAACAATCCAGTAACATCATTTATCTATAGATTGTTTCGCTTACGCTTGCAATGACGCTGTGGTATAGGTATTTGTAAACTTTCAACAGTTGTGGGAGTTTTACCATGCAGAACACTATGCGATCGATGCTTATTATAATACTCTTCCCAAATCATAAGCTTACTCTGAAGCTCTTGATTCTTAGGATCAGTGCTACTATAAAATTCGTCTAAATCTGTTCTTTGCGATCTTTCTACCTTACCATTCAAGTGAGGAGATAATGGTTGGATAGGGCGAAACTTGATCTTCTTCTGCAAATATTCTTGTACCACATAAGCAAAAAATTCCTGACCTCTATCAGTTTGCAGACGTTGTATAGGAAAAGGCATACGTTCTATAACCTGTTCCAAGAAAGTTACAGTATTTGTAGCAGTACGCCGATTATATAAAGCCAATACCTTATACCTAGTGTAATCGTCTATGGCAGTATATTGGTATAAATTATTAGCGATTTTACAAACGTCCATTTGCACCCTTTCTCTTGGAATCTTAGAACTATAACGTTTAATCTGTTTACGATAATGACGTTTTAAATTCAACGGAGCTACATTATGTTTTTTAAGCATTTTTTTTCATCAACTTCACTTCTTTTTTAAAAAGGAAAGTTTTTGGGCTTACTACTAATATCACACAAACCATTTTTACCTAATACTTCATAGCGTTTGTACCACTTGCGTAATGTAAAGCGTGAAATACCATAATGTTCGCATACTTTTCCTGCATGCTCTAACTGTTTATATAACTTAATCCAACTCAAACGCAACTTAATCTTAGCATCCATTACAAATGACCTTATAAGTCCCTAACTTAATTCCTATTATAATTCGATAGACCAATTCTCTAGAGCATTCTAGTATACTATATTTATACTCATAGACTGTAAAAAGTAAGTCCTTTTCCTTGACTAACTTACTTGTCCCTAGTTATTATGCAACAAATCTAATAGAATTTCCTGCTAATAAAATAGCACACTGGTATAGATAACATATATATAAAGGCAATGGATGGTAACAAATACCATGGATATATAATAAGACTTATAATGATAACAGCAAATACCATCATCGCTAATGATAAATATTCGTGTTTTATATTAATATTTTTTGTTGAAAATGTTGGTAGGCTGCTGGCAAGTAAAAAAGCAATTACAACAATATATAAATTTATCATAATAGTATGTTTACGGATATTGATACCTAAAACGCTACTTACTTCAAAATCCAAAATCATTGGCATTAGAGCAAGTAAAGCTCCACAAGGTGCAGGCACGCCTGTAAAAAAATATTCTATTTTCTTATTATGTATCTCCTGAAAAATAGCAGTATTAAACCTTGCAAGCCTTAAGGCCATGCATACCATAAACAATAATATAGAACCCCATGAAAATACTTTATATTCATATTGTTGGAAAGACCATAAATATACAAGATAAGCTGGGACTACTCCAAAATTAGCAAAATCACATAATGAATCCAGTTCAGCACCAAAAGGACTGGTAGCATTTAGCATTCTTGCTATCCTACCATCAATTCCATCTATTATAGCTGCAACTAAAGTACAATATACAGCCTTTTCCCATCTACCATCTAATCCAAATTTAATAGCACTAACACCAACCACAAGACCCAATAAAGTGATAAAATTAGGAAGCAATTTTATAAACGGGATTGGTTTTGTTATTTTAACTTTGTGTATTTTAAGCAATTTATACCTGTATACTTATATTAAAGCAGTAAGAATATTACCTTTTTTCAAACTTAAGTTCAGATGTTTTCTTGATCCTAAAATCAGCAATAATAGTTTCTCCACCAACTGAAGTCTGACCCTCAGTGACACAAAGTGCAGTTTTAAGCGGCAGATAGACATCAGCTCTACTACCAAAGCGGATGATACCATACCTATCGCCAACCCTAACCTCAGTATCTTCTTCTAAATCACATAATATTCTTCTTGCTATTAATCCTGCTATTTGAACAAACGCAATTTTATGACCACTATTTGTTTCCATTAAAACAGACTGACGTTCGTTATATATACTTGCCTTATCAAGAGAGGCATTGAAAAATTTTCCTGGATTATAATGTAGGGATAAAATCTTTCCATTAGCTGGAATACGATTTACATGAACATTAAAAATATTCAAAAAAATGCTAACTCTAATCATTTCCTGATTACCAAGACCAAGTTCTAGCGGAGGAATTGCTTCAGTTATTTTTTGCACTGTTCCGTCTGCTGGACTGACTACTAGATCGTCACTAATAGGGGTAAATCGATCCGGATTCCTAAAAAAATATATACACCAAATCGTTATAACTAATCCTACATATCCAAAACTATTATGAACAGTAGAAAGTAAAAAAGTCACAACTGCAAAGCTTACGATAAATATGTAGCCTTCACGATGAATAATCTTCGAAAAATCACTATATTGCTTCATTCTCACTCTCTAATTTTGTTACGTTATCCCATTAATAAGGGGAATTTAAAAGTTGGGGGGCTTACAATAGAAACAATCAGGCTTAGTGCTAGCCTGATTATTATATTCTAAACGGGGTATAAAGGTCAACTGATGATAAATTTTGATAGAGCTTAACGCACAATTTCCCATTGACCATCTGGTCTACGACAAGCTTTCCCATAAGCTTTTTCTTGCTTACCACCCACAACAACTACCTGAGTATATTCACGGCAATACTGACCACTATCGTCTTTGAAAGCTTTGCTTGGTGTTACATACCCGTAATTACCACTATCTGGGTTACGCCACTCTACACTCTGACCACTAGGAGTAGCCTCTAATGCTTTCTGAGAACTTAGCTCTGCCAATTTCCTATCATGTTCATCCATAGTTTGACCAATTTGACCACCAATAAGTGCACCAGCTAAAACACCTATACCAGTTGCGGCAAGACGACCAGTCCCTTTACCAAATTGTGATCCTAAAAGTCCGCCAGCTACACCGCCAATTAGCGTTCCACCACCTTGTTTATTCATACCAGAACAGCCGTGTAACATTGTTGCTGCTAAAATAATTGCTATAATTTTGCATGTTAAATTCATAAAAACCATATGTTTAAGAGTTACGTTATTTGACACACCCTAGGGTTAGTATATACTATACACTAATATATACTAACACTAATACATTTTATACTATAAAATCGAAAATTTTATATGACTAATTCAGAACATCAAATTTTAATCAAGTCCTCATCTTATTTGTCTTTTAGTATAGCTGTATTCATTTTATTTATTAAATCTTATGCATGGCTGGTAACTGATTCTCAATCTATTCTAGCGTCTTTAATTGATACTATGCTTGATATTTCATCATCTCTTATTAATTTGATTGCTATTCGTTTTTCACTGCAGCCACCTGATTATCACCATAGATTTGGTCATGAAAAAATCCAAGATTTAGCAATTTTTTCACAAGCAGTATTCTTTGTTGTTTCGGGTTTATTTATGGGTTTTTCTTCTTTAAGGTCTCTTATTGATGGATCAGTTCCAAGCAATATAGAATCTGGCATTAGTATACTATATTTGTGCATTATCCTAACTGTTATTTTGGTGGCTTATCAAACTTATGTGATAAAAAAAACTAGTTCTGAAATAATCAAAGTAGATAAATTACATTATTTTACAGATTTACTAACAAATGTTGGCGTAATTGTTTCTATAAAATTAAGTACTCATTTTTGGTTTATAGATTCATTATTTGGCATTGGTATTGCAATATATATAATATATGCCTCTTATGCTTTATTCAGAAAAGCTTTTAAAAATCTTATTGATGAAGAAATGCCTGAAGAAGATAGAAAAAAAATTCTCTCAATAATTACTAGATTTAAAGAAGTAAAAGGTATACACGAAATGAAGACTAGATATGCTGCAAGTAAGCCGTTTATACAATGTCACATAGAAATGGACGGAGATATGTCATTGTATAGTTCTCATTATATTAGTGATAAAATTTATATTGCATTGTTATTAGAGTTTCCAGGTGCAGAAATAATTATTCACCTAGATCCACATGGTTATGAGGAAAAAGTGAATTACCGTGAAAACATCAACCAAATTTAACAATTTCTTCATGGAGGAGGCTTTAAAGCAGGCACAACTTGCTTTTAATGAAAATGAAATTCCGGTAGGTGCTATTATAGTTAATAGAATAAGTAACAAAGTTATTTCAAAGGCTCATAATATTGTTGAACAAACAAAGAATCCGCTACTCCATGCTGAAATTGTCGCGATAAATCAATCTTGTCAAATTCTATCTAGTAAGAATCTATCAGACTGTGATATGTATGTTACTTTAGAACCATGTACAATGTGTGCTGCTGCAATATCTTTCGCTAGAATAGGCAGATTATTTTATGCAGCAAACGACCCAAAACAGGGAGGAGTTGAGAATAGTGGGCGTTTCTTTAACAGTAAATCTTGTTTTTACCATCCTGAAATATATAGTGGTTTCTCAGCAAAAATTTCTGAGAATTTAATGAAGGAATTTTTTAAAAAAGTCAGATCACTGGAATAGACAGGGTATACTTAAATGATTTGGAGGATTGGATTTGAAAATGAATGGTGAGCAAGCGGAGTGTACATATAGTACCATAACTGTTGAAAGTTAGTAAATACAGCTTCCTTATACGTCTATTAGCGAGGAGGCTGTAAAGCCGACTAAGCAATCCAGTAACATCATTTATCTATAGATTGTTTCGCTTACGCTCGCTAATAGACGCTGTGGTATAGGTATTTGTAAACTTTCGACAGTTGTGGGGTGACATCCGACACCCTAGGCTATTAAACCAATGTCTTACATCAATATTTGAGGTCATTTAGCATCCAAAAATTTTGTGTAATGTTCCAAAATTTTAATGTATAAAGGACAATATCTGCAACTAATGGGAGTTATTAATGAAACTAGATAAAATTGATAATATCATAGTAGCACCACTATATATTATTATATTAATGGTTATAATACCAACGTTAAGTGAGACGATTTATGCTCCTTCCCTTCCTGACTTAGCCAAGGATTTGAAAATTAGTGCTAATTTAGCAGAATATACACTTACTATTTTTTTGTTTGGCTTTGCTGTTGGTGTTTTAATATGGGGTAATTTATCTGATTTTTATGGGCGTAAGCCTTGCGTACTTACAGGATTTTTGATTTATGCTTTATCGTGCTTCATTTGTTATTTATCAGATAATATTAATATGCTACTTGCTGCAAGATTTATGCAAGCTTTTGGTGCTAGTGTTGGTTCAGTATTAGGGCAAGCTATAGCTAGAGATATAATAAAACCAGCAGAGCGTGGTAAAATATTCTCAACGATAGCTATTGCCATAGCATTTGCTCCTGCTATAGGAGCAATTATAGGTGGTTTTGTAATAAAATTACATCATTGGTCGGCAGTATTTCTTGTTCTGATAGTAATTGCAATATTTATCATGGTATTAATATCAGTCAGACTTCCAGAAACTAACCTAAATCTTAGAACTGAACGTTTGGTTATTCCACTTTATAAAAAATGTTTTGGTAAAATGATCAAAGATACAAGATTGCTTGGTTTAGCATTTTTAATTGGGTCAGTGAATGGTATTTTATTTGGCTATTTTACTGAAGCACCTTTTTATTTTATCTCAGGACTAAATATTTCAACTTCATCATTTTGTATGCTGGCATTTTTTATATGTATTCCCTTAGCTTTAGGTGGGTTTATATCCAAAAAGATGCATAACCTGCAAAGAACCTCTGATAATATTATTTTTGCAGCTATTAAGGTTATGTGTTTAGGATCTCTACTATTCTTTTTATCTAGTTATTTTAATCTAATTAATAAAGAGGAGGTGACAGGGTCTTTAGTACAAACTTTAATATGGCTAGGTGTGATTATTACTGGTATCACTATGATAGCTCCAAATTGCTTAAGTCAAGCTTTAGAAAATTATGGCAAATTTGCTGGCACAGCAGCTTCGCTTTTTGGTTTTATATATTATGTAATTGCCACAAGTTTTACAGCATTAATGGGATATATGCATAACGGATCATTGACACAATTACCATTATTCATGCTGATCACTTCAATTAGTATGATGTTAGTGTTTCATATTGTTATTAATAAGCAGCAAATGGCGAAGAATAATTAATAGATTACCCTCAGTTCGATATAAGAATTATTAATTCTTATATCGAACTGGCTTTGTTATAAGGAAAAATGCACTCTTGAAGCGGTTCTGCGGGTGCATTTTAACTTTTTTCATCATTCAATATGTGATTTTAATTATTAAAATCACATATTGAATGGAGTATTATATTTTAACAATCAGGTGTAGAACCGCTTCAAACCTGATTGTTTCTATATATAATACTGAATTCGATGTAACTTGTTACATCGAATTCAGGTTAGATTACCCATTTTTATAAATCCTCTAAGCTCCATTTAGCTCTAGGACAGAAATCGAGTCGGTTAGTAAGATTGTTTTGTAGACGTTCTAGCCCAGCATAAGCGATCATAGCAGCATTATCAGTGCATAAATGTGTTGGGGGTAGTAAAAGTGCATATCCTTGGGTTGCAGCTTGATACTTAAGTATAGACCTCAAATAATCATTAGCAGCAACCCCACCGGCAAGCACGCAAGTTTTTTGTGGCAATAGCGACTTACCTATAAATTCTTCATACATTCTAAAGCTATTAAGCATTTTTACTGACAAGATTTCTCCAACCACATATTGAAAGCTGGCTGCTATATCATTAATTTCTTGATCACCTATAGGTTCTAATTTGGATATTAATATGCGTACTGCAGTCTTCAAACCTGAAAACGACATATTACAGCCAGTTTGATGAATAATAGGTTTTGGTAAAATATATTTAGACGAATCGCCAAATTTTGCTCTTCTCTCAATTTCTACGCCTCCAGGGAAAGGTAAACCCAACATTTTAGCTACTTTATCAAAACACTCTCCAACCGAATCATCTATAGTTTGTCCTAAAATTTTATATTTGCCAAGGGAGGAAGTGGCAACAAATTGACAATGTCCACCGGAAACTAATAGAAGTAAGTAAGGATATTCAGCCTTATTGGTTAATCTAGCAGTAAGTAAATGTCCTTCTAAGTGGTTAACTGCAATAAAAGGCTTCTTTAAGACACTAGCAATGGACCTAGCAAACATTGATCCAACTATTACTCCTCCTATCAAGCCAGGAC
Source organism: Candidatus Tisiphia endosymbiont of Oplodontha viridula (assembly GCF_964264865.1). NCBI lineage: Bacteria > Pseudomonadati > Pseudomonadota > Alphaproteobacteria > Rickettsiales > Rickettsiaceae > Candidatus Tisiphia > Candidatus Tisiphia endosymbiont of Oplodontha viridula. The sequence goes on from NZ_OZ183486.1 coordinate 906,859, forward strand.
CGGAAGTGGCTGCGATTCCATCTATATCAGATAACTCAAGATGGCTTTCATCTAAAACATATCTAACTGCTTTTTCTAAATTCTGCAAATGTGATCTAGCGGCAATTTCCGGTACTACCCCTTGGAATAGCTTATGCTCTTGATGTTGGGAAATAACAATATTTGATAAAATTTCTTTATCTGAGCTGACTATTGCCACGCCAGTATCATCACAACTTGACTCAATACCCAATATTTTAATTATTGTAATCTCTCCTTTAATAAATCATTCACTAGGCTAGGATTGGCCTTGCCTTCAGTTTTTTTCATTACTTGTCCTACGAAAAAGCCAAATAACTTATCCTTACCGCTTTTATAAGCAGCAACAGAATCAGGATTCTCCGACAATATTTCGTCAATTATAGCAGATAGTATACCACTATCTGACATTTGCACTAAGCCCTTTTCTTTAATAATTTTTTCCGGTTGCTCACCAGTTTCAAACATAGTTTCGAAAACTACTTTGGCAATTTTTCCCGAAATCACCCCATCTTCTATTAGCTTGACCATTTGGGCAAGCATTTTTGGGGTAATTTTACACTCATTTAAGCTAATAGAATTTTTATTAAGCTGACCAAACAACTCACTAATAATCCAATTAGCAAGTATCTTAGGACTGCATAAGGTCACTGCTGCTTCGAAATAATATGCTACCTGTTCATCAGCCGCAAGAACCTCAGCGTCATATGTGTTTAAACTATATTCTGCAATATATCTTTTAATTTTTGCATCCGGAAGTTCCGGTAGCTCCCGAGCTAATTGCTCTATCAGCTCCTCAGATAAAACTATTGGTAATAGATCTGGATCAGGAAAATATCTATAGTCATGAGATTCTTCTTTTAAACGCATTGTCCTAGTTTCACCAATATCAGCATCAAATAATCTAGTCTCCTGTATTATTGTCTGACCATTTTCGATTAAATTTACTTGCCTATTTGCTTCAAACTCTATTGCCCGCATAATATTACGAATCGAATTTATGTTCTTAATCTCACACCTTGTTCCAAGTGGATTCTTAGGCAGCCTTACTGAAACATTAGCATCGCAACGTAACGAGCCTTTTTCCATGTCACCATCACAACTTCCTATATATCTCAACAAAGTCCTGAGTTTACGAATAAATTCAGCCATTTCCTCCGGTGAGCTAAGGTCTGGTTCAGTAACAATTTCCATTAATCCTACACCAGCCCGGTTTAAATCAATGAAGCTACAATACGGAGATTGATCATGGATAGATTTGCCCGCATCTTGTTCTAAATGCAAACGATTAATTCTAATTTTCTTGGTTGCTCCCTGCTGAGTTACTATGTCTAAATAACCATCTTGGACAATTGGATTATAGAATTGCGAGATTTGATACCCTTGCGGTAGGTCAGGGTAAAAGTAATTCTTACGATCAAATCTTGAATTAAGATTAATTTTTGCCTTAAGTCCGAGACCGGTCTTAATTGCTTGATGGACACAATATTCATTTAATACTGGTAACATTCCAGGCATTGCTGCATCAATCAACGATACTTGTGAATTGGGAGGAGCAGCAAATTCGGCAGAACTAGCAGAGAAAAGCTTGGATTTTGAAGAAATTTGAGCATGTATCTCCACACCTATAACATATTCCCATTTACCTGTATTACCAATAATATAAGCCATTTAAAATCTCTTTAGTTTACTATTAAAATGTGAAAAATTCTTAAGATTAAATCTTTATCATATTTTCAATAAAAATTGTAGTTTTTTATAAATCTTTATTTTCTACATCTTTTTTCATGAGGTGATCCTGATATTACTTGCAAATTTTTTATATTAATGTAGATTCTTTAATATTGGTGTATAAGCGTTTGAATAATTATAATTTTATGTCAAGCGTGGTTCTGAAATTGTCCACTATGGCAAGCCATTTTAGAAATTAAAAATTATAATTTAGTTAAGTTGTAATGAGCAAAGAAGAGCTAATTAATTTTGAAGGCGTTGTCCTTGAGCTTTTGCCTAACGCAACTTTTAGAGTGAAGTTGGAAAATGGTCATTTTATTATCGCCCATACTTCTGGTAGGATGCGTAAGAATCGTATTAGGATACTTGTCGGAGATAAAATCACAGTGGAAATGACGCCTTATGATCTAACAAAAGGTCGTGTTATCCACCGTCATTAGAGTCTTTCATATTTTATGTCAAATATAGAATCCACTTTTTTAGAACAGCAGAATATACCTATAGTTCTAGCCTCACAATCACCTGCAAGGCTTGAATTACTAAAAAGAATAAAGGTATTTCCTACACAAATTATTCCCGCTAATATAAATGAAACAGAGTACTTACGAGAGTTACCAAACCAATTGGTAACAAGATTAGCACAGGAAAAAGCCGAGGTTGTTGCCAAAAAAATAAGTGGTGAAGCTATAATTATAGCAGCTGATACTGTTGTGGTTCACGGTAGAAAAATACTACCCAAGGCTTTAACAAGTGAAGATGTTAGATATTGCCTTAATATTTTATCTGGAAAGCGTCATAGGGTTTATACAGGTATCTGTATAATAAAAAAGACTCTCGAACAAGTGCTACTGCGACAAAAATTAGTGCAAACCATAGTCAAGTTTAAAAGATTGAGCCAGCAAGAGATAGAATTTTACTGTAGCCTAGATGAAGGAATCAATAAAGCAGGCGGCTGCGGAATTCATGGATATGCCGAAGCCTTTGTTCCTAGCATATATGGATCTTACTCAAATATTATGGGATTACCACTACTGGAAACCATGCATATGCTTACTTCTTTAGGTTTTAAAAATATACCTCTTAAATAACCTGAGCATCCGTAATAGAAGTCAATAAAAAAATAGTAACTTAACATAAATTTTCATTCCAAGAAGAATTATCTTTTTCAATATTGGCAGTATGCAATATATTTTCTTGAATATAAAGCCTATTAATCAGCTTAGCTTCTAATAAAGTAGTAATTACCACCCAAGTTACGAAATAAATATACTGTCATCGATGATTAGATTGATAGAACTATTATAATTGTTTTGTTTGCTTACTGTATAAATTAATTCGCGAAGTATACTGTCATCGTATTTATTTGGTGCGTCGATAATGTTTATTATTGTAAAATTATTTTCCTTACAAAAATTGCCTTATTAGTTCAAAACGGGCATGTGATGAATATAATAAGATAATGTCTTGTTGGTTGTTCATATGCGCCCCCTTCTCTAAGGTTTTAATAATTAAGAGTTTTGATCGCCAAAGATAAAATGATAAAAAAAAGTTTTATAGGTTATATATATCTTGGCGATCGGGGAGTTCGAAAAACCTTTAAGAGACAGTTATGATAGCCTTTAGGCTTGAAGTTTACACCCCAAGCCTTGAACATAGCTAGCATCTCCCCGACCATGGCAAATCGAAGAGCATCATTTTATCGGTTGATGCTTACCGCTCTTAAATGGAGGTTTCGACACCCCAAAGTAACTTTGCAGTTACTTCATTTTTAATTTTAAATTATCACTTAGCTAAAATCAACAATAAGTTTTTTTAATTTCGAATTATATCTTACGGTAATTTCTGAACCAACATCATTTACTGCAGGTGAAACTGTTGAGTGGCAACGATATTAGACTTCTTTCGAAACTCGCTTATGCTGAGGGATTTGAAGGAGACGCGGAACGCAGAACCGCAGCGTACTCTAATGTACGTGAGGATTCGAGTACCGCATCGACGTACAAATCACCAGCAGAAGTAGAGTTTCGAAAGAAGTCTAATATATATAGTAAATTGATGAGAAGTAGGTAGTGCCGTCTTCGATCGCTCCTGCTACCCAATCCTCCTGAATTGACTATAGCTTTTCTATCGCAGTTTTAGTGAAGATAAACCAATTAGAGCAAATATTATGGCTATAATCCAAAAGCGTATCACAACTTTTGATTCTGGCCAGCCATGTTTCTCAAAATGATGGTGCAGCGGAGCCATTTTGAAAATTCTTTTACCATTAGTAGCTTTAAAATAATATACTTGAATAATTACTGATAAAGTTTCAATAACAAATAATCCGCCGATAATTGCTAGTACAATTTCATGTTTGGTTATAACGCTAATAACACCAAGAACGCCACCAAGACTTAGGCTTCCAGTATCTCCCATAAAAATTTCTGCTGGCTGTGCATTAAACCATAAGAATCCTAGGCTAGCACCAACAATTGAAGCACAGAAGATAGTTAATTCAGAAATATTTGGTATATACATAATTTGTAGATAATTTGCATAGAAACTATTACCAACCAAGTAAATAATTAAGGTAAAAGAACCTGCAGTAATAGCAATAGGTACTATGGCAAGACCATCAAGACCATCTGTTAGATTCACCGCATTTGATGCACCAACTATAACAAACATGCTAAATGGTATATAAAACAAACCTAAATCAATCAATAAATTTTTAAAAAATGGAATAGTGAGCAGATTGTTTCCCTGACTATTGGAATCTCTTAATAGTAAACAGGCAATTAGACAAATAGTGAACTGAAATAATAATTTCTTCTTTCCGCTAACGCCTCTATAGTGGTGTTTTGTTACTTTAGCATAATCATCCATAAAACCAAGTACACCAAAACTAACAAAGACAAATAACACTATCCATATATATTTATTAGTAAGGTCAGAGAATAATAGAGTGGAAAAACAAACGGTGAGGATAATCATTATCCCCCCCATAGTTGGTGTTCCTACTTTTGCTTTGTGCGTTTCTGGTCCGTCGTCACGAATTGGTTGACCATATTTTTGTAAATTTTGTAAAAATCTAATTAATCTAGGCCCTATTAAAAAAGAAAGGGTCAAACTAAATAATATGGCAAGTCCAATACGAAAAGTAACATAGTGGAATAAATTTGCTATATGTAATTTATGTATATAGGGGGCAAGAAGGTTGTATATCATTGTAGCAATTCAAAAGATTGTGTAATTTTACTAAGTTTGATACTGTTAGATCCTTTTAGTAAGAGTAATTCATCGCCTTTAAGTAATTCATTTAAGTTTTCTATCAACAAATCAACATTATCAAAATGCATTTTTTCTATGTCATTTGGCAAAGAATCGTATATATGTTTGGTAAGATTACCTACTAAAAAAACCCTCTTAGTACTAGAATCAAGAATTGCTGGTATTAAGTCTTTATGGAATTTTATCGAATTTTCTCCCAATTCTAGCATATCACCTAGTATAGCAACTTTTTTCTGTCCACTAAGCTGTTTTAGATATAATAAAGCAGCTTTTACTGATGCTGGATTAGCATTATAATAATCACAGATAATTTGATAGTTCTGACCATTATATTTAGCGTTGACTAGTTTACCACGTCCTTCAGTTAATGATATTTTGCTTAATTGTGTTGCTGCAGCATTAATATCTAAGTTCAGTATTGCTGCTACCTGAAGAGCAGCAGTATAATTTCTAGCATAATGTTCCGGTACAAAAGGAAATTTAATATCTATTTTAGTGTTACAGATAGAATAATGTAGACGTACTTCTTGTCCAATATGCTCATATGATATTAATCTATAATCTGTGCCTTCGGACTTACCAAAACTATATATATTATTAATCGATAATTGTTTAAGATTTTGTAAAATTCGGTCATAATATTGATGGTCTGAATTTACAACAGCTATGCCATTTCTTGGCATTCCTTCAAAAATTTCACATTTGGCATCAACCAAACTAAGCATAGATTCAAAAAATTCAAGATGGGCTTCCGCTATTGTGGTGATTACTGATATGTTAGGTCGTACCATTTTTGTCAGCTCTCTTATTTCTCCTGAATGATTCATACCCATTTCAAAAACAGCATATTCTATATCATCAGGCATCGAAGCAAGATTTATAGGCACGCCAAGGTGGTTGTTAAAATTTCCTCTGCTAGCAAAAGTAGGTCCAAAATAACTTAATATAGTTTTGATTGCTTCCTTAGTACCCGTTTTACCAATACTACCGGTAACACCAATAAACCTTGCTTTAGATTTTTTACGTTTATACTCAGCCATGTGGTGTAGAGCAGTTAAGGTATCAGAGACCATAATTACTTTATTATCAGGTAATCCTTTTATTTCCTTACTAATAATTACTGCATTTGCTCCTTGTTCTAGAGCGTGTAAGGCATAATTATGTCCATCATTATTACCTTGCAGAGCAATGAATAAATCGCCGTTTGCAACGGAATTAGAGTTAAATTGAATCTGCCTCCCCTGAATATCAGGATGTACTTCAATATTCAACGCACTACTTAAGTCTTTTGCTGACCAAATCATTATTTTCTCAAATATAATCAGTTTTTCCTAGCTTTGCATGACAGCTGCAACTTCGTCCGCAAAATTTTTATCTTCTTGCTTTATGCCTGCACCTAGTTCATATCTTATAAACTGTGTAATTTTAATCGAAGTTCCTAATTCTTTTGCAGTGTTATTTATAACTTCAGAAACTGTTAATTTATCATCAAATAAAAAGTTTTGTTCAAGCAGAACAACTTCTGCTAGGAACTTACGTATTCTACCTTCAACCATTTTTTCAATGATATTGTCCGGTTTACCGGAAGCTTTTGATTGTTCAAAAAATATATTTTTTTCACGTTCAATTAATGTTTGATCCAAACTTGATGCATCAAGGCTATAAGGATTACTTGCCGCTATATGGGTAGCAATTTTCTGTCCAAATTCTAGGAGCTTAGCTTTATCTTTGGTAGTTGATTGTAAACCAACAATGACAGAAATCTTACCTAGACCATCAGCAACAGTATTATGTACATAAGATGCAACCACACCTTCTGATACCCGTAAGACATCCATACGACGTAGATTTAAATTTTCACCAATTGTAGCAATATTGTCTAATATTTCTTCTTCAACTGATCTACCTGTTGATGTTTTTGCTAATTTTAGTGATGGTAAATTATCTTGTGTCAAAGCTAGTTCAGCAATATTCCTAACCAATTGCTGAAACTTATCGTTTCTTGCAACAAAATCTGTTTCCGAATTTACTTCTATAATAGCCCCAACATTATCTTTAATGCTTATTGCTGTTAGTCCTTCAGCAGCAATTCTATCGGCTTTTTTTGCTGCAGCTGATAATCCTTTTTTTCTTAACCAGTCAATAGCTGCTTCAAAATCTCCCTTTGTTTCAAGCAAGGCCTTCTTGCAGTCCATCATTCCTGCAACAGTTTTCTCTCTTAATTGTTTTACAAGTACAGCATTTATCATTTTACTTTCCTTTATTTAAGGTTTATAGTTATTTTTATTGGAAAAACTATTTAGTCTTTTCTAGACCCCTGCTTTCGCAGGGGTAACATCAAAGAGGAATCAGGGGTAGCATCAACCCCATAACTGTTGAAAGTTAAAAAATCGTCTATTAGCGAGAAGTAGCTGTAAGGCTTAAATCGTCATTGCGAGCGAACGTACGTGAGCGTGGCAATCCATGAAGTTTGTCATATAGATTGCTTCGTCGACCTGCGGTCTCCTCGCAATGACGCCTATGCACAATGACGGTTTTTTAACTTTCAACAGTTATGCACCTTGACCCTTTGACTCCTGCTACTATCATGATTTTGATTCTATCGTCTATCAACTCTTCATTTACGAGCAGTATACTAGTTATTTTGTTGTTGTAGCAACTTCTGCAAGCTCTAAAGCTGTCTCAAACTCTGACTCTAGTGCTTCTTGATTATTTAGGTCTAGAGTTTTAGAAAATTTCTTGGTTGATTTTAACTTAGTAACACCTTTTATATTTGTACCTTTTTCTTCATGAGTAGCTATGCTTCCTAAATCAACACCAGATGCAGCTAAAGCCTCTTCTATACCGGCAAGTACGGCATCAGCAAACAAGGTGCAATAAAGTCTTATAGATCTTATTGCATCATCATTACCGGGAACAGGGTGGTCTATATTATCTGGATTGGAGTTAGTGTCAACAATAGCAATTATTGGAATACCTAATTTTACTGCTTCTTGGATTGCTAAATGCTCCTTATTAGTATCAATTACCACAAGCAAATTGGGTCTTGTTCCAATATGTCTAATACCCCCTAAGGATTTAAGTAATTTATCCTTTTTACGGGTCATTTCCAGTATTTCTTTCTTAGTATAACCGGAATATTCCTCTTCATTCCCCAGAACTTTCTCAAGATTATCCAGCTTTTTTATTGAGCCAGAAATTGTCCCCCAGTTAGTTAACATACCACCAAGCCATCTGTGGTTAACGTAATATTGCCCACATTTCTCTGCATATTCAGCTACTATATCACTGGCTTGAACTTTAGTACTGACAAATAATATTTTACCATTTTTCTTGACAGTTTCATAAATTATACCCAAAGCTCTCTGCATTAAGGCAGCAGTTTGTTGTAAGTCAATTACGTGGATATCATCTCTGACACCATAAATGTAAGATGCCATTTTTGGATTCCAACGTGAGGTTTTATGACCAAAATGCACCCCAGCATCAAGTAAATCTCTGACATTAACAGTTTGTAGTTTAGACATTATTAAATCTCCTTAAAATGTTAGTTATGTACCTAATTATAGGTACTCCTCCGTAAGAGTTGATACCAAAGAAATTGGACTAACAACTAGGCTCTTACGTGTGAATTTTGCTTAAATACAATAAGCAAAGTGATTATATATTTTGATCAACATATTTGCAATAGATAGTTGATTGTAATTATAGAAGTAACTACATAAAACTTTCAGAATTTTCTCCTGCTACCTCAACTTGAGAATCAGAAGCATAAATATCATCAACTGCTATAGCGGATGAACCGTCATTACTAATTTGATTTACTGTAGTTACACTGTTACTGTTATTATTTTCTTTGGCTTGTGTAAAATGTGCAAACATACATGCTCCTACAATCGTTCCAAAAAGTGATGGATGTTGCTGGGCAATATCTGCAAACTTTAATCCTTCTAATTTTATATTATTAACTTCCTCTTCTCTAATAATATTTACTTTAATTAACTCTTGTACAAAAGGATTAGAGGTAATAGATTTTTGTAATTCTTTTAAATAGTTAGAAAAATCTATTTTTATCGTTCTCACATCATTAGCTATAAAGATATCAGGCACGTGCAGTTTTTCTTTAACATTAGCAGCATAAGAAAGTAAGTTCTTTGCCATAACACTCAAACCACATGACATAAAAAAGTTATCTAATATTTTCGAATTGGTAGTATAATCAGCCTGCCAAGTCACATCATCACTTGATAAAAAACTACAAGTAGTATTTTTAAATTTTACTGGCTTATCTAATAAGTGAGTACCGTAGCAAGATACAGATGTGAGTTCGGTAGAATCTACTTCCTGCGTTAACCTTGATATTTGATCTATAATTAAAGAAGCAGGTAACATTTTCGGTGATCCCATTGCTCCTTCAGGATCATAACTTAGACCAAGGTGATATAGACCTTCTTTAATAATACCATGCATTTGCAAAATTATATTAAGTTTTTTTATATTATATTTTTCTATATAAGGCTTTGTGATCTCATATATCTTACCTAAATCATTCCATCCATACCAATCATGACCAAAAACTAGTGTATGTCCTGCGGATTGTAAGGATTCTTTGCTAATAGGGGAGTGCAGAGCATTAAATACACTCAATCCTGGACCTATTAATTTTACATTTAGAGTGTCTACTCCAAGCATTTCATAAAATGTATGTTGATTTAATGATTCATAGTCGTCACAGAGTCCATTTTTAATGTTACGTAGAACCTCATCTACATAACTTACTGTCCTTTTCATAATCCTCCTTTAATTTCTTTTATATTAAGTAGCTGAAATTCAAACCGGTAAAAACGATTTTAACTAGTCATATAAACATTTTTGATTTTAAGTCAAGAAAATATAAAAAAACATTCCTTAATAGTTAGTAAATGTATTCTTAATCAAACTTTTCTCCAACTAGTTGATCCATCTAGTTTATCTTCTAGAATTATGCCATCTTTTGATAAATTTTGACGAATTTGGTCGGCTAATAACCAATTTTTTTGTAATTTGGCTTGCCTACGTTGCTCAATATGCTGGAGAATCGATTCATCGTTTATTTCACAGTAAAACCACCTACTAGCTGGTTGAGTCATTAGACCTATAAAATTGCTGCATGAAAGTAAGTAAGAGGCATATAAGTACTTATCATCTTCTTTGTTACTCGCAAAGACCAGTTTAGCATAATCGTTTATTATTTTAATTGCTAGAGGTGTATTTATATCATCAAATAAGTGAGATAAAAATTCTTCTGGAATGTTCTGAACATCAAGTTTGTTAATGTCCAAATTTTCTATCGCTCTATACCAATAATTCATTGTTTTTGTAGCATCTTCTAGAGCTTTATTGTTGTAATCTAATGGTTTACGGTAGTGGCTACTCAGTAACAATAATCTAACTACGCTACCAAGGATTTTTTTATCTATCAAATCTTTTACAGTAATAAAATTATTGAGTGATTTACTCATTTTCTCACCATTACAGGTCAGAAATCCATTATGCACCCAATATTTAGCAAAGTGAGAGTTTGGGAAAGCACATGTACTTTGTGCTATCTCATTAGTATGATGAGGAAAAATTAAGTCTGCCCCTCCACCATGAATGTCAAAATTTTCTCCGAGATATTTATAGCTCATCGCTGAACATTCTATATGCCAGCCTGGTCTACCTCTTCCCCAAGGACTATCGAAATTTGCCAATATTTCTTCATCTTTACTGGCTGGTTTCCATAATACAAAATCATGTGGTTGCTTTTTTGATGGATTATTTTCAATACGCACCCCCTCTAGCATTTCATCAAGATTACGATTTGATAATTTTGTATAATTTGGGGCGGTAGAAATATCGAAATAAACATGATTATCTGCGATATAAGCGTGGTTTAGGTCAAGTAATTTTTGAATAATCACAATCATGTCATCAATATGCATGGTGGCTTTTGGCTCAATATTTGGAGTTTTGCAACCTAGATATTGCATATTAGCATGAAATTCTTCGGTAATTCTAACTGTTAAGTCAGAAATCGTTATTTTGAGTTCTTTGACTCTATTTATTATCTTATCATCAACATCGGTAATATTACGCACATATTTTATATGATTTTGACCAAATATTTTGCTTAGTGAGCGGTATAAAATATCGTATACTACTACGGACCTAGCGTTACCAATATGGGGATGATCGTAGACAGTTGGACCGCAAACATACATTTTTACTAAATTACTATCTAGCGGTATGAAAACTTCTTTCTTGTGAGTAAGTGTGTTATGTAATAATAATTTCATGTTTTTTAATCGTAATCAATAATGTTATTTTACAGCTAATTTTTATGGATATCTACCTAGAATGTCAATTCAAAGAAATTATTTTGAAAAACTAAAAAAACTACCAATTACTTTAATTATGCTTATTAGTGTGATTTGTAGCATTGGTTTTGTTGTACTATATTCCGCTTCAGACAGTAATATTCACCCTTGGGCGTATAAGCAGATGATGCATTTTTTCCTGTTTTTACCAGTTGTGATTATTATTGCAACCATTGATATAAAATATATATTTAAATTTTCATATATATTTTATATTGCTATTATTATCTTATTAGTTAGTGTTGAGCTTTTTGGATCTATTTCTATGGGAGCAAAGCGTTGGATAGATTTAGGAGTTATCCGTGTGCAGCCTTCTGAACCAACAAAATTAGCAGTAGTGTTAATGTTAGCTAGGTATTTTCATCAACTAAAGATTGAGGATTTTGCTAGATTTTACAAGATATTATTGCCTATAATAGGTGTGATAGTACCAGTTATACTGATAATAAAAGAACCGGATCTAGGTACTGGGGTGATTAATATCATCATTGCTAGTATTATTTTTTTTGCTGCTGGTTTTAGAGTGAGAAATTTTGTGATAATTGGTATTATAGTCCTTACTTGCATACCAGTTATGTGGCAAGTGATGCATGATTATCAAAGAAAACGAATCATGGTTTTTTTTGATCCTGAGAAAGATCCTCTTGGAGCTGGATATAACATTATTCAATCAAAAATCGCTATTGGTTCTGGTGGATTGTGGGGCAAGGGGCTAGCTAAAGGTAGCCAAAGCCATCTAGATTTTTTACCAGAGCATCAAACCGATTTTATCTTTGCTACTTTTGCTGAAGAATTTGGTTTTGTTGGTAGTTTGTTTCTGTTAATTCTTTATTCTGCAATTATAATAATTTCATTAATGATTGCTGTGAATTGTAGAGCTATATTTAGTAAACTGATGGTAATAGGCATAACATCAATCCTATTTAGTCATGTATTTATAAATATAGCTATGGTGATGGGATTATTGCCAGTGGTAGGTGTGCCTTTGCCTTTTATATCTTACGGCGGTACAATGATGGTATCAATGCTTATTGGGTTTGGATTAGTAATGAATGCTCAGGTACACCAGCATAGTAATGTTTTTAAATAGACCTCTTGCATAATTCTACTTCTGTTGGTAATTTGTACGTGATACCGGTACTGTACTCCTCACGTACATTTGAGTATGCTGCGGGTTGAGGTTTCAAGTCGCCTTTAAATTCCTCAGCATAAGCGCATTTTGCAAGAGGTTTATTTATTTTTTATAGATAAAATAAGAAAATACTAGACCCTAGTCAAAAGATTTGTTATAAGAAACCTAGTCTATATAAAGGCAAATGTTCCTCGGTAGCTCAGTGGTAGAGCAAACGGCTGTTAACCGTTCGGTCGCTGGTTCGAGTCCGGCCCGGGGAGCCATTCTTCGATTTCAGTGCATTTTGTGAACATATCAAACGGTGGACGTAGCATAAAGTCTAGCTTTCCGTCTTTGTACTAGTACAAATAAATTTATACAAAAATGTTAACTCCATTTTCCTTTCTTTGGTCAGTTATAAAACCATATAAGTATTTATATTTTATCATGATGATTGCACCATGTGCAAATGGTGTATATCCAATTATATATAATTATGCTATAAAGCTATTAATTGATTTGTTTACTCAAAATCAAAATATTACTTTTGAACAAAGTTGGAAACCAATAACGATATTTATAAGCTCCCAAATTATCCTTGATGGTGCATGGCGGATGCATAATTTTGCTCAATTAAAATGTATGCCATATATTTTACAAAATATATTAAATAAAGTTTGCACACATTGCTTTAAATTATCATATACTTTTTTTCAACATAACCTTTCCGGTTCAATTGTTGCGAAAGTAAAAGGAATTGGTGATAACTATTTTAAAATGCATCAAGCACTTGAATTTCAGCTAAGTAAACCATTGTTTATTACGTTATTTTCTGGTATTGCATTAGGTCTGACCAATATAAAAATACTTTTTTTTGTTCTAGCATTTAGCTTTATATATGCACCAATGGCATTTAAATTTTTTACCAAGCTTGCCAAAATGGAGCAGGAAAAGCAAGATTCATGGTATTATTTATTTGGAACTGTAGCAGATTGTATTACTAACATTTTTACAGTTTTTGCTTTTGCTACTCAGCAGCGTGAGTTACACAAAATACAGCACTATTATGATAATATACATAACCCATTAATTATCAAATATTATAGATACGATTTAATTATATCTATAATATTGTGTTTATTTTATTGGGTATTTTTAATCTCACTATTTTGTTATGTCATTTATATGAAAAATAATAATGAGATTTCAATTGGTGATATTGCTTTTGTTATGTCACTTACTTTTTTATTTACTGAAAATAGTTGGCAAACTACAATGGAAATAAAAGATTTCCTAGAGGATGTTGCTGCTTTTCGCTCTGCTTTTACAATTATGCAAATCCCACAAAATACAATTGATACTCCTTCTGTAACTAACTTAACGATTACCAAAGGTGATATTGTATTTCAGAATTTATCTTTTGGTTATAACAACACTAATTGTGTATTTAAGGATTTAAATCTTAATATCAAAGCTGGTCAAAAAATTGGAATTGTTGGACATTCTGGTGGTGGGAAATCAACATTAATATCTTTATTACTCAAAAATTTTCAAATAACAACCGGGGATATTATTATTGATAATCAAAGTATCTATAATGTATCTTGTGAGAGTCTACGTAGTCAAATATCTCTAATTCCACAAGATATTATGCTCTTTCATCGTTCTATTGGAGAAAATATTGGGTATGCTAAAGAAAATACAACGCAAGCTGAGATAGAAAGTGCAGCACTGGCAGCCAATCTTCATGAGTTTATTGAAACCCTACCTGAGAAATATAATACCCTTGTGGGCGAAAGAGGAATTAAACTAAGTGGAGGTCAACGTCAACGTATAGCAATTGCCAGAGCTATTCTTAAAAATGCCCCAATTTTAATTTTGGATGAAGCGACTTCTTCACTTGACAGTCAAACCGAACTAGAAATTCAAAAATCTATAAACACACTACTTGAAAAAAATAATGCAACTGTAATTGCCATAGCTCATCGTCTGTCAACAATAAGACATTTAGATAGAATTGTTGTGATAGAAAACGGCCAAATTGTTGAAGATGGAAATTTTGTAGAACTACTTGCAATGCCAAATGGTAGATTCAAAGAACTTTGGGAGCATCAAGTAAACGGTATGGTAATTTAGGTTTGTACTTCAAAAGCGACAAATGATTTGGAAAATTGGAAATGATACTTACAAGACCAAAAACGATGTCATTCCCCACGGAGAATGCTATCTAGGTTTTTTACTAATCAGGAATAGGAGTTTATGGATAAAAATTTAAAACAAACTAGTTTTTTATTTGGTAGTAATGCTGTTTTTATAGAAGAGCTATATCAGCTATATTTATCAGATCATAAAGCAGTTGATGAAAGCTGGCAAGACTATTTCCAAAATATTGAGAATAATAATAGTTACCAAGTTAATAAAACTATTGCTCATGTTATTACTTCACCTCAAGAAAAACCTCCGCCGTATGTTACGGAATTTTCTGCTACAGCTAACAAGCTCAGAACAAAAGCAATGATTGCCCGCTACCGTAATTATGGACATTATTTAGTCAAGCTAGATCCCTTGAATCTTGAGGTTCTTAAGACTAAAAATGAGTTGAGACTTAATATAGAAGATTTTGGTTTTACCACAGATCAGTTGAATAATATTATAGAAATTGATGATGAATTTTTTGGAATAAAAGCATGTTCACTTAAGGAATTGGTTAATTTGCTTGATCACACTTATACTAAAGATATTGCCGTAGAATTTGCTCATGTGACCAATGAAGATGAGAAAACTTGGTTTTTTGAACAAATAGAAAGTAATGTTCAAGCTTTTAATAGACTTCCTGCAGAATTCGCTTTTGCTGAGGAATTTGTAGGAGACACGGAACCTCGACCCGCAGCGTACTCAAATGTACGTGAGGAACAGAGTACCGGTATCACGCACAAATTACCAGCAAAAGTAGAATTATGCAGGAAGTCTAATATATTGGAACAAGATAAGAAGGATATACTAAAAGATTTAGTAGAAATTGAAGGATTTGAACAATATCTACATACCAAATTTCCTGGAGCAAAACGCTTTTCAGTAGAAGGTGGAGAGGCAGCCGTAGTGGCTATAGATAAAGCCATAGATATGTCTACTGTCCATGGACTAGAAGATGTAGTAATAGGCATGGCTCACCGAGGAAGACTTAGCACACTGGCTAAGGTAATGACTAAACCTTATAAAGCTATTTTGTCCGGATTTATAACAGGTAGTATCTTGCCGACTGATTTAGGTATTTCAGGTGATGTGAAGTATCATATTGGCTATTCATCAGATCAGATAAGAGAGGGGTTTAAGGTGCATCTTTCTATGGCAGATAATCCATCGCATTTAGAAGCAGTGAATCCAGTGGTAGCTGGTAAAGTACGAGCAAAACAGGATAGCATCCAAGATACTAATCGTAAGAAAGTAATGGGTATTTTGGTTCATGGCGATAGTGCTTTTTGTGGTCAAGGTGTAGTAGCTGAGAGTTTATTTATGTCGGATCTAAAGCCTTATAATGTTGGCGGGATTATTCACTTTGTCATTAATAATCAGCTTGGATTTACAGCGAATAGTTATGACACTAGGCCAGGTAGATATTCTACTGAGTTTGCTAAGATAATTAATAGTCCAATTCTACATGTAAATGGTGATGATATTGAAGCAGTGATCAAGGCTACCAATATTGCAGTGAATTACCGATATAAATTTGCTAGAGACATAGTCGTTGAGATCATTTGTTATCGTAAATATGGTCATAATGAAGGTGATGAACCTATGTATACTCAAGCTGTTATGTATAATGTAATAAAAAATAAGCAATCCCCGGCAACTATTTTTGCAAATAAACTAGTAGCAGGTGGAATAATTGACCAAAATTATTTTCCTACATTAAAAGAACAATTTAAACTGAAATTAGATCAAGAATATGAACAAGCCAAAAATTATCAGCCGCAAGCTCAGTTTTTGGAAGGTTTATGGTCTAGTTATACTAGGTCAAATGCTCAAATGCTCTCTACTGGTGTTAACAAAGACACCTTAAAAGAACTTGGTATAAAGCTTTGTCAGATACCAAAAGATTTTCCTTTAAATCCCAAACTTGTAAAATTATTTGAATTAAGAGAAAATACTTTAAAGCAAGATAAACCTATTGACTGGGCAACTGCAGAACAGTTAGCCTTTGCCAGTTTATTAAATTCAGGTACTAGAATACGCTTTACTGGTCAAGATTGTGGGCGTGGCACTTTCTCTCACCGTCATGCAGTGTTACATAGTCAGGTGGATGATAGAACTTATACACCATTAAATAATTTATCGCAAAACCAAGGAAATTTTGAAATTGCTGACAGTAATTTATCTGAATATGCAGTTTTAGGTTTTGAGTATGGTTATTCATTAGTTAATCCAAAAGATTTAGTAATTTGGGAAGCTCAATTTGGCGATTTTGCTAACGGAGCTCAAATAATTTTCGACCAATTCATTTCCAGTAGTGAAAGCAAATGGCTCAGGATGAGCGGTATAGTAGTGCTACTACCACATGGATCTGAAGGACAAGGTCCAGAGCATAGCTCTGCAAGACTCGAGAGGTTCTTGCAGCTTGCTGCTGAAAATAATATGCAAGTTACATATCCTACGACGCCAGCTTCATTTTTTCATTTATTACGTCGTCAAATATACAGTAATATTCGTAAACCACTAATAGTAATGTCACCAAAATCTTTATTAAGACATAAAATGGTTGTATCACCTCTCTCCCAGCTTGATGAGAATACGAGCTTTATACCTGTGCTAGACGAAATTAATGATGCTATAAATGCCAAGGAAGTAAAACGAATTATATTATGTAGTGGTAAAGTCTACTATGATTTATTAGAAAAAAGAGAAGAAAAGAATATTTTAGATATAGTGATTATTAGACTAGAACAGTTATATCCGTTTGAAACGGATATAATCGTTAAAATATTAGGTAAATATAATAAAGCTAAAGAGTTTATTTGGTGTCAAGAAGAACCTAAAAATATGGGGACGTGGAATTTTGTTAAAGATCACTTAAATGAGAGCCTAAAAAATGCATCAATTAATAATCAATTTGTATATGTTGGTAGGAATGAGTCTGCTTCACCAGCAGTTGGCTCACCGATCATACATAATGAGCAACAGAAAAAATTGCTTGAAGAAGCCTTGATAATTAAGGGATAGAGCAGTACCCTACATTTTTCTATAATCGTCATAGCAAGGCTCTTGAGATGCCGTGGCGATCTAGATAAACAGCGAAGCTGTTTTTTTAGAGTAACGCTTCGCGTATCCTGGATTGCCACGTCGCCGCTTTCAGCAGCTCCTCGCTAATAGACGATCAGCAGCCATTTTAATAGTGGTTATATAAAAAATAGACTTCTTTCGAAACTCGCTTATGCTGAGGGATTTGAAGGAGACGCGGAACCTCGACCCGCAGCGTACTCTAATGTACGTGAGGATTCGAGTACCGCATCGACGTACAAATCACCAGCAGAAGTAGAGTTTCGAAAGAAGTCTAATGTAGGACACTATGGGGATAGAGTTAAGTTGGAAACGTTAGTATAAAGACTTCCTGCAGAATTCGCTTCTGCTGAGGAATTTGTAGGAGACACAGAACCTCGACCCGCAGCGTACTCAAATGTACGTGAGGAGCAGAGTACCGGTATCACGCACAAATTACCAGCAGTAGAATTATGCGAGAAGTCTATTATTTAATTATTCAAATCTAATGCACCTAAAGCCAAGATTAAACCAACGTAATTATTATTTTTAAACCTAGTAAGACAATTTTGTGGGTCTGAGATTTCTAATGTTACTACCTGCCAAATCAGCATTATATAAGCACAGAGAATAGCTATATAGTTAGGTCGATGGGTTGCTATAATGTTAGCAAATATGAATAATAATATGAAGATGGTATAGTAAACATATAAATGTAATTTATAATTTCTCTTTTCTAAAAAAAGTGGCATTGACTTGATCTTAATCTTCTTATCGTCCTTTATATCCATAAAACCATAAATAGTGTCATAACCAATAATCCAAAAACAGCAGGCAATATACATAATACCCGATTCTATTGATATTTTATCAATTACAGCACTACTGCCAATCAATACTCCATTAAATGTTAGTCCTAGAAATACTTGCGGAAAGTTTATCATTCTTTTCATTAGCGGATATAAAACAATCATGATAAAGCTAAGAAACCCTAGGCAAATCGCTGTTTTATTTAATGATAATAAAATTGTCAAGGAACAGACTGATAATATAGTTAACAAAATCATCGCTTCATTTACATTTAATGATCCATTAGCTAGTGGTCTATCCTTTGTTCTTAAAACATGCTTATCAAAATCTTTATCAAAAATATCGTTAAGAACGCAACCAGCTCCCCTAGTAATGATACTTCCGATAAAAAACAATGATAATAATTTTACTAAATTATAAATTGCAATATTAGTAAGAAGTACCCCAAAGCATGTTGAGAAAAATAGTAACAGATAGCCAGTAGGACTTTGCAGTCTCATTAATTTAAGGCTCAGAAAAAATTTATTTGGCATTGCTATAGTTATGATATATTTTGAATTAATTTAACTAGGTCTGTGAACATTTCCATCTAATGGTCTTATCGATCGTTATTTTCGTTCTCGAATTCGTAACGGAATTTAGTACTGCTTTCGGTTCTTGCTTAGCGAAAATGCCTATAAATCTACTCAACATAGAAATATTCAAAAAATCTAATATAAAATACTTAGTGGGGTCAAATATTATGATATATTCTAACCATTAATTCGATAAATGCACTAGACCTTTTGCATAATTCTACTTCTGCTGGTAATTTGTGCGTCGGGACTAGACTCGAATCCTCACGTACGTTTGAGTACGCTGCGGTTCGAGATTCCGGTCCTCCTACAAATTCCCTAGCAGAAGCGAATTCTGCAAGAGGTCTACTTTTGAAGTGGCTGACACGAGTATATTTTAACAATCAACCCCAATTCGGGATAAGAATTAGTTAATTCTTATCCCGAATTCGCGTAACTAGGATAGTCTTATTATGATAGAATTTCTAAAAAATTATAGCTTTATTGAAAGCGAAAGAAAATGGCAAAAATTTTGGCAGGAACAAAAAATTTATCTTTGGGATAAAAATGATACGAGAGAAAATAGTTTTATAGTAGATACGCCACCACCAACAGTCTCAGGACATTTGCATATAGGACATGTTTACAGTTATACTCAGGCTGATTTTATTGTCCGTTTCCAACGGATGCTGGGTAAAAATATTTTTTATCCAATCGGTTTTGATGATAATGGTTTACCTACCGAACGTTTAGTTGAAAAACAAAAACAACTCAGAGCAGCCAGTATGGCAAGAGATGAATTTATTGAGATATGTAAGGAAGTTGTTATTTCTGAGGAAGAGAAATTCCGCTCATTATTTAATCAAATGGCTTTATCTGTTGATTGGACTTTGGAATACCAAACAATTAATCCATTATCACAAAAAATATCACAAATGTCATTTTTAGACTTAGTCGACAAAGGCGAAATTTACCGTAATAATCAACCAATGTTGTGGGATCCAGTTGATCAAACGGCTTTATCTCAAGCTGACATCGAAGACCAAGAAAAAACTTCAATGATGAATGATATAATTTTTCATACCAGCAAGGGTGAGAAGATTATTATTGCTACCACTAGACCAGAAATGCTACCAGCTTGTGTTGCAGTATTTTACAATCCAAATGATGATAGATACCAACAACTGAAAGACCAATTTGCCATAACACCGCTATTTGATGTTAAAGTACCTATTCTAGCGGATGATTTAGTTCAAATAGATAAAGGAAGTGGACTTGTGATGTGCTGTACTTTTGGTGACACAACCGATATAACTTGGTGGAGAACTCACAATTTACCCATGAAAATTATTATAGATAAAAAAGGTATCATAAATATCCCGGCTGAATTATCAAATTCACATCAGTTAAATGGTTTAAAAATAAAAGACGCTAGAAGTAAAATTATAGAAATCTTAAAAGAGCAAGACCTATTAGTTAGACAAATAGAAATTACTCAAACAGTAAAATGTGCTGAACGTTCAGGCTCACCGCTAGAGATACTTACGCTACCTCAGTGGTTTGTTCGCACGATAAAACATAAAGATGTTCTAATGCAACGTGCATGTGAGTTGAATTGGCATCCAAAAACTATGAAAATTAAGCTTGAGAACTGGATAAATAGCATATCATGGGATTGGTGTATAAGTCGTCAACGCTATTTTGGTGTGCCGTTCCCTGTTTGGTATTCTAAAAGAATTGGCGAAATAGGCAAACCCCTATTTCCAGATATCAAACAACTGCCAGTAGACCCTCTTCGAGACCTACCAATTGGCTATTCTAGAGAAGAAGTAGAACCGGATTACGATGTTATGGATACTTGGGCTACCAGTGCAGTATCACCACAATTAAGTAGTCATGGTATCTCTGAAAAGTTTAACGTAGATATCGAGCGTCATAAAAAATTATTTCCTGCTGACCTACATCCGCAAGCTCATGAAATCATTAGGACATGGGCCTTTTATACAATACTTAAAGCCCAATTACATGAGAATACCCTACCTTGGAAAAACATTATGATTAGCGGGTGGTGTCTAGCGTTTGATCGTAGCAAAATGTCAAAATCTAAAGGCAATGTTATTGTACCACAAAAATTGCTTGAGCAATACGGTGCTGATGTAACACGTTATTGGACTTCTAAATCTAAGCTTGGGGCAGACACTGTTTACTCTGAAGACGTAATGAAAAATGGCAAGAGGCTTGTTAATAAATTATGGAACGCTGCTAAATTTGCTGCTATTCACTTCGATAAATTAGACTCACTAGATAAAAATGCTGAAATATCTGATATAGAAAGCAAGATTTGTCATAAGTTTGACCAGTGGTTAATAGTTAAACTAGTTGAGTTAGTAAGCAAAGTTGAATCAGATATGCAAAATTATGAGTATGCCAATGCTGTGGATTTGATAGAAAAGTTTTTTTGGTCAGTATTTTGTGATAATTACCTCGAAATCACCAAAACCCGAGCTTATAATATGGATGGTTCAGATAATAAAGGGCAGTATAGTGCCATAATAACCTTATATCATTCTATAAAAATCTTACTTAAATTATTAGCTCCTTTCCTTCCACATATAACAGAAGAAATTTGGCAAATTTTGTATAGTACAAAATCTATACATACAAGGGGCAACTGGTCTCAAATCAAAAATTTATCTTTTCCGGTAGATCAGATTCAGCCTGATAGACTTATTGAAATACTAGACTTGGTTAGGAAAGCTAAAGCAGAAAAGAATTTGTCAGTCAAAGCTGATATTGAGATACTAGAAATTATAGGAGAAAAACTTTCTGATGACCTAATAATAGATCTCAAAAACGTTACGTCTGCTCGCACCATAGAATTTGTTGAGCAATTTTCATCAACAAATCAAGTATTAAAGAATGGCGATGTTGTAATTAATGTAATATATACTCAAATGCTTTGAAAAATTGATAAATCAATTTCTAAGTTTTTAGAGTTTAACACAAATAAAATTAGTATAGTTAGCTTTTAGTGAGATTAAACAAAATGACTACCATTATCTACCTAATAGGAAAACCAAGGACTGGCAAGTATACTATAGCAAAGGAAATAGCAAAAGCTGGCTACAGCATATGTGACAACCAGCATATCAATAATCCTATTTTCTCACTTCTAAATTATGATGGGTTGACTCCCATTCCAGAATTTGCTTGGGATACAATTAAACATATACGAGATGGTATTTTTAATTTTCTAAGCCAAGAAACTTATAATAACTATGTTCTTACTAATTGTCTCTATGAGATTGATGGTGATCATAAGCTTTTTAATCAAGTACAACAGCTAGCATCGAACCGTAAGTCAACATTTATTCCTGTAAAATTATTGATTTCAGAAAAAGAAAATATTATGAGAATTCAACAACTAGATAGGCTGCTTCGTTACAAATCAATCGATATACAAGATGTTTATCCAAAATATCCTTTGATTCAAATTTCTCATCCTAATTTATTTGAGCTTGATGTTACACTCCTTCCTGCTAGTGAGGCTGCAAAGAAAATTTTGCAGCATGTTAGGTTATACGCGAATTCGGGATAAGAATTTGTCAATTCTTATCCCGAATTGGGGTGTTATATACTCAAATACTTTGAAAAATTGATAAATCAATTTACAAGTTTGGTGTGTAATATTTTAGCCTTCCCTACGATATTATATAATTTATTTTTTGCTTTTATTTATTACGATACAAAATTTTATTTGTTACAATATAAATTTTATGATAACCTAAATATCAGGAAACTTTAAAAGGTTACGGAGGCATAGTTTATGACTACAAATCAAACAGGACAAAACAAAGTTCTTTGCCTTTCAGGTGGTGGGGTAAAAGGAATAGCTGAGTTAGTTGTACTAGCGAAAATAGAAGAAATAACCCAGCAACCTATATCTAAATTATTTAATATTATTTCTGGCACTAGTGTTGGAGGATTAATTGCAGCCTTATTAACAATTCCTAAAGAAGAAGGATCAACAGAACCTCGTTATTCAGCTAAAGAAGCTTTAGAATTATTTGAAAACACTGCTCCTGAAATCTTCCCTCAAAGCTGGTTTAACTGGGGAATAATAAAACACAAATATAGTCAAGAACCTTTGAAGAAAATGCTAGAAAAGCATTTAGGGGATAATAGATTGGATGATAGCCTATGCCGTCTTATTATACCAGTTGCTGATTTGAATGAAGGAAAGAATAGTATGAAGATTTTTGATAGTCATGATCAACATAGTCCACATGTTAGAACAAAGGACGTGCTTCTTGCAACTACAGCAGCACCAACCTATTTTAAAGCTGTTGTTAATAAAGAGGCCGTAAAAGATTATGATTATGCTGCGGGTAAGCCTTATGCTTTTGCCGATGGTGGTCTTGGTGCTAATCGTCCAGCTGCTACAGTGCTACAGGTGCTTAAAGAAGGGCTTAGTTATCATGAACAAGCAGACATTATGGAACGCACTATGATTTGTTCTATCAATTTTGGAAAAGGTTAGCAAACCAAAGCCCAAATACCATCATCTAATTTTGATGGAGCATTAGGGTGGTTGCTTAACGGCTTAATTGATACACTTATGAAAAACGACGAGGAAGCTGACGTAAATGAGGTTAGGTTAGATCTAACAGGTGAAGGACAAAATACAGAGATATGGCTGCCTATCCCAAAAGAATGTAAAAGCTTAGACGATTCTAGCCAAAATAATATAACAAAGTTAAAGCTAGTCGCTGAGCAATATTTAGAAAATAATTCCAAGTTAATACAAGATCTGTGTGATAGGTTAAAAGCTGATTGGAATGATAATCTTGAGCAATCTGAAATCTCAAATGCACTGGTAAGTTCTGAGGTTAATGATGAAGGGTATGAAAGTAATGCTAATAACTCAAATTTTGATATAGTAACAACTGCTGTAGAACCTGAAGTCTTAAATGCAATGGTAAGTAATGAATTAGAATCTAGTAGTACTATAGTGACTAATGGAGAAACATATCCTGCTGTAATTAGTGAGAAATTTACAACAACACTTCAATGGATTAAAGAATTATATGCAAAGGATTCCAAACGTGCATTAGAATATTTAGAATATGTTAATAATGTATCTCCTGAAGAGTTAGATATTACTACAATTGCATCACTACCTGAAGAAGTACAGAAAACCGTTCAATGGATTGTAGGGTTAGATACAGAGAGTCGTTCAGAGCTATTAGAAAATATTAAGTCATTAATAATTAGTACCTCTCATGATTATAAGTATAATATTTCTTGTGTTCAAGAAGTGACTAAACTTGAGGGACAGGATACACTATACGAGCATGCTGACGACTTAGTTGACTGTTATTAGAAAGTAAAAAATGCATTACTTTGCCAGTCAGATCGACTTTTAAATTTCTCTGATTGCAGACTTTAAGCTTTTGTTGTATGTTACATAAAAAACTCTAAAGAACAATGGCAATATCTATTAAAGAACTTGAAGAAATTATACGTTATAGTTTTCCAAATGCCAAAATAAAAATTGTTGATTTAGCTGGAGATCAGAATCACTATTCCTTAGAAATACAAGATGATGCTTTTCTTGGAATTAGTCTAATTAATCAGCATAAGATGGTAAAAAAAGCTTTAGCAGAAATACTGAATAATAATAAATTACATGCTATCACCATAAAAACTACCAGTTCTCCATTAAATATAGTCAAATAATCATACACCTGCATTCCCAACATTGGGGTAGTTATTGTTCTATACTACTATCATAAGCAAAAGTTAGTGTTACAGTTGTGCCTATGCCTATTTTACTTTGTATATCAAATTTACCTCTCATTAGTTCAACCAACTTTCGAGTGAGTGGTAAACCAAGACCAGTACCTTGATATTTTCTGCCAACGGCACTATCAATTTGACCAAATGTTGAGAGTACTTTTGGAATATCTTTCTCATCAATTCCTATACCAGTATCTATAACTTGCACATAAACTAGTCCTTGAGATTCATTTTTTTCAGCATGAATTGTTATAGAACCTAATGCGTTGGTGAATTTTATAGAATTAGATAAAAGGTTAAAAAATACTTGTTTAAGCCTTTTGGGATCTGCTTTTATAATAATATGATCTTTTGGTAGTTTTTCAATTAATGCTACATTCGCTTGGTCAGCTCTTGGTTGCATTATCCTTATAGTAGAAGTAATTAATTTATTTAGGTCTAACTCTACAGAATCAACTAATAGCTTGTCAGCAGATGCTTTTGACAAGTCTAATATATCGGTTATTATACCTAGTAAATGCTTGCCTGCGTTATGAATATCTTTTACATAAGCATCATGTTCCTTATTGTAAGGTGTAGACATCATAATTTCTGAAAAACCTATAATAGCATTTAGAGGGGTACGCAGCTCATGACTAACATTGGCAAAAAATTTAGTATGAGCAGAACTTTCATTTCTAACCTTAGTTACTGCTTCCTCTAATGCTTTATTAGCCTCAAATTGTCGGTCTATAATTTTTTGTGCATAATTTGTGTTACTCATAACTATAACTAAAAATATTACCAAAATGATAACAAAAGTTAATAATACTTTTCTTTCAAGCTCTATAATACTTGACCATAAACTAGTAATATTGGTATGTATCTCTAATACACCATCAACAGGATAGTTCAATGGATCACGGTTTATTATTGGGATATAACTTGTTATACAAGATGCTTTCTTTACCTCCCCTGATATATGTAACATGGCTCTAGGAATTAATAGATGAGTTGTTATCCCTTTAAAAGCTTTGTTAAAGGCTTGTTCTATACTCAATTCTTTTAAAAAATATCTATCAATTTTGGTAATAATTTTTTGATACAGAGTGTCTTCAGGAAAATTCATGTGACTTGTTACTTGAATTGGCGAACTAGTTATAATTTTATTACCTTGTAGATCATACAAAGAAATATATGCATTAAGATTAACAAAAATATCAACTGAAGTAGTTGCAAACTTAATAAAATCTGTATCTTGTAATAAATTTATATAACCAAATTCATGTATCTTATCTACAGCAGTTCTATTCCTATCCCAAACATTTTTTGTATAAACATCAGCTATTTTAATATTTGTTTCTCCGACTTGCTTTAAAATCATTTCTTCAATAATGAAGTAACGATAGTAAATCATATTTACAATAATGTTTATAAATAAGCCAATGGATGACAGTCTAATAATATATTTATTTTGAATCATTAGGTTTGCACATATATTACTTACACATATAGACACAGGACAATATTAAAGTCATAACTAATAGCTGATATTTCCTTTGTAACCTTATCACGCGAATTCGCATAGGCATCAACTTAAGAATCTAGCATGTCATTGCGAGGAGACCATAAGGTCGACGAAGCAATCTATATGACAAGTTTCATGGATTGCCACGCTCACGTACGTTCGCTCGCTAATAGACGGTTTAAGCCTTACAACAACGCTTCGCTAATAGACGATTTTTTAACTTTCAACAGTTATGCCCAATTACCCTACCCATTGTATACTGCTCGTAAATGAAGAGTTGGTAGACGATAGTATAACTTCAAGAAGAGCTAGGAGTATCAAAGTCGAGCTGCTAGGCGTACATTAGTACGTGAGCAGCTTCGATCTTTGGTCGCGGGAACGCCAATTCTTGAAGTTCTACCTGAGTATACCCTTTATTCTTTCAATTCATTACTACTTTTATTAGTCAAGATTAATCCCATAATTAAATCATAAGCTCTAGCAAATTGATAATCTTTTTTATAAAGATCAGATAATTGTTCTAGAGTATTTTTTGGTTTGGTATTTTTTGTAATATCATTTGTTTTCTTAATAAGTTCTTTATTTTTATCTGTAGTATCTACTTTTTTATCATCGTTTTTATTATTATCGTTTTTTAGATAATTCTTTAGAGAAGATTCAGAAAATCTCACATCTGTTGATTTTGTTTCAGGATACTCAACTTTTGCCATCTCAACCACTATGTCAGGTTCAATACCCTCTGCTTGAATTGAACGACCACTAGGAGTGTAATATTTAGCTGTTGTAAGCTTTATAGCAGCTCTAGGACTAATTGTAGCAAAGCTTTGTACGGACCCTTTACCAAAAGATTTTGTTCCAAGTATTACTGCTCTTTTATGGTCTTGCAATGCACCAGCTACGATTTCTGCAGCTGAAGCAGATCCAACATTAATAAGAGCAACAATAGGGACAGATGGTGCTTTTTCTGCAAATTTATTACTAGTCAATACTGAGTTACTATTTTTGCTTCTGCCTTTGGTAGTAACGATTACCCCAGAATCAATAAAATATTCGCTAACCGCAACAGCCTGATCTAACAGACCACCACCATTATTACGTAGGTCTAAGATAATACCTTTTAGACCATTTTTACTTTCATTTTTTAAAGTTTTTATAGATTTTTTTAATTCTGAAATAGTATGTTCATTAAAACTCCCTATCCTTACGTAAGCGATATTATTTCTTTCTAAATGGGCTTTTACTGGTGTAATTGTAACTATTTCTCTAGTAAGTTCAATTTCCTTTGGCTTACTTTCACCTTCCGTGATTACCAATAATTTTACCTTTGCCCCTGGTTCTCCACGCATCTCTCTGACCGCTTTATTAAATCCTAAATTTGATACAAACTCATCATTAACCCCCACAATATAGTCTCCAGCTTTTATACCTGCCCTATAAGCGGGTAGATCATCAATAGGGGAAATGACTTTGATAGCACTATTGTCATATTGCACTTCAACACCAATACCTCCAAATTCTCCTTTAGTGTGGTCAAGAAAATATTCTAGATCCTCATCAGTAATGTAGTTAGAATGAGGATCTAGCGAAGTTAACATGCCATCTATAGCTGCATCAGTCATTTTTTGTTTTTCAGGTTCTTGGACATAGTCTCTATTAACACGTTCAAAGATATCTTGGAATTGTTTTAAATAAGCTGAATCTGGTAATTCTTTCTTCTTTACTTCTTCAGCAAATGTTATATTAGAAAAAATGATAGAACTTGATAATAATATTGTAATTAAACGTAAGAACATAGTACTCCTGTAATTTATAAGTAGTTGGTAGATGATGCAATTTTAAATATCTAGATTATTTATAATAGTATCCATTTTAATTAAAGCCTGATCATAAATAAACTGGAAACGTTTTTCTGGTTTCTTGCCCATAAGATTGTCTACCATCTTAGCAATATTATCAAAATCATCTATAGTAACTTTTAAAAGTGACCTATTTTTTGGATTCATTGTTGTTTCTTTTAACTGAGCTGGCATCATTTCCCCCAGTCCCTTAAATCTACCAATGTCTATTTTAGCTTTACTATTTTTTAATAATCTAGCAGTTAAATCAGTCTTTTGTTGATCATTTACTGCATAGTAAGTTTTATTAGACTGTGTTAGTCGATAAAGTGGTGGTTTTGCAATATATAAATGACCCGATGATACTAGCTTTGGCATACGAAGGTAAAAAAACGTCATTAACAGTGAGGCGATGTGAGCTCCGTCAACATCAGCATCTGTCATAATTATTATTTTTTCATAACGTAAATTTTCTTCTCGGTAATTTTTAAGACTACCGCATGCTAGTGCTACTTCTAGATCTTGAATTTCTTGATTATTAGTAATCTTTTCTAGAGTTGCATTGGCAACATTTAGGATTTTGCCCCGAAGGGGCAAAATAGCTTGTGTTTCTCGATCTCTTGCCTGCTTAGCTGATCCTCCAGCTGAATCTCCCTCAACCAAAAATAGCTCCGTCCCATTAGGAGACGTTCTTGTACAATCGGCTAATTTACCTGGTAGTCGCAATTTTTGTGTAGCAGTTTTACGTAAGGTATTTTTTTCATTACGCTTATTTATTCGGAATTCAGCAATATTGACTATATGCTCAACTAATTGGTTTGCGGCTACTTTATTACTGCTCAACCAATGATCAAAATGATCCTTAATAATGTTTTCTACTATTTTATTAACCCCTAGTGAAACCAATTTTTCTTTTGTTTGTCCTTGAAATATTGGATCTTGGATAAATATAGAGAGAACAATAGAAGAAGTCTCAAGAATATCTTCAATAGTAAGTATAGTTGTTTTTTTATTACCTATCATTTCGCCGTATATTTTTAAGCCGCGAAGTAATGCATTACGCAAACCTTGTTCATGAGTTCCGCCAAGGGGGGTGGGAATAGTGTTACAATATGATTGTATGAAGGGTTGGTATTCATTTTTATGCCACGCAATTGCCCATTCCACTTTTACGTGATCTTGGTCCCAGTCAATATTACCACAAAAAATCTCTCCACTAACTAAATCGTCATGATTTATTTTTGATATTAAATAATCCTTCAAACCATTTGGAAAATGGATCAGAGCTGTTGTCGGTACATCACTTTTAGTCTCAATCTCACATTGCCACTCTATCGTTACTCCCCTGTACAAATAGGCTTTTGATTTAGCTAATTCGTATATTTTTTTAGGAGAAAAACATGATTTTTCACCAAAAATCTCTAGGTCAGGATGAAAATTTATAGATGTTCCCTTTAATTTTTTTGCAACATCTTCACTTTCTAAATCATTCAATTTATGCCCTTTAGAATAAGATTGCTTGAATAATTTACCCTGCTTGTACACTTTAACTTCTAAATAGTCTGATAAAGCATTAACAACAGAAATACCAACTCCGTGTAATCCACCTGCTGTTTGGTATACATTATTCGCAAATTTACCTCCCGAGTGGAGCTGAGTTAGAATCACCTCCAAAGCAGATTTTTCAGGAAATTTGGGGTGATTATCGACAGGAATTCCTCTACCATTATCAGAAATAGTGATACTGTTATCCACATGCATTTCTATGGTTATAATGTTAGCAAAACCAGCAACAGCTTCATCCATAGCATTATCCAGTACTTCCGAAACAAGATGATGCATAGCATTTTCGTCTGTTCCGCCAATATACATACCAGGACGCTTGCGTACGGGTTCAAGCCCTTCTAATACTTCGATATCTTTTGCAGTATATGAATTATTAATTTTAGGCTTTTTATCATTAAAACTAAATAGATCAGACATATTATGGTATTAACTTACAAGTTTTTCCAAATCATTCGAGTATACTCAGGTAGAACTTCAAGAATTAAGGTCGTCGTGTCAAAGGCACAACTGTTGAAAGTTTACAAATACCTATACCACAGCGTCATTGCGAGGAGACCGTAGGTCGACGAAGCAATCTATATGACAAGCTTTATGGATTGCCATGCTCACGTACGTTCGCTCGCAATGACGGTTTAAGCCTTACAACAGCACTTCGCGATGACGATTTTTTAACTTTCAACAGTTGTGCCCTGAAGACGACAACGCAATTCTTGATTTTCATCGAGTATATATACTATTTTGAAAGATAGAGGAAAGCAAGCAAACATACAGCAACTGCCTGAAATATAACCCGTAGCGACATTAATTTTGAGCTAAATCTTTTATCAAATTTTCCACCAATAGCCATAGATACAATCCCTATCACTAAGACTAATGTAGTCAAGCTTAAAGCAATTAATGTATATATCATTAAAATTCCTCGAAAGAGTTATTATAACCTATTAACAAATAATATAAAATCCGAAAATTAATTATCTTTCGTTCAAGAGATTTATTGCATCTATACAGGCAAATGTGGCAATTTTTGTTATCTCACTTGCCGATGATCCCATTTGTACTATTTGTACCGGATATTCAAAACCATTAATTATTGGTCCTATAAAAACACCTCCAGCTAATTCTTGCAGCAGTTGTGTTGATATTGCAGCCGAATGTAGACCGGGCATAATTAATACATTAGCAGAACCTGATAGCCTACAAAACTTATATGAATTACGATTAGGGTTTAGAGCAACATTAGCTGACATTTCACCATCATATTCAAAATCTAGACTCATACTATCTAAAATTCTAACAGCTTCCCGTACTCTATTTGCCTTTTCCCTCATTGGATTACCAAAAGTTGAGAAAGAAAGTAGTGCAACCTTTGGCGTCATTCCCATATTTTTTGCTATATTAGCAGTCTGCAAGGTTATTTCTACAATGTCCTGCTCATTTGGCAGTTCAGCCACACTATTATCAGCAATAATTATATTATGCTCCTTGGCAATCAGAATGGAATAGCCTAAAATTCTGTTATTTTCTTTGGCTTCCATTACCTTCATAATATCCTCTAAGCTACTATAATAGCTCTTTGTAACACCAGTAACCATACAATCAGCATCGCCACAAACTACCATGATAGCCGAGAATATATTTCTATCACTTTTAACTAGTCTAGCACAGTCACGGTATAAGTAACCTTTACGCTGTAACCGGCTATAAAGAGTATCTATATATTTATCAAGATTTTGGTTAATAGCAGCATTCATTATGGTAATACCATCTAAATCATAATTCATACCTATTCTATTTAAAACAGCAGATATTTTATCATATCTACCAACTAGGATAGGATGAGCATGCGAAGCATCCCGCATGCTCATAGCAGCTATGATTACCTCTTCCTCCTCACCTTCAGCAAAAACTATTCTTTGAGGTGTTGACTGTTGAATTCTCTCAAATAATAGATTCATGTAATGAGAGGTAGGATTTAACCTACTTTCCAGCTCCTTTGCATAATTCTTAACATCAAATTCGGTAATTTTAGCAACCCCGCTATCTATAGCAGCTTTAGCTACCGCTACTGGAACAGTGGTAATTAATCTTGGATCAAATGGTACAGGAATTATGTAATCTGAACCAAAAACCATTTTTTTACCAGGATATGCTTTATAAACTTCATTCGGAACAGCTTGTCTTGCTAATTCAGCTAAAGAAGTTGCTGCAGCTATTTTCATTTCCTGATTAATAGTAGTAGCTCTAACATCTAAAGCTCCACGGAAAATATATGGAAATCCCATAACATTATTAATCTGATTATTATAATCAGAGCGTCCGGTAGCAATAATCGCATCGCTTCTAACTAGCTGTATATCCTCCGGAGTAATCTCTGGGTCTGGATTAGCCATGGCAAAAATGATAGGATTTGCAGCCATGCTAGCTACCATTTCTTTCGATACTGTTCCTTTAACGGATAAACCAAGGAATACATCGGCTGACTTCATAGCATCACTCAGAGTCCTGAGATCGGTCTCGACTGCATATAATTCTTTCCATTTGTTCATGCCTTCTTGCCGACCTTGGTAAACTACCCCAATTTTATCACATAGTATAACATTTTTTTTGTCCACACTAAGAGCAATTAGTAATTCAATGCAAGCAATTGCCGCTGCCCCTGCACCACTTATGACAATTTTTAGACTATCAAGTGAACGATTGGTAAGATAAGCTGCATTAATTAAACCTGCAGCAGCAATAATAGCCGTACCATGCTGATCATCATGAAAAACCGGTATCTGCATACAGCTTTTTAATTTTTCTTCAATTATAAAACATTCAGGAGATTTAATATCTTCTAAATTAATACCTCCAAAACTGTAATTAAGATATTTTACTGCATTAACAAACTCATCAGGGTCAGTCGTATCTATTTCAAGATCAATAGAATCAATATCAGCAAAGTTCTTGAATAAAACGGCTTTTCCTTCCATTACGGGTTTCGACGCAGCTGCCCCTATACTACCAAGACCAAGAACTGCCGTACCGTTAGTTATTACAGCAACTAAGTTGCCTCTAGCAGTATATTTATAAATATCATCTATATTTTTCGCAATTTCAAGACACGGAGCTGCTACCCCTGGCGAATAAGCCAAAGCCAAGTCATGTGCAGTATCCAAAGGCTTAGTTGCCGCAATAGCAATTTTGCCTGGCTTACCTTTTTGATGATATTCTAAGGCTTTGAGATAATTTATTTTATTCATTTCACCCATGATGTTATTCCTTCTTAATTACTGCAAGTGTTTATTAACCTCATTTTTGGATTAAAATTAAAAATTTTAATCCAAAAATGGCTAGAATATCAGAAAAATGCATTCTTGAAGCGGCTGGTACGAATGCATTTTAATCTATTATCGCTAATAATCTTATTTTTATTGATATAAAAATAAGATTATTAGCAAATGAAATATTTAACAATCAGGCGTGATAGCTGCTTTAAGCCTAATTGTTTACATTCTCATTCCAATTTCGGATTAATGAAATTAATCCGAAATTGAGTTTATTAGTTATATCATCCACATAAGAACTGACAATGATACTATTGAAAAAAGTGTTGTGAACGTAATAATTGATGCCATAGATTCCGGATCACCACCAAGCTGACGTGATAAAACATAAGCCGTGCTAGCACACGGCAGGCAGCTATACAGGACACCAACTGATTTAGCAGTACCAGTTATTGACATTAGTGACAACACAATTATTGTGACAACAGGAAAAGCCACTAACTTAACAAAACTAGTAAGCAATACATTTTGTAAAATAGCACCACGCATAAAAAATTTGAGACTTGCCCCAACATTTAGCATACCTATAGCTAAAGCAGAGTTGGACAGGCTAGATAAGGTTTTTTTTATACCAAGATGTAATTCTAAACCAGAATAATTAAAAAGAAATCCAATTATACTAGCTATAATCAAGGGATTTTGTACTATCAATTTAAGTATCAATATAAAGCTAGCTTTAGGCGACTTAGCTACTGAACTATCAGGGATATAACGTGCAAAAATCATTACTGATATGATATTAGTAAAAATGATCATATAGGATGAAATCACAGATACTATAGCAAGTCCCTCCTGACCCAAAAGAGGACTACTAACACCAAAAAAGATATAACTATTAAAACGTATTGCACCTTGAAAAGTTGAAGTAAACTGAACCTTGTCAAAATTGGTTTTCTTCTGATAAATAATTAAAGCCAAAGAAATAATAGAGGTGGAGATGATTAATGCAAATACCAGTTTTATTATAGACGATGCATTTAAATCGGCTGCAGATATATTATTAAAAAGCATAATAGGGAAAAGAAAAAAATATGATAATTTCTCTAATCCTCGCCAAAATTCTTCAGAAGTCAACCATTTCCTTTTGATAATACTACCAAACAAGGGAATCAACAAAACAGGTAATGTACTAGAGAAGATTTCGTTCATCAGTTTACAATTATCCCAATTACCAATTGCTAGACAATTAGCAATTGGCTGTAAATATATGTTATACCCCAATTCAGGATAAGAATTAGCTAATTCTTATCCCGAATTCGTGTGTTACTCGATAATCAAGTTTTTCCTTAACCGTCATAGCAAGGCTCTTTAGATGCCGTGGCGATCCAAGTAAACAGCGAAGCTGTTTTTTTAGAGTAACGCTTCGCGTATCCTGGATTGCCGCGTCGCCGCCTTCAGCGGCTTCTCGCAATGACGTATTTTTTAATAATTCTAAAAAACTTGATTATCGCGTGTTACGATTAAAATTTTACTTCGCATAATATCAGAGTTTGATTGCAAATCAAGACGTATACTTATCCTGATTTGAGTATACATCAAATTTCTTGATTATTTTGCTTAAATCTTATAGAACTCATAGGGAAGTCTAATGAAGGTTCTAAGATGAGGGAGCTATTTTTATTGTATGTACCTAAATTAATTATATATAAAATACTTAGTGGAATCAAATATTCTGATATACTCTAGAATAGAAAATCAAGAATTGCGTTGTCGTCTTCAGGGTTCGTAGGTAGCCAGTACTAAATGTACGCTCCGACCATCGACCCTTCGACTCCTGCTACTATCATGATTTTGATTCTATCGTCTATCAACTCTTCATTTACGAGTAGTATATATTCTAGTAAACTTAAATTATTTTTAGACCGTGATGAATCATAACATAGTTAACTTGGCAGCTGCCATTGTCTTGTCCCTTGGTATTATTTTTGGATGGCAATATTTTTACGATAAACCAAGATTACAAAAATTAGAACAGCAAAATAAAATATATAATAAGCAAGTTCAAGAGTTAAAGAAAAAGAATGTTCAAGTAGAAGCATCTAAAGAAGCTGAATCCTTTGTTGCTACCAAGAGAATTCAGATAAACTCAGAATTACTTTCCGGATCGATTGCTTTAAAAGGGTTAAGGTTTGATGATTTGGTTTTATTGAAGTATAAGCAAGATCTATCAGAAGACAGTAAGCCTGTTGTATTATTTGCTCATTCTCAGTCAGAAGAAGCCTATTTTGCAGAAATAGGTTGGTTTGATAAAACTGGTAGTGCTATTCTTCCTAACAGTGAAACTCTTTGGCAAGCTGATAGTGATGAGCTTACTCCTACAAAACCTGTGAATTTATCATGGATCAACAAAGATGGGGTTAAATTCTTGGTTACTATTAGCATGGATAGTAATTACTTGTTCACCATAGATCAGACTACGGTGAATGATAGTAAGCAGCCAATATCAGTGCAGTATTATGGACTAATTAACCGTAAATATACTGGCAAAGAGAAAGTGGCTAATATCCTGCATCAAGGACCAATTGGTGCTATTGATGGTAGGCTTAAAGAACATTCCTTTGATGACTTAAAAGATAAAAAGACTGAAAAATTTCCGCAAGGTGTTGTTGATTGGATTGGCATAACAGATAAATATTGGCTAGCTTCCTTAATTCCGGATAAAATTAGTAAGTATAGTTCTAATTTCAATTGTGTAATAAAAAACGGTATTGAAAAATATCAGGTTGACTTCATCTCACCAACTCAAACCATAGAAGTAGGAAACAAATTTACTATATCACAAAAATTATTTGCCGGAGCAAAGAAAGTTGATTTATTAGATAAATACGAAAAGCAATATAATATTACGCTATTTGACCGTGCAATTGACTTTGGTTGGTTTTATATAATCACTAAACCACTCTTTAACGTTATGAACTTTTTTTATCACTATGTTGGTAACTTCGGTATTAGTATCTTGATCGTAACTGTTATCATAAAACTGCTAATGTTTACTCTAGCTAATAAATCATATCGTTCGATGAAAAAGACCAAAAATCTTCAGCCTGAAGTCGAGAGAATTAGGGCTTTATATGCTGATGATAAAATGAGGCTTAACCAAGAAGTTATGGCATTGTATAAAAGGGAAAAGGTTAACCCCATAGCTGGTTGTCTCCCCCTTATTGTACAAATCCCAGTATTTTTCTCGATTTATAAAGTGTTAAATGTAACTATTGAGATGCGTCAAGCACCATTTTTTGGTTGGATAAAAGATTTATCTGCTCCGGATCCAACAACAATTTTCAACTTGTTTGGATTACTGCCATTTATTTGTCCAAGCTTCCTGATGATTGGTGTATGGCCTATTCTCATGGCTCTGACTGCGTTCTTACAGCAAAGGATGAACCCAGAGCCAGCTGATCCAGTTCAAGCTCAAGTAATGAAATTTATGCCACTGGTTTTTTTAGTAATGTGTAGTAGTTTTCCAGCTGGAGTAGTGATTTATTGGTCTTGGAGTAATATTTTATCAATAATTCAGCAATATTACATCAATAAGTTAGACAATAATGTCGGTTGATAAGGTTACAAAACTTTTCCGTCAAGAAGTAAAATTCATAGCTGGTGTGGCAAAAATAAGTCAGTTTCCTAGCATGTTTTTGCCAGAAATTGCATTTGTTGGCAAATCAAATGTTGGCAAGTCAAGTTTGATTAATAGTATATGCAATAATTCAAGTCTTGCTAGGGTGTCTAATACTCCTGGTCGTACTAGGCAAATAAATTTTTTCTCCCTTGCCGATAAACTTATGTTAGTTGATCTTCCTGGATATGGCTTTGCAGAAGTGCCAATATACATCAGGCAGCAGTGGGAAACCTTAATAGCATATTATCTCAGAACGAGTTTAAACCTCAAATTAGTAAATTTATTGATTGATGCTAGAAGAGGAGTGAAGCAAAATGATATGGAAATTGCTAAATTGTTACTTTCTTGCAATAAAGATTTTCAAATTGTTTTCACAAAGTCAGATAAGATAACACATAGAGAAAACCTAACGACGATAACACAGAATTTTCTTGCAACTTTAGGCTACTCCTGTAATGTAATTTATACAAGTAGCAGGAGTAAAGAAGGTGCAAAAGAATTGCAGTTTAATTTGGCAAAATGCATTAAATTATAAAGAAAAGGAAGGTAAAGGTTTTGCCCGTGTCAAAGATACTAGCCTAATTAAAGACATAATAAGACGTAGTAGTGAAGTTAGAGATCAAGTCATGGTATTTAAGCTACCGTCATTAATTATTGATGATGACAAATTGTTAACGAATTTTGCAGAGGTAATACAGTTACTTGACAGTTGTGGCATTAAAATCTTTATAGTTCATGATCATACTAATTTGGTAAATGATACGCTAAAACTGTTTGGCTGTGATGAAAAATTTATCAATAATATTAAGGTAGCCGATTATAAGAGCTCGCAGATTATGGAAATGGTTCTGTCTGGCTATATTAATAAGCGTATAGTTTCAAAGCTCTGTAGTTTAGGTTGTTATGCTATTGGTATTTCCTGCAAAGATGCTAATCTTATTCAAGCTAAGAAATCAAAATTATCATATAGGAGAGACAGTAATCAAGCTGTAATAGATATTGGATTTGTCA
Source organism: Candidatus Tisiphia endosymbiont of Oplodontha viridula (assembly GCF_964264865.1). NCBI lineage: Bacteria > Pseudomonadati > Pseudomonadota > Alphaproteobacteria > Rickettsiales > Rickettsiaceae > Candidatus Tisiphia > Candidatus Tisiphia endosymbiont of Oplodontha viridula. The sequence continues at coordinate 944,670 of NZ_OZ183486.1, forward strand.
GTGAACCAGTTATAATAAACCCTGAGATTTTAATAAATTTTGAAGATAGCAATATTATTCCTGTTATAACACCAGTAGCTAGTGATGAAAAAGGCAATACTCATCTGCTGGATGTAAATCTGACGACCTCGATAATTGCTTCCTCATTAGATGCAGATCATTTAGTATTATTATGTGATGGGGTAGAATTTGCCGGAGAGAAGTATATACGAATACGAGATGTTAATGTATTGAAAGAGATGCTGAATAATACTGTTGATCCTGAAAAAGTTAGCTTGCTTGAAGCAGCTTTAAGTGCTATTCAAAACAGTAACAATTATGTACATTTTCTCAATTCGGCTTTCCCTGAGTCTATATTGTTAAGTATGTTTACAAGTAAAGAAAGTGAGTTGCCAATTATATAAAAAGATGTGGGCAGTAATATATGTTACCTTAGATAGGCGATACATACAAAATCAGCAAGATATATGCTCCTAGCTTAAACGTCATTGCGAGGAGCCACTTTGGTGGCGACGAAGCAATCCAATAAATGTGGATTGCCACGACCACTACGTGGTCTCGCAATGACGTCTTGTACTTTTCTGCAATTTTTAAATTGCCATGGGGATTATACGTAAGGTGGGTTAATTAGAGTTAAAGAGAGGTAATTTATGTCAGGCAGTTTAGTATCAGACCCTTTATTTGTTGGTTTAACAAGACCCGCAATGATATTTGGTGTGAGTATAAAATTTGCAGCACTTAATATGATTATATCTATGTCATTATTTATTCAAAGTAATAGTATCATGAATTTGCTTGTTGCTTTTGTGATTCATATGATAGGGTATGTAATATGTTTTAAAGAACCAAGATTTATAGAATTGCTTTTAAATAAATCTTCTAGATGTAGTCAGTGTCCTAATAAATCATTCTATGGAGCGAATTCATACGGTATCTAGGTTTTATGAGCAAAGTATAAAATGACAAAATGATAAAACTATCTGTAACAAAAACAGCCAAAGAGTCGAGATCTAGGAAAGAAAAACCTACTTCTCATTTTATTCCTTATAAATGCCATTGGGATAGTAATACTATTTTAACTAAAAATAATGAATTATTACAAGTAGTAAAAATAGGTGGTTTTTCCTTTGAAACAGCCGATGATGAAGATTTAGATATTAAAAAAAATATCAGGAATTCGTTACTTAAAAATATGTCATCAGGCAATATTGTGATGTATTTCCACACGATCAGGAGACGTAAACCAGTGGTTTTTGATGGGTTTGAATATACCTCTGACCCTACCATAAGAGTACCTAATGATTTCACAACTTATTTATCAAATGAATGGCGTAAGAAACATGCAGGTTCTAGGTCGTTTTTTAATGAATTATATGTTAGTATTCTTTATAGACCAGATAAAGCTGGAGTTGCTATAATCGAATATTTCATTAAAAAGCTGATGCAAAAGTCTGATAAATCAGCTTGGGAAAATGACATGCGAGATATGCAGGATAGTTTGCGAGAAATGTCCTCAAGGGTAGTTAATACATTCCATAGTTATTCGGCGAGGTTACTTGGCGTACGCAAGTCAAATAGTGGCTATTGTTGTGATATTATGGAATTCTTGGGTACTTTGGTAAATTGTGGATCTTCAATGCAAATGGCCGTTCCAAGAAATTCAATAGACCAATATCTTCCAACCCATAGATTGTTTTTTGGTTCTAGATCTATAGAAGCACGTGGTCCAAAGGGTAGAAGATACGCCGGTATATTAAGTATTCTAGAGTATGGACCATCTACATCAGCTGGAATTTTTGACGGATTTTTACAAATGCCTTTTGAGTTTGTAATGACCCAAAGTTTTGTTTTTGCTAATAGGACAGTGGCGATTGGCAAAATGCAACTACAACAAAATAGAATGATTCAAGCAGGGGATAAAGCTGTATCACAAATTGCTGAAATCTCTCGAGCACTTGATATGGCTACCAGTGGTGATATTGGTTTTGGAGAACATCATTTTTCGCTTCTATGCTCTGATAGTAATTTAAAATCCCTTGAGGATACCCTATCTATGGCTTCTGTTGAACTCTCCAATTCTGGAATTCAACCTGTTAGAGAAAGAATTAATATGGAACCAAGTTATTGGGGGCAGCTTCCTGGAAATATGGATTATATAGTAAGGGGTTCGACTATAAATACTTTAAACATGGCTAGTTTTGCATCTATGCACAATTATCCATTAGGTAAGGTTTTTAATAATCACTGGGGAGAATATGTAACTGTACTAGATACTACCTCGGGAACACCTTTTTATTTCAGTTTTCATGTTAGAGATGTTGGGCATACTCTGATCATTGGCCCAACTGGTGCTGGTAAAACAGTATTAATGAATTTTTTATGTGCACAAGCACAAAAATTTAAACCTAGAATGTTTTTCTTTGATAAAGACCACGGTGCTGAAATATTTATTAGATCACTTAATGGGATTTATACTACAATTGATCCAGGAGGAGAATGTAACTTTAATCCTTTACAGCTTGATGATACTGGGGAGAATAGAACATTTATATTAGAATGGCTTAAAGTATTAGTTACTTCTAATGGAGAGCAGTTATCATCAGAAGATAATAAGATTTTATCACAAGCAGTAAGTGGTAATTTTAAGCTAGAGAAAAAAGATAGAAGATTAAAAAATGTTGTAGCATTTTTGGGCATAGATGGTCCTAATAGCTTAGCAGGCAGGATTGCTATGTGGGTTGGTAAAGGCTCTCATGCTAGAATATTTGATAATGAGGCAGATAATATTGATTTGCAGCAAGCTCGAGTATTTGGCTTTGATATGACTGAACTGTTAAAAGATCCAGTTAGTCTTGCTCCTGTGCTACTATATATTTTCCATAGAATTAGTATTTCTTTAGATGGTCAAAGAACTATGATAGTTCTTGATGAAGCGTGGGCTTTGATTGATAATCCAGTATTTGCTCCCAAAATTAAAGACTGGCTAAAGGTTTTGCGTAAGTTAAATACTTTTGTAATTTTTGCTACCCAAAGTGTTGAAGATGCAGCTAAAAGCAGGATTAGTGATACCTTGATCCAACAAACTGCAACACAAATATTCTTACCAAACCTTAAGGCAACTGATATTTACCGTAGTGCTTTTATGCTTAGTCAACGTGAATATATTTTGATAAAAACTACAGATCCAACATCGCGTTATTTCTTAATAAAACAGGGGGTAGATGCAGTTGTTGCAAAAATAAGTTTAGATGGTATGACTGATATTATCAATGTTCTTTCTGGTCGGGTTGAAACAGTGTTATTGTTAGATCGGATTAGAGAGAAATATGGTAATGATCCTGAAAAATGGTTACCGATATTTTATGAGGAAGTAAAATCACTTTAGTTAATTTATGCATTATAATTTTATAAAAAATTTACTTAGTGGAGCAAAAATATTTGCTAGAATAGTAGTGCTATGCAGTCTACTAAATTTTACTATTATCCATAATAGTTATGCAGAAGAACCAAAACAAAAAGATACTTTAGATACTATAATTGATATTCTCTCAAATTTGACCTGTGAAACTCAAGGTATCGGTGATTTATTACGTACGGAATTTTCTCACACTTGTATACCGGCATCATTTTTTACCTTTGCTGTTTCTAATATAATCTCGCCAGGATTATATGCAAATACCATGCTACGTCTTAAAATAAATGACCATGAATTATTTGATGGAGATTACCCTGGAGGACAATGTGCAAGAAATAATAAAATTGATCCAAAGACCCCTAAATTAACCTTTGCACTTTGTAATAATGTTAAGCTAGCAGCTGTTAGAGTGAAGGCGATAGCCCTTTCTGCTCTTGCTATTGCCAAAGCCGTATTAACCGGTTCTGATCCGTGGAAAGATATTATGGACGCATGGAAGAGCAATAAAGCATCATTTCATACTATTTATAAGGACAAAGAAGATGGTTACAAAGATGCAATGATAGACTTGGTCATATCACCTATACCTATACCAGCTATTATATTTAAAGTAGTAAAAATAAAAGATACCATGTGTGTGGCTGCGCCTAGTATATTAGCAGATTGGGTACCAGTTGGCTGTAAGTATATTAGAGAACCTTACCCTGAATCGATTTATGCGACTTTTATGAGTCTTGATGGTGGAACTCAGAAAGATACTAATACCGCTACTGACCCAATGGCAATAGTTGATTGTGGTTTATCATCTTCTAGTTGTTACCAAAGAGCTTATAATAATTCTAAAACAGCCATTGTTATCTCTTCACCATTAATAGAATGTATTAAAGAAATGACAGCAAGATTACTGGTTAGTAAAGATGTTTGTACATTTGATGATATTAATAAAGTAATTAATTCAAGCAAAAGAGAAAGTAGCATATTATTTCAATTTCAACGTAATATGCACCGAACTGTTACCGCTTTATTGACTATATATGTAATTTTCTTTGGTTTTAAAATTATACTTTCTAGTGATGTTCCTCCTAAAAATGAAATAATTAATTTTGTATTAAAGATGTTGTTTGTGACCTATTTCTCTGTAGGTATAAACATTACTCCTGGTAGTAATTCTGACTATAATCGACTAGATGGTATGGTGCAATGGGCTTTTCCTTTATTATTAGGAGGAATAGATACACTTGCTGGTTGGGTTATGAATGCTTCTCCATCAGAGTTGTGTAAATTTGATGCTAAAGATTACGATAAAAATCTTTCTTATATGGCATTATGGGATTCATTAGACTGTCATGTAAGCCATTATTTAGGATTAGATATCCTATCAACCTTACTGGTAGAAAATCAATATAAAAATCATGATTTCAAGAGTTTTGACTTTTTTAGTTTCTCAGCCCCACCTTATGTATATTTACTGATTCCTGCTATTATTTCAGGTAACATGACTCTAGTATCTCTAGCACTGTCCTATCCTTTATTAGTGATTTCTGTTGGAGCGTTTATGGTGAATGCTACAGTGATGTGCATGATATCTATAGTAATATTAGGTGTTTTAGCTCCTCTTTTTGTGCCAATGTTTTTATTTGAATATACTCGTGGTTACTTTGAATCATGGGTAAAGTTATTAATATCATTTTTGCTACAACCTATGGTAGTGGTAACCTTTCTGATTATGATGTTTTCAGTTTATGATTTCGGTTTTTATGGTCACTGTAAATATACAAGTAAAACTATACAAAATAGTATAGAAAGTGGGGGAGATGGAAAAAGAAAGGTAAAAATATTTTATGTTAACACTAATTGGGATCAATATAAGAAAGATGAAAGTAAAGGTATAGATGATGCTAAAAGCTGTCAAAATAGCCTAGGTTATATGCTTAATAATCCACTGTCAACAGTTTTTAATTTTGCTAAAGATAACCTCAACGAGATGGTCAAAAAAAAACCAGGTAGTGGCAGTACAAGCGATTATTTATCTGAATACCCGTTTTTGCAGGGTATTATTATGGGACCTGGTATGTTCTTTGTATCACCCAAATTAGTTTTTGAGAAAATTAAGGATATTGCTCTAGCTTTAATTACTGCTTGTTTTACTTTGTACTTAATGTATCACTTTAGTAGCCAATTAGCAGAGTTTGCAGCTGATATGACTGAAGGTGTACCTCTTAGTGGTGTTGCCATACATCCACAGGCAATATACAAAGCTGGTATGGCTGCTCTTGGAGCTGCTGGTAAAATGCAGGCGGCTGATAAAGTAGCTAGAGGTGCTGGAGGCGCTACTAAGGATATGGGTGGTGGAGGTGGATCAGCCGGAGATACTGAAGCTACTGGTGGTGAATCAGCAGGAGATAGTTTAGACACTAGCGGTTCATCTAGAGATACTGTATCAACAGCAGGAGGTGGTGGTGGACTTCCTCTCTCTCCAGCCCGTCATATAGCAGAATCTACTGCAGCTGGTGTATCTGAATCGAGTTCTTCAGATGCAGGAGGTTCTTCAAAGGAATCAAGGGTTAATTTGCAGACTATTGACGAACCTATTCTACCTCCAACTAATAAAATAGTAGAAACAGAGGATTTTGTTAATAGATCACCACAGATAGCTACAACAAATACACAAGAATTAGGAAGGACAGTAGAGAAAGCAAGTCCTGCTAAGGAATTACCAAAAGAGCAAAAGACCCATGAGTTACTTTCTAAAACTTTGGGAGGACTTGAAGATTCTACGGTGCAAGCTGGAAAGGCTGGTGACATTCAACAAGAAATAAAAAATCGTGAGGAAAAAGCTAGGAAGGAGAGCGATCTTAAAACTAAACCAGCTAAGAAAACTACAACTGCTAGAACTAATGTAAAAAAAGATGGCTCTAATGAAAATTCATAAAGTCACCAACTGTACAAGTTTAAGTAGGTATAATAGTCCTCGATGTCATTCCAGCGTAGGCGGGAATGATATTAAGGGAAACAGGAATAGACCTCTTTCGAAACTCGCTTATGCGCAAGGGTGTGAAGGAGACGCTTCACCTCGAACCGCAGCGTACTCTAATGTACGTGAGGATTCGAGTACAGACGTCGCGTACAAATCGCCAGCAGAAGTAGAGTTTCGAAAGAGGTCTAATGATATAAAAGGAAGCAGGAATAACACATTAGGGCTGTTATACCTACTTAAAACTTGCCCACTTGGTAAAGTCATAAAAATTTTTATACAATGTTGTTTGGTACTTTTTTCAAGCAAAGTTTTTGCTGGTTTTGGAGATCCATGTCCATCAGCTACATTTGCAGTAGATGATTATCTAAGACAAAACACAGCTTACGGGCATCTTCTATATAGTATTGATATAACCGGTACTCCTAATGGGTGTGATGCAACTGACCCACAATTTAAATTCTGTCTCAAAAATAAAGATGGTAGTCCTCTAGAATGTAAAGTTATTACTCTTAATTTAAATGATTCTAAGCGTCTTAGTGAGTTAAGCACTGATAATAATCCTGATTTAGGTGGAAATACTTTATTAAAAGATATTATTTTAACAGTAAAAATTGTCGATAAAAGATTGTGCCTAGTCATGTCTACCTCAAAAGGACAACTTCCACTAGCTTGTAAAAATACTACCACACCAGCTCCGGTAGCACCACCAGACGAACAATGCCGGAATATAGGTAAAACTTGTTATATGGGTACTACAAGGAGTCAGTCATTACTTAATTTTTCTGGCTTAGCTGTAGATTGTGTAAAGGAAACTCTTGATAAAGTTTTTTTTCGTTATAGTAGCTGTGATCCAAAAAATGATCAGATTAGTTTGACTGCCCTTAATCCTTTCTCAACCTTCCAAGAATCTTTGAAAATATCTATTAGGGCGGCGTTAATATTATATGTTATGTTTTTTGCTGTTAATATGATTTTAAACAAAGAATATGGTAATTTAGATAAAATAGCATCTTTTGTTATGAAGCTAATAGTTGTCACTTATTTTGCTACAGGTCTTGGACCAGCGTATTTTAAGGGTGGAAAGGAAACTACCGAAAATGGTATGCTGCAGTATGGTTTACCATTACTTACGGAGCTTACTCCACAATTTGCCCAAATAGTTTTTAATGCTGGTGGCTCTCGAGGATTATGTGAATACGATACTAGTAAATATAAAGATGGGTATAAGTTTTATGCACTTTGGGATGCTGTTGATTGCAGGATAGGTTATTATTTGGGTATGGGGCTATATTACAACACAGAATCCGTTTTAAACGGTATTCCTAATGATGTGCCGGGTGGAACTAAAGGTACTGCTGTAAACTTTAAAAAACCTGGAAATGAAGCTCCGGATGCATTGAGAAAAGTGGGAGGATTCAGATTTTTTACTGTAATGTTTGGTTTATTCTTATCTGGACAAATAATAATAGTAGCATCTGGAATAATATTTTCCGTAATATTTGTTTCAATAATTTTATATTTTATAACACACTATTTAGTATGTCTAGTTACCATATATGTCATGACCTATATTTCTCCTATATTTATTCCTATGGCTTTATTTACTAGAACCAAAGCGTATTTTGATGCATGGCTAAAAATTTGTATATCTTGTGCAGTGCAGCCTGCAGTGGTAGCTGGTTTTATTGCCTTATTACTTACTATGTATGATTCGGCAATATACAAGAATTGTGAGTTTATGAGGCATGACTATACGTATAGCAGTGATGCTCAGTTTAGTACTTTTGAGTTTAGATTACCAAATACTAATACTGAGGATTGTAAAAATAGTGCTGGATATAAATTATTACGATATTATTCAGGGGAAGGTTGGGAGAAGCATCTTTTAATTCTTTTTCCAATTAAATCAATTGTTATAGATGTCGTATCACTCATGGTAGAGTTACTTTATGTATTAGTCTTCTCAATTATTTTTTATTATTTTTCAAAATCAATTGGTCAGTTTGCTGCCGAGCTTACTGGTGGTCCTATCATGGATTCTGTAACAGCTAGTCCTACTAAGATAGTTGATATGGTTAAAAAAGGGGCAGAGTTTATTGCCGATGCTGCAAAAAGCTCCGGTGGAAAACCACCGCAGAAAAATCCTTTAGAAAAACCAAGGAAAGGAGGAGAAGAAGCAAAAGATTCAGGTGGGGGTGATAGTGGTGGCAAAGCTGAAGGTATGGCAGGTTCTAGTGGTGGCGGTAGTGAAGGTGGTATGAGTTCTGGAGGTGGTGGCGGTGGTTAACTTGGATATTATTGTATGAAAGGAAATTTATCAAAACTCATAATGGTATTAGGCATAGTGGCTCTAGTGGTTAGCATTGTTATGGTATTACTTGCGATGATAGGGTCAGTAAAAATTACCAATGGTTGCCTCCTTAGATATGATCAAGATGCAGAGGGAGGTAGTACTGATCGTATTACTAATACAATCATGCTTAACGCAACAGCAAACTATACTGTTATTACCACAACAAAACCAGATGGTTCAATTGAAACTAAGTATGATCCTAAACATTATGGAGAATGGTTAAATACTAATCTAGCTGTTACAGATAAGCAGGATGTTAAGTTTAAAATAGAGGGCAACATAAGTCTTTGTAGAGCTTATATTCCAAAAAATAATATTCAACAATCTTCAGATCTAGATACCAATAATAACATGGTTGCCATCCCTAGGATTGAAGAAACTAATGCAGAACCACTATCTTTAATTTTTGATGCTAAAACTGATGAATGGCGAAATATAGCTGAATTGTTTATTAATGATCAGGTTATAGTATCAATTTTACCGGATCACAAAAAATTGCCGAATTTGCCAAATAATATGGCTAGTGTAAAAAATATCTTTAAGCTTGTTAAGCAAGATGGTGAATTTAAAAATTTTATAGAGACAGCAGATTGCTCAGAAGGCAAGAGAAAATACAGCCCATTATGTGGTAGATATTCAATATATTCTGGGGAATATGTCACTGGTTGCAAATGGCCGGCAAATTGTAATAATCCGAATGATTGTGTTAATATTAATCCACACGAGGTGTGTTGGAGTAAGCCATATGACTGGGAATTGCCCTCGACTATTTGTACCATAGATCCATTGCATGTAGGAAGTTATTGGAAAACAATATGTGATAAGGGTCCTTTTTGGGCTAATGTGATGGGGGTGGCACCAGAACCTTATAAGGAGGATGGTTTTTTTACGTCTCCTTGGAGTGACGATACTAATAAGTTATTTACTAATTTTCATCCTGAATGTTCTTACAATTCTAGTAGCTTATCTCGTAGATGTCCTGACGTTGATCATAGCATTAAAGATAAAGCTTACATAGAAGGAGAATATCAAAATAAAAGATATTTTTGGTACTCCGCCGATGGTCCAACAGGTTTATTATATAGAATGGATAATAGTGAGACCCCAACTAATGCTAAATCTTTAGGGACAGGCTATAAATTTGCTAAAATAATTGCTGGAAACAAAGATTATGATCCAATAAATAGTAGTCAAGATGCTAATATTAAATATCAAATCATTTATAACAAGACTCTAGCTGGTGTATCAAAGAGCTATTTACAATATCGTTTATGGTCAAAAGATGACAAATATACCAATAATACTGGTGGCTATGTCTTAAACATTAAGCAGACCAAATGTCGAAGAACTAATGGTGAGAGTTTTGATGATGTTGTGGCTGATCGTGGTAAAATACAATATTTAGTAGTACCATATGACGAAAATCCTAACACATCTAGTAAATCCTATACAGCCAATAATATTAGTATGGATGATGCAGAAGGTAATGCGAAGATTACTACAAGTGGCAATGGATATCTATGGATGAGAATTCTCAATAAAAAAGAGGATTATAAAGAAAGTTATGGTAGATACCAAGTACAATTCTTTACCTCAGAAAAAGTTGGTAGTTTTACTTTAAATATTTTAACCCCTTTATTTGAGTTATTAAAAGGCAAAATCAAGAATGCAGCTGTGATGATTTTTAAGAACATGACTTGCTATGGTGGGGGAGTTACTACTTGTACTAACTTTTTTAACTATATAAAAGCCGTACTAATTCTTTACGTTATGTCATACGGAGCAATGTTTTTATTAGGTATGGTCAAAATCAACCAACAAGATTTGGTAATTAGGATAGCAAAAATCGCTATAGTTAGTGGGTTAATGAATGAAAGTACTTTTGAATTTTTCAATAATTATATATTTGATTTTGTAACTAATTTTTCAGATGGAATCATCTCCAATATGAGTGGCTATAGCATGTTTTCATCGACGAATAAAATAACAAATCCTTTCATGTTCTTAGATGCATTAATGAGTAAAATATTGTTCAGTAAAACTTTTGCTGGTCAAGTGCTTTCTTTAATCTCTATGGGTCTTAGTGGATTGATTTATTTTGTTATAGTATTTATTGCTACAATGATAGTAATCATCACCGCTCTTCGAGCCGTGGCAGTTTATATTATGGCATTTATGGCAATCGCTATATTAATTGGTGTAGCTCCATTGTTTCTTACGTTTATGCTATTTGATTTCACTAGATATTTATTTGATAATTGGGTGAGGTTTACTTTTAGATATATGATAGAGCCAGTAATTTTAATGGCAGGAATTATTATACTTACTCAGCTATTTACAATTTACTTGGATTTTGCAACTGGTTATAGTGTGTGTTGGAAATGTGCTTTACCTATAAAAGTTCCATTCCCTGCTATCCCAGGTCTTCCTGCGATTTTCTCTAACTTAGAGATTTTTTGTATCAATTGGTTTGTACCTTGGGGAATGGATCATCGTTCTGGCATGATGGGTTTGAATATGCAACATTATATTGCATTAATTATAATTGCTTATGGAATGTATGGTTATGTTGAATTTTCTGGAAAAATGGTGGCAAAGTTGACTAGTACCGCTGGACCTTCTGCAACATCTATGGGGCATGCAATGTCATCGGCAATGGAACAAGGAGCTTTAAAAAAGGTTGGTTTAGATCAGGCATCTAGAGATACAATTAAGAAAGAAGCTGCCGGTAGATTAAAAGATAGGAATAAAGCAATCGATAAAGGGAATAAAGCTAGGTCAAAAAGTGATAAGGATAGTGATGGTAATAATAAGGATCAGAATCCAAGAAGTGGTGTTGAAAGTGATAGTGGTAATGAAAGTGTTTCTAATGCGAATCCAAAGTAATAACTGAAAATGAAGTGAATAGGATGAGAAATTTCAGGTATCTAATTTTGTTGGTAGATTTTCTACTTAAAGGGCAACTGTTTATTGCCTTAGTAGTCCTATTAGCCTGTAATCCTGTCAAAGCTGATGATAATGAGAAAGATGCTAAATTTGATTGGATGAGTTCGAGTTTAAGTGGACTTGCAGCTCTATTTTCAGCATGTCTAGAAGTACCAAAATTCAATAGTTTTCAAGAAGGTAGCATTTCTTTAGACCTTACAAAACCAAATGAATGGAATTCTACTGGTAACTATGTCAAAAAAGATAAAGCCATTAAGTTTGACTGGAGTACTAGTGGAGCTGTAAGTAGTCCAAGAAGATACCGAGTGATGTACCGTATAGATCCAAGGTTCAATAGACCACAAATATTTATTAAAACTTTTAATTACTTAACTAAAAAATATGAAGCTACTAATTTTCCTAAATTTAAGGCAACTGATCCAACTAAAGATTATATAAGTTTGGCATTTAGCAAAATGCAGAATTATGTAGACTATTTTAATTTTGCTGAAAATCGTCAGAAGATTCGGGTAGAAAAAGGTGATGTAATAAATATAACTCTCACAGGAGCAGGAGATTTTTTTAGTGTAGCTACTGACGAAGATTTTTTAAAGTCAGAGCTTGACAATAATATATTAGGAGTCCCGTCACTTTATACAAATAGCAACCTTGATAATAAAATACTATATTCAACTGCAGAAAAATTGTGTGATTCTATTGACCCCTCATCAAGGGATAAAGTGTGTCAGGATACTGGAGCAAATACGAAATACAAGGTGTTAGATAAGTTAGCATTAGTTGGTAAACCGTTAACCCAAGGCTCTATACAACAGATTATTATAACTTGTCCTGATTTTGCTAATGATAAAGATAACTCTCCAGTGTGCTTCTATGATCAAGGGAGAGGGATGAGGATACTAGTAAATAACCAGATTATAAAGAGAGAAGCGGAAAGTTTTGTATATTCTAAATTTCTAAAAAAGAGTTTCTTATATTATAAATCTGATATTGCTGGAGATTTAGATTTTTTAACTGATTGGTCAATCCAAGGCATGTTTACCTCCCTAGACAAACCTTTAATGAGTGATTGGACTACATTTTCTGATCTTGACAAACTTAATTCTTATATTAATGACTCTACTGTTGTAGACTTAAGTAGTAGTTTTTTACATTTTGGACGCTACATTATGATGGTAGAAGTAGGTAATGGTGATAAGAGTATTAGTGATGCACAACAAAAAGACATAGAAGTTGAATATATTATAATGAAAGATGGCGGTACACCACTTGCATCGCTAGTGGGTACACAAATCAACCAAGATTTTGCAACTGATGCTGACAAAGATGGCTATTTATGGGTTAGAGTAAAGAATCCTAATAAAGAGGTAATGGGAAAAATTAAGATAAATTATGCTAATTATATGGGGAGTACTTGGTTCTCAGATATTGTATATAACGGAGCAGTTAAACCTATTACCAAGGAGTTTCATAAATTTACTATGAATTTTTATACTAAACTAACTAAAAATGTAACATTACACCGAATCATAAAAGCTGCATTGATTCTTTATGTAATGATATATGCTTTAACCTTTTTAGCGGGTGCTATTCAAATAACTGCCAAAGATTTATTAACGAGGATTATAAAAATAACTTTGATAGTTATCCTAATAGGAGATGATAGTTGGAACTTTTTCAATAATTACTTATTTAATGCCTTTATTAAGGGTACTGACTATCTAATGACCAATGTAGTAGGGCTTACTAGTTCTACAGCTAACATTTTTGGTTTTATTGATCCAATATTTGATAAATATACCAATGGCAGATTTTGGGGGCTTTTATTTATACAATTACTCCAAATCCATAATGGTCTTACCCTTGTTGCTATCATGACTATTTATTCTCTGACGCTTTATTTTAGAGCCATTTTGGAAGTTATCATAGGTTACGTTATAGCCTATATTGGTCTTGCGATTATGATATCTTTAGCACCATTATTCATAATTTTGGTACTATTTGAGAAGACAAAAAGCATTTTCGATAACTGGTTATCTACTTTATTTAGTTATATGATGCAACCAACCATATTATTAATATTTTTTCTATTAATAGATCAGGTGATGTCTGAACAACTTTTAAAGATTGTGGTAAGAGCATGTTGGGATAGTACGTTCATCCCAATAGAGATAGGGTTAGATCTAACGCATATGAACATACCGATTAATTTCTCGTTTAAATTACCATTTTTACCTGGGATACCTTTCTTCGCACCGGATGTTACGGAAATTAATAATGCACAGGATTTATTAAATTCTACTGGTACATTCTTGGTAATATTTACCAGTAGCTTGTTATTCTATGCTTATTGCCTAATGTGTTATGGACTTGTCGATTATGTGACTATAGTAGTTGCTCAATTGACCAACGTAACACCTGCAAGACAAGAGGGTGATTTCCAAAGGCCTGATAATCCTACAAAATCTATTATGCAGGATATGGAATCTGTGGCAAGACCAGTCAAGGATTTAGCTTTTGCTCCAGCTAGGATATTTAAGGATAAGGTTATAGATCAAAATTATAAAGCTAGGAAAAGTGATCCTGACGGCAAGAAAGAATATACTGGCAAAATATTTGCCTCAAGAAATGATTCAGACACTGGTGGTGAAGCAGATGGTGGATCTAATAAAAAGGAATAATTACTATTTAACCTGAATTCGATGTAACAAGTTACATCGAATTCAGTATTATATATAGAAACAATCAGGTTTGAAGCGGCTGCCCACCTGATTGTTAAAATATAATACTCCATTCAATATGTGATTTTAATTATTAAAATCACATATTACCCCAATTCGGGATAAGAATTAGTTAATTCTTATCCCGAATTCGCGTATATTGAATGATGAAAAAAGTTAAAATGCACCCACGTCAGCCGCTTCAAGAGTGCATTTTTCCTTATAACAAAGCCAGTTCGATATAAGAATTAATAATTCTTATATCGAACTGAGGTTATTTAAGCCTAGGTTTCTATAAATGAAGAATATTTTTGCTATTTTATTAATTTCTATGTTGTGCCTTTCAGGGTGTACTGGCGATAGGTGCATTGATGCAGATGATTTTGGCTTTATAAAATTTGTAATTTCTTCAAGATATAAAAAAGAAAAGTTAAGCGGGCAACAAGATAATCAAACAGCTCCTTGGATCAATACTGGATATAATGTAAATGGTCAACCACTCACTATATTGGTAAAAACTTGGGATTATTCTAAAGGAGATAAAAACAACTCTACAGAATTATCAGCTTGGAGTGCGTGGTATGGTCAAGAAAAAAATACCAATACTTTATCCGAATTTTGTAAGAGACTACAAGTATGCAAATTTATAGATGACAGGATGTGTACTAAGAGTAAGGATGCCAAAATTAGTAACGCACCATGTTTATTTAAAAATGGTGTAGGGCTATACATGTTAATTGCTGAGCGTGATACAAATCCTAATCTCTCTTTGGATACACAGCGTACACCAAAAGGCATTACCGCCCACCTTGGTGAACCTCTTGCTGGTTATGAACTTTATGATCTTAATAAAAGAGGGGAATTAGTAAAAGCTGGAGGAATAAGTTATCAATATGAAGGTAAAGGTGAAGTTAGCCCATTATATTTTAAGATTTTAGATAAATTTTATGATGATAATAATGGTCAGTATCGTGTAGTTATTAAATCTGGGGTCACTGACACTAGACCTGACCCTATTGAATTTTTAACGAATTTAATAAAAGCTGAGTTATTTGGTGATGATGAGAATCATGGGCTAGTTAGGTCAATTTACGAGGGTATTATTAAAACACCAGGATATCGTGTATCTGTTTCAGCTCTGTTAACTTTGTATATTATGTTTACAGGATTTTCTTTCCTAATTGGTAATGTTAATCTCACACATACTGAATTAATAATTAGAGTAGTAAAAGTTAGTATAGTATCTACGTTACTTAGTTCAACTAGTAGCTGGCAATTTTTCCATGATTACTTATTCGTGTTTTTTATGGAAGGGGTAGAAGAAATATTACGAATAATTAAAGAAACAGCGGCTACCGGACCTAGATCTTGGAGTATTATAGGTTTAATGATAGCCCCGCAAACTATGGCAAAATTATTTTCATTACTATTTGTCGATCCTTTAGGGTTTATATATATAATTTTATTCTTGATAGCCCTTTATTTTATCTTCATGATGGTATTTAAGGCTACTATTATATATCTTACAGCACTGATAACTGTTGGGATGATTATCATAATGGCGCCAATATTCATTTGCTTTATGTTATTTGGTATCACGCGTTCATTGTTTGAAAACTGGTTAAGACAGCTGATTTCCTATGCACTACAACCAATTATATTATTTACTGGTATTGCTTTTATTTCAATGATTATCAGAACAGAAATATATTCTTCACTTGGTTTTGGAGTATGTAAGTATGACTTCCCAAATTTAGGACCGATAAATGAACTGTTTGGTAGTATAAATGAAGATCTAGACACTAGTCTTGGAGACTCAATATTTTATTGGTGGTTTCCATCTCCAATGAAAGCTGGCAAATTTTCTAAAACAAAAGCTAATATATTAGTGCCTGTTGATCATCGCATCGATGATGGCTCGCCTGATGGCAAACTATGTTTAGCTTATCAATGTATCGAGGAAAGATATGTTGAATTACCATTTTTAGATCTAGTCAACGATGTAAGAAGAATTGATAATTTTTTCAGTGGTCACTTTGTTCAGCTGGATGGATTATTGTTAATTTTTGTATGTGTTTATTTACTAAGTAAATTTAATGATATAGCTGTTTCAAGTGCTAAATTCTTATCTAGCACCTCAGGTAATCTAACAAATTTACAAGCAATTGGACAAGCCGCTTTTGCCCCTATTCAACAGCAAATAGAAAGACCTGCAAATTATGTTGTAAAGGCTGCTAAGAAAAGGGTGAATCAACACATTATCGAAAAAGCTAGTATGTTTTTTGCCGAAGGGTTTGAAGACAAAATGATGAAGGGTGTAGCACGAGAAGCACTGAAATCACCAAAATCTAGTGTTTTAGATGAAGTAAAAAGAACTTATGGTATAGATTATGCAGATGTTAATGTTCATGCTCTAGATGATTACCAAAAGGGTATTAGTGAAGTTATTAAAGTAATCAAACCGGATGGAACGGACAAAGAATTTAAGGGTAATAGTTATGCCGAACTTCGTGATTATTTAGCGGATCTTAAATTTGGAGAAGGTAAAAAACTTGACAAAGATCAGCAGAAAGAGCTTGATGATTTAATGAAAACTAAAGATGGTAAAACTTTACGAGAATTAGCGAGTGATGCAAAGTTTACCAAAGATTTCCAGCAAGCTTATGTGGATACACATCAAGCAATGTCAGCAAGGGGAATAGGGTTATTTGGTAAAAATATAGCACCTCTCAAAAGTTGGCAAGAGATGAATAGGCATGTTGATGAAAAGAGAGAGCTACGTGATAAGAAGCGTAAAAATATAGGAGAGAGAATATATGCTGGTTATGAAGGATTAAAACGAGAGGCACTTACTGCTATTGTTGGTAAAGATTTACGGGATGCTTTTGAGGGTAACTTAACTGGGGCAGAGTGGGAAGATTTTAATTATAATGATTCAAGACTTAGAACACATAGTGAATCACTTAAGGATCAGCAAAGATCTTTGGAACATCAAGAACTTCTAACTAAAATCAATAAAGAAACCATTGCTGTTCAGGAAGATATTTCATCTCCTGAATATCTAGCCAAGCTTGAATTACAGGGTAGAACAGCAGATATTGCATATTATGCAGAACTATCTAACAAAAAACTTGCCTTTGAGATATATGATGCTTTAGCTAAAGGTGAAGGTGATGACGGGGAGAATCCCGTGTTGATGGGCGAGCGATTCATGCGAGAAAAAGCAACGGATACTCAAACTCGTAATATGATTGACAGTGCTTATAGAATTGAGCAGACACTAATAGATAACGATAAATATGCACGCAGACAAGAACATTATGAAATTATGCGTGAGAAAGCTGAAGCTAATGGGGATAATCAATCTTTAGAGTATAGTAAAGCAGTACTAAAGAAAATAGAAGAAAGAAAAGAACTTATTAAGAAAGAAGTTATATCTCACATTGATGGAATTAATCAATATCGCTTAGGTGCTAGAATGCCTAAATATGAAAAAAATGATTAACAATAGTCTATTACCCCTTACCAATCACTACTATGTCACCCCGCAGGGGTTAAATATATAAACACCTCCTCCTTTAGGAGATTTTTTTAGATCCCCGCCGTAGCTCCATAGTTTTGACGTTAGCACTACAATTGTAGCATTAAGTATAGCATATATTTTTTAGGTACTAATAGACTTTTGAAAATTTATTAAAATATCTATTTATTAAATTTATAATAGTTGTATTTTAGTAAATTTAAACTATTAATTGTTATTTGGGTGAAAACAACAACCATATTTATACTCCTGTTTATAATTTCTGTAACAAATAAGATTTATGCATCAGCTTGGTTAATTGACTCAGGCAAGTACAAATATACGGTTACTGCTAGCAATATTGATAAAAATTCTAAAAACATTAAACAAGTAAGAGCCAATCTTTTTCTACAAATTCAGTGTAAATTGGCATATTTAAAAGATCGTATTAAGTTGGTTAATAATTCATCGGCTCTTTATAATAAGTTATTTAGGCAAATTCAATTTTTAGAGCGTAGATCTAGAGAAATATCCTCATACCAAGACGAATTAATGCGAATCTTTGCTATCGAATATGGAATTAATAAAAACCAAAATTTGGGAATTCAATTACTTTATAAAGAAAATAAATTCCAGGGAAGTAATGACATGAACTACCTGTCTAATGATAAAGAAATTGGTATATTTTATAAAATTAAGCTCTTTCAGAACACTAATAAGATAGTTTCAGTTCAGCCAAGAATATACATGACCAAAGATGGTTGCCAACAGCAATTTTCTTATGAATTATTATTGCTATCAGCATTTTCCAAAAAAATTCGTACAGTTTCGGTATTTGCTGAAAGTGTTTTTAGTTTTGGGCAAGCCCTAAATAACTCATATACAAGAAGAAGTCATTATAGTTTTTCAATATCTGAAGGTATTGAATTTCAAAATGGCATTATGTTAGTAGACTTTACCAAATATTATACTAGGAGAAATTACGGTTCTATTTATAATAGAACTTTATATAAGCAATTTTCAGTTGCAAAAAGGATTAAATTTGGTAATCTAAAGAAGAATAGCCTAACAACACAAATAGGGTATTTTTGTGATAAAAGCCTAATTAATAAACATTATAAAATATCAGGAGTAATATTTTCAATATGGATGGATGTATAAAAAATATTAATAGAGAATTTTTAGATATTCTACTAAAAGAACAACTACTTACGGATTTACAAATATCTCATGTTAAGTTCAAATTAATTGAGAGTACTGGTGAGAATGATTTTTTTAATGTGATAATTGCAGAAGGAATTATTAATAATGAGATGGTTATAGATATTTTGTATAAAAATAAATTATTGCCTCTATTGAATGTGCAAGAAACACAGGTTAAGATTTGTGATTATGCAAAAATTGATCAATATGTAGAAAATGGTTATTTCATTTATGAAAACGATAAAAGCAATAAAGTGCTTGCTATAAATGACCTAGCTTATTTAAGGAAGTTATCAACAATACATTATAATGTACAGATTAATTTGGTCAAAAAGAATGACTTCTATCAGCTACTTGAACAAAATTTTAGCCATTTGAATATAATCAAATCCAAATATTTTCTTGAATTTATCTCAGTATACATGGTAGCAAAAAATATCAATTACACTAAGTCAATTATCATATTTTTTGTGATATATTTTGGAATATTATTTAATTTTAAACATATTTTTCATGTGATTAACATTATTTGCTATTTTTCACAAAATATTTTAAAAATTATGTTATTTAACCAAGCTGTAATTGTACAAAATACAGCGTTTAAAAGTAGTGATATCTCCATTTTAAAAAATGATTCTCTACCTATTTACACTATTTTACTTCCATTATATAAAGAATCAGGCAAGCTAAAGTCAATTATTAGTTATGTCGCTAATATTAATTATCCTAAACATAAATTAGATGTCAAAATCATTATTGAAGCAGATGATTATTTGATGATCAAGGAAAATATCCTATATGAATTACCTTCTTATATACATTTGCTTAAAGTACCTTTTAGTTTACCTAGGACTAAACCTAAAGCCCTTAATTATGCCATGCAATATTGCAGAGGAAAGTATGTAGTAATATATGATGCAGAAGATAGACCTGATACTGATCAACTCCTTAAAGCAGTAATAGCCTTTGATGAATTACCGAAAGAATATGTTTGTTTGCAGGCTAAACTTAACTTCTATAATGAGAATGAAAATTTACTCACTAAACTTTTTAGCATAGAATATTGTTTATGGTTTAAATATCTTCTGAAAGGTTTAAGCTTGATGGACTTACCAGTAACTCTTGGAGGAACTAGCAATCATTTTAAGGTTGACGCCTTACAAAAAATAGGGTTTTGGGACGCTTATAATGTTACTGAGGATGCTGATTTAGGAATTAGATTATATTCTTTTGGTTATAAAGTTCATATGATAGATTCTTATACTTTAGAGGAATCACCTATAGATATTATAAGTTGGATAAATCAAAGATCTCGTTGGATAAAAGGATTTATCCAAACATTTTTGGTATTTCTTGCCCAAAAAGACAAATATAAAAGGTTTAAATTTTATCAAATAACTACTATTTTCATTTTTATTGGTTTTTCTTCTTATGGTTTTTGTTGTTTGCCATTTCTAATGCTAACTATTAAAATTAATACATTCGCCATAATTAATTATTTATGGATAATTAACAGTTTTTTTGCTTTTTCATACCTTTACGGAAGTGCTTTTTTTATTTTACTGATTAAAAAAGGAAAAATAACTAATTTTCGAATATTAGATATTGCTGCCTTGTTTGTGTGGCCTCTGTATTTTCTACTACATACGATAGCAAGTTATAAGGCGATTTGGGAGATTATTTTCATGCCCTTCAAATGGGATAAAACTCAGCATGGGATTAGTACTCTAGACCTTGAATAAATCATGGTATACTCAGATAGAAAATCAATAATTGCGTTGTCGTTGTCCAAGACCTGCGGTACTCACGTACTAATGTACGCTGCGTTCCTCGGCTTGAACACTCCTAGCACTTGTTGATTTTGACTCTATCGTCTACCAACTCTTCATTTACGAGCAGTATATACTTTAAAGCAGAAGAGTATGGTTTGGTAAATTACTGGTGAACATTAGAACGCTTGATACTAACACCACCCAAAATAAAGTAAAAGGTAAAAATACTTTCCAACCTAAACGCATTAATTGGTCGTAACGATATCTAGGTAATGTTGCTCTTATCCATAAAAAACAAAATAATAAAACCCCGGTTTTTAGTACAAACCACATAAAACCTGGCACAAAA
Source organism: Candidatus Tisiphia endosymbiont of Oplodontha viridula (assembly GCF_964264865.1). NCBI lineage: Bacteria > Pseudomonadati > Pseudomonadota > Alphaproteobacteria > Rickettsiales > Rickettsiaceae > Candidatus Tisiphia > Candidatus Tisiphia endosymbiont of Oplodontha viridula. The sequence continues at coordinate 965,922 of NZ_OZ183486.1, forward strand.
TTTAAGACTTTAATGCCAAAAGGTGGCAAATAGCCACCTAAGAAAAATGTGGTGGTCATACCGCTAGCTAAAATCATATTAGCGTACTCACCAAGAAAAAATAATGCAAATCCCATGGAAGAATATTCAACATTATAACCAGCAACTAGCTCAGACTCAGCTTCTGATAAATCAAAAGGCAATCTATTCGTTTCTACAAGTACTGATATGAAGAATATTACTGCCATAGGTAACAGCATCAAATCAACCCACCAAGGAAATAATCTTTGTCTTTCTATGATTTCTGAAAGATTAAGAGTACCTGTTGTTAAAAGTACAGTAACAATCACCAACCCTATAGATACTTCGTATGAAATCATCTGAGCCGACGAGCGAACAGCCCCAAGGAAAGCATATTTCGAATTACTTGCCCAGCCCGCTATGATTATACCATAAACAGCTAACGATGAGATGGCCATAATATACAAAACACCAACATTTATGTCGGCTAGTACAAGTTTCTTATCAAAAGGTATTACCGCCCAACCAATTAAACTAAGTACGAGGGTAATCATAGGTGCTAGGGTGAATAATATTTTATCAGCTTGGTTTGGTATAATTGTTTCTTTAAATAATAGTTTTACTGCATCGGCAATTGGTTGCAATAACCCAAAAGGTCCTACTACATTTGGACCTTTTCGGAGTTGCATTAGCCCTATTACTCTTCGCTCAGCATAGGTAAGGTAAGCTACGCACAGCAAAAGAGGAATAGTGATAGATAAAACTTTCAAAGCCACAATAATTAACGGCAATAGATATTGTTGAAAGAACGATATCATGCAACTTTGTCCCTTTCTTGCTTTGACTCTACACATTTTGCCATAGTAACAGATGCTCTACTAATCGAGTCTGTCATATAGTAATTTATAGGTTTAGTCACTATATCAGATTTAAGTAAATTATCGAGGGAGGTAAATTTTATAAAATCACAGCTCGTTATCTCAGAAATATTGGCAAATACCGGGAATTCTGCAGCCAACCTAGTTCTTATTTCATCTAAATTATTCATGCCAAGATTTAGCCCTAAACTATTAGCTAAATTCTTTATAATAACCCAATCTTCTTTTGCTTGTCCTACTGGATGAGTTGCGGCTTTACCATATTGAGGTCTTCCTTCAAAATTTACGTAAGTGGCATCTTTTTCTGTATAGCTACTAGCAGGAAAGATTACATCTGCTACATTTGCTCCATTATCACCGTGATGTCCTTGATATACTACAAAAGATGATTTTATTTTGTTCATATCAATTTCATCACTGCCTAGTAAATATACAAACTTAATCTCACCCCTTTCTGCCTTTTGTAAAATTTCAAAAACTCCATTACCACCGTTTTTAGGACTAAAGCCTATATCTAAACTACCGACCATTGACGCATGATTATGCAATATATTAAAACCATTCCAATCATCTCTAACTATCTTATATTTATCAACCATTTGGTGAATGAGTGCCAAAATAGCATAACCATCATCCCGAGAATATACACCATCACCAATAATTATAACTGGATTTTTTGCATGTTCTAATTCCTTAGCAAACTGATGTTCCTCTGATATTATTGCCTTAATTATGTCAGGGCTAGCCCCTAATTCATTTATATAATAAGTTTGGTTAGTAATATTGCCAATTCGAGCTACTTTTAGCTTTCCCTCTCTTTGCAATATGCCAATACGAGCATTCAGGACAGGAGCTACTTGTCTAATATTTGCACCAATTAACAAAGCTAGATCAGCTTCTTTAAGTCTAGAAATTGTTGTGTTAAATAGATAGTTCCCCCTACTAGATTGGTCTATTTTATAATTAAACTGGTTACTGTCAAAATTGTTACATCCAAGTTTCTGTAATAATGTTTTCAATAAAAACATTGATTCGGTGCATACTAGCGTTCCAGCTATTGCTGCAATCTGATCACCGACTTGATCACCAGCAAGAGACTCTAATTTTTGTGCTACTAATGCAATAGCATCATTCCAAGAGGCTTCGACTAATTTACCGTTTTTCCTGATATATGGAGAATCTAACCTTTGATATTTCAAACCATCATAAGCAAATCTTGCTTTATCTGATATCCATTCTTCGTTGATATCGTCATTAATCCTTGGTAATATCCTCATTACTTCAGATCCCCTACTATCAACCCTTATATTACAACCTTGTGCATCCAATACATCTATTGATTCAGTCTTTGTTAGTTCCCAACTACGAGCTTTAAAAGAATAAGGCTTAGAATTTAATGCTCCGACTGGGCAAATATCTATAATATTGCCTGATAACTCCGATTCAAGACTACGTTCAAGATACGAGGTTACTTCCATATGCTCCCCCCTGTAAAGAGTTCCTATTTCCTCAACTCCAGCAATATCAGTGGCAAATCTTATACATCTAGTACATTGTATGCATCTAGTCATATGGGTCTTAATCAAAGGTCCCATATACTTATCTTTGACCGTTCTTTTATTCTCCAAAAATCTAGAACTTGCTTTACCATATTTAAAGGCTTGATCCTGTAAATCACACTCACCTCCTTGATCACAAATAGGACAATCTAGGGGGTGATTAATCAATAGAAATTCCATCACTCCTTCACGAGCCTTTTTAACACCTATGGTATTAGTGTGGATAACCATACCTGAGGAGGCAGGCATAGCACAAGAAGCAATGGGCTTGGGAGATTTTTCCATCTCCACCAAGCACATACGGCAGTTACCGGCAATCTTTAAACGTTCATGAAAACAGAAATGTGGGATTTCTATACCAAGCTTACTGCAGGCACGAAATACGGTTGTGCCTTCCTCTACTTCAACTTCAGTACCATCTATAGTAAGTTTTATCATTATATAATGTAGTTTTATATTACGTCGAAATTATACCACATTATATGTTACTCACTAATCTAAATTTTCCAATTTTACAAGAATTTTGCAAAATTAACTAACAAAAAAGATGCTATCCCTATGAAAGCAGAGATCTGTATATCATAACTTTTGAGGCTATTTTTTAGATCTCCGCACTAAGATGAAGCTAAGAGACGACTTAAGTTCCCGTACATGCTGTAGTAGCATCAGCAGTACTAGCTACCATGTTTATAATTTCGGGAGCCTTAAACAATATTATAACACCAGTCACAATAACCAATGCAACTTCCCATTTTAATTGACCTCTAAGAGTTTGAATCCCTAGAACAACTATACCAATAATTGCTATACCACGAGCTGTATTACCACGAAATGTTTTGATCATCTTACACAACACATCACCTACTGGATCAGTAGAAGCAAAAGCATCCGATGCTGTAGTAATTAGAGCAATGCTACAAAGGATAAACAGCAAACGCCACACAAAACCACTATCAAACTGTTCAGAATAGGACCTACAAATATTCATATTTTACCTCGTTAACGAATTATTTTAGACATGTGGATGATTCTATACTGTACATTTTTACAGTTCAAGGATTAATATAGGGTGATCGTAATCTAATTGGATAATTGCTGGAAAAGAAAGGTTTACGTGGTGTTTTAGTCACAATTTTTGCAAGTTTAATTAATACTCCCGATGTTATCTCTGCACTTTCGGATGTCATCAACTATGATTTTAAACCGATGTCTTACATTAAATTGAGGTTACACTATGTAGTTCTCTTTTGTGGGTAACTTCCAGAGTCTTTTTCTAACTTCTCAAAATGCAATAGCCCGTAGGCAAAAGCTATAATTGTAGGAATCATAATAATCAATATCCCCCAATTGCCAAAATAGTCAATAATATAAATGAAACCAAAAGAAGTAATAACGTACATCAAAGCACGAGATACAGAAAATATCACGCTAACACAGGTAAAACGTTTAAATATAGGAAAGCTTTTATAAAAAATTGGAGCAGCAGAGGTATGACAGTACTTAAATAAAATAATGACTATCTGAATGAGAAATAGCTCAAACGGAAAATGAAGATTATTTAGCCAATATGGACAAAATAAAATAACAATAGAATATATAATAAGTATAATTTTTGCGGTTAATAATGGATATACTCTGTAACTTACATAAGATAATATTGATAAGATTAAGAACTCTAATACAGAGACAATAAAATTATGATGAATAACCTCAATTGATGTATAACCAAAATCAGTCTTGAGAATAGTACCACAATGCAGATAGATAAAATAAAAACATACCGGTGTAGAACATTCTAATAAAAGGAACGCTATTATTGTTTTTTTATTAATTTTTTCATTAACGACTGGATCATTATATAATGCTTTTATATCAATATTAGCTTTCTCATATTTCTTTTTTAGTATAAGTTTTGCATTAGCAAATTCAGGTGTTTCCCGCAATGTTGTTTTAGCAGCAAAACCAATCAATGCCACTATTGCACCTATCCAAAATGCTAGACGCCAGTTAAAACCATAGGAAGTAACAAGTGAGGCAATTCCTAAAGCACCCATACTTCCTAAGACAGCAGATAGACCTACCAATGTCACACTTACATACTGGATTGGTGGGTTAATTGTTTCGGTTAAATAAAGTCCTGCCCCTACTATCTCCCCCATAGATGTCATGCCTTGAACAATACGGCAAATTGTTATTATCCAAGTAGCAGCTACTCCTATTTGAGCATAGGTAGGAAGATTAGCCATGACAAAACATGATACAGCCATCATAAAAGTTGTAATTATAACAGTAGATTTGCGTCCTATATTATCACCCAACCAACCAAATATTAAGGCACCAACCGGCCGAAAAACAAAGGTAGTACAAAAGGCAAAAGACATCATTAAAGAAGTGAAGTGAGAATCAGCAGGTTCAAAAAACAACTCATTAAGAAATGCTGCCATATGAACATATAACATCAAGTCAAAATATTCTAAAAATGTACCAATTGAAAGTAAGCCCACTGCTTCTTTCTGTTCTCTAGTTAGACTTCTCTGTTCATGCGGATACTTTATCATTTATTTTTCTCCTTTAATGTTAAAATGAGCTTATATATTCTGCTACTTTAAAGAATTGGAGTCTACTTAACCTCAAGTATCAATGTAATAAATTAATAGTAGGCTTAAGTAATCATCGCCATTAGGGGGCACCTTTGTCATTATGTCACTCCTACTCGCCATTATGTCATCCAAACGAAAGCTGGGATATAAAACCATATAACATACCTTTTATGCTATTTTTTAGACCTCTGCCTACGCACAGGTGTGACATTCGAAGGCAAGGATGGACTATTAAACAGATGTCTTACATCGAATTTAGGTACATTATATAAATTTTTTAGATACTGGATTTTCCATGAGTCTCTTAGCTATCTCACTATCTGATATGGAATCGTTTTTTGTAGATTGCATATATATAGCTACTAATTCTAGCATTTTATCACAAAACTCAGATTGTAGCATTTGAGAAGCTTCTAGCTTTTGCCTATTCATTAAATCTATAGTCTCAAGTTTTTTGCTTTCTAGAAACTTATCAAATTCTTCGTTTTGCTGCTTAATTATATTATTGGCAGTTTCTTTGCCATCTTTGATCATTTTTTCTCTTAAAACTTCAATCTGTTGTATTTGGACTGCAGCATTTTCAAATAACAACGTCATATCTTTGTTAAGTTTTTGGGCTTCTAAGACTTGGTCTTTGATAGCTGTAATTTTGTCATCTAACGATTTTAAAATTATATTTTTTATCGGTCTATAGACTAAATACACAAAAATTAGGAAACAGATGGCTAGCCAAAATTTTTCGTCAAACAATTGCATTATTTTATCTTTTTGTAAGATTCTTTTAGTAATTCTAAATCAACTTCTTGATTAGTAATTTTTTGAATTAACAATTTTGCTAAATCGATGCATGAGTCATTTTCATCAATCCAAAATAATTTATTAGTTGTTTCTATATCATGACGATTATTGGCAATTTGTGCTTTCAACTCATTATGGAGTTGAATTTTTTTTGATAGCAGAGATGCTTCCATTGCATCCCTAGCTTCTTTTTTAATATTTTCCACTATATTTGATATCTCTGCTAGCGTACTTGTATATTGCTTGTGCAAGCTATCAGCTTTTTCCCCAAGACTTTCTGCACTAGCAATATTGCTATCTATATAAGCTTGCCTGTTCTCAAGAATCTTTTCAGTTAGTGGTGCAATGAACTTATGAACTAGAAGGTATAAGGTACTAAAAACAACCCCCAGCCAAAAGATTTGTGAACAATAAAAGGTAACATCAAATTGAGGCATAGTTATTTAAGAAAATATTAATAAAATTGCAATTACGAACGAGAATAAGCCCATAGCTTCCGTAAGTCCAGCTCCAATGAATGCCATTCTTTGTAATTGATCAGTAGCTGAAGGGTTACGGGCAATTGAAGACAGCAATGCACTGAATATACTACCTACGCCAATAGCAGCACCTGACATACCAATAGCCATTAATCCTACACCAATAAATTTTAGAGATGTTCCGTCCATATATAAGCTCCTAAATATAAAAAATTCTAGGTTCTTGCGTATGACTTCATTTTTATCTATAAGACCATAAAAATGAAGCCTTCGCAAAACCTAATGTGAATTTACAGCATCATTCAAGTATACACAAGAAAGAATTGTAAATATATAAGCTTGAAGTATTGCTATAAAAATTTCAAATCCAATAAGGATCACAATTAGTGGAATTGGCAAAAATTTAAAGAAAATCATTAATGAAACTATAAATCCTGCCATCACCTTTAGTAATATATGTCCTGCTACCATATTAGCAGCTAACCTTAAAGATAAGCTTATAGGTTTTGCTAGATAGGCAAATAATTCTATCAAAATCATAAGCGGAGCTAGCCAAGATGGCGTACCTTTAGGCAAAAATATTGATAAAAAATGTATACCGTGATTAATAAAACCGATAATTGTAACCATAAAAAATATCATAATTGCTAAGGCAAATGTTACTATAATATGGCTAGTAACAGTGAATCCGTAAGGAAGCATGCCGAGCAAGTTACATAACAAAATAAACATAAACAAAGTGAAAATGAACGGTATAAACTTACGCCCCTTTTCTCCAACATTTTGATTGAGCATCACTGTAATTATATCATAAATTATTTCAGCACTAAGCTGTAATCTAGATGGTATAATTTTTTTACCTTTTAAGGCTAAATAAAAATAGGAGAGGCTTACAACTCCAGCAAGTAACATAAACAAACTAGAGTTAGTAAAACTAATATCGAAACCAAATAAATTAATTTCTACTAGTTTCTTTATTGCAAATTGATCTAAGGGACTATGGGACATTATTTCTTATTTAGTTTTTGCCAAATTATTTTAAAACCTGCAAGCATACCTATCAACAAAAATATTATAATACAAAATGGTTTAGAATTAAACAATTTATCTAATGTAAAACCAACAATAAACCCCAGCATCACACTAGAAAACAAATCTAACGCTATAGCCAACGCATCAATTTCTTTTTTTGGATTAAGTTTAGGGTGAAAATGATTATTTGTTTGATTATTTGCTTTAAGTGTCTTAATCCTTTTCTGTATCTTATCTAACTCTTTTTGTTCCAACATATACATTAATACAAAGAAGTCTATTTAAACCTCAATTTCGGATTAATTTCATTAATCCGAAATTGGAATGAGAAAATAAACAATCAGGCTTAAAGCGGCTATCACGCCTGATTGTTAAATATTTCATTTGCTAATAATCTTATTTTTATTGGTATAAAAATAAGATTATTAGCGATAATAGATTAAAATGCATTCGTAGAATCGATTCAAGAATGCATTTTTCTGAAGAACTTAAATTATTCTAGCCAGTTTTGGATTAAAATTAAAAATTTTAATCCAAAACTGAGGTTTTAAATAACCTTGGTACTATATAGCTATGTAACATTAGACCTTTGTTTGTAAGATTAATATGACCTTTATCACCTAATCCCTCATCCCACCTAAGTAAACCTAGCTCTTTATAGTATGTTGCCTTTCCCATATCTAAAATCTCAAATAATTGTTTACCAGTTCTTTTCTGTATACTATCAATAGTTATACCCTTTTCAAGACGTAGTCCCATCATCAACATTTCTTCAATTATTTCTTGCATAGAAAGTTTATTAATCTGCTGAATACCACATCCTAAACTATCTACAGCTTGTAACCATTTTTCTGGTTTATGCCACATCATGATACTATAGAGATTAGATGTAAAATTACTATCACACATGTTAACTCTGCTGTGGCTACCCGGACCTATACCTAAATAATTGTCATATTGCCAATATGTCAAGTTATGCTTACATTCATGACCTAATATAGCATAATTTGATATTTCATATCTAAGATATCCTTGAGACTTTAAATAGCAGTTAGTCCACTCATAATGGTCAGCTGCTTGATCTGAGTTTGGTATAGTCAGATTTCCCTCGTTAAACAATTTATAAAATAACGTGCCCTTTTCGATTACCAGTTGATACAGTGAGATATGACCTGAGGCAAGTTTCATGGCATTGGTAAGTTCATCTTGCCAACTTTCTAGAGTTTGGTTACTTCTTGCATAAATTAGGTCAAAAGATATTCTAGGGAAAAGATGGCGAGCTGTTTCAATAGCTTTGATTGCTTGCCCTACATCATGTTGTCGTCCTAAACTCTTTAAGTCATCTTCCACTAGAGACTGGACGCCAATTGACACGCGGTTTATTCCAGCTGATCTAAAGTCCCTAAATTTTTCAGTCTCAAATGAAGTGGGATTTGCTTCTAAAGTAATTTCTGTTTGCTCATCTATTATTGCTAAATTTGCTATTTTTTTAATTATTCCTTCAACAACAAATGGCTTCATTAAAGATGGAGTTCCACCTCCAAAGAAAATAGATTTTATATATTTATGACCTATAATATCCTTCAAATGATCAAGCTCTAGTTCATAACATTTCAACCATGTATCATGATCTACTTTATCTACAACATGAGAATTAAAATCACAATATGGACATTTTGACAAGCAAAACGGCCAGTGTATATATATCGATAAAGGATTTTTCATGTTTATGCTTATTTGAACATTAGACTTCTTTCGAAACTCGCTTATGCTGAGGGATTTGAAGGAGACGCGGAACGCAGAACCGCAGCGTACTCTAATGTACGTGAGGATTCGAGTACCGCATCGACGTACAAATCACCAGCAGAAGTAGAGTTTCGAAAGAAGTCTATTACTTAAGCTCATCTTTTACTATAGTCAATTGATGAGAAGTCGGTAGCGTCGTCTTCGTTCGCTCGCCTATTACATATAGGCGTCGCTCCATCGCTCCTGCTACCCAATCCTCCTGAATTGACTATATCACTACTTCCAACCCCTTTATTAGACCTCTTTTGAAACTCGCTTATGCGCAAGGGTGTGAAGGAGACGCGGAACCTCGACCCGCAGCGTACTCTAATGTACGTGAGGAGCAGAGTACCGGTATCACGTACAAATCACCAGCAGAAGTAGAGTTTCAAAAGAGGTCTATTAGATCTCTTCAAATTGGTCATGCGTAAACAATAGTAGCATGTTAGCATCGATATGTTCTTTGAGAGGTGGATAGGTGATCAGATCATAAGATTGTACATCTACTTTAACCGGTAAGTTACTGTCATTAAGTAAAGTAAATATACGATCAAGGGTTTTTTCATCAAGCGAACCATAAATAACTATATCAATATCAGAATTAGGACGATAAGAACCAGTAGCACGCGAACCAAACAAACCAACACTCTCAATTTGTTTTGAGAAGGGCAACAAAATATTACGCAGTATGTTTAACTGTTCCTTACTTAATCCATGATTAGATATATTTACTTTCATCTACCATCTCTTCTTCTGTAAATTTCAGCATCACCAAATACATCTTAAAATACATGATCTCCAATTCAGGATAATAATCCTTTTCAATATTTATAATAATCTGTTCAAACTGTTTGAAATCGTAGGTATGTGACATCTTATTACGGGAATCTAAAGCATTCATCCATACTTCACCATTCTTAATTAAATTAGCGGCAATAGCTGCCTTAAGTACGGTAGCTGGGGTAATGGTTGATAGTATCACCCCCTTATATTCTAGATAGTCTTTAAGTACGTTCCATGTCAATTCCCACGTATATTCAAAACGCTGTACTACTCCTTCCATCTCTAACTGACTTATCTTGCGTTCTCGCATTATGTACATAGCCTCACGTAGCAGAGCAAAAGCACGTTTAAAAGTATCAAAACGATATAGCCAGCGAGGAGTCTTTATACTAGTAAATGTGGTCATGTTAGTTCATTTCTTAATAATTTTCATTATACATTATTTTCTTTAGGTTGTGTGAACATTTCTATGTAATGAGTAAATTTATAGGCATTTTCGCTCGCAGAACCGCAGCGTACTAAATGTACGTGAGGATTCGAGAACGAAAATAACGACGAAATTGACCATTAGATAGAAATGTTCACACAACCTAGAAATCGATTGAAGAAAATGTATTAGTAAGAAGAATTATTATTGCTACACCTGCTATTAAAATCATAGTTGATGACATAGTGATGGCATCTTTGGTAGTTAATGCTACTATGTACATTAACTACTGATTGCAATTATGCTACGCTGCAGGGTGTAAAGGTAATTTTATTATAGAGTAAGAATTGATTGATGGTGATATATCGAGGGTACTAAGAATTTCAACAAGGGCTGTGGTGAGGTCATGAATCATTTGGTCGGTATGGTTAGGTGTTGGGATGATTCTTAAACGTTCTGTGCCACGTGGTACTGTTGGGAAGTTAATATGCTGAACATAAATATTATATTTATCCAACAACATTTCAGAGGCTTGTTTGGCTTTAATTGGATCACCAATAATTATTGGTATAATATGACTATCATTTTTTAAATAATTTACTTTAGCTTTATCAAAAGATTTTTTTACCTTGGCTATTACCTTTTGGTAAGTTTCCCTCTCCATATTAGAATTTTTTAAATGACGAATACTGGCAGTTGCTGCTGAAGCAATAACTGGAGGTAGAGAGGTGGTGAATATAAAACCTAGTGCAGTAAGCCTTATAGAATCGATAATTTGACGATTGGCTACAACATAACCACCAATAGTGCCATAAGCCTTACCAAGCGTTCCTTGAATCATATCAATTTTATCAGCACAACCCTGAAGATCGGCAACGCCAGCACCATGTTTGCCGTACAGACCAACTGTATGTACTTCATCAATAAAGGTTAAAGCATTATATTTTTTAGCTAAATTCACTATTTTTTCTATTGGTGAAAATAATCCGTCCATAGAATAAGCTGATTCAAAAACAATAATTTTTGGTCTATTAATATCCACTGTTTTGAGTAATTCTTCAAGATGCTGAACATCAATGTGCCGATAAATATGTTTTTCAGCTTTTGAATTACAGATACCAGAAATAATAGAAGCGTGATTTAACTCATCTGAGAAAAAAACTATATTAGGCATTATTTTTGCCAGTGTTGCAAGGCTAGTATCATTGGCAACATAACCGGAAGTGAAAACTAGAGCTAATTCTTTATTATGTAGGATTGCTAGTTCCTTCTCTAATTCTATTATGCTGCTATTATTGCCACCTATATTTCTTGTACCACCAGAACCAATTCCATATTTGGATATAGCATCTAACGCAGCTTTGGTAACATCTGGATGCTTACTCATACCAAGATAATCATTAATACACCACATTACAATTTCTTTATTACCATACCAAGCAGATGGAAAGTTATTTGCCTGTCTTTGAACAGGAACAAATTCACGATATCTTCCTTCTTGTTTAATTCTAGTTATATGGTGATCGAATATATTATTATAGTTAGACATTACATTATTTTTTTATACAGTTTAAAACCTACCTAACCTCAGTTCGATATAAGAATTATTAATTCTTATATCGATACTTGCTTTGCTATAAGGAAAAATGCACTCTTGAAGCGGCTGACGCGGGTGCATTTTAACTTTTTTCATCATTCAATATGTGATTTTAATTATTAAAATCACATATTGAATGGAGTATTATATTTTAACAATCAGGTGGGCAGCCGCTTCAAACCTGATTGTTTCTATATATAATACTGAATTCGATGTAACTTGTTACACCGAATTCAAGTTACCTAACCTACGCGAATTTGGGATAAGAATTGACAAATTCTTATCACGAATTCGCGTAACCTCAGGTTACCTACGTCCAAATAATCGCTCAATATCTTTGAGTTTGAGTTCGATGTAAGTTGGTCTACCATGATTACACTGACCAGAAAATGGGGTTTTTTCCATTTGTCTTAATAATTCATTCATTTCTTCAGAAGATAATTTACGACCTGCTCTGATAGCATAATGACATGCATAGGTTTCTGTAACATGTTCAATCAATTGAATCAAGGAAATATTTTCACCAAGATCAGATAAATTATCTGCCAAGTCTTGGGTAAGCTGGTTTATATCGGTATTTCCAAGTAAGCTTGGAGTCTCTGATACAATGATGGACCGCTCGCCAAATTTTTCTAGGCTTAAACCTAATTTAGAAAGATCATCCTTTTTATTATACAATAAATCAGCTCTTTTGACATCCGGTAATTCTACTATCTCAGGCATGAGTAATCTTTGCTTAATTAAGCCATTGTTACTTATCATTTGCTTAATTTTCTCGTATCCCAAACGCTCATGTGCTGCATGTTGATCTACGATAATAATACTATCTGCTGTTTGTGATATTATATAAGTGCCGTGCATTTGAGCTTTTGCTGCTCCGAGTGCAACATTAGACTTTTTGCATAACTCTACTTCTGCTGGTAATTTAGGCAATGGTGCTAGACTCGAATCCGTAACGGAATTTGCCGTACTGCTTGAAGGGTGAGGTTTCAATCCTCCTGCAGATTCCCTAGTAGAAGTGAATTTTGCAAGAGGTTTATTATTACAATCTAGGTCTAGGATATCATCCTCTAACACTTCTACTTTAGCATGTGGGTCTGTCTTTATTAATTGTTGCTGAACATTAGAACTATCATTGTGCCTAGGAATGGTTAAATTTTGAGACTTATAAGTACTGATATTATCAGATATACTCAAACTATTTGGATATATACTCTTCTGCTTTGAAGAATTGGTTTCGCAAAACTGCGGGGTATTCGCGTACTCACGTACTTCATGTACGCTCCGTTCGCTCACCCCTTGTTTTACGTTCCAATTCTCCAAATCATTTGAGTATACTTTGTTAGAAGAAGAGGTAGGGTTCTTTTGAAATGCCTTATTTGTTTTAACAAAATTATTATTAGTAGTAGTATTTCGAAAAAGACCTAAGGCAGTTGTGGCAATATTTGTTGACACCATATGACTTCTAGTAGCAAGGGCATCTTTGATAGAGCTTATCAGTAATCCCCGTATGGTACTTGGATCATGAAACCTTACTTCTGTTTTGGCAGGATGTACATTAACGTCAACCATGTGGGGATCTATCTGTAGAAACAAAACTGAAACTGGATGTCTATCCCGAGCTAAATAATCCTGATAAGCTAGTCTTAGAGCGATTTGTAGTAATTTATCCTTAACGGGTCTATTATTAACAAATAAAAACTGATCCTCAGCAGAAGCTCTATTAAAGGTAGGAAGGCTGGTAAAGCCATATACTGATATTTCTGGTCTTTGTAGATTAATATGGACAGAATTTTCAATAAAATCATAACCCAATATATCAATTATTCTTTGCTTTAACAGATCATCAAAATTTCCATCTTGACCTTTTACTTTTATGATATTTTTGCCATCATGAGATAAATTAATACTGATTTTAGGATGAGCTAATGCAATTTTCTTGATTACATCAACCGAAGCTGCCAATTCAGTTTTATCAGATCTTAAGAACTTTAGTCTTGCAGGGGTGGCAAAGAATAAATCACGTATTTCAATCTTAGTACCCTCGTTATGAATGGTAGGTTTAATCTCTTTATTATGCCCACCACTAGATTGTATATGATAAGCCCTATCAGCCCCACGTGCCTTTGAAGTAATCAACATCTTACTTACAGAACATATTGAAGGTAATGCCTCTCCGCGAAAGCCAAAAGTGTGAATATTTTGTAAATCTGACTCATCAAGTTTAGAAGTAGTATGACGTTCTACGGCAATTTTTAGATCTTCCTCAGACATGCCTATTCCGTCATCAGAAATAATAATAAGATTTTTCCCTGCTTGCTGTAAGCTTATATCTATCTTAGTGCTAGCTGCATCAATAGCATTCTCAACTAGTTCTTTTACCACCGAAGCTGGTCGTTCAATTACTTCCCCAGCAGCGATGCGGTTTATAGTACTATCTGACAGGAGTTTTATCTTCATTACTTACTAACACAAATGTTTTACTACAATAAGGACACACAATAGATCCTTTGGTTGAATCAATCTCCAAATAAATTCTCGGATGATCAAAAGGTGGTTCTTTGCCAAAACATGATACGGATGTAGAGATAGTCTCAATAATTTCCATATTTTGCATAAATTTGAAGCTATAATAAGAGTTTTTTTAGTATCTTACTACTATAAAACATAAGTGAAATTTATTCAAAATAAAAATCATTAATTATATTAGTGGTCTAGAAAATAATGATATAATAGAGAAAGAATCCTTTCACCAAACCATTTTATTAAATTGTTGGTAAAAATTTTAAAAATCATTTTACTAACTATTATAATCACTATGGTGATAAAGAAACTATAAATAATATCAGCTGGGTAATGCATAGCAAGAGTAATACGTGAGACTGCCACTAATAAAACAATCAAAAAGGCTATAATTTTTTGCCCCATTGTTATATATGGCCAAATACAGTAGGATACCATTAATGCTAATCCGAAGTGACTGCTTGGAAAGCTGGATAAACATCTTTCAACTTCAACATTAGCAATTGTTACAAAACTATTAAGAGGCAATGAGCAAAATGGTCTAGGTATATTAACTGAAAACTTAAATAGAGCATAAGTACAACCAAATATAGCATAAATTATACCAATCATTACCATTTTATTATATATAGACCAAAATTTGATCTGACGCTGATTAAAATCTTGAATCTTTTTTAACTGGATATAGAAATATCCACAATATATAAAATAAACGATAGCAAAGTTGGTAATATTAAAACAATAAGAGATAATTTGTAGAATATAAGCTATTATGCTAAAATGGTTAGTAATTCTATTGATCCACAAGAATATCTCTTGATTAAGACCATGGAAATTATATAAAAGTTCAAACATTTTCAATTTCAATTTTGTTTGGTTTAGTATATGCTACAAATAACAGTGCTAGGATGTGGCTCATCACTTGGTATGCCGATAATTAATTGTGATTGCAATATATGCACTTCTACTTCAAGTTACAATAAAAGAACTAGATCATCAATATACATCGATGATGGTAATAGTCAAATTCTTGTTGATTTTGGTTTTGACATCAAAAATCAACTAATGCGAGAAAAGATTAAAAAATTGGACGGTGCTATATTAACCCATTATCATGCAGATCATGTTAACGGTATTGATGATTTACGTATATTTCCATTTTTCCAAAAGACACCACTAGAAATTTTTTCTGACAGTAGCACAGCATTGAAAACTGAGAATCGTCACCAACATTTATTTGCTCCGGACAAACTGATTGCAAGACCGGTAGATTTTTTTGCAAAATTTAAAATTAATACCATAGATGTACAATTCTTCAGACAACATCATGGTTCTATAGATAGTTTAGGTATTAGAATGGATGATTTTGTATATTCTAGTGATGTGCTAGCTTTTCCGGCAGAATCTAAGCCATTCTTAAAAAATATCAATGTTTGGATATTAGACTGTATGGCGTATGAATCTAATGATTGCCATGCAGGATTAGATAAAATTTTACAATGGAACGATGAATATAAACCCCAACAAATATTATTAACGAATATGAATCATTTTATTGATTACCATGAGATATCAAAAATATTGCCAAGTAATATAAAACCTCTATATGATGGTTACAAATTTATAGTTTAACAAACCTGAGTTACCCTAATTCGGGATAAAAATTAGTTAATTCTTATCCCGAATTCACGTAGGTCTATCAACTTTTCAAATTATTAGGAGTATATGATAATACTCGATAAGGTTTCAAGAAACTATGGCAAAACCTATGCTGTTAAAGATATTAGTCTTGAGTTCAAGAAAAAAGAAACTATAGCGATTATAGGTTCTTCTGGTAGTGGTAAATCTACTTTATTGCGAATTATCAATGCTTTAGAAGTTCCTACCAGTGGGCATGTGTTAATCGATGACAAAAAATTGACGCAAAAAAATAAAAGGAAGCTTTGTCTTAAAATTGGCATGGTTTTTCAAGCGTTTAATCTTTTTCCGCACTTAAATGTCCAAGATAATTTAATATATGCTCCTGTTAATATTTTAGGAATGAAGCAAATGGCTGTCATTGCTAAGGCAGAGAAATTATTAGAACAATTTGGTTTAAGACAAAGAATTACCGCCTTTCCTGTCAATTTATCTGGGGGACAAAAACAAAGAGTGGCGATTTGCCGAGCCTTGATGATGAATCCAGAAATAATGTTATTTGACGAGCCTACTTCAGCTTTAGATCCTGAAAATATTAAAGATATTATTGAAATTATATCTTTATTTAAAAGTCAAATAACCATGATTGTAGTTACTCATCATATTAAATTTGCCAAAGCCATAGCCGATAGGATAATTTTTATGGATCACGGACAAGTTTTAGCTGATCAGCCGGCAGTAGAGTTTTTTAAAAAACCCAAATCTCATAGAGCAAGATTATTTTTAGAGAATATAGGTGATTTAATGTGAGTAATAAAAGTCTTATAAAGTTAATAATTATTCTCTGCATTAGTATTGTCATTACTTTCTGTGTACGTAAACTAGTAGCTGCACAATTTGCTGCTTTTTCTTGGGATAACCAAAAAAGTATAACTTGTTTTATAATGATTTTGGTGATTATCAGTATAGTTTATAATTCCTTTAGTCAAAAAGGTATAAGGATACTCTCTATTCAATTATTAACTTGGGGTGGAATTTTCTTAATTATAATTACTGGTTATGCTTTCAAGTTTGAGTTAAATTACGCCGCTCAAAGAGTCATATCCGTACTAATACCATCATATAATTGGGTCAATAAACAAGGAGAATTAGTAATTAGTCGTAGTAACGATGGGCATTTCTACGTTAACGCCGTGGTAAACGGAATAAAAATTAAATTTATGATTGATACCGGAGCAAGTGATGTTGCTCTTACTATTAGTGATGCTAAAATGCTAGGATTTGACTTATCAAAACTAAATTACACTAGAACTTACTCTACAGCTAATGGTACGAGTAGGGCTGCTCCCGTGAGATTAAATAGTGTTGAGATTGGTAGAGGAGCTTTTTTTAGAAATGTTGAAGCTCACATAGGTACTGGCGGTCTTGACGTATCGTTACTCGGTATGTCGTTATTAGAGCGTTTTAAAGGTTTCAGAATAGATCGAGATATGTTGATTTTGAGTTATTAGGTGTATACTCTTCTAGGAAACAACTAGCTAACATATTGATTTTCAAGCATTTTTGCTTCTTCCATTATGAACTTGATCGTTTGGTATTAAGTATTAGCTCTTAAATAAATCGCTATGACTACCTGTATTTTCTAATATTAAGGTTTTATTATTTAACTCAAAAACTAATAGCCAATCAGGCTCTAAATGACATTCTCAAAGGGCTGAATAATTGTTAGATAACTTATGCAAACGGTATTTATTTGGCAACAATAGATGATATTCAACATCTTGATTAAGCCCTTTCTCTATTAAATCAATAAACTTATCTAATTTTTTTCTATCTTTACCCCGTTTGAGCATTAACTTAAATTCTTTGTCAAACTTATTGGTAGAAAGTATTCTAAAGGTCACTATTTGCCTTCTTATTCTCTTTGGCTACCTCTTGTTCTACTTCCTCTTGTAATCTATCAATATGTCTAAAAAATTCTTCCTTCGAATCATAAGAGTTTAAATTAATACCTTGATGTGATTCTTCTATAGTTTGTATTGTTTCATCATTCAATACATTTTTGGATACATAAGGCTTATACTCTAATTCAATTTGTTTGTTTAATGTTTGTATTACAAAATCCTTTATACTAATGCCCTTCCAAGTGGTAAGCATCTTTAGCTTAAGGTGGAATTCATCCGAAACATCTAAGCTTAATCTAGACATAAATTTTCTTTAATTTGTGTGAATGTTGTAATGAACATTATAACTTTATATTATGCTGTTATCAACCTAAATATGAACTGCCAAACGGTTTCTAAGAAATAACTATCTAACATATTGATTTTCGAGCATTTTTGCTTCTTCCATTATGAACTTGATAGCACTATATCAAGTGTCAGCTTCTTCTAACAAACTGCTTCTAATAGTTTGTTTTTACATAATGTGTAGCATTTTGTTTGGTGCTACTTTGAAGAATTGCGTTGTCGATATCGTTTTTGGTCTTGTAGTACCATTACTTACATTGGTATTTTTAGGCAAAGTCTCCATGCACCGTAGCTCGGATAACAGCGAAACTACTTATTTTGACTTCGTATATCAGCAACTATCGTCTGCAATTGGTCTATATCTACCATTCCTGCTATTAATTTACCATTAATAATATAAGCAGGTACTCCCTGTATTTTTAAACCCTTTGCTAACTTAACATTTTTGTCGATGAGATTTTTTATTTCATCTTTATTGATTTCTTCCGCAATTACTTCAGGATTTAGATCATTTACTAGTAACAATTTTTCTACAGATTCTTTGGTAATAGATTTTAAGTCCATTAAACCATCATGAATATCTTGAAACTTACTCGGAGTGGTTTTATAAACAGCTAAAGCAATAGTTGCAGCATAATTAGATGCATCACCAAGAATCGGGAATGGTTTTAAAACGACTTTAACCCCCGTATCTAATTTGATTAACTGGTTAATAAAGTTATGACCTTTTCTACAATAACTACAGTTATAATCATAAAAAGTAGCGATGACTACATCTCCATTCGGGTTACCAAGTACAGGAGATGTAAGAGAATCTTCTATTTCAGATTTATTATCTTTTATATATTCGCCAGTTTTTATTTCCATTTCTTGCATTTTACGCTGCTGAAGACCTTCTATTGCCTGAATGATTATTTCGGGATTATTTAACAAATATTCTTTTATAATTTGTTCAGTTTTTTCCACTTCTTCTTTTTTGTCTAACACTTGCTGATCAAGAGTGTTAATCGAAACCGTAGTAGAAGCACTAGGAGTCTTCATAGTTTTATAAGCAAATAATGCTAGAAGAACAACAACAATAATTAATAATACTTTACCAACAACATTATGCATAATATTTTTCTATTAAATAGATTAGTTTGTTATAAATGGTTTATTAGTCCAAGTTATATAGTAGACTTCCTGCAGAATTCGCTTTTGCTGAGGAATTTGTAGGAGACACGGAACCTCGACCCGCAGCGTACTCAAATGTACGTGAGGATTCGAGTACCGGATCGACGCACAAATTACCAGCAAAAGTAGAATTATGCAGGAAGTCTACTATATTGGCGTCCATATATGACACTCATGTACCTTATTTCAGCATTTTAGTTACTTTTCTATAATTTTCAAGCATTTTAGTTATTTGCCGATAATTTACTTTACCTATTGGTAGAATTGGTATTTCTTTAACAGGGATAATAACTGGTATATTCTTTTGGTTTGAGTCTATTGAATTTTTATGCATTATTTCTATGAATTTTTCACTATTTATGGTCTGACTTGTGGTCAATAGAAAAATCTGTTTGTCTTTATTATCATCATCAGGGCAAATAGCAACATGCTTACTATCAACATCGATCATATTAGCTAAATCCTCTATTAATATCAGTGACATTACTTCTTCTATTGTAACAAATTGCTGAATATGACCTAATAAGGTAAGATATCCATCTTCATCAATTTTTACTATATCTCCAGTATCATACCATCCCAAACCCAACTCCTCTGATGATGTAGGGTGGATAATTCCAGGATTATTAGAGTGCATATAGCCAAGCATAATATTTGGTCCTTTGATGAATAGTTGTCCTATCCCCTCTATTCCAATAGACCTATTAGATCTCTTTTGAAACTCTACTTCTGCTGGTAATTTATTCGTGCTCCCGGTACTCTGCTCTTCAAATACATTTGAGTACGCTACGGTTCGAAGTTCCGTGGTTTCTTTAAATTCCTCAGCAGAAGCAAATTCTGCAAGAGGTCTATTGTGAATTGGTCTAATATAATATTCTATTTTAGGCATCAAACGCCCTACACTTCCAGCACGATAATGCATTGGGGTATTACAAGATATTATTGGAGATGTTTCTGACGTACCATATCCTTCAAAAATTCTTATACCAAACTTATCAAGCCATAATTCCCTTGTGTCTTTTCTCAGTTTCTCACTACTGGCAAATACGTATCTTATAGAATAAAAATCGTAAGGATGAGCATAGACAGCATAACCATACAAAAATATATCCGTACCAAACATAATTGTCGCTCCGATATCGTATATTACCTCAGGAATACTCCTATAATGCAGAGAAGACGAGTAAAGAAACACTGGTATAGCATTGAGTGTCATCATTATTGTTCCAGATAAACCAAAACAGTGAAAAAGCGGTAAAGCCATAAAGGCAAAATCATCAGGACTAAAATGTACCTTAGCTAGAAGTTGGCATCTATTAGCCTGCAAGTTCCTATGTGATAATACTACAGCTTTAGCTGTTGCTGAAATACCCGAAGTAAATACTACAACTGATGGATCATTATCATCATAACTGCTACATATGTTGTTGTAATAACTTTGTGGGAAGAAGCTGGCAATAATAGCCTTAATTTTTAAATATAAACCAATTCTTTGTGTTAAATCTTCAAGGTAAATAATTTTTATATTGTCTGCTAAGATTTTTGCCACCACTTCCTGTAATCCAGCTTTTTCAACAAACTGTTTTGAAGTATATACCATTTTAACTGACGTTGTTTTACATGAAGCCACTATATTGCTCACCTCACTCATATAGTCAATCATAACTGGTCGACGGCAGCAGGCTTGCATAGCATAAAAAGTAACCATAGTTTCAACCATATTAGGTAGCATAAGACCTACATAGTCAGCCACTTCCGTATCCTGTTTTATTAAATTTGCTAAAGTAAAAGATCCCAATATTAATTGGCGATAGGTAACAGATTTATCATCAATATCTTGTATTATTTTTTTGTTAAAACCGTAAG
Source organism: Candidatus Tisiphia endosymbiont of Oplodontha viridula (assembly GCF_964264865.1). Taxonomy (NCBI): domain Bacteria; kingdom Pseudomonadati; phylum Pseudomonadota; class Alphaproteobacteria; order Rickettsiales; family Rickettsiaceae; genus Candidatus Tisiphia; species Candidatus Tisiphia endosymbiont of Oplodontha viridula. The sequence goes on from NZ_OZ183486.1 coordinate 987,309, forward strand.
CTTTTGCTGTCTCAATTAGAGACTGAAATATAGTATTTTGATAATCAGAGCTTTCAAACATCATATCAGCCATGATATCATAAAGAGCCTGACCTATATATTTACGCTTTTCCCTATTATCTATATTTGGCTTAGAAGGAAATTTTACTGGTGGTAGAATAGTGATAGTAATCTTAGGAAATATCCGTGTTTTTAGTATATTTTTAAGTTTGGAAAAATGAGTAAATTGTGTACCATCTATTCTTACAGGTAGAATTGTCGCATCAGATTTCTCAGCAATCATGCTAGGTCCTTCATATATCTTCATTAAGGAACCAGTAATACTTATTCTTCCTTCGGGAAATATAGCAATTTTTTTATCTTTTTGCACCTCTCTAATCAAAGTTTTTATAGCCATTGCATTAGTGGGATCAACCGGCAGTGTTTTTGCCATTTTTAGAAATGGTCTTACCCACAATGCTTTAGCTATAGTTGTATTAATGGCAAAAGTCATTTCTTCAGGTAGATAAGTTGCAAGTAAGGCAGGATCAATATATGAAATATGATTAGCTATAATTACTGATCTTTTGCCAGCTTTATAAAAATTTTCAATGCCTTTAACTTCCACTCTGTACATACAATCAAAAAGAAATTTTAAAATAGCTCGGTTAACAGCAAAAGGTACTATTTTTACTTCAGGAATTAATTGATAAATATAATAAGCTACCACTATGTTAAGCAGGCTAATAAATAGTATAACGGATGGTATCGAATATTCCCAATAGAATAATAAAGAAAGTATTACAGTAGACCCAGCCATAAATAAAGCATTAACAAAATTATTTATAGCAATTATTCTACTGCGATGAGCTGAGGAGCTAAAATATTGTAATACTGCAAAAAGTGGAACAATATATAACCCCGCAATGGCAGATATAAAAAATAAGTCTATAATAATCCGCCAATTATGCTTTTTAGATAAAAAGACAAATATACTCTTTAATTGTTCCGGTTCATAATGCACTGCACTAATTCGACTGGCAAAAAATAAATCAATACCAAATATACTGATACCAATCGCTGAGACAAAAACATATTTCGTGGTAATCTCATTGCCAAAAATCTTACTACACCAAAAAGAGCCAACCCCTACTCCAATTGAAAATGTTTCAAGGAATAAATTAGCAACATTTTCATCTGCTCCAAAAGTATTTTTAGCAAGAGATGGAATTTGAGCAAGTATTGCTGCACTGATAAACCAAAACCAAGATATACCGAGAATTGCCAAATATACTTGCTTTTTAGCTTGGGCATATTTAATCATTTCTATACTTTCACGAAATAAATTTAAATTTATTTTAATTTCACAGTTAGAGTTATTCGATTTTGGCATAAAATAACTAGCAATAACGCCAACTATAGCAATTATTATCAGAATAGTGATTATTAAATTGCCACTTATGGTGTAGTATCCTCCAATAATAGTACCAACTAAAATAGAAATAAATGTTCCTGCCTCAACGAATCCATTAGCTCCCAATAACTCATTTCGGTATAAATGGTCTGGTAGAACACTATACTTGATTGGTCCAAAAAATGTCGAATGTATACCCATAAGAAATATAGATAAAAAAAGTATTACTAAACTATTATCAAAAAATCCATAAGTAGCAAAAAGCACTATGGATAGTTCAAATAATTTAATGATTTTAACTAAAGTTGATCGCTCGTACCTATCAGCCACTTGCCCTGCAATACTTGCAAATATTACAAAAGGTAATACAAAAACGGTATTAGCCGCTAGCACAAGCAATTGGGTTGATTCTACCAATTGACTAGATAGTTTATAGGTAATTAATATAATTAACGCATTTTTTAGTAGACTGTCATTTAGACAACCACAACATTGTACTATGAAGATAGGCAAAAAACGCGTATCTCTAAATAAATATAACCGATTTGATTGCATGTTTTCTCCAAAGACATATTTAGTTGCGGTATAGTATGTAATTTGTTACTCGATAATCAAGTTTTTTCTAAGTCATAACAATTGGCTTATTGCAAGGCAAATTTTTGTGTTAGTTTTTATAATACTGAAACTCTTAGGTTAATAAGGTTATAAAATTTATTTTATAAGTAGTATTAACAGCACTAAAGTATAGGTTTTTTCCTCTGCAAAATATAATTTTTTTAACAATTTTAAAAAACTTGATTATCGAGTGTTACTTTATGTCAAATAATCTGAATCTTTATTATTATTAACATTATGTCTTTTCCCCATGGCAGCTAAAGGATGAATAGAAGCAAGGTGGTCAAATATTCTCTCCTTATACCATTTCTGAAAACTAATCATCACGTCGTCGTACTTCATAATCTCCGCTCCTCACGTATTAGTTGTCACACTACTGGACAAAAAGGTTAAGTTGGTTGCACAAAGTGTAACTTAAACAATTTTATGATTAAGGAATCAAAAAATTGCTTAGAACGACTATAAGCTTGTTTAATTGATCTTATACCTAACTGTAGTACAGAATAACTCCTACATCCTAGCGTTTTCTTCATTTTTATCGGTTGCTCTTGCTCTCCAATTGCTCCTATTTTTATTGCCATTGCATATGCTATAAATAAACATTTTATAAAATTCTCTAATCGCACTTTACTCTTTATATGCGTATCTTCCATTCTAAAACCATTACTTTTGCACCCTTTAAAGGCAGCTTCGATATCCCATCTCTTGAACGTATTTAGTCTTGAATCTTTCATCTCAAAATGATTATATAGTAATTCGGCTAGTAACATAGAGTACCACAGATTTTTTTGTGTTCAATCTAAAATACTCTATTTACTAGCTCTTGCAACCACCCCATCTCTTTTGTCCAGTAGTGTGATTAGTTGTACGCTCCGATACTCGACACTCGTACTCCGAGTAGCAATTTAGTTTTGAGAAATGGTATTAGTTATTGCCTCATCATATCTTGCTTGCACTCTAATCCAAAAACTATCTGATAAACCAAAATATTTTGCTAGTAATAGAGCGGTTTCAGTGCTAATATTTCTTTGTTTATTGAGGATATCTGTTATTCTATTAATGGGTACTTCAATATCTTTAGCTAATCTATAAGCTGCAATACCGAAAGGTTCTAAGAATTCAGTCTTAAGTATTTCCCCAGAATGTATAGGATTAATCTTATGCATGTAAGTTACATTTTATTTATGATAATCAATTATTTCTACTTCGTAAGCATCACCATTGTTCCAAGCAAAGCATATTCTCCATTTATCATTTATATTTATTAGCCTTGTCACCTTGCAATTTCTCTAATCTATTTGCAGTGGGTATAATCAAATCGTCTAAGATATTTGCTGCATCAATCATTGCAAGCTTAATAAGAGCTTTTTGGGATATTTCAAAGAATTTCTTATCATACTTATATTCTTCAAATAGTATATTTGTCTTTTTACACTTAAAACTTTTCGCCATCATTCCCTGACTAACATAAAATTATATTTAATTCATAAATGAGGTAAAATTTTATGTATAGATTCTTTAAGATTATTTTTAATTTTCTGAAATTCTTCCGTGATATTATTTAGTTTACTTATTTTTTCTAAAAATTCTTTCATTTCATTTTTTTTAAGTAATGGTATGTGTATATTACAAAGCTGTTCATAAGTTAAGTTTGCTCTAACAGCTCCATATTTTGTATCGTATTTGCCAATAATGGCTAAATAATATTTTGACTTTAAAATATGTAATAAATATTCGGATGGTAGAGTATCTTGGAATTTTTTTAAAACTCTAAAGACAATATAAATACCACTTACATAACCACCGCTTAAATCCTCAAAGACTAAACCTAAAGAACCAACATTAATCCTATGCGGATTATATACCAAATCTCCAGCTTGAACCTGCTTGTATTTTTGGTTTATGTCCTCACCTTTTAAAATTTCATTGTCAAAAACACCAATACTATTACTTACACCTAAAATTCTAAAATCTGTAATTGGCTGTAAAGACGGCTCTGTTTTTTCTGTTATCTCCTCAATATAATTACCAAGTTTTATAATCTCGCCTTTTAAATTAGCAAAAATATCAAAATAATCATAAATCCATAAACTATAACCATTTTTGGCGATTTCAGTTGATGCTATTATAGCAGACTCAATTTCCGAAACAGTCTTTTTATTATTGAAAGCATCAAGTGCAGCTGGCAAATCATTGTCCTTAATTGGCTTCTTTCTTGAACCAAGTTCATGACCGACCGCATTAACTGCAAAAAAGAATGTGTTTGATATCTTTCTGTTTTTCTCGAAATATACAATGCTTGTTTTTGTTGGTGTGTAAGGTTCAAAAAGCTTTCTTGGCAATGAAACAATAGAAACATTTGATGAGTTATTAAAAATATACTCTCTTACCTTTCCAACATCGCCCCCATCTGAAAGAAAATTTTCTTTTACAAGTAAACAACCTCTACCACCTAGTTTTAAAGCTTCAAAGCAATGCAAAGCACAAATAGCGTCCCCATTATTTGATTGAATGGGATACAAATACCCAAACCTTGTTTGTTGCGAATATGGTGGATTTGTAATTACAATATCATATTTTTGATTTACATAATCAGAAATGGTGTCTTGTTTTTTGATATTACTATGTCCGTCTCCGAACAAAATCATATTCATTTTTGCAATTCTTGCATTTACAGTAATCTCAGAACCATAAATTGTTTTTTTTCTTAGAATATTTTGCATCTCATCGTTAAACGAAGTTCTGATTTTTAAATATCTAAACGCTTCAATTAAAAACCCTCCTGTACCACAAAAAGGGTCATAAATGGTTTCGCCAATTTTAGGATTAACCATACTTATCATTGTTCTTACAATGTTTCTAGGTGTAAAATATTCGCCTAAATCTTTAATTTTGATGCCTTGGTAAGCATTTTTTAAAAAATACTCAAAAGCATCACCATTCACATCACTATCTGAAGCTGTAAGGTTAAGTTTTGAAAGCTCACAAATAATTTCTTCAAAAATATCAGGTGAACTAATAGGAAATGCTTCGTTAAAAATATCACCATATTTCTCGTTAATCTTAATCCAAACAACATCTTTTACATATTGATACAATTCTTTTCCTTTTCTCTTAGTAAATGAACTCCATCTAAGATACTCATCTAATGTATTCTCTTCACTTCCACACATCTTTAGAACAGAAATTTCATCAAGAATTTTTAAAAACAAAATATCAGAAAATGCCCCAAATCTATCAAGACCAGCTTGTAATCCATCCTCTCTTAGTAAATTAGCTGCACTTTTAAATACCTTAATAAGTTCGTCTCTTGAATGCTGAATAAAATTTACCGCAGATAGTATTTCAGAACCCTCATTAACAAATCTGAGTGCCGTATGGTGATTTATAAATTGCCTTACATCTTCCCCATCAATTTTAAGATTACGTCCATTATACAAATATTGTGTTTCAATATAACTACCATTATAAGCAAATATAAGTGGCGTATTTAGTGGTTTAGCATACAAATTCAATGCTTGGTTCATTGCTAATTGTATACTTTCATTCGGTTTTTTTGCCTCAATTATTATTATTGGTTCGTTACTTCCTTCCTTGTATAGTACAAAGTCAGGTATTTTACCGTTAAGTAATTCTTTTTGCTTTGTAAGTTTCACTCTTTGCTGAAAGACGTTACATTTTGGGTCTTTCTCATCGACAATCCAACCAAGATTATCAAGTTGGACTAAGATATCATGCATTACAGATGCTTCTAATCTTTTAGTATACATATAGAATATTCCAATTTTACAAAACAGCTTGTTTTACCAACAAATTAAACATATCGTAATTATCTCTGTTATTATATCTAAAACAGAACTCATCAACGTATTTTTGCGAGTGTTGTGATGATACACGGTAATAAATAACCTGAATGCGGTATAACAAGTTATTCCAAATTCGGTTATATCTATAAATATAACAGATTTTTATGATCCACTAATAGCTGTTTTCATTATTTTTGCGGTATTGCTTATTTTTTTCATCCCCTAACCAGTACATTACTATTACTCATTCTTTAAAAGGCTTATTCTTATCCCAAACTAATGGTTAATTGGAACAGAAAGTACTTTAAATTAAGTTAGCTCTAAGGCTGCTTCTTCTAGTACATTAATTTGATCTCGTATTTTTGCCGCCTGTTCAAATTCTAAATTACTAGCCTTTTCATACATTTCCTTCTTTAATCTATCGATATGAGCTTTCAATTTCACTGGATTGTCTAATAATATATGAGTTTGTTTTTTATTATCTAACTTACTATCCAATTTGTCTAATTCGATTAGTGCATGGATATGGTGATTAATTGTCTGCGGTACTATACCATGTTGCTCATTATATTCCTCCTGAATTTTCCTTCTCCTATATGTCTCACTTACTGCCTTATCAATAGACTTGGTGTTGCGATCTGCATAGAGTATTACCCTTCCTTGACTATTCCTTGCAGCCCTGCCGATAGTTTGAATTAATGAGACTTCAGAACGCAAAAAACCTTCTTTATCAGCATCGAGTATTGCAACAAGTCCACATTCTGGAATATCTAAACCTTCCCGCAATAAATTAATACCAACAATAATATCTATAGTACCTTGGCGTAAATCTCTTATGATTTCCATACGTTCAAGAGTATGAACATTAGAGTGCAAATATGATACTTTATACCCTAATTCTTGTAGATAATTTGTTAAATCTTCTGACATTTTTTTAGTTAATGTTGTCACTAAAACGCGGAATCCTTTATTTATCGTATATTGAATCTCGCTTATCAAATCTTCAACTTGGTTAGTCGCTGGTTTTATAATACATTCTGGGTCTAGTAGTCCCGTTGGTCTGATAATTTGCTCGACCATAATCCCTGCTGTTTCTTCCAATTCAAAAGACCCAGGTGTTGCTGAGACAAAAACCGTCTGAGGTCTAAAATCTTGCCATTCTTCAAATTTTAATGGTCTGTTATCTAAGGCTGATGGAAGGCGAAACCCGTGTTCTACTAATACTTCTTTCCTTGCCCTATCGCCATTATACATTGCTCTAATTTGCGGGACAGATACGTGACTTTCATCGACAAATAGTAAAGCATCTTTGGGCAAATATTCAAATAAGGTTGGCGGAGGCTGCCCATTTGCTTTACCAGTTAGGAATCGAGAGTAATTCTCAATGCCTTTACAGCTGCCAGTTTCCATCATCATTTCCATATCATATTGGGTACGCTGATTTAATCTTTGAGCCTCTACTAATTTATCATGTGCTTTAAGAAATTCTAAGCGTCGTTGTAATTCTTCCTCAATTTGCGATATAGCATTTTGTACTACTTCTTTAGGTGTTACAAAGTGGGACTTAGCATAAATCACAGCTTGATCCAATTTAGCTAATTTTTCACCTGTAAGCGGATCAAATTCGCTTATATATTCAAGTTCATTGCCAAAAAATGACAATCGCCAAGCTTTATCGTTATAATGTACTGGAAATATGTCAATATTATCACCTTTTACCCTAAACGTACCACGTTCAAACCCCACATCATTACGCTCATATTGTAAATTTACTAAGTCATTAAGCAATTTATCTCTAGCATAAATTTCCCCAGACTTAAGGCTTATTGTCATCTGATAATAAAGATTTGGTGAACCAAGACCATAAATACAAGAAACTGAGGATACAACAATTACATCCCGACGTTCCAGCAGTGACCTAGTGGCAGAGTGTCTTAATAAATCTATTTGTTCATTTATCGAAGAATCTTTTTCTATATAAGTATCGGTTCTTGCAATATATGCTTCAGGTTGGAAATAATCATAATATGATACAAAATATTCAACGGCATTATTGGGAAAAATTGCCTTCATTTCTGAATAAATTTGGGCAGCTAATGTTTTATTATGTACCATAATAAGTGATGGTCTACCGGTTCTCTCAATAATATTTGCCATAGTGAAGGTTTTACCAGAACCAGTAATACCAAAGAGTATTTGTGAACGCATTCTAGATTCAAGACCTTTAACGATTTCATTAATTGCTTTTGGCTGATCGCCAGCTGGACTATATTTAGATACTATTGAAAACTTATTTATCATTAACTTGTAACTTGCTAAAAGTTTATTATATGTGGATAATAGTCTTATAACTATAAAAATAGGATAACAATTATGCACAAAATGATTCTATACACTGTCATAATTTATACATTAACATATTGTCCTTATTGCACTAAGGCAAAAAAACTACTTAATCGAAAAAATATATCTTACAAAGAAATAATCGTAGACAATTATAATGACAAGCAAAGATTAGAGTTGCAAGCTAAAGCTAATGGACAACGTACATTACCACAAATATTTATTAATGATAAGCATATTGGTGGCTGTGACGCTCTTCATAAACTTGAAGAAGAAGGTAAGTTAGATGAATTAGTAAAATAATATCATATAATTATGACAGCAAAAATTCTAAAAATAAATGTATTAAGTCATGGTAATTTGGCTCGAATATACTTGACTTACGGGTAATAATAATTTACTTTAACGCAGGTTACATGGCGGATGTAGCTCAGTTGGTTAGAGCATCAGATTGTGGATCTGAGGGTCGCGGGTTCAAGTCCCGTCATTCGCCCCATATTCGTTAGGTTAAAAATTCTTCTCTCAGATAAAGCCATAGGGTAATTTAAAAGTCACGATCAGTAGTTGCTATTAGCGAAAAAGATCTATTGTATTTTCATGTTTGAGAAGCAGCAATAAATTAAGCATTCGTAGCTCAGCTGGATAGAGCGTTGCCCTCCGAAGGCAGAGGTCGTTGGTTCGAATCCAATCGAATGCACCAATTACTTAAAATCTAGGGATTACAAGGCTACCAGCGTACTTCTGGGGGCAGAGACATTAATATTGCTTCAACGTTGCCATCTGTCATTAAGCCAAACATTGTCCCACGATCATATAATAAGTTAAATTCAACATATCTACCACGACGCACCAATTGATAATCCTTTTGTTCATTAGTCCAAGGCAGTAGCATCTTTGTTCTAACAATTTCAGGATATACTGTTAAAAATGCTTGTCCTACGTCCTTAGTAAAAGAAAAATCATTATTAAAATTTCCAGTATTTAAATAATCATAAAATATACCGCCTACTCCCCTTGGCTCATTTCTATGTTTTAAGTAAAAATACTCATCACATTGTTTTGTAAATTTAGGATAATAATTTGGATCATGTTTATCACAAGCATGTTTAAAAGCATTATGAAATTTTGTTGTCTCATTTTCATTAGGGTAAAATGGCGTTAGGTCTCCACCACCGCCAAACCAATGATTAGCAGTTTCAATATAGCGGGTGTTGAAATGTACCGCTGGTATCAATGGAGAAGTAAGGTGAGCCACGATAGAAATACCAGTAGCAAAGAATTGCCTACTATTTTCCGTACCCGGTATATTTTTACTAAATTCTAGAGATAATTCCCCAAAAACTGTAGAAATATTAACACCAACTTTTTCAAATAAGTTACCACGCATTACAGACATTACGCCACCACCACCATTTTTTCTGTCCCATGGTGATCGTATGAATCTCGTAGGAGCTAAACCTTTCGCCTTACTATATTCAAGTTCAATTTTCTCGAATTCAGTACATACTTGATCACGTAAATTTGTAAACCATGTTATTGCTTTTTCTTTGTTGCTGGTCATAGTAATTTATACCATCACTATAGTGGGAGTGTTAAAACAACTTATTATCTCTTTCTAGTTTTGAAAGAATTCCTGCTAAGTAAACATCTTATTTCATTTCTCATAAAATAAATGATAACTAAAAATATACTAGAAGTAGTCATAATATAAAAGGCAGGGGCATAAAACAAGCCTGTTTTTTCAACAAGCCAACGAGAAATAAGAGGAGAAGTACCACCAAATATAGTAATACCCAAATTATAACTAAAGGATACCCCTGAAAATTTTTGTTCAGGAGTAAATAAAGATATAATAAAGCTATAGGCTGCCCCAGCTATTGCCCCACTAAGAATACCTAAGATAGTTAGTGCTAGAATTTGTTGCCACATGAACAGTAATGACATAGATAACAAAATAGGTAAAGCTAATATCAAGATTGCTAAGCTTACTAAAGCTAAAGTCTTAAATTTTCCAATAATATCAGTTAATCCACCAAATAATGGCATAGATACCATCGATATAAAATTTGCATATAACATATAAGTAAGAGCAATTGTATTATCAAGGTGCATAACATCATGGTAATACACAATGATATAGGTTTTTACTAAATAGACGACGCTACTAGCAACTGCACCTGTACAAAAGGTTAAAAACATCGCTTTCCAAGCTGTCTTAACTACGTTGATAAAAGGTGCTTTTAAAGTTTTCTTTTGTTCAGCTAACATTTTGAAAATTGGAGTCTCTGATACACGAAGACGCAAATAGAAACCGACAAGCCCCATAGCTCCACCTAGTAAAAATGCAAAACGCCAAGCAAAATCAAAATGATAAAAATATTGTTCAATAATAATTCCTACAAGGGTGGCTATTAACGTACCAGCCATATTTGAGCCATGTACTAAACCAGCAGTAAAACCTGGTCGTAAATTTTGATGATGTTCTAGAATAAAAATAGCAGCTCCAGCCCCTTCACCACTAATACATAAGCCTTGAAAAAGACGCATTATGATTAATATTATCGGTGCATAAACTCCTATGTCATGATAAGAAGGAATTAGTCCCATAGTAAATGTTGGTATAGTCATACCAAGCATGGAAATAATTAAGGCTATACGCCTTCCATATTTATCGCCAACATAACCAAAAAATATACCACCAATTGGTCTAGTAATGAATCCTAGTGCAAATACCCCGAGAGCCAACAATATTTGTAAAAATTTTGAGCTTGAAGGAAAAAATGTATGACCAATTACTAATGAAAATACTGAATATACTGTGAAATCGTAATATTCCAGTATATTGCCTGAAATTGCTGATAAAAAAACGGATTTAGGTTTGCTCATCTATATCTTATCAATCAAATTTAATTAAATCGGATTATAGACTACTTAACCAACTTATAAAGTGTAAAATAATTTTATTTTTTGCAACAAGCTATATATATTACAGGAAAGTTAATTATTATTTAATATATAGTGATTATTATACAATACAGGTAGATAATAATTAGTAGTTTATATCATCTATAGCTTGATCTTTTTGACAAGCTCTTCCACTATGTATGTTGTATAAATATTTTTTATTAACTTTAATGAGTTATAATTATGGGCGACATAGGTGGAACAAAATTAGGTAAAATAGATAAAATACAAGAAAATAGGATTCTCTCTATCTCAGGTGGTGGAATTAAGGGGGTTGCTGAGTTGGTTGTACTTGCAGCGATTGAGGAATATACAGGCAAACCTATATCTAAATTATTCAATATTATTGCTGGCACTAGCGTTGGGGGATTAATTGCAACTTTATTGACCATCCCTAAAGAAGAGGGATCAACAGAACCGCTTTTTTCAGCAAAACAAGCTTTAGAGCTATGTGAAAATACTGCTGCTGATATTTTTCCACAAAAATGGTATTTTAATGGACCAATCGGTAGGATATTCAGCCATAAATATAGTCAAAAACCTCTTAAAGCAATGTTAGAAAAATATTTGGATAATAGTACATTGGATGAGGCTATAAGTCGCGTTATTATACCTGTTTTTGACGTAGGTGGCAAAAATGATCCTAATAAAGTTTTTGATAGTCATGCCCCTAACAGCCTACTAAAAAAAGAGGTAGTTCTTGCTACTACGGCAGCTCCTACTTATTTTAAACCTGTTGTTAGTAAAGAGGGTGTAGGTGGTTTTGGCTATGATGCTGGAGTACCTTATGCTTTTGTCGATGGAGGCTTAAGTGCTAATCGTCCGGCAGCATCAGCTCTAGGAGTACTGAAAGAAGGGCTAACTATTGAAAAACAAGTAGAAATGTTAAAACATACGACGATTTGTGCTATCAATTTTGAACAAACTAATAAAGAAATGGAGATACCATCAAAAAAATTGGATGGTTGCATAGGTTGGGGAACTAAAGGCAACATAGTAAGCAAAATTACTAAAGCTACCGAAAGTAGTGCTACAAATGAAGTTAAAAAAGATTTACCAAAAGCTGGTCAATTTACAGAGATATTAATTCCTATACCAAAAGAATGTAAGAAATTGGATAATGTTGAGCCAGATAATATAGCTAAATTAAAAGAAATTGGTAGGCAATATGTAGAAAATAACAAAGAATTACTTGAGAATCTCTGTAAAACATTGGTTGAGAGTGTCAATAGAGAAGAGAGCTTAAAAGCAGCAAACATTGACGAATCTAATGTTTCTAGTGTGTTAGTAGCGAGTGATAATACTGATGATGAAGGACAAGATAATAATGCTTCCAGTACTGTTAGTAATCGTGTAATATCGAATGAATGTGATAAACAACAATTATTGATTAAAGATTTAAATGATAGTCAATATGAAACTCTACAAAAAGGCTTGAGTACTTTAACTCCTAGGGAATCTCAGCTTTTGGAAATGTTCTTACAAGTATTAGATAATACACAAATTGAAGCTCTATCCGGTCGGATTAGCTCAATCATCAACGGTAATCATACAGATGAGATACCTGAGTTAACTAATTCTCAAAATATGCTTCTTAGCTCTTTTAGTAAGATGTTTATACCTGATAATGATTATGCTTCGCTTTCGAATACTTGTGGTCAAGAAGCTTTAGCTCAAGAAGTACCGTGTGATGGAAGAGGCTCAGATTTTTCACACGCTCCTCCTGAAGTGTATTAATTGTAATTACCCCAATTCAGGATAAGAATTAACTAATTCTTATCCCGAATTCGCGTCTGTTGAGTATATTCTTGATATTTACAGAAGATAGCATAAAATAACCAAGCAGTGAATTGCTTATGAGTTTGTTATGTTACATATATCTATTAAAAACAATGATGTTGTTTCTTTAGAAGAAAAACAACATCTATTTCATCTCGTTGATCCGAGTCCTTGGCCAATCCTGACTTCATTTGCCTTATTGCTTTTAGCTAGCGGTAGCATAATGTTTATGCATGCATATAGATTTGGTGAATATGTTTTTGGAGCTGGTATTCTTTCAGTGATTTTTTGTTTATATTCATGGTGGAGTGATGTAATTAAAGAGGGATTAATTGGAAAACATCATACGCAGCCAGTAAGAATCGGCTTAAGGATAGGTATGGCACTATTTATTTTGTCAGAAATAATGTTTTTTGCTGTATTTTTTGGATCATTTTTTAAAGCAAACCTTTTCCCTGTAGGACTGCTAGATGGTGTATGGGTGGTAAAGCCTGGTGTATGGCCTCCTGCTGGTATTCAAACATTTGATCCTTTTGACATTCCTTTTATTAACACATTGATTCTTTTGTTGTCCGGTACAACAGTAACTTGGGCACATTATGCTCTTGAGGAAAATAACCAAAAGGATTGTATGACCGCTCTTAGCTTTACCATAATACTTGGTGTATTTTTTAGTTTAATGCAAGCTTATGAATATCATCATGCAGCTTTTGGTTTTAAAGATGGAATCTATCCTTCTAATTTTTACTTAGCAACAGGTTTTCACGGAGTTCACGTAATAATTGGCACTATATTTCTAAGTGTTTGTTATTATAGAGTGCGGCGAGGTGACTTTGTGAAAGGTAATGGTCATTTGGGTTTTGAATTTGCAGCTTGGTACTGGCATTTTGTCGATGTAGTATGGTTGTTTTTGTTCACTTTTGTATATGCTCTTAGAAGATAGACTGTTAAAATATAGATATGTTTATATTATTTTCTTTACCTGATTTAATACGTCTTCAGCATGTCCAGCTACTTGTACTTTTGACCAAATGTAAGCTATCTTGCCTTTTTTATCTATTAAGAAAGTAGCTCTATCAACTCCCATATATTTTTTACCAAACATTGATTTTTCTACCCAAACTCCATATTTTTCACAAGTATCAGAATTAGAATCTGATGCAAGATCAAAATCCAAACAATATTTTTTCTTGAATTTATCGTGAGAATTTAAGTCGTCCTTTGATACACCAATAATGACAGCATTCATTTTTTCAAATTCTAGTTTTAATTTATTAAAGTCACCGGCCTCGATAGTACAACCTGGTGTATCATCTTTAGGATAAAAATATAATACAACAACCTTTCCTGTTAAATCTGACAAATTGATTTTACTATTATCACCTATTGGCATAGTAAAATTTGGTGCAATATCGCCTATTTTTAATGTCATAACTACTCCTTTATATTTATTTTATTAACTAATTTCTTTTAGACAAATTACAAATCATAAAAATTACTGCTAACGAAATCGCTAATGCAAACCAAGTTATAGCATATTCTAAATGATTATTTCTGACATTCAACAAATTTTCAATCGACAAACTTTTAAGAATATCAGATCGATTGTTATTACCCTCCATAACTAAATAAAAATCTTCTAATTTTAAGCCAAGAACATCAGAGGCTTGAGTTAAATCCAAGGTAAACCAAACATTGTTTTTAACATCATTATCCAGTACAAACAGCTTTGTTTTTTCACCGGGAAGAATTACACCTGTAATTTCCATAGAGTTATCTATTATATTATCAATATTTTTTTTATGCCTCCCAGCAAACCACCCTAGTACAACCAAGATTATCTTGTTATCATCAGTTTGAAATGGGGTAACTAAATAATAACCATCTTTTTCAGTGGACATTGATCTGCGTCCATAAAGATGTAAATTCTTACCCACTAGAAAATAGCCGTTCGCCCTTATTTTAGCATATAATTTATTTCCACTAAGTGTTTTTATATCAATTGGCGGATTATTAAGATTATTTTTCATTGAACTTAAAAACAGTTCTTTTTCCTGTAATCTAGCAATTTGCCAAAACCCAAGTGATAAGAGAATTACAAATGCTAATATAGTAAGTAATAAAGGTAATAATTGAACTTGGCACTTACCGATTTTTAAAGTACTTTTTTTTAAAGTTTGTAACACTATAATTTCTTCATTATTTCTAGTAGTGATTCTAGAGTAGCTAGTTCTCTTTGTCTATTATCATTTAGGTATATAAAAAACTCCAAATTAAATAGCTTTAATGCTTCTGTTAATGATTTGGGGAATGACACTAAATTATATTGTTGATCAAAAGCATTGCCATATATTTTGTTGATATTATTTATTTTATCAGGAAATTTTAAACCTAGAAATATAGAGTTTAAAATAGTAAAAATTGCTAAATAAGGATCAGTTAGTGGATTTGCTATTCTATGTTCTAGTCTTTTAGGAGAGAGGTCAGGGATACGCAGTGCAACAGTTCTATTATTATTACCAAAAGATACATTAGTTGGTGCCATAAAATTCTTATCCAAACGAAGGTAGTCATCTTCATTTGGCATGAATATCAAGAAAGTGTCAAGCATATAATGACAGATACTTTGACCTATTAGATCAATATTAAGTATACTCTTCTCCAAATCATTTGGGGATATAAAATTTACATGAAAATGCATACTACTACCATAATCGCTTGCAAATGGTTTGGCAGAAAAATTTACATTACCCCGTAATTTTTCTGCAATAATTTGTATTTTAGACTTAGTGCTACTAATTTTTTCTATATACTCAATTATGTTAGTGGAAGGCGGCAAATCTACCTCAAATTGATTAGCTCCTTTTTCTTTCTTAACTGCTATTCCAAGTAGAGTCTGAAATTCGAGAGGATCAATATTTTTGCTTAAATAAAATTCTATTTCTACTCCGATGCAAGCTATTAGCGAGTAGTCTGTTTGAAATTTCTTAATGATTTTTTGTAAAGCATTGTTCTTTTGCAAATGATCTGATAGTGTATGGATAAATTGCTGTAGGGTGGTCATGTGGATGAGTTTATAAAGAATAAAGTTTATTATAAAATTTTTGATGGAAGCTTCAAGCAATCTAGTCATATTTATAGTAAAAAAAATAAGTTGGGTGATTCTAGTATCTTAGAAAGTGTCGAGAATAATCGGCTAACAGTAGTTAAATATTATGATGCCGAGAATATTGTTATCCTACAGCAAGTGCATGGTAACAAAGTTATTGATGCTGATAGTGATGTTAAGACTGATCCCGAAGGTGATGGAGCAGTTACTACCAAAAAAAATCTAGTACTAACAGTACAAACTGCTGATTGCGTTCCTATTCTACTTAGTAGCGAAGATGGTAAGGTTATAGGGGCAGCTCATTGTGGTTGGCGTGGTGCTAAAGCTGGTATCACTAATAATTTGGTAAAACTAATGCATGAGAAAGGAGCAAAAAATATTAAAGCTATTATTTGCCCTAGTATTCAACAATATTCTTATGAGGTAGACCAAGAATTTTACGATAATTTTATAAAGCAGCGGGCTGAGAACTCAAAGTTTTTTAGTGCCTCCTTGAGAACAAAGCATTATATGTTCGATTTACCAGCTTATGTAGAACTTCAACTGCAAGAAGCTGGTATTAAAGATATAACAAAGATGCTAGAAGATACATATACTAACCCTGAGAAATATCCAAGTTATCGACGTTCCTGCCATACTGGAGAATTATATAACCGTACCATATTATCCACCATTGTAATTAAAGGATAAATACTAAATAAATATGAATAATAATAACTTAAAAATAATAGTTGAGACAAAAACATTAACTCATGCTTTGGCTTTTGCCAATTCTGTGGTAGAAAAACGTAACGTAATTGCTGAGCTTAGTCATGTTAAATTATCATCTAAGGATGGTAAGCTAGAGCTAATAACTACTAACATGGAAATATATTTAAGCCAAAAAGTAGCAGCTCAAGTAATAAGTGAAGGCGAAATAATGGTATCTACTAAAACATTAAATGACATAATAAGAAAGATATCTGATAATGATGTAACGCTCAGTGTCTCAAATGAAACAGATCAACTTGAAATTCTAGGAAAGAATTGTGCTTTTAACCTACTAACCCTACATGCTAACCAGTTCCCTGCATTAGATGATATTAATGTTGAAGCTACTTTAAAAATACCTTGTAGTGATTTTGTTAAAATGATCGACGGTACTTTGTTTTCGGTATCCGTTGATGAAACTCGTTATAATCTTAATGGTGTTTATTTCTGTGTAAAAGATGAAGAATGTTATATGGCTAGCACCGATGGGCATAGATTATCAGTGTCAGTAGTAAAAATAGCCAATAATGCTAGCGAGTTTGGAGTTATTTTACCTAAAAAGACTCTTGAGGAAATTGTTAAGATATTGAAAGACCCTAAGAATATTCAACTGGAAACTGAAATTTTTCTAAGTGTTAATAGGATTAAATTTGTTTGTAATGATATTATAATGGTATCAAAACTAATTGATGGAACTTTTCCGGATTATCAAGCTTTTATCCCAGCAGAGAACAACTATAAACTTACTATTAATACCAAGTTGCTAGCTGATGCTATAGATAGAGTAGCGACAATAACTATAGACAAATTTCAAGCAATAAAATTGATTTTATCAAAAGACTTGCTTGAAATTACCGCTTCTGGAGAAGCAAGAGGCGTGGCTAAAGAATGCATACCATGTTCTCTAGATGAAAGTAATTTATGCATTTTTGATCATGAAGATACTCTGTCTATAGGTTTTAATCCTAAATATCTTACTGATGCACTAAGTGCTGTGTTAAGTGCTACTAAAGCAAACCAAGTTGAGCTACACTTTTTAAATGCATCATCACCAATGTTATTGAAAACTCTTCAGAATCCTAAAGATGTTTTTGTGATTATGCCAGTTAAGGTTTAATATTCACCTTAATTCAATGTATACTCGATAAAAATCAAGAAGAAATGAAGTTTTTATAGTAAAAATACTTGCTTTTTAACGTTTTTTTTATTAGTCTGTGCAATCTTCATAGAGTCTAAAATAACCTGACCTTGCCCGCGTGATGGAATGGTAGACATAACGGACTTAAAATCCGTGGGGTGCAAACCCTTGCCAGTTCAAGTCTGGCCGCGGGTACCATTCATTTTTATCAAGACCATTCTTTTTATCGAGGAAAAAGTATATGTTTATTCAAACTGAAATTACTCCTAATCCTAATGCGATAAAATTTTTCCCTAACATACCTGTTAGCCCTAACGAGCCGGTTCATTTTAGTAATCTTGATGAGGCAAAAGGTAAAAGCAGGCTAGTAGTTCAATTATTTAGTATAAATAACGTAAAATCTGTATTTTTTGGTAGTGATTTTATTACTATTACTAAAGAAGAAGAAAGTGATTGGCTAGTTTTAAAACCTGAAATTTTGATGGTTATTATGGATCATTTTACTGCTGGTTTTACTGTCTTTGATGGGGAAAATGGTCAATCTGCCATAAATAATTCTGACGAGATGTCTGAAATCGAACAACAGATTGTAGAAATTATTGAAACACGTGTACGTCCTTCGGTCGCCATGGATGGAGGTGATATAATATATCGAGGATTTGAAAATGGAGTGGTAAAATTAGAACTTCGTGGAGCTTGCCAAGGTTGTCCTAGTTCGGCTATTACTTTAAAAAATGGTATTGAATCAATGCTTAAACATTTTATCCCCGAGGTAGAATCTGTTGAAGCTGTAGATGAGTTATAGATATTATGTCAAGGTTAGCAGTAGTTACAGGGGGAACAAGGGGGATAGGCAAGGCTATTGCTATAGCATTAAAGGATAGAGGCTTTACCGTTGTAGCAAATTTCTATAGTGATTACCAAGCTGCTAAAGATTTTAATGAAAATTATTCTATTAAAACTAAGCAATGGAATACAGCAAATTATGCTGAATGTTTTAGGTCAATAGAGGAGCTTGAAAATGAATTTGGTTGTTCGGTAAGTGTTTTGGTAAATAATGCTGGTATTACTAGGGATGCGATGATGCATAAAATGATCGAGGAAGAGTGGCAAGAAGTGATTAACGTTAATCTTAGCTCATGCTTTAATATGTGCCGTGCAGTAATTAACCAAATGCGAAATCAAAATTACGGACGAATTATTAATATTAGTTCGATTAATGCTCAGGCAGGACAAATAGGGCAAACTAATTATTCTGCTGCTAAAGCTGGAATTATAGGATTTACTAAGGCGTTAGCTAGGGAATCAGCTTCTAAAAATATAACGGTAAATTGTATAGCTCCTGGGTATATTAAAACAGCAATGGTTGAAAAGATACCAGCTAATGTACTAGAGCAAATAATAGCAGCTGTGCCAATGAAAAGGTTGGGTAGACCGGAAGAAATTGCTAGAGCCGTAGAGTATCTAGCAGATGAGCAAGCTGGTTTTATTACTGGGGAAACGTTGTCAATTAATGGTGGGTATAACATGTCATGAGGTATATACTCCACAACTGTTAAAAGTTAAAAAATCGTCATTGTGATGAGCGTTGTTAGCCCTAAACCGTCATTGCGAGCGAACATACGTGAGCGCGGCAATCCATGAAGCTTGTCATATGGATTGCTTCGTCGACCTACGGTCTCCTCGCAATGACGTTTATTGAAACTTTCAACAGTTGTGTCCTGAAGACGACAACGCAATTCTTGATTTTCATCGAGCATCTAATGTTTATGGTCATGATGATGGATATAAAAGCCAATTGATGACAAGGTGTTTAGAAAGTCTTGGTTCTGTGCTAAATCGTTAGGCTTACCGCTACAACATATATGTCCATTCAAACATATAACTTGGTCAGAATTTTTCATCACAGTAAATAAGTCATGTGATATCATAAAAATTGTAATATTTAGACGTTTTTTTATTTGATTAATAATCCGATAAAATTCTTGCTGACTAGTAACATCTAATGATTGAGTTGGTTCATCTAAAATAATTAGATCAGGATTGTTGAGTAAGGTAGCAGTTAGAATTAGCTTCTGAAATTGACCACCAGAAAGTTCTGAAATATCATGATGTTTATAATTATCAAAATCAATAAAATTACTCCATTCTTGCCAATCATTGCGAGTAGCATTTGAGGCTAATAAATACAAAAAATTTTCAGCTGTAATTGGTAAGTCTGAAGCAAAATCTAGTCTCTGCGGTACATAGCCAATTTTTAGATGGGGGTGAATTGTTATATTACCAGATGAGGCACTGTCTAATCCCAAGATTAATCTAGCTATTGTTGTTTTTCCAGCACCATTTGGACCGATTAAAGTCGTAACCTCACCTTTTTTAACGGTAAAATTAATATTATTAAGAGGTAACTTTTTGCCAAATTGTTTAGATACATTACTGAATTTTATTAATGTAATATCTTCTGATATAGACACAACCACCTGATCAAAATTATTATTGTGTGCCAATTATGAAGTTCGATATAACAAGTTATATACTGCTCGTAAATGGAGAGTTGGTAGACGATAGTATAACTTCAAGAAGAGCTAGGCAGTAGCAAAGTTGAGCGGCGTAGCGTACATTAGTACGTGAGCAGCGGAGATCATGAAGTACGACGACGTGATGATTAGTTTTCGGAAATGGTATTACATCGAACTCAGGTTAACTAGCAGTCTCACCGTTAACATCATTATTACTATCTTGGTCGTCATTATCACTTTCCGATTCTTCACTTTTTTCAGATTTATCATCCTCTTCTTGCGCAGAACCAAGAGCATACACACACAATTCTTCCAGCAGAACATTATTCTTATTAGCCAGTTCTTGCAGTTTAGTTATCGCATCCATGACCTCAGCTGGTATTTTCCCACCACGTTGCTTTGATAACCAGTCATCCTGAAAATGCAGGGGATGATGCCCCGGCTCAGGTTGCCCTACATATATGGTAAACGGTGCCATTTGTCCACCAAAATCACAATTAACACTAAACTTTTTCATAACATAACATTAAATTATTAGAATAATATTAGGGATTTCAAGATTTAATCCTAAAAAACTTATCCCTAATAAAATTGTATATGATACAACAAAAAAATAAAAGTAAAAAATTTTGGCAACAAAAATTAACTACTCAATGACGTTTTTTCAAGTAATAGATGTTTAAATTTCTCGGAAAGTTCATAATTAGTAGCAACAAACATTTTGTCATTATTTATTATTGCTCCACCTGATTCTCGGACAATTAAATCAAAGCTAGCTTTTAAAGTGTAATTTAATGATGAAAAATAAACAGCATCAATCTTACCAGCTGCAAGTAATAGCATTCCATAACAATGAGAACCAAAAACCCTAGCATTTTTCAAAAAAACTGGGTTTATGTTAAGATCGTCAGTAGAAATTAGAAAATTATCAAAACTAGAACAAGCAGAAACCCTTAATCTACCACTATTATTAGTGGTATTATTTCCTACCCATACTCCTTTTCCCTTCTCAACATAATAAATCTCATCAAGAGCTGGAAAGTTTATCACAGTACAAACCGTGGTTAAAATTTTATTAATCTTTTTTAAACACGTTATAGATACAGCAAAAAATGGTATACTTTTTTCTAAATTACTCAAACTATCAAGCGGATTTATTAAGAAAACCATCTCAGAAGCGTTATCTAATTCAAACTTATCCTCTGGAAAAAATAAAGAACTTGTATATTTTTGCAACTCATTACGTAATAAATCTTGTGTTTTAATATAAGATTTATTGCAGAAATCATAGTTTCCCTTATTAGATCTTTGAAGCATTTCCAGCTCTAAAAAATCTCTCTTCAAAAACTTAACAGCTTTACATGATGCAGTAATAAGTAAGTTAGTTATAGGTTGTTGCATAAGATATTACTTTGCTCTCTCAACAAAGCTTATATCTTCAATTTTTACAACTATTTTCTCCCCGGTAACTAAATAAGGCGGTACCATTACCTTTACTCCATTGGTTAAAATCGCTGGTTTATAAGAAGACGTTACCGTAGAGCCTTTAATTACAGGATCAGTTTGCATAATTTCAGCAATAACGGTTTGCGGTAATTCAGCATTTAAAGCTTTTTCTTCATAAAACTGTACCTTGAGTACCATATTATCCTCAAGAAATGGCAAACATTCGCCAAGAATTGCCTTATTAATTAAAATCTGCTCAAATGTCTCATTATCCATTAACACGAGATTATCATCTTCAAAATATAGGAATTGTAAATCCTTATTCTCAAGCTGTGCTTTTTCAACGTAATCGGATGAATTAAAACGCTCATTAAGTTTTGTACCAGTTTTTAAATTTTTCATCTCTACTTGCACATAAGCCCCACCTTTACCAGGTTTGGTATGTTCAGGTGTTTTGCTCACAACCCATAAATCATTATTATACACTATAATGTTACCAGCCCTAATAGCATTTGCTGAAATTTTCATATTATTATCACTTATCTAAAATAATTCTTTTGTATATTTGTTTAAGCTGGTTATTCATACCTAGGTCTATTTTATCATTTTTATCGATAAAGGTCAAAGTATAATGTACATATCCTTATAGCCTTCTTCTAATTCTAAAAGTTTTTTCTTGAGTTCAAGCCCTCCAGCGTAACCAGTTAGTCTACCATCAGTACCTATAACCCTATGACATGGCACTATAATTGACAAAGTGTTGCGTGCCACAGTGTTTGCTACTACACGTACAGATTTAGGAGCAAATATTAAATTTGCAATATCTTTGTAACTCATCACTCTAGCATATGGGATGGCAGAGATGGTAGACCATACTTTCTCCTGAAAATTAGTCCCCGTGAAACGGTAAGGTACGGTAAATTCTTTTCTAGTACCATTTATGTATTCTGTTAGCTCTTGGTAAGTTTGATCGAATATACTGCAATTTTGCTGTTCATGATAGCTACTATCTAAAATTGGCATATGTTTTTGCCCTACAAAATATAAACCTGTTAAAAAATCCCCGTCTGATACCAATAATATATTCAAATCATTTGAGTATATTAGAGCAATTGGTAAGTCTATATATCTATATATTTTTGTCATTTTAATTTTTTTCTTGGAGAGAGTTTTGTTCTAAACGACTTTTACACCCTGTGAAGTCAACTATTTTTGCATCTTGATCTTGGCAGGAACAAGTAAAAATATATTTCCTTTCATCTGTAACTTTCTGAATGCATTGTCCGCAAATACCTTTCATCATACACTGCATAGGAGAATTAAGACTTACTATTAGTTGAGTTTTGTTACCAAAAGAATTATCTTTTATATCGCTTATAGCTTCCATCATTTCTGTACTACCCGCAGCTATTATCCTATCTATGCTAAAATTTTTCCAAAGGTAACAATGCCCCATTATAGCATACACCAAATCGCCCTTAACACTAATATCTTCCGCCCTATTTTTTGATAAAATACCTTCTTCACAACACCAAACTACTATATCTGCTGCTTCTTCTATTCTTTCTTGATAGAACCTATCTTGTAAATTTTTATAACCAGCAAAATATATAATTTTACAATTATTATTTTTAAGAGCCTTAGCTATTGAGCATAAAACTGCATTTCCAACTCCTCCACCAACAAGCACTACATTGCTATCCTTTAATATCTCAGTTGGCTTACCACTAGGTCCCATTAGTACTACTAGTTCATTTTGCGATAAATATCTACATAATTTACTTGATTTACCATTTTGCCAAATTATCAAATGAATTAACCCTTTTTCTGAATCAACATAAGCTCCAGTGACAGCCAATGGTTCGATAATTTTTGAAATATCACTAGAATAATTTTGTAAACGGAAAAATTGTCCCGGTTGAAAATTTTGAGCAGCGAGAGGAGAATGTATTACCAGCTCTACTATCTTATAAGATAAAATATCAATCCGTTTGATACGGCTAGTTAGCAAATAATCTAGTTTAGCGAAGAAATCTAGATTATTACCAAAAAAACTTGGTTTATTTTTGATAAGTTTTTTTCCAATAAACTTGTACCCCTCTTTACTACTTGCTAAGGCTTTAACCACACTTCCAGAGTACTGAGGATTACAATCACCAAAATATGTTAGACTTCCTGCATAAGTCAATCTAGTTGGTAATTTTGTAGTCGAAACTCGCCTGTGCTCCTCACGTACGCCTGTGTACGCTACGGTGCTCGGCTTCGTTTCTCCTGAAAATTCCTCAACTATTTTTGACTTATCTAGGAAGTCTGTTATACTCGAATGATTTTCCAAATAACTATTATATTTATGCGTACCTATTGCCATAAGTACAGTCCTTACCTTAAATTTTTTCCTTATACCTAAATTATCAAATTCTATTGATTCAGCGTAAGTATACTGATCAACATCAATGCCTAAAGGTATCATATCTTCAGCAAAATTTACACCTGCAGCCATAGCATACATAACTTCCTCAGGATTTAACTTGTAGGCAGGAGAATCCTTTAATTTTCCTCTATAACAAATTGTTACTCCACCTAGTTCATCTAAGATTTTCTTTATAGATTCTTTATTTTGTGCTTGCCTAAATAATTTTGCATGCAAGATAAATTCTTCGGCTATTAATCTGTCCTCATCTGTCCAATTTTGTTCTGTATGATTTTTCCCATTCTCTTCAACTGACAATTCATACTTTTTTAGAAATTTTTCTACTTGTAACTTATAATAATTTAAACTCTCAGTTGCTGCATCAATAGAGGTCAGTCCCCCACCAATGATAATAATAGGCATCCTAATAAGCAAATTAGTATTAGATTGTTCTAAAAAAGCTCCTCCTGATTGTAAGGTCATTAGAAAGTCGGAGGCTGTTTTTACACCTTTTGCAAGAAAATTTTTCATTTGGGCGATTTTAGGCTTACCAGCTCCAACACACAAGGCAACATGGTCAAATCCTAAATGAAATACCTGCTCCATAGTTATATTACTATCTAAACTTACACCACCAAAAAGCTTAAAATGACTGTTTCTCTCCAGTATCAGACGTAATATAGTTAAATTATTTTTATCCCACCTTGCAGTAATACCATACTCGGCTACTCCTCCAAAACCTTCAGGTATTTTTTCTGATAAGTTTTTTTTATAATCAGACCAATATTTAATAGGCTTGTTAATATCAAAAGGTAATGGGATGATTTTTAAGCCATCTATAGCTACTACAGTATGTCCGTCTCGTAATAAATAATGGCTTAAACTAAACCCAGCTGGTCCTTGACCCACTACTAAAACTTTGTAATTAGTTGGAGGCTTCGGCATCAGAGCAAAAATGTTAAGTGGATTCCAATTGGTAAGTAATAAATATATTTCCACCCCGTAAGGTAGAAGCAAAGTAGTTTCCAAAATATTAGATTCAACAAGAGGAATATCTACAGGTTCTTGCTTTTGATAAATGCAAGCATTGGAACAATCATTACAAATCCTATGACCGGTAGCAGCTACCATTGGATTATCAATGACAATAATAGCAAGAGCAGCTAAATTAAATCCCTTGGACTTTACATAATTCATCTCAGAGATTTTCTGCTTCAGCGGACAGCCCGACTTTGATGGCGTAATCGGTAGTATATTTGCAGAATCATTCGAGTATAACCCTTTAGAACACGAGTCTTTTCCCTGTTTATGACAGTAGATACAATAGTGAGTAGCATTTAAGACTGTATCTAGATTAGATATCGGATTTAAACCATCAAACCCTACTCTTACATGTTTTTTATATTTAGCTACCTTATTAAAATCTATTAAATTATTTTTATCTATTTTATTTGGTAAAGAAAATAATATATTTTCAGATTCATTAAATCTCCTTTGAAAATCTACTCCTGCAAGAGGTCTATTATAAACCATAAAGGCAGCATATTTTGCTGCTATATCTAACTCAAAAGCATATTTTTCATCATCTAATTGCCATTTTATTACTTGACGAGCAAACTTGTCTTGGGTAAACTCCTCTCCTAAAAGTTTTTCTAAAAAAATTGATACACTATCAAAATCAATCTCTTTTAGTTTTTCAGGAGGATATTTTTTTACTGCAATACGCTGGATGAATTTTCTCTTACACTCATAAATTACATCAAACTCTTTATGACTAAATCTTAGATTGGCTATTTCTTGTTCAATACCAAATAACTTAGCTAGAAAATCATCAAAAACAGGCGAAATTTCTAATAAAAAATCTGAGTAATATTTTTGATCAACTTGATCGGGATTGACCCTTAACAATAAAATAATTTCATAAAGAGAATAACTATGGCTACGCAGAAAATTTAGAAAAATTTCATCTAATTTTTTTAAGCCTTCTAATTTATTTAAATCTATAAAATCTAAACCAAAAGCAAGTGTCATATAGCTAAAACCTTCTTTAGATTAGCTATATATAATATATGACATTTTTAGAAAAAAATCTGTAGCCAAGATAACTGAAAAATGAAACAATAACGGCTACAATAAAAGATTTTATAATCATAAATACATCTGGCAACACTCCTTCTATTACTAAGAATTGAACTGGTCTTATGACAAGAAAAATGGGGTTAATTTCAAAAAATATTTTCTTTGATTCTGGTACCATAGAATATGGGTACACTATTGGTATAGTCCAATATGCAACATTCAAAATCAAATTTAATAGCTGTGGAACATCACGTATATAAGGAGTTAAAAATGCAAATGCGATAGAACTACTAATCACAGAAATAACCAACGGTAATACAAGAATTGGTACAAAAAGTATATATATACTAAATCTTTCGGGGTATAAAATGATAAAAGCTATATACATAGCTGTAAACGAATAAATTAGGGTATAAACTTGTGTTAAACTATCCGATATAGGAAAGATAGTTCTAGAAATTACTACCTTTTTTATAATACCACTACGATTAATTAATGAATTTGATGACATATTTAAGCTGCTAACAATAAATGTCCATAACGGTAAACCACCGACTAGGTTCATAATCATTGCTTCTCTTGGTAGCTTAAGTAAAAATCCAAAAAAATATGAAATGATCATTATATGCACAAAAGGCTGAACTAAACCCCATAACGAACCTAAAAAAGAATCTTTATTTTGACGAGATATAGAAGCTTGGGTTAATAATACCACTGACAACCAGTATTTCTTGGAAAAAAAATACTTTATCATTAATAATTCCCACTATTATAAATTTTTAGTATTTCATTTGGATTGCCGTCTGCGATAATACTACCTTCTTTTAATAATACACATCTATTACAATTCTCCTTAATAATATTTTCTTGATGACTTACTAATATTAAAATAGGTATATTTTGTAACTTATTTTTCATAAAATTAGTCGACTTCTCAATAAAATGACTATCACCAGCAGCAAACACCTCATCTAACAAAAGAATATCTGAATCTTGAAAAGCCGATACAGAAAAAGCTAATCTTGATAACATACCAGAGCTATAATTTTTTACCGGCAAATCTATTTTACTCCCTAGCTCAGAAAAATCTATAATTTCTTGTTCCAGTTCTTTACTGTACTTACCTAACATATTATTGTAAATCATAAGCATTTTGATATTTTCTCTGCCAGTTTGCTCTAATTCAAAACCTACTCCCATCTCAATAATGGCGGCAAAGTTACCATGAACTTTAATTTTTCCAAACTTTAATGGGTAAATTCCAGCAATTACTTTAAGCAAAGAACTCTTACCTGAACCATTGCTACCAATAAAGGCAATTTTTTCGCCTCTTTGACAGGAAAGATTTATATTATTTAAGATAGGAATTGACGAAGGAAAAAGTTTACCTCCTTTAATAAAAAAGTGTCTTAAACTTTCTACTCTTTGTTGGTTATTGATTCCTTCTACACAACCATCAGATATCTCTATAAATACTAGTTTAGACGTCATACATTAAAAATATGAGTTATATTTTTACTGAAGAGTTAATCCATTCTTCAATAATATTTTTGGGGAATACTCCAGTCTTAGTAGCTAGTTGTTTCCCATCTTTAAACAAAATCATTGTAGGTATACTACGAATACCTAAACTTGAAGGTATATTGGGATTTTGATCTATGTCCATTTTAACGATTTTTATTTTGCCCACTAATTCCTTACTTAATTCTTCAATAATAGGTGTTAACATTTTACATGGTCCGCACCATCCAGCCCAAAAATCAACTAATACAGGTGTGGTGGACTCTAAAACTTCTTTGTTAAAAGAATCATCTGTTATATTACTTGCCATAATCTCTTATTTTTAATCTTGTTTTAACAATTAACCTGAGTTTGTTGTAAGGCTTAAACCGTCATTGCGAGCGTAAGCGAAGCAATCTAGGAAACAATCTATAGATAAATGATGTTACTGGATTGCTTCGTCGGCTTTACAGCCTCCTCGCAATGACGGTTTAACCCTTACAACAGCACTTCGCTAATAGACGGTTTTTTTAACTTTCAACAGTTATGGACATCGTCTTTAGCCAAAACCTTCTCGGGTTAACTATATAATCATACTAAGTAAAATTCTTATTGTAAATGACTGCTTTAAGTTTACTTAAAAATGTTAGTATCTAAAATTGTTAAGAACATATTTCTTACGATCATAATAAAGTTTCATAGCTACAGCAGCGGTTTCTTCTACAGATCTTCTTGAAACATCAATTATTGGCCATCCTTGTTGCTCGCAAATTTGTTTTACTTGCATACATTCTTCTTGGACTATTTTAAAATCTGTATAATTAGTATTATCGCTCATCTGTAGTGAATGCATTCTAGTTTCTCTTATTTCAATTAGCCGAGTTGGGTTAATAATCAAACCAATTACAAGCTGTTTTGTAATGCTACCTAACAAGTCTAAAAACGGATAACCATGAATATAAGGCACATTTGCTGTTTTAAATCCATTATATGCTAGATATACGGAAGTTGGAGTTTTTGATGTCCTAGAAGGACCAATCAGAATAATATCAGCTTCGTCTAATTCACTAGTCATCTGACCATCATCATGTCTAAGAGTATAATCAATAGCATGAATCTTATCAAAATAACCTTCATCAAATTTATAATCATAAACTAAACTTTCTTCTGTTTCCACACCTAAAAAAACTGAAATTTCTTTTACAATTCTACCTACAACAGAGATACAAGGAATTTTTAAATCATAACAAAATTTAGTTAAATTTCTTCTTAGTTCATAATCTAAGATAGTGTATAATACAATGCTTGGTTTCATCTTGATCTTTTTCAAAACCTCATTTAATGATTCTGCACTTCTTAACATTGGCCAATGATACAATTTTGACTCAATTTTGCTAAATTGTGACAAAGCACTATTAGCTGCATGTTTAACTGTTTGCACTGAAGAATCTGAAACTAAGTGAATAATCAGCTTACTCATAGTTTATTAGTCTTTGTGGATAATTTTTTATTCATATTTTAATCTCTATATTAAAAGTAATCAATAACTACTCATATATATCCCGTATATAGAGGTTAATAACCTCTATAATTTAAAGAATAATTTTGTGGATAATTTTGTGTGTAAAATGCTAGATATCTAATGTCCTTCACGTTTTCTCATTCTACACACATAAACCACTATGAATTATCCACTAAAAAAATAATCCTATGAATAATGTGAGTAATAATTATAATCAATAAACCTTACTAGTAATTTAGCAATAAAAAAATGTGTATAATTATGTGTATATATAATTAATCTACATATTAACAATGTCTATATCAACTAAAAAAATATTATATATAATATAGATTATTATGGATTATTTCATGAATCAGCTTTTACAAACTTTTAAGAAAAAAAATAATCTTGTACCTATTTGGTTAATGCGTCAAGCTGGTAGATATTTACCTGAATATCAAAAAATAAGAAAAACTGTTAGTGGTTTCTTAGATATATGCTATAATGTTGATAAGGCTGTAGAGGTGACTTTACAACCAATAAGGAGGTATGGCTTTGATGCTGCTATAATTTTTTCTGACATTTTGGTTTTACCTGATGCACTTGGCTGGGATGTAAAATTTGAAGAAAATATAGGACCAATATTACGTAAATTTCAATCAAAAGAAGATTTTAAATATCTTGAAGGAAATTCTAATGGAAAACTAAATGTAATTTATGAAATAATCGATAAAACTAAAGAAAATTTGCCAGTTGATACTGCATTGATAGGTTTTGCCGGTAGTCCATGGACGGTAATGACTTATATGCTTGAAGGAAGAGGCAAACAAAGTTTTGAAACAAGTAAAAAATTTATTTATGAAAATAATAACCTAGCACAAGAACTTCTAGACTTTATTACTGAAAAAACTATTATTCATTTAATAGGACAAATAAAAGCTGGGGCAGATTTAGTACAATTATTCGATTCATGGGCAGGGATATTAGAAGAAGCAGAATATGATCAGTTTGTAGTGCAACCAACAAAAAAAATAGTAGTAGCTTTAAAAAAACAGTTTCCATATTTACCGATTATAGGTTTTCCAAGAGGTTCTGGGATTTTATATGAAAAATATATTAGTAATACTGGAGTGGATGCTATTGGAGTAGATCAGTTTGTACCAGCTAGTGCCATGAAATTATGGAGTGAGAAAATTGTTGTACAAGGTAATTTAGACCCATTTATATTGCTTACTAATAAAGAAATTATCGCAGAAAAAGTAAGTAAAATAATTGCAAACTTTAAAGAAAAAAATTTTGTATTTAATCTTGGACATGGTGTTTTACCAAATACACCAGTTGAAAATGTTGAGTTTTTAGTTAATTATGTTAGAGAATTTAAATACTAAAATATCTCAAAAAAAAATAGCCATCGTACTTTTTAATCTTGGTGGACCAAATAGCTTAAGCTCAGTTAAACGATTTCTATTTAACTTATTTTATGATAAAGCAATTATTAACCTACCAAATCCCCTAAGGTTTATTCTTGCTAAGATAATATCAATTACTAGAAATAGAAAATCTCAGGAAATATATTCTCTAGTAGGTAATAATTCACCTATTTTACAAGAAACAGAATCTCAAAAAGATGCTATTACAGAGAAGTTAAAACAAACTCTGAAAGAGGATTTTAGGATTTTTATAGCAATGCGTTATTCTTATCCTGATTCCGAAGAAGCAGTAAGAAAAATAAATGAGTATAACCCTTCAGAAATAATATTGTTACCATTATACCCACATTTTTCTAGCACCACTACTGGATCTTCGATTAAAGATTTTATATCTTCTCTTTATAAAAATAAAAGTGAATATTCCCAAAATATTAAAACTATTTGTTGTTATCCTATCGATGACGAATTTATTAAAGCTCATTTATCATTAATAAAGCAATCATTTAAAAAATTGAAAAACAAAAAAAATTTTCGTATATTATTTTCAGCTCATGGTCTGCCTGTAAAAATAATAAAAGCAGGAGATCCATATCAGTGGCAGATTGAAAAGACTGTAGAAAGTTTGGTGTCTAAGCTTAGTATAGATAATTTAGATTATAAAATAACTTATCAAAGTCGTGTTGGTTCAGTGGAATGGCTTAAACCTAATACGGAGGATGAAATTGAGATAGCAGGCAAAGAAGATAAATCTCTTATAATAGTCCCAATAGCATTTGTATCAGAACATGTTGAAACGCTGGTAGAATTGGACATTGAATATAGAAAGATTGCTGGTAAGTACAAAATAGAATATATTAGGACTCCTGCTCTTGGAATAAATAAATTGTTCATCAATAGCATAACTAAAATGGTATCAAATTTAGTTAATTATGGTTTCGATACAAAAAATTTGATATGTAGTTCAATTAATAAAAGAGTATGTCCTTATAATTTTACTATGTGTCCTTGTAATTTAAAAAACTAAGTAATGGGGTAAAATTAATGGCTAGTTATTATTTATGGTTTAAAGCATTCCATCTTGTATCAGCAATTTCTTGGATGATAGGTTTACTATACCTACCAAGATTATATGTCTACCACACTAAAGTTGTAGTAGGTAGTGAAACTGACAAGATGTTTCAATTAATGGAAAAAAGGTTACTTAGAATAATTATGAATCCGGCTATGATCAGCACTTATACTTTAGGTATAATAAATAGTTACATATATGGGCTAGTAGCTTTAGGAACATGGTTTTACGTAAAAATGACAGCAGTTCTAGGTATCACTATTTTTCATGGTTTATTAGCTAGATGGAGGAAGAATTTTGTTGAAGGCAAAAATAATCATTCTGAAAGATTTTATCGTATCATTAATGAAGTACCAGCACTGTTGATGATAGTGGCTGTTGTTATGGTTATTGTTAAACCATTTGATTAATATATTTTTCTACTTTATTATTTATATTACTGATTTCTAATCGTGACGCATATAACAATTATTGAAGTAAGTAATTAACCTATGGGTGATGTCACCCTAGGCTATTAAACCAATGTCTTACATCGAAATGAGGTTAATTATTATAGTTAACTATAGATAACATAACAGTGAAGTTTAAACAACTATATGAGCAAAATTATCCAAGCAGATAATAAGATTATGCAAAAACAGACTAGTTTAACTAAAGAACAAAAAGAGGTTGTTGGATTACTTTCAATAGGGACATTTCTCGAGTATTTTGACTTAATGCTTTATGTGCATATGGCGGTATTACTTAATGAGTTGTTTTTTCCAAAAACTGACCCGCATACGGCTACTCTTCTTTCAGCCGCTGCTTTTTGTTCTACTTACTTGCTTAGACCATTTGGTGCATTAATATTTGGTTGGATAGGCGATAATGTAGGAAGAAAAGCATCTGTAGTCATTACAACTTTTTTAATGGCAATATCTTGTTTTGTCATGGCTAATTTGCCAACTTTTGCTCAAATAGGGATTACTGCAGCTTGGCTGGTGACAATATGTCGTATTGTGCAAGGTATGACTTCTATGGGGGAAATCACAGGAGCCCAATTATACCTAACAGAGTATCTACAACCACTAGGACGATATGTTTCTGTAGCTATGATGAATTTCTGTGCTGCTTTAGGTACATTTGGTGCTTTAGGTATAGCCTTTATTGTAACTTCTTATAATGTTAATTGGCGACTGGCTTTTTGGTTTGGTGCAGGTGTGGCATTAGTTGGTATGATTGCTAGGGCAACGCTGCGAGAAACGCCTGAATTTGCCGACGCTAAACGTCGATTAAACAGAACTTTCCAACAGTTGAAAGGTATAGGATCTAACATTGACGTTGAACATGTAATGCAAGATACTCTCAATATTCAAGAAAAAATTAATTGGAAAACAACAATAAGTTTACTGTTAGTAGATTGTATGTGGTCAGTGATGTTTTACTTGGCTTATATGCATGGTGCTAATATTTTAAAATATTCTTTTAATTACACATCTGAGCAAATTATCAATAATAATTTCATTATTTCGGCTGTGATGGTGGTTAATGTTTCTCTAGTGGTATATTTAAGCAATAAAATATATCCACTAATGATTTTAAAAATAAAATTAATTTTATCTTCTATTACTTTACTTGCGACTCCATTTTTATTAAATGGAGCAACAACTGGCTTTGATATACTGATAGTTCAATCTTTATTACTATTCTTTGCATGTGATGCATCACCGGCTAATGCAATATTCTTCAAATATTTTCCAGTTTTTAAGCGTTTTACTTATGCTAGTGTGATATATGCTATATCAAGAGCTTTAATATATGCTATCACTTCTGTTAGTCTTGTTTATTTAACAGATTATTTTGGTCATTGGGGGTTGTTTATTATTATAATTCCAACGATTGCAGGTTTTGCATATGGATTATCACATTTTATTAAACTCGAGAAAGATGCTGGAAATCTTTCTGAAAAGAAAACTTATCTAGACTCTGTAGCAAATATTGCTTAGATGATATAGTAGGTAAATATTGGTAACATAGCTCTATTAGTTTTTTTTCTAAACCAATTGTTTCTAAGTGTATAGCTAGACGTATAAATTCTTCTATAGTTTCCTCAATAATCTTCCTAGCTTTTTCAGGTGATTTAATTCCTATAGTTTGTAAGTTGTGAATTCGGTCGAAAATTTTAATAAATGCTACATCATATTTTTTTTGTTGATATAATAAATTTAAAATCTCTTTGGAGCTAATCTTGCCGTAAGGCTTAACCCTAGTTAAAGCTTCCACTTGACTAGCTACTATACTTCCAAAAATATATTCAATCATCTTTTCTGTCAGTTTTGTATCCTCGATAGTATCATGCAGTATACTGGTAACAATCATGTCAGTTCTGAAATAGCTTGGAATTTCTGATGCTGCATATTCCGCTACCATATACGCTACTTCAATCGGATGTGAGTAATAGGGTTCGCTAGACTGCCTCATTTGGCTGCCGTGATATTTTTTGGCGTAATAAATAGCCTTTCTAACCTCATCAATATCTATTGACCGGTTTACTTCCTCATTTATCTTACGTAATTTGTTCAGTAACCTAGTAGCATATTGACAAGGTGCATACTTTGAGTTGTCCCAATAGTTAATATCTTCCATAAAAAACTATAATATTTTAAATCACTATACAAGTTAAACTAAAAATTAGAATATTACTAGGAATTTATTATATTTTTTTTGAAAAAGATCAATATTTTTGCATTTTGTTGTTGTTTATCTATTAGTGCTTCTGATAATTAGTATATAGTATATGGTATACTCAAATGACCTGAAAATGAATTTCAATGCAAGTTGCCAAAATATTATTACCATTAGCTAAGCTTTTCCCGTTGGATTATTTAATTCCAAATGAATTAAAATTAGCTATAGGAGATTTAGTAGTTGTCCCATTTAGAAATAAAGAATTAACGGGTATAGTTTGGCAATTAGATACTGAAGTTTCAGAGGGAACTATTAAAATCAAATCTATTAAACAGAAAGTGCCACTTGAATTTAGGTTTAATCAGGAAATATTAGATTTAATTAAATGGGCTGCTAATTATTATATGACTTCACTTGGTTCAGTTGCTAAGTTGGCTTTGCCGATCGATATTGCCCAGCAACCTATAAAAATAAAGCATCAAGAATTAAACAAAGATTTTATTTTGCCAACTCTTTCAATAGAGCAACAAGAAGCACTTTCTCTATTAAGTCAATCAGATAAACCATCAATTATTAAGGGAGTAACCGGATCAGGTAAAACAGAAATTTACTTTCATCTATTGGCTGATTATTTGAAGCAAGGTAACCAAATATTGATAATGTTACCAGAAATTGCTTTAAGTCAGCAAATTATAAATCGTTTTATAGCACGCTTTGGCTTTCAGCCAGTAATATGGAATTCTGCGGTTACTAAAGCTCAGAAAAAGATGATTTTAAGAGGTTTGCTCAACAATGAAATTAAAGTTATAATTGGTGCTAGAAGTAGTCTATTTCTACCGTATAGTAATCTTGGATTAATTATTATTGATGAAGAGCATGATAGTTCTTATAAGCAAGATGATGGTATATTATATAATGCTCGCGATGTGGCGGTATTGCGGGGAAGCTTATCCAAAATAAAAGTAGTATTATGCTCGGCTACTCCGTCTATTGAAACACTTTATAACGTAAGTACCAATAAGTATCAATTAATTGAATTGTCAAATCGTTATCAGGAGGCTACTTTGCCAGAAATTCAAATAATTGATATGAAAAAGGAGAAATTATCAAAAAATTCTTATTTATCTAAGGAGTTAATAGCATTAATTGGTAAAAAGCTAGCAAGCAAAGAGCAGGTGTTATTATTTTTGAATCGTAGGGGTTATGCCCCTGTGATGCTATGTAAACTTTGTGGTTATCGTTTTACTTGTAATTCTTGCTCTGCTTGGTTAGTGGTACATAAATCTAGCAAAAAACTTGAATGTCACCATTGTGGTTATCAAAGTAGGATTCACATTTTTTGTCCTGATTGTCGGGAAGAAGAGTCTTTAACTGTTTGTGGTCCTGGGATTGAAAGAATTGAAGAAGAAACTAGGCATCTTTTTCCCGATAGTAAAATTGCGGTAATTAGCAAAGATTATGCCCAAAAACCTGAAAAGATCCGCGAATTACTATATAAAATGGAGCATTCTGAGGTTGATATTCTAATTGGTACTCAGATGATTACTAAAGGTTATCACTTTCCCAACCTTACTTTAGTAGGTGTTGTTGATGCTGATCTTGGGGCTATTAGTAGTGGAGACTTGCGGTCAAGTGAACGCAATTATCAACTACTTCACCAAGTAGGAGGTAGGGCAGGAAGAGAAGATAAAAAAGGTCTAGTATTAATGCAAACTTATTACCCAGATAATGCTATATTTAGTTATATAAAAAATGGAGGAGATCAGTTTTTACAATATGAACTTGAAACAAGGCAAGCAGAGAATATGCCTCCTTTCACCAAAATGGCATCAATAATTTTGTCTGGGAAAAATGAGCATAAAGTACTTGAAATATCCAAAACTCTAGTTGCAATTGCACCAAAAAGTTCAGCTAGAATACTCGGACCATCTAGTGCATTAATGTTTAAATTAGCAGGAAAGTTTCGCTACCGTATTCTAATCATAGTGGATAAGAAATTTAATTTACAAAAATTTTTACAAACATGGTTAAGTTTAATCAAAATCCCTTCTTTTTGTCATTTGAAAGTGGATATAGATCCTAAGAGTTTTTATTGATATTACTTTCACGGTTATCCAAGTAAAAGCTTTAGCTTAGTACTACATTTGTAGTTATTCACAATGTCGTCATCCCCGTGAAGGTGTGTTGGTGTCCGGTTTAAGTCGGTGATGTCATCCTAGACCAGTGAGAGCCTTCGGTGCGAATGACGGATTCGGGGTCTAAAAATGTTGAATAGTCTTCTTGGCTATTTTTTTAGACCCCTGCTTCCGCAGGGGTGGCGATAATACTGAGCCTAATATTAACTTGTTACAGATATTTGAGGTTAAATAAGTTATAAATATTTTTGTTGGAGATATTTTAAAAATATTTCCGATTGAATGCGATCTTCACCCGTAGCGTCTTTAATTAATTCACTGGTATTTTTTAATGAGCCATAGCTTCTAATATTATTATCTAAGAATTGGTTTACACCATTGAATTCTCCTCTTGTTATTTCCTTTTTTATATTGTGATTAACTTCCTGTGCTTTTTTCATGACCATTGAAGCAATAATTGCTCCATTAGTATAGGATGGAAAATAACCAAAACTGCCCATTGGCCAATGTATATCTTGTAAGCATCCGTCTTTATCGTTCTGTGGAGTAATGCCTAAATATTCCTGCATCTTATTATTCCAACAATGTGGTAGATCATCTAAAGATAAATCTCCGCTAATTAGTAATCTTTCTAGTTCAAACCTAACTATTACATGCATTGGATAAGTCACTTCATCTGCTTCTACTCTAATAAAACCTAGTTTGACTCTTGTCATTAATTTGTAAAGATTTTCTGCAGAATATTCTAGTCCTTTAAATCCAAATTCATCCTTAAGTAGCTTTGATAGATATTGACAAAATTCCTCTGACCTACCTACTTGCATTTCCATAAATAAAGATTGACTTTCATGGACAGCCATACCTTTCGCCTTACCTACTGGTTGGTTTTTATATTTGCTGGGCAAGCCCTGTTCATATAAACCATGACCAGTTTCATGCATAATCCCCATAATCCCTGAAATAAAATTATGCTCATTATATCTATTAGTTAACCTAACATCATCAGGAGTACCCCTACAAAATGGATGGGTTGATTCATCTAACCTACCTTTAGTGAGGTTAAAACCCATTATTTCCATAAGCTTTTTAGCAATTAATTTTTGTTGTGCTTCACTAATACTATTAGTGATAGGTAGAACATTTTCTTTACTTTGTTTTTCTACTATTTGACTAATTAATTCTAGTATAGTTTTTTTTAGATTATTAAACACTACTTTAACTTCATCAAGTGTGCGTTCAGGATCATATGTGTCAAGTAAAGCATCGTATACAGAACAGTTTAGTGCATTGGCTTTAGATTTAGCCATTTTTTGTACGCAATCTAATACTGTTTGTAGGTAAGGTTTAAGTGATAGATAATCATTATTTTTTCTAGCATCTCGCCAAATTAACTCACATTTTGCACTAGCAGTAACATACATTTTCCATAAATCATCATCTATACATGTAGATTCTGTAATTCGTCTTTTTGTTTCTCTTAAATTAGCTAACTGCCAAACATCAAGAGTGTTCACGTTTTCAGAGACAGATTCTATTAGTTCAGCTAATTTTTTCGATTGTAACCTAGAGTGGGCTATGGAAGATAGTAGTGCTATTTCGTTTGTTCTACTATCAATTGATCCATGCGGAATATTTACTGCGATATCCCAATAAAGTATGTTAATCACGTTATTAATTTGAAAAATTTGCTCTAACTCTTGCTCTAATAATGTATAATGTTTCATATAATTCCCCCTACTTCAAAAGTTGCTTTAAACCTCAGTTTTGGATTAAAAAATACTGCTTTACAGCCTTATGCTACATTTTTACGTAAATGTTGCTAATATCCTTTAACTCTAATGACACGGTTTTGTTGAGAAGCCCTTATGACCTCTACCTCGTTGGCATCTTTGTTTAGTTGTCTTACTACTTAATGTCCATATATCATTATTTAAAGAAAAAACAAATACAGTTTGTATTGCCGCAATAGAGTCATCCAGCAAACCTGACTGTTCAATAGTAATAATAACAGATGTAGGCGATTCAACACTTGATAGTTTTTGACTAATCAGAGTGTTTGTCAATTCTAAACTCCTATTTAGACCCATTTCATTTATAGCTAACTGTAAAGGGGAAATGTACTCCTTAGTATTATTTTCTTCGCCATTAGCATTAGAAATAAATAGAATTAAAAATAAGATTATTTGTATATAGTGTTTAAGATGCAGTACCATAAGTATTTTTTGATGAGTTATAAATTAATATAATAATAAAGAAAAAACTAATTCTTTATATCTGCTAATTTAGCAAACATTTTTTCCTCTTGAAGTTCTAAACATAGCAATAATAAGGTTTTTTGCTATATTAGATGATGATTTATTATTGACTTTAGCAAGATTTGTAATTTCATTAAAAATTCTTCATCTAAAGATACCAATAATCGTTTAGCAGGCATACAAAACCTAGAATTTCTGTAAATTTACAATATCATATCTGATACAGAACATCAATATTATTTGATTTGAATTTATGTTATTAAAAAAACGAGCATTATATCAATTAACTTTGTTATACTTATAAAGTATGTTATATAATAAACATATTCGATGGTTAAACTATAGTAAAATAGGTTAAGACAAAATCTATTGAAAATTTTTCTTTTTAATATTGATCTAACGTAGAGTATGTAATAATATTATGTACATGTACTTAAATATGTCAATATAATGGAAGCAATATCTTATACACAAGCACGTAATAAGCTGTCTAGCATTATGGATAAAGTTTGTACAAATCATCACTCTTTAATCATTACTAGACAAAAACAAAAATCTGTAGTGATAATGTCCCTTGATGACTATAATGC
The DNA here is from genome assembly GCF_964264865.1 of Candidatus Tisiphia endosymbiont of Oplodontha viridula. Taxonomy (NCBI): domain Bacteria; kingdom Pseudomonadati; phylum Pseudomonadota; class Alphaproteobacteria; order Rickettsiales; family Rickettsiaceae; genus Candidatus Tisiphia; species Candidatus Tisiphia endosymbiont of Oplodontha viridula. The sequence goes on from NZ_OZ183486.1 coordinate 1,026,810, forward strand.
TTTAGAAGAAACTTGCTACTTATTAAAGAGTCCTAAAAATTCAGAAAGACTCAACCGTGCAATTAATGACCTTAACGAAAATATTAATTTTAAAAATATCACTATAAATGAAAGTATTATTTCATAATGATGCTTGGGAGGATTATCTTTATTTTCAGAAAAATGATATAAAAATTTTAGAAAAAATTAACCAGTTAATCAAGGATATATCTCGTTCACCTTTCTCGGGTATTGGCAAACCTGAACCTTTAAAATTTAGTTTATTTGGATATTGGTCAAGAAGAATAAATCAGGAGCATAGGTTAGTATATACCACTAAAGATAACACTATTTATATAGTGCAATGTAAATATCACTATTAAGAGAGGATTCAAAATCAGGGGCAAAAGTTAAATTTTGCTAAAAATATGCCTAGCTTTGGTTATATTATTAATACAATTTTTTGAAATAAGATGGAGTGTTTTGGATAATCTCAAAAAACAAAACTATTCTAGGGGTAGGTATTATGTATAAAAGTCTTCTTACTATTGCTATAGCGTTAATATCATTTACTTTACCAGCAATTGCTATGCAGTCTAAAGATTTACCAACAAATCATGATGGTTCGTATCTTAATATATCTGTTACTGAACAAATGGATGTAAAAGAAGATTTACTTATATCTAGTATGCGAATAGAAAAAGAAGGAGTTGATCTAAAATATATACAGGATGAGATTAACCTAATGATGTCTAAAGCAGTAAAAATGGCTAAAGAAGTTGAAGATATTACTGTATCAACAGAACAATATTATGTTTACCAATATAACCAAGACCAAAATATTGATAATAAAAAAGATAAAGTAAAGAAAAAAATGTGGCGTGGTACTCAGGTATTATCACTGAAAAGCAAATCATCTGAGGCTTTATTGACATTAATTGGAAAATTACAGAATGAAGGGCTATTAATACAAAGTTTAAATTATACTCTTTCTAATGAAAAAAGAGAAGTCATTCGAGATTCTATGATAGAAGCTGCTATTGCAAAACTAAAGCAACGAGCTATACGTGTAGCTAAAGCTCTTGGTAAAGAATACGATGGATTCACTATGATAAATGTTGATCCTGAAGCAAGGAGAATGCCAGTGCCTAGATTGATGATGGGATCACCTGTAAATGCTGATGATAGTGTGGTTAATATGCCAGTTGCAGAACCAAGCACAAGTGAGGTAACTATAACTGTTTCAGCTACTGCTTTGCTTAAATACGGCTCAGTGTTAGGGAATAAGCGATAAAGTACCACTTATATTTCTGATAGAAAATTTCTTAAATAGCACTAGCCTATACAATTAGCGTTAAGGTAGCTGCGATGAGCCGACACTTATATCTTATAGCGCAACGAAAGCACGAGGTAATAATTATGAAAGTATCTAGTAAAGGGCAAATAACTATACCTATAGATATTAGAAGTAAATTTGGTTTCTTGCCAGATACAGAAATCACTTTTATAGAAAAAGAAGACGGCGTTCTATTAAAAAAATATCAAAATCAAAATAATAGAGGTAATAAATTAATATTGCATATGTTTGGAAAAAGCACAGTAAAAATGTCTACTGATACCATAATGAAATTAACTAGATCATAATCTTAGTTGACAGTAATATATTATTAGATATTATCACCTGTGATGCTAGGTGGTATAATTGGTCTTCTAACCAATTGTTAAAATTATCGCAATTTCATGAATTAGCAATTAATGATTATATATATACAGAAGTTTCAATAGGATTTGAAAGAATTGAAGAACTTGAAGAAGTAATCGGCAATAATTTTAAAGTTCTTCCTATCCCTAAAGAAGCCCTATTTTTAGCAGGAAAAGTTTTTATACAATATAAAAAAGCAAATAGTGGCAAGAAAAACTCCGTATTACCAAATTTCTTTATCGGAGTACATGCGTTTGTATTAAATATTCCTCTTCTTACAAGAGATGTAGCACGTTACAAAACATATTTTTCTAAACTCCATCTTATTCACCCTTAGGTCAAAAGATTTACATTCTTATTCTAATGTATACTTGTGACTGCTTGATTTCGAGATGACACTGGCTTGCTTTCATCGGCAACAAGCGGCTCAAATTAACTATTTTTATAGTATACATATTTAGCAAGAATAACTATAACAAATATAGGTTTATCCATTATAAATTCATTATGAAAAATACATATTATATTACCACCCCTATTTATTATGTTAATGATATACCTCATATAGGGCATGCTTATACAAGCGTTGCGTCTGACGTAATAGCAAGATTTATGCGTTTATCAGGTAAAGAGGTAATGTTTCTGACCGGTACTGATGAACATGGTCAAAAGGTAGAAAAATCTGCTATTGCCCAAAATGTTGAACCACAAATATTTACCGATACAGTATCTGAAACTTTTCGTATATTAATGCACTCAATGAACATTTCTAATGATGATTTTATTAGAACTACAGAAGCTAGGCATAAACAAGCAGTAAGTAGTATATGGCAAAAATTGCTGGATAGTGGCAATATTTACCTTGATAGCTATAAGGGCTGGTATTCGACGCGTGATGAGGCTTTTTATGATGAATCAGAATTAACAGAAGATGGGCTAGCTCCGACTAAAGCTCCTGTTGAATGGCTTGAAGAACCAAGTTACTTTTTTGCCCTATCAAAATGGCAAGATAAATTATTAGATTTTTACGATGCCAACCCTGATTTTATCAGACCAAGTACTAGACGTAATGAAGTTATTAGTTTTGTCAAATCCGGATTGCATGATTTATCCATATCGCGTTCTAGTTTTAAGTGGGGAATTAAAGTACCAAATGATGAAAAGCACGTAATATATGTATGGCTTGATGCACTAACCAACTATATTTCAGCTTTAGGATATCCAAATGATACAAGCCAGTATAACAAATTTTGGCCAGCTGATGTTCATATAGTTGGTAAAGATATATTACGCTTTCATGCCGTATACTGGCCAGCATTTTTGATGGCAGCTAGCTTGTCGCTACCAAAATGTGTTATGGCACATGGATGGTGGACTAATGAAGGGCAAAAAATCTCTAAATCTATAGGGAATGTAATTGATCCATTGCAATTAATAAAAGAGTTTGGTTTAGATCCAGTTAGGTATTATTTAATGAGAGAGGTAATATTTGGCTCAGATGGTAATTATTCTCGTAGTAGCTTAATCAATAGAGTGAATAGTGAGCTATCTAATAAAATTGGTAATTTATTGCAAAGAACTCTAGCCTTTGTTTATAATAACAATGAGGCAAAAATTCCGTCAATTAGCAAGGAATCTATCGATAGCATTTATGAGTCATTTTTAATGAAGCTATCCCACCAAATTATATCAGAAAATTCACTGTTCACTAAGACTTTTGCTATTAATTCTGTGTTAGAAAATATTATTACTTTAACCGAAGAAGCCAATATTTATATAGATCGAGAAGCCCCTTGGCAGTTAAAAAAAACTGATCCTATAAGAATGAATGAGGTGTTATATACGCTACTTGAGACACTAAGATATATTGCTGTAATGTTACAGCCATTTATTCCTGATTCGGCTAATAAAATGCTTGATCAGCTTGGTGTACCAAAAAGTCAGAGAATGTTTAAACATTTAACAAAGGAGTTTATTTTAATTCCAAGTAGTAACATTAGCCAGCCCAAACCTATATTTCCAAGATTTCAGGATAATACTCGATGAAAATAGAAGTCTATTCTAATTATTTCTTGTAGCATATATTGTAGTTCTTAAACTATGTATGGCCTTAAAACCTAGATAAACGGAAATACGCTCAATAATTATCTGTTGGTGAAATGATATTTCTAAGGCGATGCTCGAATTTTCCACTTGTACATGTAAAATATTTATTCTCTGTCCTTTCTCTTTAGGGCTAGATATTTTTAATGAGCTAGTTTTGCTACTAAATTTTGGTCCAACAATCTTGCTCCAATTAATCATAATTTCTGCAAGCAATGGGTGCTGTTTACCAAAGATTCGTCTAATAATTATGTTGATGTCATGGCTGAGTGGTTTCATGGGCAAAATTAATTATTGTAACCATTACTACTAATATAGCAAAGATAATTGATAATAAAGGAAAATACAGAGAAATAATTGATAATACCATAAGTAATATATTGCATATTATAATTCTACTCACTACTTCCTTATGACTTTTACCATTTCTGACTGCTTTTTGAAAAAAATGCTTTAAATGAGGTTGCCAAATTTTCTCCTTATTAACTAGTCTAATTAGTATGGTTAATCCTCCATCTGCTAGGTAATATAAGCTAGCAATAGATGAAGCAACAAACAAATGGACACTAGATGCTGAAATAAGTAGCAAACATAAACCTAATAAAAATCCTAAGCTTATACTACCTACGTCCCCTAGAAAGATTTTAGCAGGATGCCAGTTAAATATCAAAAAACCTATGGAACATGCTAAGATAATGATGTTAAGCACAATTATAAAATTTATATTTATTATTATATCAGATTTTAGATAACAAAGTATCAATATAGTGATCGATAAATGAATAGATTCAGCACCACTAATACCATCTATTCCATCAAGAAAATTATAAATATTTAAAAAGACAATCAATCCTATTATAGATAGTACAAAATCAATATATAAAGGCAATTCGTGATGAAACAATACTACTGGAGATAAAAATAAAAAAATAGCTATTGTAGAACAAATTATGTGAAAAATTAGCCTTACAAATATTGGAATAGAAATAAGATCATCTAAAAATGAAATGGTAGAAATGATCAGCAATAAAGGTACAATTTTAATTGAGTTTATCAGAGTTTTTGTTGAAAAATATTCATAGGCGATAAGAGCAATTATTACCACTATAACTATCGCAAGCCCACCTCCTCTTGGTGTGATTCTACTATGTACTCTACGTGGATCTGGTATATCCACCACTCCAAAAGATGGAAGACTAGAAATCAGTAACCAAGTAAGAAAGCTTGTTGCTATAAAAGATAATAAAAACAAAAAACTATAATTAATAAAGTTACTCATAACAGCATATTAGATTTAAAACTGAAATATTCATTTGCTGTAATAATTACGTGGTCATGAACCGATATGTTCATATTAGCACAAGTTTCTACTATTTTGTGTGTTAGTTCAATATCAGTATTTGAAGGCTTACTAACACCACTTGGATGATTATGTACCAATATAATTGCACCAGCTTCATTAAATAAAGCTCTTTTAATTATTTCTCTTGGATATATTGTTGCCTGATCTATAGTGCCTTGGCTTAAAACTTCATCAGCAATTAGGACATTCTTTTTATTTAAAAATAAGATACGAAATTGTTCTGTTTTCATGCTACCCATCGTTGCTTTTAGATAGTCTATTAGAACGTTCCAAGAACTAATTACATTTTGATTTATTACTTTTTGTTTTAGCATTCTGTTAGTTAGTTCACGCATAATGACAAAATTTACATATAAATTATCATTAGTTCCTTTAATATTAAGCAATTTTTCTTTATCTGTATTTATTAAATTAGCGAGACTACCAAATTGTGTTAGTAATTCCTTTGCTAATGGTTTTACATCTTTTCTAGGTATTACAAAAAATAATATCATTTCAAGTAATTCATAATCTGCAAGATTTTCTGCAGAAACAATAATACGTTGTCTTAAGCGTTGTCTATGCCCAATATAATGGGGTATATCATCTTTCATATTTAGTTTTACAATAAGTCTGTTTTATAAGGTGGATGTATCAAATGTTTTGGTGATAAAGTAAAAATGTCAAAACCATCTTTGGTTACGCCTAAACTATGCTCAAATTGTGCTGATAATGACTTATCACTTGTTGTAACTGTCCAACCGTCTAATTTACTTAGATGAGTGGAGTGATGTCCAGCATTTACCATTGGTTCAATAGTAAAAAACATACCTTCCTCCAAGACCAAGCCAGTGCCAGCTTTGCCATAATGTAGAATAGTTGGTTCTGTATGAAATATACGCCCTATCCCGTGACCAGTATAATCTCTAACAACTGAATAATTATGTTTTTCAACATAAGTTTGTATAGCATTTCCGATATCTCCTAAATGTACTCCTGGTTTTACTAGTTCAATTCCTATCATCATAGCATCATAAGTAACCTGCACTAAGCGTTTTGCTTTAATTCCTACATCACCAACATAATACATTCTACTAGTATCACCATACCATCCATCGACAATTACAGTAACGTCGATATTTATTATATCGCCATTTTTAAGGAGTTTATCATTTGGAATACCATGGCATACTACATGATTAACAGAAGTACAAATTGATTTTGGAAACCCATTATAGTTCAAAGGTGCAGGGATTGCATTATTAGACACAATAAACTCATGGCAAAGATCATTTAAATAGATCGTACTCGCTCCTGGTTTTACGTAATCAGTAATAAAATCTAGGGTTTCTGCAGCAAGTTTGCCTGCAATATGCATTTTCTTAAAGTTTTCTTGGGAATGAATTGTTATGGTCATAAAATAATTAACTTTTTTTATTAAAATCATCTATTAAAAGCATAGATAACCTGATTGATGTTACTCCATCATTGCGAGGAGCTATTAAAGTGGCTTCTCGCAATGACGTTGGTAAAAATATTCCAGTCTATTAGCGAGACCACGTGAGTGTAGTGGCAATCCACATTTATTAGATTGCTTTGTCACATTCGGCTTTTCGCTAATAGACGTCAATTTACTACGGCTAGATGCTATCGGGTTAGCTATATAAATATATACTAAATTTCTACTTTTTAAATTATTATTTGAATTTCATTGAATCTTTTTCAATGGTTCTTACCTTATAAAAACTATAAGATAAGGTTATTGTATCCACATCATTCATTTCTTTATCTTCCTCAAAATCAGAGTCTATAAAAAATGTCACTGGCATCAACATTTTTTCTCCTGCTTTTAATAACTGTTCTTCAAAACAAAAACAATGTATTTTAACAAAGTATTTACCAGCTTTATTAGGTGTAACATTATAAATGGAAGTTCCTATTATATCATCGTTACTTAGATTTTCAGACTCATAAAAAATTAGTGTATTTTGTCCTAGGGTAACTTTAGACCTCCTTTGCTTAGGAATAAATCTCCAAGGCAATTTACTATCAACATTGGAATCAAATTCTATAGTTATGGTTCTAGTTCCTTTTTTAGGAGAATATATATTGAGTTCTTGTCTTGTGGTAGTACCACCATATCCAGTGACTTTACAAAATAAATTGTAAATTGGTATTGATGCAAAGCTTAAAAAAACCATGCTAAGTACTAAACTAACTAGGGCTAAGGCAAAATTTCTATTAGATTTTTGTAACACAATGTTGCTCTCTTTTTGTAAAAAGTCAAATTTCAATTTTTTACAAGAAGTCTATTTAAAATATTTTAAACTTATGATATTATGTACCCATTCTAGTATATCCCCTAAGTAAAGGAATCTATTTTAAAGGTATTATATGACTAACAAAATCAGTGTGCCAGTAATTTCTGCAGAATCAGGGTTTTATCAGTATTTGCAAAAGATCAATAAAGTTCCGTCACTTTCACAAGAGGAAGAATTTCTACTTGCCAAAGCCTATCTTGAGCAGAATGACCTAGAAGCTGCTCATAAGCTAGTAACTAGTCACTTGAAATTGGTAGCAAAAATTGCTGTTAGATATAGAAATTATGGACTACCTCTAAATGAGCTTGTGTCAGAAGGGAATTTAGGTCTTATGCAAGCAGTAAAGAAATATAATCCTGATTTAGGTTTTCGCTTGTCTACTTATGCTTTGTGGTGGATTAAAGCTTCAATCCATGAATATGTCCTAAGATCTTGGTCTTTGGTTAAAATGGGTACTACGGCAGCACAAAAAAAGTTATTTTTTAGCCTTAGTAAAATTAAGCATAAAATCACTAACCTATATTCAAGAGCTGTTACAGATCAAGATTTTGTTCAAATTGCTCAAGAACTTGGAGTGACTAAGAATGAAGTTAGTGAAATGAATTCTAGGTTATCTGGTTCAGACTTATCATTGAATAATTTGGTAAATAGTGGAAATGATAACAGTGATAGCGAGCTAATTGAATTTTTACCGGAAACCCGTCCAAGTCAAGAGCTAAGATTAATTAGCCAAGAGGATTCTGTTAACAAACATAATTTGCTAACACAAGCGATGAAGATATTAAATGATCGTGAATTACATATTCTCACTGAGCGTAAATTAAAAGATCCTCCAAAAACTCTTGATACTCTTAGTATTGAATATAAAATCTCTAAGGAAAGAATTAGGCAGATTGAGAACACAGCATTTGAGAAAGTGAAAAACTTTATATTGCAACAGATGCCAAAAGTTGTTTAAGTGGATTACTATAATTTTTCTAGTATACTCAGATGGTTTTACAACATATTAAATTAAATATTAATTCATGAAAGCAATTGCTATACATTTGTTGATTATTTTGATTTCTACGCAAGTATTTGCTGGAAATCAAATTACTAGAAAGAGTTTGAAATTTGATTCATCTAATGATTGTACAGAAAGATTAGATATTTTGGAAAAAGAGAATCAGCACTTACTTGGCAGAGTCGAAATAATTGAACATACTATTGCCAAATTAGAGAAAATTTTAGGCTCTACAAAACGAGAGGTAATAAATTCTGATGATACCAGTACAACAAAAAATTTATCAGATGATTCTATAGATAGCGATGTATTTGAAATACCGTCTACTAAAGAAGTACAAAAAGAAGTTGTGTCGTATGATACTGCAAAACCCATTTCGGGGATAGCAAAAGATAAGCAACTTTATGACTTAGCACTTGCCTCTTTAAAAGATAATAAATTAACCGATGCAGAAGAAAAATTTGCAAATTTTTTAAAAAATTACTCTAATAGTCCTTTGGTAGGTAATGCGTATTTTTGGTACGGAGAATCTTTTTTTAGGCGTAATATGTTTGATAAAGCGGCTATAAATTATCTAAAAGGTTACAAACAATCACCAAAAGGTTCTAAAGCTTCTGACTCATTGTTAAAATTAGCATTATCTCTTGGGGAATTGAAAAAAATACAAGAGGCATGCTCTATTCTTAATAAACTTGAAACAGAATTTCCGAGTAGACCAGCTACATCAATAAAAAGAGCTAAGGACGCAAGAACCAAATTTGCTTGTAAGCGTTAGGTTCTTATGAACAAAAAGGTAAATAATAATGACTGACATTTTAGAAGAAGTTTTAAATGATAAAAATGAAGAAAAGAAACTTTATTACTTTAAAAAACTTCTTCCTATAACTATAATCTTCGCACTAATAGTTGTATTATTTATGCTAATAAACAATTGGCTTGGCGGTAAGAAAATAAAGAATAATCAAAAGACAGGTGATATTTTAGTTAAGTCTATGTCGCTTATCAATGACAACAAAGACCTAACCATAAAGTCGTTGGATAATTTAATTGAAACAAGTAATAATAAAGTAGGAGAGCTTGCTGCTATCGAACAAGTTAGCATAAAAATACATCAAGGAGATTTTATAGAAGCTAGAACTTTATTAAAGAAAATTATTGATAACAAGAATTATACCGAATTAACAAGTGCATATGCACGTCTAGTTTGGTTAAGTTTAATGATAGACGAAACAAATTTATCTAATGTAAACACTAATGAAATCGAGGAATATTTAAATTATTTTGATGATGAGAATAAACCATTCTTTGGTACTGCCAATATTATCAAAGCAATTTGGTATATTAACAATAACTCAAAAGATTTAGCAGAAAATACCTTGAAAAAGGTAATATCACTAGAAAGTACAACTCAAGTAGTTAAAGAGCAGGCTAAAGCTTTACTTTCAAACTTACAATAAACCTCAATTAGGGATAAGAATTAGTTAATTCTTATCCCTAATTCGCGTAACAACAAAGGCTTAAATTATGATAAAACAACGATTAATTATTTTCTTACTACCTTTTATTCTAACTTCTTGCGGTCTTGGAGCTAAAAAGATTAAAAATATTGTAGAATTAACTCCTAGATTATCTGTAGAAAGTAATGAAACAATTCAAATAGATTCTACTGTAAAAACAAATATATTTAGCCCTGAACAGCTGCAAAATAAGGAATATACTGTTGCAAAATATAAAATAATATCAGAGCCAGTTTTTAATAAAGCTGTTGCCTATACCATTGATACTAAAGGTAATATTTCCGCTTTTTCTATGAAAGATAAATCTATTATGTGGTCATATAATATCAGCACTAACAAGAGTGATTATTATGTTGGTGGAGGGATATTATGCCACAATGATAAACTATATGTTACCTATGGTTCAAGATTCTTGGTAGTATTAGATAGTAGGTCAGGTCATGAAATAATCAGAAAAGAGTTGCCTGATATTACTAGAGTAAAACCGGTATTAATTAATAATCATACTATTGTAGTTCAAACAGTAACTAATCAAATATTAGCGATTAATATTGATAATTTAAATTTTGTTTGGCAACATGAAGGTGTAATAGAAACTTTGTCATCAAGTTACCATGTTAGCCCAATAGTACAAAATAATCATGTAATAGTAAATTATAATTCAGGGCAAATTCTTGCTCTAGAAGCAGGTAGCGGTCGAGTTCTATGGACTAACGATTTATCTAGTCATCAAGAAATAGGCTTGCCAAATTTTGAGGCAGCATCTATATTATGCAAACCTATTGTCAATAACTCTCACATATATATAGCTAATAGTGCTGGTAAGATAGTAAAGCTAGATATCATGACGGGTAATATTCTTTGGCAAACCAAAGCTTATGATGTGCAATCTATGTTGTTAGCGGGTAATAGTTTATTTATAACAAATAATGCTGGACAAATAGCTGCTATAAGTACTGATTTTGGTAAAGTCAAGTTTGTAGCAGATCTAAATGATGGGAAAGATATTAAAAAAGTTAAAGCCTCATCATTCCTAACCCCTATAATTGGTAAGGTAGCTGAGGCAGAAGGGTGGAATTTAAATATTATTTCCACTAAAGGTGAATTATATAGTTTCCAATCAGATGTTAATGGTAATTTAAGCACCACTCCACAGATTACTAAAATTACTAAAAATATTGAATATCATGGAAAAACCTGCTGTGGTAGTATGTATTTTGCTACTGATAAAAAAATTATGTTTGTCGATTAGTCAAGAACTATGTTAAATATATATTTACATTTATCTTGACAAAATAGTGGTTATAATGCTATTTAGTATAGCCTAGGTTGGGACAATGATAACATTAATTCTAATTAATAAAGATATATAACGTGAAAACTTATTCTGCAAAACCATCACAAATTCAGAAAAAGTGGTGGGTCATAGATGCTAAAGACCTTGTATTAGGTAGACTTGCTAGTGAAGTAGCTAAAATCTTACGCGGCAAACATAAGCCTTCCTTCACTCCTCATTTAGATTGTGGAGATTATGTAATAATAATTAATGCCAAGCATATTTGCTTGACAGGTAAAAAATCAGATCTTAAAGATGGTAAGTTTTATTATCGCCATACTGGTTTCCCAGGTGGAATAAAGGATACAACAGCTGGAAAAATTCTGTCTGGTAAATATCCTGAACGTGTCGTTAAGCTTGCTGTAAAAAGAATGATTACGCGAAATGTTTTGGGATCAAAGCAGATGGGTAATCTATATGTCTATGCAGAGAATGAACACCCACATAAAGCACAGCAACCTGAGTTTTATGATTTTGCAAGCAAAAATACAAAGAATAAAAAATAGTGGATTATGACAATATTAAAGGTTCAAAGTGAGAAAACCAAAAGCGATACAGTTCAGAGTAAGTTAGTTAAGCCTAAAACGCCTGTAGGAAGTAGTGATAATAAAGTCTATGGTACAGGTAGAAGAAAAAGTGCAATTGCTAGAGTTTGGTTAAAAAGTGGTAGTGGTAAGGTAATTGTCAACAAAAAAAATATGGAGCAATATTTCACTCGTGAAGCTCATACCAAATCTCTTTTGCGACCATTTGTTGTAACCAATACTGCTGGACAATATGATATAATATGTACTGTTAGAGGCGGTGGAATATCAGGACAACTGGGTGCTGTACTACACGGTGTTTCTAGGGCTCTTGACAAAATTGCACCAGAATTTCATAGTATTTTACGCAAATCCGGTTTCTTAACAAGAGACTCAAGGGTTGTAGAACGAAAAAAATATGGTAAGCATAAAGCTAGAAAAAGTACTCAATTCTCTAAACGTTAAAATTTTACAGAGTCTGTTTGGAGTTGTCTAGCATGTCATTTTCTGAAGCTCTTTCCATCATGGCGGGGTAGCTCAGTTGGTTAGAGCAGCGGAATCATAATCCGCGTGTCGGGGGTTCAAATCCCTCCCTCGCTACCACAAAATGCTAATTCATGTGGTAGTTTATTATCGACTTTGTGTAATGGGGGTTTTCATAATAAGAATCAACAACTAATTCTTTAAAGCATTAAGTATACGGCGATTTTTTTTATATTTTATATATGAAAGTTATTAGTGCTACTTGATGTCTATGCTATTATGCGGTGAATGTACTCGAAATTCTTCAAGTTCTTGCAAACATTATTATGAAAAGGATTACATTCGGTTTAATAGCTGAGTATGTGGCTATTATTATTTATAAAATTAAATTTTATCAAATTCTTCACCATCGTAAAAGATATTATGTTGGTGAGATTGATATTATCGCCCTACGTGGAAAACAACTTGTTTTTATAGAAGTAAAAGCAAGGCGTTCTGACGTTGATGATCGGATATTATCAACTCATCAACAAGCAAGAATAAAAAGATCTGCTAGTGTATTTTTAAGCTCTAACCCAAAATACCAAAATTATCAAGTTAGATTTGACCTAATAATTATTAAACCTTACAGTATACCAATTATTATTGAAAACGCATGGTAATAGAGTTCTTTCTACTACACTATACACTCAAATGCTAACTGACTAAGTAATTATTTTAAAATTATTGCTTGACCAATAAAGCAATATATGTCAAAAAGATCATACTCATATAGTCTGAGACTTCTCTTAAAACTAGGCCGCTATAGCTCAGAGGTAGAGCACATCATTGGTAATGATGAGGTCGTAGGTTCAATTCCTACTAGCGGCACCAATTTTTTATTAGTTGTAATCCTTAAAGTCCTAGTACTCATAAGCTTTCTTCCTATAATTTGCATTAATATTTAAAGACTATCTAAACTTGATATATTTGTCCTCAGTACAGGACAAAGAGATTAAGGAGAGAATAAAAACTAGTAATCCCGTCTTCATACTGCTAAAATTCGATTCTACTTCATGTAAATTATGGTAAGCTTTATCAACCAATTCTTTACTCATCAGTTAATAGACCAATCACTATTTGCTTTTTACCCTTCTTTTTATCCCGATTGTACCCATATTCCGCAAGTTCATTCTCTGTTCCTTCGAAATAGCTGGAAGTGACGTCATATAAAAGCATAACAGGCGGCTTGTTATTTTTCTTTTGATAAGTTTTAAATAATTTTAATTCGATCTTTTCTTGGTTCTCTTCTAACCATTCTAGAGCCTGATATAAATGGTTTTCATCAAATGAATCGACAGATAATACATCAGATATCGCATGCGATTTCGCCCATTTCACGCTGGAAAGTCTAGACCCTTGGTGAGCAAAGCGTGCTAAAACCAAAAATAGACTCAATAAAGCTTCTTTGCTTCTAGTACCAAGAGCCTTAGTAATACTAATTTCATCAGCAATTCTTTTTAGTAGAAAAATAGTCCCAAAACTTTCACCAACCTCAGGAACACCATCTAAACCATCAAATTCACCTTTAAGCATCTTCTTAAAAGCCTCAATGCGTAAATCATCCCAGTTAGTTAAGTTAGCTAGGGTTTTATTTAATACTTTCCCGTCTTCGCGACTTATCTTCGAGAGGGAGAAGTGTTTGAAGAGGTAGGAAAGTAAGGTTTATAAGGATTTTGCTATAAGATTTGTAGTCATGTAAATGATATTTTTTATTTGACAATGCTGGAATTTAGAGATATAATCTCTTTCATGTATATTACAACTGTTCCAAATAGAAATTCTCGTCCTGCAATATTGCTTCGTACCTCTTATCGCGAAGACGGGAAAGTATTAAATAAAACCCTAGCTAACTTAACTAACTGGGATGATTTACGCATTGAGGCTTTTAAGAAGATGCTTAAAGGTGAATTTGATGGTTTAGATGGTGTTCCTGAGGTTGGTGAAAGTTTTGGGACTATTTTTCTACTAAAAAGAATTGCTGATGAAATTAGTATTACTAAGGCTCTTGGTACTAGAAGCAAAGAAGCTTTATTGAGTCTATTTTTGGTTTTAGCACGCTTTGCTCACCAAGGGTCTAGACTTTCCAGCGTGAAATGGGCGAAATCGCATGCGATATCTGATGTATTATCTGTCGATTCATTTGATGAAAACCATTTATATCAGGCTCTAGAATGGTTAGAAGAGAACCAAGAAAAGATCGAATTAAAATTATTTAAAACTTATCAAAAGAAAAATAACAAGCCGCCTGTTATGCTTTTATATGACGTCACTTCCAGCTATTTCGAAGGAACAGAGAATGAACTTGCGGAATATGGGTACAATCGGGATAAAAAGAAGGGTAAAAAGCAAATAGTGATTGGTCTATTAACTGATGATCATGGCGAACCTTTGGCTGTTAGAGTTTTTAAGGGTAATAGTGCTGATCCTTCTACCATTTATGAGCAGATTGAGCTAGTAAAATCTAATTTTGGTATTAAGAATATCGTCTTTGTTGGTGATAAAGGAATGATTAAGAGGACAGGCAAAGAAGCCCTGAGCAAAGAAGGATGGGACTATATTACAACCTTAAGTAAAGTTGAGATTGAAAGCTTAAAGAAAAGCGGAGTTTTGCAATATAGTTTTTTTGAAGAACAGCTATGCGAAGTAACCAATAATGGCAAAAGATATATTTTAAGGAAGAATGGTTCTATAGCCCGAAAAGTTGAGTTTGATAGGAATAACCGAGTTGAAAAATTGGTTGCAAAGATTGAAGAGCGTAATATATATGTATCAACCCATAAGAAAGCAAAGCTAGAACTTGGTTTAAATAATATTCAAAAAATTGCCAAAGAATGGCGGATAGATAAATTTATCAACCTAAAATTAGACGGCAACCAAATAGTGGTTGAAATTGATCAAGATAAGAAAAAAGAGTTGTTTGCTCTTGATGGTTGTTATGCGATTGAAACACAGATTGAAATTAAACTGATGAGTAAAGAATTGGTTGATAAAGCTTACCATAATTTACATGAAGTAGAATCGAATTTTAGCAGTATGAAGACAGGATTACTCGAAGTAAGACCGATCTTTTTAAGGAAAAGCAACAGAACGAAGGGACATGTATTTGTTTGCATGTTGGCATTAAAAATATGGCACTATATGAAAAATAAGTTGAAACAAGGTTGTGGCGTAACCAAGGATGGTAAATATAATGTGACCATTGAGGAAGCATTAAGAGAGCTGGATAAAGTATGTTTTTTATATTACACAATCAAGGGTTGCAAAGTTATAAGATTACCAAAATTAAGCGAGTTTCAACAAAATTTATTCAATTTATTTGATTTAACGATGCCCCAAATGACAAAATCTGCAAAATGATAAAATAATGGTATGGACCTCCTGATATACAGAATGAAAAGCAGTTGCTAATCTTCTAAAGTTAATATTAAATATTAAAATAACAATCAGGAGGCTAAGATGGAAGTTACCACAATTGGTATAGATATTGCAAAAAGAATTTTCCAAATTCATGGTGTAGATAAAAATGGTAAGACGGTATTAAAGAAAAAATTAATGAGAGATCAAGTTTTAACATTTATGGCTAATTTACCAAAATGTTTGGTAGGTATGGAAGCTTGCGGCGGAGCTAGTTACTGGGCAAGAGAAATAACTAAATTGGGGCATATAGTAAAACTAATGGCTCCACAATTTGTCAAACCGTATGTTAAAACTAATAAAAACGATCAAGCTGACGCTGAAGCTATATGTGAAGCAGTAACAAGACCAAATATGAGGTTTGTACCAATTAAAACTGTAGAACAACAAGATATTTTGTCAATTCATCGGGTAAGAGAGAGATTGGTAAAAAACCGTACGGCACTTGCGAATGAAATTAGAGGATTATTACATGAATTTGGTTTTATTATTCCTCAAGGGATCAATAAGGTTGTAACAAAATTAACTGAGATTTTAGATGAAGGAAATTTGAGTCAGCTAGGTTACCAAACATTTAGTGAATTGAAAGAGGAATTTTTGGATAATGACAAAAAAATAAAAGAGATAGAAAAAAGATTAAAAATAATAGCTAGCAACTTAACTCAATATCAACGATTAACAGCTATACCTGGTCTTGGTTTAATTACTGCTACTGCTTTAATAGCATCAATAGGTAATGCTACAAGTTTTGAGAATGGTAGGCAATTATCGGCATGGTTTGGATTAGTGCCAAGGCAGCATTCCAGTGGAGGGAAAGATAAGTTGCTTGGAATTAGCAAGCGAGGTGATGTTTACTTGCGTACTCTATTGATCCAAGGAGCTAGAGCTGTACTAAATGCCAAGATAAGATTTACATCGGAAGAACAAAAATCTAAAAAAGATTTTAGCAAATTTACGCAGTGGATGTTTAATTTATCTGAGCGAAATGGACATAATAAAACAGTAGTTGCTGTAGCTAATAAACTGGCAAGAGTGGTGTTTGCAGTACTAAGGTCAGGGGATGATTATGTAGAGAGTAAAGTTTGTAGCACAGAGCTATTATAATTAACATAAAATAAAATAAATAGTGGTTTATTAATTAATAGGTAAACAAAGAATATGTAAGAGATTCCAACCCGGAATATGCGTGAGATAATAATATTGATGGTAAATAAGACAAACCTTAGCTTACAAAGAAACTGATGACTACAATGGCTCTTTGAAGCCGATAAAATGATAAGTATATAGTTTGTAAGCCAGCGAATTCCATCAGGGCTGTAGGATAAATTACACATAATTTATTAACTATAAGCCGGATACATGTATGCATTTGCATTTTTGCTATTAGATGTTATTTTTTTCTTGCATTTTACAGGAGGTCCATACATGTAGTCAGTAACGAGAATTTAATTCTACACTCCACTCGTCGCATAATACTCACGTTCTATAGCATAATTTCTGCTCATATTTATCTCGAAGATGAGTAGCGAGGAGGCGATGGAATCGCCGACGTGGCAATCTTTCGAAGTAGCAACCCTTACTTCACAAGATCGCCACGGCATCTAACGCACAACTGTCAAAAGTTTACAAATACCTATACTACAGCGTCATTGCGAGCGAACGTATGTGAGCGTAGCAATCCATTTTGCTAAAATAAAAACATGATTTTAATCTTTTAAAATCATGTTTCTAGCTTTAGAAAGGTTTAAAATGCATTCGCGTTAGCCGCTTTAAGAATGCATTTTTCCTTATATTAAAACCGCTTCCTCTTCTAACTTTCAACAGTTGATGACATCTGAGCTATTAAACCGATGTCTTACATCAATAGTTGAGGTTAACTATACTGAAAAACTTGAAGTATTTGCAAAAATATCATAAGTTACAAAAAAGTTACTATTTATTAGGGTTGTTAATATAATTTTCGTGATGTTATTTGATATTACTTGATTACTGGCTATAAACCTGTCTTAATTTACTGAAGACGTCTTGTATCGCTAAATTATGAAAGAGGAAGTTTTGGAAAAAAATTAAGCAAGGAGTATAAGTGGAACAAGATATGTATAATTCCTTACTTAATTTTGACAATAAGATTACCTTACAAGAATGAAGTTATGCAAGAGCCTATTTCTACATACTAAAAGTTGTAATACTGGAATACCAGTAGTACAAACGCTGTCATTCCCACCGTAGCTCGGATGACAGCTTTGTGTGTAGTACAACTAAAGTTTAACAGCAGGTTTAGATAATATAAAATCTAACTGCTACTAATTAAATAATAAAACAAAAGTATACTAGGAGGATATTATGTTTAAGTCGCTTAAGAAATCTAGTCCAGATAAGAGTGCTAGTCTAGGTAGGAGTTCTAGCCTAAGGAGTACTGGTAATGATACTAGTACTGGTATTGATCCTGTTTTAGAGGCTAGATTTAAATCTCTCCAAGAAATGCTTGGAGCTTTTCTAAGGAGTATTAGTAATGATACTAGTACTGGTACTGATCCTATTTTAGAGGCCAATTTTAAATCTGCTCAAATACGGCTTGGAGCTTTAAATAAAGAATATGGTGATGTACAAAAGATCGGTACGGATCCCAATCAATTCAATTATAGTAAGGCTCAGAAGGAATATAAAAATTTATATGACGATATTAAAACCTCTAAGTTTTCTCTAGAAAAGGAACAACAAGACTCACTATTGTTTGGAATATACCACGGTCTAGCTATTAGTGCCTTCCGAGCAGGTAAGTTTAAAGAACATAATGAACATTTATTACATGCGTATGACAAGTATAGTCCTGATAGAGATAAATCTATAATAGGACTAGAAATATGGGTAAAGATATATAAAAATCTTGGTGCAAATGCACAAAAAGTACCCAGCATTTCTTCACAATGCGATAAGTTATTAAAAGAGGTTGAAACAGAAGTTCAGTCACTAATTAAGGCTGGAGGATATGACCAAGCTCGTACAAAAATGGAGTATTTGAATAAAAATAGCCATAATTTCCAAATATTTGAGCTATACGCTAGTACAATAAAAGATCCAAAGGAAGCTTTTAAGTATCTTAAAGAGAAATCAGATAAATATAATCCTATACAACGTCAAGATATTTATGAGATCTTTAAAACATTGCAAGAGAAGTTTAACAAAGCTGGAGAGACAAAACTTGCTGAAGAAGCTGCTACCTATGCTTTAAAGTACAACCCAAATCCAACAGTTGCTACGGCATCTGCAGCTCCAGTTGTAAGCCCTGAGGTAAAGAAAGCTGAAAAAGAATTTGAAAAACTTAAAGAGAAATATGACGAAGCTGCCTTTAAGTTAAAGACGGTTGTAACTCTTGATGTACATACTAAACAGTTAGAGGAACTTAGAACTAAACACGAAGCTGAATTAAAAGCTGAATTAGAGAAACTTAAAACTGAACACAAAGCTGAATTAGAGGCACTTAAACCTAAAGCTTCACCTACAAAAGATACTAAAGTGAATGACGCCGGTGACTTTTCTCCTACTTCATCTCTACCACCACCGTATACCAGTGTCGATATAGGTAATCATAAATATTTGCAACTTGTTAAAAATGCCACCACAACTCCCACAGCCCCCACAACTCCCGTAGTTAAGGTCGTTACTCCTCTTGCCGAAGAGGTTTTAAATGAGTTAACTAAGTTAGCTCATTTGATTCCGTCGCTTAATTGGCAAGATTCACAGTATAACACTACTAAAGGTAAGGCAAAAAGTCTTTTGAGTGAAGCTGTTAAAGAGAATCCTGATGTATATAAAACTATAGAGGATCCTAAAATTTTGGTGCTTCTTGCTGACGTTCTTTTGTCTTCAAATAAAATGGAGGAAGCAAGAATAGTTTGTAAAAAGGCTCTTGACGCTGATCCAAATATATGGCAAGCTACCGATGATCAGATAGTTTTGCTAAATTTAGCTGGAGTTCTTTTACCTTCAAATCAACTAAAAGCTGAACAAGTTTATAGTAAAGCTATTAGTACTCGTATTTATTTTACAGATGCACGTGGTAATTATGAAATGGATGTTAATAAGACTACTATAGTATCCAAGACTGTTGCTCAAGATGGATATAGTGCTGCAGAGAGGGATTGCTTAGTTAAGGTCTGTTTATCTTCCAATAAAGTATATCAGCAAGTACAAGCTGTAGATTGTTACCCACATACAGATTTTGCTAAAAGAGAAGCTATAGCTGGGCAATTAAAACAGTTAGCTAAGCAAATGCTGCTTCCAATATTCCCTAGTTATGCAGCATATACGTTATATTCAAAGGCTTCTTTTGTTCTAAAAGACGATCTAGAATTAAGTCAGGATATGAAAACAACATACGAATATACTCGCCCTTATAATGTTCTGCCTAAATATTCTACTAAATATTCTAATTATTATCCCCCTACTGAAGAATCTACTACATACCTCATCGGTGAGTGTGCTAATAACGATTATTAAGGCTAGTCATAAATAGTGAATAAAGTCCCATAAATTATTCCTCCTACTTCAAAGCCTAACAGCTTTTGAGGTAGGAGGGATAGTTGCTCAGGGTAATTTTAAAATGGGGCTGTTTAAACAGCCCGGCTTTTAAATTGTTCTGTCGCTATCCACAAGCGGCTAGTTTCCACAACTGTCGAAAGTTTACAAACACCTATACCACAGCGTCATTGCGAGCGTAAGCGAAGCAATCTAGGAAACAATCTATAGATAAATGATGTTACTGGATTGCTTCGTCGGTCTTACAGCCTCCTCGCTAATAGACGCATAGGAAAGCTGTATTTACTAACTTTCAACAGTTGTGGACTAGTTTCGAGAGAAGTCCAATGTTAAAAAAATACTAAAAAGATAAAATATTGAATAGGCAAATAGTTTTTTAGCTTGTTTATGATCTTTATCACTAAACAGAGAGGCAGCATAGTATAAAAAAATTAGCCCCAGTATAAATGCAGTTACTAAATATACAAAATTACTTATTCCTAAAAAAAAGGGCGTAAATGAAGTAATAAACATAATTATACTATAGGCAAGAATTTGCTTCTTAGTATAATATTCTCCCTTTACCACCGGCATCATCGGGACGCCACAATTTTTGTAGTCTTCTGAGCGAAAAATTGCTAATGCCCACGAGTGTGGGGGTGTCCAGGTTAGAATAATCATAAATACAGAAAAGGAGAAAAGTGAAATCTCATTAGTTACTGTTGCCCAGCCAATCATAGGAGGCAATGCACCTGCAACCCCTCCAATAACTATATTTTGCATTGTTGAACGTTTTAGCCACATGGTATAAATGAAGACATAATACAATATGGTTATTAGTAATAATAAAGCAGATAGTAGGTTAACACAAAGTCCCATCAAAAAAACTGAAAAGAACCCCACAACCACGCCAAAAGCTAAAGCATCCTGTGGTTCTATAACCCCAATAACTAGAGGTCTGTTTTGTGTACGTTTCATTATCGCATCAATATCTCTATCATACCACATGTTAATAGCTGCACTACTACCAGCTCCAAGTGTAATACAGAGCATAGCGATGCAAGCTATAAATGGATGGATGGGGTATGGAGCAAGCCATAGACCAGAAAAGCTAGTAAATACCACAAGTGCCATAACTCGTGGTTTCATGAGTAGGATATAGTCCATAACTGAGCTATTAGAGCTTTTTTTAGTAGTATTCATCTCTAGTTTTGCAAGAGGTCTATTAATATAATTAGAGGAATTATTCATATATTTTTATCTTAAGAAAATTTATTATTTCTAGGAAATCCACTAGGAGGGATTTTACCAACCGAACCTCGTCGTCCAAGAAATGGTAAAAGATCTTTCTCTACCCTAATCTTTTCTCCTAATTTCCAGCTTAGCCCTAAACTACTATCAAATATCTTGACATCCATAAGTTTAGCATTTTTGAACTTTTGTAGAATTACCCCTTGTCCTCGTTTCATTATTGGTATTTCGTCTAGTTTAAATACTAGTAATTTCCGGTTCTCACCTATACAAGCTATACAATCACCTTCTACAGGCACACAAGCAATACAGGAATGATTTGCAGGAATTTGCATAATTTGCTTACCGAGTTTAGTTTGTGCTACTACCTCATCTGAATCGATGATAAAGCCTTTGCCAATACTACTTGCCAATAAAAGTTTTTGGGTAGGCCTATAGACCAACATGCTTACTATTTCTTCATTACCTATATCTATCATCAATTTTATAGATTCTCCATTGCCTTTGCCTTTAAATATATTATCGGCTAGGATAGTGAAAAAACGCCCCGCTGCACTTAATATAAGAATTTTGTCAGTAGTATAGCCTTCTAGAATAAAATTTTCTGCGTCTCCTTCCTTATATTTAACAGTTGATAAATCGTTACTATGACCTTTTAAAGAGCGAATCCACCCCATCTTGGAACATATTATGGTAAGAGGTTCTTTGGCTATGAAAGCTGAAATATCAACAATCTGAGCAACAATATTAGCCTCTTCAAAACTAGTTCGACGTAGTCCTAGTTTAGTACTAAAACCAAACTTTGTTTGCACCATTTTAACTTCTTTCTTAACTATCTTTTTTAATTCACTCGGATCTTGTAGAATTTTCTGTAAATGTGCATGCTCTTTTTCGAGTAGATTATGCTCGTTAATAATTTCTTGTTCTTCCAATTTTCTTAAAGATCGCAATCTTGTATTAAGAATTGCTTCAACTTGCACATCAGTTAAACCAAACTTAGCTATCATTACTTGTTTAGGCTCATCTTCTTCACGAATAATTTTAATTATTTCATCCAAATTTAAGTAAGCTATCCTTAGACCTTTGAGAACTTCCAACCTATGTTCAATTTTGCCAATAAGAAATTTAGATCTGCGAGTAATAATATTTTGTCGGTGTAATAAAAACTCCTGCAATATTTCCAGTATATTAGCTACTTTAGGAATATTATTTGAACCTATAACATTCATATTAAGCTGAATTCTATTCTCTAAAACTGTCAGTTTGAATAATGACTCCATAATTACATTAGGATCACAATTACGATCCCTAGGTTCAATAATTAATCTTATATCTTCTGTAGATTCATCTCTAATATTGCTTATTAAAGGAATTTTTTTGTCTTTTAACAATACAGCTATTTGTTCGATAAGTTTAGATTTTTGTACTTGATAAGGTATTTCAGTAATTACTATCTGATATAAACCATAACTTAGGTCTTCCTTTGCCCATCTTGCTCTTACTCTAAAACTACCACGCCCCACACCATAGGCTTGATGGATTGAATCGATTCTATCAACAATTATTCCACCCGTTGGAAAGTCAGGACCTTTAACAAATTGCAAAATATCGTTAACATTTGATTGAGGATGGTCAATTAAATATATTAGTGCATCACATAATTCATGTAAATTATGTGGTGGTATACTGGTTGCCATTCCAACTGCTATACCTTCTGAACCATTAGCCAGTAAATTAGGAAACATAGCGGGCATAACTACCGGTTCGGTATCGGAATCATCATATGTAGCCCGAAAATCAACAGTATCTTGATCTATATCTGACATTAATAAGGTACAAATTTCTGTCATTCTTGATTCTGTATAACGCATAGCTGCTGCGTTATCTCCATCAATAGAACCAAAATTTCCTTGTCCATCAATTAGTGGATATCTGAGAGAAAAATTTTGTGCAAGACGTACTAATGTATCATACACTGCAACGTCACTATGTGGGTGATATTTACCCATTACATCACCGACAACTCTTGCACATTTCTTATAGGCAGAGGTTGGGTCTAACCTTAATTGGAGCATGCCATACAATAATCTGCGATGCACTGGTTTTAACCCATCACGAACGTCAGGCAAGGATCTTGACATAATTGTTGATAAGGCATAAGAGAGGTAACGCTCTGATAATGCATTACCAAAGTCTATATTTTCTATTTTAGCATTATCTATCATACAAAACTTTTTATTATTATTTATTCCATGTTTAGTATAATATCCTAAATATATGCTAGCACTAATAGCAAAATGGTATTAAATAATAAAAATTATACTTTTTCTTTTAATCGTTCTATTTCAACAATATATTTATCACCTTGCTGGTCTTCAACCCATAACTGTTGAAAGTTAAAAAACCGTCTATTAGCGAAGTACTATTGTAAGGCTTAAACCGTCTATTAGCGAGCGAACGTACGTGAGCGTGGCAATCCATGAAGCTTGTTATATGGATTGCTTCGTCGGCTTATGCCTCCTCGCAATGACGCTAGGCTGTTTTTCCTATGACTTTATAAATACCACGCGTAAAGTAAATTAGTTACAGAAATAGTTTTTTTGTAGTTGTCTTTCTGCAACTTTAGTGTAAAATCAACAGGAAATCAACTTATTTTAGACCGCTGCCTACGCGGGACAGTTTAAAAGTCATAACTAATGATAGAAAATACTAAGTTATAAAAACAAATAGTTGTCATCGCGAGCCACAAAGTGGCACAACTGTCGAAAGTTCAACAAACGTCTATTAGCGAGGAGACCGTAGGTCGACGAAGCAATCCATGTGACAAGCTTCATGGATTGCCGCACTCACGTACGTTCGCTCGCTAATAGACGGTTTAGGGCTGACAACGCTCCTCGCTAATAGACATTTATGCATTTTAAAAAACAAACTTTTCTATCATTAGTTAGGACTTTTAAACTACCCTAGTGACATAATGATGGCAGGGATATAGACATGAATTATTTTTTTTAATTATAGAATGGTAAAATGATGGCAAAAAAACAAAAATTCTTTAAAAATTTACTGGCTAGTAGTGCAATCGCCTCGGTTGTAGCTAGCCTAGGCAGTAGTAACGTGGCATTTGGAGCTGGTGTTGCTGCGGAACGTGGTGCTATAATTATAAACAATGGTGCGGCTTTGATGGATGATGCTGCTAATCTGAATTGGCATGGAATTGATCAAGTCGGTCAGCCTATAGTAGCAATATATGATGTAGCTGCTGTGTGGCGTGATGCTAATCTAGCAAATCGACAATTAGCAATCACCTATGGTGGTGATCCTGCAGCTGATCACTACACACTTAATGCTAACCAAGCAGGTGCCATTATTACCGCTATCAACTTAGCTGGCCGTCAGCCCGGCGATCTTACAGTTAATGAAAATCTGTCAATCGGTTCTATAGTGCCTGGTGCTGGTGGTGCTGGTAGGTTACCTATAAAGATAGTAGCTGGTCACACCGCAACTTTAACTGGTACTGTAGCTGCCATAGCTCAGCATGGCTTCAATGCAGACCCCAATACCTACACCGGCTTGGGTAATGTAGAGCTTGGTGGTAATGATGGTGGTGGTCATGCATCAACCCTTGTAGTTCAAGCTGGTAATACAATTCGTACTGTCACTGCTGCTCGAAATGGTGAGGGAATATTAAGCTTCGAAGGAGCTGGTGGTGCTACTGGAGATATTGGTACAAATCTTCTTAGCTTAGCGAGAGTGAGCATAGGTGATGGGGAAGCTTATTTACAGGGTGATGTTTTTGCTACTACCACTAGGCTTACCCACGAAAATTCAATACTTAAGCTAGCAGCCGATAAGACAATCACTGGTGCTGTATGGAATGATACTGGTGCGGCTAATAAGGGTGTATTAACCTTCGAAGGAGCTGGTATAGTAACCGGAGATATCGGTGCTGCTGATTTTGCTGCTGCTGGTGATAGGACTTTAAAGACAGTAAATATAGGTAATGGGGAAGCTCATTTAAAGGGTAATGTTTTTGCTACTACCACTAGGTTTAAACACATAAATTCAATACTTAAGCTAGCAGATGGTAAGACAATCACTGGTGCTGTATGGAATGATACTGGTGTGGCTAATAAGGGTGTATTAACCTTCGAAGGAGCTGGTATAGTAACTGGAGATATCGGTGCTGCTGATCTTGCTGCTGCTGGTGATAGGTCTTTAGCAACCATAAATATAGGTGCTGGAGAAGCTCATTTAAAGGGTAATGTTTGGGCTAAGAACACTAACCTTACCGATGGAGCGTCTGTACTTAAGCTAGCAGCTGGTAAGACAATCACTGGTGCTGTACGGAATACTACTGGTGTGGCTAATAAGGGTGTATTAACCTTCGAAGGAATTGGTAGAGTAACTGGAGATATCGGTGGTGATGATCCTGCTCATCTTAGTCTTTGGTCTTTAGAAACTATAAACATAGGTAAAGGAGAGGTTACTTTAGACGGTAATGTTTGGGCTAAGAATACTAACCTTACCCACGAAAATTCAACACTTGCACTAGCAGATACTAGAACAATCACTGGTAATATAGTTAACACCACTGCTGAAAATAATAAGGGAATATTAAACTTTGCAGGAGCTGGTACGGTAACTGGGGATATTGGTGCTATTAATTATGATCCTGCTCTTAATAAGCTTATTTCCCGAATTAATATTAATGGAGCTGGTAAGGATGTTATATTAAGAAAAAATGTCTACACTGATACACTTCACTTTGGTGCTGCTAGTACTGTACAAATTGGTGGTAGTTTTGTAGGAGAAGTTGATTTTAATGTTGGTGGAGTATTAGAATTTAACGGTGCTGATGGTCCTGTAGGGGAAATAATACCTCGTTTTTTCAACTCAACAATACAAGGTGGTAATAATGGTACTTTAAATGTTAATACTAGCGTGCTCATAGCTAACAATGTGGAAATTGGGGAGATTGATACCATAAATATAGGTATGGTTGGGGGAAATGCTAAAGCTCTAGCAATAAATGCCTCAGCTGCTGATGCTAATCTTCTTAATGGTACAAATATTAATTTTATGCATGCAAATTCGATGTTGGGCTTATTTACAAGGGGACGTGATAGTATTGTAACCTTTCATGGTAACTTACCAAGAGGAGTTTCTAATGGTGCTGGTGTTTTGGTTGGTAATGGAGGAATCGTGTGGCTAGATGGTGATGATACAACTCCAGGTTACACTTTAACTGTGCAATCTGCAACCGGTGCAGAAACCCTTGGTACTGTTGCTAATAAGCTAGGTGAATTACGTATTTCTCGTCGAGTTACCATCGCAGGGGAGGCTGTTAATAAGCTTGATGTCAAGAATGCGAATGCGTTGAACATTATTAATGGGGCAATATTTACCGATAATAGTGCTACCTCTGCAAAGATTGCCAATATTCATATTGGAGCAGCGTCTGCTGATGTGCCTACACCTGCCGGTCCAGCAAATTATATACTTGATGCAAAACACGGTGTTTTTAATTTAAATGCTACTAAGGCTGATCAGATTACTTTTGACCATGCAAATGCTCAGTTAACCTTACGGAATAGTGCTGCTGCAGATAAAACAATAACTTTGGTAAATAATTTAAATCCAGGTGCTGATGGTAAGGGTATAGTTAAGCTTGATTCTGTTGTGGATGGAAAAACATTGACGATTGCTGGAGGAGGTAAATCTTTAGGTATTATTGGTAATAACCTAAAAAAGGTAATTTTTTCTGGTGCTGGTAAATTTGACACTCGGCAGATTACCATTCATAGCCAAAATATAGAATTAAATGTAAATGAACTAACATTGGGTGCGATTAATAGCAATATTTTATTTGCTACAAATACTGTGCTTACCGCTGAGGGTTATATTACAGGTAATGTAGATTTCCAAGATAAGGATGGTACAGTTATATTGCAAGCTGGTAAAAACATCAATGGTAGTGTAACTAGTACTGGTACTGGTGATGCTAAGGGAACATTAGTATTCCTAGGAATTGGTGAAGTAACAGACCCGATTACTAAATTAAAGATGTTAAGAGCTGGGATAGGTGAGGTAAGATTAGCAGGTGGCAATTATAATATTACTGAAATTCAAGGTAATGGTGTTAATAATTTAATTTTTGCTAATAACTTTAATTTAACAGGTTCTATTAACTCAACAGGAGGAGCTGCAGTTGGTTTAATATTCAAAGGCAACAATAGAGTTACTGGTGTAGTTGGAACGGCAAAAAATCCTGTTGGTACTATACAAGTCCAGGGTACTACCGTCTTTAGAGACAAAGTTCAAACTGCTAATGATCAGGACATCATAATATCTAATAATGCAACTGCTGAGTTTGCTAACACTGTGACGACCCGTGATATTAAGGGAGCAGCTGACGGTCAAGGTACGGTTACATTTAACAATACCACTCCTATAACTATTAATAGTACAATAGGTGCTGGAAATTCAGTAGATACTCTAAACATAGCGGGAAAAGATGTAGAGATTACCCAAGCAGTTTCGGCGAGTAATATTAACTTCTCTAATACACAGGAGGCAACTTTAACTTTAGAAGGGACAAGTACCGTAGATGGTATTAGGACTAATGGTAATAATGTTCATACTCTTGCATTAGCTGCAGATTTTACCACTGGAATACAAGATATTGGGTCAGAGAATAACAGGTTAAAATCTGTTAAATTACTGGGTGATCATAAAATTACTATTAAGAGTGGTGTCTATTCCGATATATCAACTAAAACTAATAATACTGGTAAAGTAGTTTTCAACTCGGATGGAAGCTTTGCTTATAATTTAGGAACAAATGATTTAAAATTGTCTGATGTAATCTTTGATAAGAATGCTACGGTAAGAGGTGATGTTTATTCTCAGCAAATAACCATTGCTAGTGATAAGACTGCAACTTTTGCTGGTACTATAAACAGAACTATATCTGTGCCAAACTTCACTGTAGATGGGTCTAGCCTATCAAGATCATTGAAAAGTTTTGCCTATAGTACACAAATTGTTTCGGATGAAATAAAAAATGAAGGTATTGCAAAATTTGATAAGGCAGTACTGGTTGATGCCAAAATTACTGGTGGTAAGGTAACGTTTGCCGATAATGTTTGGTTTAAACAAACTGCTAATGGGAAAGAAGTAAATTTTGCTGCAGATAAATATGTAATATTAGAACAAAATATTAGCTTTGCTAATATTAAAGCAGATAAAGCTAAGATAATTATATTACCTAAAACAGCCTCTATAACTGGTAATTTAGCAGCTAAAGATTTCACCGTAGATCTTGCAGCTAATCAATTAAAATATACTGGTCAGGCACAGCTGACAGGAAAGATAGAACTAGTTACTGCCTACGACACATCAAGTGGAGCAGGTGGTAATATAGAGGTTCAGACAGGTAGTAAATTGGATTTATCGAAAGCAGACGAGTTGACTATAAAAGTGAAAGCTCAGACTGATATTAACAAAATTCCTAAGGAGGGGGCTAAATATGTTGTGATTTCGTCAGTTAATGGTAATGGTCTTGTTGCAATTGATAACAGTAAAATTAAGCTTGACCCAACTGGTGAACAAAACCGTTTTGTACAGTGGTCCATGGATTCTAGCGATCTAACACTATATATAACTGACATTTCTAAGGAAGTTATAGCTAAAGAAATTGCTGATAAATCCACATCACAGGAAAATCGGGAATTTTATACACAGTTGAATAATGTAACAGATCGTAATAGTTCTGCTGCTCAGTTCATGAACAATATAGGTCGGATGGATAGAGAGCATGCCCTTCAAGCGATGGATAAAATATTGCCTGGTAATGAACATCCAATAGGAGAGAGCCTTGTAAGAAATCCAACATCTGAAATAATTGGAGGATTGATTGCTCAAGCTGATACCCAAATTACTGCAACAAGGATGGGAAATTCAGTACCTATGCAAAATGCTGCATCAGCTGTAGACTCTGAAAATGCTACATCAGCTATAGGCTCTGGTGATGATGATACGCTAAGGTATGGAGTATGGGGTAGTCCATTCTATGGTACTGCTTGCCAAGAAACGTATAAAGGAGTTAGTGGTTATAAATCGAAATCAGCTGGTGGAATAGTTGGATTTGATGGTTTAGTAAATGATAATCTGCTACTTGGTGCAGCTTATAGCCGAATTAACACACAAATGTCTCATCAGGATAAGAAAATTGGTGATAAAACTAACGGTAAGACTAATATCTTCTCCTTATATAGTTTATATAATCTTACCAATAATTGGTTTACTGAAGCTATAGCATCATATGGTATAACTAGGGTTAAGAACTCAGAAGGACGCCTAATCGCCACAACGAAGAGAAATGTTACTGCTCTAGAGACTGCTGCTGCTAAGTATAAATCTATCTCTTATAGTGGTCAATTACTTACAGGGTATAATTATATAGCTTCTGAAAAGTTAATGATTACCCCAACAATTGGGTTCAGATATTCGCAATTTAAGGATGCTGGCTATACGGAAACTGGTACAAAATTCCAAAACCTAGTTGTTAAGAAAAGGTCGTACAATAAATTTGAAGGTATTTTGGGGTTAAGAACTGCGGCAACCCTGAAGGCTAACAAAGTATTGTTAATACCAGAATTGCATGGTTACGTTAATCATGACTTCAAAGGAAAAGCACCAATTATTGATGCAAGGTTAGATGGGATAAATGAACCATTACCAACTAAATCAGTTAAACCTGTTAAGACCTTCTTCACTGTTGGTACTGGTTTCACTGCGAAATATAATATGATGGAATGTGGTATTATCTATAATGTTAACATTGCCAGCAAATATATTGGTCACCAAGGTAGTTTGAAGGTTAAAGTGAATTTTTAAGTAGCTTGTCCTCAATTTAATGAGTGCAAAATACGCTACTAGA
Organism: Candidatus Tisiphia endosymbiont of Oplodontha viridula; assembly: GCF_964264865.1. Classification (NCBI taxonomy): domain Bacteria; kingdom Pseudomonadati; phylum Pseudomonadota; class Alphaproteobacteria; order Rickettsiales; family Rickettsiaceae; genus Candidatus Tisiphia; species Candidatus Tisiphia endosymbiont of Oplodontha viridula. Next base: position 1,057,286 of record NZ_OZ183486.1, read on the forward strand.
ATTCGGGATAAGAATTAACTAATTCTTATCCCGAATGGGGGTAAAATGGTGATATAAGAGTATTTATGTCATGGCAATTGTCATAACATAAACACTCTTAGCCCCGGAATCCTTTAAGATTTTAGCACATTTGTTAATGGTAGTGCCAGTTGTCAATACATCATCTACTAATAATATTTTTTGACCTATAATTTGATATTTTTTATTGAATATAAGGCTATTTGATAAGTTTTTTTCTCGTTCTTTTTTAGATAAAAAAGTTTGGGATTTGGTCCATCTTGACTTAATTAATACGTCAGGACTTACCGGTTTTTTTAGTAGTTTGCTGATTTCTTGAGCCATAATCAAAGCAGGATTATACATTCTAAACAATCTTTTGAATCTATTCATTGGAACTGGAATAATCAGGTCAATATCTTGAAATTCGCTGTGATATTGTCTATAAAGTAATTTGCTGAAAGTTTTGGAGAAAATAGTTTTATCTTGATATTTAAAGGCATGAATTATTTCTTTGCTATGCTCATTAAATTTAATTAAGCTACGAGATACATCATACCAAGGTTTATGTTGAAAGCATTTTGCACAACACATATTATCTAAAATTGATATATCTAATCTACAACCACAAATATTGCAGTAAGGTTTTGTAATAAAATCAAGTTTCTTCCAACAATTTAGACAAAAACCCTCTTTAGTGGCAGTCATTTCAGCACAAGACAAACATCTTGCTGGCAAGATATAATCTATTAGGTAATTATACAATCTACTAATTTTGTACATTATTATAAAAGTAAACCTTTAGGCAATATCTCTAGTTAAATTTACCGGTCTACGAACACATGGGTTGCCAGTACTCGAAGAATCTGTTGATTCAATAGACACACAAGGGCTTTTAATCTCGTAAGGAGAACCAGGAGTGCATGATAATAATTGCAAGAGTATAACAAAAAACAGAGAAAATCTTAATAATTTTGTCATAATTGTCGTTTGGAATTAATTTTATTGTCTTAGATTCTATAGGAGGTTAACCTAGTTCGCAATATATCTCAAGTACATTTAATAAAAAATAAGTTTTAGATACAAAATACATAATAGCTTGTGGCATTTTTCCTGACAAGCATATATACTCTCTTCAAATGTTTGCAAGTAATAACCTAAGGAAACGATGGTAAGTACATCCTTCAAAGAAAAACCTCCTTATGCTAGAAAGTATAATAGCTGGCGTATTAGAATTTTATATTCAATAATTATTGGTTATTCAACATTCATATTTTGTCGTCAGAATTTTAATATTGCAATGCCTGCTTTAATGGATAATTTTGAGGTAACAAAAACTCAACTTGGCTGGATTTTAACAGCCTCTTCTATAGTTTATGGTGTAGGAAAATTGTGTAATGGATTCTTTAGCGATAGGTCAAATGCTCGTATATTTATGGTGGTTGGTCTTGCCCTTGTAGGCATCATAACATTGTTATCTAGTTTTGCTTCTAGTATAACCTTACTGGGTCTTTTATGGATTCTGAATAATTGGTTTCAATCCATGGGATGGCCGCCTGCAACACGTATGTTGACTTATTGGTACGCTTCTAAGGAATTAGGAATGAAATGGTCTTTGGGGGCTACTTCTAATCAAATCGGCGGAGCAACTACTATGATAGTGTGTGGCTATTTAATAGACGTTTATGGTTGGAAAGCAGCATTTATAATTCCTGGAATAGTGGCATTATTAATATCGTTATTTTTATTTAATAGATTACGTAATTCTCCCAATGAGGTTAATTTACCCATAGTAGAAGAGTATAAAGAATGTGATATATCTCTTGGGAACAATGGTGATAATTTATTAACACGTCAACTAATAAAAATTGTATTTTGTAATAGGTTAGTGTGGTATGTGTGTTTTGCTAATATGTTTGTTTATATTGTACGGTCAGGTGTAATTTTTTGGGCACCCGTATTTTTACGTGAACTAAAAAACATTACTATTGCTCAAGCTGGTCTACAAGTTGCTTCTTATGATATCTTAGGTTTAATTGGTGGTGTTGTTGCTGGATGGATGTCAGACAAGCTATTTCAAGGACGACGTGGTCCAGTTGGTTCAGTATTTATGTTTGTTTTGGCTTTTACTCTTATTTTATTTTGGCAAATACCAAACGAGTATGAAATATTTAGCATGATTATTCTTGCTTTGGCTGGTTTTTTTGTATCTGGACCGCAAGTCTTAATAGGTGTTGCTACAGCAGATTTTACTAATAAACAAGCAGTTGGTACAGCTAATGGTCTTTCAGGCTTATTTGGTTATCTTGGTGCTGCATTGGCTGGGGTATGTGTTGGTTGGATTTCTGATAATTTAGGTTGGAATGGTGTTTTTTTATTTTTTATCTTTTCTGCTTTCTTGGGGGCAATACTTTTTTCCTTAACTTGGAATTATAGTTCTAGAAAAATTGCATAAAGTACCACTTTAACCATGCTATCAGAATTTGCTTGCCAAAAATATATAAATTTATATAAATATTAACAATAAATTAATAAAGGTTTACTGTGACTCAAGAATATACATTTTCAATGATTAAGCCAGATGCTACGAAAAGAAATCTAATTGGTAAAATTATTTCTTACTTAGAAAATACTGGACTAAAAATAGTAGCTCAAAGAATGACTATTTTAACTAGAGATCAAGCAGAAAATTTCTATGCAGAGCATAGGTCAAAGGCATTTTTTAATAGTTTAGTGGAATATATCATTTCTGGTCCAGTCGTCTTGCAGGTGCTTAAAGGGGAAAATGCTATTTTAAAAAATCGTAGAATAATGGGAGCTACTAACCCAAATGATGCTGAACTAGGCACAATTCGAAAAGATTTTGCAGAGAATATTGAGGCTAATAGTATCCATGGTTCTGATAGTTTAGAAAGTGCAGAAAGAGAAGTGAAATTATTCTTTACTAAAAAAGAAATTGTAGAATAACTTAAGTCTTATGAAATATAGCGTTGTAGTTATTGGTGGTGGTCATGCTGGTTGCGAGGCAGCTTCGGCTTCTGCACGTTGTGGTGTAGATACTCTTTTAATTACTCTGAAGCTAGATAATCTTGGTGAAATGTCTTGTAATCCTGCAATAGGCGGAGTGGCGAAAGGTACTCTAGTGAAAGAGGTAGATGCACTTGATGGGCTTATGGGTAAAATTATAGATCAAGCTGGTATACATTATAAGATGCTTAATGAAAGTAAAGGGCCAGCAGTTTGGGGACCAAGAGCTCAAGCTGATAGAAAACTTTATAAAAAAGCTATGTATAATGCTTTAATAAATCATCCAAATTTGACAATTTTATATGCATCTGTAGAAAATATTGAAATCCAAAACTCTAGAGTGAAAGCATTGATTTTAGATGATGGTACGAGAATTGCATGTCAAAAAGCTGTGTTGACTACAGGTACGTTTTTATCTGGACTCATTCATATAGGACCTAAAAAAATCCCATCTGGTAGAGTGGGTGAAAGACCATCATACGGCTTATCTAACACATTGAAATATCTAGGTTTTTCCCTTGGTAGGTTAAAAACTGGTACACCTCCAAGAATAGATGGGAGAACAATTGATTATAACGAAGTAGAAGTGCAGACTGGAGATGCCGTGCCACGCCCTTTCTCTGAACTTACAGATTCTATTAAGGTAAAGCAAATAAATTGTTTCGTTACTAGAACAACTGAACAAACTCATGAAATTGTTAGAAATAATTTAGATAAATCAGCTATGTATTTTGGACAAATCGAGGGCATAGGACCAAGATATTGCCCATCTATTGAGGACAAGGTTACTAGGTTTGCTAAAGCAAGTCATCAAATATTTTTAGAACCTGAAGGTTTGGATGACCATACGATATACCCAAATGGTATATCTACATCATTACCTGAAGATATACAACTAGCATTACTAAAGACAATTCCTGGTCTTAAAAAGGCTACAATGTTAAGACCAGCCTATGCAATAGAATATGATTATGTTGATCCTAGAGAATTAAAAGCAACTTTAGAAACAAAAAAAATTGAGGGGTTATACTTTGCTGGTCAAATTAATGGCACCACTGGTTATGAAGAAGCGGCGGGGCAAGGAATCATAGCAGGTATTAATGCAGCTTTATCACTAAAAAGTCAATCAAATTTTATTTTGACTAGAGCAGATGCCTATATTGGTGTTATGATTGATGATTTAATTACTCTTGGTACAGCAGAGCCTTATAGAATGTTTACTTCTAGATCTGAATATAGGCTTTCAGTTAGGGCAGATAATGCAGATTTAAGACTAACTCAAATGGCTATAGATTTTGGTATTGTATCTGATTTACGCAAAGAGATTTTTAACAAAAAATGTGAAGATATTCATAAGGCAGAAAATATTGTAAGAACTCTTTCTCTAACAACGACTAAGTTAGCTAATCTAGGCGTGTCTATCTCACAAGATGGTTCACATAAAACAGCCTTTGATTTGCTGGGATTACCAAATTTTGGTATCGATAAAACAATAGAAATTTTTCCAGAGCTTGTTTCATTAAATAGAAAACTTCTTCATTATCTTTGTATCGAATCAAGATATTCCTCTTATTTGACTAGACAAAATGCAGATATTCAATTATTTAAAGAAGAAGAATTAGAATTGTTAGATGATGATATTGATTATTTTAAAATACCAAGTTTGTCTACAGAGGTGCGAGAAAAACTACACCATCATAAACCAGCTACTATTGGTGCGGCTAGAAGAATATCCGGTGTTACTCCAGCCGCTTTAATAGCAATTATAATTTATATGAAAACAAGGCATAGAAATTAATGTATGACTGTGATAATATTTCACGTGAAACAATAGATGCTCTAGGAAAATATCAATCGTTAACATTGAAGTGGAATAAAACTATTAACCTCGTTTCTTGTAATACCGAACATGAGTTTTGGGTAAGACATATTTTAGATTCTTTGCAACTCATGAAGTACATAAATGACCACAATATCCATTTAGTAGATGTTGGTTCGGGTGGTGGATTTCTAGGGATAGTATTGTCTATTGCAGGGATAAAGAATGTTACTTTAGTGGAATCTGATATAAGAAAGTCTATTTTTTTATTGCAAGCTTCTAAAACTTCTAGTAACAAAGTAAAGGTGGTTAATCAACGAATAGAAGATGTTAAATTAGATTGTGATATATTAACTTCTAGGGCATTTGCTCAGTTAGAGAAAATATTTGTTTATACCAAACATATTAATGTAAAAAATAAATATTTATTATTTAAAGGTGAGCAGTATCACGAAGAAATTGAGAATGCCAAAAAGAGGTGGTCTTTTTGGTATTCGGTATATGATAGTGAGACTTCTAATAATAGTAAAATTCTAGAAATTAGTAATATACATGACAAAAATAGTTGCGATAGTTAATCAAAAAGGTGGAGTTGCTAAAACTACGACTACTGTAAATTTATCGACAGCTTTATCTGTAATGGATAAAAAAATTTTGGTAATAGATTTAGATCCTCAAGGAAATAGTAGCACTGGATTTGGTATAAGTCAACAAGATAGAAAGGTTACTATTTATCAGGTATTAACAGGTTCAAAGCCTATTGGAGAAGCTATAATACAAACAAATATTCCAAATTTACAATTAATTACATCTAATACTAATTTGTCTGGTGCCGAGTCGGATTTATTAAGTATAAAAAAGCGAGAATATTTATTATCAGATTTATTAAATAACTTAGTCGGTGACTATGATTATGTTATGATAGATTGCCCTCCATCTCTTAATCTGCTAACAGTCAATGCGTTAGTTGCTTGTGATAATGTGTTAATTCCCATGCAGTGCGATTTTTATTCATTAGAAGGGTTAAGTCATTTACTAAAAACAATTGAAATTATAGAGAAGAATCTAAACCCAAAAATAAAAATCGCTGGTATTTTATTTACTATGTACGATAAACGCAATCTATTAACTGAACAAGTGGAAGAGGACGTTAGAAAATGCTTAGGAAGATTGGTATTTAAGACAGTTATTCCAAGGAATATAAAACTATCTGAGGCACCATCTTATGGTCAGCCAGCAATTATTTACGATCATAAATGTGCTGGCTCTATTGCTTACATGGAACTTACTAAAGAGATTTTAGGTAGAAATATATGAAAAACAAAGGTTTAGGTAAAGGGTTGTCAGCTTTGCTTGGAGAAGAGGTTTTTACTATAGAGAAAGATGAATTAGTAAAAATTATAGATATCGACAAAATTGAAGCTAGGAATAATCAACCAAGGAAAAAATTTGAGTATGATAAAATAAAAGAATTAGCCGATTCCATAAGTAATAATGGTTTGTTACAACCAATTATTGTTAGTTCAATTAGCGAGGGGAGATATAAAATTATAGCTGGTGAGAGACGTTGGCGGGCTTGTAAGATAGCTAAGATTACTGATGTTCCTGCGATTATAAAAGATTTAAATGATAAAGAGATTATAGAAATAGCTCTAATTGAAAATATTCAAAGAGAAGAATTATCGGTTATAGAAGAATCAGAAGGATTTGAGCGATTAATAAAAGAGTTTGGTTATACACAAGAGCAACTAGCAGGAAAACTTAGCAAAAGTCGTAGTCATATAGCGAATTTATTAAGGCTAAATCAATTGCCACAATCTATCAAAGATAAAATAAATGATGGTTTTTTAACTATGGGACATGCAAGATGTTTAATTAATCATGAGCAGGCTGAGATAATAGCTAATCATATTATTGAGAATGATTTAAATGTTCGTCAAACTGAAGATATGGTAAGAAACTGGTCCAAAAATGAATATACAAAAGCACCAGAACATGAGAAACGTGTAGGAAAAAAATTCCTAAAAGAAGGTAGTAAAGATAATGATTTACAGTTATTAGCTAAATCATTGTCAGAAAGATTTAATATAAAAGTAACTATTGAAGACTATCCAATTGGTGGAAAATTAATATTTCACTATAATAGTTTAGAGGAACTTGATTCAATTTTGTCGAGGTTAAATTAAATGCAAATTTTTTTAGATAGTGCTGATATTAAAGAAATTGATGAGATTAACCAATTGGGTATCATTGATGGTATAACTACTAATCCTTCTTTGATGTCTAAGACAAAAGATGATTTTGGATCAACCATTATTAAGATATGTAAGATAGTACGCTCTGATGTTAGTGTAGAAGTAGCTGCCAATGATGTTGACACTATGATTAGCCAAGGTAACAAAATTTTAGGAATATCAAGTAATATTGTTATCAAATTACCTATGACATGGAATGGTATTAAAGTGTGCCAGTATTTTGCAAATAAAGGCAAGAAAGTAAATATGACACTATGCTTTTCGGTTAATCAAGCTCTTATCGCTGCAAAAGCTGGAGCATATTATGTATCACCTTTTATAGGTAGGCTTGATGATATAGGTCAGAATGGTATGAGTTTAATAAGAGATATAAGACAGATGTATGATAATTATCAATATCAGACAAAAATCTTAGCTGCATCTATAAGAAACCCGAACCATGTTTATCAATCTGCTATGTATGGAGCTGATGTTGCTACAATGTCTGGTAAAATTATCAAACAATTATTAGATCATCAACTAACAGATTCAGGTTTAGAGGTTTTTAATAGAGATTGGAATAAATCTAGATTAGAATTTTAATAATTAAAAAGGAGTTATATACTACTATATTTTAAGTAACAACACATAAAAAAGTTTATCTTCACTGCAACTTTCAAGAGATATAAAAGTTACTCAAAAAACAGCTTGGCTTATGATTCATAGGATAAGAGAAGCAACACAATAGAAAGTTTTTGGGCTGTGTTTAAGTGTGGAGTGGTTGGGAGTTATCATTAAACCTATCGCGACTTTACTTCTGTTGATGATTTGTACGTAGAACCGGTACTCAAATCTTTACGTACATTTAAGTACGCTACGGTTCGAGGTGAAGTATCTCCTTCAAATCCCTCAGTATAAGTGAGTTTCGAAAAAGGTCTATTCTATAAACAAGGAACACACTGGAAGATATTTGAATAAATTTATCTTTAAGAGATAATTTGAGGAATCATAAAATAGGTGGTATGTTTAATAACATTCTTGTAAATGCTAAAGGACACTTGGCATATAAAACTTTGGTAAATTCTTATGCAAATTGAATCAGTAAACAATTTAGGAATATCGTTTAATGAAGCTTTATCAAAGATAGGAAAAAGTGTACTAAAAAATGATGACATAATAATTGAAAACGACAGTAAAGCAAAACCATTTGTAAAATGGGTAGGTGGAAAAAGAAGTCTAATAAAAGAATTATCCACAAGAACACCGCAAACTTATAAAAGATATTATGAACCATTTGTAGGAGGAGGAGCCCTTTTATTTGCTCTTACTCCATCTAGTGCAACTATATCAGACATAAACCTAGATTTAGTTATTACATATGCTGTGATTAAAAATAATCCTCAAGAATTGATAAAGCTACTAACAAAACATAAAGTAAATCATTGTGAAGAATATTATTACAAAATCAGAAAACAATTTATTAATGATAATGATGTAGAAGTTGCTGGACGTTTTATATATCTTAATAAAACCTGTTATAATGGTTTGTACAGATCCAATAACAAAGGGGAATTTAATGTGCCTATGGGGAAGTACAAAAATCCAGCAATAGTGGATGAGACAAATATAATAGCTTGTAGTAAACTACTACAAAATGTTGATATAAAACATCAAGATTTCAGCGAAATTTCTCCAAATAAAGGTGATTTTGTTTATATTGACCCTCCTTATCATCCTATAAATAATAAATCGTTTACTAAATATACAAAACTTGATTTTACAGGAATAGATCAGATAAAACTTTATCAAAAATGTAAAGAGTTAAACGATAAGGGTGTATATTTTATGCTTTCAAACTCTAATATTCAGTTTATAAAGCATATGTATAAAGATTTTTATATAGAAATTATAGAAGTGCCACGCACTATTAATTGTAAAGCTAATGAAAGGAAAAATGCAGAAGAGGTTTTGATTAGAAATTATGAATAAAATACAAGGTGGAACAACTGCAAATAAAACAGGGAACGAACTTGAGGTATTTATAAATAATCGTCTTGTTAGGGAAGGTTACGTTTTTGTTCCCAAGACTAGATTTATTGCTTCACAAGCATTAGCCCAACCAATCTATACTAGACAATTTAATTTAGGAGAAACTATCTATAATACTGCTTGGCAATGCGATTTTATTCTATATCATCCTACAAAACATTCTAATTGTCTTGTTATTGAATGTAAGTGGCAACAATCAGGCGGTTCTGCAGATGAGAAATACCCTTATACAATATTAAATATTAGGAAACAAAGTGTTTATGATGTTATTATCATTATAGATGGAGATGGTTACAAAAAAGGTGCTTTACAATGGTTAAAAGATCAAGTTCATGGAAACTTAAAAGGTGTTTTTAGTATGTCTGAATTTACAGCTTGGACAAATAAACAAAATATTTAGATTGTATATGTATATAATTCCCTTAAAGAATTCATGTTAAGATTAATCTGTACCACTACTATTTAAAAACTACAAATAAATTACAAAAAATAAAGGAATTAAGAGTTATGTCATATCAATATGTTTATGTTATGAATGGTCTAAGTAAGACTATCAACGGTAAACAAATCTTAAAGGAAACGTATTTATCCTTCTTACTAGGGGCAAAAATTGGTATTATTGGTCCAAATGGTGCTGGCAAATCTACTCTTTTAAAAATTATGGCAGGTATTGACAAAGAATATGACGGTGAGGCGTTTGTAGCGAGTGGGGTTAGAGTTGGCTATTTAGCTCAGGAGCCGCATCTTGATCCTACTCGAAATGTTTTTGATAATATTATGGAAAGTTTAAGTGAGAAGAAAGCTTTAATCGATGAATTTAATGAAATAAGCTATAAATTTGCTGAGGAAATGTCAGATGATGAAATGAACGAACTTCTAGCAAAACAGGCTGATCTACAGGAAAAAATAGATAGTTGTGATGCTTGGAGTTTAGAGAGGGAAATAGAGATTGCTATGTTTGCATTAAGGTGTCCAAATAAAGATGCCGATGTTACAAAAATCTCAGGTGGGGAAAAAAGACGAGTTGGGTTATGTAAACTTTTACTAGAAAAGCCTGATATGTTATTACTTGATGAACCGACAAATCATTTAGATGCTGAATCGGTATCTTGGCTAGAAAATTATTTAAAAAATTATAAAGGTACTGTAGTAGTTATTACCCATGATCGATATTTTCTTGATAATGTAACGGATTGGATATTAGAGGTGGATCGTGGTAGATGTGTTCCATGGCATTCTAATTACACTACTTGGCTCGAGCAGAAGCAAGCAAAATTAGAGCTTGAAGATAAAGAAGAAGATGATAGGAGTAAACAATTAAAAAGAGAACTTGAATGGATACGTCAATCACCAAAAGCTAGACAATCAAAAAGTAAGGCTAGAATTAGTGCTTATCAGGATTTGTTGACTAAACAAAAAGAACAAAGATCCGGCATTGCACAAATTATTATACCTAATGGTCCACGCCTAGGCGATTTAGTTATAGAGGCAGAGCATATAGCAAAGAGATACGGTGATAAGGTGTTGTTATCAGATTTTAGCTTTAAGGTTGTTCCAGGAGCTATTGTTGGTATTATAGGTCCAAATGGAGCAGGTAAATCTACTTTATTTAACATTATCACTGGCAAAACTGATCCAAATCACGGCTCTATTAAATTAGGACAAACTGTTAAACTTGGTTACGTTGATCAATCAAGAGATGATTTAGACGATAACAAGACTGTGTGGGATGAGATTTCCTCAGGTCTTGAAGAGTTAAAACTTGGTTCTAGATCAATGAAAAGTCGAGCTTATTGTGCAGCCTTTAATTTTAGGGGTGGAGACCAACAGAAGAAAGTAGGGCAACTTTCTGGTGGTGAACGCAATAGAGTGCATATAGCCAAATTACTAAAAGAGGGAGCTAACGTTATATTACTTGATGAACCATCGAATGATCTTGATGTTGATACGTTACGAGCCTTAGAAGATGCGATTTTGGATTTTGCTGGATGTGTATTAGTAATAAGCCATGATCGTTGGTTTTTAGATAGAATAGCAACACATATTATTGCTTTTGATAAAGATGGCAATGCTACATGGTTTGAAGGAAATTACCAAGATTACCATGATTATATGATTAATTTAACAGGGGAAAATATTATTAATCCTAAATATCGTCATAAAAAGTTAGTATAAACCTCAATTTTGGATTAAAAGCAAAAGAGTATACAGCAGAAATAGAATTATGAAGAGGTCTATTATGTCTCTAGGAGAAATATTAGTGGTTATGTTAGTAGCACTGATAGTAATGAAACCAGAAGATATTCCAAGCATTATAAAAAAAATCCAAGAATTTAAATTATACTGCTCAGCTATCAAAAATCAAGCATTGGCCTATATTACGAAAGACCTAAAAATTGATAATGATATTCTAGAGAATAATGCTGAGCAGTTGAATTTTTATTTAGAAAGGATCATTAATATCCAAGGATATTATGATGGTAATTATTCTCTAGATGAGCTTAAAACAAAGTATGATGAGCTTATAAAAATAAAAAGTACAAAATATGTACAAGATTGTAAGAAATAATGAATTTATTGAGTATATAAAAGATATATTAGCACCTTTCGGTCAAATAACTACTCGTGCGATGTTCGGTAGTTATGGCATATATAAAGATAGAGTGATAATAGGGATTATTGCAGAAAGTGAGCTATACTTTAAAGCAGATAGCTTCACCGCTAAATATTTTAAATCTTTTGGCTCACAGCCATTTACCTATAATAGCAAAAATAAGCTGGTAACTATATCATATTGGAAAGTATTACCTGAGATTTTAGATCAAGAGGAAGAACTGGGAAAATGGGTCTCTATGGCATTTAATGTATCTATTAATTCCAAGAAAATACCTCATGCTTTAAATCATTGAGGTAGAATTGTGAATTATGAAGGACACCAAAAATCTGATATTGTATTTACTAACCTCAGTTTTGGATTAAAATTTTTAATTTTAATCCAAAACTGGCTAGAATATCAGAAAAATGCATTCTTAAAGCAGTTTTGCGACTCAACTTCGAGAGAGAAAAGAGCTTGAAAATGAGTCGCATAAGTGGCAAACTGCTGTATTAAATGCAGCGTAAATATGTTGAAATCACTGAATATATTAAAGTTTTGTACTGTCTGCAGTAGTGCCTTTTAAGGGCAAATCAAACTCCATGGCGAAAGTGGATTTTTCATCATTAGTGAAACAGCCTTCTGAGACTAATGTACGCTTCCAAATTTCAAGAAACATTTCAGGTGAGCAAGCTTCTCATCTTCGAGATAAATATGAGCAGAAATTATGCTATAGAACGTGAGTATTATGCGACGAGTGGAGTGTAGAATTAAATTCTCGTTACTGACTACATGTATGTATGAACCTCCTGTAAAATGCAAGAAAAAAATAACATCTAATAGCAAAAATGCAAATGCATACATGTATCCGGCTTATAGTTAATAAATTATGTGTAATTTATCCTACAGCCCTGATGGAATTCGCTGGCTTACAAATTTACTATATACTTATCATTTTATCGGCTTCAAAGAGCCATTGTAGTCATCAGTTTTTTTGTAAGCTAAGGTTTGTCTTATTTACCATCAATATTATTATCTCACGCATATTCCGGGTTGGAATCTCTTACATATTCTTTGTTTACCTATTAATTAATAAACCACTATTTATTTTATTTTATGTTAATTATAATAGCTCTGTGCTACAAACTTTACTCTCTACATAATCATCCCCTGACCTTAGTACTGCAAACACCACTCTTGCCAGTTTATTAGCTACAGCAACTACTGTTTTATTATGTCCATTTCGCTCAGATAAATTAAACATCCACTGCGTAAATTTGCTAAAATCTTTTTTAGATTTTTGTTCTTCCGATGTAAATCTTATCTTGGCATTTAGTACAGCTCTAGCTCCTTGGATCAATAGAGTACGCAAGTAAACATCACCTCGCTTGCTAATTCCAAGCAACTTATCTTTCCCTCCACTGGAATGCTGCCTTGGCACTAATCCAAACCATGCCGATAATTGCCTACCATTCTCAAAACTTGTAGCATTACCTATTGATGCTATTAAAGCAGTAGCAGTAATTAAACCAAGACCAGGTATAGCTGTTAATCGTTGATATTGAGTTAAGTTGCTAGCTATTATTTTTAATCTTTTTTCTATCTCTTTTATTTTTTTGTCATTATCCAAAAATTCCTCTTTCAGTTCACTAAATGTTTGGTAACCTAGCTGACTCAAATTTCCTTCATCTAAAATCTCAGTTAATTTTGTTACAACCTTATTGATCCCTTGAGGAATAATAAAACCAAATTCATGTAATAATCCTCTAATTTCATTCGCAAGTGCCGTACGGTTTTTTACCAATCTCTCTCTTACCCGATGAATTGACAAAATATCTTGTTGTTCTACAGTTTTAATTGGTACAAACCTCATATTTGGTCTTGTTACTGCTTCACATATAGCTTCAGCGTCAGCTTGATCGTTTTTATTAGTTTTAACATACGGTTTGACAAATTGTGGAGCCATTAGTTTTACTATATGCCCCAATTTAGTTATTTCTCTTGCCCAGTAACTAGCTCCGCCGCAAGCTTCCATCCCTACCAAACATTTTGGTAAATTAGCCATAAATGTTAAAACTTGATCTCTCATTAATTTTTTCTTTAATACCGTCTTACCATTTTTATCTACACCATGAATTTGGAAAATTCTTTTTGCAATATCTATACCAATTGTGGTAACTTCCATCTTAGCCTCCTGATTGTTATTTTAATATTTAATATTAACTTTAGAAGATTAGCAACTGCTTTTCATTCTGTATATCAGGAGGTCCATACCATTATTTTATCATTTTGCAGATTTTGTCATTTGGGGCATCGTTAAATCAAATAAATTGAATAAATTTTGTTGAAACTCGCTTAATTTTGGTAATCTTATAACTTTGCAACCTTTGATTGTGTAATATAAAAAACATACTTTATCCAGCTCTCTTAATGCTTCCTCAATGGTCACATTATATTTACCATCCTTGGTTACGCCGCAACCTTGTTTCAACTTATTTTTCATATAGTGCCATATTTTTAATGCCAACATACAAACAAATACATGTCCCTTCGTTCTGTTGCTTTTCCTTAAAAAGATCGGTCTTACTTCGAGTAATCCTGTCTTCATACTGCTAAAATTTGATTCTACTTCATGTAAATTATGGTAAGCTTTATCAACCAATTCTTTACTCATCAGTTTAATTTCAATCTGTGTTTCAATCGCATAACAACCATCAAGAGCAAACAACTCTTTTTTCTTATCTTGATCAATTTCAACCACTATTTGGTTGCCATCTAATTTTAGGTTGATAAATTTATCTATCCGCCATTCTTTGGCAATTTTTTGAATATTATTTAAACCAAGTTCTGGCTTTGCTTTCTTATGGGTTGATACATATATATTACGCTCTTCAATCTTTGCAACCAATTTTTCAACTCGGGTATTCCTATCAAACTCAACTTTTCGGGCTATAGAACCATTTTTCCTTAAAATATATCTTTTACCATTACTGGTTACTTCGCATAGCTGTTCTTCAAAAAAACTATATTGCAAAACTCCGCTTTTCTCTAAGCTTTCAATCTCAACTTTACTTAAGGTTGTAATATAGTCCCACCCTTCTTTGGTCAGGGCTTCTTTGCCTGTCCCCTTAATCATTCCTTTATCACCAACAAAGACTATATTTTTAATACCAAAATTAGATTTTACTAGCTCAATCTGCTCATAAATGGTAGAAGGATCAGCACTATTACCCTTAAAAACTCTAACAGCCAAAGGTTCGCCATGATCATCAGTTAATAGACCAATCACTATTTGCTTTTTACCCTTCTTTTTATCCCGATTGTACCCATATTCCGCAAGTTCATTCTCTGTTCCTTCGAAATAGCTGGAAGTGACGTCATATAAAAGCATAACAGGCGGCTTGTTATTTTTCTTTTGATAAGTTTTAAATAATTTTAATTCGATCTTTTCTTGGTTCTCTTCTAACCATTCTAGAGCCTGATATAAATGGTTTTCATCAAATGAATCGACAGATAATACATCAGATATCGCATGCGATTTCGCCCATTTCACGCTGGAAAGTCTAGACCCTTGGTGAGCAAAGCGTGCTAAAACCAAAAATAGACTCAATAAAGCTTCTTTGCTTCTAGTACCAAGAGCCTTAGTAATACCAATTTCATCAGCAATTCTTTTTAGTAGAAAAATAGTCCCAAAACTTTCACCAACCTCAGGAACACCATCTAAACCATCAAATTCACCTTTCAGCATCTTCTTAAAAGCCTCAATGCGTAAATCATCCCAGTTAGTTAAGTTAGCTAGGGTTTTATTTAATACTTTCCCGTCTTCGCGATAAGAGGTACGAAGCAATATTGCAGGACGAGAATTTCTATTTGGAACAGTTGTAATATACATGAAAGAGATTATATCTCTAAATTCCAGCATTGTCAAATAAAAAATATCATTTACATGACTACAAATTTATCGCAGGATTCTTGTAAACCTTACTTTCCTACCTCTTCAAACACTTCTCCCTCTCGAAGATAAGTTGCGAGTTTGCCAAAGATATCTATATAAGAAATCAAGTTAAATTAGTTACTGATGAGTTCTTGACAGGGGAGTTGACTTTATATATATTACGGCTTACCTATATATACTCGATGAAAATCAAGAATTGCGTTGTCGTCTTCAGGTATCTTCGGTGTTCACGTACTAAATGTACGCCTAGCACCTCGATCCTTCAGCACTTTATAATTTTGATCTTCGTCTATCAACTCTTCATTTACGAGTAGTATATCATAGTAAGCCTGATAAAGGGGGTGTAGCTCAGTTGGTTAGAGCGTCTGCCTGTCACGCAGAAGGTCGCGGGTTCGAGTCCCGTCACTCCCGCCATTCGGTACAAGTTGTCGTTTTTTCAAAAATATCGAACGGGAAACGTAGAGAGGTCTCAAGTTTTTTGCCCCTTAGTTTGAGGTTCTGAAATACGAAATTTATCATTTTGCGTTTTTGGGGCATTTCAGAACCTTTAAAAGTTTCATAGGCTTCAGATGCTAGAGTTATTAGCGTTGTAGCGGTATCAGTAAATTTATCGTCTGCTTCCTCATAAACTTTAATTAAACGAGCAATTTCATATTGGCGATCTTTTAATTGTTGTTTTTTTCTTTGAAATTCTTCTGTACTAAGTTCTCCATTGAGTCGCAAATCTATTAATGAATTTAATCTATTCTCATTTTCGGTATGTTCTTTCTTTAAAGCAGCTGTTGCTTGCCCATGCTCATCTTTCTTTAGCTCATTAGTGTTTTTTAAATAGGCTAGAGTCTCTTTTAGCATTTCTGGGTCTCTTATACCTATTCTTTTAAAAACCTCTTCTACCTGCTTTAAAACCTCATCTTCTCTTACATAAATCTTTTTGTTTGGATTCTTTGGATCCCATGTACCTAAATAAGTCCATTCGTCCACTTTGCCATCTGAATATGTTTTGCTGTGAGTTTCAGCTGTTACAACTTTACCAGTTACTGCACAGGTGATTAATCCTCTAAAAAGAAAATCCTTACCACCATATTTAAAAGGCTTCTTCTTCCACCCTAAACGTACATCTTTACATGCCATAAAAGTCTCTTTTGTTATAATTGCTTGGTAACCATGTGACCACACCTCTCCTTTTACTCTCATTTCACCGTAATAAAATGGTTGTTGGATCATGCGATGCACTACTGTTTTATTGACGTAGCAATTGTTTTTGCTTCTAAGACCAAGCTCCTTAGCTTTTTCAGTCAAATAATTAAGAGTATACATTCCTGTTGCATATTCTTCAAAGAGTTTTTTTATGATAGAACCTCTTACAGGATCGAGAATTACTATACTGTTTCCTCTTTCATCTCGACTATTTAGATAACCAAGAGGGGCTGGTCCTATCCACTCTCCTTTACGCAATTTATGATCTAGGCTTCTTTTAACGTTATCACTTAAACTATCAACGTAAGATTGTGCCATCAATACGTTCATTCCCCACATTAGCTTTGCATGAGACTGAGAATCTTTATCTATTATGTAACCTTCTGTTCTAAAATGTAATTCTATCTTACCAGCTTTTATTGGTTCTTCTAGTAATGAAATTTCTGAGATTCTTCTTTGTACTCGATCTACTTTATCAGCAACTATAGCAATTGTTTCTCTATGGCTTTTAGCAAATTTGATCATCTCTTTAAATTGTTTGCGATCACCTCTGCTTGAAGATTCGATAATTTCAAAAGTTTCGATAACTTCAAGATTTTTACGTTGGCAATATTCTACTAATCTATATTTTTGAGCTTCAATTGAATACCCTTCTTCTTGCTCCCTTGTTGAAACACGAACTAAAATTATTGATTTTGTTGCTTTGTCTGTCATATTTTTCCCTTTGATAAAAGTATTATGCATTCAGAGATAGATTAAATACTGGACGAGTCAAGTTGAGTTTGCATTAAATTATCCAAGTAACCTCAGTATTAGAGCCAAGTGTCACATTTTTTTAGCATTAATAATTTTTGGTTATTGTAAAAATAATTGTTTTAAGTCGTAGCAGGAGTAATTTTAGCAAGTGGTTTATCATAGATACCCCTATTTATTATTTTAAGGCTATTACACGGTTTTTTAGTATCATTATGGTAGAGAGGGACCTAGTTTTTTGAATTATTATGCTCTAAGTCTAAATATGGGCTTTTTTATTTACATGGGTTTGCTTTAAAATAGATAAGTTAAAAACTTAACTGAATACCACTGTTTACATCGATCACTTTATTGATATTCTGCATCAGATATGATACAATTGAGTTATAACAAATAAATCTTATGGCAGCTAAACGATTATTATAGCACTTAACATATATGTTCATATTAGGTAAAAGAGATTTTGTATTTGAGGCAAGTTATAGAACGTTAAAAATAATGTATGAATCCCTATCTAAAGTAGCAAAAGGTCTTATTATAACTAGTCTAGAACTTCAAGAGGACAAAATATTAGCTAAATTAGCAGATGAAAGGATAGGTAATACTAAGGAATGGATTAGTCATACGGACACTTGGAAATAATGTATAATCTTCTCTATTCAGATCAAGTTATATACAAAGATATCCCTAAGCTTTCTACACCAGTTAAATCTTTAATTTAGAGAAACAAGCAAAAAATCTAGGATATACTTTGCTAAAAATGTGAAAATTTAGCAGATTGATTGATTTGTTTCCTAGAAGAACCTTAATGCTTAATTGTTCTTGACCCATATATCCATGTTATATTGTTTACAATATTCAAACATATCTACTGTGTTAGGGTGGTGTATGCCAAACTCTTTAATTTGTGGCTTGCCAAAAAATTTATAATTATATAAATCTTTGCTTTTACAGGCAGCTTTTGCTCCTTTCTTGTATAACGTACTTACTTGAGCAATATTTTTACTTCTATCTCCATATAAATAATGGTATATAACAAATGCTTTTTTATAAGATTCTATGGCCTGCTTTAGCCTATTTTGGGTAAATAGAATATCACCTTGTACTATATAACTAGATGCCAAGTCGGGATTATTAGAATAATTTGTTGTTTGCTTCGAATTACTATTTTCACTTGCTAAAAATATGGAAATAGCTTTTTTAATATATTCATAAGCTTGTTCTACTTTATTTAAATCTAATATACTTCTTGCCATTTCCGTATAAATATTTGCAAATATTTCATTATCTTCATTCTTGATAGGCTTATATATGTTATATACCTGTTGAGCTTGAGTATAAGCTTCTTGATATCTACCAAGAAAACTCAACATCTTTGCTCTAGATATATAAGTTCCAGTAAAATATAGGTCATGAATATGCGAGCCATTTTTTATAAACAGCTCAATAATTTTATCTACATATTCTAAAGCCTCATGATATTTTCCTTGCATCTCACATAACACACTTTTCGAGGAATATATTAGAGACATATCAGCTTCTTGTATTACTCCGTGTTCTACTAATTTTGCCATCTTCGCAAGCAATTCTTCAGCAAACTGTGTTTTACCTAAAAACACATAAGAGTCATATATATGGGATATTAAATTAAATTTAAGACCATAATTAGCTTCATCATCAAGTTTATCTAAAATTGTTAATGCTTTAGTACAATAAGGAATCGATTGTTCAAAATTTTTTAATATTTTTTTATGATATGTTCCCATTACTCCTAAATATCTAGCGTAATAAAACTTTTGATTTTCAGACATTTGCCACAATTTAAATTCTTCGTTCTTATCTTTCTTACTAAACCAATCAGCCATTTGTTGTGCTTTATTATTATGAAGATTTACATATAGAGAAAATAACTCACTTCTTAAAATCATGATCGCATATATGTTAATATTATACTCTTCAGAATTTTTTAGAATAATTTCTAAATTCTCTGGTATAGTTTGGGCAGTTCTCCACAAATGTCCGGAGTAAGTTCCTTTTGCTTTAGGTATTTTGGCAATAATATTTTCTAAATATATTTTATTATTATCACCATTTAGTTCCATTATTTTATTGCTAACTATATCATGCATTTCAAAAATAGGGTTATCTTCGCTAGGACTAATATTACTGATTAGCATAAATTTAGATAATTGATATATATCATCATCTAAACTATCTTTATGATCAGTAATGGTGGTAAGAAGCTGTTTTGAGAAGGTTTGATTATTTAATACAGCTATTTTATTTAGCAACTTTATTGCACTTGGTTTTAATTGTTGAATAACCATATTAATATTTGTTGCTATTTTATCAGTTGATTGATAAATTCTCTTTTTATACTCCTCTTTATCTAAACCTTTAATTTTGTTAAGCAATTGAGTTCCTTGCACTATCAATATTGGATAACCACTAAAAGATTGCGTTAAAAATTTGATATTATTGTTATCCTTATTATCCAATAAGTTATTAGCTAAAGCTATAATAGTAGACCTATCAAGTAGGGTCATTGCTATAACATTAGGTAACTTTTCATTATCTTGCGAACAAAACGCGACATGACCATTATGTTCCCAATCAATTAAATCCTGTACTTTTTTATTTTCATTAACTTTTAAATTATCGAACACCAATAACCATTTAGTAGTAGTAGTAGTTAAATATGATATTACTTCTTTTTTTGCTAAAGCAACTTCTTCAGATATACTAGTTTGTTTAACCTTATTAAGTTGTTTAGCTAATTTTACAAATTGTTCATTAATATCTAAGTTACAATCAAAAAACCAAATTAGATCATAATTATTTTTATTCTCATAACCATACATCCTAATCAGTTGAGTTTTACCTATACCGCTAGTACCCACTATACTTGCTTGTCTATATTTACTTAAATATTCATCAAGAATTTTAAGTTGTTGCTCATGATTGACAAAATAACTAACTGGGGTGATTAAATTAGATACTTGTTCTTGAGCAAAAGTTCTAGTATTAATGATTAATAATATGATTGATAGTAAAAAATTTTTCATATAATGAAACTGTTGAAAAATAAATTATCCGGCTTATAGACAAGAAATCAAGCAATTTACCCTATAGCCCTGATGGAATTCGCTGGCTTACAAACTTATACTTATCATACCATCGACTTCTAAAGAGCCATTGCTACATTCAGTTTTTTCATAAGCTAAGGTTCGTCTTATTTACCATCAATATTATCATTTTTTGCATATTCCGGATTGGAATTTGTTAAACTTTTATTACCTATACTGCAAATACCACCCTTGCTAGCTTATTAGCTACCGCGATAACTGTTTTATCATAACCGTTTCTCTCAGATAAATTAAACATCCACTCAGTAAAACTTATTAATATCGGAGTTAAAAGATAACCATTGAAAAAAAGCTATTATCTGATCCGATAAAATTTGGTAAACCTTTAAAACATAGCTTCAAAGGTTGCCGCTCCCTCAGAATTGGTGATTATAGAGCGATTTATCAAATAGTAGATACAGCAATTAATATACTAGTAATTCAACACCGCAAAGATTGTTATAATAATTCATAACAACAAAACTACTATACCCCAATATCCTCAAACTTACAGGTCATTGTGCTTATAGACTTACTTTGTCTATATTAAGGAGCTTAAATTATCTCTTTATTAATCCTTTCCAAGCAAATTTTTTCCGTCACTGTTTTTAATTTTTTAACTCTATCAATAAGGTAAAGTAGCTGTTCTTTAGTTATTCTATAATCTTTGTTATAGCGAGCCTCAACATAAGCCTGTTCAAGTAATCTAAAACATTGCCTTTGCTCAACGCTAGAATGAGGAAATATCTGCCATAATTCTTCATTGTAATTTCCGGCTATACTACCTAGTTTTCTTATGTCGTGTAGTTTCGGTTTATAACCGGAAAAAACTAATAGGATAGCATTATAAAAACTTTCGGTAGCTTGATGAAGTAAAAATGCTGAAAATGGATAATTACCTCTTTCTAAAGGATATCCACATTCTAAAAAAAACTCTGCTCCTTTTGCAAACCAGTATTCATAATCTTCTTTAGCTATTTGTCTTCTTTCTCCCCAGGGTAAGTTTTTAGCTTCCGCCAGCTGAAATTCACCGCTATCATATAAGAGAATTCCTTCTTTTTTTATATCAGAAAAGAAATAATGCCCTTTTTCAAGCTGAGTATTTACCGTCTTAATTGATTCTAGCACCAAAGTTACCCATAACTCAAAAGGACTTCTTAATGATTTTTTTTCTAACCTTTTTTCTATTTTATCTTCTATTGCTAACCCGGCAAGACCGGCATGTTTGCCTTTCTTCATGACTAACATAATATCGAGATCACTTTGATAGCTATAGGTAATATGACCTTTTTTATACTCATCTTGTACCCAATCACCTCTAGCGTAAGAGCCAAATAAAATAATCATCGCAATCTTATGCTTTGATACAGCGAGAATTTCTTTGACGATATTATCAAGTCTTTCTTGAATTATCAGGGAGCGTTCAGGTAAAACAGTTTTCATATATTTGTAATGCAGCTATCTATAATGTAGATTACTACAATCGGCATAGATATTGCAAAAAGAATTTTGCAAATTCACCTATATACAAGAAATCTTTTCTATAACATTTAAGATTTCATTTGAGTACCGTGATATTGTTGCAAGCAAAACATGCTCTTTTCTAGTGTAATAGATACCTTTTTAATTGCATCAATATTATTTACTATTTGTAACAAGGTCTATGAATTACACAAGCCCAAACTCCCTTATGAATCATATACTTCATAGTTCTCACCAACAATAGTACATGCATTTTTCTGCGGTATCGCTACTTGTATTAAGCTCAAAATTAAGTAGGATTTTACCATTTCTTCCCTCGGATTCTGCAATAGTAACAGCTTCTGCAATTTGATCTATATTGTACTCAGTATCTATAGGCATTTTTATATCTGCCATAACAAAACTCTCTATCATTTGTTTAAATATTTGCTGTCTATAGCTTACTGGTTCACTATACACCCAATCTCGTAAATGATAAAATTCAAATTGTACATTTTTCTCCATTGCGTCAGTAAAGAAAAAGGCTGGAAGTTGTTGCCCAGACATTAAACCATATTGCAAAAATTTACCACCAGGATTAACTGCTTTTAACAGTGTTGCTCCTGCATCACCACCAATTGCATCTAAAGCATAATCAACCCCTTTGTTATTTGTAAATTTTAAAATAGCCTTAGTAATATCTTCTTCGTTTGAGTTAATCACTTTCTTCAAACCAAGTTGTTCCAGTTTAACTTTATTCTCAACACTCCTTACAATTGAAATCAAATCAAAACCCAAGCTTTTAGAAAAACCAGCAATAATATGTCCACAAATTGAATTTCCAGCATTTATTACAAGAGTGTCACTTTTATCAATTTTTAATTTATCAACTAATATTAACCAGCAAGTAAGAGGGTTAATATATAATTGTGCTGCTGTTCGATTATCAATTTCATCAGGTATTAAAACAGCTTCTTGAGCTGGAATAATGTTATATTCTTGCCAAGTACCTTTTCCTTTTAATGCCAGTATCCTTTTACCAATTAGGTGATTATTATTAGCATTACCAGCAACACAAACAGTTCCAACTCCTTCAAAACCAGCTATTTTAGGGAACTCTACTCTGTCAGGATATCTTCCTCTAATAGTTAGTAAGTCCGAAGGATTAATAGCACATGCATGCATTTGAACTAATATTTCATTATCCTGAAGTGTTGGTATTTCTAATCTAACAGTTTTTAATACCTCAGACGGATTACCAAACAAATTATACATGACTGCTTTATAGGCTTGGGGTAGGTTAAAATTCTTCATAGTCAATTTCTCACTCTATTTTCTATTTAATCTCTAAATTTTAAAAGATGAATATTTTTAAAATTATACCCCCTGTTTTTTGTTGTGGCTTTCTAGAGTCTCAGTTAACAGCTCTTCTACTTGATAACTAATATTTTCATTGTCAAAATCTGTGAAATCTATTATTATTTTGCTTGTAATTTTATTATTAGACTCTAGAAGTCCTATCAGTGCTATTGCTCCATTGTCAGTAATATTATTGCTACCAATATCCACTTGCTTTACAATTTCATTATTTGTTAGAACTCCTGCCAGTATATCTGCTCCCTCATCACCAATATCATTGCCTCTAAGACTTATTTGCTTTATGGTTTTATTATTTTCTAGAAATTCATCTAGTATAATTAGTCCTTGAACCCCGATATTATTATATTCAATATCTATATTAATCAAACTATGATTATTCTCTAACAGTTCGATAAGCAGACTTAGTCCCTCAAGGTCAATATCGTTGTCGCAAAGACGTATTGCGGTTATAAGCTTATTATGTTCTAAAATTTTGCCAACTATTTCAATTCCTTCTAAACCTATACGAACGTCGATAAGTTCTATATAAGTTATATTATTGCTCTGCAAAACTTCTCTAAGTATTTGTGCAGCAATGTTAGTGATATTATTTATTTTTTCATTTGTTAAATTATTTTGTTGTGAATCATTTTGTTGTTGATTTCTGACATCGCTCGTCATACAATTAACCCCTATTGTTCGTTAGGAAAATAGACACTGAGGTTAGATTTAAAAATTTTGTGATTATTGCTTCTAACCTCGGTGCTTAACACCACACCACGTAGTATCATCTTCACACATATCTTTATTAATCCGAGAAGTACACCTTTTTGCTCACAATTAGTGATTTTCTTATAAAATTTATTATAATAGTGTTGAACTAGAGACAGTGGTCAAAATTATTAAATAAGCACATAATTTGGCTATTAAAATCAAGGAAGTATTGAAAGAATGGGATGTACTCTCTGTATTTACCAACATATTCCTTTGATATCAATTCAATTTAGCATTGCTGGACTAACTAAGAATTACTTATAAAAAGTGATTAAAAATCTTGATGAAATAAGAGATACTATCACAGATAGCCTAAAACTTCCCTAGGTTATTTATAAAGTCTTAATTCATCAATGAGGAAATTACAATGAACTCAAGGATAATATCATTATTAAATATTTTATTAGCACAATTAATATTAATTAGTACCTGTAAGGCTGAGGGTAGTAACCTACCGAGTGCCAAAACTGGTAAATCTATATTACTACCAAAAGTGATAAGTCCTAATACAAGTACTAATATAACTATTATTCTAAATATAAATCAATCTAGCAATGATTCATACTTTACAATTGAGTTAGGGGCATATGAGAATAAAAGCCCATCATTAAAACTCACTATGGGATCAATGCTAGAGTTATATTCTCCAATCCAGAATTCAGCAAGTACTCAGCAAAAATTACACATAGTAATGCGTCCATTTCAAGAATTGAATCAATCATTAAATGAGTATCCTAATACCAAAGAACAAAGTCTTGGATTAAAAAAGGAGTTATTAAGAGAGAAAGTATTCAGAAAAACTTATCCTCAAGAAATAAAGCTTCAAAATGAGGAAGTATACTCACATTATCGGTCAAATAACGAACCAATTCACCCGCGTTACTATTCTACCTTATTACCGGAGCGTAGATTTAATAAAAGTATCGTTGATTTGTTAGGTAGTAGTAAATTAGATGTTTGGCGGGCATCTGCTAGGCAAGCTTATGCAGATAGTCCAAGCCTATCAACTTTATGGCGAGCTTTTGACCCACAAGATATTATTGATCCTGAACTGCAGGATATTGCTGAATATTTTAAAAGTTATAATAATAAATTAACCAAGGAAGAGTTTGAGCAAAAATATGGTGACTCAAGTTTAAAATATGACCCTAATTTTACCGAAGCACTAGTAGAAGATATTTTAGAGAGGAAAAAGCAGCGAGAAATTAATGAATATATAATTGCTGCAGGTAAAGGCGGATTAATTGAAGTTATTGTAAAATTTGGACTCGAGGTGATATTTGGTAATCTGTTCTTATTAACATTGCTGCTAGCTTCGTCCCTATTGTGGTGGGCAAGTAAGATGGGTGGCAATGGCTTTAAAAAATGATAAACTAGCTAACTCCCAAAAGTATAGAGGTTTTCCTCTATCAATGATTTTTTGGTAAAATTTGTTATAATAATGCTAAACTGGAGACAATAGAATTATTATTAAATTAAACACCTAATTTAGCTAATTAAGATTTAATGTGTGGCAACATTAATCAGAAATATTAAGTCGCTACACATTCAAATTTTTTATTTCATTACCTCAAATAGCTACAATCTTTAAAAAATAAGGGTAAATAATTTTATTAAAATTTACCACTTAAAGCATCAAGTATCACTTTATTATTAGCAATAATGGCATCTAAATATTTTATGACTTGTTGTAAATATAAAGAGAAGATATATTTGATTTGTGATAATGCTGGGTATCATAAGTCAAAGAAAGTAAAGGAGTATCTAGTAAATAGAATTAGTATTTTCACCTCCCTATAGCCCTAATCTTAATCCGATTGAACGATTATGGAAATTTATGCATAGAATTGTAACAAATAATAAATTTTACCATAATTTTGCTCAATTCTCAGAAGCTATAGATAGATTTTTTGCTAATATTGATAAATACAAAGGTAATTTGCTTACTCTTATAACTGATACTAATTATCTTTCAATATAGAATTAATAGGATTAATAATCCAGTTCCAACTAGTGATAGACTTAATAATTTGAGGACTTGCTTCCTACCACCTCTTTTAGTTTCTTTTAATACTGATTCTCCGAGTTTGTAATAACTGTATGAATTTGCCTAACTCGACTAATACTCAAACCGGTAATTTCAAAAATCTGCTTAGGTAAATATGAAAACTTGGCACGTAAATAAATACATTGAATCTTACGAAATGCTATTATATCTAGGGCTGATTTTAACAAAAATTCCATCCGACAAACTGTTTCTGATGGATAAACATATTGATAACCTGACATTAGCTTTTTTATTTTTATTCTATAACTTAAATTATACCTTTTTCATTCTATATTGAAAGATAATTAGTATGACCAATTTCATACTATAACTTTTTATCATTTTGCCAACTCTTCAGGTTAATTGAGTATAAATCTTTGGGACCAAATTCCGGTACATGAAAGTCAAAAAATATGCCAATTGATCGATTCTGTGTCGGTAATTTTAGCACATCGTGGGAGAAGATTTAATGCAAAAGTAGCTCCAAAAATTGCCACGGCTAATGGTTATTGTGCAACTAAAAACCACATTACTATGGTGTTAAGTTGCATATTTTAGCTGGCTATAAGCAAGGTTCTCTGCCTATTCCAAGTTATGTTGGATTAACAGAAGCGG
This sequence comes from Candidatus Tisiphia endosymbiont of Oplodontha viridula, assembly GCF_964264865.1. Taxonomy (NCBI): domain Bacteria; kingdom Pseudomonadati; phylum Pseudomonadota; class Alphaproteobacteria; order Rickettsiales; family Rickettsiaceae; genus Candidatus Tisiphia; species Candidatus Tisiphia endosymbiont of Oplodontha viridula. Next base: position 1,084,291 of record NZ_OZ183486.1, read on the forward strand.
GTATGGCTGACTTGAAAGCGTACGAATGTATATTACCCATTTTGCAGGATCAGAAAATTAATATTTTTGCAGATAAAGCCTACCAAACCCAAGATAAAGCGGAACTTAAAACTGGTAATTTAACTCTATATACACCAGTAAAAAAGGTCAAGAGCTTATCGGCAGCTGACCAACTATTTTCAACTGCAGTTTCAAGAATACGTCAACCAATAGAGTCGCTTTTTAACTGGCTTGAAGAAAAAACAAAGATCCAACTGGTCAGTAAAGTTAGATCGTATAATGGGCTAATGGTTCATGTATTTGGAAAATTATCCTCGGCTTTCTTTTTGCTATCTCAAAAATTTAGCTCTTAATTGGCATTTTATCATACAATAAAACTGCCTTAATTCGGTCACATACTCTCTTATCTCGTTCATTACCATGACGTGACTTCAGTGCCGTTCTTTGTTCAGATGTTAACATATTTCCCATTATCATATTCTAGCTTCTTTCTTCTCTTCATTCAACTCTTCATTTACGAGCAGTATATATCAACCATTCTTTCTTCGTTTAAAGGGAAATTGTCATATTCAATAATAACTTTTTTTCGGTAAAGCTTATTTCCATTATTTCTTGGCATAGTAAACAGCCTTCTTTACTTCGTCAAAATCTATTGGCATATTTACTCCATGATTCATTTGATGGAGTTTCACCATCAACCTGTAATAATATTCACAAGGTGCAAATTTTGATTGCCAGTTATTAATATCTTTCATCTTTACAAATACCTTAATATTTACATCAGATCAAATATATGAAATAATGATATCTATTCTACCACAATATAACTCTTTAGACAATGCCAATTCTGCAAATCTCAGAGCCTTAAAAGAAATAGGAGCTAATGTCGCAAATAGTATCGAGGTTAAGCAAACAATTGAAGATTTATTTAATATACAAAAAGAAGAAATTATGCCATTAATTGGCTGTTATTCCACGGTTGAATCTACTGAGTAATAATAGTCCTGTTGTATAAGTTAGTGGAATTTAACATTTATAATACAAATTATGAAATATGAAATGAGAGGACAGTAGGTTTTGTTTGTATTAGTTTGAATAAGTATTGTTTACGTTATAGTTTACGAAAATGAACTGAAAAGTGAATATGTAACAAATAAAGGTAAAATTAATATGAAAATATTATACAAATTATTTATAGGAGTAGATACGATACTAAACTGTTTCTCGTTAATTTGTATTTATATACCACTGGTGAGTACACTCTGCATTTTTGTAGCATTAGGAGACGATAATCCTCCAGGTAAGTTAAAGCCAATCCAAAATATTGACCTATTTTATGATGATATTGCTAATAAACTAAATAAACCTCAAATAAGATTTATGACTCCCCAAGAGATAACGCAAGAATTAGACGTAGAAATACACAACAGCAGTGCATTAATAAAACAAAATTATAATGTACCAAATTTTCCACAATTAAAAGATAAATGCAGAGAGATACAGTTAGATTGGGATCGTTCTAGGTTTCATCACGTGACTATTCCACAAGCATCTAAAATCCATAGAAAACAGTATAATAACTCTCAATCTAAGCCATCACGTTCCAACCTTACCAGTACTACTACACAAAAATCTAAGAATTTATTTTTTAAGGAAATTGGTGAAGCTCTAAATCTAGATATATCTAATATGAGTTGTCAGGAAATGGATAAAAAGTTAGAAGAAAGAATAAAAGAAGAATCTAGATTTGTAAGAAAAAGTTCTACTACACAATTAGAATCTGAAGGTATTCGCAAAATCAAAGGTAAAATCCAATATCTAGAGCGTCTACATGATCGTCTTAAGCATTACCCTAATTCTATTCTACAAGACTCTCAAGCAAATGAGAAAATTGCTAGTGAATCTTTTCATGAAGATGATACTGATAATGATCTCAGTAGTCTTGTATCGTACCCACTCGATAATGATAAAGATAATAGACCTCTTGTGAAATCCGCTTCTGTTAGAGAATTTGTAGGAAACACGGAGTGCAAAACCGAAAGTAGTACGAAAAATGTATATGAGGATTCGAGCAGCGAACCGATGCACAAATTACCAGCAGAAGTAGAATTACACAAGAGGTCTAATGACAGAAAGGGTAAACCATCATTAGGGTTTAGCAGCATTGCAAGTTGCCCCACAACTAGTCAATACACTGAATATACACAGGTACATGATTCCAATATAGTCAAATTTCCAATATCTGAAATAGCAACTAAATCAGAAACCTTTCCTAAAGATAGTAGTCATTTATCATCAGACTCAGACACCTTACCACATACTCATGAAATGTCAAAAGATTTCTCTAAATCTTCTGAGTTATTGAAGGGGGAACAGATAGCAGAATTCGAAAATACTCGTGCAAGATACGAAATGCATAGTCCATATTATAAGCTGACAGCAATTAGCTCTTCATTAAAAACAGAAAATACTCTTGCCCAGGGATCAAGTAACATTAAAGAACCATGTAATGAGGGAAATAGTACCAATGATATCAATAAAGTTTCCTTAGAACAATATGATAATAGTCGCTCATTATTAAGTCCTAGTAATATCTTCAGTGAGTCAGTAGTTAAAAAAAATACTGAACCGATACGTGGTTGTGATATAACAAAACTTCCAATATCTGAAATAGCAACTAAATCAGAAACCTTTCCTAAAGATAGCAGTCATTTATCATCAGACTCAGACACCTTACCACATACTCATGAAATGTCAAGGCAGACAGATAGTATTAAACATGAAGTCTCGTTAAAGGAAACATCAATACAAATAGATACTATAAAACAAGAAATGTCATCATTGGATTGGAGTACTATACCAAAACAAGAGCAAATTCCAGTACCAACAACTCATCCAATAGGAGAATATTCAGTAGATTCTAGTATAGTCCGTACAGTGATAGTTCCTCCCACAATAGAAGAAAGAGAAATTATTGTAGAAGGAGAGCTTTTAGTATAAGAAAATTTAACAACACCAGTCGTACCAGCAGCACCGGCAGCAGAAATAGTAGCAGCACCAGCAGCGGGGGAAGGAAGCAGCACTGGCAGAAGAGGTAGCAGTAGCACCAGCAGCGGGGGGAGAAGCAGCACCGACAGCAGAGATAGTAGTAGCACCAGCAGCGGGGGGAGAAGCAGCACCGACAGCAGAGATAGTAGTAGCACCAGCAGCGGGGGGAGAAGCAGCACTGGCAGCAGAGGTAGCAGTAGCACCAGCAGCGGGGGGAGAAGCAGCACCGGCAGCAGAGATAGTAGTAGCACCAGCAGCGGGGGGAGAAGCAGCACCGATAGCGGAAATAGTAGCAGCACCAGCAGCGGGGGAAGAAGCAGCACTGGCAGCAGAGGTAGCAGTAGCACCAGCAGCGGGGGGAGAAGCAGCACCGGCAGCAGAGATAGTAGTAGCACCAGCAGCGGGGGGAGAAGCAGCACCTAATAGAGCAATAATCTCAACAACTAACTCCAAAGACAAAATAATAGATCTATTACAAAAACAAAAAGAGACAGTAAAAAAACTTACTTTAACGTTAAATGAAATAACCAACTCATCTTATGAATTAGCAGACTCCATTATTGATTTTAGATTAATTATTTTAAGAAATTTCAATCACTTTAAAAACTTTATCGGTGATCACAAAGATAATAGAGTAAAAAGTATATGGATTAGTAGGGCTATTGGTATAACTCAATATAATGAGAATGTTTGCAACACTAGTGCTACAACTATTGGAGGTGATATAGCACTGCCAAATGGTAACATTATTGGAGGAGCTTATAATTATGTGATCTCTAATTCTAAATATAAAAATAGTATTAATAAAGTTACTGTGCATACTCACGCAATATCTATATATGGTCAAACTAATCTGTCTAAGAAATTAATATTACAAGGATTCTTTTCTCTTGCTTCAGGTAATGTTTATACAATCTTACCAGTACAAAATCAGAAAGTGAAAACTAAGTTTGCTAATGCTTCACATAGTGCCAAATTAATAATTGCTTATAAATCACAAGTTGATAAAGTATTAATTACCCCACTTGTTGGATTTAAATATGCAAGGTATAACGTTACTGGACATGATGTAAATTTTAAAACACAAAATTTATCAATCTCTACTATTAATAATCAAAAAGCTTCTGGACTTATAGGATTTGAAATAGTTAAGTCAGTGAAGATTAATAATACTACCCAAATAATTCCTGAGTTACATATGGAAGCTGAAAAATTTTTATATAATAAACAACAAAAGCTTCGTATGCAAATAATGTCAAGCTTATTTAGCAACAAAAAGGAGATATTGATACTTGTGAAACCAGCTAAATATAGTTACAAAATTGGTGGGGTTATTAGTCTAAAACATAGATATACAGAAATTGCCGCAATGTATGAGTATTTGATTTCTGATAATAAATACTTTAGCCATAAAGGGGTGGTGAAATTAAAAATATCCTTTTAGGACGGGGGTTGCTTATATCTTATTAGTCGTGAAAAATATTAAATTTCGAACTAGTTTTTTGCTCAACAGAAGAATTAGAAAGTGGAGAGATCAGTAATGGTGTAAATAATTGTCAACTGGTAAATTGGTTAATAATATCCGACTCTGTCCAACTGATTGTGTGTGTGCCAAGAGAAGGTGCATTAATCTTACAGGTGAAAGACCTGTGTAAATTGTAAGCAGAGTTTGACCCTCTATTGTAATGAAAATTAACGTGTGCCGTAGCGAAGCTGTGGAAGAGATGGCAGTAGGTCTGCCGGGATCAGCTGCTAGAAGCTGGTTTCAAACCACCTCAGGTGGTTGTTATTAAGAGTAATGGTCGTGAGCATATGAGGAAAAATCAGTATAAACTGGTGAGGTAAGTATTAGAAAGACGAACGCAAGTGAACCCTTTATGACACATCGTAAAATTACTAAATAAGACATCAAAACCAAGGGCGAGTCATTACACAATAATTTTATGGCATTTTACTTTGCATAATATTCTAAAATGATTAGTATTTAAAAAGTACAAAAATTTATTCTAGGATAAATACTGAAGTTAATAGAAAGGCGATAGAAAATGTTTAGCTAGATTTGATCGAAAGTAATCTTTCTGATTGGAGTAAAGATCAAGCATTATTTTCTTGGTTATCAGCATTAAGGTAGTTTAGATATTATGCAAAGTACAGTATAAAAAAACTGAATCTTTGAGCGCAGGCAAACTAGGTTTACCTAGTTTGCCCAAGTGCGGGGTAGAGGAATTCCAAAAGCAAATGCTAAAACCTAACTTGTAACTACATAGTTTATTTTATTGGTAAGCTTTATATAGGCAGCAGAATGCTCTTTAAGTGGGTTATTTAGGTAGGATAGGTGGGTAGGTAGAAAGTATGAGTTAGGTGTAAAAAAAGAACGGTATAAATCTAAACAAAATTTGAAAAGGTATAAATTACAAATATACTGGAAATACTTAATGATCTTGTAATAATATAAAACTGCTTTAAAGGCAGATTGAACTAGTAAAAGACTACTTTTGGTGGGTGATTTTTTATCTGAAATTTGCTAAGGTAAGTAAGATCGGTAATAAAACCAATAAATTTAGATTTCAGTTAGTCTTCAGGAAAATAACAATACAAGACTAACTGAAAAAGTAGTGGAATCTATATCTAGTTTATATTTATTCTATGTAGTTATAAGTCTCGGTTAATAACTCTAATAGTTTATGATAATTAGAATTCATATCATATTTTTCGTGGTCATAAAAACTTAACATTATTTTGCTGACAATCTTTTTATTCTTTAAACTTTTTACAAGCTCCTCTGCCTCATTATGATACAACAAAGTGCCATTAAGCGTTATTTCGGTTAGAGTACTATTAAGTTCTAAAGCTTTACAAAGTTTAAAACTCCCACTAGGACCAATATGATTATTATCGAGATGTATTCGCTTGAGAGTCCTATTATTTGCTAAAAATTTGGCTAGTATGTCTGCTCCTTGATCATTAATATAATTATGTACAAGGTTCATTTCGTCCAAAGTATTATTACTCTTTAACACTGGGACAAGGTGACTTACTCCTTCACAGCTAATATTGTTGTTGCTTAAATCTATTTTGGTTACTATATTGTTGTTTTGCAAAAACTTCGCAACTATCTTTGCTCCTTCATCGTCAATGTTACTATTACGAAGATTTAAGTAGGTTACCGTTTCACTATTTTTTAAAGCTTCGTTAAGCAGTTTGATACTACTACCAATATCATGGTTGCTAAGATTTAGATAGGTCAATTTTTCATCAGCTTGTAGTTTTTGCTTAGCTTGTTCTAGTTCAAAAGAAATATCACTTGTTAATTTATCTTGTTTATTATTATTTTGTTGATTTTTAATATTGGTAAACATAGAATTAACTCCTGTTTTTTGAGTACAAAAAATAGACACTGAGGTTAGAACTAAAAAATTTCCGTTTCTTTACTCTAACCTCGGTACTTGAACACCACACCACGTGGGTCACTACTAATATATTATCCTTATCACTAACAGAGTCCAGAGAAGTTTTAGCACCTAGGGTGTTTTTTTATGAAATTTGATAGATCAGCGGTAAAACGGAGACAGTGGGTAAAATTATCGTTATAGTTAGGGGATAAATAGTTATAGTAAAATTTAATTAATTTTTCTGTAATAAAGCTTTAATAGTGTTTTCCTTATGGTGAATGTGATTTAGTTCTTGTTCAAGATGTAGTTTTTCTGCTTGTTGTTTTGCCTTGTTACAATAATTCAAGGCTTTATTGTAATCTCCATTGCTGAGATAAGCATCGGAATAAGTTAAATAAAAAACATTTTTATTCCATCATCAGCTATTTCCTCAATTAGGTTATTATATTTACTTACCTTACATCTTCCTTCTTTTATAAGACCACCTTTACTAGACGGTTACTTTCAATTTAATAGATATTAATTAAAAAACCCAATGCACTTGGTAAAACGTATATGTGCAGCAAACTGTTTTGCAATCTTTTAGCATTATACCAATTCCCTAATTTAAATTAGTATAAATAGTAGAAAAAAGATGAGATTATGTTATAATATTCCAAGTTTATGAATAAATTAAGGAAAGGAATATAATGGGATGTCATCAAAGATTAATAACAGAAGAGTTATACCAACGTGCTATTGAGCAGCTTGCAAGCATGAACCGAGATAATAGAGTTGCTATTAGACTTATGGCTATAATTGCTGCTAAAGAAAATGGTGTTGGTATAGTATGTAAGGTATTTAATATAACAACCAATACGCTTAGGAACTGGGTAAAAAGCTTTGCTCAAGGTAATGATAAAAGCCTTGAATATAAACAAGGTAGAGGACGAAAAAGTAAATTAACAAAAAATTGTTGTGAAGCAATAAATAAATGGTTACAAGACGATTGTAACATGACAATAAAAAATATCATCATAAAACTTAAAGAAAATTTGGAGATTGATTCTAGTAAATCGGCTGTACATAGAGTATTACAGAAACTTAAATTTGCATACATTACCCCAAGACCAGTGCATTACAAACAGAATAAAGAAACTCATGAAGGGTTTAAAAAAAACTTCAAGAAACAATAACAAATAACCCTAGCAGTTACTTGTATTTCTTTGATGAATCACGTTTTGGGACTCATTCTAAATTAGGTTATGGTTGGTTTCATAAAGGTAGCAGAACTCAAGTTAAAGCCAAAATGGGCTTTCAAAATTTCTATGTTTATAGTGCGGTTAACCCAATCACAGGTGATGATTTTACTTTAATGATGCCAAATGTCAATACCGTTTGTTTAAATATATTTTTGGCAGAGATGTCTAAACAGATAGGAGAACAAAAAGCGATTATTGTTATGGATTGTGCTGGATGGCACAAAGCTAAAGAGCTAATTATTGCAACAAATATAGAAATTCTTTATTTACCCCCATATTCTCCTGAATTGAATCCGACAGAGAAATTGTGGCAATATTTAAAGTCTAATACTATAAAGAATAAAGTATATGACACAATCGAACAACTAGAAATAGTAGTATGTTCCTGCCTTAAAAATTTAAATGCCTCACTAATTAAATCGATTTGTTGTATGAATTATTTGCTAAATTAAATTAGGGAATTAGTATTACAAATCATATTTTAAGTCGCCACTCATCTTCGAGATAAATATGAGCAGAAATTATGCTATAGAACGTGAGTATTATGCGACGAGTGGAGTGTAGAATTAAATTCTCGTTACTGACTACATTTTTTCACCTGTGGAATTTTATAATAAAGAAATACTGATAAAAGTGTACTTTAATGACAAGAGTTTTTATTTGAAACAAAACAATGGTAATACACATAAGAAGCATTATGTTGACTAATTTTTAGTATGTCAAGTAGAAAAGTGATGTTTACATGACTACAAACTTCATACCAAAACCACTGCGAACCTGATTCTTTAGACGTTTCAAGCACTTTTTCGTCTCGAAGATGAGTCGCCAAATAAAGTATCCTGATCATCATTATCAAACTGATTATCCCCATCTGCTACCTCAAATAATTTCACAACAGGTATCTCTGGGACATATTCTTTTACTTTTGCCTCTTCTATGGCTTTTAATTTAGCTGCTTCTTCTATTGCCTTAGCTTCCTCTTGCTCTCTAAGCTTTGCCTTTTGCTTAAGTCTCTCATACTAATTATCTTTCAAAATAGAATTAATAATTTAATTCCAACTAATGATAGACCTAATACTAAATTATACCATGATACCATGTTAATTCTATTTTGAAAGATAATCAGTATCAAAAAGAAGGATGTATATCTAAAGAATAGGAGGTATCTTTTTGGTAAGTCTATTTAAGGTGTAAAAAAAGTCACAATTAATAAAAATTAATTACTTTATTAAAATTAATTATAGACAATCATGTAAAATACTGTTTTTATATTAATAAAAAAGTAAAGGTTTTTATATAAATTAACTATTAATGACTATAGTCAGAGAATTAAATTATGTCTAAGAATCTAATGCAAGAAGGTGTTCCAGTACTAGTAGGAGGGAAAACAATAGAGGAAGTAAAACTAATATTAGGTTCAAAAGATGTAAGTAATGAATACAAATTTAACCAACTTGAAAAAGTACTAAGTAATAAAACCGAAGATAAGCATGAAAAACTGAAATTAGCAATAAAATACCTAAATGACTTAAAGAGTCCTGAAGTTGAGGAATATATATCTGCTTCAAATAAGATCATGGAACAGTTGCATAAGGCTTTTCAGGGAGACGAATTATATAAACCATGGGTACGTTATTTTGATGTATCATGCAAAGTTGAAGAAGAATCTATAAAAAAGTCAGAACATAGTATATTTACAAGTGGTATAACTACGCTAGTGAAGAAATTGCTATTTGAGAATGGAAATGACCAAATAGACTGGCGAATAACTAAGAAAATGCTTGAAGTAAGAGATATCTTGTTTGAAGAAGATACGATAGATATTTTTCAACTAGAAGATTTATTTAAGCCAATTAAAGCCGAAATAGAAAAAGCAATTGAGTTTCTTTTATGGAAAGACCAAAACATTGCTGTTGATAGTATCAAGCTAACTACTGATGCACTAAAAACACTAAAAGATCATTTTAGTGATCAGAATAAATTTAATCAACTGCAGGAAGCAATTTTAACTAGCAGATTTGATAAAGTGGAGTTTAATTTACCTAGTACAGTGATTGTGGGTGAAGATGGTGGTATGTATTTGCTGTTAAATAACCTGAATAGTAATGAGAAAGTTATTAAAGAAGTTGCTAGCACTGATTACCTAAAAGATAAGTTACAAGGAGAGAAACAACAGATTACTATTGGTAAAGGCGGTTTTGGTACAGTAAGGTTTGCCTTAAGCTTATTTGACGCTAAATCCAAGCCTAGTGATTTAATTTGTATCAAAAAAACTAAAAGTATTAACTATCCAGAGCCATCTTATGAACAAATTATTGATACAACCCTTAGAGATTACTTTACCAATGATGTAGCAGATATAATATATGCACTAGGTGTTTTTGATATGGCGTTAGTTACTGATAGAGATGCAGGGGAAAATCATCGTAAAGGCTATTTGATGATGGAAGTATTACCACAAAATACAGCTACAAAAGTGTTTGCAAATCCAAACTATCAAAAGTGGGAATATCAAAAACCTTATCTATTAGATGTGTTTGATAAAACACAAAAGTTATTAGAGCAGAATGTTGCAATGACAGATCTAAAGCTAGACAATACCCTTTATAATACAGATACAAGGAAAGCGACAATCATAGATCTTGGTGGAATAGTTAAAATTGACAAAGAAGAAGAAAAAATAAAATTTAATATCCGTAAATATTCTTTTCAACACACAAAAGAGTTTAGTGCTCCAGAATTACAACAAGACAAAGGAATTATTGATATTGAGAAAGCCTTGTCATTTGCTTGTGGCAGAATTATAGAGGATATTACAAAAGTCACAGATATTGATCATGATCAAGTTAAAGTCTTAGTTAACAGCTTAATACAACAGACAGCAGAAAATAGGAGTTCAATTAAAGACGCTATCAAAGGAGTAAAAAAAATTGGTGATGGCAATTATAAAAAAAATATTATTTTTACCCACTATATCAGTAAAATCAAAGAGCGACTTGAAAATAACAAATCGTCAATAAGTATTAACGAAGATATATCCAGTACTAAAGAGTTACTTATACCGTTTAATGCTACTAAACTTAATCCTTATAGATATGCTAATTTAGACACTAAAGATTTATCAATAGAAATTGATAACTTTTGGAATGGTCAAAAAGAAGTGATGTTATTGCTTGGTACTGCTGGTTCAGGTAAAAGTATTACTCTACAATTAAAATTCATGGAAGCTGTTGGCAAATGGAATCCTAGTGATCCACTTCCAATATATTTTAATTTGGCTAGCAACTTTGATTTAGTTGAAATCATAGATTCTTTGAATAAGGGGCTTGGCACTAATCTTCGACTTGAGGACATTAAAAATGCACATCTTTATATTGACAGTTTTGATTAAGGGTTAGGTATCGTTACAAGTCGTGAAACCTTAATTAAAGAGTATATTAGAAAGTTAAAGAATCCCAAAATATTAATCTCTTGTAAAACAGATTATTTACTAAATGATGATGATCATAGTTGGTTTATGCCAGAGTCAAAGCAGCTTGAAGCTTATTATATCGCACCTATTAATTATAATAATAATCAAAACTTAGAAGAATATGTAAAAAAATATGTTACCGTTAAATGTAATGAAACTGATCACGATGAAAAATATTACTTAGATAGAATTGATCAATTAAAAATAAGGCAAATTATTGACACTGGTTTTATGTTTAAAATTGTGATGGAATCAGTACCTTCAATAAAAAAAGAACATGTTAGCAAACAAGATATTTACGATGAGTATGTTAAGATTGAGCAAAACGATAAAATAAAAACGCTATACGACAAACAAAAGGAAAAAATAGTTGAGTTATTAAATTTTAATAAGGGAAATCCAAATAATGCTACAGAACAGTTGTTAGAAGAGCGATTAAAAGTGTTAGGTAAATATATAGCCACGCAGCTACATTTACAAAATGTATTTAGGATTAAAGATGTTGATGAGTTGTTTAAGGCTTTTGGGTATGAAGGATCAACTTTATTCAAGCAACAAGCATTATATCATATATTAAAACTTCTGCCACTAAAAATTGAAACTAAAACTTTAGACTCTAAAATTAAAGTAGAGCAAAAAATAGAAATAGGGTTTATCCATGATATAATTAAAAATTATTACTTATTTGAAACAATTAAAGATGAAATTAAAGAATCCAAAAAAAGTGAAATACTTGCTAGTCACAGCATAGTTAAGAATGTTGAGCTAATTAAATTAATCGCGGAAGATTTGGCTTATAACAAGGATTTACAATATTTACAAGAATTTTTAAGAGAGTCAATTAATGAAACTAAACAAGATAAATCTGATGAAGCAGTGACTTTAGCAGCCAATAGCATAACATTACTTGTGGCAGCACAGTATTCATTTTCTGGAGAAGATTTAAATGGTATATCAATCATAGGAGCAAATATTAGAAATGGGATTTTTCAATATGTAGATTTTAGCAATGCAAATTTAACTGGAGTTAATTTAACTAACGCAAATCTAGTAGGTGCTAAGTTTATTGGTACTAATATGAACAGTATTGAGTTGTCAATACATCCTGATTTAGAGCATAATTCTCCTGTTAACTGTGTAAGCTATTCACCTGATGGCAACTATCTTGCCTCGGGTTCTGATGATGAAACAGTAAAAATATGGAATGCTGAGAATGGTAGCTTACTCCAAACTCTAGGAGGAGATGAAGGACATACCAGTTTTGTTTGGTGTATAAGCTATTCACCTGATGGCAAATATCTTGCCTCAGGTTCTAATGATAAAACAGTGAAAATATGGAATGCTGAGAATGATAGGTTACCCCAAACTCTAAAATGTCGTGAAGGATACACCAGTACTGTCGGGTGTATAAGTTATTCACCTGATGGTCAATACCTTGCCTCAGGTTCTTGGGATAAAACAGTAAGAATATTGAATGCTAAGGATGGTAGCTTATTCCAAACTCTAGGAGGACATGAAGGACATACCAATACTGTCTGGTGTATAAGCTATTCCCCTGATGGTAAATATCTTGCCTCATGTTCTTCTGATAACACAGTAAAAATATGGCATGCTAATAATGGTAGCTTACTCCAAACTCTAGGAGGAGATGAAGGACACACCAGTGTTATCCGGTGTATAAGCTATGCCCCTAATGGCAACTATCTTGCCTCAGGTTCTGATGATAAAACAGTAAAAATATGGAATATTAAGGAAGGGAAGAACCCCCAAACTTTAAAAGGACATACCAGTATTGTCGGGTGTATAAAATATTCCCCTAATGGGGAATACCTTGCCTCATGTTCTTTGGATAAAACAGTAAAAATATGGCATGCTGAGAATGGTAGGTTACTTAAAAATCTAAGAGGACATGAAGGAGACACCCATGTAGTCGGGTGTATAAGCTATTCACCTGATGGTAAATATCTTGCCTCATGTTCTTCTGATAACACAATAAAAATATGGCAGAATGGTAGCTTACTTCAAACTCTAGCGGGACATACCAGTACTGTCAGCTGTATAAGCTATTCACCTGATGGTAAATACCTTACCTCAGGTTCTTGGGATAGCACAGTAAAAATATGGCAGAATGGTAGCTTACTTCAAAATCTAGCAGGACACACCGGGGGTGTCGATTGTATAAGCTATTCACCTGATGGCAACTATCTTGCCTCGGGTTCTGATGATGAAACAGTAAAAATATGGGGTCAAAGAAGCAATCCACAACCAAAAGAAGATATGTGGTATCTATCGAAAGAGATATCAGCAACTGAAACTCCTTTAGTAGTAGAAGATTCAATTATTGAAGAAGCTAATATATCAACTAAAAATCAAAAAGTTTTTGAACAAAAAGGAGCTAAAGTACTTAATAATAGAATAAATAACACAGAGAATAAAGAAGTTAACTCTAACGAAGTTGTTATTCCCAAGAAAACTGTCAATAAAGAACCGAACGCTTTATTAAAAGAAAAATTAGAGCTTGCTGCTAAACAAAAAACATTAAAACTAGTGAAAGTTAAAAGTAAGTTTATAAAAGAACCTATTAAAGTAGATATTTCAACTCAAAATGATTATACATCAGTTAATGTACTAGTGGGCATTAAGTATGATAATCCATTACTTAATAATCCGATGTTACTTAAGAAACTTGCCAGTAACTTAAACATTAACTTGAATAAGGCTGTAGACGCGAGCGATTATCTCACTAATTTGTTTGGGAGTAAAAATTTTAACTACATATGTAATTCTGACCAAAACCTGTTACAGGAATTATTGGGGAATTATTGTGAATACTAAGGTAATTATGATCATAAACTTATTAAACAACAAGGAGTAAAATTATGAAAGATAGAGTTCTTAAGTTGCTTACACAAGCTGACTCTGAAAAACAACAAGGAAATATTGAAGTAGCAACAAATACTTTAGACGAAGCTAAAAATCTTCTTCAAGGTGTGGCTGGAATACAGAAATCTAATAGAAATGATACCTCAGGAGATACAAAAGAAATCATATATTTACATAAATACGGTAACATATTGTATGGAATCGAAGAATATGAGCAATCTTTAAAGTATTATAAAGAAATTGCTGAAAAACAACTTAAGCCTAAAGTGAATATATGTAAAGCTCTAGGAGATTGTTTACGTAAACTTACTAGGCATGATGAGGCACTTGAACAATATAATGAGGCTCTTAAAGCATATAAAACTGATAGGTCAGCAAGTTCAGAGGATAAAGCTGCTGTTCATAATAGCATCGGGCTAAATTACGTGGTTACAGAACAAAATGAGGATGCTCTTAAAGCTTTTGAAGAGGCAATTAACGCTAGAACTAAAAACCCCAATCCTCTATATTATTGTAATAAAGGAAGGATACTTTTAGGCATTACAGGTAGAAAAGAAGAAGGTTTAGATTGCTTTAACAAAGCAGTTGAATTAGTTAATAAAGGTAAAGTAGAAGGATTAACTAAGCAGAATATTACTTATATTAACAAGACTTTAGTTCATTACATAAAATTAGCAGATGAAATTGAAAAAACACAAGCAGAAGTTGAAGAAATACAAAGCAAAGGAGTTACTGAACAATTATTGCAAGAATTTAACAAGCTTAAAGAATCTTATAATGAGCTAATGGTACTTGTCAGAAATAGTATATTAAAGAATGAAGAAGCACACTATTTGGAAGAAGCACACTATTTAGAATTGACAGAAAAAATTAGTGAGGTAGAAACAAACTTACAAGTAGTAAAAATAGATTTACAATTAAAAAAGGAAGATATAGCAGATATTAAAGAACAATTAATTAGTTTTGTAAAAAAAGATGAGTTTGAGAAATTAAAATCAACTTCTGCTGAAATTACCAATTTATTTGATAATAAGCTTGAAATAATTGTAACAGAACTGGATGGACAAAAGAAGATGATAGTTCATATTGACGATATTTTAACCAAAGCTAATGTGGATACTGAGGTAGAAATTAAGAAAAAGTTTGAGTTATTAGAAAAAGAACATGGTCCAGAGGTGTGCGAATATGCTACTAAGTTTTACTGTACTTTAAGCGATTGTTTACTTGCATATAAATTGATAAACACTGGTTTAATAAAAGGGAAGGGAGATGATTATAGTTCAATAATCAAAAAGATATCTGATGGCTTAGGTTTAGCTGGTAAGTTTTTTCCACCACTTGGAATTACAGGAGGAGTAATAGGTGTTATAAATGGTTTCTATGAAAAATATACTGAAGTTAAGTTAGTTCGAACGGCAAAAAAAGTAGCTGATAGTATATCTAGTTTTATCCTTCCAAAAGATTTAGATATGGCACTAGCAAGTTCAGCAATTGACATTGCTAAAATCAAAGCTTCAGACGTAATATTATCTAAAGAAAAAAAGCTTGAAGGAATTGATAAAGCAAAAGAATGGTTAAGTAGTGTATTAGACAAACTAGAATTAAAAATTACTAAAATACCAAGCATATCAAAAAGCGAGATAAGTAAGATGGTTTTGGAAGATGTAGTGCTATTTATTTATAGTATCGTTAAATCTGATGACCAGCTTGTGGGAAATAATGAAGATGTTAATATATTAGGTCAGAGAATAGTGGCTCAGTTTAAAAATGACGTTGGAATTAAACAGTTATTAAAAGACCTATACGATGAGGCTCATACTAATGCTAAAACAACAAAACAGGTTCATTTTTTAAATGAAGTAGTTTACGACAACCATTTATTAAATAATTTAGAGTTAATGAAAGATGCAGCCAAATTATTGGGCTTTAATTTTAATAAGGCATTAAATTTAAGTAAAGAATTAAGTCGAGATTTAATAACAGAGGCTATAGAAAATAACGATCCTTCTATTGTATTAGGTGGTTTACTAAGTTTAGCAGATAATAGTAGTGAATGTATTTGAGTAGAATCCTTGCTGAGTGAGAGAGGGACTCTATTGAGTTTCTCTTTCAAAAGATGTAGGTGTATGATTTTACAAAAGTCAAGTGTACTAATCAAATACGAATACTTTTACAATTTTATAAATACATAAAAATTTTTATATATAACTATTATAGCTGGAGTACTAAATATGTCTAAGAGCCAAATGCAAGAAGATGTTCCAGTACTAGTAGGAGGGAAAACAATAGAGGAAGTAAAACTAATATTAGGTTCAAAAGATGTAAGTAATGAATACAAATTTGACCAACTTGAAAAAGTACTAAGTAATAAAACTGAAGATAAGAATGAAAGACTGAAATTAGCAATAAAATACCTAAATGACTTAAAGAGTCCTAAAGTTAAGGAATATATATCTGCTTCAAATAAGATCATGGAACAGTTGCATAAGGCTTTTCAGGGAGACGAATTATATAAACCATGGGTACGTTATTTTGATGTATCATGCAAAGTTGAAGAAGAATCTATAAAAAAGTCAGAACATAGTATATTTACAAGTGGTATAACTACGCTAGTGAAGAAATTGCTATTTGAGAATGGAAATGACCCAATAGACTGGCGAATAACAAAGAAAATGCTTGAAGTAAGAGATATCTTGTTTGAAGAAGATACAATAGATATCTTTCAACTAGAAGATTTATTTAAGCCAATTAAAGCCGAAATAGAAAAAGCAATTGAGTTTCTTTTATGGAAAGATACAAACATTGCTGCTGATAGTATCAAGCTAACTACTGGTACACTAAAAAAACTGAAAGAACATTTTAGTGATCAGAGTAAATTTAATCAACTGCGGGAAGCAATTTTAACTAGCAGATTTGATAAAGAGGAGTTTAATTTACCTAATACAGTGATTATGGGTGAAGATGGTGGTATGTATTTGCTGTTAAATAACCTGAACAGTAATGAGAAAGTTCTTAAAGAAGTTGCTAGCACTGATTACCTAAACAAGATAAGTAACTTAAAGATAAAACAAGGAAAACAATTAGAACAGATTACTATTGGTAAAGGTGGTTTTGGTACAGTAAGGTTTGCCTTAAGTTTATTTGATGCTAAATCCAAGCCTGGTGATTTAATTTGTATCAAAAAAACTAAAAGTATTAACTATCCAGAACCATCTTATGAACAAATTATTGATACAACCCTTAGAGATTACTTTACCAATGATGTAGCAGATATAATATATGCACCAGGTGTTTTTGATATAGCGTTAGTTACTGATAGAGATGCAGGGGAAAATCATCGTAAAGGCTATTTAATGATGGAAATATTACCACAAAATACAGCTACAAAAATGTTTGCAAATCCAAACTATCAAAAGTGGGAATATCAAAAACCTTATCTATTAGATGTGTTTGATAAAACACAAAAGTTATTAGAGCAGAATGTTGCAATGACAGACCTAAAGTCAGACAATACACTTTATAATACAGATACAAGGAAAGCGACAATCATAGATCTTGGTGGAATAGTTAAAATTGACAAAGAAGAAGAAAAAACAAAATTTAATATCCGTAAATATCCTTTTCAACACACAAAAGAGTTTAGTGCTCCAGAATTACAACAAAAAGAGGGAATTATTGATATTGAGAAAGCCTTGTCATTTGCTTGTGGCAGAATTATAGAGGATATTACAAAAGGTGGTACAGATATCAGTAATGTTGAAGTTAAAAACTTAATTAACAGTTTGACAAATCCAAACTCAGAGCAAAGGATTTCAATTACAGATGCCATAGCACAAATAAAAGCAGTTGGTGATGATAGTTATAAAGAAAATGTTATTTTTACCCACTATATCAATAAAATCAAAGAACGACTTAAAAATAATAAATCATCGATAAGTATTAATGAAGATATAGAAAACTTAATAAGTGATATAGAGGTAAGAAAGTTAGTCAGTAATAACAATATAGAAAATACTGAAAATTTATACATAGAACTTTATAGCACCGGGCTTGATCCTTATAGGTATGCTAAGTTAAAAACCGATATTTTATTCAGTAAAATAGATAATTTTTGGAACAGCCAAAAAGAGGTAATGTTACTACTTGGAGTAGCTGGTGCTGGTAAAAGTATCACTCTACAATTAAAGTTTATTGAAGCAGTAAAAAACTGGCAGCCCGGTAACTCTCTTCCAATATATTTTAATTTGGATAGTAATATTGATTTAGTTAAAATCATAGATTCTCTTAATAATGCACTAGGTACTAATCTTAAACTTAATGATCTTAAAAATGTCCATTTGTATATTGATAGTTTTGATGAAGGGTTAGGAATTGCTACTAGTCGTGAAGTATTAATTAGGGATTATATTAAAAAGTTAGAAAATCCTAAAATATTAATCTCTTGTAGAACAGATTATTTACCAAGTAATAATGATTATAATTGGTTCATGCCTGAGTCAAAGCAACTTGAAGTTTGTTATATTGCTCCTATTAATTATAGTGATGAACAAAAATTAGAAAACTATGTAAGCCAATATGTTAAATATGTTGGTAAGTGTAGCAATGACCCAGTTCACGATGAAAAATATTACTTAGATAGAATAGCTAAATTAAAAATAGAACCAATTATTGATACTGGTTTTATGTTTACAATTGTAATGCAAACAATACCTTCAATACGTACACCTTCAATGGAAGAAAAACCTATTAGCAAACAAGATATTTATGATGAATATGTTAAAATTAAGCAAAGCAATAGAGTAGCCGAGCTACACAAAAAACAACAAGACGAAATGGTCAAATTATTGCCAGACTTTAATATAGACCTTAAGAAAAACCCTCAAGAACCAAAGCTAAATCAATTGTTGAAAGAGCTAGGTAAATATATAGCTATACAACTACATTTACAAAATGAATTTAGAATTAAAGATGACAGTGAGTTATTTAAGGCTTTTGGATATGAAGAATCAACTTTATTCACGCAACAGGCATTATATCATATATTAAAGCTTCTACCGCTAAAAATTGACACTAAAACTTCAGTATCTAAAGTTAAAATAAAGCAAAAAGTAGAAATAGGCTTTGCCCATGTCATATTTAAAAATTATTACTTATTTGAAGCAATTAAAGATGAAGTTGAAAAATCTGAAAAAAGTGAAATATTAGCTAGCCATAGCATAGTTAAGGATGTTGAATTAATTAAGTTAATTGCAGAAGATTTAGTTTATAATAAGAATTTACAAGTATTCTTAAGACAAGCTATTAATGCAACTAAACAAGATAAATCTGATGAAGAAGCAACAACTTTTGCATCTAATAGCATAACATTACTGGTAGCAGCACAATATTCATTTTCTGGAGAAGATTTAAGTAATATAGCAATCAAAGGGGCAAATATCAGAAATGGGATTTTTCAATATGTAGATTTTAGCAATGCAGATTTAACTGGCGTTAATTTAACTAATGCAAATCTAGTAGGTGCTAAGTTTATCAATAGCAATATGAGCAATACTCAATTGTCAAGATGTTCTGATTTAGTGCATACTGCCATGGTTAGTTGCATAAGCTATTCCCCTGATGGTAAATATCTTGCTTCAGGTTCTTGGGATGACACAGTAAGAATATGGAATGCTGAGAATGGTAGCTTACTCCACAAGCTAGAGGGACACACCAATACTATCCGGTGTGTAAGTTATTCGCCTGATAGCAAATATCTTGCTTCAGGTTCTTGGGATCACACAGTAAAAATATGGAATGCTGAGAATGGTAGCCTACTCCACAAGCTAGAGGGACACACTGGGGTAATCAAGTGTCTAAGCTACTCCCTTGATGGCAAATATCTTGCCTCAGGTTCTTGGGATGACACAGTAATAATATGGAATGCTGAGAATGGTAGCTTACTACACAAGATAGAGGAACACACTGGGCAAATCTGGTGTCTAAGTTATTCTCCTGATGGCAAATATCTTGCTTCAGGTTCTTGGGATCACGCAGTAAAAATATGGAATGCTGAGAATGGTAGTTTATTCTACAAGCTAGAGGGACACACTAAGGTAATCTGCTGTCTAAGTTATTCTCCTGATGGCAAATATCTTGCAACAGGTTCTCGGGATCGCACAGTAAAAATATGGAATGCTAAGGATGGTAGTTTACTGCATGATCTAATAGGACATAACGATAGTGTTATGTGTCTAAGCTATTTGCCTGATGGTAAATATCTTGCCTCAGGTTCTTGGAATTATACAGCAGACTCTGAGGATAATACAGTAAAAATATGGAATACCGAGAATGGTAGCTTATACTGATTATCTTTCAAAATAGAATTAATAATTTAATTCCAACTAATGATAGCCCTAATACTAAATTATACCATGATACCATGTTAATTCTATTTTGAAAGATAATCAGTATTACTACAAACTTTATGGAATACCGAGAATAGTAGGTTTTTACAAAATTCACTAAGACACATTATGGGTATCAACTGTCTAAGCTATTCCCATGATGGGCAATACCTTGCTTCATGTTCCTCTGATAAAACAGTAAGAATATGGGAGAAAAGAATCAATCCACAGTCACATGAAGATATATGGTATCTAGTAAAAGAAATATCAGCAGCTGAATCTCCTTTATCAGTAGAAGATGCAACTATTGAAAAGGCTGTTATATCTGCCAAAAATCAAAAAGTTTTTGAGCAAAAAGGAGCTAAAGTACTTAATAATAGAATAGATAACAAAGAGAATAAAGAGGTTAACTCTAACGAAGTTGTTATTCCCAAAAAAACTGTCAATAAAGAATCGAACGCTTTATTAAAAGAAAAATTAGAGCTTGCTGCTAAACAAAAAACATTAAAACTAGTGAAAGTTAAAAGTAAGTTTATAAAAGAACCTATTAAAGTAGATATTTCAACTCAAAATGATTATACATCAGTTAATGTACTAGTGGGCATTAAGTATGATAATCCATTACTTAATAATCCGATGTTACTTAAGAAACTTGCCAGTAACTTAAACATTAACTTGAATAAGGCTGTAGACGCGAGCGATTATCTCACTAATTTGTTTGGGAGTAAAAATTTTAACTACATATGTAATTCTGACCAAAACCTGTTACAGGAATTATTGGGGAATTATTGTGAATACTAAGGTAATTATGATCATAAACTTATTAAACAACAAGGAGTAAAATTATGATGGTGCTAGGCAAAGCGGGTAAATTACAGTTGGTGGGAATCCAATCTACGTAAAGTTTAGCCAACAGCGTAGAACCAAATTTCACACATAGGGAGGTAACGAACTATGTGAAGCTGAGAGGAGGGATGTAGTGGGTTGTAACGCAAGTGAAGGATATAAGCCCCGAAATGTGTAAATTGTAAGCAGAGTTTGACCCACTATTGTAATCACATCTGACCCACCTCTTGCAATAGTAAAACCCTGATGAGATATGGATTGTGGAGATTAAATTATGAACTTAGGTGAGTCAATAGTTCATTACAATAGTGGGTCAAACTCTGCTTACAATTTACAAAAAACTCTAAACGCCTTCTGCAGGGTAGGGAACATCCCCAGCTAAGGGTAAGTATGTATGGTTTCGTTATTATAAGAAGAGACATATATAATTAATTTCGACTAGGGTGTATCGTCACGAGATTTTAGCCCACATAAGTAATCCCCTTAAACAAAGACCCGCCATGTATGATTTTGTGTTTTTAGCATATCTTGTTGCTATACCACGCCATTCTTTAAATGTTTGAAATGTATTTTCAATAATGTGCCTTAGCTTATATATATCCTTATCTATCTCTCTTTGAATTTTCCTGTTTCTTTTTGATGGTATCACAGGAATTATGTTTGCTTTCTCGATAGATTCTACTATGAGATTTGTATCGTAAGCTTTATCCGCTATAATGTGCTGTGCCTCTATATTTTGGGTTAATTCACAAGCTTGAGTACAATCGTTTCTGGAACCTTCTGTAATAATAATTCTGACCGGCATACCATGCGCATCCACGGCCATATGTATCTTTGTATTGAACCCCCTTTTGTACGACTAATCGTTTGATTTCCGCCTTTCGCCCCAAGTCCTGCTTTATGAACTTTTACAAATGTAGAATCTATCATTAACCATTCGAAATCAGGATCATTTATAAAAATATTTAGTACATGCTCCCATACTCCATTATCTCGCCACCTACAAAATCTTCTGTGTACATTCTTCCAATTCCCATAATCAGGTGGCAAATCTTTCCATGGAGCTCCTGTCCTAAATATCCACATTACTGCATTTACAAAGGTTCTATTATCTCTTGCAACCCCTCCCCAACAACCTTCCCTGCCAGGCAAATGGCTTTGTATCTTATTCCAAAGTTCATCGTTTATATCATGTCTTCTATGTGCTAGCCTCATAACTCTTACCCCTATTTCTATTACTATAATTAGTATAACCAACTTCACAAATTATTCAATTACAATTTCGTGACGACATACCCTAGAATACAAAAGTTAAGGTTTGACTTCAATATTGATAAAAAATAGTATGATTAGCAAAAATTTTACTAATATCTATTAGTGGATAATAAAACAGGTGTATAATGGTATTATAGTCAGTAGAAAACAGTAAAAACAATGACAGAAAAAAAGGGCAAAAATAATATTAATTATCAACCAAAGATGTTAGTGGGTAGTGATGACTTCTATGATCTGCTAATTAATAGTGATATATTCGTTGATAAGAGTTTAATGATCAAGGAGTTATTAGAAGATAGCGGTAAAGTTACCCTAATTACTCGACCAAGACGTTGGGGTAAGAGCTTAAATATGGATATGATTAGGAGATTCTTTGAAATAGAAATAGATGAGCATGGCAACCCCTTATCATTAGAGCATCAGAACAATATCAAATTATTTACAGGTGGAGAAATAGATTTAGGACTTGCAACTGGTAGAAAAAAATTACTTCAAAAGCTCAAAGTAGCTGAGTATCCACATATTATTTTGGAATATCAAGGCCAATTCCCCGTAATATTCATCACATTTAAAAGCGTGGAAGGTTCAGGCTATCACGATATTGAACAAGGTGTAAAAAGCCAGTTACGGAAATTATTTCAATCACATAGATATTTAGCTAATAGTGATAAGCTTGCATCAGATGAACGAGCAGATTTCAACCACTATTTATTTGAGGAAGTAACTCTAGATAATATCAAAAATAGTTTGGCTATTTTAAGCCACTTGCTGTACAAACATCATAATAGGAAACCTTGGGTATTGATTGATGAATATGATACGCCCATTAATAGTGCTTACAGATGGTTTGGTACTAATGAGGTAGAATTTCAAAAAGTGTTAGAAATTTTTCGTGGAATCATGAAATCTACCTTTAAAAGGGAAACTGGCGATCAAGAATTGCCAGTTGAACGGGGAGTTATTACAGGAATTTTGCGGATTGCTAAAGCTGAGTTATTTTCTGGTTTAAATAATGTTCGAGAATATACTTTACTAGATAAGAAATTTGCTAAGTCTTATGGGTTTACCCCAACAGAAGTTGATGAGTTATTAATTAAAGTGCCAACCAAAACTGATCTAGAAAAAATTAAAGATTGGTATAATGGCTACAGATTTGGTGGAGAAATAATCTATAACCCATGGTCAATTATGCAATATTTAGCAAGTGAAGGTGAGATTGATTATTATTGGCTTGATAGTGGTGGGACAGGTTTGATAGATAAAGTATTATTATCAGATGAAATGCAGGAAGATTTACAGAGCTTAGCTGCTGGCAAGAGTATCACTTCACCTATTACCAAACAAATTAGTTTTGCTGACATCAATAAGCCAATAGGACTATTTAGTTTGTTATTATTTAGTGGATATTTAAACCCTACAGTTCAAAATTCAGAAGAAAATATATATGAATTGTCAGCACCGAATAGAGAAGTACGGTACATATATAAAGTAAGAATGCTCCAATGGGTTACCGATCAGTTAAAAATTGATAGTTCTAGATATTATTCGTTTATTAGTTTGTTACCAGCAGGTAAAGTAGAAGAATTTAAAGAAAGGTTACAAGAATTGTTGCAAAATTCTACCAGTTTTCATCAGACAGGAGAGAAAAAGGCAGAGTTATTTTATAGTGGCTTTATGCTAGGGTTTGTTAATATGCTAGCACCGAGCTATATAATATCAAGTGAGCAAGAATCAGGTGATGGACGCCCTGATGTAATCATGATCCCCAAAGCTGGCAAAGGAGATAGGGCAATTATTATTGAGTATAAGATAGCTAAAAATACAGAAGATTTAGCCTTGGTAGCCCAAATGGGCTTAAAGCAGATTATAGATAAACAATATGACACTAGGATAAAAGAACACTCTCACGTTAAAAAGATCATTAAACTTTCTATGGCTTTTTGTAGAAAAAATATGGAGTTACAATATCAGGTTACAGAGCTTTAGTAATAGACTGTAAGCGTTTGAATAATCAGTAATTTTATGTCTATCGTGGTTCTGAAATTGTCCACTACGCCCCGCCAATCCCTATCAGGGTTTCAGGATTTCTTTACTCTTTTTAAAAATTTCATATGTGTACCATATGTACTAATCTTAAAAATTGACCTACAAAAAAATCTATTTTGGGGGACTTTTGGTGGGAAACCAAAATAAAAATGCTTTTAAAAAATTATAAAAGCCTTGGAGTCCTAATACATATGGTGGCGCACCCGGAGGGAGTCGAACCCCCAGCCTTATGATCCGTAGTCATATACTCTATCCAATTGAGCTACGGGTGCTATATATACTCTTCTGTTTTAAAGAATTGTTTTTTGAGATATTATTGGATTCACGTACCAAAGTACACTGAGTGCGTTCCTAATTCATTTTCAATTCGTAAGACCATTCGAGTATACTTGAATCCTAGATAGCATAGTGTGCTTATTTTTATAAAACATCTTAAAATTGAAAATTTTTAGAAAGAGTATACTATATCCCTAAACTCCTATTATGTCAAGATCATAAGTTTCCAAACCTAGAACAGGGCAGTTTAAAAATCGCAACTGTGAGTAGAAGGGGGTGCAAATGTTTAGAACAGGAATAAAAGAACTAAAAGATACTGCAAGCTAGGAAATAAGGTATCTAGAAAGGGATAAAGATAGTAAGAAAAAGTGGCTTTGTTGCATAAATAGGATTTGAGATAAATTACCCCTAACCCCAAAATAGAAGGTTAGCAAACGGCAACAGAAATTGGTTTGCCAATCTCAAACATTTTGTTTAGAAGGTAGCATTTAAATTGTAAAAGTAAAGACTTGATCTGACAGTTTGGAGTTGTTGGGTACGAAAATATGGAATAAAATCGTACCCAGCAAATTTTAACAACCTCTTATTAAGGAGACTGTCAGATGACAACATATCAAGAAAAAATCATAAAACCAAGAATTGGTTTATTACAATTAGCAGAACAACTAGGAAACGTATAGCAAGCTTGTAAAGTAATGGGCTATAGCAGAGATACATTTTACCGCTATAAGGAACTGCATGAGCAAGGTGGAGCAGAATCTTTGTTTGAGATGACTAGAAAGAAGCCATGTTTGAAGAATCGTGTTCCATCTAATATCGAGGATGCAGTAGTTAATATAGCTGTTGAATTTCCTGCTTATGGTCAGGAACGTACTGCTAATGAATTACGTAGGAGAGGTATCGTTATCTCTGGAGGTGGAGTAAGGTCTGTTTGGCTACGTCATGATCTAGAGAATTTCAAAAAACGTCTAAAAGCATTGGATGCTAAAGTTGCAAATGATGGTATTATTTTGAGTGATGCACAACTTGCTGCACTTGAGAAAATCAAGAATAAACGTGAAGCAACTGGTGAGATTGAAACCATGCATCCTAGTTACCTTGGCTCTCAAGATACCTATTATGTTGGAAACATTAAAGGCATAGGACGTATCTACCAACAAACCTTTGTAGACACTTATTCTAGGGTAGCTATTTGTAAGCTTTATACCGAGAAAACAGCTATTACTACAGCAGACCATTTGAATGATAGGGTTATTCCATTTTTTGAAAAGTATAATATCCCTTTGCTTCGAATACTTACAGATAGAGGCACGGAATATTGTGGTAAACCTGAGAATCATGCTTATCAACTATATCTTGGTATTGAGAATATAGATCATTCTAGAACTAAAGCATATAGCCCTCAAACTAATGGTATATGTGAGCGTTTTCACAAAACTATGCAGGAAGAGTGCTATCACATTCTATTTCGTAAAAAGCTCTATAATACATTAGATGAGTTACAAGCTGATATAGATACTTGGCTTACAAATTATAATAACGAAAGGTCTCATTCAGGTAAACATTGTTTTGGTAAAACACCAATGCAAACTTTTAGAGATTCACTTTATATTGCTAAAGATAAAAATATTAGTAATATAGAGAGAATATCAGACAACTTGGCTATTACTTATCAAGCTGCCTGATTATTACTTATTGTCAGATTAAGTCGTAACTAGTACATAAAAAGTCTATCTTAATCCACTTACGAGGTAAACAATAGGATTAACTAGAGACACTTTTTGCCAAAAATCTGGTAACATGTAAGTAAAAACCTTCTCTTTTGTCCAGTAGTGTGACTAGTTGTACGCCTAGCATGCTCACCATTCATTTTCAAATCCAATTCTTCAAATCTATTTGAGTATATTCTTTATACTTTGCAAAATTAACTCTCTTAAGTAAGTTAAGCCAAGCAATCCAGTCACGTTTGCCTAAATCTTCTTCAAATGACAATAGATCTTGCACAGATTTTTTACAAATTTCTTGAGATGGCAAGATTAACTCCTGATTTGTTGAACATGCTAAACATTGGGTCTTACATGCTTGCTCTAGATGATAAGTATAGAACATAGCTTCATGGATTGTTTTACCACAAGCTAATATTCCATGATTACGTAGAAACATAACATAATTTTGTCCAAGATCATCAAGCATTGTATTACTTTGATTAGATTTAAGTAGAAGAGAGTTATAGTCATGATAAGATAGTTTTCCATAAAAATGCAACGCCCATTGACTTATGGGCATCAATCCAACTCGCATGGATGATACAGCAACAGTTGCTGGAGTATGTAGATGAAAGATAGATAAAATGTCTGATCTTTTTTTGTATATATTACCGTGAGTGACGTAGCCGGTTTCATTGTAACTATCTTCGCTACCCTCTAGAACTGTTCCATCAAAACCAACTCGCAGTAAATTATCGCTAGTTACTTCTTCAAACCTTAAACCAAAAGGATAAATATAGTAAAAATCCGCCCCTTCAGGTCTTGCAGATAGATGTGTATAAGTATGGTCATCTAGGGTCAAAATCGCAAGAATTTGATATGCAGAAGCTAAGTTAAATTTGATCTCTTCTAAAGTCATTGTTATATTAGTTTAAGCTTATACATTATTATTTTGAAATACTTTTAATTTGAATTCAGGAATCACTGCAAACAAATGATCAAAAATACCGCTTTGAATATCTTCATATATATCCCCTCTTGTTTCATTAGTAAAGACATATAATTCTATTGGTAAACCATTAGGGGTTGGAGCTAACTGACGTACCAAAAATGTAAAATTTTCTTTATATATCGCAGGGTGATTTTTAAGATATTCTTTTATATATAATCTAAATATTTTTATATTTGTTATATCGCTACCTATATGTTCCAAATTCACTTTATTTATTGCTTCCGGTGCAAGATATGGTGATTTTTGTAACTCCTGTATAAATATAGTTGGAACAAATACGATACTATTTGTATCAATACATATTGCTCTCTGAATTTTTTTTGCCACTGATTCCGTTATACCACGAGAATTCACTACATTAGTTGTTAAAAGACTAGATGTAGGTATTGTTGAAATAGTTTGATCGGCATTTTTAATCTTAACTACTGTAATAGTAATTTTTTCTACAGTACCTTCAACATTATACTGGTTAACAGTAACAAAATCACCAATTCGTATTATATCCTGAGAAATAAGTTGTAAGCTTGCTAACAAACCTGTAACAGTATCTTTAAATAGGAAGGTTAACAACGCTGCCGCTGCTCCTAAACTAGTAAAAAATGCACCAAGGGAAATATTCAAAATACTGGAAATAATTATAATGGTAGCAACAGAAACAATAAGTATTTTTGATATTTGTGTGTATAAACTTAAATAGGCTTGTACAGAAGTTGCCATTTTGTTTCGATAAATATCGGCAAAAGCCTCTATAAGAGATAGGATTAGCAATGTAACGAAGCTACCTGTATAGAGTGTTATTACAATATTCTTAATACTAATTATCCAATGTGGAATAGGAAATGCCTGTAAGATATTGCCACAAAATATAAGGTATAAACTTAGCAATGTATGTAATAAGTAGGTGTATATAGAGTATTTTTTAAATGTTTTTTCATAATCATGATGGCGTTTATTAATATAGTTTTTTATCATTGAAAATATTACTGTCTTAATAACAATAACCAATGGAATGATTGAAACTATCATAATTATTAACATTAAAGTTTCTTTATCGTATTTGTGATAAAGATGCAATAAATACTGTGTCATAAATCAACCTTTTTGATATTTGTTCATTGTATGATATTAATTAGTCAACTATTAGTCTAATTAATTCGATGATTTATTTAATATTTTTTCCAACACTTGCAATCTATCAAGTTGGTGTATATAATTACCGTATGCTCTTCCCAAATATCAATCCTGTTATTTTTTCTATTGGATCATTTACCGTTTATTGGTACTCCATGGCTTATGTTTTGGGTATAATAGTTGGGTGGTTCTATGCTTATAAAATTATAAAAAAATTTGAAGTTGGTGTTACCGCGTCACACTTAGAAAATTTTGTTACTTGGGCTATTCTCGGTATAGTAATAGGGGGAAGATTAGGCTATGTATTACTATATAATCCGATTAAATATTTTTCTGATCCTATTACCATTTTAAAGACTTATGAAGGAGGTATGTCATTTCATGGTGGTATGATTGGTTTAATCATATCTAGTTATTTTTTCTGCCATAAGTATAAAATTAACTTCTTATTTCTATGTGATCTATTAGCTACAATTGGTCCTATCGGTTTATTTTTAGGTAGAATAGCCAATTTTATTAATGGTGAATTATATGGTAGAATAACTAAAATGCCTTGGGGAATGATTTTCCCAAATAGTGATCTACAAATAAGACACCCCAGCCAACTTTATGAGGCATTTTTTGAAGGAATTATATTACTGTCAATTCTAGCTTATGCCACTTTTAAATACAAAACTATAAATATCCGTGGTTTGAATTTTGCTATATTTTTAATATTATATTCTGTATTTCGAATTATTATAGAAATGTTTCGTGAGCCAGATTTTCACATAGGCTTTATTTTTAATAACTTAACTATGGGACAAATTTTATCATTACCTATGCTAATACTAGGAATTTATTTAATAATACGAATTAGATGCCAATCGACTCTAAAGTAAGAAAACTTATTGAACAGAATGGTAGTATTAAGCTTGACGAAATGATGCTCCAAGTAATGTCGGTAAATCCTTCTTCTTACTACAAAAAACAAGATAAGTTAGGTTGCCTAGGAGATTTTACCACAGCTCCAGAAATTTCTCAGCTTTTTGGTGAAATGATAGCGTTATGGGCTATTGATCAATGGCATAAAATGGGATGTCCTCAGAAGACTAATTTAGTTGAGTTAGGTCCTGGACAAGGAGTATTAATGCGGGATTTTCTCAATGTTGCTAAATTAGTTCCAAAATTCTACCAATCCATTTCAATAGAATTGATTGAAATTAATCTTCATTTTATCAAGAAACAGAAAACAAACCTCAAATTAGCTGGTTTACCTATTAAACATCATACAGCAGTACAATATATATCTAAAATTCCTTCTATTATAATAGCTAACGAATTTTTTGACGCTATGCCAATTAAACAATATATTAAAAGCAAAGAACTTTGGTACGAGTCAATACTTATTATTGACCCAACTGATGGTAAAATTAAGTTCGATAAGATAGAAGTTAGTAAAGAATTGCAACACTACTTACTGCAAGAACACCCAAACGCATATGACGGAGCAGTAATAGAAGAATCACCTAAATCATTAGAAATCATAAAATTTATTAGCAAGCATATAATGAAATTTGGTGGGGCTAGCTTAGTTATTGATTACGGTTATGATATAGATCCAATAAAAAGGATGCGTAACCAATACGACCCTACTTTACAAGCGATAAAAAATCATAAATATTACCCTCTGCTTGAAACTTTAGGAGAAGCTGATTTGTCAGCACATGTTGACTTTTATGCTTTAAAAACAGTAGCCCAAAATATAGGAATAAATGTTTATGGATCAATAACACAACGTGATTTTCTAATTGGTAATGGTATATTATTACGAAGTAAACTATTGCAAAATAAATTACCTATTATAGAAGCAAATATAATAGCAAAACAAGTTGATAGGCTAATCGCTCCTAATAAAATGGGACTATTGTTTAAAGTATTGTGCCTTGTACAGGAGTAAGGTATAATTCCACGGCGTCATTGCGAGGAGACCGTAGGTCGACGAAGCAATTGTAACTTAGATATTAATGAAGAATTTTTAAAACTAGCAAAGTCAATTAATGAAAAGGCTAGGACTAATTTAATATCGGAAGATGTCGGATCAGCAAAAAAAGAAGCGTTATCTTACTTATCTAGTAAAGATAAATGGTTATTAGTATTTGATAATTTAAAAATTAAAGAAAATCATAAGGTGCAAGAATTTGTTAATTGGGAACATAATGGTCATGTTATTTTTGCTTCCCAAGATAGTGAGCTATTACCTAATATAGTCAAAATGACGGCATTTAATAAAGATGATGCTATTACTCTTGCTAATAATATTTTAGAAAAAAATGATCCTAAACTAGCAGAGTTTTTGGTTCGAGAATTTGTATGTAATGTAGTATATTTCTTAGCTAAAGCCTATATTTCACTAGGGAGAACTCAAAAAGCAGAGGAAAATATTCAAATAGTAGAAAATATGTTTAATAAGGAGTTGGTAAATAGTCCAGATGTAGTAAATTTGTATTATGCCAAAACAAGTTTATTTTTTATGCAAGGAAAATATAAAGAAGCACTAGAGCAAGTTAATAATACTATAAAAAAACATATTGAGGGTGGAGTACAAGCTAATGATATATATCTTGTAGGACCTTATATGTCAAGATCTGAAATACTAAACTCCTTAGGTAAATATAATGAAGCCTATGAACAATCACAGCAATTATATGATATGCATAAGTCAGTAAAGAAAGAAGATCATGAAGTATTTGCTCGCATTTATACCCAAATGTCGAGAGCTATACTTGGATTGGGTAATACTCAAGAAGCTCTAGAATATGCCCAAAAAGCAATAACCATATTTATTCAGAATCCAAGCAGACCTAATAAAAACCTTACCATCTCACCAGATATAGATTTAGCTAAGGCTTTTGTTGCAGAAGGAGATGCATTAGCAGCTCTTGGTCAAAATGAGAAAGCAGTTCAGTCTTATTTAACAGCAGAAATGTTATATTGGAATAATTACAAAGATAATGTGAAAAATGTTGACGAAGTAAGTAGAATGTACCTAGCAGCAGCAAAAGCTACTTGCCATTTAGCAGAAAAATCTTGGTATATTAAATTTCATGATCAGCATATAAACAAATTTGGTTTAGATCATCCTAAAAGTGTTGAAATACTAAAGATGGATTCGACATGCTATCCTAAATCTCAACGTTGAGTAATTTAGATTCAGAAGAATAATTAAACACTTCATTGATCATTGAGGTGACATCAACACATGAAACATTTAATCGCTGCACTTTAATTTCAATTATTACTTGCTCTGCTACTTTTATAAGTAAATCTGAGTCTTCAGGTATCAAAGATGGATAATACCAATTCCCTAATTTAAATTAGTATAAATAGTAGAAAAAAGCTCAGTACAGGACAAAGAGATTAAGGAGAGAATAAAAAATAGTAGATAACGCGTAGACAAAGCTCTATTAATTAGGTTGTTAAAGACTTAAGAGGCAAGAGAATGATTACAGCGTTATCACAATTAATAGGAGACTACTTTTTTATCAGCATTGCTTGGGGATCGGGAGTTTATTGGTGATTTATGGCTAAAGTTTTTAGCTGATAAAATGATACCATTTTATATTAGAATCAAAGCCAATCTTACCATTGGTAGAGCAGAAGATGAATTAGTTACTGCTAATCATTTAATTAAGAGGTTACAGAATGGTGAATATATGTTGTTTAAAGGAAAAAGATATTTGGGTAAGAATTATAAAGGACCTAAAGTATCTGTAGCAGCATTGCGTAATGATCAAGGAGAATTAGTAATCATAGCTACCAATGATAACCCTAATATAGCACTAAATAATATATAAAAAAAGATGGGAAATAGAAAATCTTTTTGCTTGCCTTAAAACACGAGGATTTAACTTTGAAAACACCCATATAATACATTTAGATAGAATTAGTAAATTGCTTGGTTTACTTGCTATAGCATTTACTTTTGCTTATGTTGTGGGTCAATGGCAAAATTCTATCAGACCCATAAAGCTTAAAAAACACGGTAGAAAGTCTATCTCCTTATTCAGGTATGGCTTAGATTACTTGCAGAGAATATTTTTGAATATTGAAGAAATGATGGAAGTTATAACAAAATTTATTAAGCCCATAACACCATCTTTACTTCGATTATCACCTTGTTAATCTCTTTGTCCTGTACTGAGATATTTGTCAATTTATCATAAAAACTAGGGCGATTTCTTAAAAAAACCAAAATAAAACCTACATGAGAAATAATAGTTTCTAGTCACATTATTAGTTGAATTATTATTTTAATATTAAACTAAAATAAGTTAATTAAATAAATTAATCTTTTTCAATTGTTTTTGCTTAAAACTTAACATTAATAATTAAACTAATAGACTAGTTGATTAAATTAGTCATTATATCATAAATACTACTCAAATCGTTGATATCTTGATAAAAACTTGCTACCAAAAGAAGTTTTAAAACGAAAAAGCGTATTTTCTACGCTCTCCCTTCGGTCATAACTATTCTTTACTATCCATGCTTGATATCCCCTCTTTCGTTGATATTTTACAGCTTTATCTCTCTCTGTTTTAGGCTTGTGTAATTTAACTGATAATGAATGGTTGGGAGGTCTGATAACTGGCTTCATTCCTTTCTTTCTCAACAATTGATATACAGCTTCACCGTCATACCCTGAATCCCCAAGGAAATCTTTAGCCCTGATACCAATCAGCAATGGCTCAATCTGAGATATGTCACCTGTGTTATGTTCTGTAGTGCTATCAGCTAGGATTATTCCCTTATCATTTACAACAATATATGGTTCTTTTTTCTTCTCTCTTGTCAATTCTGATTTCTTTTTAATTTCTCTCCTTTCTATCAGATTATTTATACTTTTATACTCTATTCTCTATTTATGCAACAAAGCCAGACGGTATTAAAGAAAAAATTGATGAGAGATCAGGGTTCTTTTAGCTTATCACTACAATCTTTGAAATTAGTCACCAGCCCTTTAATAATTGACTCACTTGATTGTTATTGAGTAGCTTAGGTTTTTATGGTTATTTTTTCTAAAACTATTTTATTGTCAAAAGCACCATTGGTATCTTTTTTGTGCTTTTTAATGTTTAGTATATCCTTTAATTTATAAGAGTTGCTATTACATATTGCCTCAAGTACTTCTATGATATCAGCAATTTCTTCGATAGATTCACTTTCTAAAAATTCTTCTACCTCTTCAGAAAGTTTCTGTCTTAATAATTGTTTATACTCAGCCAATTCTGCAATACGAAAGACTGGTATTCGACCAGATTTTAAGATAATTTGCGGAACTGAATCTCTCACTAATTTTGTCATATTACCTGTGTATTATTGGTTAAAGGTTAACCAATTGTCATAAAATTGGCATTTTCTAGCCATAAAATTTTGCAAATAATTTCATTGTTAGGATATAGTTTTGCTACTATATGTTGGTAAAAATTCAACTGATCAATATAAGATTCCTGAACTAATTGACAGGTTTTAGGTGGACCAGCATCGGATTTATAATCAATAATGGTTATTTTTCCCGTATCAATGGCAAGTAAATCAATTCTTCCTATCTTAACCTCATAATTTAGAGTTGTCCCTATCGTCACTTCAGTTTTTAGCTCTTGGGAAATAAGTGCCATAAATTCTATATTATTCAGTAATTTATCAATATTGCTATGAATCTTTTCTTGCAGAGTTGTTGGTAACTTGTGAATAAACGGATGTTTATTCATCATAGAAAAATCATTGATCTTTGTGGCATCTTCTAGAATTTTATGAAATATCTTACCATATTCTAAATGATCATTAACTATAATAGGAGAATTGACTGAATAATTTTGCTTTGTATTTTTGGTGATTTTATTAATTAAAAAAAGATTTGGTATCCAATCTTCAATATCATTCCCACTACCTTCAATGTCATTCCTGCTTTCCTTGATGTCATCCTGCTTCGGTGCGGGATATAGAATATCTAAAGCACCTTTTTGGTCTATTTCTTTAGATTTCTGCCCATTTCCACTTCCTTCAATAACTGATTCATAAACTATAATACCATTTTCCTGTACCTTCCCGTGCATATTCATTGTTCTAGCAACCAACTCATACCAACAATTTTGTGGTAGCTTACTACTTGACTGATAACCACATATCACTAAATGGTCTTCGGCTCTAGTCATTGCAACATAAAGTAGTCTAATATATTCTTGTAAGTCTTTTTGTTGCTCCTTTTCTTTGAGAATTTTAAAGAATTCTGGGCTATTGGCTGATTGAGTGGTAGAGAACACTTGATTTTCGTCCCAAATGAATTTATTACTATTAGTTGGTACTGAACTAGTATCGCACAGAATAACAATAGGTGCTTGCAGACCTTTAGAAGCATGCACGGTCATAATTTTTATCTTACTTGACGATTCTAAGTTTCTTTTAATCTCAATTTTGTTATTTTCAAACCAATAAACAAAGCTTTGCAATGAGCTATCTATATTATTAGCATAATTGCTACTCAAATATATCAATTCATTTATTACGTCATCACTATCAAAGCCATTAGCCTCAACTAAAACTTTTCTAACATCCAAACAATCGACAATAAGTGGAAAAAAATTCTCACAATTGGCAACCTTATATAGCTGCAAGAAATGGCACAGTTTCTTATATATACTTGCATAGTCTTGGACAGTTTGTAGGTAACCCCAGATAGAATTTTTGCCTCGAGAAATTGCAATAGTTTGTAGTGCCTGTTCACTCATGCCGATTATTGGTGATTTTAACAGACTAGCCAAATTCAAATCATCTTGAGGTAGTAGTACAAATTTCGCTATGCTCATTAGGTCTAATACTGACAAACTTTTATTTAAAGTAATCCGATCAACATCTTCTACTGGCAAACCATGTTGCTTAAGACAGTTAATAATCTCAAAAATCAACTCATCTCTCTTGCGTACCAAAATCATAAAATCTGATTCTTTGACTGCGGAATTAGTAGCAGGCAGGATTCTTCGACTTGCTATTTGGCTTTTTATAAAACTAGCAATTTGTTGTGCAAGTAATTGCTGAGCAGATTTGGATTTATTATGCTCTTCCAGTAAAGGCCAAAACAACTTACTCTCTTTTTCATCCTTAACTAATGGCCAAAGTTCAACTCTACCTTTATGAGTTTGACGAAATGGCAAAATTTTAGGGTTATCAGATGTAAATAATTGTGGGGTAGTATGTTTAATTTGTTGAAAAATTAGATAGACAATATCAATAATTTCTTTAGTAGATCTATAAGACCACTGGAGGGTAATATTTCTGAAATTCTTATTTGCATCAGATAGGTTTTTATACAAATTTTCATTAACATAACTAAAAGAACTAATATCTGCTCCTTGGAAGCTAAAAATCGACTGTTTCTCATCGCCTACAACAAAAATAGTACTTTTTTGCTTAGTGCTAGAAGTAAAGTCTGCTATAATTGCAGTGATAATGTCCCATTGTTCTGGGCTAGTATCTTGTGCTTCATCAACAAGCAAGTGGTCAATCCCGCCATTAAGTTTATAAGCTACCCAATTTTTTGCAGTATTATCCGTTAATAATAACTGCGTAAGATAAATTAAATCATCATAATCAAGCAAACTATGCCCGGTTTTGTAGGAATCATATTTATCAAGAAAAATCTTTGCCAAGTTACGTAATGAATTTGAGTAATTCTCCATATCTTGCATTTTAGCTTGTTGATCTAGCTGAAAAATTCTCTCTTGAATATATTCAAGTTCATTCAATAACTTTGGGTACTTCATTGCCACAGATTTAGGCAATATGTTCTTACGCTTAAGGTTTTCTTTAGTAAGAAAAAATTGTTGAATTTCTTGATCTAGGTCAATAACTATTGAGTATTTTGCCAATAATTGCTTAGCTTGATCATAAATATTTAGTAATTGTGCAGAAATAGTTTGAGTATCGTACTCTACAGAATCCATTTGTTTGGCAAATAATTTCTTAAACTTAATTTTTTGCTGGATTATTTCAGAGAAAATATCATTGATAGTTGTTTCATGGAAATTTGTCAGAAAAAAACTAATCAGCTCATTATAAGTCGGATCTAAATAGATTTGGTTTCTTATTTTGCTAAGAACCCCTTGTGCTGTAATCTCGTCAAGAATCTGAAATTTTGGATTAATACCAACTTCAAAAGGAAATAATTTAAGCATTTTCTGACAGAAAGCATGGATAGTGTAAATATGAATACCATCTTCAGAGTTTAGTAGTCTGTGATATAAAGTTTTGGTATATTGTACCTCACTTTTTAAAGGCTCTCTAGTAAGTAATAAACCTAACTCTTCAGTTAATTTAGTGGTTTCGTTTGCAGCAAATTTAGCAAGCTTATTTTTAATCCTACTCTGCATTTCAAGGGCGGCTGCATTAGTAAAAGTTAAGCATAGAATCTTTTCAAATGGAACTCCCTTAATTAGTAACCGCAGCACCCTATCTGTTAAAATTTTGGTTTTGCCTGTACCAGCTGATGCAGAAACCCAAACAGAATATTTTGGGTCAGATGCTTGTTGTTGTAATTCATTCATTTAATTCCTATTTACCTCAGTTTTGGATTAAAATTAAAAATTTCAATCCAAAACTGGCTAGAATATCAGAAAAATGCATTCTTAAAGCGGTTTTGCGAATGCATTTTAAACCTTTCTAAAGCTAAAAACATGATTTTAAAAGATTAAAATCATGTTTTTAGCAAAATGGATTGCCACGCTCACGTATGTTTGTTCGCTAATAGACATATACGTCTATAAAACGTCTATTAGCGAGGAGTCGCGAAAAAGCGGCGACGTGGCAATCTAGGATACGCGAAGCGTACTAGACAGCTTCGCTGTTTACCTAGATCGCCACGGCATCTAAAGAGCCTTGCTATGACGATTATAGGAAAATGTAGGATACTATGCTTTTTTACTCACATTAATAGCCATATTACACATTAATTTAATAACTTTATTGATTAAGGAAGCAAATACTACCTTACTGCTACCTTGTACTAGAGCTATATCTT
The DNA here is from genome assembly GCF_964264865.1 of Candidatus Tisiphia endosymbiont of Oplodontha viridula. Taxonomy (NCBI): domain Bacteria; kingdom Pseudomonadati; phylum Pseudomonadota; class Alphaproteobacteria; order Rickettsiales; family Rickettsiaceae; genus Candidatus Tisiphia; species Candidatus Tisiphia endosymbiont of Oplodontha viridula. The sequence continues at coordinate 1,122,057 of NZ_OZ183486.1, forward strand.
TATGTTCAATTTCCTCAGCCTGAAATTGTTTTATGCTATCTACCAATTCTTTCTCTAAATTATACAATTCGAGATAATCTATTTGTTTCTGATAATGTTGTTCAATCACTTCTTCTACACTTTGCGTTAGTAGCATGGCAGTTTTTGTTCCTATCAATATCGATCCACTACCAAGTATATAGCCAATAATATGCCAAAATGGTATAAAAATAGTTGGTCTAACATTACGTTGTAATAACAAATTAGTAAAGTAGCTCAAATGTACTTCTTCTTGCTGCATCATATGTTTTATTGTAGAGGAAGCTTCGTGGTTTTTGCAATAATTTAATTGCCCTTGATAAATTCGTTTAGCTCCATATTCTCCAGCATGATTTACTCTAATAATTTCTTTTATGATATTGTCTGAATTGGTGAAATCGGGTCTTGCCATATGCTGCTTTAGTATCTAAATAACGGATAATTTATTGCATTTTATAATATATCAATTTTATTAGATCGGGTAATCTTAGAGATAGTACTAGGAATTAATACAAAAATTCCAAAAACAAGAACACTATATTTTAATATAATACTACAATAGAAAATAAAAATGTTTATTTTTAGAGTAGGTATGAATTTTGCTATGCCAATTAAAATGGTCAGGGATATTAGAGCGGTTGGAATACTAATTTTGTGCTGTAGACCAACTGCCTGATTTTCTATCCATCGTAAGGATAACCCAAAGCCAATGAGAGCTCCTATTGCCATCGGTATCATAGGTGGCCATGGTAAAGATTGAGACACTATGGTGTATAGTGAGATTATTATAGCAAGTAAAAACCAAAATTTTTTGCAACTATGTTGAAATACTTCTACAAGTAATGCTCTTTCTAAATATGTTTTCCATATATGGAAAACACAAAACCCAAATATCAAACCACCAATTACATCATATATACTATGAACACCAAGATATACTCTTGAAAGACCAATACCAATTATTGGCAGTAAGCATAAATACTTAAAAGGACTATTTTTAAGACTTAAAAAGATTGCTAGCCAAAAAGTGGTTGCCACTTGAACATCACCACTAGGAAAGCCAAAAGGATCATACACAGATATTAAATGTAAAGATATGTCAGGACGCGATATTTTAAATAAATTCTTTAACAAGCAATTAAGTAAAGTACAAAAAGGTATTAAAAATCCTAATGATCTGAATAATAATGCCGATGGATTTAACCAATATCCTAAAGCAGTAATGGTAATGTAAAAGTAATCACTAGCAAAAAATGGAAATAACTTAAATATGGTTGTTAGAAAATCTGTTCTTATTTCTACAATCCAACTAGTATCTATCATGAAAAGAACGCTTATAATGATTGATATAGTTTGCAATAAAAACTGATGCTGGGATACAAAATCCGATTATAGCCCATTGCATTTGCCTGATAGCTAATGGTAAAGAGGAGATATAACCAACTGTAAAAAGCATTTTGATTATAAAGAGCATGAAAAAACACAGTATTGTTGCTGATATTTTGCTTCGTAGATTTATAATTATAATTGTTATTTTTTTTGTAAAAATGTTTTCAGAAAATATTACTCCAATAAGAGCGTAATATGCCATATATAGATGTTCTTCTACCTTATGTATAGATGCAATGTACAACATCAAAAATGTAGTAAAAGTCAATAAAACTGGTGGCAATATTTGCTTTTTTGTGCTTGCAAGAAATGTATAAAAGGCTATTAATAAAGAACCAAAAAATATGGCTCCTAGAATATCAAAATAATTATGATAGCCAAAATAGACTAAACTCATTCCTATTCCAAATAGCAAGCCAGTTATCAGAATTTTACATATACGGCTTTGTGTTTTTGTCATCAGCCAACCATACAAAACAACTGAAGACTGCATATGACCACTTGGAAAAGCAAAACCTTGTTTACCAATATGAGCAGATAGTGGTACTTGAAATATAATTTTTAGAGCAAAATTAAATAACATACTTACTAATATTAAACATATTGCATTAAAAAACACTTTTTGCTCTAACCAAATATAGCCTAGTATCAGTAGTGGGATAATGACTATATCATGACTAAAACTTAAAAAAATCTTAGCAACATTGTCTAGCATAAAAAATTGTAGAAGATTTGAACTTATAGACACTATTTACCTAGTCGCCAATTAAACTTCACCCATTATACAGAGTATCTGTATACAAGATTTTATCATTTTGTCAATAGCTAATTACCCAGCTAAAAGCTCCAGTGATTATAATTGTCTTTTTATAGGTGATCATTTATAATTACCTAATTACTTACTGTACAAACTATCAGAGTTGGCTAGAGGAAAAACAACATATTGTTATAAAAAATATTTGATCCTTGATGACTTAGTGGAAATCTAATATATTGTATAATATAGGGAGGGTGCTTATGAATTTATCCAAAAAAATAAAGAACCATAAAAAACAAAAAAACTACACTCTGTTATATGTGCTTGTAGCTATGATTGTATTGGTGTATTTTGTAACTTTAATAAAGCTTTCAAGTTAAAACTATGGAAAAAAAAACTATCCTTCAATTTTTTGGAGGTATTATTCTATTGATAGGTGTAATAATTTTTGCAATTAGTCATCGAAGCACATCTAAGAATGATGTAGATATTAATATAGTAGAAATTGTAACGGTTATAAAGAATCATAGATTTGAGCCAAATATTATTAGAGTAGAAAGTGGTAAGAAGATTCGTTTTACTATCCACAACCAAGATAGTACAGTAGAAGAGTTTGAGAGTCATGATCTGCACCGCGAAAAGATTATTATGCCAAATGACTCTATAAATATCATCCTTGCCCCTTTAGCCCCGGGTAAATATGATTTTTTTGGAGACTTTCATCAAGAGACAGCACAAGGGTCTCTCATTGTTAATTAAATTTATTTAGGTTTAGATGTTTAAAATAGCATTAGTGGTATTCAGGGAATGCCTAGAAATAGCTTTGTTGCTTGGTGTAATACTTGCTGTGACAAAACAATTAGAAAAATCTAGAATTTATATAATTGCTGGAGTCATGCTTGGTACAGTTTCTGCTGCGTTATTTGCTTTCTTTACTCGTAGTATAACCGTAGCATTTAGTGGTCTAGGTGATGAGATATTTAACTCTGGAATTATTTTATTAACAGTTGCATTAATTGGTTGGACTATAGTATGGATGCAAGGTTATGGTATTAAGATAAAACAAAATCTTAATGATTTGTCTGTAAAAATTAGTAGCGGTGATAGTAGTTATATAATGCTAGTACTGATTGTTGCGGCAACTATTCTTCGAGAAGGAATGGAAATTATTATATTAGTTTATAGTATTTCTTCAGTCGAAATTATTGACAGTAATAGCTATCTATTAGGATTAATTATTGGTATAGTCAGTGGTCTAACTTTGGGTGTCATTATCTATTTAGGTTTAATAAAAATAGTAAACCAACAATATATATTTCGTATATCTTCCATTTTATTAATGCTTGTTGCTAGTGGCTTTGCAGCAGAAGCTGCTGGTATATTGAGTTCTTCAGGGATTATTACTATTTTATCCGACCAGCTTTGGGATAGCTCTTGGCTCATTTCTGACAGAAGTATCTATGGTAAATTCCTAAAAATGATTACTGGATATATTGCTAGACCTAACGGATTACAAGTTGTTTTTTATGTTTGTACTCTAGGTTTAATTAATATCTTAATACAAATAAAAATCAGACACACAAAAGCAGTAACAGAGAAATAAAACTATTTATGATTAATTTTTTATCAGAAGTTGCTCCGCTTATAGCTTTTTTTATTGGCTATTTTTATGGTGGTAGTATACAAAGTGCGACGTTATATATACTTATTACTTCAATTATTTGTGTTAGTTTGTGTTATCTTATAGAAGGAAAAGTTTCCAAATCCTCCTTAATATCTTCTGGAGTGTTATTAGTTTCAGCTAGTATAGTTTTGATTAGTGGTAACTCTATGTATATCAAAATCAAACCAACTATTCTATATGTAATTTTTGCTAGTATATTTTTTATCAGTGCCATAAGAAATAAGGCCTTTTTGAAATATATGTTTAATCATTTTGTCCAACTTGAAGATAAGAACTGGAATATTTTAAGCTATAGATCTGCTGCTTTTTTACTGTTCATGGCAGTGTTAAATGAAATAATATGGCGTAATTTTGCAGAATCTACATGGGTTATATTTAAAATATTTGGAGCAATACCTGTAACGATCATTTTCTTTTTACTACAACTACCTTTTATATTGAAGAACAGACTTCCAGATTCAACAGAGTAAGGTATATTCGATGAAAATCAAGAATTGCGTTGTCGTCTTCAGGACACAACTGTTGAAAGTTAAAAAATCATCTATTAGCGAAGTGCTGTTGTAAGGCTTAAACCGTCATTGCGAGACGCCGCTGCAAGTGGCGACGTGGCAATCCATGAAGCTTGTTATATAGATCAACTATGTTCGCAATAAAAATTTAAATAAATTTGGTTTAAATTTTTATTGCTTGTGCAGAGCTAGTTAAATCACGTAACTTAGCGTTTGCAATCACAATGATTTTACGCATTAATGCTACCATCGCCACCATTTTCTTTTTTCCTCTATTGATCAATTTTTCATAAAATACCTTCAGTTCAGAGTTGGAATTTCTAGCAGCCATAGCAGCTACAAACAACATAGGTCTAACAAAATTTCGACCATGTCCTGTATGTCTATATCCGCTATATCTACCGCTATCATTAGATATTGGTGCAACACCTACTAATGATGCTATTTGTTTGCGCTTCAATGTACCAAGTTCAGGTAACAAAGCTATAAGCTCATTAGATACTACTGTGCCTATACCACTAATAGTTTGCAGAGTCTCTTTTAGCCTGCAAGAGTTTATCTTTTGCTATTAAGTCGTCTATTTCTTTAGTAATAGATGCAATTTGCTCTTCTAGTACTTCGATCATTTTAACACAACTAGACTTGATTAAATCAGCTCTCGGGGACTGAAACCTATTTTTTTCTGCAATCAACATTTGTTTAAGATCGTTCCTACGTCCTACTAATTCATACAAGTTTAAAGCTTGCTTAGATTGTACTTTAAATAGCTCTAATCTTTCTGATCGTTCAAAACCATAAAGTGCTAGAGCTTTAGCGTCAAGACTGTCAGTTTTAGCTGCATTACCAAAAGACCTAATAAAGTTTTTAACTTTACGAGTATTGGCTCTATGTACAGCAAAACCCTGATTGCAAAGCGTTAGTAATAGTTCCATTTCATATCCACCAGTAGTTTCTAAAACACACAATGCAGAACTAATCTCTTTTTTGTAATCCTTGATAAAATCAGCTATTCCATTAGAGTTGTTATTATATTCTTTAGTTTCTTTTTTTCCATGAATAGCAACAACAAAATTGAATTTTCCTATATCAAGACCGATAAAATTATTGTATAATAGCATAATACCTCGAAGGCTTTTAATGTTTACGATTGTAAGCGGGCGTGCAAAGGCATCCCAATCAACTATTCAAACGTCTCGGGGATTTGGGCTAGAGTACCAGGATCTATACGATCTTAAAACCAATTGCTTCACGGTCGCTCACGCCTGCACAGCGATAGTCATTTATATTATTAATGACTATCGCTGTAATACCCCCTTATAAGTCAGTATAAATCATTATTTACATTGACTTCAATATCTATTATATCATACTTTTAACTTACAATTGCTTCGTCGACCTACGGTCATAACTGTCGAAAGTTAAAAAAGGTATTAAAATATAACTAAAGATTGTGTATAAATTAAGTTCATATAAATACAAAAAGTTGAATAATATACAAATATTATAAATTTAATAGGTGAAGATAAACTAAATGAAGTAAATAAATTATACAAAATAGATAGGTCATTGCTTGAGACAGAAATTATCAAAGATATAGTATTATTTTGCAGCGGAGAGCCTAATCTTGTAGATTTAAAATTATAAATGTTAGATTATTATTTATGTATAATTTTTGGTTGCAATGAATTATAGTTTTTAACTTTCGACAGTTGTGGACCTACGGTCTCCTCGCAATGACGTTTTGTACTTTTCGGCAATTTTTAAATGCTATACGTAAGGTGAATGACTCAGAAAAAAACTTGATTATCGAGCAGTATATAGATTGATGAAATATTTTGTAACATAATGTAACTTGCATGTAGTTGTTTAAGGCATTAAAATAAGTTGAATTTCTAAAATGTTAGTAAAATTAACCAATGCAAGTATCAATACTAAACCCAGTAAGTTGTTATGGTGTGGGCGTTCATTCCGGTAACATTACTCAGATGACTTTAAGACCAGCTGTAGAAAATACCGGTATTGTTTTTATCAGAACTGATGTAAGGCAAGAGATAAATTTTATTCAAGCTAGTTGTTTAAATGTTTCAGAAACTTATTTATCTACTACCATAAAAAATGAACATCATATTTATGTTTCAACTATAGAACATTTAATGGCAGCTCTTTGGGGATGTGGAATCGATAATTTAATAATTGAAATCGATGGTCCTGAAGTCCCGATAATGGATGGTAGCAGTAAACCATTCGTCTTTATGATAGAATGTGCTGGTAGACAATTACAAAATACTCCAAAGAAATACCTAAAAATCTTAAAAGAAATTAGGGCAATTCACAAAGATTGCGAGTTAGTAGCTAGCCCTGCTCATAGCATGACGGTTGATATAACAATAGATTTTGCTAGTAAGGCTATTGGCAAGCAAAATTTAGTCTTCTCGGAGAATGAGTCTTTCAAAAATAACATTGCTGATGCTAGAACTTTTGGATTTATCCATGAACTTGAATATTTAAAAAGTAAGGGCTTAGCACGTGGTGCATCTCTCGATAACGCTATAGGTATAGATCAAGATATTATAATGAACCACGATGGACTAAGATATACTGATGAATTCGTGCGTCACAAACTTCTCGACCTGTTTGGAGATTTATATACTACAGGAGGTCATCTAATAGCTGACATCACGGGTTATAAAACTAGTCATGCTCTTAATAACCAATTCTTACGACAAGTATTTAGTGATCGCAGCTTCTATCAATGGGTTAGTGCTAGAGAAATTTAGGTTATTTTTTACCCAAAAACTTGAAAATTGGTTTACCAACTCTTCAAGTTTTTGCAGTATACTCGAATAATTTAAAGAGGGGGTATTTCTATTTATACTGCTCGTAAAGGAAGAGTTGATAGACGATAGAATCAAAATCATAATAGTAGCAGGAATTACCAAGTCGAGGAGTGGAGCGTACATTTAGTACGTTAGCACCGCTAGAATCTTGGATAATGACAACGCAATTCTTGATAATATCGGCTATTTTACATAAATCGTTAGTATCTTGAAATTGCATATTTGAAGTTGTAGTAAATTTGTTTTTAAAATAATATTATGATAGAAAAATAAGCTTGTCAATTAATAGAAATCATTTATTGAATAAGTAATAGGCAATTATACCTATTGAGAGTAACCCTGCCTATTCTTTTTGCTCTTTAGCTAGGCTTCTTTATTATTGATCACAAAGACCACAAAGAAGTCCAAAAAGTCAAAGAAGCCGAAGTATGATGAAATTGTTAAAGTAGCAATGGAAAATCCTATGGTAGCTTATGATTTTCTTAAAACTCATTTGCCTAAGGATGTGCTGGCTATAATTGATACGTCTACGTTAAAAATAGAAAACGCAAGCTTTATTGAACCAAGGCTTACTCGTAGTAGCTCGGATGTATTATTTTCGGCTAAATTTAATGATCAGGATGTTATATTTTCACATTGATAGAACATGTGCGACATGAAGTTGCACAAGAGAATATGCATAAATATGCATTAGGACAGCATCGAAATCCTATTGTCACGCCTTTGGTGCAAATCGGGTAACTAATTTGTGCTAAGCAAGGGCGAAAGCCGAACCAAAGTATTTAGTTGGAAAAAAAATGGAGGCAAGACAAAATCGAAATAGGTTGAACGCAAGTGAATCTTTGATTTAAAATACCGTAGCGACTCATCTTCGAGACAAAAAAGTGCTTAAAACGTCTAAAGAATCAGGTTTGCAGTGGTTTTGGCATGAAGTTTGTAGTCATGTAAACATCACTTTTCTACTTGACATACTAAAAATTAGTCAACATAATGCTTCTTATGTGTATTACCATTGTTTTGTTTCAAATAAAAACTCTTGTCATTAAAGTACACTTTTATCAGTATTTCTTTATTATAAAATTCCACAGGTGAAAAAATAATGGTATGAACCTCCTGATATACAGAATGAAAAGCAGTTGCTAATCTTCTAAAGTTAATATTAAAATAACAATCAGGAGGCTAAGATGGAAGTTACCACAATTGGTATAGATATTGCAAAAAGAATTTTCCAAATTCATGGTGTAGATAAAAATGGTAAGACGGTATTAAAGAAAAAATTAATGAGAGATCAAGTTTTAACATTTATGGCTAATTTACCAAAATGTTTGGTAGGGATGGAAGCTTGCGGCGGAGCTAGTTACTGGGCAAGAGAAATAACTAAATTGGGGCATACAGTAAAACTAATGGCAGCACAATTTGTCAAACCGTATGTTAAAACTAATAAAAATGATCAAGTTGATGCAGAAGCTATATGTGAAGCGGTAACAAGACCAAATATGAGGTTTGTACCAATTAGAACTGTAGAACAACAAGATATTTTATCAATTCATCGAGTAAGAGAGAGATTGGTAAAAAATCGTACTGCCCTTGCTAATGAAATTAGGGGTCTACTACATGAATTTGGTTTTATTATTCCTCAAGGGATCAATAAGGTTATGACAAAATTAACCGAGATTTTAGATGAAGGAAATTTAAGCCAGCTGGGTTATCAAACATTTAGTGAACTGAAAGAGGAATTTTTGGATAATGACAAAAAAATAAAAGAGATAGAAAAAAGATTAAAAATAATAGCTAGCAACTTAACTCAATATCAACGATTAACAGCTATACCTGGTCTTGGTTTAATTACTGCTACTGCTTTAATAGCATCAATAGGTAATGCTACAAGTTTTGAGAATGGTAGGCAATTATCGGCATGGTTTGGATTAGTGCCAAGGCAGCATTCCAGTGGAGGGAAAGATAAGTTGCTTGGAATTAGCAAGCGAGGTGATGTTTACTTGCGTACTCTATTGATCCAAGGAGCTAGAGCTGTACTAAATGCCAAGATAAGATTTACATTGGAAGAACAAAAATCTAAAAAAGATTTTAGCAAATTTACGCAGTGGATGTTTAATTTATCTGAGCGAAATGGACATAATAAAACAGTAGTTGCTGTAGCTAATAAACTGGCAAGAGTGGTGTTTGCAGTACTAAGGTCAGGGGATGATTATGTAGAGAGTAAAGTTTGTAGCACAAAGCTATTATAATTAACATAAAATAAAATAAATAGTGGTTTATTAATTAATAGGTAAACAAAGAATATGTAAGAGATTCCAACCCGGAATATGCGTGAGATAATAATATTGATGGTAAATAAGACAAACCTTAGCTTACAAAGAAACTGATGACTACAATGGCTCTTTGAAGCCGATAAAATGATAAGTATATAGTAAATTTGTAAGCCAGCGAATTCCATCAGGGCTGTAGGATAAATTACACATAATTTATTAACTATAAGCCGGATACATGTATGCATTTGCATTTTTGCTATTAGATGTTATTTTTTTCTTGCATTTTACAGGAGGTTCATACATGTAGTCAGTAACGAGAATTTAATTCTACACTCCACTCGTCGCATAATACTCACGTTCTATAGCATAATTTCTGCTCATATTTATCTCGAAGATGAGTCGCTCACCCCTTGTTTTACGTTCCAATTCTTTAAATCATTTGAGTATAGTTGTAAATGTTGCTCTAGTAAATGATCAGGCAGTAGTGCCATATCAGGTATTAAATATGGCTTATTGTCTATTTGCTGTACTAAATGCTGATAAAGATGCCAATTACTTTCATTAATGCCATATCTATTAAGCAAAGTTTGTAAGTTATGATATAGTGAGTTAAAGGGCTTATTAACTTGTAATGCTAAATTATGCGATAACAAATTACCAACTGTAGATTTCCAAGTATTATCCCACCATTCCATAAAGTTTAGTTTAAAAAATGCATTGGTAAGTTTAAATATGCTACCAGATACTGGATACTCTCCTGCAAAACGAGAATGACTGTGACTAAGCAGTGAATCTACAGCCACACCAAGCAAACTAGCAAGCTCTTTTTTCTTTTTACCATTAAAGCCTGTAGCCGCCACTTGTAATAAATTAGCATAAGACTGAAGTAGTGGTATGCCATTGTTCTGTAACTCACTGACAAAACTTATCATATCAGGGATTGAAGAAAGTACCACCTTGCCAAGATTTACCATACATTTCCAAGCACGATAAGCTCCAAAGATACGGTCAACTGATGGTATTTGTGGTTTTACTCCTAGCATTAGGTCTAATTGATTAGTAAAACTGTTGGAATTACTAAGTACTGCTAGTTGCTTTAAAATAGCTGGGTCTTTAATTGCTAACTCTTGTAGCTCCTTGGTAAAAGTGCCTTTGATTGATTGTAGCATTAATTCAGGATTACAACCCATACTCTCCATTACCCCAATACTCCGACCTAGTATATTAAGGTTACTAACTATCGAATCAGCGATAAAGGATCGACTTTTAATTAAAGGGCTAATGAGCTTGTCAACAAAGTCATTTTGTACGTAATTACCAAACTCCTTCTGATATGTTAACCAAGCTTCTGCCGATTTAAAATGTAGTTTCCTACTAGCTGACAACACATCAGCTACGTTACTTCCTCTAACGTGAGTGAATGCTATATTTAAATATTGGTCAGTGTCTTTTAGATGAATGCTACTAGCAAGATTATTAAATATTGCCTTATGATCTATTTTCTCATTTAGTTTAGCAATTTTTTGGTGATCAAGTAGCGGATGGATGAATTTCAACCATGCCTCATAACCAGCTTCTCGAAGTTTAAGACTGTTATGCTCTTGTTTAGTAATATAACCCTCTAACGGTATTATATTACTACCGGCTAGATTAGCTCTATTGATGGCAGCTGTTTGCCATTTATTGATTATTTGAGCTACTATTATTGCCCTCTCACTCCCTGTCGGATTTTTATCAGGATGGCTGATATTCCATAATTCCTGTATTATGTCCTTTTCATAAGCAATATTTCCAAACTCGTGTATCAACACCAGCTTTTTCTAAATCTCTTGTAATGCCATATAACAGCTCTTTAGCAATAGTTTGTTGCCGTAAATCAACCTGCCGTAAATATTCTTTTATCGCAGCAATCTTATTGTCATGATTTCTAACAAATCTCTCTATGGTAGCCATCTTGATTAAATTCAGGGCATTATTTCTTTTTTTTACAAACTGTTCCTTCTTAAAATCATCAATGAACATATCTATTTGTTTGTCTCTCTCTAGCAAATCCAATCTTTTCTGTCCAACAAATTCTTTATGGATAGTTTTTAGCTCATCCACTAACTGTGGATCGATGAGACTGAGAGTTTTAAATAACTCCTCTAGTTCTGAAGGGTTAGCCCCTTGCTTAATCTTACGTAAAATTTCTTCGGTTTGCTGGTAAATAACATCTTGCTTGATGGATTCTGCTTGATAAGTAACTTTTTGTTGTTCAGGTAAATTGGCTATTTCAGCTTCTAAAGAAGCTAGATGCTCTTGTAGATTAGGACTGGCATTGTTATTCTCAAATTTCTTATCATCACCATGGTAAAAAGATTCAGCTTTTTGTGGATTCTCAAGATTTATATGTTTGCCTTCCTCTAGCTGTTTTCTTGCTATATATAACTCTTCGGGTGATAAATCATAGCCTTTAGTCTCCCATTGCTGACGTCGTAAATTATTGATAATTTGCTGATCTAATTGTTTTACTGCTGTCAAATATTCCTGAAACTCCGGGTTATTAATATGCTCCTGATATAATTGTTGTAATTTACCTTCTTCCTCTAGTAAAATATCCAAGAACCATCTTGGTATTGCTTCAGTTTTACCATTAGTACCAAACTGATCATGCATATGTTGTTGTAATTCTGCTATTTGCCTCTGCTGGGCAGAATATGAGGGAAATTGTTGCTCGGCTGCCGTAATTAATTGTAACTTCTTTGCTTGTAACTCAGCTAACCTTGATAAAGAACTGTTTCCAATATTAGCATCGGTACTTGTTGGTACTTGACTATCAACTTGCTCAGTTTCTATTATATTCTCCTGAGGAGATGATTCTTTTAGTACAGTGTCAATATTATCTTTTAACTGACTATCAACTATCGGATGTAAGGTCTCAATTTCAGGATGTAGCTTATTTGAATATAAATACAATCTGTCTCGCAAATATTTAGCCGAATAACCAAGACCATGCAAAGTTGCACCAAATAAACCACTTTCTATAATATTAATCAAACTATTTGACAAGTCATAAGGTCTTTGTTCAGTATGTCGTTCATTATGAAGAACTGGCTCGGTAACTCCCTGACCTATAGCCCCGCCTAGCAAATCCTTAACTAATGTTGTTGGAATTTTGCCATATTTTTGGCTAAGTGCCGCCCACATTGCTGGTCTACCAATAGGAATGAAGCTAGCAGCAATATTAATTGGTGACAAGTTGCCAAATACTACCTCAGCTCCAAACTTGCCAATAGCTTCAACTAATCCGCCTTTACCCGCAGCAATAATATATTCATTAATTTCTCGCTGCTTTTTCCTCTCTAAAATATCTTCTACTAGTGTTTCGGTAAAATTAGGGTCATATTTTAAACCTGAGTCACCATATTTTTGCTCAAACTCTTCCTTGCTTAATTTATTATTATAACTTTTTAAATGTTCAGCAACATCCCGTAATTCAGGATCAATAATATCTTGTGGGTCAAAAGCTCGCCATAAAGTTGATAGGCTTGGACTATCTGCATAAGCTTGCCGGCTAACTGCTCCCAAAACATCCCATGTACTACTGCCTAACAGATCAACGACACTATTAGTTCTAAAACTCGGTATTAAGATAGAATAGTAAAGTGATTGATTATTTGCGTAGTAACGTGATTGGTCATTTGAGTAATTATTTAAGCTGTCATTATTTTGCATCATACTAATCTATTGTATATGATTCAGAGATACCTTGTAATATTCTTTGCTTTTGCTGCTCTAAAGCTTGAGGGTTATTTAACTCTGACAAATCAAATTTTAATATTTTACCAACTCCTGCCATAACTGGCAAATACTGACCATCTTTGGTCGGGAAAGTATAATAGACACTCTTTTTGTCAGGCGTTAGTTTCCATTTACCTTGTTGCAAACATTCTCGTATTATTGCTGCAGCGGCATATTGTCCTATTGGGTCATTGATATTATCAATAATATTGTTACGACGACTGTCCCTAAAACTAGTAATATAATCATACTCTATAGTTCCGTTAATGAGACCATGTTGCAGCTCTGCTAGGCTACTCTCTATGTAATCAGCATTTAAATCAATGATCATACCTCGTACTATTATCTGACGGGGTATTTGCAGATTCTTACTATCTAGTCGCATATCGACCTCACTAATCAATTTGGTGGTTGCTTTTTTTACTGCTTTGTCAATATCTAAATCTTCAGTATGTTGGTAATATTTAGCTAAATATTTTATGCCTTGTCGTATTTGATTAATCTCTGTCTCATTTTGTATATTACTTCTTACTAGATCGCTACTCCATTGTCTGAATATACCATTGTCTTTCATTTCTTTGTTAAATTCTGTAATTTCATGATTGGTAAATAAAGGCTGACTTTTTAATGATAGCTCGTTAGCTAATACTATCATCTGTATAAAGGCTGAAGCAGTCTTACGGTCGTAAAGTCTATTTTCAGCATACAGACGAGTTAATAACCCTAAATCCCCCTTATCCCTTAAGATTTCTTCCAGTATCTCCAAACCATATTGATTACTACTCCCTTCATCATCTCGCAGACTAATTATACTGTCAGTGGTTTGTTGAATTTGGTTAACATCTTTAGTCTCAATCTTTTTTAAATACTCATCACGTTCTTTGTTCATTAAATATCTTTGGTCGTAACTAGGGATGCCTTTTTGTTGTTGCAATTGTTTCCTAAGCAATAAACGTTGTAATAATGGTATGTCTTTAGGTATTTCACCGTTTTCCTCAGCCAGCCTAGCTGGGTCTGTTTGAGCCAATTTAAGCTGTTTGTTAAACTGCTCTACTAAAATATGATATAGTCTCTCTTTCTTGTCATAATCACTATCCCCACCCTTTGGGGCAATTTGTTGTAATATTTCCTGACCTTGGTTGAATGGTAGGTGTTTTATTTGTTGTGAAATAACAAAAGCCTGCTTATACAAAGCTTCTTGGCTTCTAAATTGCAGTAATCGTGGATCACCAGCATTAAAGCTGGCTTGCAGTAGGTTTTCAATGCCCTTAACACGCTCTCCAGTATTTAGGATACTGTGCAAATCGGCATTGATAAGCGAACTAAGTTGATGTTGTCTCAGTAATTGCTGATGATGCAGTAGATTATTTGCTTGATGTTCTAGTTTAAGCCTTTGTTCAAACGATAAAGCTTCTTTCCATTCAGCAACTATATTGGGATTTAATATATCATTCGGCGAATGCTTTAAAGTAGCTTGTGCCGCGGCAAATGCTAAATCATGTTTGGCATTAATCAACATTTGATCTCGCTCTTGCGGCAGTAATGATAGAGAATTAATAGCTACTGCGACATCTTGTAAGTGACTAGTATAAAACTGTGGATTATCATAGGTAGCGTTTTTTAGTTTTTCAATGGCTTCAATTGCTAAATGGTGACGTTTACCATCAATCAGTTTGGCTTCTGTGTGACTTATTTGCCCAGCTAACGATATCCTATAATCATTAATCTTAGCTTGCAACAAACGCTTGGTCAGTGGATTATTAGTACGCTGCAAATAATCATTGGCTCGTTGGTCATATTTACTTAAGAAGTAATCAAGACATGGTTTGTTATTCTCAAGAAAATCCGGGTGCATCTTATCAAATTGCGTTAAACACGTCAGACCACCAGTTTTACTATTGGGGGCTACTTCAATATTACTTTGTGACTGGTTTAGATGCTTGGTGGTATCGCTAAGGAAATCTGACCAAAGATGTGGCATTTCTACACTAGCATCTTTCTCTAGCTTACGTGCCAAATAGCCTTTAGCTTCCTCGTTAATCTGATTAGTTACTGCTGCAATAGCTTGCCATTTCATTTTTAAACTTCCACTGTTACTTTCTTTTTTCTTCCCCGGTACTTAGTCGTGCTATCTCGCCAAGATCCGATACACCGCTTAACACCGTACCTAATACCTGCCAAGGTGCAGCTGAGTTAATCGAACTAATATTGCGGTTAATTGCCTGCTTCTTTAAGTCAATCAGTGCTGTGTTTAAGTTTGATCTCGGTCTTTGATGAAAATACTCCGCCTCAACGCTTCTTGCCTTCATCTCATCCATATAAGCCATATGTCGTAGTAATAAGCCAGCTGAATCAGTGCCAGTTATACCAATGCCAGTTTTTAGGATATTATAGCCCAGCTGCTGACGATTATATAATTGCTCTTGCCTTAACATATCAACGTGATAACTCGATATCGCTCCATATTCAGCGGTTCGCTCAAATAATTGTTGACGATCAAACTTAAGATGCTCTTGTTGTTGCTTGAGTAAATGCTGCTGCTCATATAATGATTGTTTGGTTTTTTCTCTATTACTTCTGAGTTGGGCATAAGTGTTAAGCAAAGACGTCCCCGTAGCAAATACATTCGCACCACTCGAGAAAAAGTTTAGAAAATCAAACATTATTATTTTTCTTCATTATTTACAAAACATAGTATTTGTGATAAGCTAATACTTGGACTGGGGAACTCGGTCGGCGTTATGACCCCCGCGGATTAGTAGGGGTCTCTCGCTTTGAAGTGAACTGGGAAACTTAGGTATGTAATGGCATTCTGTTAATCTTCTAACCTATTATTTCTATGTTCTGTAAACAAAATTTTAATTGTCTAGATTTTGAGTGTTTTTAAGCGAAAATTAATAAAATTTTTGCTGGAATAGTTAGTTCTATTTCAAAAAAATCTTATAATTTGCAGCAAAAAGAGTCAAAATCTAGTAATTTAAATTTTGTTCACACCTAAATAATGTCCTTTACAACTCTCTATCTAGATAATTTTCGCCAGCAGATAACTCTCAATTCTTTCCCCTTTTTTCTTGTAATTCTTTTTCTGCTTTTAAAAGCTGTTCTGTAATATCTTCTGCAGGAATTCCACTGTCATAATTCATCCACCATTGATCTTCAGCATTTTCTATTTGAACAATATCTTCTTTTGAAATTGATAAAAGATAATCTTTAATATCCTTTATTACATCAGTTTTAAAGAACTTACACATTTCTTCTTTCGTAATAATTTTATTTTGGCGTATAATAGCTTTACACCAAATAGAATGTGTATGTATTAAATTACGTAAATACGCAGCTGTATGCTCACCAAAAAAAGAATAGACTTTATAAATTAATTCTTTCTGATTTTTGCTATAAATATCAAAATCTATTTCTCTAGGCGGAGGAATGCCATCATCTTCAAAATTACCAAATGTTGAACGTAAAGCTCGTACTACTGTTCCATGTTTCCATACTTCAACCTCTTCTGCAAAAAGTGGTCTATCAAATAAAGCAAGACTTATTCCTTGAGCAAAATATATTAGTTTTTGTAACTTTAGCTGGGTTATGGTATCGCCGGCTTTTCTATCTACTAAAACTAAAAAATAATTAGCTATATCCAAACAACTAAGTATCTTGTCTCTTTGTTTTTTATTCATATACCCTTGTAATTTGGTAAAATCTTTGCTTTAGCATAGATTTTTAATATACTAACTGGATAAGGCTTATCGACCTTAAAAGTAACATCGATATCAGTTTTGATTGCTCCCCGCATGATGAAATTCACCCAGCCTGATTGGTAAGGAGTGGCAAATAAGTCACATACTTCTTTAGTAGCTGTTGGTGTTGTTAAATATTTTTTATCATTAACCAATCTAATCAACGCATCACTATCTACATATCTACTATTAATATGTTGCCTGTCTATTTGCCCATTATCAAGCCTTTCTTCAATATAACCACCTTTACTATTAAAGACTTTCAATCCAAGCTCAGCGTCTTTTTTTGGAGCGTGTTCTACTTCATCCGGGAATATTAGGGGAAAAGTTTGCATTATCGAAGAATAAGGAAAGCCTACCGACAAATGTCTTACTGGATGTTTTAGCTTAATCAGCTCATTATCGATAATCCTCAAATCATGTAATTCCTCATCACCAATAATAGATACAGCAATTTTCTGAAAGATCGGTAATATAGTGGCAATATTTATTTGCTGGAATGATGGTAGGCAGTTACGAGCTATACTACTTAACTCATAAGCACCAATATCAGGAAACAGCTTTTTAAAAACAGGAAAATATCTTTTTGACAGAAGCAGGTACTTTTCTAATTTAATACTCTTCTCATCTTCAAGGATATCTTTCAGTAAAGCTGGATGAAAGCTCGGCATAATTAACTGACAATACTCAATAATGTTACGCTGCAAATAAGCTAGCCCTTCTTTGAGTTCTTGCATTTGCTCAAATATTCTATCCGCTAATGGGTCAGTATAACCTTCTTTACTATATACCCACGCTCTAGAGGACGATAATGAGGACTTACGATCTCTTCCCATTATCGGGGCAATTCTGTTTAGTACTTCATCTACAATTCCATCGATAGTTTGACTAAAAATATCAGATAGAATATATTCCCTAACATCTTTACTTAATGGTTTATCAAGCATGATACTTCTTAGGCAATCAACTATTTCTTCTCGTCTTTTGAAATTGGTTAGCTCTTTAATCTTGTTGTCATTATGTATTTGTTGTAATTCATCGATTAATTGATTAGTAATAGTTGATAATTTATCATTTATTTGTTGCTTACTAGTATGTTGATTAAATCCAATAATTTGCTGGTCAATTAATTGTTTGGTTTGCTCACCAAATATATATTGAGTCAGTTCCGGATGAGCGATATTTAGCAATTCTGGGTAAAAATCTACTGCAGTTTTGGCAAAAAACTTTTGTAAATTAACTAGCAGTCCGGATTTTTTATCACTATCCTGCTCGGCATAATATAGCAATATTTTCTTATTGAGGTGACTAACCGCTAGTCGCATCTCTTGTATTTCTCTACTTATTTCAAATTGCAGATCAATATTTTGCTTAGCAGTTGCCATAATATCTTGCACCGTACCAGCAATAAACCTGATTAACTCAGTATTTAACTTTTTTATTTGCAGGCAAATAGTTGGACGAAAAGAAAAAGCACTATTAGGCAAATATTCCATCAAACCACCATCTCTTAAAATGGCTGGTACATCTATTTCATTTAGTAGCTCCACGGCTTCAATAACATCACCACCAAGCCGCTCACCATCATATAATAATTGTTCTATTGTAACAAAACTTTCAGGATTATTTAAAAATAGATTGTCTAACTCTGCATAAATACGCGAGAATATTCGATGATAGGCAAAAGATACCGCCAAAATATTCATAATCTTAGGTAAATAATTTTGATAATATTTTTGTAAAAAATTCTCTATCTCTGCTCTATGTTCATCATAATTAGCAACTAGCCTATTTTTGTATTTAAAAGAATTGCCAACATTATCTAACTTAAGTCTTAGAATAGTTTCTGCTTGAGCTTGTACAATATGCTCTAGTTTTGTTATATCACCTCTAAACTCATAAGCACTATCGTCTTTTAATGCTTGTATGATTGAGCGGTAGGCGGCATTCTCTCCGGGCTGTTGGATATTTACATGACAATCGGCATATACTGCTTTATCAGTAACAAAATGCTTGGCTGAAAAATAACGAGTTTGCAGCACTTCTAGATATTCCTTGCTACTTATACCAGTATCATCACTTCTCCGAACATGCAAATATAACATGTCGCTACTCTCAGCATAGATTGGCGTGATGCCTAATACTTGACCATTACCACCTAGCCAATGTTGTGACCAGCCCATAATTTTTAAATCATGCGAATAGATAAAACTAGCAAAAGAGCCATTTTTTAGTACTGCCACTACCATTGAAAATGGGCTATTACAGCCGACAATTTGTCTGATGCCACCAGCAAATATATGTTCAGCATAGGCAGTAATGTCTGATATCTGAAAACCACCTTTTTCTTGTGAATAATACAAACTATTTATTTTACAGCCATTACCTTCAACAAAAAAGATAGTCTTACCGATTACTACTGGTTTCAGTGGTGATATCGGTAACTCAATCTCTTTATGGATTTTGACAAATTCCCCCTTAGCTCGATCTCCTTCTTTGACTAAATAAATGCCATCACTAGTACCTAATAATAATTCATCAGCAAAAGGTACTGACCACAGGACATTATCAAAAGTAGATGAAGAGAAAGTTGCTGAAAAAGCGGTTAATGGATTTCGTGCTTCTAGTAAGGTTCTATATGCCATCCTAAAATCACTAAAATCTCCCTTATAACTTGCCCAAATTGAATGAATATTTTTATTAACCCCAAAGCACCATAATCGGTTTTCAAAAGTAACCACTGAAGTACAATATAACTTCTCCTTATTGGCTTGGTAGATATTGCTTTGTCCAGCTGACTGCCTAGCTGCTCGTTGGTGAATAGCTTTTAGCTCATCGTTAATTTTGTCTACCTCTGCTCCGTAGATTACTTCATTAAAAGGTTTTTGTATTAAGCGTTCTCTTTGGTCACTTCGTCCTGTCGAAAAATAGTTAACATGACATTTCAATGCTTCAATGATAAACATCTTATCTTTGTTAGGGAAATTGCTGGCTAGCTCATAGCTGCTACTGGACGCTATCTCAGCTCTTTCACCATATTCTACCTGTCTCTTTCTTGCCTGCTCTTCAATATGTTGGTAAAATTGCTCGACAATTTCCGGGTCAATGGAGAATTTAAAGATTGGTCTCTTATCGCCAAAAGAAATATAAGCAATTCCTTGAAACACTACATAAGAAAAATCCTTAGGACGAAAATGAAAATTTTGCCCTTCATCCTGTATAACTTTACTAGTTAACAACAATTCACCACCAACAAAGAATAAGCAACGAGTTTCTAGCTGATGCGATTCAAAAACCAGCAAGTAGGATAATTTCCTTGAGAACATTACTGCTGCCATTTTCTTTGGCACATTATCAGTGAACAAGTGAACAAATTGTGTACCGTGTCTACGCATAATGCCACCTGATGGCAGCAGCATGAAGTTAATCAACTTCTTAACTCCGTTCTGATACAAAGCCAGCTCGGTTCTCCCTTCAATGGTGGGAGTTAGCTCACCACCTGAGAAGTTATTTTTTTGCGAATATACAAATTGCTCTTGTTGCATAGAATATTTACACTTCGCCGGAATTAATTAGGTTATAATCAACCGAGTAAATCCTTCTTGTTTCTTCTAATTTGATCAAATATTGTTTCTTTAGTCCATCAGTAAACACACTATCGGAATACATAGCAAATGATACTTGTGAGGCTAACGATAAAGCAGCTAATAACTTAAAGCTGCTTGGCACTTGTTGCCAAATAGTCGTATCATTATTTAGCAAATTATCAACGATGTTTCTGCTATAGTAAAACAGCGAGGTAAGTTTACCCCCTTTAAAGTGAATCTTACCTGCTTCACTGTAAAATTGCAGGTTAGATGGCACTATTACTGCACATTTAATACAATCATTAATATCCGGTATTTCAGTGAAGTTTTGTCTATTACCTTCGATATTATCGACTCTCCGTAAGGCAAATGACCATTTAACCATTAGCACAGTATCTTCAATAGCAGGATTAACAAACTCCTCACATAATTCTTCGGCTTTTGATATCCTGCCACCACCAATGCTACTAATACCAACATTTGATCCAAGTAGTACTACTGCCTTCTTGATAATATCATATTTCACGGTAGTTACACTCAACTACAAATAATACAAATTTTCCATGAATAAATTTTGTAGTTATGCATCATCCTCATTCTCACTCTCAACAATACCACCACCAACAGCATCAGCAAAATCATCAACAACACCACCACCAGCAGCACCAGCAGCAACACCACCACCAGCAGCACCACCAGCAGCAGCAACAGCATCACCTGCTCTCCTCATTACTACTACTTGTGGCTTTTTAGTAGTAGCTAAATTATCGTTGGCAATTACTGCTAAATCATTATCATTGATATCCGCCTTATTATCAACATTACGACACTGACTACCAAACATCTGCCATGGCATTGTTATGCTATTCACACCTCTCTTGTGATTCACAGCCTCTATTGCTTTCCACAACTCACCACGATGGCTGTTGCGGTCATAATTCTCTAAACATTTAATCACTACTACGGCTTGCTCATTATCCCGGCTAGCACCAAAAGCTTCACTGTAATATAGTACCTTGGCATAATGATATTGTACTAGCTCTTCTATGCCTTTCTTGCTAGAACCGTTGACAGTATTGAACCTTATCGCTCCTTCATTAAAGGCATAGCAATCCTTCACAGCATATCTAGATTGAACCGCATCCCCAGTATTATCAAATATACCACCCAACATCTCACTAGTAATAAAGGTAAAGCCTAAGAAGCTATTAACTTCACCACTCACTAAAGCTCTAACATTATTATAGTCATAATTGGTAATTTGCGGATCGCGTAACAAGTCGGAGATTTGATTACTTGAACATAGTAAGTATAATTTATCATACATACCGAAAGAGCGTTTTTTTAATATATGATGAGCTTTAATTAGTTTCTCAACAGTTAGCCCGGCTCTTTTCGAGTCAATGATACCTCTGTTGGCATCAACTGCAGCTTGAGCATTTAAGGTTAAATTAACATGAGTAACCCTAATTCCTACCGGTATCACATTATTAGCTACATCAAAGTTAATCACATTATTGCCTGTCCGTCCTGCTCTAACAGGACTGGCAAAAGCACTAATAATTACCCGGTCTTGTTGTCTACCCATTGCCCAACCTGCCATTTTAGGAAAATGTGAGGTGGGGTCGGTTAATAAGTTCAACTTATCATTTCTATCCATGGTAGCGTTCCAATGATAGCTTGATGCCGTCAAAAAGCGTCTTGAAATAGTGGGAATTTTAAATTCTATTTGTTCTAATCTAGCAGGGTCTCTAGCATCCGCATAATGTCCATGTAGATGATCATCAGGATCAATTGCCTGTCTAGTTCTGCTCTCCACCTCATGGGTAGTCATTGACTCAAAGCTAATTACTTCAGTATCTTGCGTACCATTAGTAACGCATTTTCGCAGCTTAGAACCTTCTTGTTGAATAACTAGGCTGATATTTTTGGCAAATTGTTCTTTAAGACCATCTGTTATTTGTTGCATTTTTCCTCCTCAAATAATCTATCAATATTTAAAGTGCGATATCATTTATACTAGAATGTGGTCGTTGTCCGCTATGCAGCTAACAAGCTTTCGGGTATATATGCTATTAGTGGCTCTTTTATGATAGGTTATTGCGAAGTTGCAGCCTTAAAATGAGTTGTCACCTACTTCATGACTTTAATGATTGGTTGGTTACGTTATTTTTTCTTGTTTTTCATCATAAGCGATTTTGTATAATTGTTGCATACGTTTTACAGCTTGATCATGTCCCGTATGGTTTTTAGTCCTTAATTTTACCATAAACTCAGGGTCAGAATCAAGTTTTTCTATCTCTGACAATGCAGCTTCCCGGCTATTAATTGTAGGTAGCTCTTTACCAGTTACTAACGAGTCGGATTTTAAAGTTTCACCAACCCTAACTAACAAATCTACTAAAGCTGGCGAGTAATTGGAATCTTCAATTAATTCAGCCAGTTCTTTAGTACCGAACCTAGATAAAGCTGCCTGCATCACTGTCATCTTACTGTCAAAACCTTCACCATAAGTGTTTTTCAACCAACCAATATGAGAGTGACGTGTTTGCTCGATAGCATTTTTTTGCTGTTTTTGTAAATCCTGCGAAAAACCATACAGAGAATTAAGTAGCTTCTCACCTTGCCTTTTAGATAGTCCGCTTTGGTAAAACATGTCTTCATAGCGAGCTAGATATTCTTCATCTTCTTTACTTCGTTTATCAGTATATTTCTTATCCTCAGGCAGCCCCATCCTAGAATAAAATTTATGCCACTCTTCATCAGAGCTGTCATCCTTTGGCACAGCAACTCGTTGATTCAAGCTCTTCTCTGCTTCCAAATAGCTCTGAGCTGATGAGACATCCTTGAATTTACCCAGTGACTCAGCTTTACGTATCTCCTCAGGCATATTAGCTAGCCAATCGCTAGCAGAGGAAGTAGGGTTAATTTCATAGTTATTAGCAGTTCCCTCTTTGCTCATCGGCTTACTCTTCTTTTAACTGTTCTATTTTTTCAATAGTTAGTTTTGTATATTTAGCTATTTTTTCTATTGGCTCATTATTAATTAACATTTCTTTTGCCACAACTATAGCTTTTTCTTCAATACCTTCAGCTTTACCTTCTTTAAAATTTTCTGCTAGAGCAAGTTCTTCTGCATCTTCCTGCAATTTGGTTCTAATATATAAGTCATATTCTGCTGGGGTAAGCTTATACCGTTCAATCATATGGTAAGCATCTAATACCTTACTGCTCTTAATATCTTTAGGTGGCTCTGTCTCTTGTGTTGCACATTTGAATAGATGTAACCACTCATCAGCAACACTCATTAATTTCGTTTCTTTAAATTTTCCAAGCTCTATAAATACATAAGAGAGGTCAAATAAATATTGTTTATTAGTAGTAGTCTCAACATTTTTATGAATACTTATATAAGGCACTTCTTTGTCAAATATTCTAGTTTTTACCAATGAAATCACTATTACTGGCAATAAATCCAAGTGAGTTAAACCTTCTATAAGTTGCCCAACATATGAATGGGCAGAATAATATTGTACTCTTTTTAAATAATCACTTTCATTTCTTTTCTGCATTTCGATAATGTACCAGTTTCCTGATTCATCTTTAACTTTTAAATCAAATACACTTCTCCTACCCTTATGAATCCCCGCTAATTCTTCTACTGGAATAAATTCAATTTCCTTAATTCTGTACATTTCAGATAAATCAAGAACGCTATTAAGAAATTCTTTTAAATTCTCCTTATCACGGAAGATTTTCTTAAACAAACTATCATT
Source organism: Candidatus Tisiphia endosymbiont of Oplodontha viridula (assembly GCF_964264865.1). NCBI lineage: Bacteria > Pseudomonadati > Pseudomonadota > Alphaproteobacteria > Rickettsiales > Rickettsiaceae > Candidatus Tisiphia > Candidatus Tisiphia endosymbiont of Oplodontha viridula. The sequence continues at coordinate 1,146,404 of NZ_OZ183486.1, forward strand.
TGTTGGGTCTAAATATTTTTCCATATCAATTACTCCCTTTTCCTTCAATATTATCAACTCCATCATCTTCTGAGACCTGCGAGCATATATATAGGAACAAAGATCGGTGTCCTTCAAGAAAAGCAGTGTAATCACTTTCTTGTCGAACAAAATTGCTGCGATATATACCACTCATTTGAGCTAAATCCTCTAATATTATTTTACCATCTTCTCCACTAAAAAGCTTGCAATAAATTGATTTTAATTGTTCTTTTGTTCGTAAATTTGATGGGGATGATGATAGTTTCATGTACTCCTTACCCTTGTATCTGTTGTTGCTGTTGTAATTGTTGCATTTGCATCATCTTACGTTGTTGTCTGATTTGTAATACTTCTTGTTCACTCTTGAGGATTGAGCTTGGGGCTTCTCTCAGCTCGAAGAATAGTTTAAAACATTTATCCCAGTTGACATTATCATAAATCTCAGGAAAAAAGTTACTTATACCACTTCTTTGGAAAAAACCTAATACCTGTTCAACGCTGGCTATTGCTGATGTTTTCTGTACCCTAGATAGTGGTGAAACATATCCAATCTCTATCTCAGGCGGGCTATTTGCCCCCTCTAAGATCGGTACTCTATTATATTTGATTAGTGTTTGATATATTGCCATGATTAACGGATTTAACAACTCACTCTCAATTCTTCCAACCATCGGGGACATTAAACGGTATTGTTCTTCCGTTCTAATTTGCACCTCAGTGGCAGTCATTTCTTTGTTTTCTTTCTGCATTCTAAAAATATCAACATAGAATGCCTTAAATATAGCATCGCGGCATTGATTCTGCTCGATTTCAGTTGGCAAGATATTCTCCATACCAGTTAGGGGCATTATTTTATCTGCCATACCATTACGATAGAAATTAACACTACCCGGCGTAGTGTATAGCGGTAAGTAATATCCATCTTTTGGCACTAATAATGGTGGGTCTAGTTGTTTTTGGGCTACTTTTAGGGTAATTTGTCTTAAACTATTGAGTAATTTAATATCAGGTAGCACATGATGAGCCGGAGCATAACCATACACTTCACCTTCTTCTTTTACCCACCGCGTGACAAAAAATGGGAAATAAGAATAGCCTGATTGACTGATAATTTTTTGTTCAGCGAGATAGATGTATTCTGAACTATAGGGCAATAGCGATGAGCTAGATGTTGAAGGACTAGCTGCCTTTATTTTTCTGATTTTGAGCCTGTGGGCTAACTATGTGCAATATTTCTACGGTCTCATCAGGATTCTTGGCTAACCTTTCCTTGAAAGGGGCAAAGTCTACCCATTTCGCTGATGCCGATTTTATTGGCATGCTAAATAGTCGGTACATTGTATTAACAAAACCAAACTTATCCTCTTCAAAATAACATTCCTGTAAATTAATATTACGAAAGAACAGAGTCTGTGCTAATTCTATATCTTCTTCAACATAGAATATTGCAGTACCAAAGGCTGATAAATTCAAAAAAAACTGGTGAATTTGATTATAAAAATTAGAAGCCGGACTGTTGAATATATCCATTAAAGTTTTTTCTAGCATTTGGGCTAACATGTTGCGTTCAGCTGTGGTTAAATATTGCTGTTGCTCATCATTTTCAGCGACTATAGTAAGATTAAACCAGTTCATTGCTGGGTTTACCAGCAAGCTTTGTAAACCTGATGCTAATTGCTCCCTTGACCAAATGGAAGTTGAATCAAATATTACCTTATTGCTTTCAGTTTGCGGACAAACATATTTCTTCAACTCATCCCATATATGATGCCATTTCTCCCGCTTGCTCTTGAGATTGTCAAAATATTCAATCTTTTTGTTTAAATCATTATCAGCCATAAGATGTCACCATATTTGTGTTGTAATTGGTACGTGTTGAGTTTGGGTTTAAATAAGGCTCGCCCAACTTCTTTGACACTTTCTTGAGTTTCTTAATAAACTCGTTATCATATAACACCTCATAGTTATACTTTTTACCGCTAGCTGCCGTCATACTAGGCAAACCAAGGGTTAACCCCTCAATATCCTTAAGAGACACGATTTTGCCAAGAGATTCGTGTAACAGCGGTAAATCTTTTAATTGTGGCACTGACCGCATGCCAAAATGTTCCAAAGCTTGTTTTAGACCACCAAGCTCAGGTATGGCTCTTTTTTCTAATCCTGAAGGACCGTATCTTGCTATTCGCGACAAATCAGCCCCTATATTTGGATCATTGTTGTTAAGATTAATTCTTTCAAAACCAGCAAGTTTACGACTAATATCGGATTTGTTCATATAATGACCAATACCAACAAGCGGAGATAACATTTGGATTCCCGAACCTATCCCAGCAAGTATTGAACCCTCAGCAGCAATCCCTCCTAAGCCTGCCCCAAGTCCAAAAGTTAAAGCTGTTAGCCCCAATCCTTGTGCTAGCCCAGTATCTCTTGCAGATTTTTGATACTTACCAGCTCGCCACTCTAAATCTCTAGCATAGCTATCCAACTGGCTTTGAGCTGCCGCCCCATAACTTTTTAATTGGTTTTGCAGCCCTTCAGCATGCGATTGCTGCCTTGCATAATTAGCAGTGATTTGCTCTTGTCTATTCTGTTCTTGTTTGTATTGTTCAATCATGCTGAGTAATTGTTGTCTAGTATTATCAAAGTTACTAGTCTCCTGCAACAATCGATTTTGCTGTGATTGATAGTTGCTAAGTTGATGTTCAAGATTAGCTTTTTCCCTTGTTAGCTGTTGATGCTCTTTGGTGATGCTATCCATCGAATGGCGTATTTTGCTTTCTGTTTCGCTACGTTGCTTTTTTAACACTTCAACGTCTTGCTGATATTGAGTAATATGGCTACCGGCTTCCTCTTCGGTTAAACCTTTCAAGCTTTCTCTTCGCTGGGCTACTTGATCATACAGGTTTTGAAACTGACCCGGTAATTGTTCTACCTCACTTATTTTCGCATCAAGAGCAGGAGCTTTTTGTGTAAATGCTGCAAAAGCTTGTTTTAGCTGATCAGCTGATGTGACCAAACTAGCTCTTTGTGATTCTATGTTTCTTAAGGCACTATCATATTGTAGAGTATGATAATCTAGTTGGTGTTGCATATCATAGCTTCTCGAGCTAGCTTGATACTGTTGCTCCTCTAGAGAACATAAGACCTGCTGAGCTTGTTGCAACTGCTGCGACAAATTATTGATAGTATTTTGTGGGCGATGTGAGGTTGCTTATGAAATTGTTGAACTATGAAAATAGATTTAACCTGTTGTTCTACCAACAGTAGCCTACTGATACAAGCATTGAAGTGATTCACTGTTTGAAGCTATCAGGACAATGTACTTGGCTCGTAAGAGAGTTAAAACCGTGAGGGAATAACTAGACTGCTAGCATCAAGCGGTTAGAGGCTAGGCTTAAGTGGTATGGTTAATGTATATGAACTACTGATAAATGTCGTGACCATCAAAGAGCCAAAGATGCTGACAGGCTCTGCCCAAAAGGGGAAGTGATTTGGTTATTGTGTTACAAAATCGCAATACGTAGACTAAACGATCACCGGCAGACAGGTAGAACCTAACCCATTTACTGTTACATAAGCAAAACACAGTAAGCCTGTATCTCTTCCCTTTAGGGAAGGTGAATCGTAAGAGGAGCTGATAGAGGTGCAGGTAGAGGAAAGACGGAGAAAGCAAATGCTGTTTTGTAATGAAGCAGATAGGGATTGAAACATTATTCCACGCGAAAGCGGGCAGACTTCCGTTGTGGTCTCTTATTACGAGAGAATTTGATGAAACTTTTAAAGGAGGAAAGCAAATGGTGGTTGTAAGTCAAATTACAGCTAGTGCGTCTACTGATAATGATAGGAATTGACACAATATTAATTGGTGTCAATGCAATAAAGTTGTTAAAAGTCATCAAATGCGTATCGTAAAGGCAACGAAGGAAGGTAGATGGGGTAAGGTTAAAGCCTTACAACGCTTACTAACCCACTCTTTTAGCGGGAAAGCTATTGCTGTGAGAAGAGTGATTGAGAATCGAGGAAAAAGAACTGCTGGGGTAGACGGAGAAATCTGGAACACTCCAGAACTTAAATCTCAAGCAATTACTAACTTGAGGCAACATGGTTATAACCCAGCTTCTCTTAGAAGGATTTATATACCTAAAGCAAATGGACAACGTAGACCTTTAAGTATACCTACTATGAAAGATAGAGCCATGCAAGCTTTATATAAGTTGGCGTTAGAACCAGTTGCGGAGATAACAGCCGATAGGCATTCTTATGGTTTTAGACCGGAGCGCTCAACTGCAGATGCAATACATCAATGTTATATTGTACTATCTACAGGAAAATCTGCTCAATGGATATTGGAAGCTGATATTAAGGGGTGCTTTGATAATATTAGTCATCAATGGCTTCTTGATAACATCCCAATGGACAAAACTATATTAAAGAAGTGGCTAAAAGCTGGATATATGGAAGCTGGTAATATCTATCCTACTGAAACTGGCACTCCGCAAGGGGGCATAGCATCGCCATTACTTGCAAACATGGCACTGGATGGGTTAGGTAAATTATTAGCTAAAAAGTTTCCGATAAAAATATCCTCAAGAAAGCCAACTCATAAGATTAACTATATAAGATACGCAGATGATTTTGTTATCACAGGCAGATCTAAAGAGCAATTAGAAAATCTTGTTTTGCCGATAGTTGAACAATTCTTGCAAGAGCGAGGACTTGAACTATCAAAAGCTAAAACTAGAATTACTCATATTGATCAAGGCTTTGATTTTTTGGGGCAGAATGTACGCAAATATAATGGCAAATTCCTTACTAAGCCATCTAAAACTAGCTTACAAACTGTCATAAGAAAAATAAGAAAAGTGGCTAAAGATAACAAGATGATTAAACAAGTTCTATTGATTACTATGCTCAATCCCATTATCAGAGGTTGGACATTGTACCATAGACATATAGTTGCTAAAGAGAGTTTTAGTAAATTAAGGCATGAGATATTTAAGATTTTATGGCGATGGGCTAAACGTAGGCATCCAAATAAGAGTAGTAGTTGGGTTAAACATAAATATTTTAAACTTATAAATGGCGATACTTGGAGGTTTGCTTGTGAAGGTGTCAAACCAAAATCAGGTGAAAAACCAGTAATCTATAAGTTAGTTGACCCAGCTAAACTTCCTATTAAGCGACATGTAAAGATTTTATCTGAAGCTAATCCATATGATAAAGAATGGGATGGTTATTTTGAGAAAAGATTAGGACATAAAATGTATAACTCTTTAGCAGGAGACCAGACATTGCAAAAATTATGGAATAAGCAAGAAGGTAAATGTCCGAATTGTAAGCAAGTAATAACTCTAGAAACTGACTGGGATATACATCATATCATTCCAAAGTCTAAAGGTGGAGATAATAGGAATTCTAATTTAATGATGCTTCACATTAATTGTCATAAACAAGTTCATAATCCGAGATTCAAATAAAATTCTTTATGCACAGATGTTGAAGCTGGTTCTAAAGAAATTGGGCTTAAAGAGGCTTGAGCCGTATGACGGGAAACTGTCATGTACGGTTCTTAGGGGACAGAGAAAATGGTAACATTTTCTCTATTACCCGACTCTTCACTCGCATAACTACTATAACGATCTCGTGACTCATTATAGAGACGCTTCTGTCTTGATGTATCAGCTCCAGTAATGTACCTGTTCCTAGATGCACCAACCGCTAAAGCACCAAGTCCTAGTAAACCTAATATTGGCCACATATATTACTTTGCCTTAATTATTTATTAATTACCATTATCTATTATTGCATCATCAATTCTTGCTTCTTCTGCTCCATCATCTTTCCAACGCATTGTAATCATTCATTACTTTACGATATTGTAATATATTATATTGCGATTGTTGTTGCTCATTACCAGTTTTAACATCCATGGCAAGATAACAAAAGCTCTCGGTTATATCAGTTGCTCTAGATGAATTAGAATGCACTCCTCTTTTTGTAGCATCAAACTCGAAAAGTCCGTTAATGCCACGTTGACATTTTTCGGCATCTATTCGGCACGTGCCTAGCAAATTTCTTGCTTTAGTTATCATCTCTTCTCGCAAATATTTCCTGCCAATAGCAAAGGGTGAGAAGGCCACTTTCTCTGCTACCTCATTAGCTTGTTGTAATCTTGTATCCAAAGTTGGCATTTGTCTTCGACTCATATCATGGGGCAATACGTTACGTCCATATTGATAGGGTCTAGTTCTTAAATGATTCAAGTAAAACTCTAAATCCTTACCCCTGTTCATATAAAAGTCAATAATATCGATAGAATCTTTTTTTTCTTGAACAAACCAAATAACCGTATAATCAACAATTCCTATATCCCAGTAAGTATGAACCTGATAGGCTGGGTCATATGGCACATAGCCAATACGCCCCTGACTTTCAGCTAGTCGTAACTGTTCAACAAAAGTACCACCTTGATCAGCTCTCTTGTAACGATAAGCAGCAAAGTCACAATAAAACTCTCTTTGAATCTCTTCGTTACTCATGTCGACTGAAGTCAACTTGTTTTTATCAACTAATGGCTGCCCCTCATGATCAGTAGTATCTTCAATAGTTTTTATTTGGCAAAATACTTCCGGACTATCTTGGTATTTCCGGTATAATTCTTCACCATGTACAAGTTTTGGATTATCAGAAGGGGTATACAAATAAAGCAACCAGCCATTATTACGAATTACCATCGGCTCTATAACACAACTCATAGCTCGTGGATCATGATAGGAATATTCCGAAATAACTGCTCCTTTAATACCACTACCCCTGATAGTGGCATAACGATCGCTACCAACAAACTGAATCACTGAACCATTTTTAAATAATATCCGTTGCTTATATTGCTGACTACGAGCAATAATCCCTTTAGGAATAAATGACATATAAGGATGCCCCGATAATGTCATACCATCCCATATGCTCATTTTAGCTTGATTATAGGTAGGATAGACATACCAATAAATGCCAACTTCTCGAATAGCACTAGCAGTGATCCAGTTAATACCCATAATATCCTTACCAGCTCTTCTATGCCAAATGGCTATAGCTTTCTTACCACCCGAGTATAAATATCTCCACAAAGGCAACTGAAATGGATAGGGTGACCAATCCACCGGAAATTTAAGACTTTTAGAAGCAGAGCTAGAAAGCTCTTTGCTGGCTTTAGCTTTACTAATAGTTTTCATCACTTTGGTCTTACTGTCCTTTGGCAAGTGCATATTCTGCTTCATACGATTCTATTTCAAAATTAGTTACATCTATCATCTTTGCTATTTCTCGGGCTTTTGCTGCCTGCTCAGCTTCATCACTATTTTTCCTATGGTAACTAGCATCATGCTTCCTTGTTTGATATTTTTGCGAATTGGCTTTAAGATATTCCAGCAAAGACTTAGAGCAATATTTTTTCTTAGTAGCTATTGCCTGATTATCCTTGTTATAAGTCACTTCCTCATAACCGTTAATTGCCCTATCATATAACACCCCTTCTGCTCTATCTACCGCAATGGCTAAAGCTAAATTGACGCATTTGGTTAAATATTTATCGCTATTAATAACTCGGTGCAACCTAAGTGGTGAAATACAATCAGCCTTCTTAGCTGCAATAACGATGTTACCATGTTCACAAAGATATAATAGGAAATTAGAGATATCATCTATTGAACCAAACTTACTAATGGTACTAGATGATATCTTTGCTAAATATTTTTCAAACAAACCATAATTTTTGATCATGTACATCTCTTTAAAAATTCCTTATAATTCCCTTTATTATACCTGATTTTCAGGTTTTTTGCCAATTAATTAATTGAAAATATCCCCCTTATATTTTGCAGTGTATCACAACTAAAAATTGCTGTCAACATTTTATTTTCTATTTTTTATATTGTTATTAAATTTTTTTTTTAAGATATAAAAAATTGACAAAAGTGGAAATTTTTTATAACAAGTGATTAATTACCTAAAAAAAATTTTTCGCGTGACGCCCCCTATACCCCATTTTGCATAGCTACCACCCCCCGGGTGATTCCGCGAACAATTTTTGCCAAAAAATGTAAAAAAGTGACAAAATTTGCTAAAAATCTTGGCAAAATAGCTATAGATGGTGAATTTAGTGTAACCCCATCTTCTTCATAAGAAGATAGTGATGTATCCACAAGGTGCATTACTCTCATCTTCTCTAAGTTCAAATAACCTTCTGTAGTGTTTTTATAGTGTTTTCAACCCTAATTAAATAATTCTTGATTATTATTAACTTATTTGTAATCATTTTTTTCTCGCTTAATACAATTAGTTTCATCAACTTAACTACCAATTCAAACTTTCGTTTGTTATTGCAATAATACCTTAAAATTTCGCAAATACAGACTCGTACAATAGTGTTATTTGTTTTTAACATACCCACCTTTAGCTAAAAATTAAAATCCTCTTATAAACATATTTAAAATAGCTTTAAGTGCTATTTGCTATAGCTTACAGTCTAGCCATGCTATCAACTTTCATTAACTCAAAAGTATAATTTTGGCTATGGCACGCATCTTCCAAAGCTCTCCTGTAATTACTCCTAATCCAATGCTCAATAAAGGCAGTAGCTGGTTTGAGAATAAGCTTATTGCAGGTCGTATCTTCTTCAACTGCTTCTAACTTGCTAAACCAAGCTTTGTCCAAGTTCTCACCGTATAACTTTAACAAATATTTCCTTACTTTATACCATACTGACTCTGGATTTAGTCCACTTAGCTCTAAATGATAATCCGATACCTCTCTTTTGTTGGTAATACGCAATTGCTGAACATCTTTGCCATATACCTCTTGCACTGTCTTGAGCAATGTGCATTTGTCAGTTTCTGACAAAGAGATATCCGCTAGATCAATCTTGTATTCATCGTCACATACTCCAAAAAAACTGCACCTCTTCAGTAATTGATAAGCAGTACTAGGCTGATGCTCAAAAGCTTCAACAATCTTGCGTTGCAACTGATTCAGTGGTTTAACGCCCTTACTATCTCTTATTTTTTGCAAATAAGCCTTTCTTGTCTTAGTCTTAGTAGCATTGTTCAGATCGAAGTTAAAGTTTGGGTTATTTACCTTAGCTGGTGGACGCATTTCATGAATCAAAGTTTTTTTCATGTAATTCAGTACTGCTTGCTTGCAGGGAAAGAGACGATTAGGAGAGTCCACGCTATGTTTAATCAACAGCTTGTTGACGTAACTCAATTCGTAATTACGACCTGTTTTCCTTTTTAGCCAATCAGCATCTTCTCCGCTCAATGGGTAAAACATCTCTAGCTTCCTAGGTGAATACCAGCCTTTAGCCTGTTTGGTAATATCACTGAGCCACCTAGGCAATTTCCCACTAGCTTCTTGCTCTTCGCTATTTCCTGAAGATTCCCCTGTTGAATCGGAATCTGAATCGCAGTCTGACTCGTCATCAGTTGGAGCTGCCTCAGAGGAATTGCAGGGTGATGCTTCATTTACTGAGCTTACCGTTACCTCCGTAGGTAAATTAACGCTTTGCTCCTCAGTTGACTCAACTTCTGACAGATTTTGTTCACCTGAACTTACCGTTATCTCCGGCAATGAATCAAAGCTTTGCTCCGTAGTTGACTCAACTTCTGACAAACTTTGTTCACCTCTTTTTGCCGTTACCTCAAGCGGAAAATTAATGTTTTGTTCCTCAGTTGATTCAGGCTCTGACACGGTTTGTCCACAGACTTGCCCACAATTTTCTTGATTTTTTCCATATCTAGATATTATAGATATATTATATATAGATGCGTTTTTTTGAAAATTTTTTACAGTTGGGTGGTAATTTTTTTCCGGTTGAATTGAAATTTTTTGCGGGTTAGGCTGAATATTTTGCCATAAGCTGTAATTTATTTCAGGTTGACCTGAAATTTTTTGTTGATTAGGGTCACAATTATTTTTACGAAGATTTATAAATTTTTTAACTAGTTTGACACATAAAATATTAGGACATTTAACATTATGTTTAACTATTGTAGTTGAATAAATATCAATAAAACCACTGTCTTTTAATTCTACTAGACATTGCCTTACCCGTCTTTGACAAACTCCAAGCTCTTGTTGAAAAAAATGATAGCCTTCTTGTAATTCATCCGAATTTCTATAATTACCAGTTTTTATGCAAGAAACTATCAAAGATAGAAGTTGACGAGAAGTTTTACTTAATTGTTTACCACAATTATTGGTAAGATTTCGCCACTCAGGCGGGACAAAATTACCGACTATATTATAGAAAATAGCGTCAGGATTTTCAATTAAGTTGTCGGAAAAAATTAACGATTCTGTCATATTTCCTCCCCGTGAAAAACGGTTAAAAATAGACTATTTTGTATGTCAAATTTGGGGAGTTTTGCTAAAAAAACACTATAAAAACAGTATAGAAATTTTTTGAGAGAATCATAAGATTGCTGAAACGATAATATATATACGGGTTGGAAGGAAATTTTTAAAACACACCCTACGTTCCTGGCTAGAATATCAGAAAAATGCATTCTTAAAGCAGTTTTGCGACTCAACTTCGAGAGAGAAAAGAGCTTGAAAATGAGTCGCATAAGTGGCAAACTGCTGTATTAAATGCAGCATAAATATGTTGAAATCACTAAATATATTACAGTTTTACAAGTTCTGTACTGTCTGCAGTAGTGCCTTTTAAGGGCAAATCAAACTCCATGGCGAAAGTGGATTTTTCATCATTAGTGAAACAGCCTTCTGAGACTAATGTACGTTTCCAAATTTCAAGAAACATTTCAGGTGAGCAAGCTTCTTTAATATCTTGTAAATAAGTACGTTTTTCAAGAAAATTCAAAACCGGGAAGAAGCTCGAGCTATCTAATAAAACATGTTTAGGCAGACCTCTATAACTATCTACGGTAACCTGCTGCAACTCTTTATCAGAATAAAGATGCCATAATTCAGGCATTAATATGGTTTCTTCTTGATAAAAATGCAGAAGATTGTTAGACAAAAACTTATCATATAAGGAGCAGATATGGCAGCCCTGTATAACCCGTTCTTCATCATTCACTGTTTTTATCGCATTTTCAAAAATCCCCTGAAACTCCATCAGCTCATTTTCTTGGTCGTAATGTACTTGTTCAACATGCTTATGCACGGTTGATCCTTTTTCATTAAACAATGGGGTAAAATATTTTTCTTCTTTTTGTGCATGCATTTTTAGATCAAATGCAATATTATTAAAAGAATCTTTAATACCAATTACAGCTGCTATTTTTCGAAAATCTGTTTTACCTAGCTCCTCTCCGAACTGGTACAGCTTCTTACGAATGAACTTATGTACACTTCTATACAAATCATATCTTAGCATTTGATTATATTCCTTAACTAAATTAGAGGATTAGATTGATCATAGGTTTGAAAAATAACGCGATAGCATTTCTGTATTTGCATATTAATAATTTTTATGAATGTTAATTATCTGCATCATAACATATTATTTAAATGTTATCACTACCTATATTACTGTTTCGCCTATTATTAATTTATTACATCGATAGTTGAGGTTATGTTATAATCTTCTGAAATCATCTAATTCTAATTAGGTATAGCTTGTTTAAGAAAATACTAAAAATAAAATTTGTTTTTGTAACTATTACATTGATTTTGCTGATCAGCGGAATCAATTTTTGTATATTTTACTTATTTGTACCTGGTTTACTTGCAGAAAGTAAAACTCTAATAATTAAGCCTAAATTGTCGATTGATCAAATTACCACGATATTAAATGATAACAAAATCATTAAATATCCTTATTTATTTGCATTTCTTACAAAAATATATTCATTAAAACATCCTATAAAAAGTGGGGAATATACTTTTACTCAAAATATTTCTCCAATGCAAACTTTAAAAATATTGTCCAGTGGCAAATCGATTATTCATAAAATGATTATACCTGAGGGTATGCTTGTACATGAAATAATACAAAAGATTAATAATGAAGAACGCTTAATTGGTAAGATTCTAGGAACAATTCCTGAAGGATTTTTAATGCCATCTACTTATTTTTTTTCATATGGTGATCAAAAAGAGCAGATCATTGATAAAATGCGAAAATTAATGTCCCTGCATCTTGACAAAGTCATGGAAAAATTATCACCCAATTCCCCATTAAAAACCCGTCTTGACGTCTTAATTTTAGCGTCCATTGTGGAGAAGGAAGCTAGCTTAGACGCAGAAAAACCTTTGATTGCTGCTGTATTTCTAAATCGCCTTACCAAACATATGAAATTGCAAGCAGATCCAACGACGATTTATGCTATAACACTTGGGCAATATAAACTAGCAAGGCGATTAACTAAAAAAGACTTAGCTATCCAATCACCCTATAATACATATTATGTCTTTAATTTACCACCTGGAGCTATTTCTTGCCCTGGAATAAAATCTTTAGAAGCTGTAGTAAATCCTGCTAAAATTGATTCATTATATTTTGTTGTTAACATTATGGGAGGGCATAATTTTTCCAATAACCTTAACGATCACAATAAGTACGTTGAGATGTATCGCAAAAGTTTAAAGGAGCATTAAGTATGGACAATACTGAATTTGCCAAATTGGCTGAAAAAACAATATCTTTAATTGCCGATACAATTGAGGCAGAAGATAAGAATTGTCTTATCGATATTGATTTTCAAGGTGATATTCTAACCCTAACTACTAACCAAGGAGTATTTGTTATTAACAAACACTCAGCTGCTAAAGAAATTTGGTTATCTTCACCGATTAGTGGTCCTTACCATTTTTATTATGTTGCTGGTAAATGGAAATCAAAATCCTCTGATGATCTAATTGTTATTTTAGAGCAGGAGTTAAAAATTAATATGCTAAATTATATCTATTAGTTGTAGCTATTAGTTGTTATCTTAGATTTAAGGAATAATGTCTAAGATTCATGATGTTATATTATTGTACTCTTTACTTAATTCTCTAACTGTCCAAATCCATATGATACAGATTATACCAAAGACTACCATTAAATAGATAGAGATGGATTGAAAAGTTGCAGAAGGCATAATAATAAATATTAAAGATTGGAGAAATGCACTTGTTGACTTTCCAAGCTTAGTGCCGATTATGTCGGCAGCTGCCTTACCTTTTGTTTTAAGTTCAGTATCTAAAGGAACATATGACATTTCTTTAGTAGAATCAAATAAAGTATACTTACTTGATTTACTTAACACATTATTGATCAGTCCCATTGTAATAGCAATCAAAGAAGGGTCGGTTAACATAAAGCTAACCACAATTAAGGCAGCAAATCCATCAAAGTCGGATACTGCAAAAAATAACATACCAGTTACAAAAACCATTATTGGCGTTATAATTGCTGCTGTAAACCAACCCAACCTTCTTACAATATTAGAACCAAGAATAACAAATAGAATAGTAAATATGCCAGTAATACTTAGATAGTTGCCAACAAAAGCAGCGAATTCAGTTGGCGTTTTATAAATTTTTGCAGCTGATGCCTTCCAAGGTCCTTCAACTAGATTTATAGCTATGCCATAGCAAATAAGTAGTGTAGCAATTAGTCTAATATATCTTGAAGCGATAATCATTTTAAAACTTTCCACAAGAGTTATTGATTGCTTCTTGACCGAAAATTTCAGTTGTTCTACCTGATCTTTAGCTAATATTTTATGGTTTAACATCCAAAAAGTTGCCACTGCTATTATACCAAGAACAAGTACACAGACTAAGATAATTTGTACTGAAAGTTCTGTATTTGTATGTTTTAAGTCAAAATTTCTAATTAAATATTGATTTAAATAAGCTAAATTTTCTAAAAACTTGCCTGATATGTAAATACCTGTTTGTGCCAAGAGTCCAAATAAAGGATAAAATCTTTTCGATTGTTCTACCGAAGTGACATTATTAACAAACTGCCAAAAGAGTAATGCAAACATCACACCTGGCCATAATTCTGCTATAATATAGAATAGGGAAAAACTCCAATTAGATAAAAGTAATATAAACCACTTCAAATTAGGATAAGACTTTATTAAAATGCTTGCATGCTCACTACTCAAATGAAATATTGTATGATTAGGAAAAATATAAAAAGCAAATAAGGCAAAAAATATTAGAAAAATTGACAGTATAAGGTAGAAGATATTTTCACCTTTCATGTTATTTACTAATTTTACATAGATCATCATGACTAGAAATGAAGAAGGAAGAACACCCCAAAATTTGAGAAATGATACAGTTTCAGTACCAATCATAGTATTAACAAGGCTGTCTTTTAAGGCTCTGATAATGTTTTGTATAAACAAAATACAAAACATCAATAATGTTATATATAGAAATTTGGATAATTCATGTCTTTCAACAGGCCAAATATATTCTAATAATTTATTTGTTAATTTTGAGGGTGAGGATGTATTGTGAGTTATAGAAAAATACGAAAGAATTCTAGAAATGACTGCCATATAAGGCCTAACCTACTTATTTATTGGCTAGGGCTACATATTAAAGCTTATTGTCTTTAGTGTCAAGAAGAATAAGCACGAATTTGAGCAGGGTAATTAAAAATTATAATCAATAGTTGATATAAACATAAGTTTTGCCGCTCATGATATCATTCTTATACTAAAAACGGGAATCCATAATATCTAATAGCCTTTGCAGGTTATTTTTTGGATTCCCGCTTTTAGCTAGGAATGATCGTTTTTGCCTAAAACCTTCTAGAATTAGATATACGTGACTACGGCTCATCCATGCTACTTTCAAGAAATAATTCTTGAAAGCAGCGAAGAATTGATACTAATATTAGACCTCTTGCAGAATTCGCTTCTGCTAGGGAATTTGTAGGAGGACCGGAACGCAGAACCGCAGCGTACTCAACGTACGTGAGGATTCGAGTCTAGTCCCGACGCACAAATTACCAGCAGAAGTAGAATTATGCAAGAGGTCTTTATTTTTATTACTATTCTACCTGCGTTGTTGTATTACCTGCTAAAGATATATCTTGAATCTCTTCTAGTGGCATTGTTATTATTGACAAGTTAGTATCTACTGAGTAATCAACATGTTCGTTCTTACTATCAGAACTTTTACATACTTCTGTTGGGTGATTAACGTTTTTTTTCTTACTGCCAAAACTTTTATATGCTTTGCATGCAGCAATCCCAACAAAACCTATAATAACACAACCAGTAGCTGTGCTACCTATGCTTAACATTATTGTCCCACTATAGTCAATTGATGAGAAGTTGGTGACGTCGTCACTCGTCGCTTGCCTATTACATATAGGCGTCGCTCTATCGCTCCTAGCACCAAATCCTCCTGAATTGACTATATCCTGATTGTGAGAAGTTGATTTTTCAGGAGTATTATGTTTAGGAGTAGTAGTATTTTCTAATGTATAACCAGCATTTGTGTAACCCTCACTTATTGCACGTTTTGCAATATAATGTGCTGACAGATTATCTTTATCATCTATCGAGTTAGGACGAATCATAGAAAGAGTTGTCAATAACAGCATATCTTTATCTGTATATAACTTAAGAGGCTCTACTTCTTTAGAAAGAGGTTTATCTTGTTTTGAAAAATTATATTTTCGGAAATGATTAGCCCAGTCTCCCTGATTATGTTTGTTACGTCCCATATTCTTCCTCCTTGTACATTAACAAATTTGTTGCATTCAACTACTTTACATAAAATATCGATTAATATCAAATGAAATTATTATATTTAATAGCTAATATTCTAAATATAATAATATATTAAAAATTATGATATTATTTGCTGTTAAAAAGATTATTTCAGTATCTTTATGATTGACTAAATAGGATTATTATAGTGTATATTAAATTTTGCTAGATTTCACGTTTAGCAAAAAATATATAAAAACATTTTAGGAGCATATGATGATAAAAAAAAATAGATTAATTACTACTATAATAGGATTACTATTACTAATTTCAAATAGCTTAGCAAGTACAACAACTGCAAAATCAAATGCCAATAAAACTAATATTAGTAGTAGTGGCACTAATGATGAATTACAAAAAATTGAGAATGATTTCAAGTCTTATGCTGCGGGAATTTCAGCAGAACTAAGAGAAGAAATAACAAAATATAGAATAGAAGTGGCTAAAATTAATAGCCAAAAACGTGAATTATATAAAAAAATCTCACAAGAAGCTCAAAATTATCTTGCCAAAGAACGAGACTATAAAAAAAGAATACTATCCTTAAGCAAAAATTCAGATAAAAACCAAGAGGATACTAGCTCTATTGAGAAAAAATCTGACAAAAAAGATTTGCCTAAATAATGCTTTATGAACAATTTCAGCAGAATATTGAAAAGCTAGTTGATAGACCTCACCTTAGG
Organism: Candidatus Tisiphia endosymbiont of Oplodontha viridula; assembly: GCF_964264865.1. NCBI lineage: Bacteria > Pseudomonadati > Pseudomonadota > Alphaproteobacteria > Rickettsiales > Rickettsiaceae > Candidatus Tisiphia > Candidatus Tisiphia endosymbiont of Oplodontha viridula. The sequence goes on from NZ_OZ183486.1 coordinate 1,162,854, forward strand.
TCTATCGCATTGGCTATTTCAGGTGGTTCTGATTCCATAGCCCTTTTAATGTTAACACATAAATGGGCTAGCACTAATAGTATTAAGCTAGTAGTGATGTTAGTTAATCATCATTTACGAGAGCAGGCTAAGTTGGAGCATGAGTATGTACGAGACTTAAGCCATAAATTGGGACATAGATATCACCAGCTTCATTTCGATCACCAAAATAATTTTTCTAATTTACAAGCAAGGGCTAGAGAAGGTCGTTATAAATTAATGACTGATTTATGTAGCAAATTAGATATATTGACAATTTTAACAGCACATCACTTGGATGATTATATTGAAAATTATTGTCTGAGATTAGAAAAAAAAAGTAGTCTATTTGGACTTAGTGCTAGCAATATTAATTGGTATAATAATGTTAAAATAGTGAGACCATTGTTTAACATTCCGAAACAACAGTTAATTGCATATTTAGTTACCAATAATATAAAATGGTTTGAAGATGAATCTAATAAATCTGATAAATATCAACGAAATATCATTAGAAAAAAGCTATCCCTAGAAGGAGAATATATAAAGAATCAAATAACTTCTCAACAATCTAGAATTAACCAAGTAGTAGAAGAGAAATGGCAACCGGAATTGATTGCTTGCATCGCAGAATCAGTAAAAATTTATGATTTTGGTTTTGCTACTGTAAATTTATTAAAGTTTGCAGAATTTTCTAGTGCAATAACACTACAGGTAATCAGTTTTGTACTTATCATTATTAGCGGTAAAAACCGCACTAGTAGATCAGGCTCAATAAGTATGATAACAGAACTATTACAACAAAAAATAGACTTTATTAAGACACTCCATGGTTGCGTGATTAAAAAAATTAGTAATAATCTAATAATTTACCGAGAATTTGGTAGGAATTTACCTATAGATATTAGGCTTAATAATGTAGATGCATGGGATGGTAGATTTCATTTCTATATCAATAGACCTCTTTTAGAATTCGCTCTAGCTCAGGAATTTGCAGGAGATCCGGAACGCAGAACCACATCATACTCAAACGTATGTGAGGATTCGAGTCTAGCCCCGACGTCCAAATTACCAGCAGGAGTAGAATTATACAAGAGGTCTAATAATTCAGGCTATTTGATCAGTAACCTAACGATCAAGGATTATAGTAAAATAAGGCAAGATTTAGATTTTAAAATACTGAAAGACGCAAGTTTTAACAATCATATAGCTATTTTATTCACCCTACCAGTAGTCAAGATACTTGAAAAAGTTATAGCCATACCCCATATATCGTATTATAATGACCAAGGTTTGAGGAGAAGTCTTAGTGTTTCTTTCTCTCCCAATTTTATATCGCGTTTTACGCATTTCTGTTAGGTGAGTCATAGATGAATAATCAAGGTAAGAATGTTCTAATTTGGGTGTCGGTTTTTGTTTTAATGATACTTGTTTTTCATGCATTTCAAAATGATGGTTTTATTGGAGGAAAAAGTAATATCGCTTTTTCAGATTTTTTAAGCAAAATTGATGAGAAAGCAATTAGTGCTGTTAAAATTCAGGGTAGAATGATTGAGGGGACTCTCAGCGATGGATCTTCTTTTTCAACTTATGCTGCTGACTATCCAGATCTAATAAATCGCCTAAACAGCAATTCGGTTCATATTGAAATAATACCACCTGATACAAAAATGAACTTGTTGTTTAACATATTTGTTTCGTGGTTTCCAATGATTCTTTTGATAGGTGGGTGGGTATTTTTCATGCGTCAAATGCAAGGTGGAGGAAAAGCCATGGGTTTTGGTAAATCTAAAGCTAAACTAGTTTCAGATAAAGGTCCGAAAATTACTTTTAAAGATGTTGCTGGAATTAACGAAGCTAAAGAAGAGTTAACTGAAATTGTTGATTTCCTTAGAGACCCAAGCAAATTCCAAAAACTTGGTGGTAAAATTCCAAAGGGATGTTTACTTATAGGATCACCTGGAACAGGTAAAACTCTCCTAGCAAAAGCTATAGCCGGCGAGGCAAATGTCCCATTCTTTAGTATCTCTGGCTCTGATTTTGTTGAAATGTTCGTTGGAGTTGGTGCTAGCCGTGTCCGTGATATGTTCGAACAAGGTAAACGTAATGCTCCTTGCATAATTTTTATTGACGAAATAGATGCAGTAGGTCGCCACAGAGGTATTGGTATGGGTGGTGGCAACGATGAACGTGAACAAACACTAAATCAAATGCTGGTAGAAATGGATGGGTTTGAGGATAATGAAGGGGTAGTTATCATTGCTGCAACTAACAGACCGGATGTATTGGATTCAGCATTGCTAAGACCTGGAAGATTTGATCGCCAAATTACTGTTCCTAATCCAGATATTGATGGTAGAGAACAAATTTTACAAGTACATTTGAAGAAAATAAAATGTGCCTCAAATATAGTCGCTAGAATCATAGCTAGAGGAACTCCTGGATCTTCAGGAGCAGATCTTGCTAATCTTGTCAATGAATCTGCATTAATTGCTGCTCGCAAGGGCAAAAAAGAAGTAAGTATGGCAGATTTAGAAGAGGCAAAAGATAAAGTGTTAATGGGCGTGGAAAGACGTTCTATGGTTATGTCAGATGAGCAGAAAAAACTAACTGCTTATCATGAGGGAGGGCATGCATTGGTTGGGTTGTATTGTCCTGCTTCTGATCCAATTCACAAAGCAACTATTATTCCAAGGGGTAGGTCACTTGGAATGGTTATGCGGCTTCCTGAAAATGATCGTTTTTCTATGCCACGTGATAAAATGGAAGCTGATATAGCGGTAGCAATGGCTGGCAGGGTAGCTGAGGAGCTTATTTTTGGCAGAGATAAAGTTACTTCTGGGGCTTCTTCAGATATTAAAATGGCAACCCAAATGGCTAGAGCTATGGTAACGGACTGGGGATTAAGTGATGCAATAGGACCAGTATATCATGGTTCGAGTAATGAAGATCTATATACTAGTGGTAGGGGAGCAGGTCATACTTCTGTACATACAGCAGAATTAATTGATACAGAAGTAAGAAAAATTATTGAAAAAGGTTATGATTTTGCCAAAAATATATTAACTACACATATTGATCAACTTCATTTGTTAGCTAAATTATTGATTGAACATGAGACATTGTCTGGTCAGCAGATTAAAAACTTGCTGAGTGATAGATCAATGAATTCAGAAGAGGAAAATTTATTTCCAATAAAAAATGATTATGGTGGTACTGTAAAAGTTAAGAAACTAAATCAGAAAAGGACAGCAGGATAATTGAAAAGTCGTGGCTACGGTAGGCAATGTGCTTGATGTCACCCCTGCGAAAGGAAAGTAGGGGTCTAAAAAAGTCTAAATAGCTTAAAAGGACAGTTTCTTATATCCCGCTACCTACGCAGGGACAACATTGTGAGTAACTACAACTGTAGTATTAGATATTAATGAATTCCCGTCTACGCGGGAATGACATCTTTTCACCATTGATTACAACTTTTAAATTGCTCTGAAATATAGTTAGAATTTTAGATAAGGAATAAACATGGCAGAACTTAGATTACCACCTAATTCTAAAGTCCGTAAAGGTACTACATATAAATATTCTGGAGAAGCGGTTAAGTTACGTAATATCAGAATTTATAGATATGACCCAAATTCTGAAGAAAACCCTAGAATTGATATTTATGAGTTAGATCTATGCAAAACAGGTCCAATGGTTCTAGATGCCTTAATTAAAATAAAAAATGAAATAGATTCTACCTTGACTTTTAGGCGTTCTTGTCGTGAAGGAATTTGTGGTAGCTGTGCGATGAATATAGATGGAACTAACACACTTGCCTGCATTAAGTCTATTGAAGAAATTCGTGGTGATGTCAAGATATATCCTCTACCGCACATGAAGGTAGTAAAAGATTTAGTACCTGATATGTCGCATTTCTATGCTCAATATGAATCGATAGAACCTTGGCTAAAAACTGACAGTCCGCCACCTTCCAATACTGAAAGATTGCAGTCTCTTAAGGATAGAGAAAAACTGGATGGTTTATATGAATGCATATTATGTGCGTGTTGTTCCACCTCTTGCCCAAGTTATTGGTGGAATGGTGATAAATATTTAGGACCTGCGATTTTACTACAAGCCTATCGGTGGATTGCTGATTCTAGGGATGAGTATACAGGAGAGCGTTTAGATGCTTTAGAAGATCCATTTAAATTATATCGTTGTCATACGATTATGAACTGTACAAAAACTTGTCCGAAAGGTTTAAATCCAGCTAAAGCTATTGCAGAGATAAAAAGCCAAATAATAGAACGTCACGGAGTGTAAAGCGAATAGACTTACTTAATTCACCTTACGTATAGCATTTAAAAATTGCAGAAAAGTACAAGACGTCTATTAGCGAGACCACGTGAGTGTAGTAGCAATCCACATTCATTAGATTGCTTCGTCGCCACAAAGTGGCTTCTCGCTAATAGACACTAGGCTGTTTTTCCTATGACTTTTAAATTGCCATGGGGGTTATACGTAAAGGTGAGTTACTTAACCTAAGTTCGATATAGCATTAGTGTATACTCTTCTGCTTTGAAGAATTGTTTTTTGAAAATATCATGGATTCGCATGCGTAACTATACTATATGTACGCCTAGCATGCTCACCATTTATTTTCAAATCCAATTCTTTAAAGCATTTATAGATAAAAATCACTCTACATGATAATTTTTAATAAAATCAAACTTATAATTTTTTTTATGCAAAAGATCAACTAACTGACTTAAATTTTCTTTGCCATTAAATTGGTCTTGAAACATTTCATCATGCATAAGTAAAATTAATTTATTAGGTAAGGCAGTATCATTTCTGTTAAATTTATCTTCTATCTCTTGCACTAATTCATCTAAAGATTGAATTGGCTTGCCATGTTGATTATGCACCCATTCTAAATCCCAGCCATATAGATAGAAGCCGTTTTTATATATTCCATCATCATCTATTCTTTCTACTTTATCTTCTTCTTTTGAAATATATGGATCATCTTTACTTAGGTTGGGGAGACGGAATACATCTCTACCTGGTAGTCTAGTATTGATATGTGAACCAGTAAAACCAAAAACAGTATTATTTTTTTTAAGATCCTTAATTACATCCGGAAGCTGATGATAAAAATTCCTATAGTGGTTATTAGCGTGAGTATAGCTGTGATTTCCTATTTCAATAAAAGGGTTTTTTTTAGCTAGATCAACAGCTTTCTTTAGGCTAGGACTCGAATTATCATAATGTAATCCTACCATGAACATGGTAATAGGAGTCTTTTTTTGGGTCATGACATTAATAACATTTTCGGTTCCTCCAAGAGGCCCATCATCTGATGTTATATAAATTGTTTTATTTGTATCTGCACATAATGCATAAGGTAGATTTACTATAGCTACGAAACAATAGATTAGGAAGATTTTGGTTATTCTCATAAAAATATACCTGAGATTATATGGTTAAGTAGGTTGCTTTTACCGTAACATATAATTGTATCATTACATTACCAAGTATACCAAAGTAAAAAATTGACAATTAACAATAAATATTTACTGGTAGTGATATTAATAGCGATGTATACTCGATGAAAATCAAGAATTGCGTCGTCATTATCCAAGATCTGCGGTGCTCACGTACTATATGTACGCTCCGCTCCTCGACTTGGTAATTCCTAGCATTTCATGATTTTGATCTTCGTCTATCAACTCTTCATTTACAAGCAGTATAGTGGTTCATTTGAGTATAATTTTGCTAAAGACAAATAATCTTGTGGTGATAAATTTTCAGATCGAGAAGAATTATCAATCTTTAATCGAGATAACAAATCTTCTATATACGGGGTTAGTTTCTTCAAAGATGATTTAATCATTTTACGACGTTCACTAAAGGCTAGTTTGGTAATTAGTTCAACTTTCCCAATTAGTTCAAGTGTTAATGGATTATCAAAAGGCACGAGTCTAACTATTGCAGAGTGGACTTTTGGTGCAGGGTAAAAAGCTTGCGGATTAACATCAAAACATTTTTCGACTGAACAAAGTAACTGACATATTATTGATAATCTGCCATAAGATTTTGTTCCAACTTTACCACATATTCGCTCTACAACCTCTCTTTGCAGCATTAAAGTCATACTACTTATTAAGTATGATTTTTTTAACCATTTTATAACTAACTCTGTACCTATTTGGTAAGGTAAATTTGAAATAATAGTTATTTTATCATGTGTTTTGTCATGACTTAAGGTTGATAGATCAAATTTAGAAGCATCTGAATGAATAATATGCAGATTAGGGTATAACTCTCTTATTTCCGTCAGTAACGGTATGCATCTAGCGTCAGTTTCAACCACAGTTAAAGATTTAGGGTTGTGGGAAAGGATAGCTCTAGTGAGTCCAGCTGTACCAGGGCCAACTTCTAATACAGAGTCATTTTCTCGGAGACCGCTTACGCGAACTATTTTATCACATAGACTACTATCAAAAATGAAATTCTGACCATATCTCTTAATAGGAACAATACCATGTTGGCTGGCATGCTTGGCGATTGAAGGTAGTGTACTCGGATCATTCGAGTATATCACAAAGGTAGCATTATTTTGATATATGCTTTCTTACGCATATCCTCAAAGTATTTTTGGGCTTTTTGTGACATTTTTTTATTAGTCAGAAGATTTATTACATAATCATTTTCATCTAGAGTAACATTAACTATCTTTTTATTACACATTAAGATTAACTTAAACCCATCTTGCATCTCGAAAACACTACTTTTCTCTCCTGTATTTAAATCCTTGAGAATTGTTTGTAACGTAGAATCTAGAGTGCTTAAATTTTGATTGACTATTTCTAACGTAGAAAAATCTTTATATAAAGATTCTTTGATATCGTGACAATTTGTAAGGCGTTTTTGTAACCCATACATCTTTTGCAAAGTTTTATCCTGTTTATCTTTTGAAGTAAAGATTTGGACCGATATTTCTGCATCTTTTGAATTAGTCGCTAATATTATAGCATCAACTTCTTTTGCACTAATAGCAACTGATCTAGAAATACTAGATAAAATATTCATTTTGATAATTTCAGCACCAATCTGAGATTTAAAACTATTAATATCTACAGATTTACTCTTCAAAAGTTGCATTAATTGTCCTTTTGCCATTTTATTACGTTGCTCAATAGTCTCTATAGACTCATTTAACTCACTATCAGAACTTTTTTTACCGTTTACAGACTGATAAAGCAATAAATCATCAATCACGCTGTTAATTGCCATCTTGTCAAGTTGCTTATCTGTTTGAGAATCAGGATTGTTAATATTGTTAAGTGCCATGATCATGTGTTTTCTGGCTAGAAATTCATGTAATGTAATTGGCTCATTATTAACTAATGCAACTATATTGGATAATTCTGCTTTCGCTATAGCTAGGTTAAAAACGATAGCAACTAAACAAAATAACTTCTTCATAATTTTAGACTCACATATTTAATATTTTTAAACCTATAGAAATAGTAGGTACAGCAGAATTCTTTTTTATTCCCCTACTACCATCTTCCATGTAATTGTCTGAAAGTTTTCCGGCTATTCTAACACAATCATTCAAGTATGTCACCTGGATACTCTTAGAAAGAACATTTAGTTTGCTTTTTGGCCAATCTACTCTCATATCATAGGCAACTGACCAATTTTCGGTTAATTGATAAGTGAAATTATAGTAAAATTGCCTTATTTTGTTATCAGTTAATTTATTTGTAAAATAATATTTCTGTAAATTTGAAATCTGAACCAATCCAGCAGTTAACTGAATTTTCTTAGAGTTAAGGCTTCCACCTAATTCATCTCTAATTGGATCAAAATTTTTACTTTTTCTAAATCTATAGAACAGCTCTATCTTATCAGCAAAACTACTAGCAATTCTACCAACATTTTCGATATTATTAATAGAGTTAGTATTAATAGTAGTGTTATAGGTTTGTCCTAGAAATAAACTTGTATAATTCTCCTCCGATAGTATAGAAGAATTAACCCCATAACTTAATCTATTGCCAAATTCATGATAATCTATACCACTATAACGATTCGAATTGAATATATTATTTTCTGATAGTTCATATTTTGATGGATCAATAAAGGAAAATTTCTTATTATAATTATGTCTACGTCCAATAGTCACGGATATAATTGGTTCTACAAACAAGCTAGTTTTATCAAAAATTGATCCAGATAATGGATAACGCCAAATATTTTGGATTTCAGGTATATTTCTAGTTAGAACATGATTAGTCCTAGAATCATTTAGATATAGGTGATTAATAAAATATACATCTGATCTATTCCGTAAGGTAACATTAAATAAATGACCTGCCTCAGTTAAAAAATTATTATCCACTGCTAGTTGCAATGCAACTCGACCTAGTTCTTTTCCACTTCTTTCCTTATAGATTAATGCATCATTCTCTACAACTAAATTACTAGTTTCTTCGTCATTTAGAGGTATAACATTCTTGGTTCTGACCTTGGGAAAAATTAATGGATTCGTACTACTAGAATCATTTGTTCCCAATCCCTCAAAATATATTCCTTCCGTTAATAAATAATTATAATTATTGACATGTTCTAAATATAACTTAGACATTAAATACGGAGTATAATTGTTATAGTAATTTTTTAAATAAGCCTTATCAGAAGTACGTTGTAACCTAAATCCGTATCTATAATCGTTTTTGGTAAAATTACCATTGCTTAATAGATAATATGAGTTCACCTTACGATTTTTTATCGTTACATCACCATCTTTTATAGAATATGGTACTTTACCATAATTAGCGTCTAAAGATATATAATCAGTTTTATTCGGTTTGTAACGAGCTTCTAGTTCAAAAATTTTATATATAATATTATGCTTTTGCCAAAAAATCCTAGGGGTTAGAGTAAAGTCTAGATTAGGTTTAGCTCTATAATATAGCGGTATTCCCAAAGCATTATCCCGCACTCCAGGTATCAATACTCCCGATTCTGCGGACGCCTTAGGTGTTGGATGAGAAAAATATGGTATATACAAGATTGGTACACCATATACCTCAAAAAATAGGTGATTATAAACCATTTTATTCTTATTAAGATCTATCTCAGTATTTTTTGCAGAAACTTGCCAAATAGGTTTTTGGTTACATAGTATTTTGCATGGAGTAAAGGTACTATTATGCAGACGAAAAATATCTTCATTTACTCTTTCTGCTAATTTTGATACTAATAGTGTATTATCACCAAAATATAAAATAAAATCTGAGATTATCCCTGCCTTTAGTTTGTCTTTTAATATAACAAGATCTCCTAGAATAACTCTATTGTGCTGATCTTTAATTCTAATATCACCTTCAGCCCAAAGTTTATCTTGCCCTATATCATAAATCAAAGAATTAGCTGTTAGGAAGTAATTATCCAATATAACTTGAACATCACCTTTAGCATAAATAAACTGTTCTTTTTGGTTATATTCAATATAATCCGCTGACATAAAGCTAAATTGTTTGCCTATCTTTTGTTTATCAGTCCCTTGCTTGTCAGCTATTGCAAAGCCAAAAACCGATAACAAAGTAATAATAATTAATATATTGCAGAAAATTCGCATTAAAGATAACTTTTGAAGTAAGATGATATATCATGTATACATCAAATTTGATATATTTATACGATAATCCGAGGTTAAAGTAATAGTAAATTTAGAATTAGGTTTTCTATAGCTAATTCGATTAGCTATAGGTAATCAAGTAAGGTTATCGAGGGCAATGTGCTACAAGGATATACTGCTCGTAAATGAAGAGTTGGTAGACGATAGTATAACTTCAAGAAGAGCTAGGCAGTAGCAAAGTCGAGCTGCTAGGCGTATATTAGTACGTGAGCAGCTTCGATCTTTAGACACGCCAATTCTTGAAGTTTACCGAGTATACAGCCTAGGTCTATTTATGCCATTCATTTAAGCTAAATCATCATCACCCAAATTACTAGAACCAGTTGTAGGTACTTGAAAAACATCTGCACCTTGCAAGTGGTGTTCTAGTGCCTTCGCCTCTTCTGTGAAACGGTCAATATTATGACTAGCTTGCAATAAAGCCACTTCTAATCCTAGCTCTTCTTCACTAGCAGCAATAGCAATTTTATCTTCTTCAGTAAGATTTGCAACGGCATCCTTACTTGCAATAATCCTTTCTCGAACCATCAAGGGTTCTTGGAGGGACGTATTATCTAATAATTGTTTTAAACCAACAAAAATATCCTGCATCGTCTCGTCGTTGATCATATTTTCAGGATCTAGCTTTTGCAACTTATTTAAGGAACTTGTTATAGGTGTTGTCCATATATTGAATGGTGTCTTTTGATCGCATTGTTGCAATTGTAAGATATTAGTTTTTAGTGTGTCAAAGACTGTTATGAACTTGCCTATATCAGGTTTAGTGTGTTCCTCTAGATAGATATACGCGTTGTGCTTTAGCCCCTCACTAGTAATGGAGGAATCAGAATAAGTTTGGTTGTATTCTTGATAGTATTTAATGAGCAGATGAACATCACAAAAATACTTAGCCAATTCCAATGTACTTAATTTTTTGATTTCCTCTACTGACTTTCCCTCAAGTTCTGTTCGGGACTTTTCTAAAGAATCTAAAAATTTTTTACGATTGTCTATTGTTTCTTCACTTGTAGAGGTGGCATTATCTTCTTGGTTCTTAGACATAATTACTCTCCATTTTAAAATTTATAATATTAACTCAATTTTAATAGTAGTAATAAATAAAGTTTAGTTAACAATTTTTTTGCTGTCAATGAGTTTTTTTATGATCAAATAATACTTGACTAAATTAGTAGGGTATTATATAGTAATGTTATTATAGTGGAGTTGTTTGTATGCAATTAACTACAAAGGGGCGATATGCTGTAATGGCTATCTTAGAAATCGCATCACAAATGTCGGATATACCTGTTACCTTGGCTGAGATTTCGGCAAAGCAAAATATACCGGTTAACTATTTGGAGCAAATTTTTGCAAAACTTAAGAAAGCTAATATAGTTAGATCAGCGAAAGGTCCAAAAGGTGGTTATATCATTAATGAAAAATTAAATAATATCAAGATTACTGATATTATTGATGCGGTAGATGAGAATATTGAAATGACAAGATGTTTAAGAAAATCTCAGAATAGTTGCGTACCTAATAAAGTAAAATGTAACGCTCATCATTTATGGTTAGGTTTAAGTAAGCATATAAGGAACTATTTTGACACCATCTCTGTAGCTGACATGCTAGCTGATACACTAGATTAGCTCTAAAAGTTTTTGAAAATTATTTTAACTTATGTATTAGTGGACGAATAAATTATGTTATATTTAGACCATAATTCCACTACTAACGTTCATCCTAAGGTTAAGGAACTTATGAAGAATTTGCTCGAAGAAGCATATAATCCGTCTTCTATTCATACCAAAGGGCGTTATGCTAGGAGTTTAGTAGAAACAGCTAGGGAGCAAGTCGCAAGATCTGTGGGCGTTGACATAAATTCTAGAGAATATCAGGTTATTTTTACTTCCTCTGGCACAGAAAGTAATAATTTGTTGATGAATAGTTATTATGACGGAGAAATTTTTGTTTCTAGCATAGAACATTTATCGATCTTTGATCATGCTAAATATAGAAATAATATTAAAATTATTAGGGTAGATAGCGATGGTGTTGTTGATGCTCAGCATTTAGGAGAACTATTATCGGTTAGTCATAGTAGTAAAAAGCTCGTGTCTGTAATGTTAGCTAATAATGAAAGTGGTGTTGTGCAAAATGTACAAGAGCTGGTTAAAATTGCCCAAGAATATGGGGCAGTATTTCATAGTGATTGTGTCCAAGCAGTTGGCAAAATATCGGTCAATATTAAAGAATTAGGAGTTGATTTTGCTACTATATCAAGTCATAAATTAGGAGGAGTACAGGGAAGTAGTGCGTTGATTGCTAAAGCAGAGCATACGCTTAAAGCAATGATGATTGGTGGAGGGCAAGAGAGAAACATCCGCTCAGGTACAGAAAATGTACTAGCGATTGCTTCGTTCGGGCTTGTGTCATCAATAGCGACTACAGAGATAGAAGATAGATACAAAAAAATGAAGAAATTACAGACATATTTGGAGCAAAATTTGTGCAACTATAAAAATGTTAAAATAGTGTCGAAAGATGTTGAAAGATTACCAAATACCACGTTGATAATCGTACCTAACACTGATGCACAAACCAAATTGATAGCTTTCGATTTACGGGGTATAGCAGTTAGTTCCGGTTCTGCTTGTTCATCAGGGAAAGTTGGTAAGTCACATGTTTTATCGAATATGGGGTTTAGTGAGGATGACACTAGGTCTTCGATTAGAGTCAGCTTTGATTATCAACAAACTACCCAAGATGTTGTGACGTTTATTAAAGCATTTGAAGAAGTATACGTTTCTAACTTAAACGTCATTGCGAGGGGTGCGTAAGCATAACTGTTGAAAGTTAGTAAATATAGCTTCCCTATACGTCATGAGCTACGGAGGCTGTAAGACCGACGAAGCAATCCAGTAACATCATTTATCTATAGATTGTTTCCTAGATTGCTTCGCTTACGCTTGCAATGACACTGTGGTATAGGTATTTGTAAACTTTCAACAGTTGTGACTAAAATAGATCCTCGCAATGACGGATAACCCTTCTAGGTACAGGGATGATCTTAAAAATCGCAGGAAAGCTAAAAGAGTAACTAGTATGGATGAATTAGAAAAATTAAGACAAAAAGTAAAATTAAGTGGTAAATCGCTGCCAATTTATATGGATTACCAGTCTACAACTCCTATAGATCCAAGGGTCTTGGAATGTATGCTGCCATATTTTACCACTAAATTTGGTAATCCGCATTCTAGGAGTCATGCCTTTGGTTGGGAAGCTGAAGAAGCTGTGGAGCTATCGAGAAAAAAAGTAGCTAGGCTTATTGGAGCAGATCCTAAAGAGATTATTTTTACTTCTGGTGCTACTGAATCTAATAATTTAGCTATTAAAGGAATTGCTAAATTCTATGGTAATAAAAAAAATCACATAGTAACTGTGGTAAGTGAACATAAATGCGTTTTAGATGCTTGTAGACATTTAGAAGATGAAGGATTTAAGGTAACATATTTGCCAATTCAGCTAAGTGGTTTGATTGATTTAGAAATATTGAAAAATGCCATAACAGATCAAACTATACTGGTATCGGTGATGGCTGTAAATAATGAGATTGGTGTTATCCAACCAATTAAAGAAATTGGCAAAATTTGTCGTGAACGAGGAGTATTCTTTCACTCAGATATTGCTCAAGGATACGGCAAAATTCCAATAGATGTTAATGATTGTAATATTGATCTTGCAAGTATTTCTGGGCATAAAATTTATGCTCCTAAAGGTATTGGTGCTTTATATGTAAGGAAAAAACCTAGGGTACGACTAGTGCCGATTTTAAATGGTGGAGGGCAGGAAAGAGGAATGCGTTCTGGAACTCTACCAACTCCTTTAATTGTTGGGCTTGGCAAGGCTGCTGAAATAGCTCTGCTTGAGATGCAAAAAGATGCTAAGCATGTAGAAGAGCTTTTTGATAGGTTTTATGATAATATTACTAAAGAAATTGCCGACGTTTATCTAAACGGTGCTAGGCATAATAGATATAAGGGCAATCTAAATCTAAGTTTTGCTTATGTGGAAGGTGAGTCTATGATACTGGCTATTAAAGACCTAGCCGTTTCATCCGGCTCTGCTTGTACATCATCTTCGCTTGAACCATCATATGTGCTAAAAGCTATGGGTGTTGATGAAGAAATGGCACATACCTCCATTAGGTTTGGTATTGGTAGATTTACTACTAGAGAAGAAATCGATTATGCTGCAGAGTTAATAGCGTCAAAAATTAATAAATTAAGAGAACTAAGCCCTCTTTGGGAGATGGTGCAAGAGGGAGTTGATTTAAAGCAGATCAAATGGGCAATGCATTGATACCCCAGCATCGGGATAAGAATTTGTCAATTCTGATCCTAAATTCGCTTAGGTTGCTTAGATGCTTATCACTTAATTATTATAATATAGATAGGAAATAAAATGGCATATAGTCTAAAAGTGCTGGATCACTATGAAAATCCTCGTAATGTAGGGTCATTAGATAAAAATGATGCATATGTTGGAACAGGTCTTGTCGGAGCTCCTGCATGCGGTGATGTAATGAAGCTACAAATTAAAGTTAGTGAGGATGGAATTATTACAGATGCCAAATTTAAAACCTTTGGTTGTGGTTCTGCTATTGCTTCAAGTTCTTTAGTAACAGAATGGGTTAAGGGTAAATCTATTGATGAGGCTGGTAGTATAAAAAATACTGAAATAGCCAAAGAACTATCTTTACCACCAGTAAAACTCCATTGCTCTTTATTAGCAGAAGATGCAATAAAAGCTGCAATAGCTGATTATAAAACTAAAAAATTGCAGTAAATTTATGAAAAATATTATGTCATTGACTGATGCAGCAGCTAGGCAAATAAAGCTATTGATAGACAAACGTAATAAACCATCTTTTGGTATTAGGGTTGGGGTAAAATCTGGTGGCTGTTTTGGTCTATCTTATTACGTAGAATATGCGGATAACAAGAATAATTTTGATGAGGTGATAGAAGATAAAGGTGTACGAATATTAATCGACCCAAAAGCTCTGATGTATATCCTAGCAAGTGAAATGGATTATGTAGAAGACAAGTTTAAATCCGGGTTTACTTTTAATAATCCAAACGAAAAAGGTAGTTGTGGGTGTGGAAAATCGTTTAATATATAAAAAAATATTTCTGTTTTTATAAAAAATGCCGTAAAACCCATATGTCTTTAGCGTGTAGAATGTAAGACGTTACTCACCTTGAGTTTCAATATATCCCAAATTTGCGTAATTTAATTCTAAGTGGCAGCAAAACAGCTCATTCTTAACACTGGTTCTTATATGAAACATAAACACTCTACAAAAGCGTCTACAAGTGTTAGCTTATTAGCTAGTAGTTCAGTACATGACTCTAGTATTAAACAACAACAATTTGATGATAAATTGCAAACAATTTTAAATAGCCCTTTAGGTGATAGTAAAATAGGAAATTTTATAGTCAATCGTATTTTATGTTCCCTTGATGCAACTAATATAACTAATGAAGAAAAAATAAAATATATAAAGATTATAGAGCGATTTTTGTCAAAGTTTGTTCAAGAAATGGATAAGGATGCAATAGAAAAATTAAAATTTTGGATACAATTATATAATCTTGTATTAATTCGTGAGCATTTAAAGAAAGGTGAGGAAAGTGTTATCAAATATTTATTGAATAGTAAAGTTTTTGATGAGAATTTATTTAATCCTAATAGATTAAATGATGATAATAACTTAACATTATTAGATTTGCTCGAATCTTTAAACGATGTATTAATAGATAGATCAGAAATCAAGAAAAACCGCGAATTAATTCAATGGTTAAAAGAGAAAAAAGGAGCTAAGAAATCTTCAGAAATACTACAAGGCAAATTTAATCAAGAGGATTACGATAAAAATATAGAAAAATTCAAGGAAGAGTTAAAAAAATGTTCAACACAGGAGAAATCTGTGGGAGAGTTCAAAGTGGTAACTAAATTCGAGAACAATAGGTCAAAAGAGTTTTTGGAATGTCTTGATGTTATCTTAAATAACAAAAGAGGTGAGATTTCTCAACGTATAAAATTACTTCTTGACAAACAAAATACAGATCATTATGAGGATTATGTGTCTGTGTTGGATACGCTTCTATCTGAATATTATAAATATATAGATCATAATGAATATATAAAAATAATACACTCTATTGTAGCAAAGATACAATCCGATTCATTAAGGATGATTCACTATGAAGAGTTAATAGGACTATATTTTGATAAAATAAAGCTAAAGTCATTCTTAACAAAGGAAGAGGAAGGGTTATTAGATGAGTATACTAATCAACTGGTTACATTAATAAGCATTAATAATAATGCAGATAACAGTGCAAAACATTATGCTTATAAGCAGCGCTTTAATTACTATAAGTATAAAGAAAGTAAAGAAAAAACAATTTTGCAAGAAACAATTGAAGTATCACTAGAATTAATAAAATATGCTGATAGTACTCAAATACAGGAAGATTTATATCGTTTATTAATAGCTTTGTATAATATAAAAAATAGTCCATTTAAAACGTTAACCCTTGATAAATTAGTTATTGATTATTTTAATTTATCTGGTGAAGTTAAAGAGAAATTTATAAAATTATTTTCATATCATGTTTTTAATACAGCATTTGTTAAAAAAATAGGGGAAGATATAGAAAAAATTAAACAAGCTCTTTCAGCAAACAATCAGGAAATCCGCACAACTATTATAAAATTTTTACAGGCATTTCTCATGCAAACAGGGGAGTGTAGTATTAATACTATAAAGGAGGTAATTGATGATCTTGATTTTGGTGATTCTGAGTGTATCTTGAGGATTTTAGCTTGTTTGCAATGTTGGTCTAAAAATGATATAGAAAAAGTAAATTATCAAAAAGTTTTAGACGCCCTAAAAGGTGATTCTATAAAGAGAGATCCTATAATTAACATAAAAATGGCGGAATTTTATTTAGCCATAGAAGAGTTAAGTGAAGCTAAATGTTGTTTAGATATAGCAGAAAAGCTGTTAAAAACTCATAAATCCTTTCAATATGAAATAGACCCTAAAATAAACCTTAACGCAGCTAAATTAAACTTAATGTTTAATGCATTTGCAGATAAGAATACAGAATTTCTAAACAAAAATTGGAATTATATTAAACAAATATACGACATGTGTAATGCCAAAAGGAAAGAGTTTTCAGAGGAGTTTCACAGTATAATTGATATATGTCAATATCATATATTGACCAAAGATCCTAATCGTAACACAAGTCCAAACTCACAAGATGCAATTAAAAACATTGTTAATAAAATCACGGAAGATGATGAAGTTACTTTTTCTTTAGGAATTATAGACAAAACTATTAGTGAAAAAACACATCATGAGATTCCCGCAGGTAGTCATGTTGGTGCATCTAGTTGTGGCACAGAAGAATATAGCTCTGAAGAAAGATCCAATACTGAGGTAAGTGATATTGCTACTCAAGAAGACTCCTTAGCCAAAGAAAGTTTTGTGGAAAAATGTTTAAACCACTGGAAAATTATACATCAATATTATCAAAATATTAAAAAAATTGCTTGCTTTTCTCATGATAAAAATTCTGACCATCCTCAAGAAAATCATCAAATTTGGCACATTTCTGACGAAGTATCATATACAACAAAGAATAAAGATGTTGTAGTACGTCTTAGTAAGAAACATAATAATTATGCTAGCATTGACCCTGAACTGTTAGGATCATTAGAGATATCCGAGCAGCAACAATTTACCACTGCTTTAAAGAAAGATATAGTAAAAAATCCTAACCTTAACGGGGTTAAAATATTAGGATCATGTTTTCTAGAACTTAAAATAAATGCAGATGCTCGGTTATACGCAAGCAAAATTTATGAAAATGATAATGGTGCTGTTTTAGTGATTTTTGATAAAAAAACTGATCATGATGGCATAAAAAGGGCATTGCGTGCTGAGAATATTGAGTGTATAAAAGTTTTTGGGGGTGTAGATCATAGTACACAGATAGAAGATTATCCTTTAAAGTGTGATGTTTTTCCGGAAGATTATTCCATGTATGATGTAAGCTGCATGGGAGATATTTAAATGCCTTACTAATTAAATCGATTTGTTGTATGAATTATTTACTAAATTAAATTCGGGAATTGGTATTACATACTATTGAGCTTAAATTGCTTTCCATAATACTTATAAAATGTTATTAAATCATGAACAAAAAAAACAAAAATGTTTATTAAAAGGGAGAACATTTGAAAAGCAAGTGCAATATCTATGATATTTGTGATTAGCTTTGTTGTATTAACAAATATATTGGTACGTCGTTGTATCAATCATGAATATCATCAGCAAAACCTAATAAAATTAGAAGAATATCATAATATAATTAGATCGCTTTTAGTTGATAAATTTAATATTAATTATATATTAAGTAGTAATGATATATCTGATCAAATCTCTATTTTAAAAGAACATATTAGGAATCATGTTTTCATTTCGAAGTATCATATACCAAATAGCGTGTATGGCAAAAACGATCTACCTTATATCACTCTACAAGAACTACTAGATATACTATCAAACCAAGTATTTAAATACAATATTACTATTAATAATCATTCAATTATATCTAATGGTGTGGTAGAATTTCAGGAGAGTTTGAACAAGCAGTATCACATTAATAAAGACCTCACTTATAATATCTCAATACAAATTTCTCCTAATTCTTATTATACACAACAAGCTATCTCTAGGGTTAAGCAGCAAATTTTATTATTAAATATAGGTTCTATATTTACAATTTTAGTACTATTTACAATAATATTGTATCTATCTTATAGAGATAAAAAAATTAAAATTAAACTTAACAAGTTAGAGGCAGATTTAACTAACAGTGTGAAACATAGTAAAAATATTCTATTGTTTCACAAAATAAACGAAGAATTTACTCTAAAATGTTATCACTATTCTAAAAGTAGTAATAATAAAAAATCATTTAATATCTCTAATACTGTTAATATAGAAGAAGAACTAGGATATAATAGTGAATATTTTCCATTACCAATAACAACATTAGAGTCCCACAATGAAATTAATTACCATACAATAAAACTAACTCCGATAATTTTATATCTACAAAGTTATTATACAGGATACACAGCTTGCTATAATTCTAATATTAAACTAGATATAGTCAGTAATATAGAGACACTTGAAGTGCCTTTTGAATCGGAAATATTTAACCAAATTATGGTTAGTGTATTATCTAATATCTTGTACTTTAATAAAAATACAGAAAGATCGAGATGTGTAAAGTTAATATTTCAAAACAACTTGATTACCTTTATCGGTGAAGGGTTTAGTTTAGACCAAAATTTAGCAGTAAGATATTCTGAAAAAATATTTAATGATACAGCTAATTTATACATATTAAATTTGGGACAAATATTTATTTTGTTAAAAAGTTTTAAAATAAATTGTCAAGTAACTAAAAATAAGTACTCTACAACAATAGAAATAAAATTAGATAATGTACCAACAGAGTTAAATACCGACACTACCCAAAAGGCACAGATAATTAAAATGAATAAGTATAGAAAACTTAACGACTTAAAATGAGAAATTTTATACTATTACTATTTATAGTAGTAATTTCTACTTGTGAAGCATATGCAGTACTTCTTTTTAATAAAGAAGAGCCAGTATACTATTTCGTTAATCATGAGGAACAAATTAACAACATAAGGAAGTTATTAATAAGAGACAGAATAGTAGGTATTACAGGTATCAGTGGTATAGGAAAAAGTGAAATAGCTAGAAAATATGCACAAAAATATCAACAAGATTACGATATTATTGCGTTTTTAGATGCAAGTATAGATTTAATCCCACAATTTGTTTTATTGGCCAAAGAAATAAATCAAAAAATATGTTCAAAAACGGGGTGTTTCATTTCAGAAAGTACCGGAAGCGTTAAACAAAACCTTATGACATATCTTAAACCTTAGGGGAGGTGGTTATTAATATTCGATAATTTACATATTAATGAAAATAACAAAATTAAGGATATTATTGATTGGCATCATAATGGACATATTATAATTTGTTCGCAAGATAGTCAATATTTGCTACCAAGAATCTCAGTTCCTTATTTACAAGAAAAAGACATTTTTATGGCAATTAATAAGCTTATAGACGAGCGATCAGAGGAATTTAAAAAAGATTTGGCATGTAATTTAAAAGGTTATCCCACTAATATAATTGGACATAGTGCTATTTTTTTACAAAGCAACAACCACATGACAATCAAAGAGTATATAAATTATATACGAAAACATGATAACAAATTAAATGCACATTTATCAATAGTATTAAATGAAATTACATCAGAAGCCAAAACACTATTATACTATATGGCGTTATTAAATAATCAAAAAATAGGTAATAATTTACTAGAACATCTAGTAGATGATAAGGAGAAATTATCCGATTTAATTGATGAGATAGTAAGATTTGGTTTAATTGAACAAATTAGTAACAATAGAAATAAAAAAGTATTTCGAATGCATAATGCAGTAAAATATGAGATATTAAATATATACGATTTAGCTACTAATAAGAAAACTATTGATAAACTACTTATTAAAATACAACATTTAATGTCAGGGGAGATGGTAAATCAATTTTATTTAATTATGCAGGATAATACCTTTGAAAGTAATGTAGAAGTACTGCTAGCTAATGCGGATAAGTATAATAGTAATATTTATGCAAGCATGGTCTTGCATAATAGCCTACTTGGCTACTACTTACGTTCTAGAGAACCATATAATGCCAAAAAAATGGTAAGTTGGTTTAAAGAACACGAACATAAGTTGATTTGGCAAAATATGACAGAATTAGAGCAAGTAGCGTATAGTAGGTATTTAGGACGTATAGGACGATATGAATACTTTGTTGTTAATCACCATTCAGATATAGCCATGCAATATTTAGTGAAGGCTAAAAACGCCATAAATAGTTTACCAAACAATGAGGTAGCAAAATCATCAATTTATTATGAAATGTTTCAAGTTCAGGTATTCACAGGGCAAATAAAAGAGGCAGAAGATAACTTACATATTATACAAAATATAATGCTTAATAATAAAAACTTTATACATAAAGCAAGCATGATAGATTATGGTATGGCTAGAATATTATTAACTCAAGGAAAGTATCAGCAGGCTTTATTAGCAATTATAGATACGATAAGTAAAGAAAAAACTCAGCTAAATAAATCTAGGACATTGGCACAAATAGGTGATGTAGAATTAAGACAAGAAAATGTATGGCTTGCACCCATTTATATTTTGCAAGCAGAAATACTAAATAATATGCAAAAATTTGAAGAGGCTTACGCTATAACTAACGATGTATATACTAAGATAATGAGTAGTGATCTAAATGAAATTAAAGATATCACATCTACAACAATAGCATATTGTTTAACAGAGTTGTCAAAATCTGAATTAGGGCTAAAGAGGCAGAATGATGCTTGGAAACATATAGTAAAAGTAGTTGATATACTGATACAAGACCAAGATAGAAGCAATAGGGAAAATGAGTTAGAGAATTCCATAGATATATTTTTAGCTAATGCTTTAGTAGTAAAAGCAAATATATTAAGTACTTTAGGGAAAGCAGAAGAGGCTATGATTAATTATAGATTAGCTAAAAATATTTATTGGAACATATACAATATCAAAAACATTGGCAATATGGATAATGTAAGTTATGCCTTCTTTCAGGCAGCAAAAACTGCTACGAAATTAGCTAATAAAAGTGATAGACATATACAATGCACTTATTTTTACTCACTTCTTTTGACATATTTTGGTTCTGATCATCCTAGGAGTAAAGAATTATATGGAGTATGCCCATAAAAGCATATTGTCTGAAGTGAATAATGCTCTAGAACCTAGTGTTAATCTAAATATTAGAGTTATTTTTTATAATGTTTTTGAATAAGCCATTTAGTAAAATTTTCATCAGCTTTATCTAAACTCAACTGTGAAGAGTATTCGTATACTTCTTTAATAAGAGCAAATACGTTACTATACCTTACAGCAATAGGATAGTGAATTAGCTCAAGTTCATTAATGATTTTATCACAAGTATCACGAAGCAAAGAAATATTAAGTATAGAATCTTGGTTATCGTGATCTAATAATAATTCTTGAATTTCAATATTAAAAGCACCTGCTATAGATTGCAATACTTCTATAGTAGGATTTTTGGAAGTACCTCTGAATATATTTGTAACGCTTCTACCTTGTCCAATCTTATTTTCAAAATCAACAACACGCCAATTTTTTTCTTTTAATAGCCTTTCAATATTTTTCTTAATAATTAAGTGTGACATTTTTATAAATAAATGAATTTAGTTAGACATTTTAGTTGACAATATTATGTATTTATATACACTAAAAATAAATGTATATTATTATGCATAATATTATAAGTATTAACTGTATTGATATACTAAAATTTGTACAAGGTAAAGTAGTTTATCAAAGTATTTATTTAAATAAGAATGATTAATATTCATGTAAATGGATTTAAGGATGCATTTTTCCTTATATTAAAGCCAATTCGTGATAAGAATTAACTAATTCTTATTACGAATGGGGGTAGTATGTATGGAACAGCAAGATACAACTCAAGATTAATTCACAAAAAACATGTTGAAGTAGCATTGATATCATAACAAAACAATAAGAAGTTAGAATGTGGCAGCAATACTTAGCAATAATATTAATTATTATTGAAGGTTTATTAATCTTAATATCTTTGAAATATTTGCATCAGATAAATATAACTAGTAAAGATTTCTCCAATATATTTGGCAAAGCTAAGACAGATACATCTCGTTTATTTAAAGAACTACAACAGTTAAGTGCTGTAACCAGTAAAAGAGATGATAACATTTTAAGCGTAGTGTATCACTTAGAGGATATCGAACTGTATATCAAAAGTATTTTGAGCATACTTGAACAACAAGAAAAGTGTAAGACAACTGAAGAGTCAACAAATAAATCCAAAATAAGTAATAGTAAAACCAAAATAAAATTATAGCATAGAAGACAGAATGTGTAGTTGTGATAAGGCAAGCAACTATCGCTGTTATACTCAAATGATTTGAAGAATTGGATTTGAAAATGAATGGTGAGCATGCGAATCCATGATATTTTCAAAAAACAATTCGTAGGAGCAGAAGAGTATACTAATCATGTCAACAATACAAGGTCAATAATAATGATTAGAAACTGTATTATTATAAATAATACGGGCTATCTTTTATTTATAGCATTATCTATTTAATTACGAATTGCTATTGACTAAAATAGTTGCTGGTAATATAATGCCGATTTAATTTGTTTAAATTTTAGTTAGGATATTTTTCATGTTCGCAATCGTCAAATCAGGCGGGAAACAGTATAAAGTCGGCAAAAACAGTGTCATCAAAGTAGAAAAAATTGACGGTGAAAGAGGTGCAAAAATCCAATTTGACCAAATATTGATGATTGGTGAAGATTCAAAGCCATCTTTTATAGGTACGCCAATGGTTAAAGGAGCTCTTGTTACTGCTGAAATTACTAACCAGTTTAAAGATAATAAGGTTATTGTCTTTAAGAAAAAACGTCGTCAGAATTATCGTCGCAAGACTGGTCATAGGCAGGAATTGACCGAATTGAAAATATTAGACATTACTAAACTATAATAGGATTTATTTAAGGATATATAAATGGCAACTAAAAAAGCTGGTGGTAGTTCTAGAAACGGCAGAGATTCGGTCGGTCGTAGGTTGGGTGTTAAAAAATATGATGGACAATATGTGATACCAGGTAACATTATTGTTAGACAACGTGGTACTAAATTTCACCCAGGTAAAAATGTTGGACTTGGTAGAGATCATACGTTATTTGCATTGATTGCAGGCAAAGTAGAATTTTCTAGTAAGAGAGACTATAAAATAGTCAATATTGTGCAGTGATGATGCTATTTCTGCCTGCAGATGTCATCCCTATTAACCACACAATGTTACCCCTGCGTAGACAGGAGTCTAAAAAAGTCTAACAAACCCTCTTGGTCTATTTTTTTAGATTCTGCTACCTACGTAGGAATGACATCGAAAATTACGCTTGCAGATTTATGTCAGTAATAGTTCAAAAATTTGGTGGAACTTCCGTTGCTAACATTGCAAGAATAAAAGAAATTATTCCAATAATTAAGCTTGAAAAGCAGCATGGCAATCAAGTAATAATTGTCGTTTCAGCTATGGCCGGGGTTACCAACCAACTAGTTACTCTATGTAATGAAGTTTCTAGTCTTAAGACCAATTCAGAACTCGCAGAATATGATGCCGCTCTTTGTAGCGGGGAGATGGTAACAGCATCTTTACTAGCCCTTAAACTACAAGAACAAGGCATGAGTGCAAGATCTGTGCTGGCATGGCAATTACCGATCTTAACCAATGATAATTATAGCAAAGCTTTGGTTGAACAACTCTCTACTAGTTTGTTAATAGAATGTATTAAGCAAAACATCATTCCAATAGTTGCTGGATTCCAAGGTGTTACCAATAATAATAGGTTGACAACGCTTGGTCGAGGAGGATCAGATACTACCGCCTCTTTAATTGCAGCTGCTATGAAAGCTGATAGATGTGATATATACACTGATGTGGAAGGAGTGTTTACTGCCGATCCTCGCATTGTCCCGGGAGCAACAAAATTATCACAGATTAGTTTTGAAGAAATGCTGGAATTTACATCTTGTGGAGCTAAAGTGCTGCATCCACGTTCCTTAGAGGTTGCTATTAGATATAATGTACCCATACGCGTTTTATCGTCGTTTTTACTCCCATTATACCACGAAAAAAATGGTACACTAATAACATCTAGAGATAAAATTATGGAAAATAGGCAAATTACTGGTATTACTTCCAACAAGAATTTATTACAATTAGTGGTATCCTCCCAATTGAGTTTTTCTAAGATATGCAAACTCATCGCTGACCATAATATTCACCTAGAATTAATGGAAAATATTAAGACAAATATACAATATAGTTTCATTATCCAACTATCCGATAAAAATAAATTACAACATTTACTAGATGATCTAAAAAATACTAATCAAATAAATAATTTTATCATTGACAGTCAAATTTCTATAGTATCAATTATTGGTTATGGTATTAAAAATGATCAAACCCTACTTGGTACGGTATTAAATGAACTAGAAAAAGAAAATATACCAGTGAAAAAGATACAAATCTCAGAAATTAAAATTTCTATCCTAATAAAAGACCTAGATACTGAAAAAACAATACGTTGCTTGCATCAATTATTTGAATTATCAGAAAATTAAGCAGAATTATGTCTAAAAGAAAAAAATTTGTAGAACTTTTTGTAACTTTTTTCTATATAGGTAGAATAAAATATTGTCCTGGTACATTTGGGTCTTTAGCTGCTTTCCCTTTGTGCTACTTGATCGTATATCTTTCTCTAACTAATCAACTAATTTTTTCATTTACTAATTTCACAACTTTACAAGCACAACTTATTACTCTCTTTATTATTACTCTTTTGATTTGCCTATTGTTATTTATGTTAGGCACATACTTCTCTTCAATATACATACAATATGCTACACAGGACGATCCAAAAGAAGTGGTGATTGATGAGGTAGTTGGTCAAATGCTAACAATAATACTAAGTTGTTTTTCTGTGGTTTTCGTAAACTACTCAGGACTTACAAAATATTTAAGTTCACAACTAATAAATTTTATCTTTTTATTTGCTTTGCCCTTAGTGTTGTTTAGATTTTTTGATATAATAAAACCATGGCCAATAAATTGGCTCGATGCTAATATCAAAGGGGGTGTTGGTATTATGGTAGATGACATTGCAGCAGCAATCTTTGCTTCAGTCATGCATTATGCTATCACTTTTACTTTAATAAATTGGTTTGGCTAAATAATATTTTAATTAGGCTGTTCTAGGTTCAGGGCAGTTTAAAAATCCTAACTTTAAGTTGAGAATAATTTAAATAACCAACCTATGTCTATAATTGTTAAAATTTTCTCTAGTTTCAGTAATTTTGTTTGAAAATAGAGCTATTATCCCCAATAATGACATTATTAACGGATTTTCTCCAGTACTAATAGTTGACTTATCTTCTTCAAAAACCTTATCTTTTATCCAGTTTAAATTATTTTCGCATGACCAATGACTTCTGTTAAATTTTAATAATTCTTTTGGGCTTTGTTGCATAAATAGGATTTGAGATAAATTACCCCTAACCCCAAAATAGAGGGTTAGCAAACGGCAACAGAAATTGGTTTGCCAATCTAAAACATTTTGTTTAGAAGGTGGCATTTAATCGATATTTCATTTGTCATATTCTGATTATCTCTTGATAAAAACTTGCTACCAAAAGAAGTTTTAAAACGAAAAAGCGTATTTTCTACGCTCTCCCTTCGGTCATTTACTCTCCATGCTTGATATCCCCTCTTTCGTTGATATTTTACAGCTTTATCTCTCTCTGTTTTAGGCTTGTGTAATTTAACTGATAATGAATGGTTGGGAGGTCTGATAACTGGCTACTCATCTTCTAGACGAAAAAGTGCTTAAAACACCTAAAGAATAAGGTTTATAAGGATTTTGCTATAAAATTTGTAGTCATGTAAATGATATTTTTTATTTGACAATGCTGGAATTTAGAGATATAATCTCTTTCATGTATATTACAACTGTTCCAAATAGAAATTCTCGTCCTGCAATATTGCTTCGTACCTCTTATCGCGAAGACAGGAAAGTATTAAATAAAACCCTAGCTAACTTAACTAACTGGGATGATTTACGCATTGAGGCTTTTAAGAAGATGCTGAAAGGTGAATTTGATGGTTTAGATGGTGTTCCTGAGGTTGGTGAAAGTTTTGGGACTATTTTTCTACTAAAAAGAATTGCTGATGAAATTGGTATTACTAAGGCTCTTGGTACTAGAAGCAAAGAAGCTTTATTGAGTCTATTTTTGGTTTTAGCACGCTTTGCTCACCAAGGGTCTAGACTTTCCAGCGTGAAATGGGCGAAATCGCATGCGATATCTGATGTATTATCTGTCGATTCATTTGATGAAAACCATTTATATCAGGCTCTAGAATGGTTAGAAGAGAACCAAGAAAAGATCGAATTAAAATTATTTAAAACTTATCAAAAGAAAAATAACAAGCCGCCTGTTATGCTTTTATATGACGTCACTTCCAGCTATTTCGAAGGAACAGAGAATGAACTTGCGGAATATGGGTACAATCGGGATAAAAAGAAGGGTAAAAAGCAAATAGTGATTGGTCTATTAACTGATGATCATGGCGAACCTTTGGCTGTTAGAGTTTTTAAGGGTAATAGTGCTGATCCTTCTACCATTTATGAGCAGATTGAGCTAGTAAAATCTAATTTTGGTATTAAGAATATCGTCTTTGTTGGTGATAAAGGAATGATTAAGAGGACAGGCAAAGAAGCCCTGAGCAAAGAAGGATGGGACTATATTACAACCTTAAGTAAAGTTGAGATTGAAAGCTTAAAGAAAAGCGGAGTTTTGCAATATAGTTTTTTTGAAGAACAGCTATGCGAAGTAACCAATAATGGCAAAAGATATATTTTAAGGAAGAATGGTTCTATAGCCCGAAAAGTTGAGTTTGATAGGAATAACCGAGTTGAAAAATTGGTTGCAAAGATTGAAGAGCGTAATATATATGTATCAACCCATAAGAAAGCAAAGCTAGAACTTGGTTTAAATAATATTCAAAAAATTGCCAAAGAATGGCGGATAGATAAATTTATCAACCTAAAATTAGATGGCAACCAAATAGTGGTTGAAATTGATCAAGATAAGAAAAAAGAGTTGTTTGCTCTTGATGGTTGTTATGCGATTGAAACACAGATTGAAATTAAACTGATGAGTAAAGAATTGGTTGATAAAGCTTACCATAATTTACATGAAGTAGAATCGAATTTTAGCAGTATGAAGACAGGATTACTCGAAGTAAGACCGATCTTTTTAAGGAAAAGCAACAGAACGAAGGGACATGTATTTGTTTGTATGTTGGCATTAAAAATATGGCACTATATGAAAAATAAGTTGAAACAAGGTTGCGGCGTAACCAAGGATGGTAAATATAATGTGACCATTGAGGAAGCATTAAGAGAGCTGGATAAAGTATGTTTTTTATATTACACAATCAAGGGTTGCAAAGTTATAAGATTACCAAAATTAAGCGAGTTTCAACAAAATTTATTCAATTTATTTGATTTAACGATGCCCCAAATGACAAAATCTGCAAAATGATAAAATAATGGTATGGACCTCCTGATATACAGAATGAAAAGCAGTTGCTAATCTTCTAAAGTTAATATTAAATATTAAAATAACAATCAGGAGGCTAAGATGGAAGTTACCACAATTGGTATAGATATTGCAAAAAGAATTTTCCAAATTCATGGTGTAGATAAAAATGGTAAGACGGTATTAAAGAAAAAATTAATGAGAGATCAAGTTTTAACATTTATGGCTAATTTACCAAAATGTTTGGTAGAGATGGAAGCTTGCGGCGGAGCTAGTTACTGGGCAAGAGAAATAACTAAATTGGGGCATATAGTAAAACTAATGGCTCCACAATTTGTCAAACCGTATGTTAAAACTAATAAAAACGATCAAGCTGACGCTGAAGCTATATGTGAAGCAGTAACAAGACCAAATATGAGGTTTGTACCAATTAAAACTGTAGAACAACAAGATATTTTGTCAATTCATCGGGTAAGAGAGAGATTGGTAAAAAACCGTACGGCACTTGCGAATGAAATTAGAGGATTATTACATGAATTTGGTTTTATTATTCCTCAAGGGATCAATAAGGTTGTAACAAAATTAACTGAGATTTTAGATGAAGGAAATTTGAGTCAGCTAGGTTACCAAACATTTAGTGAACTGAAAGAGGAATTTTTGGATAATGACAAAAAAATAAAAGAGATAGAAAAAAGATTAAAAATAATAGCTAGCAACTTAACTCAATATCAACGATTAACAGCTATACCTGGTCTTGGTTTAATTACTGCTACTGCTTTAATAGCATCAATAGGTAATGCTACAAGTTTTGAGAATGGTAGGCAATTATCGGCATGGCTTGGATTAGTGCCAAGGCAGCATTCCAGTGGAGGGAAAGATAAGTTGCTTGGAATTAGCAAGCGAGGTGATGTTTACTTGCGTACTCTATTGATCCAAGGAGCTAGAGCTGTACTAAATGCCAAGATAAGATTTACATCGGAAGAACAAAAATCTAAAAAAGATTTTAGCAAATTTACGCAGTGGATGTTTAATTTATCTGAGCGAAATGGACATAATAAAACAGTAGTTGCTGTAGCTAATAAACTGGCAAGAGTGGTGTTTGCAGTACTAAGGTCAGGGGATGATTATGTAGAGAGTAAAGTTTGTAGCACAGAGCTATTATAATTAACATAAAATAAAATAAATAGTGGTTTATTAATTAATAGGTAAACAAAGAATATGTAAGAGATTCCAACCCGGAATATGCGTGAGATAATAATATTGATGGTAAATAAGACAAACCTTAGCTTACAAAGAAACTGATGACTACAATGGCTCTTTGAAGCCGATAAAATGATAAGTATATAGTAAATTTGTAAGCCAGCGAATTCCATCAGGGCTGTAGGATAAATTACACATAATTTATTAACTATAAGCCGGATACATGTATGCATTTGCATTTTTGCTATTAGATGTTATTTTTTTCTTGCATTTTACAGGAGATCCATACATGTAGTCAGTAACGAGAATTTAATTCTACACTCCACTCGTCGCATAATACTCACGTTCTATAGCATAATTTCTGCTCATATTTATCTCGAAGATGAGTCGCACCACTCGAGAAAAAGTTTAGAAAATCAAACATAGCTTTTTCTTTTTTATTACTTACTAAATCATTCTATCATTAATTATGCTATCACTAAGTTATTTTATCATTACCTAGGTTCTTATATCTTTAAATTATGATATAAGTAATTGTAAGAGGGTGACTTGATAGGTTCTTGATTGAAATAATCGTGCACAGAATAAGTACCCTCTTACAAGGTTTGCTTTGAACAAATTGCAGAAGGTGCTGGAAGCAGCAGCCTTGCACAATAAGATGAAGGAGATTATATCATGAGTAAAATAATAGGTCTAGATGTAAGTAAAAAATGGTTAGATATATGTTTATATGAGTCTAACAATAAACCGATATATAATCGTTTTTCCAATGATAAGTTAGGGCATGAAGAACTGATAAAATTAATAAAAGAGCAAGAAATTAAGATAATAGTATGTGAGCCTACTGGAGGTTATGAAGCAGAGATTTGCCAAGAATTGTATAATAATAAGCAACAGATACATAAGGTCAATACCTATAGTTTTAATTCTATTTAGTAAATCGGTGAATTTGTGTAAAACTGATAAGAAGGACGCATTTAAATTAGCATATTATGGCGATAAGATGCAACTTACAGCTAATTATTTATATCAAGTTGAATCAGAGACTTTGAAGAGATGTCAGCAAAGGCGAGAAGATTTAGTATTAATGCTTAGCAATGAAAAGAAGAGGCTACATCATAGTATTGATGGCATTGATAAAGAGAGTATAGAAAAACTCATTAAATTTTTACAGAATGAAATAGCTGAGCTTGATAAGAAATTAAATGAGGTAATAGATGAATCAGAAGAGTTGAAAGAGAAGGTAAAAATATTAGAGAGTGTGCCTGGTATTGGTAAATGCGTAGCTAAAAAACTAATTAGTTTTTTACCTGAATTAGGAAATAAAAATTATAGTAGTAACGAATTGTCAGCAATTGTGGGGATAGCTCCTTATGCTCGTGATAGTGGTAATAAGCAAGGACGAAGATTTATTAGAGGTGGCAGGAAAATACCACGAGATGCTTTATACATGGCGGTATTGGCGGGGAAAAATGGTGTCAAAAATAGTTTTCAATATTTAAAAGCTTTATATGATAGGCTTGTTAACAATTTTAAACCTAAAAAGGTTGCTATAGTTGCGTGCATGCGTAAACTACTTGAAGTGTGCCATAAACTTATTCAACAAAAACGTTGTTTTGTTATTTAGATAAATATTTTTTATTTTTTTGAAAATTTAGATAAAAGATAATTGCTGTTGACAAAAATTTTAACGTAACCATATTAAAGTTCCAACGAAATTTAGAAAAGCTAAAAAAGTGGCTGGGGCTTTATCAAATCTAGAAAATATACGCCTAAAATGTTTGATTTTACCAAATAAGCACTCAATTAAATGTCGTTCCTTATAAGTATGTTTATCATATTCACGTTGTACTTTACGGTTAGATTTTGGTGGTATAACAATCTCACACCCCTTATTTTCTAAACTTTCTACAAATGCACTACTATCGTATCCTTTATCGGCTATCACTGTCGTATTCTGAACATCTTGAGTAAGATTTCCCGCTTGAGTTATATCATTTCTTTGCCCAGCAGTTAGTATAAACTTTAATGGATTACCAAGGGCATCAACAAGGGCATGAATTTTAGTACTAAAACCACCTCTGCTTCTAACTAAAGCTGCTTCTTCTTGATTACCTTTGATATATCCAAATGAGCAAGCATGTACTCTTATAATAGTTGCATCAATCATAATCAATTCCATATCTGCATCTACTTTAACATAATCCATTAAAGCATCCCATATACCTTTATCAACCCATCTCTTAAATCTGCGATAAATACTGTACCAACAACCATAATCGTCAGGTAGAAGACGCCATTGACAACCTGTTCTAACAATAAACCATATTGCTTCAATAAACTGTCTCATTTTTTCTTCATTCTTGTTGTGTATACCATTTCTTTCCTTAAAAAATGATAAAATTACTTCCCATGCTTGTTCTTCTATGTAATACTTCATATTGATAGTTCCTTTTTTTGATAACTAGAAACTACCATTTCTTCTTACTATGACAACTTTTTATTCCTTTTTCCTAACTACAATTTTTGTCAACAGAACCTAGAACACATGGATTTAAACAGGAGATTATTTTTTATCGACGCTAGACGAGTAGATGAAGTTGCTTGGTCAAAGGAGCAGTTAAATAGTCCGCTATCGAGGCAAGATATCCCACACACCACATATTAATCCCATTCCGGACCATAATTCTTGCCATTTTATATCTCGAAGATAAGAGTAGAGTTCATCTCTAAACAGTCAGAAACATTTGCTACATAAAGGCTATATGTGATTTAACAAATACGTACTAAGACTTGCTCATGAAACTTATTATAAGCTATGTATTCAAAAGATAAATTAGTATGCTGTATAAATTCTATAAATGACTTATGCTCATGTTCTTCCCAGCCATCGTAATTAAAATATTCATCAAATAATAAAAATGTGCCAACTACTATATTTGTAGATAGATATTTAAATATACTTTTAGTTGAGGAATATAAATCACAATCTATATGTATTAAAGATATGGGTGTGTCTTTTATTTCATTTTTAAACTGGGGGATAGTGTCTTCAAACATACCTTTATATATTGATACATTTGCCAATAAAGGTGGGACAATATCATCGCTTAATTTAAATGTACCTTTATTTGCTCCAGTACGCCAGTCTTCTGGAAGACCATCAAATGAATCAAATCCATAAACAACATTTTTAGAATTCAGTGCTGCAATAATGTTAATAGTTTTGCCAGTGCATACTCCAAATTCAATAATAAGACTATTAGTAACTGTTTTAACACTTTCTAGTGTAAATTTTAATATATCCGCATCGCAATCAAAAATTATGCAACCACGCATGTGCTTTTTTATGTAGTTTATAGTAGACAAATGATCTGTTAAAGGTCTATTGGCTGTACAAAAATGAAGTATTTGATTATTGCCATAATTATGCTTTAATTTTACATCCGGGAATATAATTGCATTATTTTGAAAATAATTGTAATTTTTAAAAGGTATTTTATGCATAACAAAAACAATTTTATATGTATATATCAAAATTATCTTATTTGGACATTAGCATCATTGTTTTATATTTACTAATTACTATTGTAGTAGGAGTATACTATAGAGCAGAAAACGTTAATATAATAGATTATGCAATTGCTAAAAAACAACTTAGTTACCCTATATTATTGTTCAGCTCACTTGCCACTATAATTGGTGCAGGTTCTACTGTAGGAACAATATCTGAAATATATAAACTAGGTGTTATATTTATAATACCTAATTTTGGATATGTTTTAGGTAGCTTTTTATTTGCAAAATTCATAGCCATAAAAATTGATAATAGATTTAATAACAATATATCAGCTAGTGATATAATTAAAATCTTTTATGGTAAAAACGCGTCCATTGTAACAGCTATAATTGGATTTTCTTATTGTACAGGAATAGCTGGAGTACAAATTACTGCCTTAGGTCATATATTTAACTCTTTACTTGGTATGCAATATGAAATGGGAGTGATAATAGGTGGATTAATTATAGTAGTCTATTCATGTACTAGGTGGATTTAGATCAGTAGCAATAACAGATGTAATACAATTTACATTGTTAATTGTAGTTATACCAATACTAGCAAGTGTAATGCTGAATAAGGCTGGAGGTATGACAGCTATACTACTACAATCTAAAAGTAATAAACTATCATTTTTCAATCAGGCTGATTACTTAAATTATATTATACTATTTTTTGCCTTATCTATGCCTACGCATCATTTAAATCCCTCATTAATACAAAGATATCTAGCCGCAATTAATCCAAAAGACATACAGTCAATAATGTATACTTATTGTTTTATAAAGTCTGCACTTATATTTACTTTAGCAATTATCGCATTATCTGGGTTAATTATATATCCTAATATTTTACCACATCACCTATTAAATATAGCAATAATAAACTTATTACCTAGTATAGTCAAAGGTTTAACTATTGCTGGTATTTTTGCGGTAATTATGTCAACTGCTGATTCAAATATCAACTCAGCAGCTATCCTACTATCACATAATTGTATATTTAAAATACATTCTAGCTTCAATGAATTAAAGTTAGCTAAAATTGCAACATTTATTAGCGGAATTATAGGCATAAGTATTGGTTTGTTAAACTTAAATATTATTAGAGTTATTATGGACTTAGAATTAATATGGGGCATAATGGTTGGTATACCTATGATCATAGGTATTTTAAGACTAAGTAGACCACTTAATTTTTTTTGGTACTGCTGTGTTATAACATGTATTACAATGTTTTTAAATTATTACCTTAAAGTTGAGATTTGTATAAGTACACTTATAGTATCGTTACTAATATCACTCATGATATTAGTTTATAATTTATGGTGCAATAGTGGATTTAGATTAAGGTTAAATAAAAATATTACAAGCAAAAAGCAACATATTATTAAGTCTCAGTATAATATCACCCAATTTATACACTTTATTAAAAATAAAATGGAAGAAAATTCTATCAATGTAAAAGTATATGGTACATTTTGTTGTATAAATTATATAGTACCATGGTTCATGTAGGACTCTGATAAGGTTGATAACTTTAATGTAATCCTAGCATTACGTTTTATAGCAGGTCTTATTTGTGTAATATTATTAACGCATGATTATTGGCATAAAAAATATATCAAATATTTCCCATTATATTGGTATTTTACTTTAATATACACTTTACCTCTATTCACAACATTTATGGCATTGAATAACCCTACTTCTCAGTTTTGGTTAATTAATATTTCTCTTGCTATATTTCTGCTAGCTATGCTAGTTGATTGGCTTAGCTTTTGTATTATTTCATTTATTGGAATTATACTGGGAATAACATTACATTATGTTATTATACCGCATTCTATTCAAGCAATACACTGTGAAGCAATGTATAATTTTATATATATAGTAATATATAGTACAACCATAGGATTCATTTTTAATAAAAGAAAAGAACTAGTAAGTACAGCAAGATTTAATACTGCAAAAAATATAGCTGGAACGATGATGCATGAAATTAAGTCACCATTACTTACACTTGCCTTAATTAATAATAATATTAAAAGAAAAATAAACAATCAAGACGATATAGGCACATTAAAAAAAATCTTGCCTAGAATAGATCAAGTCATTACAGAAACAGAATATTTAGTAGATAATATTTTAGCAAAATTAAAAAAAGATAGTAGCGATATAAAATTAGAGCTATTATCTATCAAGCATGAAATAAATGTAATAATAGATTCTTATCCATTCATAAAGGACGAGCAAAATAAAGTGATACTATCAATAAACTATAATTTTAGTTTTTTAGGTGACAGTAGTTTATTTAAGCATGTCATACATAATTTACTTAAAAATAGTTTGTATTATACTAGGTCAAATAGTAATGCAAAAATATATATAACGTCAGAACGAATTAATGAATACAATTATCTTTTTTTAAAGATACAGGTGAAGGTATAAAGCAAGAAGATTGAGGGAATATTTTTATACCATTTTATACTAGACGTGCAAATGGTATAGGTTTAGGGTTATCTTTTTGTAAAAAAATAATGCTTTCTTTTGGTGGTGATATATCTTGTATATCTGAAGAGGGGCAATATACAGAGTTTCAATTAAATTTCCCTAATTATAATACATAGCAAACATATGTCATTATTACCATTTTTTTGACCGACTCAAACTTTAATATTAGATGATGATGAATTGTTTATCGTAGAACTAAAAGAGATATACAAAGATAAAAAGAATATTATTTTTTCTACTAGTCCAATTGACTCATTAAACTATTTATCAAATTTACAATTTGATAATCAATGGTATAAACATTTGTTAGATTACGGTTATTACGAAAAAAAACTATACGATATAGACTATAAAAAAATTTGTAATAATATTTATTCGCCCGAGAGATTTAAGCAAGTTACTACTATTATAGTAGATCACAATATGCCAAGTATGTCAGGTATTGAGTTTTGTACAAAGGTTGCCCAATATTCCAATGCGAATAAAATATTATTAACAGCTAATATGGACTACAAACAAGCAGTAAACCATTTAAATCAGTCTATAATTAATGAATTTTATATAAAACAAGATATAATATATAATATAAGTGCATTTTTAGAGAAAATACACCGTTAGTAGCCATGAATTTTTTCACAATATATCCAAAGATCTGAGTGTATTAATAAGATATAAAGCATTTCATTCTAAGGAATATAGAAATTATATCCATCAATTAATACAAGACTTAAATATAGCGGAATACTATTTATTAAATGATTTGGGTTGGTATTTACTATTAGATAATAATGGTCAAAGCTATGGAGTATTTATATTTAGCCAAGAAAGTGCAGATGAAATCATAGAAGAAGCAAAACTACGTTTTGTAGATGCAGAAGCAATACAGTCATTAGCTAATTATCAAAATATTTTATGCTTTTATAGTACTTCAACAACCGATTGGCCAAAATCTCATGTATGGAAAAAGTATATTCATAGAGCAGACAAAATACTTATATCAGGAGATAATTATTACATTGCCTGTGTTAAAGATAGTATAGATATAGACTATAATAATCTATATTTCTATAATCAAATGTTAACTAATGCATCTAGCACTATTTAGCATTTATTAGTCCGAATTTTAAGTGTCCTTCAATCATACCTTTAATGTAAACTTTAGCATACTCAGGCTTTGTATTTGTTTCTAAGTATTGGTATAATG
The DNA here is from genome assembly GCF_964264865.1 of Candidatus Tisiphia endosymbiont of Oplodontha viridula. Classification (NCBI taxonomy): domain Bacteria; kingdom Pseudomonadati; phylum Pseudomonadota; class Alphaproteobacteria; order Rickettsiales; family Rickettsiaceae; genus Candidatus Tisiphia; species Candidatus Tisiphia endosymbiont of Oplodontha viridula. The sequence goes on from NZ_OZ183486.1 coordinate 1,199,481, forward strand.
ATTCTATATATTCATGCAGAATATTAATACTTATTTCTTGAATTTTTAATGTATCAATAACATCAATAATTATTTGCAAAGCATTTAAATATGTCTTGATATTTACAATAAATTGCTTTTTATTTTTAACTAATGTGTCAATTGGGACATTCAATACATTTGCCACTTTATTATAATATTCAGGTTTCGTAGTTCTGTTGTAAATTATATTTGTAATAGTACTTTCTTTTATTTCTGTTAGCTCAGCAAGTTTGGTTACAGTAATCCCCTTTTCACTCATTAATATTCTTATAATTTCACCTGTAGTCAACATAAAGTAAATTTGATATATCGAATAATTGTAACTATTACAATATTTGCTCAAGTCAATACAATAACCTCTAGCTTATGTGTTTACAAGTAATACCAATTCCCTAATTTAAATTAGTATAAATAGTAGAAAAAAGATGAGATTATGTTATAATATTCCAAGTTTATGAATAAATTAAGGAAAGGAATATAATGGGATGTCATCAAAGATTAATAACAGAAGAGTTATACCAACGTGCTATTGAGCAGCTTGCAAGCATGAACCGAGATAATAGAGTTGCTATTAGACTTATGGCTATAATTGCTGCTAAAGAAAATGGTGTTGGTATAGTATGTAAGGTATTTAATATAACAACCAATACGCTTAGGAACTGGGTAAAAAGCTTTGCTCAAGGTAATGATAAAAGCCTTGAATATAAACAAGGTAGAGGACGAAAAAGTAAATTAACAAAAAATTGTTGTGAAGCAATAAATAAATGGTTACAAGACGATTGTAACATGACAATAAAAAATATCATCATAAAACTTAAAGAAAATTTGGAGATTGATTCTAGTAAATCGGCTGTACATAGAGTATTACAGAAACTTAAATTTGCATACATTACCCCAAGACCAGTGCATTACAAACAGAATAAAGAAACTCATGAAGGGTTTAAAAAAAACTTCAAGAAACAATAACAAATAACCCTAGCAGTTACTTGTATTTCTTTGATGAATCACGTTTTGGGACTCATTCTAAATTAGGTTATGGTTGGTTTCGTAAAGGTAGCAGAACTCAAGTTAAAGCCAAAATGGGCTTTCAAAATTTCTATGTTTATAGTGCGGTTAACCCAATCACAGGTGATGATTTTACTTTAATGATGCCAAATGTCAATACCGTTTGTTTAAATATATTTTTGGCAGAGATGTCTAAACAGATAGGAGAACAAAAAGCGATTATTGTTATGGATTGTGCTGGATGGCACAAAGCTAAAGAGCTAATTATTGCAACAAATATAGAAATTCTTTATTTACCCCCATATTCTCCTGAATTGAATCCGACAGAGAAATTGTGGCAATATTTAAAGTCTAATACTATAAAGAATAAAGTATATGACACAATCGAACAACTAGAAATAGTAGTATGTTCCTGCCTTAAAAATTTAAATGCCTCACTAATTAAATCGATTTGTTGTATGAATTATTTGCTAAATTAAATTAGGGAATTAGTATAAAATTATAACAGTCAAAAATACTAATGTAGAATATTTTACAATTTTTATACAAAATTATACAAATATGTATACATGAATAATATTGTATAATACAATATCTACTTGTAGCACAAACTTATTAGGGTATTGATAATATGTACCTCAGTACAGGACAAAGAGATTAAGGAGAGAATAAAAAATAGTAGATAACGCGTAGACAAAGCTCTATTAGTTAGGTTGTTAAAGACTTAAGAGGCAAGAGAATGATTACAGCGTTATCACAATTAATAGGAGACTACTTTTTTAATAGTTTTGCAAGTATAAAATTAATAGAACAAATAATATTAGGATTACTGCAAGTGAGAGATGTAAATCTTACACAACTTGCCTTAACGATAAAAGGAGACAAGCAAGAATCACGCTATAAGAAATTACAGAGATTTTTTGCCAAATGTGAATTATCTACACATCCTTAGCCAAGTTACTGGTTAGGTTGGCTGGAATTGATGCTGAACAATGGTTATTAGTGCTTGATCGGACAAATTGGAAATTTGGTAAGCTTGACATCAATATTTTAGTATTATCTATTTGCCATAAAGGCATTGCTATACCAATTATGTGGGATATGTTGCCAAAAGCAGGAACTTCTAATAACGTTGAACGTCAGCAATTAATGGAAAGGTTTATTACTGTATTTGGCCTCAGTACAGGACAAAGAGATTAACAAGGTGATAATCGAAGTAAAGATGGTGTTATGGGCTTAATAAATTTTGTTATAACTTCCATCATTTCTTCAATATTCAAAAATATTCTCTGCAAGTAATCTAAGCCATACCTGAATAAGGAGATAGACTTTCTACCGTGTTTTTTAAGCTTTATGGGTCTGATAGAATTTTGCCATTGACCCACAACATAAGCAAAAGTAAATGCTATAGCAAGTAAACCAAGCAATTTACTAATTCTATCTAAATGTATTATATGGGTGTTTTCAAAGTTAAATCCTCGTGTTTTAAGGCAAGCAAAAAGATTTTCTATTTCCCATCTTTTTTTATATATATTTAGTGCTATATTAGGGTTATCATTGGTAGCTATGATTACTAATTCTCCCTTGATCATTACGCAATGCCGCTACAGATACTTCCCAAATATCTTTTTCCTTTAAACAACATATATTCACCATTCTGTAACCTCTTAATTAAATGATTAGCAGTAGCTAATTCATCTTCTGTTCTACCAATGGTAAGATTGGCTGTGATTCTAATATAAAATGGTATCATTTTATCAGCTAAAAACTTTAGCCATAAATCACCAATCAACTCCCGATCCCCAAGCAATGCTGACATCTTCTCTATGCCAAATACAGTAATAAACCTTTCCATTAATTGCTGACGTTCAACGTTATTAGAAGTTCCTGCTTTTGGCAACATATCCCACATAATTGGTATAGCAATGCCTTTATGGCAAATAGATAATACTAAAATATTGATGTCAAGCTTACCAAATTTCCAATTTGTCCGATCAAGCACTAATAACCATTGTTCAGCATCAATTCCAGCCAACCTAACCAGTAACTTGGCTAAGGATGTGTATGATAATTCACATTTGGCAAAAAATCTCTGTAATTTCTTATAGCGTGATTCTTGCTTGTCTCCTTTTATCGTTAAGGCAAGTTGTGTAAGATTTACATCTCTCACTTGCAGTAATCCTAATATTATTTGTTCTATTAATTTTATACTTGCAAAACTATTAAAATAAGTAGTCTCCTATTAATTGGAAAGTCATGCGGCATATATCTCCACTGACACCCAGTACGTAATACATAAAAAATTGCATTCAAAATCTCTCTTTTGCTATGTTTTAAAGGTCTACCTCCCTTTACATACGATACTTGAAACAACCCCTCTATCCTTAACCATTCTTCATCTGTTAAATCTGTTGGATAATTTTTTCTGCTCATTCTTCTATACTTCTTACTAATAATACTTTGTTCACTTCATCATACCTTAATTTTAGTTTGAGGACAAGCTCTTACACCACTACCAATATTAATTAAGTTGCCTATGCTTATTGGCAATATGCAACTCCAACAAATATCAGTAATTGGATTGACAAAATGTCCCTTACATGTAATACTTGCAGATACTGAAAATGGCATAAAAATAGCCACTAACAGTAGGATACTTAACCGTGTCTTTGTGCCTTGAGCTGGGTCGCCAAACTTTTTGCTCAAGACCGTGTTATTGATATTTGTCAACGTTTTTACCTCTTACATTATTCACATTTCTCAAAAGGATTTAGTAATTTTACTGCAAATTTAGTAAAATGTTTGGTATTACGAGTAACTAAAACCATATCATGAACTATTGCTTGGGCAGCAATTAGGCTATCCACCTGATTTGTAGAATCAATAGCAAGTAATTCACCCCAACATTTACATACATTATTATCTATACCAATGGTTCTAGCGGTATATTTTTTAATTAAAATATCTTGCCACCTTTCTAAACTTAATGAGGCTATTAAATCTGTTTGTCTCTTTTTAGCAATCCCTTTTTGAATCTCACCAATTGTTAAGTAACTTATATATAATGATTCTATAGGTACTTGATATAACCAAGATATTACTTGGCTATTTGGACTTTTCTTACGAAACTCTGACAATATATTAGTATCAAGTAAATATCTCATATATCAATATCTTCCCTAGCTTTACTTGGTTTTCTTTCAAATAAATCCTCTTCATCATCATTATCAACTTTTGGTATGGATAATAAAAATTCTTTAAATGACATAGGGGGATTTATTTTATCACCCATATAATCTTCCACTGAGATAATATAGACTGCTTTATGTCTCTTCTTATCATTTACTAATTGAGGTTGCCCGTTTTCAGCAAGTTCAATAATTTCTTCAAAATGTTCCTTTGCCTCTTGTAATTGCCATTTTTGCATAAATTACCTCTAATGTTGTTTATTTGTATATTATAACTGTTTTTTTACGACCACTAATCAATTTCTACTTCTTTTATTCTTAAAACTTTTCCTTCCTGCTGAATTATTGCTAGTACTTGCTTAATTTTATTTGTCAATGTTTTTACCTCTTACATTATTCACATTCCTCAAAAGGATTTAGTAATTTTACTGCAAATTTAGTAAAATGCTTGGTATTACGAGTAACTAAAACCATATCATGAACTATTGCTTGGGCAGCCAATTGGCTATCTATATCATTTGTTCCATCTATTACTAATAACTCAGCCCATTTTTGACAGACAGCTAAATCAACATTTAATATTTTATTGGAATAGGTTATTAGTATTTCTTCTAGCCAATTCTCTAAATTTAACGCTGTTGATTTATCAGTTTTAGCTTTCTTTAGTATCCCCTTTTTTATCTCCCCAACACTAATGCAGCTAATATATAATAACTTCGTAGGAATTTTATCAATCCATGCAAGCACTTTAGGATTTGGTATCTTTCTGTTTAATTCTGAAAGTATATTGGTATCAAGCATATATCTCATAATTCAACATCTCTAGCTTTGCCTTGAGCTCTTTCAAATAAATCTTCTTCGTCATCAACAGTTTTAGGTATTGATAAAAGCATTTCTTTAAAACTTTTCTTTGGAACTCTTGCTTTGTATTTTTCAGCAGAAACTATATATACTACGTCTCTAGATGACTTTACTATCTTTTGCATTTCACCATGCAATGCACTATCAACTAATTCTTCAAAATGTTCCTTTGCTTCTTGTAACTGCCATTTTTGCATAATTCACCTCTAATTTTATTAATTTACTTATAATAGCATTTTATTAGTTATGACTCAAATTTTACCTAAAATAGTCCATTGTGCATTATAACTGTTTTTTTACGACCACTAATCAATTTCTACTTCTTTTATTCTTAAAACTTTTCCTTCCTGCTGAATTATTGCTGGTACTTGCTTAATTTTAAATTTTGTTGTTAAAACTCCTGCTTGATCAAAATATACTTCTCTATCAAGTTCTTTCTGTAAATCAAGTGGTCTACCAGCTACTAATATCAATTTGTCTTCTGCCTTTATTACTGAGCTGCTTTTTTGTTGCTTAAACCACTCAACCTGCTCTTTATCTCTGCTATCAATAAATATCAACTTCTTGTCCAAGTTTATATAATCTAGTGGATTAACTTTTGTACCTATCTTGTGAAGTAGCTTGCCATCTGGCAAAATAATATCCTCTTTTATTATGTAGCTTGGATCATAAGTAAAATCTTGTGCTTTTTGAGTACGTTTGATATTGCTAACTGCTACCGGCTGCTCTATTCGAGTTTTAGCGATTTCTAACATCTTGCTTTTCTCCTGTTCTATATCAACTAATTTTAGTTTTCTTTCGATCATTGCTAAAAATCCTTCTTCTTTAACCTCAAAAATTGTTCCATATATGCCAAAATCCTTAGCAATAGTTATTTGTGGTAGTAGAATTACTAAAATCATTGTAAGAGCTTGTCCTCAAACTAAAATTAAGGTATGATGAAGTGAACAAAGTATTATTAGTAAGAAGTATAGAAGAATGAGCAGAAAAAATTATCCAACAGATTTAACAGATGAAGAATGGTTAAGGATAGAGGGGTTGTTTCAAGTATCGTATGTAAAGGGAGGTAGACCTTTAAAACATAGCAAAAGAGAGATTTTGAATGCAATTTTTTATGTATTACGTACTGGGTGTCAGTGGAGATATATGCCGCATGACTTTCCAATTTGGAAGACAGTATATGAACAATTTAGAAGATGGAAGAAGCAAGGTGTATTTGAACGTATGAACCATGAACTTATCAAGGATGTTAGAAGAAAATTAGGTAGAAATGAGTATCCTAGTGCTTGCATAATAGATAGTCAGTCTGTCAAGACAACAGAAAAAGTGGAGCTAAAGGTTATGATGGAGCTAAGAAAATTAAGGGCAGAAAGAGGCATATTATTACCGATACACAAGGCTTTGTGTTAGGTTGTTATGTCGGTTCTGCGAATGAGAATGATCGATACGGAGCTACAGTGCTACTCAGTAACATACAAAAAGAGTACACTACTATTAAACAAATGTGGGCTGATATGGGGTATCAGTCTAAAGATTTAAAGGGTCTCATTAAGGAAAAGTATAACATAGATTTAGAAATTGTTAAACGACCAGTGTGCAGATTTTGGATACCAAAAAATACACCACTAGAACTATTGCCAACAAGGGAAGTTGGGTTTAAAGTACAGCCAAGGCGATGGGTTGTTGAGAGAACCTTTGCTTGGATAAATAGAAATAGAAGGCTCTCCAAGGAGTATGATTTTCTTACTGATTCTAGTGAAAATATAATTTTTTTGGCTATGAGTCGATTACTTCTTCGTAGGATTACTTCTATACTTAGTTTGCGGACAAGCTCTAAGACATCGGTTTAATAGCCTAGGGTGTCAATCCCTGCGTAAGCAGCTTACTATTACCCATAAGTTTTCTTGACATTTATGGTAATAGGAAGACTAATAGCTAGGGAGATAAGTTAAAATCGTCCCTTTAAAGGAAAGAAATAACCCGTCTATTAGCGAGAAGACCGTAGGTCGACGAAGCAATTGACAAGCTTCATGGATTGCCACGCTCACATACGTTCGCTCGCTAATAGACGGCTTAAGCCTTATAACAACACTTCGCTAATAGACGATTTTTTAACTTTCAACAGTTGTGACCTTACGACCTCCTCGCAATGACGTTAATTTAGATATATATGATAAAAATACTGTTTCATCTTCCTATTGTTAGAATTTACCTAATATTTCAGTTTATTACTCGTATTCTATTAAGCTCATATGCTTTATGGCAACAACAAATAACCATATCTGATCTAGTGTCAATTTTTGTTATTGGTACATTTAATGATCTAATATCTCTTTGTTATTTTTTACCAGTAATTTCGCTTGTTATCATTGGCTTCTACAAGTTATTGGCTCGGTATAAATTTTTGTATGTAAGCTGCTCTTTTATCGCTTATTTTTGTACTATTGCACTACTAATATTTATTGCCATCGCAGAGATTACTTTTTGGGATGAGTTCGGTGTTAGATTTAATTTTATTGCTGTAGATTATCTAATTTACACTCATGAAATCATTGGTACTGTAAAAGAGTCTTTGCCCTATATAGAAATATTACTAGGCATTATAATTATTACACTATTAATTGTTTTTTTCTTGAGAAAATATATAATTAATCAAGCAAGTACTCTAAATGGCAAGAAACATATTTTTTGTGTGATAATGCTATTTTTGTTTAGCCTAGTTGCTTTTTATTTCTATAACCCTAATAAAATTGCTTTTAATTCTAATAAATATGCTATCGAACTTGCTAAAAACGGTCCATATGAGTTTTTCTCTGCCTATTTTAATAATAGCTTAGATTATAATAAATTTTATCCAGTAGTTGATAAAAAACAAGCTTTAGATACTGTTCGCACTAGTTTATCAAAAAACAAAGAACTATACTTAGATGATTCTACTATAGCACGTTATATCAAAGCTAATTCTTCTAATAATAAAAAATATAATATTATTTTTATTACTGTGGAGAGTCTTAGTAGTGAATTCATGGGTAAATTTGGCAATCAACAAAATATTACTCCAAATTTAGATAGATTAGCTGATGAAAGCATATTTTTTACCAATCTATATGCAGTAGGAACTAGAACAGTAAGAGGTTTGGAAGCTATTACTTTATCAGTACCACCAACTCCTGGTTCTTCCATTATCCGTAGACCTGATAACCAATCGCTATTTAATATAGCTACTATTTTTAAGAATGCAGGTTATGTTATTAACTTCATAAACGGTGGCTATAGTTACATTGATAATTTGCAAAATTATTTTCATGGTAATGGTTATAATATAGTTGATCGAGGTAATCTAAAATCAAATGAAATAAGTTTCTCTAATATTTGGGGAGTAGCTGACGAGGATATATTAATAAAATCACTAGAGTTAGCTGATCAAAATTATAAGGAAGGCAAAACTTTTTTCTCATTAATTATGACTACCTCTAACCATCGTCCTTATACTTTCACCGAAGGTAGAATTGATCTAGCGTCTGGTAGTGGACGTAATGCAGCTGTTAAATATACGGACTATGCTATTGGTAAGTTTCTTGAATTAGCAAAAACTCGCCCTTGGTTTAATAATACTATCTTTGTTATCACTGCTGATCATTGTGCATCAAGTGCTGGCAAAACTGATTTACCGATTAATAAATATCACATACCTCTATTAATATACGCTCCTAATATATTAAAACCACAGATAATTGATAGTTTAGCAAGTCAAATTGACATTGCTCCTACTATTTTGGGATTATTAAACTTTTCCTATAATAGTAAGTTTTTCGGTCAAGATATGTTAAACATACCGGCAAAAAGAGCATTTATCAGCACTTACCAATTGCTTGGTTTTATGAAAGATAATCACTTAGTTATCTTAAGCCCACAGGGACAGCCAAAAACTTATAAATTAGTTGGTAAAGATAAAATAGAGACTGAGAATATTCCTAACTTAGTAGAAGAAGCTATTAGTTTTTATCAGATAGCTTATGATTTATATATTCAGGGTGAAATGAGGGAATAACGCGAATTTGGGATAAGAATTTGTCAATTCTTATCCCAAATTGGGGTAAATAGATTTCTTGAATTACATCTAATAGTAGCTTATTTTAAATAAAAACCTACTGTTAGATGAATGACCCTAAGAGATTATAAATTAATTTTTAAGCTTGCCAAAAGCATTTTAGAACAGGAATATCACAATCTCAGCCTTTGGTATTTCGTTAGTTTCATTTATGGTATCGTTATTTATTTTACTTTAAGTAACGAACCTTCCTTTATATCTATTCTGGCTATTTTCACAATTTCTTTATCACTAATAATCTTAAGAAATAACATATTTGGGCGATTTATTTCGGGCATAATTATTGCTTTTTCATGCGGTATGTTAGTGGGCAAATATCGTATATCAAATTTACATGTTGTTGGTATTAAAAAGCCGATAATTTCACAAATAGGTGGCACTATAGAATCGATGAAACCGACCACTCATGGTATGCAAATTATCTTACATCAGGTCAAAATTCAAAAACTTAATAGGTCTAATCAGGTTTTAGAGAAAGTTAGGATAAGCATGCCAGCAAAATATGCTCAAGAAATTAATATTAACGATAGCATTAACCTAGTGGCTCAGCTTTATAAGCCTCAAAGTAGTATTCTACCAGGTGGCTATGACTTTGGCTTTTATGCATATTTGGCAGATATCAACGCCACTGGCTATGCACTATCACCCCCCCAAATTATAGCACATAGTAATCTCTACACTAATAGTTTTATCTATAAAATTAAAAAAAATATTTACAACCGCCTAATCCAAATACTTGGTTCTATTAAAGGTAATTTCGCCGCAGCAATATTACTAGGAGAAACAAAAGCCATCGATAGAAAATTAATGAAAGAAATGAGGCAAAGCGGTATATCTCACATACTTTGCGTCTCCGGTTTACATTTGTCATTGGTAGCTATGCTGTTTTTCATATCAGCAAGATTCTTATTAAATCTATCAAATTATATTGCTTATAATACCAATTCCCTAATTTAAATTAGTATAAATAGTAGAAAAAAGATGAGATTATGTTATAATATTCCAAGTTTATGAATAAATTAAGGAAAGGAATATAATGGGATGTCATCAAAGATTAATAACAGAAGAGTTATACCAACGTGCTATTGAGCAGCTTGCAAGCATGAACCGAGATAATAGAGTTGCTATTAGACTTATGGCTATAATTGCTGCTAAAGAAAATGGTGTTGGTATAGTATGTAAGGTATTTAATATAACAACCAATACGCTTAGGAACTGGGTAAAAAGCTTTGCTCAAGGTAATGATAAAAGCCTTGAATATAAACAAGGTAGAGGACGAAAAAGTAAATTAACAAAAAATTGTTGTGAAGCAATAAATAAATGGTTACAAGACGATTGTAACATGACAATAAAAAATATCATCATAAAACTTAAAGAAAATTTGGAGATTGATGCTAGTAAATCGGCTGTACATAGAGTATTACAGAAACTTAAATTTGCATACATTACCCCAAGACCAGTGCATTACAAACAGAATAAAGAAACTCATGAAGGGTTTAAAAAAAACTTCAAGAAACAATAACAAATAACCCTAGCAGTTACTTGTATTTCTTTGATGAATCACGTTTTGGGACTCATTCTAAATTAGGTTATGGTTGGTTTCGTAAAGGTAGCAGAACTCAAGTTAAAGCCAAAATGGGCTTTCAAAATTTCTATGTTTATAGTGCGGTTAACCCAATCACAGGTGATGATTTTACTTTAATGATGCCAAATGTCAATACCGTTTGTTTAAATATATTTTTGGCAGAGATGTCTAAACAGATAGGAGAACAAAAAGCGATTATTGTTATGGATTGTGCTGGATGGCACAAAGCTAAAGAGCTAATTATTGCAACAAATATAGAAATTCTTTATTTACCCCCATATTCTCCTGAATTGAATCCGACAGAGAAATTGTGGCAATATTTAAAGTCTAATACTATAAAGAATAAAGTATATGACACAATCGAACAACTAGAAATAGTAGTATGTTCCTGCCTTAAAAATTTAAATGCCTCACTAATTAAATCGATTTGTTGTATGAATTATTTGCTAAATTAAATTAGGGAATTAGTATAATTACAACATAAAGTCAATTGCAGCAATTTGTTCTTTAATAGGCAGTTATGGTTATTTGGAGCTAAGTGGCATGCAAATTGCTGCCACAAGGGCATTCATTATGACGGCAATTTTTATTTATGCAGTTATGATAGGACGGAAGCCCTATCCCCTAAGATCGCTCGCGATTGCAGCTTTCATAATATTATCGGTAAATCCCGAATATATATTTCATCCAAGCTTCCAATTATCTTTTGTGGCAGTATTATCGCTAACTGCTGGTTACGAATTTTATATAAGAAATCAATGGATTTTAGGTAAAAGCAAGGGGATATTTTCTTCCATAAAATTTTATATTGCCTCTAATATTTATTCAAGCTTCCTTGCAAGCATAGTAACTGCTCCTGTAGTAATAAACCAATTTTATACATTTCCTACTTATTCTATTCCCATGAACCTTATTGCTGTACCTATAATGTCTTTCTTTCTGATGCCGTTATCTATTATCTCATTATTCTTAATGATATTTGGTATAGATCAATATTGTTTAAAATTAATAGGTTTTTTCATTGATATAATTATTGCAGCAGTGAAATTTACTAATACCTTACCATTATCAGTATGGTATTTTGGTTATATAACCAAAATTAGTTTAATTACTTTCTTATTTGGATTTTTTTGGACTTGTTTATGGAGAACAAAGTGGCATTTCTTAGGTCTGATTATAATGATTATATCTGTAATCTTAATGCTAAATTCTCCTAAACCTAATTTCATATTTGATATAAATTTAAATGCTATTGGTATAAAAAATAACAATGGTGAACTTGACATTTATGTGAATGAGATACCAGAGTTTAAGCGTATATATTGGGCCAACTGGTTTGGTCAACAGGATGCTAAAATATTCCCTATAGAAAAAAATATTTTTACTTCCGATGGATACACAATTTTGATAAACTATAAGCCAATTGTTCCAAATAAAATATGTGAAAATGTCGATATATATATTAACATGTCGAGTAGAAACCAATGTAAAGGTAACAAAATTACTATTACTAAAGAATTTCTAAGAGAGTTTGAAGTAATAATGATATTTTGTAATCAGCACGAATGTACAATTAAAACAAATAATAAAAAAAGATGGCAGGGTAACTGCAAGAGTTTTTAGTGATTGCTAACATTAATTAAAGATATTTTTATGCCCAAGTTAGAGAAGTTTAAATCAGATATAGCTAATATTGTTGGTGAACCAAAGGAAGGCTTTGTACAGGATATAGATAGATTCAAAAGTCTATTCAACTTTAGCTTTGATTCGAAATATACTCCTGAACTTGCTGAAGCTATGGAAAGCATGGGAATAGAGAAAGAAGTAAAAATACAGGTGTCGTTGGATGATGACACAACAAATGTACTTTCACAAACTGTTGAAGCTACTAGCCAAAAATTTGGTGAATTTAAAGGCAATATTAGCACCACCCTTAATGCTCATGGTGAACTTGCTAAAGGATATTCTGCCGAATATGTTAAAGGACAACCTAATTTAGATAAATTCGGTCAACAAGCTAAACAAATGGATACATTGATAGAAGAGTTTCCACATAAATCCTTACAGAAAACTGAACAAATTGATACAATTGCAACTATAGGAGCTGGTACAGAAAAAATGTATTCGGCATTGGAATTTTCACCAGCTGATCCAATGCATGTCAGAACCATTACAGATTTAGGTGCAAAACTGAGGCATTATATTAAATCATTTGTTAAATCACCTGAGGAACAGAAAGAGGCTTTTATTGAAAATGGTGCTGGGACAATCCAAGCTATTGATAAAGCAAATAGAAGTGATGGATTGCAAACTAGTAAGACTGCATTAGAAAAGATATTAAGCAAACTTGAGGGTACAGCCGGATCTCAAATATATCACCGTCTGAGAAAGACTCTCAATAAAAACGATATATCTATGGGAGATGGTAGTAGTACTATTAAACCTAATACCACCCCTTCTAACACAAAGCATTCTAATAAAGATAAGGGACGGTAGATCCCCGCCGTAGCCGTAACTCATGGGTGTCAATTTAAGCATTTTAAGTAACCTGATTTTTTTATTTTGAGTTCATAATGTCTGTTACTACAGTAACAATAGATGATAGCGATGATGAAGAGCTATATATAAGGCGGAAGTACATAGAGTGTCATTTTTATGGGAGGCATGATGTTTAAATTAGAACAAAAATATTCAGGATTAGTAGCTGGAGTAGATGAAGCCGGCAGAGGACCGCTAGTTGGTCCTGTAGTAGCTGCATCTGTTATCATTGATCAAACAAAAATCATACATGGTATCAAAGATTCTAAAAAACTTACTAAAACAATGAGGGAGTTGTTATATAAACAAATAACCCAAAATTATATTTGGTCTGTTGGTATAGTGCATCATGATGAGATAGATATAATTAATATCCTTGAAGCAACTAAAAAAGCTTGTACTATATCAGTAGCAAATCTTGCTGTTAAACCGGATACGGTATTAATAGATGGTAATATGAAATTTCACGATCCAAGATTTATTAGTATAATAAATGGCGATAATTTATCAATTTCTATTGGAGCAGCATCTATTATTGCGAAAGTTACTAGAGATCGCTTAATGCTTGAATATGCCAAAGAATTTCCGGAATATATGTGGCACAAAAACTCCGGTTATGGTACTAAAGAACATCTAAATGCTATAAGCCTTCACGGTCTTTCGCCTTATCATAGAAAAAGTTTTAAGATAAGAAGTTCTACATTATAGGCTATAGAAGGGCTATTTAAAAAAACTTGATTATACTCTTCTGCTCCTACGAATTGTTTTTTGAAAATATCATGGAAAGGAAAAATGCATTCTTACAGCGGTTTTGCGAATGCATTTTAAACCTTTTTAAAGCTAATTATACTTCTCTGATTTGTTTAAATATTAATTTTTTTTTACTAAATATGTTTATTTTACGAAAGAAATTAGTTAGATATCTTGGCTTTGACATATCACGTTTATAGCTTTGCTTAGTCATTAATACATAGTTAGAAATTAAGGAAGGTATAACTTCGGAATAATATACTTTATATAATCCTTGCATTGTTGCCATAGTCGTTAAATATCCCCATTTCATCACCTGTTGGGGTACTCTTGCTAGAGCTTCTATACAGGCAATTGTTTCTTCGATCTCAGGGTCACTATTTTTATAAACATCTGCGACTGGTGCTAAATTAAACTTCATATCTTCAATCATAGCTCTAATCATCAGCCCCATATATTGCTCTTTTATGAATCTCTTAATAAAAAACAATTTTCTTCTATTAACGAAAAATAAAAATTTCTGTTTATATATAAAGCCAAGTAATCTTGCCCAATAAGCCCTTATACCCCGCACCTTGTTTTTATTATAAAATTTTACCTTTTCTTCATAAGTAATCATTTGCCTCATCCCTATAGAGAGAAGCTTGGCTAATAGTTTATCACAATTAATAATATCATCTATTCTAGCCTGTCTTACATGGGGGGTTGCTTTTGTTCCAGAAAAATTTGCTGAATGACGACTAATTTGACTGCCACTTGCATCTCTTTTAATATCAGCAAAATGCCCAAGTTCTTGCCCAGCTATAATTTGCAATCTAGCAGCTGCTGCCCATCCATCACCATAAGTTGGGTGATTTTTATCATTTTCAGCAAATGGATTTCCACCGCAGGAAACAAAGACTGCTACATTCTTACCGTCAGTACTTTGCATACCACTATTAGAACCCGAACGTTGCCAATCAACTATATCCATCATATCACCGATATTATGGGAATAAGTAATAAATACCTGAACCTTATCATGCAATAACCACCTAATAACTATAGGATGGGCTGACTGAACAAAAAGCCTTGTTAATTTTTCAGTAACGGATTGGTCAACTGGTTGTAATTTCTGAATTTGTTTTTTCAAATCTGTATAAATCGATGCCAGTTTTTTATCTGATATAGAAGATTTGTATAGAGATCTTAATAACTGATTAGTTTGTTCAATTAAATTTGGCTCGGTTATTTCCTCTTTACTTATCATCAAACTAATATTGAACTTTGGATCAGAAAATCTTGCAAAATTACAACTATTATCGGTATCTATCCTAAGTTTTCCTGATTTGATTAATTGCTGAGCTAATTGTTCATATTCTATTTGCATGTCCTCAGGATAAATAGCAGGAATCTTATCAAGTATATGATAAATTGAACTCATAGGGGTATACTGAATATTTTAAAAAACCTCAAAGACTTTATCCTTAATAACTTCATCAAACTGATCTAACGTTATATCAATACCAAGTTTCTTAAACGAGGTCACAGGCATATCTCTCAAACCACAAGCAATAATTCCGGAGAACATATCAAGATTTGTTGAAATATTTACAGCAACACCATGATATGTAACCCATTTTTTAACTCTAATACCTATTGATGCAATCTTTGCGGGTACACCGTTTTCTTTTACCCATATCCCCACTATACCACTTATAGTAAAAGCTTTAATCCCAAAATATAACAGGCTATTTATAATCCATTCTTCTAATAGTTTAATATATAGTTTTAAATCCTTTTGCCTTCGTTCTGAGGCTAAATCAAGAATGGGATATATTACTCTTTGTCCGCTACCGTGGTAGGTAAACTTCCCCCCCCTACCAGTATAAATTACCGGTATATCTCTAGGATTTAACAATTCATTTGCCTTAAAACTAGTACCTGCGGTATAAATATCCTTATATTCAACTAAATAAACAATCTCTTGTGAAGATTTATTGATTAAACTTGTAACCTTATCTTCCATCAACTTTATTGTGTCTTCATATTCTGAAAAGCCTGATAAGGTAACAAATTGAACCATAATATTAACCAAGGGTGAGCGAACGCAAGCAGTACATGAAGTACATAAGTACGCGAAATCCCCGCAATTATTTGCAAAAACCAATTCTTCAAAGCAGAAGAGTATATTATAATAACCTAAGTTCGATATAAGCACCAAACAAAATGCTACGCATTATGTAAAAACATAAACAAACTATTAGAACAGTTTGTTAGAAGAATTATTAATTCTTCTATAGAACTGGCTTTGTCATAAGGAAAAATGCACTCTTGAAGCAATTCTGCGGGTGCATTTTAACTTTTTTCATCATTCAATATGTGATTTTAATTATTAAAATCACATATTGAATGGCTCAGTACAGGACAAAGAGATTAAGGAGAGAATAAAAAATAGTAGATAACGCGTAGACAAAGCTCTATTAGTTAGGTTGTTAAAGACTTAAGAGGCAAGAGAATGATTACAGCGTTATAACAATTAATAGGAGACTACTTTTTTAATAGTTTTGCAAGTATAAAATTAATAGAACAAATAATATTAGGATTACTGCAAGTGAGAGATGTAAATCTTACACAACTTGCCTTAACGATAAAAGGAGACAAGCAAGAATCACGCTATAAGAAATTACAGAGATTTTTTGCCAAATGTGAATTTCATACACATCCTTAGCCAAGTTACTGGTTAGGTTGGCTGGAATTGATGCTGAACAATGGTTATTAGTGCTTGATCGGACAAATTGGAAATTTGGTAAGCTTGACATCAATATTTTAGTATTATCTATTTGCCATAAAGGCATTGCTATACCAATTATGTGGTAGACCCCTAATTTCATTAGCAAGGGCAGTACGATTTTTTACCAATCTCTCTCTTACTCGATGAATTGATAAAATATCTTGTTGTTCTACAGTTCTAATTGGTACAAACCTCATATTTGGTCTTGTTACCGCTTCACATATAGCTTCTGCATCAGCTTGATCATTTTTATTAGTTTTAACATACGGTTTGACAAATTGTGCTGCCATTAGTTTTACTGTATGCCCCAATTTAGTTATTTCTCTTGCCCAGTAACTAGCTCCGCCGCAAGCTTCCATCCCTACCAAACATTTTGGTAAATTAGCCATAAATGTTAAAACTTGATCTCTCATTAATTTTTTCTTTAATACCGTCTTACCATTTTTATCTACACCATGAATTTAGCAACTGCTTTTCATTCTGTATATCAGGAGGTCCATACCATTATTTTATCATTTTGCAGATTTTGTCATTTGGGGCATCGTTAAATCAAATAAATTGAATAAATTTTGTTGAAACTCGCTTAATTTTGGTAATCTTGCAACTTTGCAACCCTTGATTGTGTAATATAAAAAACATACTTTATCCAGCTCTCTTAATGCTTCCTCAATGGTCACATTATATTTACCATCCTTGGTTACGCCACAACCTTGTTTCAACTTATTTTTCATATAGTGCCATATTTTTAATGCCAACATACAAACAAATACATGTCCCTTCGTTCTGTTGCTTTTCCTTAAAAAGATCGGTCTTACCTCGAGTAATCCTGTCTTCATACTGCTAAAATTCAATTCTACTTCATGTAAATTATGGTAAGCTTTATCAACCAATTCTTTACTCATCAGTTTAATTTCAATCTGTGTTTCAATCGCATAACAACCATCAAGAGCAAACAACTCTTTTTTCTTATCTTGATCAATTTCAACCACTATTTGGTTGCCATCTAATTTTAGGTTGATAAATTTATCTATCCGCCATTCTTTGGTAATTTTTTGAATATTATTTAAACCAAGTTCTAGCTTTGCTTTCTTATGGGTTGATACATATATATTACGCTCTTCAATCTTTGCAACCAATTTTTCAACTCGGTTATTCCTATCAAACTCAACTTTTCGGGCTATAGAACCATTCTTCCTTAAAATATATCTTTTGCCATTATTGGTTACTTCGCATAGCTGTTCTTCAAAAAAACTATATTGCAAAACTCCGCTTTTCTTTAAGCTTTCAATCTCAACTTTACTTAAGGTTGTAATATAGTCCCATCCTTCTTTGCTCAGGGCTTCTTTGCCTGTCCTCTTAATCATTCCTTTATCACCAACAAAGACGATATTCTTAATACCAAAATTAGATTTTACTAGCTCAATCTGCTCATAAATGGTAGAAGGATCAGCACTATTACCCTTAAAAACTCTAACAGCCAAAGGTTCGCCATGATCATCAGTTAATAGACCAATCACTATTTGCTTTTTACCCTTCTTTTTATCCCGATTGTACCCATATTCCGCAAGTTCATTCTCTGTTCCTTCGAAATAGCTGGAAGTGACGTCATATAAAAGCATAACAGGCGGCTTGTTATTTTTCTTTTGATAAGTTTTAAATAATTTTAATTCGATCTTTTCTTGGTTCTCTTCTAACCATTCTAGAGCCTGATATAAATGGTTTTCATCAAATGAATCGACAGATAATACATCAGATATCGCATGCGATTTCGCCCATTTCACGCTGGAAAGTCTAGACCCTTGGTGAGCAAAGCGTGCTAAAACCAAAAATAGACTCAATAAAGCTTCTTTGCTTCTAGTACCAAGAGCCTTAGTAATACCAATTTCATCAGCAATTCTTTTTAGTAGAAAAATAGTCCCAAAACTTTCACCAACCTCAGGAACACCATCTAAACCATCAAATTCACCTTTAAGCATCTTCTTAAAAGCCTCAATGCGTAAATCATCCCAGTTAGTTAAGTTAGCTAGGGTTTTATTTAATACTTTCCCGTCTTCGCGATAAGAGGTACGAAGCAATATTGCAGGACGAGAATTTCTATTTGGAACAGTTGTAATATACATGAAAGAGATTATATCTCTAAATTCCAGCATTGTCAAATAAAAAATATCATTTACATGACTACAAATCTTATAGCAAAATCCTTATAAACCTTATTCTTTAGGTGTTTTAAGCACTTTTTTGTCTAGAAGATGAGACGTGAGTACGCGAATACCACGCAGTTTTGCGAAACCAATTCTTCAAAGCAGAAGAGTATATATGTCATTCTCACTTTCACACACTGGTTCTACAACCAAATTGGAGAAAGAATTTTTGACAAAAACTCTTTATGTTTTTGTAACTCTTCCTTAGTTGGTTTGATAACTATAGTATTCTTTTTATTTGCCATAGTAGTTTGAACCAATAACTCGTCTATATTTTGTGCCTTTTGGCTATTAATATTGAAACTTATCTGCCTACCTCCAGTAAGTTCAACATAAACTTCTGCCAGTAATGCCGCATCTTTAAGTGCCCCATGCAACTTACGTGAGGAATTGTCAATTTTATATCTTTTACATAATGCGTCAAGATTAGCTTTCATTCCAGGAAACATCTTCCGAGCTAAAGCAAGAGTATCGATAATATTGGAAAGTTCTAAATACTCTGTAGAAGGTCTTTTGAGCAGAGATAACTCATAATTAATAAACTTAATATCGAATGCTGCATTATGTATAATAAGCCTGCTATTGCTAATAAACCCTAAGAACTCGTCAACAATTTCTTCAAAAGGTGGTTTGTCTTTTAAAAATTCTCCCGATATGCCATGTATTCGATAAGCTTCCGTCGGCATATCTCGCTTTGGATTAATATAAAAATGAAAATGTTTGCCGGTTAAAACTTTATTAACCATCTCAATAGCACCAATCTCAACAATTCGGTGACCATCTTTAGGGTCTAAACCAGTTGTTTCAGTATCTAAAATTACTTCTCTTAATTGCTGCATTTTAATTTTTCTATTAGTTGAGTTATTTGTTTATCTAAATCTACTAGATTAACATCAGTATTAATAACAAAATCTGCTTTTTCTATTTTAATCTGTTGTGGCAATTGAATTTGTGCTATTTTATTATAAGATGTTAAATTAAAAGCCTCTCTAGACATTGCACGTTTTAATCTAGATTCTTCTGAGCAGAATGTTGTAACATAAAAATCAAAATATTGATCAAATCCAGCTTCAAAAAGTAATGGTATCTCAGCAAATGTAATCTCTGATTTACTATTTTGCTGTTTAAAAAGAAACAAACTTTCCACTACAAATGGATGAATAAAATTTTGCAGTTTGTTTCTTGCTGAATCATTAGCATAGATTAGCTCTGCAATTTTTCTTTTATCAAAGCTTTTTAGATCAGGTAGTAAGTTAAGAACCATATTTTGTATTTCTGACTCTTCGTATAGGTTCTTAACATATTCGTCAGCAGAAAAAGTTATAAATCCTAGATTAGCTAAATAATTTAAGACAAAAGTTTTCCCTGAAGCATAACTACCGGTGATTCCTACCGCGATCATTCTAATAAATATTTTATTTTTTCTAAGTAATTTTCACTTTAAGGGATTTAATTTAGATAACGTAATTACCTAACTCATAATTTTTCATTTCTTTTATAAATTCATACATTCTCAATTGCAATTGAATGTTATTACTTGGGTGAGTTGGGTCGGTTTTTATTTTATGCGAACATAATTTACCATTCCCACCTTTTCTTTTAAAAGTTATCAAATTCCCCATAAGCAAATTACCACCTTTAAGTGTAAAAGGTATGTCATATTTTAAATGTTTTAAAATATTTTTCATTGAATAAATATGCATGACTCTTTCTTTTCTATCGTATAGTACTAGTATTTCTCGAGCTTTCTTATAAGATATAGACCATTCCACTATATCTTTTAAAATAGGTTTAAATATTAATACTGCTTTCTCTTTTTCACTTTTTGGAAAAAAATCATATTTTGTAGCTCCTCTTTTGGCTTTTTCAACAAGTAGATTTTGCAACCACGTTAAGCAATCCAAATTAAATTTTTCGCAGAACTTTTCAGGTGTGGTTCTTGTTAGTTGATTTAAACCAGTCTTAAAAGCCTTTATATTGGCATCAATATTTCTCCCACAAGAAAATTCCATTTTTACATCTACTTTTTCATTATGTACTCCGCTACAAATCGCAGTTATGAAGTTTCCTTGTATTTTAAAGTTTTCTTGAATTTTTTGTATGATTTTCTGATGATCTCCTATGCTATTTTTAAACAGAACCTCAACATTTTTTCCTATATAAGCATTTCTATTCATAATTATGATATTCCAATTGAATCATAAATATTACTAATCATCTTTGGTATAACAGCATTACCAAGCTGTTGATAACCTTTTATCCCTTCTATAACATGGTGATTTTTTGGAAATCCCATTAAGTTTTTACATTCATTAATTGATAATCGTCTAATTCTATTATTAATTAAATATAAACCTGTTCTTGCACCTACTCTTCCACCAAAAGCGGAAAGAGTTATTGCATATCCCAAGGGGCTATAGATTCTTTCTCCTTGACCGCCTTTATTAACATAACCAATTCTTAGAGGTCTTAAATTTCTTTCAATTTCTTTATTGCCATCTATTACTATGTCATCTCTTTTAATATATAAACTATCATCAACTTTTTCTTCTAAAATATCATCCAAATAAACTTTTGCAAAAGTTTCTTTTGGCGGTAAATATTTAAATTTTAGATCATTATCGTAATCTTTACGTAAACAAACAAAATAAACCCTTTCTCTTGATTGAGGTATACCAAAAAAAGAAGAATTTAGAATATGCCTATAAACTTTATAACCAATTTCATCCAATTTTATATCTATTGTTTTAATTACCGATCCATTATCAATATTAATTATATTTTTGACGTTCTCAAGCAATAAAACATATGGTTTATGATATTGGGCGATTCTAATTATTTCATAAAATAATCTTCCGTTACTGCCTTCTAATCCCAATTGCTTATCAGAAATACTAAAGGGTTGACAAGGAAAACCTGCACATAGAATATCGTGTTTTGGTATTTTTTTTTCTGAGATTTCATTTAAATCGCCATAAGGTCTTTCTCCGAAATTTTTTACATAAGTTTCTTGAATATCCTTATCTATATCTGAAGAAAAAACACACTCCATTCCTTTTCCTTCTAAAGCAATCCTAAATCCACCAATACCGCAAAACAAGTCTATAAATTTATACACATTATTCCTGTTTAAATAAGTTATGATATAGTTAATTCCGTTAGATTTGATCAGGGCAATTTAAGAACCGTACCAATAGTTGGTATAAATATAATCTTAACTACTATCGATGTCATTCCTGCAAAAGTGGAAATGACATCGCTTTTAGCTAAGAGATCATTGGGTTAGGTATATAGGATGTTAGCAAAGTCATATAAATGCTATATAAAGCAAATTTTTAAGTAATTCTTTAGTTAAATTGCCAACAAAATAAGTAAAAAAGTAAAATTATATAATATATTCTCAAAATATGACGATAATTTTACTTTATTACTACTTTGCCAACACCCTTTAATATCATTTGAGTATATATACTCTAGAATAGAAATCAAGAATTGCGTCATCATTATCTAGCGGTACTCACCAACCTAGTCCCTCGGTAATTCCCGCTACTATCATGATTTTGATTACATCGTCTACCAACTCTTGAAATCATAGCAGTATACTCAGCTATATTTCTTACTCAAAAATTCTTCAGTTCGCGGGTACTCCTATTATTGCAATATATTTTTTGGACTAAAAATGATCCTAAAAATATACATATATAAACTGTTAATGAATATGCACATTTAAATAATACTTCTTTTAAAAACATCGACAAAACTCTACTTGTAGAGAATATATTTACAAAAAATCCTGACATCACAATGCCATCTACAACCGCACCCATCATTAAACCAGCAAAATTTCTTGTATTCAAAGAACATGTTGACTTGAGTAGTACAAATACACTTGTACTACAATATGTTGATAACAATATAGATACAAAAGATACAAGTATAATTCCATTAATAACACGACCATGAATATAATAATTGAAGTCCCATAACAAACAAAAGCTTACTATTATACACAACGTTACAGCAATCCAAGCTTTTTTCCTACCATATAGTTCAGATATGATATTTGCAGTTACAGCTAAAAACACAAATACTAAAGAACACTGAGATATTTTATTAAAAAGATTTAATGAATAAGTGAATATACCAAGTAGTATTACTAGTAGTATGTAAAACTTAGTGTTAATATTGTTCATATTACCTCCTTCTTTTTGTTCTAATTTTATCAAATAATATGGATTATTGTTAGTAGATAATTTAGTTGATTTTTTAAAACTTACTTTTTAAAAGACTTGCTTGCAAGGGTAGTTAAATGATTTGGAGAATTGGAACACAAAACAAATGTCTAATGACAATTTGTATACTCTTATGCTTTTAAGAATTGTTTTTTAAAAACATCAGGAACTCACGTATTACTTTAGTTTACCCCTCATTTTCAAATCCAATTCGTAGAATCATTTGAGTGTATATGGTCTTCATAAAAAATTTGCATTGCAAGCTTGGCAGCAACTTACTCTCCCATGCCTCAGGGCATAGTACCATCAGCACTACGAGGTTTCACGTTCGAGTTCGGTATGGGATCGGGTGTTTCACTCGTGCTATAACCACCAAGCTAGCAATACAAATTTTTTTGTATAATAGACTTTTTTAGACATTTATTCATAGAACTCTAATTTCAAAATAGGTCTAAAATTTGAGTTGTTGATAAAACTGAAAACCTTTTTATGTTTCTTGCAGAATTAATGCTGTACACAAGTACAACCTCAGCAAAGTAAAACAATCGAGCTATTAGTACCAGTTAGCTACACACGTTACCGTGCTTCCACACCTGGCCTATCAACGTGGTGGTCTTCCACGGCTCTGATAGGGAAGTCTAGTTTTGAGGTGGGTTTCCCGCTTAGATGCATTCAGCGGTTATCCCTTCCGTACTTAGCTACCCAGCTATGCCGCTGGCGCGACAACTGGTCCACCAGAGGTACGTCCACCTCGGTCCTCTCGTACTAAAGGCAGATCCTCTCAAACTTCCTACACCCACGGCAGATAGGGACCAAACTGTCTCACGACGTTCTAAACCCAGCTCACGTACCACTTTAATCGGCGAACAGCCGAACCCTTGGGACCTTCTCCAGCCCCAGGATGTGATGAGCCGACATCGAGGTGCCAAACGATTTCGTCGCTATGGACGCTTGGAAATCATCAGCCTGTTATCCCCGGAGTACCTTTTATTCGTTGAGCGATGGCCCTTCCACTCGGGACCACCGGATCACTATGACCGACTTTCGTCTCTGCTCGTCTTGTCAGACTCGCAGTCAGGCTAGCTTATGCCATTGCACTCTAATAGTTGATTTCCGACCAACCTGAGCTAACCATCGCGCGCCTCCGTTACTCTTTGGGAGGCGACCGCCCCAGTCAAACTACCCACCATGCATTGTCTCGGATCCTGATTCAAGGATCGCGGTTAGATATCAAGAATCAAAAGGGTGGTATCTCAAGGATGACTCCACAGTGGCTTGTGCCACCACTTCATAGTCTCCCACCTATCCTGCACATCTAATTCCTAATACCAGTGCAAAGCTATAGTAAAGGTTCACGGGGTCTTTCCGTCTAACCGCGGGAACTCCGCATCTTCACGGAGAATTCAATTTCGCTGAGTCGATACTGGAGACAGCGGGAAAATCGTTACGCCATTCGTGCGGGTCGGAACTTACCCGACAAGGAATTTCGCTACCTTAGGACCGTCATAGTTACGGCCGCCGTTCACTGGGACTTCAATTCAGAGCTTGCACCCCTCCTCTTAATCTTCCAGCACTGGGCAGGCGTCAGACCCTATACTTCGTCTATTGACTTTGCAGAGCCCTGTGTTTTTAATAAACAGTCGCTACCCCCTAGTTTGTGCCACCTATAAATGGTTGCCCATTTACAGGTCATCCTTCTCCCGAAGTTACAGATGCAATTTGCCTAGTTCCTTCAGCATCGTTCTCTCAAGCGCCTAGGTATACTCTACCTGTCCACCTGTGTCGGTTTAGGGTACGGTCTTTAATGAGGGTGTTATTTCCTGGAAAATATTCACTGCACACGCAATCCAATAAGCGTATACAATTTACTATCTCCGTCACATCCCTCAGGTTCAGGAATATTAACCTGATTCCCATCGATTACGCCTTTCAGCCTCACCTTAGGGGCCGACTAAGCCTGCGCAGATTAACTTTACGCAGAAACCCTTGGACTTTCGGCGAGAATGTTTCTCACATTCTTTATCGCTACTTATGTCAGCATTCTCACTTCCGATACCTCCAGCAAACTTCACAGTTCACCTTCACAGGCCTACGGAACGCTCCGCTACCATTTGCACTATTAAAGTGCAAATCCGCATCTTCGGTACATGACTTGAGCCCCGTTACATTGTTGGCGCAAGAAAACTTATTTAGACTAGTGAGCTATTACGCTTTCTTTAAATGATGGCTGCTTCTAAGCCAACATCCTAGTTGTTTTGGTTTTCTCACATCCTTTAACACTTAGTCATGATTTAGGGACCTTAGATGGCGGTCTGGGCTTTTTCCCTCTCGACTATGGACCTTAGCACCCACAGTCTGTCTGCTATGCTGTACTCGTCGACATTCGGAGTTTGGTTGAGTTTGGTAAGTCTGTAGGACCCCCTAGCTCATCCAGTGCTCTACCTTCGACGGTAATCGCTATAACGCTCTACCTAAATAGATTTCGCGGAGAACCAGCTATATCCGAGTTTGATTGGCCTTTCACCCCTAGCCACAACTCATCCCCTACTTTTTCAACAGTAGTGGGTTCGGTCCTTCAGCGGATATTACTCCACCTTCAACCTGGCCATGGCTAGATCACTCGGTTTCGGGTCTAATTCATCTAACTAAAGTCGCCCTATTCAGACTCGCTTTCGCTACGCCTACACCTAACGGCTTAAGCTTGCTAGATAAACTAAGTCGCTGACCCATTATACAAAAGGTACGCCGTCACAGAACATATAAACGAGCTTTAAAACTCAATGTCTGCTCCGACTGCTTGTAAGCATTCGGTTTCAGGTCTATTTCACTCCCCTTATCGGGGTTCTTTTCACCTTTCCCTCACGGTACTTGTTCACTATCGGTCACTAGAGAGTACTTAGGCTTAGAGGGTGGTCCCCCTATGTTCAAACAGGATTTCACGTGTCCCGCCTTACTCAAGGACTCCAAAACTTTTTACCTATAAGGGGCTATCACCCTCTATGGCCAACCTTTCCATGTTGTTCTAGTTTTTATTCTGAAGCCACTGGCCTAGTCCGCGTTCGCTCGTCACTACTAACGGAGTCTCGGTTGATGTCCTTTCCTCCAGCTACTGAGATATTTCAGTTCACTGGGTTTGCTTCGCATAGCTATGTATTCACTATACGATACCTGCTAAGCAGGTGGGTTTCCCCATTCGGAAATCTTCGGATCAAAGCTTATTCGCAGCTCCCCGAAGCTTATCGCAGCGTATTACGTCCTTCATCGCCTTCTAGTGCCAAGGCATCCACCAAATGCTCTTATTTTATTTACTTTGATTCTTTTAAAGCTTGAGATTGTACGATGTGTACAGAACTAATTCTGCTATTTTACAGTATCCACTCACGATCATAAATTTTTATTATCGTAGTAGGTATTTAGTTTTCAGTTTTATCAACTTTTCAAACAGCTACAGGATTTTTGCCCTGTGTGAAGTTTTATACCGATTATTCAGAACAATGTCAAACATTATTTTATCTGATTAACAGATTTGTTTGTCTTTCTTTGTTAGCATTTCTATCATATCTTTCTCTATGTTCATTTGACGATATTGTTTGACTTGCTTTAGGTACTGGTGGAACAACTTCTATTTTTTTTATAGTAGCTTTATGCAAATCTACATTTTTTAGCAAAGGATTTGATTTAACTTCTTCGCTTATATTCCCAACAACTCTTATATTATCTAAATTCATTGTTTTTTCCGGATGTTTTTTATTATATTTTTTAATTTCCGGAAGAAGTGTAGTTAAAGTATTACCATCAATGGTAGCTCCTTCAAAGTCTATATGTTCTTTAAAAGTAACTCTCTTAAAAGAGCATTCTTTCAATTCAGCATTTTTCAGAGAACATTTTCCTAATGTCACTTCATTAAAATTAAATCCTTTAATTTCAAAATCATCTAATTTCATATCTACTTTTTCAAAAGATAATCCTCTCAAATCTTTATTATTTAAGGAATAATCAAGTATCGGTGAATAGTCAGATGAATTATTTCGACTATATTTCTC
Organism: Candidatus Tisiphia endosymbiont of Oplodontha viridula; assembly: GCF_964264865.1. Lineage (NCBI taxonomy): Bacteria > Pseudomonadati > Pseudomonadota > Alphaproteobacteria > Rickettsiales > Rickettsiaceae > Candidatus Tisiphia > Candidatus Tisiphia endosymbiont of Oplodontha viridula. The sequence goes on from NZ_OZ183486.1 coordinate 1,226,789, forward strand.
AGCCTGCTCCTGAAAGATGGAAGATAAATCTATTTTCTTGTCCGACTTAGCTATCACAAGAGGATTTGGCAAGACATCTTCAATAATTTGGTTCATTTTTTCACCAATTACTTTTTCACGTGTTGAATTAGACACAAAATGTTTTTGAAAATTATACTTCCAAAGGTTAACAGTAGCTCCTACAGCTAAACTTAGAACTTTTGTATCAGATAACAAATTAATCAATGGACGAACCATTGCACTATATTCTCCCTTCTTATATGAAGCCGTTATTGTTCCTACTTCCTTAGCATGATCCCCTAGCGTTTTAACAATTGCTTCACCTTTTAGTTTTAGTTTTTTACCCATCTCGGTTTCGTTTAAAAATTTCTCAACCACAGGACCAAGGTCTTTAGCATGTTTTATTAAAAGCTCAGGTATTTTTTCTTGTAAAACTTCTTTAACCTTAGGATTATCCTTATTAAACTTAATAAGAGAGTTTACTAATTTACCAACTTTTTCTGCTTGTTTGGATTCAGGTACGTTCATAACATCTTTAGTTTGCTCAATGATTCGCTCTAACCCCTCTTTGTCTGCTAAACAATTTTCAGTAAGTTCTGCTATTATCGGTAAAACATCAACAATAAATGGAATAGTTGCTGCTGTTGCATCACGTACAAATTTAGGATTCAGACCAAGATATCTTATATTTTGCTGCACTTCTGTTTTATCCAAAAATTCTAAAATATTCTTTTTATTATCAGCAAAATATTGTGGTAGAGTTGATTTTAAGGCAGGAGCTATATCTTGAACAACCTTACTAGTATTATCTAAAATAGACAATATCATGGCTTTTTGCGTTCCTATTATTTCTTCTTTTCGAGTTGGAGATAAATTTTTATTAGTCAATAATTCCAAGCCCAAATCTTGATGTTTCATATAGAACTCATAGATCATGACCATTTCAGGAGTATGCTCTAATATCGTGCTACTTGCATTAGTTGCCAGTGATACAGTATCCCTAAAAAATTCTTTTGACACAAATCTAGTAAATTTATCGTCTAGAACATTCTCAGCAATTTTAGTAATTTCCTTTTGATTAGCTGGATCACGTAAAAACTCAACTAAATCTTTCTTAACTACTTCTGCTACTTTAGGGTTAATGAAGATTTCCAAAGCATTTTTAATGATATCACGCCCTGAATTTTTGTTAGAAATTATTAGATTCTTATAAATTTCTTGTACTTTTTTATTTGATTCTCCTTCTAATATGCCACCTCCTAATTTTAGCACCAACGGCACTATCCTTCTAATAAAATTTTTATCTACTCCATCAAATATATCAGGATTAACTCTACTAGCTTCTGTAGGTGAAATCATTGGAGCGGGATTTAACACAGCTCCTAAAACTGGCAACAAAACACGCTGAGCGATCTGATCTTTTAATAGATCAGATCGTGCTTCATTCAGAGCAGGAATATATATATCAACCACTGAACCAGCTCCTTTGATTAGATTAGATACATGCTCTACTTGTTCTTTTTGTAATTTTTGCCTTTCTTCAATTAGCAACTTATCACTTAATAATTTTTCACTCACTTCTTGAAATTTCAGGAAATCAGCATATAGCTCATCATATAATAGCTTCTTTGTATCCAGCGGATTCCTAATAGCTGAAGGTACTATAGTAGCAATATCAAGAAGAAATGTTCCTGTCTCTTTTAATAAACCTACAGCGATGTGAGGTAAATTCTCTAATGTTAATTCTAATTGCTCCTCTTTTTTTACTTGCTCCAATTGTTTTTGCTCTTCTTGAAACTTCTGCGGGATAATTTCTTGACCATTCTGAATGAATGTGCCTTGTAAACCAATCAAATTTACGTCCACAATATCAGTATCAATATCGACCATAGCTTTAGACAAATCAGCCTCAGCTAACTTTGCCGCACGTAAATTAACTCCTTCTAACTTAACCTTTTCTGCTTGTACTTTTTCCAATATCGCTTGCTGCAATTTTGATTTTGTAAGATCACCATTCATGAATATTACTTCGGTAAAATCACCTTCCTGAGCGTCAATACTCCTCATTATACTATTCGAGAAATCAGCCTTTTGTGCATGAACTTTTTTTAGTATACTATAACTTGCATTGATTCCTTTAGCCTTCGCTCCTTCCAAAACCGCCTCTGTTAAGTTAGCAAATTTGACCTCTACTCCTTCTAAAATTGCATTTCTGAAATTCGCCTTTTGTGCTTCCACCATATTTAGATTGGCATTAATAAAATTCACTCCTTCAGCATTAATCCTTCTTAGAATAGCTGCTTCTAAATTCGCTCCATCCAGCTTAGTCAAACCACTTAACTCAGCATCCGACAAATCTAATCCTTTTGCTTCTATGTTCTGCAATATAGTATCTTTAAATTTTGCTTTATGTGCTTCAGCCTTTTCCATCAAAGCATTAGATAAATCACTCTCTATAATTTGACACTCTGTTAAAACAGCTTTATCTAATATTGCATGCTGCATTTGTATTCTTCGTAAATCTGCTGAGATTAAAGAAATACCTTGCAAATCTGCCTGATTAAATGTTGAATCAGTCAATTTTGCGTTATTCCATTTACCATTTTTTATATTCGCATAATCAAAGTTGGAGTTATTTATCACAACCTCTTGACCATTAGAACGAGCCATAAAAGCATGTGTAAACTGACTATTATCAACGACTGCCTGACTTAAATTACTATTAAAAAAATTCGCGTTATCTGCTTTAGAGCCTAAAAAATTAGCTCCTACAAGTTCTGCACTCTCAAAACTCGCTTCACTAATATTAGCTTCCTTAAAAATAGCTCTAGATAAATCAGCTCCTGCAAATACAGCACCCCGCAAGTCTGCTCCTGAGAAATCTAAACCAGATAAATCAACTCTGCCAGGCAATGCATTATTGTTAACAACAGCTCCCCTCATGAAAGAAGCACTAACTTTAGGTGAACAATCTGCAACAATTCTTGCTGTTAATTTTATCTTCGATGGCTCTAATTTGGTTTTAGCAAAATCATTTAAACTTAAATCCTTATTGCTTTTCCTTATTTCTAAATACTCCACTACATCATTGCGAGTAAGACGCACATATTGTACTTCTCCATCTCTCTGACTCTTAGTTGACCCACGTATGTAAGCTGGATCAAAACTACACCTACTACCAAAAATATTCTTAAATGTTTCGTGCATTGGATTATCTTTTTTAGGAAATGTCTTTTTCTCAGTCATTAACGTTAGTTCTTCTTGTAACCTATCATATTCCTGGTTTTTAGTTTTAAATCCCGCCTTAACCAATATAGCTTGTGGATAACTCAAGCTCTTATATGCATTGTCTAATTCTGTTTTTTTATTATCTATAAGATCTTGTTGTTCTTTTTCTCGTACCGAAGTACTTTTTATATCAGCATATTTCCTACCTAAAACATGAGTAGTACTAAATTTTATACCATCAATATCTTTCGATTTATCTGTTTGAGAGTATCCTTTATAGCTATCAGAAAACCTACAATTAGCAAGGTCAGCTCCTCTGAAATCTACGCTTCTTAAGACAGTATCTTCGAAATAAGCATTGTCAAAATCAACATCACAAAACACCGCATCAGCTAAATTACATCCTGTAAAAGTAGTATTTTTAAATATACAACCAGTAAAATCTCCTCCGCTTAGGTCTATTACATTATCAGATATACTAAAAGTCCTATCTGATAAATCTGCTACTACTACTACATTATTATCTGAAAAATATTTTTCCTTTAAATACTGGTTAAGGCTTAAACCTCCCTTGGGATCATCTGCTAAAACTGCATGCTGAGCTGTGATATAATCCTTTATATCCTCGCTAGTAGGACGAAATTTTTCAATCTTAACAGCGAGATCATAGAAAACAGGTTTATTTTTCACCATAACTTATACTCCTTCTTTGTATTAAAGATTTAATAACAATTTCTCAGGATTCTCAATCAATCCCTTTATTTTTACAAGAAAAGTAACTGCTTCTTTGCCATCAATAATACGATGATCATAAGATAAAGCAATGTACATCATGGGACGTATTTCTATCTTACCATTAACCACTACTGGTCTTTCTTCGGTCTTGTGAAGGCCTAAAATACCGGATTGAGGAGGGTTAATAATCGGAGTTGATAATAGTGATCCATAAACACCGCCATTTGAAATGGTAAATGTTCCACCTGATAAATCAGACATAGATAATTTTCCTTCTCTAGCCTTTTTACCCAAACCAGCAATTTCTTTCTCAACCTTAGCAAAACTCAATTTGTCAGCCTGCCTAACTATTGGCACTACTAGACCTTGCTCTGTCCCTACTGCAACACCAATATCATAATAATTCTTATACAAAATCTCATCCCCTTCTATCTCGGCGTTTACCGATGGAACTGCTTTAAGAGCTTCAATAGTAGCTTTTACAAAAAATGACATAAATCCCAGCTTAACGCCATGCTTCTTCTCAAACTCTTCACGATACTGCATACGCAAATTAATAACTTTCAACATATCAATTTCATTAAAAGTAGTTAGAATAGCTGCAGTATTTTGTGATTGTTTCAAACGATCTGCTATAGTTTTACGAAGACGTGACATTTTAACACGCTCAACCATCCCTTCATTTGCCCGTACAACATTGGCTATAACATTGTTTATAACAGGTAATTCTGTTTCTTTTGCAGGCGGGGTATTTATGAACTCTAGTACATCTCCCTTGGTCACTCTGCCTTCTCGACCAGTACCTTTTATGTCAGCTAATTGCAGTTTATTTTCGCTCACTAATCTTTGCACCGAGGGCGGAACATCAATCTTGTTTATACTTGCAGGTTGCTGTTGTATCTCTTTGTCTAGTGTACTAGGTGAAGCTACACTAGAAACTGCTCCTTCGGTAATTTGTCCTACGCTCTCACCCATATATACTGTATCGCCCTCATTCTTAAGTATTTTGCTTATTACACCAGAGGAAAGTGCATGTACTGCTAACGTAACTTTCTCTGTCTCAAGTTCTAAAAGTAGCTCATCCACTTTTACTACATCTCCTTGTTTTTTATGCCATTTAGCAATAGCCGCTTCTGATACAGACTCTCCAAGAGATGGAACTATAATTTCAATACTCATAATTATTTTATTCTCCCAATTATATTCTATTATACTATTATTTATATCTTGCACTAATAACAAAAATTGTTTTAACACTCAAATGATGTTAAAAACATCTATCTATAAAACATTTATTTTTTTGCAGTCATTTTAATATACTATTATTTTATTTACCACTAATATATATCCATAGAATATTATAGGGAATGAAATGAAAGATCGGAAAGAAATTGAGCCATACATGGTATATAAGCCTACTCAGGTATATAATGTCTTGAAAGATTTATCTAGAAAGCAAGGATATACACTATCAGCAGAGACGTATGAAAATCCGGGTAATCCTGAGAATAAAATCAATTATTATCTTAAAAATGACAATAATTATATCACTGTCCCATCTCATGATGCTCAAAAAGGTAGTACGCTTACAACAACTGCAGCCCCATTAAAGGATACACTTGGAGTATTAAACCAAAATCCTAACTGGAAGAAAGCAATAATTCCTATTTGTCAGTCTAACAAATATTTTTTTGGACTTCTGACAAGGAAACACTTCACATATTTAGAACTTAATAAAGATAATGCTGGCAATATAACATCTCATCATCAGGATTCCAAAGGATGGCTTAGCCGTTTCTACCCACTAAAACCAATTAGAGACTCACTAGAAGAAACATTTGGAAAAGATAGAGTTACCTTTAAATCATCATATCTAGGTCATCAAAAAATAGCTGATAATATAAATTGCGGTCGATTCATCCTGTCTTATATAAAAAACGTTATTACTGGTGATCCTGCTAAAAATAAAATAAATCCTCAAACTCAGACAAGTTTATTTAGCGATTTTGACACAACAATTAACAAACCACCTAAGGAGGAAAAGATTTTACCTAAAGCTAAAGTCCCAACACCAAAACCCCCAAATATGGTAGACCACGTATCACGCATTAGTAGAAAACCTAATAATCCAGCAAGAACACATTAAGAAGTCGTACCACTCTTCCTATCATCCATCTCAGCAAATACATCTTCCCACGATCCAGTAGTTGCAGCTTTGGTATATTCGGTCACCCTTCCTTCAAAGAAATTAGTATGTTCAGCACCGTTTAAGATTTCATCAAGCCAAGGCAACGGATTAGTATCAATTAAATAAATCTCTTTAAGTCCAAGCTGCATTAATCTGCGATCGGCAATATAACGAATATATTGTCTTACTTCTCTAGCTGTCAGCCCTTCAATACCACCAACTTCAAACGCCAGTTCAATAAAGGCATCTTCAAAATGCACAATAGTAGCACACGCTTCATAAAGACGGCTACGAAGCTCTTCAGTCCATACTTCAGGGTTTTCTCTAATAAAAGTTTTAAATAACATAATGATAGAATCAGTATGTAACGTCTCATCCCTTACTGACCAACTAATAATTTGCCCCATACCTTTCATTTTATTAAAACGAGGAAAATTAAGTAAAATAACAAATGAAGCAAATAGTTGTAATCCTTCAGTAAATGCCCCAAATACTGCTAAAGTAGTAGCAATATCTTCTTTAGTTTCTACACCGAAACGCTGCATATAGTCGTATTTATCTTTCATTTCTCTATATTTGAGAAATGCTGAATATTCAGTTTCTGGCATACCTACGGTATCAAGCAGATGAGAATAAGCAGCAATATGAATTGTTTCCATATTAGAAAACGCTGATAACATCATCAGTACTTCCGTTGGCTTAAATACCCTGGAGTAATGTTTCATATAACAATTATTTACTTCAATATCAGCTTGAGTAAAGAAACGAAATATTTGAGTTAATAAATGTTTTTCTCCTGGACTTAAATTATATTTCCAGTCTTTTAGATCATCAGCTAGCGGCACTTCCTCTGGTAACCAATGAATTCGTTGTTGAATATGCCACGCTTCATAAGCCCATGGATAAGAAAATGGTTTGTAGATTGGACTGGCATTAAGTAAAGACATATTATATTTCCTTTTTAAGTATACTACTATAAAACGTCTATTAGCGAGGAGACCGTAGCACAACTGTTGAAAGTTAGTAAATACAGCTTTCCTATGCGTCTATTAGCGAGGAGGCTGTAAGGCCGACGAAGCAATCCAGTAACATCATTTATCTATAGATTGTTTCCTAGATTGCTTCGCTTACGCTCGCAATGACGGTTTAAGCCTTACAACAGTGCTTCGCTAATAGACGATTTTTTAACTTTCAACAGTTGTGAAGACCGTAGGTCGACGAAGCAATCTATAATTTCACCGAATTTGGGATAAGAATTGACAAATTCTTATCCCGAATTCGCGTATATTCATTACTGACAGGATAAACATTCATCATAAGACACAACTTCTTTTTCTTGTTTTTTCTTATTATCTCTTTCAATATCTTGAAAATCCGCTTTCTTGACATCGTGTGATACTTTATCAGCTCTTTGAATTGAGGTTGATCTACAATAATATAAACTCTTAACCCCTTTTTTCCAAGCTCTAAAATGGATATTATTTAAATACATCTTACTTACATTACCTGCTAAGAAAACATTTAGAGATTGAGATTGTGAAATATGTGGTGTCCTATCTGCTGCTAGATCAATAAGCCAATTTTGATCAATCTCATAAGCAGTTCTGAAAACATCTTTTTCATGGTTGGATAAAAAGGTTAGATGTTGAACTGAGCCTTCATGAGTTGCAATTGATGACCAAACCTGCTCATTATTAAAACCTTTGGTGCTTAACAGCTTTTCTAAATATTTGTTACGTACATTAAAAGATCCAGTAAGAGTCTTTTGGACAAAACTATTAGCAGCAAATGGTTCAATTCCAGGCGAACTATTGCCAGCAATAATAGAGATTGATGCCGTAGGAGCAATAGCTGTTTTATTACTAAACCGTTCGTTAATACCTACTTCAGCTGCATCGAGGCAAGCACCACGTTCATCAGATAGAACTACTGAAGCTTTATCAACTTCTTTATGAATATGTTCAAATATTTGATTATTCCAAACCTTTGCCATTACCGACTCTATTGGTACATCCTTTAATTGTAGGAATGAGTGAAAACCCATAACACCTAACCCTACGCTACGTTCACGCATTGCTGAATATTTAGCTCGCTCCATGGTACTAGGTGCTTTAGTAATAAAATCTTCAAGTACATTATCTAAAAAACGCATTACAGTAGGAATAAACTCGGGGTCATTTTGCCAATCATCAAAATATTCCAAATTTACAGAAGACAAACAACACACAGCGGTTCTAACCTTACCCAAATGATCAATGCCAGTTGGCAGGGTAATCTCGCTACAAAGATTAGAAGTTTTTACCTGTAACCCAAGTTTTTTATGATGCTGCGGAATATATTTATTGACAGTATCAATAAATAAAATATAGGGTTCTCCAGTTTCTATTCTAGTAGTTAGTAACTTAACCCACAAATCTCTAGCCTTAACTTCACGTACAACTTTTTTAGTAGCAGGGCTGATTAATGGAAAATTTTCATCACTCTCAACTGCTTGCATAAATGCATCTGTTACAGCTATGCCGTGATGCATGTTTAAAGCTTTACGATTAGTATCACCACCAGTATGGCGTCTTAAGTCTATGAATTCCTCAATTTCAGGGTGATCAATTGGTAAATATATAGCAGCACTGCCACGTCTAATTGACCCTTGAGAAATAGCTAAAGTCATAGAATCAACAACCTTGACAAATGGAATAATGCCAGAAGAAGTACCTTTGCCTTTAATTGCCTCATTAATAGAACGAACATTGCCCCAATAGCTTCCTATACCACCACCACGTGAGGCTAACCAAACATTCTCCGTCCAAAGATCTACAATACCTTCTAAACTATCATCTGTTTCATTTAAAAAACAAGAGATAGGCATCCCTCTGTCAGTTCCACCGTTACTAAGAACCGGTGTAGCTGGCATAAACCACAACTTGCTTATGTACTCATATAATTGCTGGGCTGACTCTGCATTATCAGCATAATAGCTAGCTACTCTAGCAAATAGATCTTGAAACCCCTCTCCGGCTAGTAAGTACCTATCTTTTAGCACTGCTTTGCCAAAATTAGTCAGTAAATCATCTCGTTTCTTATCAATCTTTATAGGAAATTTAGTATTAGCTTGCGTTGCCATTATTATATTATCTTATTTTTTTAATTTAATTGAGATCATAGCAGATTTTTGTCTTAGCACTAATACCATAATCACATAATTTTTAAAAATTTTTCTAATTCTACAAGACTCGAAATATTAATCAAATCAAATTTATGGTCAGTTTTTTTTAGCATATTAGTTAGAACCTTACCTGCACCTATTTCAACTATTTGCTCTATTTTCAGATTTTCCAATTCGTTTAAGGTTTGACGCCACCTCACTCTACCGCAAATCTGTGAGATTAAGTTTTGTTCTATCTCTATAGGGTTAGTGGTTGGTTTGGCTGTAACATTTTGTACCACCGGAACAAATGGTTTATTAATTACTACTTTGTCTAAAGCCTTTGCCATTTGCTCTTCTGCTGGCTTCATCAAACTACAATGAAAAGGACTACTTACATTCAATTTAATAGCTTTATAGCCCAAATCTTTTACGATAGATATTACCTGCTCCACTGCTATAGTTTCACCACTGATGACTATTTGTCCGTCTATATTATCGTTGGCTATATCAAGGTTAGTAAACTCTTTTACGATCTTTTCAAGCTTTTCTAGAGGAATACCTATACACGCCGCCATTGAACCTTCACCTACTGGATAAGCCTCTTGCATAGACTTACTACGTATTGCTAGCAATTGTGTAGCTACTTGTAGATTGATACTTTCCGCTGCACATAATGCACTATATTCTCCTAAAGAATGACCTGCAACATATAAACACAGGTTAGTAATATTTCTATTTGTTTGTTGTTTAATGACATTCAATATTGCCATAGACACTGCCATTAGTGCTGGTTGAGCATTGATAGTCAAAGTTAAATCTTCACTTGGTCCATTAAAAACAATATGACTTAATTTTCTTCCAAGAGTATTATCAACAATTTCAAATGTTTCTTTTGCCACCTGAAAGTTATCGTAGAATTCTTTTCCCATACCAACTATTTGTGACCCTTGACCTGGAAAGACAAATGCTCTATTCATAATAATACCATAATAATTTAATTTATCCACTGCCGATTATGAGAATTCCAACAATACTGTCAATAGTTTTAATCATTCTAAATTTATTAATATCAGAGTCAATGGCATTAGACTGTATTAAAGAAACTTTTATACATTTAGACAAAAAAGCATGGCAAGATTGTGAGAAGATGGCAAAGTCTTCAAAAGATAAAGCCTTAATCAAAATTATTATGTCTCAAAGATTCTTAGACCCGAATTATAAGAAAAATAGCTTTGAAGAGATAATAAAATTTATACAAAACAATCCCCACTGGCCACAAGTCGATAAACTAAAAGAGATGGCAGAACAATATTTAAACTATGACACAGACCAAGCTTTAATTGTAAACTGGTTTAGTGAAAACGAACCAATTACTGCCTTAGGCTACAAATTTTATGCTTTAGCCAGTAGAAAATTAATAAAAGATCCACAAAAATTAACAAAGATTATAAAAAGTGGTTGGATTTATGGGGTCTTCACGCAAGCAGAAGAAAGCAACTATTTGAGTAATTTCAAAAATATATTGTGTGAAGAAGATCATGTAAAAAAAATGGATGAATATTTATGGGCAGGGAACACGTGTAGTGCAAAAAAATATATGCATTATGTGAGTAATGGCTATAAACAAAATTTTATTGCTCAAATTGCTATATTAAATAAATCCAGTGATAGTGAGAAACTGTTTCAAGAAGTATCAGAAAAATATTATACCCCAGCTTTATTATTTCACTATTTGGATTCCAAGAAACAACAGGTTCCTACCAGCCAAACTATTGCTCTATTTAAAAAAGTAAAGCAAGATAAAATACATTCCGCCTGTTGGGCTCGTGTGCAATCTTATTATGCTAGAGAATTTATTGATCAGAAAGATTTTGCTAGTAGTTATAAGATAATTAGCATGCCAATTACTGTTGATCCCGAACATGTAAGAGAAGCAGAATGGCTTAGTGGCTGGCTTGCCCTTAGATTTTTGCATAAGCCTGACATTGCTTTAAGTCATTTTAACAAATTTATGAAAGTTGCAGCCAAGCCATTAAGCGTATCAAGGGGGCAATATTGGTTAGCTAGAACCTACGAAGCCAAAGGGGATAAAGAGCAAGCGAATAAATTTTATCATATGGCGAGTAAATATTCTTATACTTTTTATGGGCAATTGGCTAATATAGAAATTAACAGGCATCACCCTATTTTACCACAAAAGCCTACCTCCACTAAGCATAATAATGAAAATAGTGAAATTATTAGAGCCATAAAATATCTAATTAAATATGGTAAGCATGATTTAGCTCTGTTATATGCTAAAACGGCTATTGAAAAATCATCAAAACCCTCTGAGATTTTATTAATTACCGATATAATTAGTACAAGGGGCAATACTTATCATACAGTAGAGGTAGCAAAAACTGCTTGTCAATATCATACTTTTATTAAGGATTATGCTTTCCCTACCCCTTATACTAAGGCAGTAAAAAATAGCCCCCTAGAACCAGCTTTAACATACAGTATTATGAGACAGGAATCGGTTTTTAATCAATACGTAATTAGTACAGCCAACGCTAAGGGTCTAATGCAAGTTTTAGAAAGACAAACTTGTGATATTGCTAAATCTATTGGCTGTAAATGTCATATTAAAAAATTAACTACTGACCCTAAATATAATATTATGCTAGGTACTAATCATTTTAAAGAATACTTACAACTATATAATGGTAATTATCTTTTAGCCATTGCAGCTTATAATGCTGGTCCTTGTAGAATCACAAGATGGATTAATCTGTTTGGTGATCCTCGTGATTTTAAAAATTTACGACAAATAATTGATTGGATTGAACTAATACCATATTATGAAACTAGAAATTATGCTCAACGTGTTTTGGAAAATCTGCAAGTTTATAGATCTATTATTAGTAAAAATAATAACTTAAAATTAAAACAAGATCTTTTAAAGACTAAAGATAATAAGAGAGAAATATAGCTATACCCTAGTTTTAAATAATGTTATTTAAGTTGACAGTTTAACATTATCTGACTATAAAGAAATATATTATTTCGTATTGGATATGAATTTATGAAACGTACATTTCAACCTAGCAATTTAGTAAGAAAAAGAAGACATGGATTTAGGGCAAGAATGGCGACTGTCGGCGGTAGAGAAATTTTAAGGAAACGCCGAGCAAAAGGCAGAAAAAAATTATCAGCGTAGTAAGTGCTTATCTCATCCCTAAAAAATCAGAAAGAATTTGACCTAGTTAATAAGTTAGGAAAAAAGTTCCATAGTCCTTATTTTATCACAATAATAGCAAAGAATTCTACTAAACTCTTTGCAAAACTAAATGTAAAAGGTAATATTGACAACCTATGTAAGAAATCTAGTGAGATTTTATATAATTCGTCAAATACATTACTCTTTGGCATGAAAGTCGGAAAAAAGTTAGGAAACGCTGTTATTCGTAATAAAATCAAAAGACGCATTAGGCATTTAGTTAGACTGCTAAGCAAGGAATCAAAATTCAAACAAAATAGTTGGGCAATGATAGTCATCCCTAGGAAAGGTTTTGAGCAAATTGAATTTGCAACTTTATTCAGTGAACTATACAAGATAGTCTCACAGGTGTAATCCTTACTGCATAAATTACCTCCTGCAATCAAAAGTTATCATTCGTATAAAAATATCATCCTAGCCTTGATGCGGAATCTAGCCCTTATTCAACCACCATCAAGTTACCCCAATTAGGGATAAGAATTAGTTAATTCTTATCCCTAATTCGCGTAAGTTAAGTTGAAAATAATTTAGATTGCATAATACTGATACTAGGCTAGTGGAATTTAGGTTCAGAATTAGCAAACAAACTTTCCTACTTTTTAATGATTTTTATTATTAATATTCAAACTTAAGTTGCGTTATTTTTGCTTATTCTTTATAGTTATTCGTATAATATGTTTTATACGTACCGTTAGGGCATAATTTATTTTTCGACAGTTTCATTATATGAAAAAATTTTTAACATTATTCATATTACTAATTATTTATAGTAATACTTTTGCTCAAAAACAAGTATCTAATTTAATCACCCCAGTTAGTTATTTTGTCAATCATGAGCAACAACTTAAAATCCTTGATGAACATTTAAGTAAATATAGACAAGCAAGTATAGTTGGTATTAGTGGTATAGGTAAAACTCAACTGATTAGGATGTATAGTTATGAGAATAAAAATAATTATGATCTAATTTGGTTTTTTGATTGTAACCTTGATTTTGATGAACAATTTGTTAAATTAGCAAAACAACTCAATATGGTTAAACAAACTAATATATCTGAAGAAGTTGCTTTAGCAAAAAAAGAAGTAATATCATATTTAACTGCTACTAATAAGTGGTTATTGGTGTTTGATAATTTAAAAGTTAATGAAAATAAGAAAGTGCAAGATTTAATTGATTGGGAGCATAATGGTCAGGTCGTGTTTTGTTCGCAAGATAATGAAAAGTTATCTAATATTATAGCAATGCCCCTACTTGATGTGTCTACTATTGTAGCTTTAGCTAATAACTTATTAGACAATAAAAATAACAATAATATCGAATTTTTAACGCAATCTTTTAGTGGTTATCCAATATTGATAGTGCAAGGAGCTCAATTACTTAACAAAGTTAAAGGTTTAGATAAAGAGGAATATAAAAAGAAAATTTATCAATCGACTGATAAAATAGCAACGAATATTAACATGGTTATTCAAGAATTAAAACCAAGTGCAATAAAGTTGTTGAATAAAATAGCTTTATTAAATAACCAAAGCTTCTTGAAACAGCTTCTTAGCACCATTACTGATCATAAAGATACTTTAGATGATGATATATATCAATTATCTAAATCTATGCTAATCAGTAATATTGATCCTAACAAAGATAACCCTATTTTTGAAATGCATGATATAGTTAGCAATAAAATAATGGAACTAAATGGTGATAATAATAAAATATATTTAGAAAATATGATTAGCAAATTACCTAAATTTAAAGGGTCTTACTCAGGATATGTGTGGAAAAGAGCCAAGACTATACTAGAAAACTTAGAAATTCTTTTAAAAAACTCTGAGAAATATAATATTAATCTATACTCAATACTTACCTTAAAGGCTGAGTTATTCTCTCTGTATATCAACCTTCATAATGCCAGCAAAGCACAACAAATGTTTGATTGGTTTAATCAAAAAGATAAAGAATTTAAATTGTGGAAAATGTCTGAAACTCAAAAATTTTATTATGCTAAGTACTTAGGACTAATAGGAGTGTGTCATATTGTGATATTCAGGAATTTTGAAACAGCGATTTCTTATATTACTAAATCATTAAATATTTTAGACAAGCTTGATAACGATGAAGCTACTTATTCCTGTAAATTTAATTTTTTTGTTTATACATCTACAGCTTATATATTTTTAGGTGAAATAAAACTAGCTAAAGAATTTCTTAAAGAGATGGAAAAATTAGCAAAACAAGGAATAATACAAGAAGCTGATATGTCTGCAATAGATTATATAAAAAGTGTATTATGTTGGCTACAAGGCAAATATAAAGAATCTTTAGACTTGGAAGGTGAAGCTACTGCACTACTTATAAAAAATGGATTGCATATTGATGACCTACTCATTATGGAGCTATATATATATAAAATAAATATATTGAATTATCTTGGTAGATATCAAGAAGCTTATACTCAAGCTCAACAGCTATATGATATACATAAGCCCCTAAAGCATAAGGATAATAAAATATTTGCAGATATTTATATAGAAATGGCAAGAAGTCAATTAGGTTTAGGTAAAATAGATAAAGCTTATGAATACATTAATAATGCTATTTCTATATTGTTAGTACAGGAAAACTTAACCCCTGAGAGAACAAATTATTCTAAAAATCCGAGCTTAGCAGTAAGTTACGTAGTACAAGGTGATATCTTGTTTGCCCAAGATAGCCTTAAGCAAGCAATAGAATCTTATAAAAAAGCGTTTGTTATATATCATTATTTATATGGAACTAGAAGTAAAAATGTTGCTCAAGTAAGTTATTTGTATAATCATGGAGCAAGAGCTGGCTGTAAAAGTAAAGATTTATATAATTATAAATTTTTTGGCAAGCCACAAATTAAGGAGTTTGGCATACACCATCCTAATACCGTTGATATGCTTGAATATTGTAAACAATATGACATGTATCTGTGGATCAAGAACAATTAAGCATTAAGGTTCTTAAATCGTTGGAATTTTATATTAAGTGGCAGCTCATCGCAACTACCTTAACACTGGTTCTATCTATGTAATTGCTAATAGAGATTTCCAACGAGTATACTCTTCTGCTTTGAAGAATTGTTTTTTGAAAATATCATAGATTCGCATGCTCACGTACTATATGTACGCTCCGCTTGCTCACCATTCATTTTCAAATCCAATTCTTCAAATCATTTGAGTATATATACTCCACTGAATCGGTTGATGGAGTAATAGCTAATTTATAACCATATTCCGTAATTAAGTAGTAAGTGTAATATTCATGAACATTTTCTATACTTACATCATCAATAGTTCTGTTTCCAAGCAAAACATCTGCTCTACCCTGATCAAGCCTGAGGTTTGGAGCTGTTACTACAATTTTTATACCAGTAAAATTGTCATTTTGCATCTCTAGTTCAACCTTAATAACAGCATCTCTATATATATTGCTAGATGCTGTAACAATTAAACACATAATAATCTGAGCTATATTGTCATCGATATTTGTGCTGATTAACCTTGTGAACACTAGTTCAATATTATGATTTTTTGATTTTAAAAAATCAGTACTTAATCTATTAATTTCTGCAATAGCAATTTTGTTCCCCTCAGAAGGTAGAGAGTATACATAACGATGAAACTTTAAATAGCTCATGATTCTATTTGTACTATCCTGAACCAGTTTAGTAGCTTTCTCTTGATACTCTATAGTTTTTATTAACCCAATGGCGTTATCTATAGCACCTATTGATCCTGCAAAATCATGACATATTTTTTCATTTAAAGCTTGGCATAATTTTAGTGAATTTAGCATATTCTTAATAAACTCGTTTAGCTGGCACAATGCTATCTACTTCATCTGTCAAAGTTGTAAGAGTTACAGGTTTGTAATCTAACTTCACCTTACCTTGCTCATCAATCCAAGCAAGTGTATGTTTCATCCATTCTTCATCATTACGCTCTGGGTAATCTTCCCTAGAATGAGCCCCCCTACTTTCTTTTCTAGCCGCTGCAGAATGTACAGTAATTACCGCTTGATCTAATAAATTAGCTAGTTCTAATGCTTCAACCAAGTCGCTGTTCCATATTAATGATCTATCATTAACCTGAATATTTGCATATTCCTTTCTTACCTGGTCAATCATTTCTATTCCTTCATCTAAAACCTCTTGAGTTCTAAATACCGCTGCATGATTTTGCATGATTTTTTGCATTTTAAGTCTTAAGTCAGCTACTGGTAGGCCTCCTTTAGCATGACGTATATTATCAAATCTGCTAATTATTTTATCTAATATAGATTCCGGCAAGCTTTTATGCTTTTGCCCTACTTTAACAATTTCAGCAGCTTTTTGTGCTGCGGCTCTACCAAATACTACTAAATCAAGCAGAGAGTTTGATCCTAACCGATTGGCCCCGTGTACTGAAACACAAGCAGCTTCACCGATTGACATTAACCCAGGAATAATCTTATTATGATTATCCTGACCTTTATCAATCACCTGACCATGATAATTTGTTGGTATTCCCCCCATATTATAATGCACTGTTGGTAATACAGGTATTGGCTGAAGGGTTACATCAATACCAGCAAAAATTTTAGCCGTCTCTGAAATACCGGGCAAACGTTCGTGAAGAATTTCCGGCGGTAAATGATCTAAATGTAAGAATATATGATCTTTATGCTCACCTACCCCCCTACCATCTCTGATTTCCATGGTAATAGCCCTTGATACTACATCTCTTGAAGCAAGGTCTTTAGCAGCGGGAGCATATCGTTCCATAAATCGCTCTCCATTAGAATTTACCAAATACCCACCTTCTCCTCTAGCACCTTCGGTAATTAAGCAACCAGCACCATATATACCAGTTGGGTGGAATTGGACAAATTCCATATCTTGCAAGGCAATAGAACTTCTTGCCGCCATGCCACCTCCATCACCAGTACAAGTATGAGCACTTGTCGCAGAAAAATAAGCTCTACCATACCCGCCAGTAGCTAGTACCACTAAGTGAGCATGGAAACAGTGAATTGTTCCGTCATCAAGATTCCAAGCAACTACCCCTACACATTCTCCATTATTCATTAATAAATCAAGGGCAAAATATTCGATAAAAAATTGGGCTTTATTTTTTAAAGCCTGTTGATATAAAGTATGTAATATTGCATGACCAGTACGATCTGCTGCAGCACAAGTCCTTTGAGCTGCTTGTCCCTTACCATAATTTGTTGTCATGCCACCAAAGGGGCGTTGATAAATTTTGCCTTCTTCTGTTCGAGAAAAAGGTACTCCATAATGCTCAAGCTCTAGCACTGCTGCAGCTGCATGTTTACACATATACTCAATTGCGTCTTGATCACCCAACCAATCCGAACCTTTTACTGTATCGTACATATGCCAACGCCAATCATCTTGCCCCATATTACCAAGAGAAGCACTAATGCCACCTTGGGCAGCCACAGTATGACTCCTAGTTGGGAAAACCTTGCTAATGCAAGCAGTATTTAAGCCCTCTTTTGCCATACCAAAAGTAGCTCTAAGACCAGCTCCACCTGCTCCAACTACCACTACATCAAATTCATGGTGGATAATATTATAAGATTTAGACATTTATATAAATTCCTTTTGTTACAGAATATATCATATATTTATTCTTGACTAAGCTTTTCCAAACAAATTTTTTCAGTAATTTTTTGCAATTGCTCTACTCGACCAATTAAATAAAGCAACTGCTCCTTAGTAATCCTGTAATGTTTGTCATATCTTGCTCTAACATAAGCATCACGAAGTAATGTAAAACATTCTTTTTGCTCTTCACTTTCATATGGAAATATTCGACAAAGGTCATGATAAAAAATCCGTGCGCTTTGGTTTAGTTCTAATAAATCATGTAATTTAGGTTTATAACCATCAAATACTAACAAAATAGCATTATAAAAACTCTCAGTAGCTTGATGAAGCAAAAAAGCTGATTCGCGATAATTGTCATCTTCAAAAAAAGCCTTGATTCCAATAAATAGTTTTTTTCCTCTACCAAACCAATTTTCATATTCTTCTGCAGCTATTGGTCTGCGATCGTGCCATGGCAAGTCCTTAGCTTCCGATAGTACAAATTCATCACTATCATATAGTAGAATTCCTTCTGTTCTAATATCACGAAAAAAATACTTACCTTTTTCAAGTTGGTCATTTACAAAGTGGATAGACTCAACTATTAGTGTCACGGATGGTTGTGTCATGGTCACTAATCAGTCTGTATTAATATCTATTGGGAATTTTCTTTCTAATCTTTTTTCTATATTATGTTTTAAGTTAATAGCTTGATATCCAGCATATTTTCTTTTCTTTAAGACCAATAACAGATCTATATCACTCTGATAATACTCCCTTGAGGATAGATCTTGTACCCAATCACCTCTAGCATAGGAGCCAAATAAAATTATCATTGCTATTTTTGATCTTCCAGAAGCTAGAATTTCTTGGACAATAATGTCTAATCTTTCTTTAATAACTAATGAACGTTTAGGTAATGTGGTTTTCATAAGATTATTTTTATTAATCCATCAGATTACTATAACATAAAATAATGCTACCACTAAGAATGCAATCGTTATAATGCAAAATATTTTAAGTAATATAATTAACCCTGTGCGGAGCTTAATACAACTAATATAATCTTCAATTACCACACACATACCAAGCATTGAATGATAGAAAGCGGTAATAAGCAATATTCCTAAAGGGACAATATTGTAAGGTCTTTGTAAAGTACTAACAAAATGAGTAAAACCCTCTCTAGTAGTATATTTAATAAAAAATATTAGCCAAATAGAACAAATTGCCAAAATAATAGCTGTTATTCTTTGATGCAACCAGTGACTCGAACCACTTTTTGCCGAACCAACCCCTTTAGCTTTCGCCAAATCTGTCCTTAAATTATTATTCATATAGAGGCCATAAGTTAAATTAACAACCAAAAAACTAACGTCATCAATATCGAAGCTACTACCACAAACCAACCTGTGAAGTTAATAGCCCTTATTGAAAAGCAATGCCCACTATCCCAAATTAAGTGACGCACTCCATTACATAAATGATAAAACCATGCAAAACTTATGAATATTAGAGGAATTCTAAGTAAATTACATTTAAAGCACTGTAAATATTCAGGATCAAATTTGCTAAAAGCTAATAAAATAAAGCACCACGACAATATTGATAGTCCAAAAAATAAGCCTATCCCCGTTATACGATGCAAAATAGACAAAACGGAGCTTATCTGCTTTTTATATATCGTCAAATGAGGAGAAGTAGGCCTACTATTATAAATTTCCTGCTTTGTTTTTATCATAAGTTTCTGTCATAAATTATCTATAGGTGTAATAGACTTCTTTCGAAACTCGCTTATGCTGAGGGATTTGAAGGAGACGCGGAACGCAGAACCGCAGCGTACTCTAATGTACGTGAGGATTCGAGTACCGCATCGACGTACAAATCACCAGCAGAAGTAGAGTTTCGAAAGAAGTCTAATCTATATCCTGAAATAAATTCAGGATGAAGCCCCTATAACTCTAAATAGCAACAGTATAAACGCTAGTTAGAAAATACTCAAGTTTTCATATTGTATTGTGTTGTATTGTATTGTACAATAACTATTATACAATAATGAAGTTAATTTTATGAGAACGATGAGTATTAGTTTAAACGAGACCTTATATGATAAATTAAAATATATGATTCCTTCTAAAAAAATTAGTAACTTTGTAAGCAATGCTATTGCTAAAGAATTAGAAAAAAAGGAACTGGAACTTACTTTGGCATATAAAGATGCAGAGCAAGATAATGAACGTCAAAATTTGCTAAAAGAGTGGGATGCAATAGATGACATTAGTAAAAAATAAAGAAATAATACGAGGCAATATTTATTGGGTAAATCTTGATCCAACAATTGGAACTGAAATTCAAAAAACAAGACCTGCAATAGTTATATCTAATAATATTCAGAATAAAATATCTAGTAGAGTAATAATTATCCCCATTACCTCAAATATTAATAATATTTTTCCTTTTGAAGTAAGAGTTACAGTTAACAACAAAACTGCAAAAGCGTTAACTGATCAAATTAGAACCATAGATAAATCTAGATTGGGAGAGTTTATAGAACAGTTGAATAAAACTGAGATTATTAATATTGAAAAAGCTATTAAAGTTACTTTAAGTTTGACTTAAGTAATACCATTTCCCAAAACTAAATTGCTACTCGGAGTACGAGTGTCGAACACCGGAGCGTATACTGCTATGATTCCAAGAATTGGGTAGACGATAGTATAACTTCAAGAAGAGCTAGGAGTGTCAAAGTCGAGCTGCTAGGCGTACATTAGTACGTGAGCAGCACAGATATTTGGTCGCGGGAACGCCAATTCTTGAAGTTCACCGAGTATATTACTCCTTATACTTCATCTCCATAGAGTAAGGCACAACCTTTGAAAATATTTTACCAATTATTGGTACTTTAGTGATAACGTTACTTGCAAAAAAGAAAGAAGGTATTACATTACCTTTAAGCTTCATTTGATGTTTACTAGTATCAATTGTACCTTGCATTGTAAAATCAAAAAATGGTCCGGTAGCTGATGTATCAGCAATATTTATGGTATTACCTATATAACTAAATCTACCTGTCATGTTCCTAAACATAATATCCTTATTATTTAATATAAAACTCATAAAACCTGGGAAAGAAACAACCGATACCATTCTAGTAAGAAAAGGCACATCGGTAGTAACAAAGTGCTTGATATCAAATGTTCCATCTACGATTGGTATCACTTCTCCCTTTTTGGCATCATATCTTTTTGTATCAAGTGTCAGATTTATAATACCAGATTTCATTTTATTATACATACCAATACCTCTAAATAAAGCTCCAGCATTATCACAGGTAACTATCCATTGTTCTAGATCTTTTTTATCTGTAAGTAGCATTTTAAAAGATCTAGTGCCAATTTTTGAATTTAAAGAACCAGAAAAACATTTTATTTTATTACAATCAATTTGTAAATTAAGCTTATCAAGCATTATATTATTTTTTAACCTTACCCTATCTACATCAACTGTTAAATGAATATTTTTTGCATCTCCTTCTTTCTCTAAGAATTGCATCATATTAGATTCAGACAAATCTAGTTGTCTTCCCTGAATTTTAGCATTCAAGCTATCTTTACCTAAAAGCAAATTCCCCACTAGATCAGTCGTATTATACTTTATTACAGGTAAAGTAACATCATACTTATCTTCTGCTACTTTAACCTTACCAACTATTTTTAAGTTATTTTCTCCCGAAAGATTAAAATCAATATCACCATTTAGGTTATTATATAACTTGCCAGTTAAAGTAAAGTTAGCTTCACTACCAAGTTTTTTATGTATAGATATTTTATCAATATAAAATTCTAAGTTTTTGAGGTTAGTGTTGGCTTTAATTAAGCTTTTCCCATCTTTTTGCTCTTTATATTCAAAATCTAGGACACTATTACCTGAGATTAACTTTAATATACCAACCTTTTGGTTATTACCCACAATGGTAGTTTTTACTTTTAATAGATTCTGATAATCATCTTGGTTATTATCAGTGACATTAACATCGATAAGTAAATTACTGTCATAGCCATTAATTTTACCTATACCGATCAAATTTACCTTATCGCCATTAAATGTTCCAGTTATTTTAGCATTTTTTAATATGACATTGTCACTAAATGCTTTGCTATTTACTCCCGTTATTATTGTAGAAATGTCATAAGTATTCTTGATAACTGGGCTAATCGGTATTATTATGCCAATTTTTGAATTAGCAATTCCAGTAATCTTTTTAAGATCGATCCCTTGTTTTTTTACCTTGTTATAATCCTCACTTGATATGAAATCAATTAAATCGTTAACACTCCCCTTAGCATTAGCATTAACGATAAAATTTGATTTATCCATCCCTTGCCAATCAAAAGTTATCCCACCCGAAATAAGACTATTACTACTATATGCTTGATTTAATATGAACTTAACAGATAGCCCAAATATAGTAACATCAGTATCAATTTTTCGTAAAGGGGGATAGTCCTTATCATATTGATATTCAAGATCTACAACATGCAGCTTGGCCTTCAATGCAGTTTCTAGGGAAATATTCTTTTCTAAAGAATTTTTATCAAAATTAAAATTAAATTCTCCATTTCTAATATAACCACCTTTCATATATTCCTGTAGAAATAAAATTACTTGATTATCAGGAATAATTTTCTCAACAATTTGATAAATCATTATAGGAATATTCTGAGCATTACCAGTTGCTTGAATTATGCTACCATCCAATACACTATTGAATAATAGATAGGCTTTATCACCAAACTCTAGTTTGCAATTGATCGATTTCTTAGAAGCTCTAGAAATTTTACTGTTATAGGAACAAAATCCTTCACCATCAGGTAATTTTTCACCATAACTATCAAGCAAAGAAATATTTTTTATAGGACCTAAGTTTAACTGTGTTTCAATCTTATTTTTAAAAAAATCCACAATGGATCTAGCAGATATTTGAGCATTTATTACTGGTTGATTATCTTTAGAGATTAAGGAAAAACTATCTATATCAATAGTACTAAGAATTAAAGGCTTGGTTGTTATATCATCAATAATAAAACTGATTTTGAAATTAGTAATTTCACCTTGGGCGTTATTTGCTAAATCCATAAAGATTTTATCGATTGATAGAATATTATTTCTTACTTGTAAATTCTTAATCCGTATTTTCATAGCTTTTTTATCAAGGTAAAATTCTATTACCTTCTTAATTGGCTTATCTAAATATCCCTTACTACTACTTAATATTAATAAAGTTAAAATTACTACAATTGTGCAAACTATTATGCTTAGGTTAATAAAAAATCTTTTAATGAGCATCATCTTGTTATTTAGTACTTGATCAGTTAATATATACTTTGCAGCAATATAGCACAACAAACTTGTTGCACTAAGTATATACTGAAAAAAATTTGAAAATTATTTATGAATATTAGACTTCATTTTATAGGTACTGGTTACGTTGGATTAGTATCTGGCGTAATGATGAGTTACCTAGGACACGACGTTACTTGCTTAGATACCGATATTTCTAAAATCGATCAGCTTAAAAAAAATATTTTACCAATTTATGAACCAAAATTAGCGAAGTACCTACCGCCATTAGTAAAGTCTAGTAAGTTGAAGTTTACAGCCAGCTACTCGGCTGAATTAAGAAATGCCCAAGCGGTATTTATTACAGTAGGAACACCACCACTACCTTCAGGGGAGGTAGATTTACAATATATTTTTACTGCTATAGATAATTTATGTGAATGGATCAACGATGATTGTTTGATTGTTATTAAATCAACTGTACCTCCAAAAACATGTAACCAAATTATTGATTATTTAAAAAAAAGAAATCTTAAATTTCCTGTTGCCTCAAATCCTGAATTTCTTAGAGAAGGTACTGCTGTAGATGACTTTTTAAACCCTGATAGAATATTAATTGGCACAAATAATAAACACGCAGAAGATTTATTAAAAAAGATATACTTGCCTTTGACTACAAAGAATATATCTCTTATATGTACTGATTTGGTTACTGCAGAACTTACCAAATATGCCTCAAATGCTTTCTTAGCAACAAAGATTGCTTTTATTAATGAAATGGCAAATTTATGTGAGAGAACTGGGGCAAATATCAAAGAACTTTCGATTGCTATGGGACTCGACAAGAGAATAGGTAAAGAATGTTTAAATGCTGGACCTGGATTTGGTGGTTCATGTTTTCCTAAGGATCTCTTAGCACTTTCACAAATAGCAGGGCATTATCAATGTAACTTACAAATAGTTAATTCTGTTATAAGTAGTAATGATCAGAGGGTCTATGACATGGCGGATAGGATTCATTATATCATAAATGATAATTTGACTAATAAAAATATTACTGTATTGGGTCTTACTTATAAGGCTGGTACAGATGATATTAGAAGCAGCCCTGCCATTAAAATCATCAAAATCCTAGTTGATAAAGGAGCTAATATCAGGGCATTCGATCCAATAGGTATGGATAATGCTAAAAAAGAGCTAAAAAATATATTTTTTGCCGATTCAGCACTTAGTGCTTGCCAAAATAGTGATATAATTGTAGTGGCAACCGAATGGTCGGAGTTTAAAGATTTAGATTGGTCGCTTGTTCGCCATCAAGTTAAATCTCCTATAATTATTGATTTCAGGCATATTCTTAACGGAGATATGCTAAAATCTCTTGGGTTTAAATATTATACTATTGGTACGCAATATGAAGTTTGATTTTATTCACTTAAGAGTACAAAGCTCATACTCATTTCTTGAGAGTGCCTTAACAATTGATCGTATAGTAGAACTAGCACAATTACACAAAATGCCAGCGATTTGTTTAGCAGATAAGGGTAACTTATTTGGCTCACTAGAGTTTGCTTTGAGTAGCTGCAGGGCGGGGGTGCAACCTATAAATGGGGCAATTGTAAACGTTGCTTTTACTAAAGATAACTTTTGTGAAATGGTGCTGATGGCTAAAGATGAGGTAGGTTACAAAAATTTACTAAAAGCAGTTAGTGCTAGTTTCACTGAAAATGATCGCAAAATTTGTAATCATATTACTTTTGATGATTTAGTTAAGTACCATGAAGGTCTTATTATCTTATCTGGTTATACTGATGGGATAATTGGCAAAAGCCTGATTGATGGAAACGAAGAATTAGCCATTTTTTGGGCCACTAAGCTACAAAGCATTTTTGGTGATCGTTTCTATTTTGAGATTATGCGGCATAATTTAGCAATAGAACAATCTATAGAAGCAAATTATATAAAAATAGCCGATGACCTTGGTATTCCACTAATTGCTACCAACAAAGTATTGTTTAGCGATGTTAACATGCATGATGCACATGATGTATTATTATGTATATCTGCTGGTGTTAGCAAAGAAGAGGAGAATCGTAAAAAGGTTAGTACTGGATGTTATTTTAAATCACCAAAAGAAATGCTAGAACTTTTTAGTGATTTACCTAATGCTGTACAAAATACCGTCCATTTAGCCCAAAGATGCCACTTTATGGCACATGCTAATCCACTAATGTTACCAAATTTCTCTAGTCTAGATATTAATGAAATAGATCTAATTAAGCAAAACTCCACAGCAGGGTTACTATCAAGACTTGATACAAAATTTAAATGGGAGAATATTGCCATAGATAAACAGCAAGATATTAAACAACAATATCTAACTCGTCTTAATTATGAACTAGATATTATTTGTCGAATGGATTTTGCTGGCTATTTTCTTATAGTCTCTGACTTCATAAAATGGAGTAAAGAGCAAGGTATTATGGTAGGACCTGGTAGAGGCTCCGGGGCGGGATCAATAGTTGCTTGGAGTCTTCTTATCACTGATCTTGATCCTATTAAATTTGGTCTACTATTTGAGCGTTTTTTGAACCCTGAACGTATATCAATGCCAGATTTTGATATTGATTTTTGTCAAGAACGACGAGAAGAAGTTATTAATTATGTACGTTCTAAATACGGGGATAATAAAGTTGGTCAAATCATCACTTTTGGTAAGATGCAGGCAAAAGCCGTTATCAAAGATGTATCACGAGTTCTTGGCTTGCCTTATAAATATGCCGAATATCTAACTGAGCTTGTGCCATTTAATGCTGTTACTCCCGTTACATTAAATCAGGCTATAAAGGAAGTAAAGGAGTTGAAAAACGCCGCCCATGGCAACGGTCTATATAATTTAGATGGTCAAGATGAGCTAATAAAACAAGTATTGGATACATCCTTAGTGCTTGAGGGACTTAACAGGCATGCTTCTACACATGCAGCGGGAATCGTTATAGCTGGCAAAGATTTAGTAGAAATATTACCAGTTTATAAAGACCTAAATTCGGATATGTTGGTAGTACAATATTCCATGAAATATGCTGAGATTGCTGGTTTAATTAAATTTGATTTTTTAGGTCTGCAAACTCTGACTGTTATTACTAAATGTCTAGAATTATTAAAACAGCAAGACATAAATATTGATTTTAGTAATATGCTATTTGATGATCAAAAAACTTATGAACTGCTGTGTAGTGGTAGAGCTACCGGTGTTTTCCAGTTTGAAAGTAGTGGAATGCAGGATGCTTTAAGACGTCTTAAACCTGACTCCATCCAAGATATAATAGCGTTAGGAGCATTATATCGCCCTGGTCCTATGGATAATATCCCAACTTATATTGCTTGTAAGCACGGTTTGCAGCTACCAGATTACTTGCATGAGATGCTTAAACCAATTTTAGAAGAGACTTATGGAGTTGTTATATATCAGGAACAGGTCTTAGAAATTGCCAAAGTAATTGCTGGCTATAGCTTAGGTGGAGCAGATTTACTTCGTAAAGCCATGGGCAAAAAAATAAAATCTGAAATGGCAGAGCAAGAAGAAACTTTTATTAAAGGTGCGATAGCTAACAATATTTCACGCCAGCAAGCAGAGTCTATTTTTACAACAGTGGCTAAATTTGCTAGCTATGGCTTTAATAAAGCACACGCATCAGCTTATGGTGTAATATCTTATCAAACCGCCTATCTGAAAGCAAATTTTCCAGCCGAATTTTTGGTAGCTTGCTTAAATCTTGAATTAAATAATCATGATAAAATCAATCTATTCATGCAAGAAGCTAGAAATAACAACATTACTATTATTCCTCCTAATATCAATCTTTCCACTGGTTATTTTAGTACTACTCATGAAGAAGGAAAGACATTTATCATCTATGCCCTAGGTGCTATCAAAAGTGTCACAGCTACTTTTGGCAAAATATTAGCAGAAGAAAGAGTTAAAAATGGTAAGTTTAAAAATATTATAGATTTTATTGAGAGGCTACCGCTTAAATCTATTAATCGAAAATTATTAGAGAATCTTATTAAAGCCGGGTGTTTTGATACGTTACATTCTAATCGTAATCAGTTACTGTTAAGTATCGCTAAACTTTTAGCTTATGCCTCTTCCTATCATGCAGAAAAAGTTTCTGATCAATTTAGCCTGATTAAAGTAAATTCTGCAAGTCAACAAGTGTTAATTGAAGCAGAACCACTTGATAATAATACTGTCTCTTCTTATGAATTTGAAGTATTAGGACTATTCATTACGCTACATCCATTATCAAGATATCAAGATTTGCTAGCTAGGCTTAATATTGCAACATCACTTGACTTACAAAATGATAGTGGTTCTACTTCTAGTAGGCAGATAAGGATAGCTGGGGTAATACAAAAAAAAGATTCACGTATGTCATCTCGTGGAAGGTTTGTAACCTTACAACTATCCGATCAATTTGGTATTTTCGAATTAACTATTTATAGTGAAGAAATACTTAAAAATTTCGTTCACTTACTTGACATTCAATGTTTAGTTGTAGCACACTGTGATTTGTTTAAGGATGCTGGGGGAACAAGGTTAATCGCTAAAAGCTTCACAACTATTGACGATATAATGAATGAAGAACGACTAGAGATAAAACTCTATCCACAAAATCATTATGAACTATGTCAAATCGTTGATTTGCTTAAAAAGCGTATTAGCCCTGAACGTAGTAATACAAGAATAATTTTATTGTTTAAAGTAAGTATACAAGATGAATTTCAAGAGTTGGCTAGGTGTACGAGTGGTGAGCGGACTAGACGTAGTCAAACCGTTGTTCCTACGCGAAGTCCCATCGTGCCACAACGCCAACACTTGAAAGGCAAAGGGTATATAAATAATAACTTTACTGCTCGAGTCCATTTACCAGAAATTTTATGTCTAGAAACTGAAGATTTTGAATTTTTAAATCGGTTTATGCTAGGTTCTAGTTAATTCCCTAGATTTTACCTCATTCTATGTAAGAGATCATTAGACTTCTTTCGAAACTCGCTTATGCTGAGGGATTTGAAGGAGACGCGGAACCTCGACCCGCAGCGTACTCTAATGTACGTGAGGATTCGAGTACAGACGTCGCGTACAAATCACCAGCAGAAGTAGAGTTTCGAAAGAAGTCTATTTTAACAGTCTCGATGTCATCCCATAACTGTTGAAAGTTAAAAAATCGTCTATTAGCGAAATGCTGTTGTAATGCTTAAACCGTCATTGCAAGAAGCGGTGACGTGGCAATCTTGTGAAGTAGTACTCAAATCACCTAGAGGCTGCCTAACAAAGGCAGATATTACTTCATGAGATTGCCACGTCTGCGATTTCATCGTCTCCCCCGCTAATAAACGGTTCTTTGGCTAAAACTTTTTCGGCTTAGCTGTAGCTTCGATCAATCCTTTAAATAAATTTAAATCTAAATCATTAGGGTTTAAATATTCAGGATGCCATTCTACTCCTATAACAAATTTGTGATTTATTGACTCAATTGCTTCAATTATCCCGTCCGGTGCTGTCGCTGCAACTCGGAGTCCCTCGCCTATTTTTCCTACTGCTTGATGGTGGCTCGAATTAACCATACAAGTTTGCTTATTTCCCGATAAGTTTGCAAGAATAGTGTTTGGTTCTATCGTTATAGAATGCGATAATGTATGTTTGGGGGCAGGTTGCTCGTGGTTAATAGCCGTAGCTACTCCTGCTTGTGACTTTATGTAATCAGGTATATGCTGGATAAGGTTGCCACCGCATACTACATTTAACATCTGCATACCACGACATATTCCAAGGAAGGGCATATTCTTTTCTAGAGCTTTTTGGGTAAGTAGTAACTCAAAATTATCCCGTTGGTCGTTGGTAGCTGTTCTATCACAAGTGAATTCTTGACCATAAAATTTAGGGTGAATATCCTCATCGCCACCGGGAATAATTAGTCCATCGATAATTGACAGCATCACTTCAATTGTATCATATTGATAGGGTAGCATTAAGGGGATTCCCCCAACTTTTATCACGCTATCTGCATAATTTTGCCTAACTGCATACCAAGGAAAAGCAGCATAGGCATATTTTTCAGAATTATTAGCCAAATCTAGTGTTATTCCTATTACTGGTTTTTTTTGTATCATACTAACCTTATCTTTTTACCATCCGAGTACCAAAAATCATGTCATGTAGAAACTTTTTCTTATCAGTACATATCACGCAGAAAACACTTATAATCCCTAATATTACAGTACTACTTATTAGTGCTAATATAATAAATCTAATCAACGCTTTTAAAAAGCTTATTCGTGTACCATCCTCGTTTATGATCTTCATGCCCAATATATAACCGCCAAGAGTTGCTTGCATTGAAGATGACTGAAATATTGGATCATATAGTATTGTTAATGATAGTATTATTAATGTCGAAATGAAAGAATCGGATAGTGTATCGGCTAGTGTAGGATTACTTACTAGTATCATAATTATACAAATTAGAAAAAAAATAATTAAAATTCGATCCAAAACTACAGCAATAGATCTTCGCCAAAAGCCACAATAGATACATTCATTCATAAAATTATTTTCCTTTATGTGATGTTTCAAAAGTATGAAATGGTGGTGGAGAGGAGATTGTCCATTCAAGAGTATCAGCCCCATCACCCCAAGGATTATTTGGGCATTTCTTCCCATATTTCAAAGTATAAATAACAATGAATACAAAATAAAGAGCTGCAATAAATGAAATACTAGCTCCGATAGATGAAACCATATTCCAACCGGCAAAAGCATCAGGATAATCCGGTATTCTTCTTGGCATTCCAGCTAATCCCAAAAAATGCTGAGGGAAAAATGTCAAATTAACACCAATAAAGGTAACCCAAAAATGAATTTTGCCCATCATCTCAGGATATTGCCGCCCGGACATTTTACCAAACCAATAATAGAACCCAGCAAATGCAGTAAATAACGCCCCAAGCGACATAGTGTAATGGAAATGTGCTACAACATAATATGTATCATGTAAAATTCTGTCGATTGCTGAATTTGATAATATTATGCCAGTAACTCCGCCAATAGTAAATAGCAAGATAAACCCTATGGAAAATAACATAGGAGTTTCAAAAGTAATTGATCCTCCCCACATTGTGGCAATCCAGCTAAAGATTTTGATACCAGTAGGTACAGCTATAATCATAGTACCAGCAGTAAAATAGATTAATGCATTGTACGAAAGCCCAACCGTAAACATATGATGAGCCCAAACTATAAAACCAACAAATCCGATAATTACCATAGCTACCACCATACCAAAATAACCGAATATTGGCTTACGGGAGAAAGTAGAGATGACCTGACTGACTATACCAAATCCCGGCAATACTACAATATATACTTCTGGATGACCAAAAAACCAAAATAAATGCTGAAATAATACTGGATCTCCGCCACCATCAGGCTTAAAAAAAGTAGTACCAAAATTTCGATCAGTCAGTAACATGGTTATTGCCCCCCCTAACACAGGAATTGCCAGTATCAACAAGAAGGCAGTAACCAAAATTGACCAAACAAATAAGGGCATTTCAAATAACCCCATACCATCAGTTCTCATATTAAAGATAGTGACAATCATATTAATTGAACCAAGAATGGAGGAAAGCCCTGTAAGATGTAAACTTAAAATAGCCATATCCACAGCAGCCCCAGGATGTCCTACTAGACTACTTAGAGGAGGATAAAATGTCCAACCAGTACCAGCTCCTCCATCAACCAAACCTGACAACATTAACAATATAAAAGCAGGGACAAGTAGCCAAAAACTTATATTATTTAGCCTAGGAAAAGCCATATCCGGGGCACCT
Organism: Candidatus Tisiphia endosymbiont of Oplodontha viridula; assembly: GCF_964264865.1. NCBI lineage: Bacteria > Pseudomonadati > Pseudomonadota > Alphaproteobacteria > Rickettsiales > Rickettsiaceae > Candidatus Tisiphia > Candidatus Tisiphia endosymbiont of Oplodontha viridula. Next base: position 1,258,192 of record NZ_OZ183486.1, read on the forward strand.
ATTAAAATTGGTATGAAGTAATTACCAAATCCGCCAAATAAAGCTGGCATAATCATGAAAAATACCATAATTATAGCATGAGCGGTAATTAATACATTGTATAGCTGATAATTACCACCTAGTAGATGCCCGCCGGGTACTGCTAGTTCTAACCTAAAAATAACAGAAAATAATCCACCAACAAGCCCAGCAAATATGGCAAATATAATATACATTACGCCAATATCTTTGTGATTAGTAGAAAAAATCCATCTTTGTAACCCCTTAGGGGTTTCGTGATGATCAGATATTACTTCTGCAAGAGGTCTAGTAGAGGCTTGATCTTTAAGTGTCATAATGGTTACTATTTACATTCTTTAAGTTGATTAATATCTGCCCCTACTATGACCTTGATATTTCTAGTAATTTTATCATAATCCCAATCCCACCATTTTATTTGTACTAACTCATTGATTATATCATCGGAGAATCTTTTTCTAATAATTTTACTAGGATTACCTGCAACGATAGAGTAGGGGGGTACATCCTTGGTAACCACTGCATATGCTCCGATAATTGCTCCATCTCCTATTGTTACTCCTGGCATAATGACTGCATTCGTACCAAACCACACATCATTACCAACTACGGTATTTCTTCTTTTATCAAGAGTTGGCGTATAATTGTTCCAATTCTCGAAAATAAAAAATGGATAAGTAGAAAAGCCATCCATTGGGTGATTCACATCATCCATGATGAAAATGGTTCTCATGGCGATAGAACAAAACTTACCGATAATTAATTTACATTCATGGCATCCTATGATATTATTACGCTCAAAATATTCTGGGTGCTGGTTATCATGATAGTAAGTATAATCACCTACCATTATGTTGGGATTGTGAATAAAATGTTTTAAAAATACGGTTTCTTTAACCTGTTTTGCGTAAAGATGTGGATAATGCTTGTTGAAATGTACCATAGTAACTCTTTTATTTAATTGATTTTAAGGCTAATTTTTTGTTAGTCTTCATATTCATAGAAAATTTTGATTTTGCCATAATCAACCAGTTTTGAAATTCTTCCTTACTTACCACTTCAATGGCAATCGGCATAAAACCGTGATTAACACCGCAAAGTTCTGAACATTGACCATAATACACGCCTTTTTTGCTAATTTTAGTCCAAGTTTCATTGATTCTTCCAGGAACCGCATCGATCTTTATACCTAACGCTGGTACTGCAAAACTATGTATGACGTCTCCCGCCGTAATTAGAAATTTCACAGTAGTATTTTCTGGTATGATAATACGGTTATCGACATCTAATAAGCGTTTTTGACCAAGTTTTAATTTTTCATCGGTAATTAAATAACTATCAAATTCGATATTATCGTGATCAGGGTATATATAATGCCAATACCACTGATAGCCCACGACCTTAACAGTCATATCTATTTCAGGAATTTTTTCTGCAAAACGTAAAATACGAAATGATGGTATGGCAATAATAACTAAAATTATTATAGGGATTATCGTCCAAATAACTTCAATTAAGATATTATGAGAAAATTTTGCTGGAATAGGGTTGGCTTTTGCATTAAATCTAATACAAACATAGACTAGTAAAATGGTAATAAAGACAACTATTCCTCCTGATATTAACAGTAGGAAATTGTGAAACCCGTGAAGCTCTTCCATCAGAGGGCTTGCTGGAGTTTGTAACAACATTTGCCACGCCTGAGGTTCTGAGGCTAAGCAATTGTGAGCAAATAAAAGATATAAAATTACAAATTTTTTCATATTTGGTATTAGTGGGTTTGATTCTATATGCTATAGTTAGACAATATAAGGCGATATATAGTTTTATTAAAGTAAAAAATAGGGTATAGTGCAAAAACTTGAGGAATTTATCATTGACTTTAAGATGCCTTCTGATACGATTCGACCTACTAATAAGTATACTCAAATGATTTAAGATTACAATATGGCAGGTCATTCAAAATTTAAAAATATTCAGCATCGAAAAGGTACGCAAGATAAGAAAAGGGCGAAAGTTTTTACTAAGCTAATTAGAGAAATTATCACTGCTGCTAAAATGGGAACTGATGTAAGCAATAATCCACGCCTGCGGAGTAGCATAGCTGCAGCACGCAGTCAGAATTTGCCAAAGGATCGAATAGATAAGGCAATAAGTGCAGCAAGTGATTCGAATAATAACGAACATTATACAGAGATTAGATATGAAGGCTTTGCTCCGGGTGGTATTGCAATAATAGTAGAGGCTTTAACTGATAATAAAAATCGCACAGCTGCTGAAATTAGGTCGGCTTTTACTAAATTTGGTGGTAATTTAGGTGAGACTGGAAGTAGCAGTTATATGTTTGACCATCTTGGAGTAATACAATACCCAGTGGAATTAACATCGGCAGAATCTATATTGGAAAGTAGCCTAGAGGCTGGGGCAAAAGATGTGATTTCTGAAGAAGATGCGTATTTAATCTATACAGATATTGAGGATTTTGTACAAACTCTTGAATCTTTGACTAATAAATATGGACCTCCTGAGGAATCCTATATCGGTTGGATTCCTCAGAATATCATGATTATAGAAGATAAAGATAAGGCAGAGAAGCTATTAAAATTAGTGGATCTTTTAGAAGAAAGCGATGACGTACAAAAAGTTTTTGGTAATTATGAATTATCTGATGCAATTTATCAAGCTATGAAGGATATTTAATATGGATTGCCAAATTATTGTTCTAGCTGCTGGTAATGGTAGAAGAATGGAATCTTCGTTACCAAAAGTAATGCATGAAGTTGGTGGTAGACCTATGCTTGATAGGGTGCTAACAAATGCCAAAAAAGTGACTAACGATGTTATCTTAGTTCACTCATTGCAATTAGAAAAATATATTTCTTCTTATAAAGAGGTTTGTAAATTTGCATTGCAGATAGAACGATTGGGTACTGCTCATGCGGTATATACTGCTTTAGACTTAGTTGATGACAATAAAATTGTAGCAGTGCTTTACGGAGATAATCCTTTAATCACCGCAAATATTATTAACGATTTATTAGACCACCTAATTTCTACAAATTCAGCCATTACAACGTTATGCTTTAGACGTGATAACCCGGGACAATATGGACGAATAGTTACTGATGAACTAGGAAATTTTTTAAAAATTGTGGAATTTAAAGAGGCAACGAGTGAAGAACAAGCTATAACAATTTGTAATTCTGGTATTATGGCTTTTGAAGCTGGTATATTAAAAAAATATTTACCTACTATTTTTTTAGGTAAGGTTGATAGATCAAAAGAGTTATATTTGACCGCCCTTGTAAAAATAGCTAAGGATAGCGGAGAAAAAGTATCATATTTGCTATCTTCAGACCACGACATAGTGCTTGGAGTAAATACTAAACAGGAGCTAGAAGAAGCTAATAAAACTATTGCTAAGTTAATGGGCTAGGTAATACACACAAAATTCTTCAACGTCATTGTGAGGAGTCGTGAAAAAGCGGCGACGCGGCAATCTAGGATACGCGAAGCGTATTAGAAAAAACAGCTTCTTGTTTACTTGGATCGCCACGGCATCTAACGGTGTCTTGCGATGACGGTTATACAAAAAATGTAGGGTACTATGCCATGTGAGACGCGATACTAAAACATTTTCAATACAAACATATTTCTAAAAAATATAGTTTTTATTGAGTGTTTTAATGTTACAAATTAACCTCAAACGTTAAATTAATTGGCAACTTGGGTTAAAGAATTAGATGTAGACGTTGATTACAGCCTAATTTGAGTAAGTAAAAAGTCAAAAAATATGCCAAACCCAATAACTTACACAATAGAAAACTTAAGCGATGCACGAGAGTTCTTATCCAAATTCCATAATCCGGTTATTTTAACTAACAAAAGTGGTAGCACGAGATATTACGGTATGCTAGTGTGGGATTATATTTTTAAAAAACTAATTGAAGAATTTCCCCAAATCGTAAAAATTATTGTTAATGTAGGAAACGATCACGCAGCTTTATTTACCGCTATCAAACTTAATTACCAAAATATAGTTTATACTGGTAAATCAGCAGAGGCTAGGAAGTTGGCTTTGGCTAATAGTATAACATGAGAACGCGAATTCGGGATAAGAATTATTCCCTCCCTTTTCCAAAAGCCTAGCGATGTCCACGATAATAGACAGTTTTATATGACCGCTCACTATTGGGAAATTTCCGCTCCCTAATTGAGAAGCTACCGAAGCCTCTAATTTCAATACGATTTTGCTCAGCGAGGCTAGACTGTAAATAATCAAATACCAAATCTATAGAATCTTTTATATCTTCCTTAGAAAGATAATTAAGTTCCTTAGATATTTTATCCACTAAATCAGACTTTCTTGCCATAAATTAAAAAATTGCTTTTATCCCTTGAAATTTATTTTTAAAAAAACTTGGTAAAACACTATCAAAATCCTCCATAATAATTTCAAGAAATTTTGATTTCGGTTTTATTTTAAATTCTTTTACCTTCAAATCTTTATTAATTTTTTTGACTTCCTGTAACCATTTAATCGCATCATCCTCAGAACCCAGAGCATCAACAAGTTTTAGTTTCAAAGCTTGGCGACCAGAATATATCCGACCATCAGCTATTTTTTTAACTTCTTCAATTGCTAATCCCCTTCTTAAAGCAACGAGTTCAATAAAATAATCATAAGTATCCTGTACATTAGACATTATAGCCTGACGAACAGCTTCTGTAACTTTCTCAGTAGGATTAGGAGCGGCTTTTAATTCCCCGGATTTAAAATTATTGAAGGTAATACCTAGTGTCTTTGCTAAATCTGTGACTTCTAGAGTTTGGAGAATCACACCAATTGAGCCAGTAATCGTTCCATTATGACTAATTATGTAATCCCCTCCTAATGATATCAAATATCCTCCACTCGCTGCCAATGTACCCATAACAATCACTACCGGTTTTTTTGCTGATATTTTTCTGAGTATATTGTAAATTTTCTCTGATCCAACCACAGTTCCACCAGGAGAATTGACATTAACAATTAGAGCATTAATCTTATCATCATCAATGATTTTCTCCAATCTTTTATCACGTTTTGTATCCTCAAAAATTATATCTTCTATTGAAACTGCAGCTATATAGTTACTATTAGTAGTTACATATTCAGAACTTGACAAATCAAATTTCTTAATCATCACAACAATTAAAACTATAAACATTAAAATTGTTGCTAACTTCCACAGCCTTAATTTTAATTTATTTTGCTTTCTTTCAATTATGTAGTCAGGAGTTATTGTCATTAACTTTACCTATTTGTTTATATGGAAGTATAATGGGTGCTTTAGGCTCTAAGAAGTCAATTTTATCCTACTTCGCACGCATAATCCGTCCCTGATCCCTCTTCCAATCTTGTTCTTTAATAGATTGTCTTTTATCATGTAATTTTTTACCTTTTGCTATACCTAACTCAACTTTTACTTTATTTTTTTTATTGAAATATAAAGAAAGAGCAACAAGAGTGTAGCCCTTTAGGCGAATTTTACCAATTATTTTCTTTATTTCACTAGAATTAAGAAGCAACTTACGAGTCCTTCTAGTCGAATGATTAAATCTGTTAGCTTTGTCATATTCCGCAATATGGCAATTATATAAAAACACTTCATTTGCAGAATTTTCTGCATGACTATCTTCTATACTAGCTTTTCCTTGACGCAGCGATTTAACTTCACTCCCGGTTAATATTATGCCAGCTTCAATTTTTTCTTCAATAAAGTAATTGAAATATGCTTTTTTATTTTGTGCTATTATTTTCTTATATTCCGACATAGTCCATAGCTTTATTTACTTTTTCCTCAGTAACTTTCAACGCTGAAGTTAAAGGAAGCCTTAACTCGTTAGAACATAATCCTAATCTGCACGCTGCATATTTCACTGGTATTGGGTTTGTTTCTGCAAATAATGCTTTATATAAGGGTAGTAACTGCTGCTCTATTCGCAGAGCTTCTTTATAATTACCAGCATGACAATTATCCTGTAATTTCTTGCACAAACTAGGTGCTATATTAGAGGCAACAGAAACGCACCCTACTCCTGATTGAGCATTATAAGATAACGCTATTCCATCATTACCACACAATAAGTTAAAATCTTTGCTTACAGCAGCCTTAATTCTCAAAGGACGTTCTAAATCATTACCTGCATCTTTAAAAGCTACAATACGTGGTAGTTTACTGAGCCTAACTATCGTGTCATCTGAAAAGTCAACCACAGTTCTACTAGGTACTGAATACAGCATTATGGGCAAATTACTTGCCCTATCTATAGAAGCATTATGTATAGCTGCAAAATGTAAATAAATTCCTTCTTGCATGGGTTTTACGTAAGAAGGAATACTACACATAAGCCCATCAACAGGAATTTTTGTACATATTTTTATCATATCTATAGCTATACTGGTAGTAATAGCGGAACAACCTGCTATTATTTGGGTACGGTTTTTAGTAATTTCTACAGCCATTTCTAACAAAGATTGATATTCCTGTAAACTTAAGCTAGGCCCTTCACCAGTAGAACCAGCAATCACTACTCCATCAACTTTATTATCAATTTGATAGTTAAGTATTTTCTCCAAAGAAACAAAATCTAATTTATTATCCTTAAACGGGGTTATAATGGCTGTAATAAGACCTTTAAATATATTATTGTTCATCGCATCAATTCCATTATATCACTATTTATTTACGTACTAAGCTATTATATTCTTTTTTTAACAAATTAGTAATTTTACTATCTTCAAAGATAATATTTTGATCACCACGGTTAATCGATTTAATCCCCTTAACTTCTGCAGCTGTACCAGTCATAAAACATTCATTAAACTCCCCTAACCTATCTAGAGTTATGTACTCTTCCTTAACCTCAAGATTTAACTCTTTAGCAAGTTTTATAACTGTTTGACGCGTTATGCCATTTAAAAAACTATCAGCTATCGGTGTAAATAATTGCTCTCCTTTTACAAAAAAGATATTTGTAGTAGTACATTCAGCAATAAATCCTCGCCAATCTAATAGAACTGCATCACTATAACCCAAAGACTTAGCTTCTTTTTGGCATACTATCATCATATTGTAATGTCCTGATGATTTACACTGTGGCGGCAGTGAGTTTGGATGGCATTTCCGCCAACGTGCAATATGCAAACTTAAATCATCAGAAGGTCTAGGAGTTGATGGAACAGCAGCAATTAATAAATTAACCGATAAATTTACATTAGTTAGATTAAGAGATTCACTACCATACCAAATTAAAGGACGAACATACGCATCTTTAATATTATTTTTTTCTATAAGTAAGTGATGAGCTTTTATAATATCTTCAAAACTATATGGTATTTCCATAGCTAAAGTTTGTGCCGATTCTATCAAACGCTGTGTATGTTCTTCTAATTTAAAAATTTTTCCATCATAGGCTTTTTCTCCCTCAAAAACTCCACCAGAATAATGTAAACTATGAGTAAGAACATGTATGTTAGCTTCTTGCCAAGCAATAAAATTACCATTAATCCAAATATAACCTGATAATTGTTTAAGGTTTCTAGGTCGCTCTTCTACAATTATATTTTCTTGTGTTATTATCATTGTCAACCTTCCATTATTAAGTTAATATATTTTCACTACTTATAAATACCGAAACTTTATTTATGCAAAGCCCTAAGCCTCACATTCTTGTAGTCGATGATGATACTAGAATACAAAAACTTTTAAAACAGTTTTTGTATAAAAACGATTTTTTAGTATCAACAGCAGCTTCTGTCCAAGAAGCTGAGGAACTATTAAAATCCTCTATCTATGACTTAATTATTCTAGACGTTATGTTGCCGAATGTTACAGGACTTGATTTTGCCCATACTATAAGATCAAGTAAAAACCTTATACCAATTGTTATGCTAACTGCACTATCACAACCAAGTGATCGTATCAAGGGATTAGAATCCGGTGCATCTGATTATCTGACCAAACCTTTCGAACCGAAAGAATTATTACTCAGGATTAATAACCTATTAAATAGCTATAATAATTATAAAAAACAAGATAAAATCAAGCGATTCGGCAATAATTATTATAATTTAGAATCAAAGGAATTTATAAAAAATAATCAACCTGTACAATTGAGTTCTACAGAACAAAAATTGCTAGAAGTATTATTAAAACACAATGGACAAGAAATGAAACGTGATGAGTTGTCAAAAATAATGGGAGGGCTTAGCCCTCGTTCTATCGACGTACAAATTGTCAGAATAAGAAGTAAGATTGAAGATGACCCTAAAGAACCAAAATATCTAAAAACCATACGGAATAGCGGTTATGCTATTTATACATAAACTTATACCACAAACTTTACTGGCTAGATTTGTTCTCATTATTATTGTTCCAACATTAATAGGACAAATTCTAGCAGTGTTTTTGTTCTATGATCGTCACTGGTATAATGTTTCTTATTATACTAGCAATATTATTGCTAATGAAATTATTTCCCTTCTTGAACAAAACGACAATAATCTATTAGAAAAAAACACAACAGAGACAAATTATTTAAATTTGTCGTATCAGTTTCATCAAGAATTAAACTTGCCACGCAAACAACCTAGAATTAGTGAAGAATTAGAGATTTTTAAAAATATTATTAACGTAAAAATTAATAAGAAAAATATAGTAAAGATTAATGATTCAAAAAGAATTGAAGTATTACTCCAATTAACCGATGGTTTACTAAAAATAACTTTCCCCGCAAAATTATTGATGAATCCAACTGCTTACATTTTTGTTCTATGGTTAATCTTCTTAACTATTTTACTACTTTCTGTTTCCTTAATCTTCTCTAAAAAGCAAATTAACTCAATTTTAACTCTTGCAGATGCTGCTGATCAATTCGGACAAGGAATTACAAGATTACCAACATTTAAACCTTCTGGTGCAAAAGAAATTAAAAAGGCTGGTATTGCTTTTCTTAAAATGAAAGAACGAATTGAAAAACAAATCACTAAAAGAACTAGAATGTTAGCTATGATTTCACATGATTTATGTACTCCTTTAACTAGAATGAAATTACAACTGGAGTTAATGAACAAATCTGAAGAAACAGAAGGTCTTAAGGAAGATATACTTACCATGCAACAAATGATAAAATCATACCTTGACTTTGCTAAGGGTGAAAATGGTGAAGAAGCTCAAATAATTGAGTTATCTTCTTGGCTGTCTACTATCATAAATAAATGGTCTGTTGCCAATATTGAGCTGCTTGCAACAGAGCAGATAATAGCACAAATCAAGCCTATCAACTTTGAACGTGCAATATCTAACGTAATAAGTAATGCTATAAAATATTCTACAAAAATAAGAATTACTGTATATTCTAGTTCTACTAATGCCATAATAAAAATTGAAGATAATGGTATTGGCATAAAGGATGCAGAAAAATTATTAGTGTTTAAAGCATTTTATCGTTCAGATAAGTCACGCCCACTTAATAATTCAGGTAATGTTGGACTTGGTCTTGCTATTACTAAAGAAATAATCATTGATCATAATGGAACAATATCCTTGCAGGATAGTAAAAATTTAGGTGGTTTATTGGTTGAAATTTCGCTACCTAACCTCAAGTGTTGATGTAAGAGCTTGTCCTCAAACTAAAATTAAGGTATGATGAAGTGAACAAAGTATTATTAGTAAGAAGTATAGAAGAATGAGCAGAAAAAATTATCCAACAGATTTAACAGATGAAGAATGGTTAAGGATAGAGGGGTTGTTTCAAGTATCGTATGTAAAGGGAGGTAGACCTTTAAAACATAGCAAAAGAGAGATTTTGAATGCAATTTTTTATGTATTACGTACTGGGTGTCAGTGGAGATATATGCCGCATGACTTTCCAATTTGGAAGACAGTATATGAACAATTTAGAAGATGGAAGAAGCAAGGTGTATTTGAACGTATGAACCATGAACTTATCAAGGATGTTAGAAGAAAATTAGGTAGAAATGAGTATCCTAGTGCTTGCATAATAGATAGTCAGTCTGTCAAGACAACAGAAGAAGGGGAGCTAAAGGTTATGATGGAGCTAAGAAAATTAAGGGCAGAAAGAGGCATATTATTACCGATACACAAGGCTTTGTGTTAGGTTGTTATGTCGGTTCTGCGAATGAGAATGATCGATACGGAGCTACAGTGCTACTCAGTAACATGCAAAAAGAGTACACTACTATTAAACAAATGTGGTCTGATATGGGGTATCAGTCTAAAGATTTAAAGGATCTCATTAAGGAAAAGTATAACATAGATTTAGAAATTGTTAAACGACCAGTGTGCAGATTTTGGATACCAAAAAATACACCACTAGAACTATTGCCAACAAGGGAAGTTGGGTTTAAAGTACAGCCAAGGTGATGGGTTGTTGAGAGAACCTTTGCTTGGATAAATAGAAATAGAAGGCTCTCCAAGGAGTATGATTTTCTTACTGATTCTAGTGAAAATATAATTTTTTTGGCTATGAGTCGATTACTTCTTCGTAGGATTACTTCTATTACTTAGTTTGCGGACAAGCTCTTAATACAAGTAGCGATACCGCGGAAAAATGCATGTACTATTGTTGGTGAGAACTATGAAGTATATGATTCATAAGGGAGTTTGGGCTTGTGTAATTCATAGACTTTGTTACAAAATAGTAAATATATTAATGTGGTTAAAAAGGTATCTATTACACTAGAAAAGAGCATGTTTTGCTTGCAACAATATCACGGTACTCAAATGCAATCTTAAATGTTATAGAAAAGATTTCTTGTATATAGGTGAATTTGCAAAATTCTTTTTGCAATATCTATGCCGATTGTAGTAATCTACATTATAGATAGCTGCATTACAAATATATGAAAACTGTTTTACCTGAACGCTCCCTGATAATTCAAGAAAGACTTGATAATATCGTCAAAGAAATTCTCGCTGTATCAAAGAACAAGATTGCGATGATTATTTTATTTGGCTCTTATGCTAGAGGAGATTGGGTACAAGATGAGTATAAAAAAGGTCACATTACCTACAGTTATCAAAGTGATCTCGATATTATGTTAGTCATGAAGAAAGGCAAACATGCCGGTCTTGCAGGGTTATCCATAGAAGATAAAATAGAAAAAAGGTTAGAAAAAAAATCATTAAGAAGTCCTTTTGAATTATGGGTAACTTTGGTGCTAGAATCAATTAAGACGGTAAATAGTCAGTTAGAGAAGGGGCATTATTTCTTTTCCGATATAAAAAAAGAAGGAATTCTCTTATATGATAGCGGTGAATTTCAGCTGGCGGAAGCTAAAAACTTACCCTGGGGAGAAAGAAGACAAATAGCTAAAGAGGATTATGAGTATTGGTTTGAAAGAGGTGTAGAGTGTATAGATGCAAGTAATATATTTTTACAAAGAAATAGCCTTAATAAGTGTGCTTTTGAGTTACACCAAGCTACTGAGTGTTTTTATAATGCTATCCTGTTAGTCTTTTCTGGCTATAAACCTAAACTACACGATATAAGAAAATTAGGTAGTATAGCCGGAAATTACAATGAAGAATTATGGCAGATATTTCCTCATTCTAGCGTTGAGCAAAGGCAATGTTTTAGATTACTTGAACAGGCTTATGTTGAGGCTCGCTATAACAAAGATTATAGAATAACTAAAGAACAGCTACTTTACCTTATTGATAGAGTTAAAAAATTAAAAACAGTGACGGAAAAAATTTGCTTGGAAAGGATTAATAAAGAGATAATTTAAGCTCCTTAATATAGACAAAGTAAGTCTATAAACGCGATGACCTATAAGTTTAAGATATTGGGGTGTTAGATGTAGTAGTTTTGTTTATTATTATTTCCAAGTGTCCGTATGACTAACCCATTCCTCAGTATTACCTATCCTTTCATCTGCTAATTTAGCTAATATTTTATCCTCTTGAAGTTCCAAACTAGTTATAATAAGATATTTTGCTACTTATAGATAAGAACTCTTTGTTGATTTTAGCAAGACCTGCAATTTCATCAAATATTTTTTTGTCAAGATCACTCCAATTTATTTGTTATGACTCAATTGTATCATATCTGATACAGAATATCAATAAGGTGATCGATGTAAACAGTGGCATTCGGTTAAGTTTTTAACTTATCTATTTTAAAGCAAACCCATATAAATAAAAAAGCCCATATTTAGACTTGGAGAGTAATAATCAAAAGTACTCCAAAATACGCAAGAATACTAAAAAGCGTTGTGCGAGCCTTGAAATAGCTAAATAAGGGTATCTATGATAAACCACTTCATAAAGTTACTCCTGCTACGAGTTAAAACAATTATTTTTACAATAACCAAAAATTATTAATGCTAAATAAATGTTACACTTGGCTCTAATACTGAAGGAGATGGGGTAATTTAATAATAATTCAACTTGACTTGTGCGGTGCTTGATATATCTCTGCTCTTTGAGTACATACTACTTTCTAATTAAAGCAAAATTTATTATCTAAGGAGAAAATATGACAGACAAAGCAACAAAATCAATAATTTTAGTTCGTGTTTCAACAAGGGAGCAAGAAGAAGGGTATTCAATTGAAGCTCAAAAATATAGATTAGTAGAATATTGCCAACGTAAAAATCTTGAAGTTATCGAAACTTTTGAAATTATCGAATCTTCAAGCAGAGGTGATCGCAAACAATTTAAAGAGATGATCAAATTTGCTAAAAGCCATAGAGAAACAATTGCTATAGTTGCTGATAAAGTAGATCGAGTACAAAGAAGAATCTCAGAAATTTCATTACTAGAAGAACCAATAAAAGCTGGTAAGATAGAATTACATTTTAGAACAGAAGGTTACATAATAGATAAAGATTCTCAGTCTCATGCAAAGCTAATGTGGGGAATGAACGTATTGATGGCACAATCTTACGTTGATAGTTTAAGTGATAACGTTAAAAGAAGCCTAGATCATAAATTGCGTAAAGGAGAGTGGATAGGACCAGCTCCTCTTGGTTACCTAAATAGTCGAGATGAAAGAGGAAACAGTATAGTAATTCTCGATCCTGTAAGAGGTTCTATCATAAAAAAACTCTTTGAAGAATATGCAACAGGAATGTATACTCTTAATTATTTGACTGAAAAAGCTAAGGATCTTGGTCTTAGAAGCAAAAACAATTGCTACGTCAATAAAACAGTAGTGCATCGCATGATCCAACAACCATTTTATTACGGTGAAATGAGAGTAAAAGGAGAGATGTGGTCACATGGTTACCAAGCAATTATAACAAAAGAGACTTTTATGGCATGTAAAGATGTACGTTTAGGGTGGAAGAAGAAGCCTTTTAAATATGGTGGTAAGGATTTTCTTTTTAGAGGATTAATCACCTGTGCAGTAACTGGTAAAGTTGTAACAGCTGAAACTCACAGCAAAACATATTCAGATGGCAAAGTGGACGAATGGACTTATTTAGGTACATGGGATCCAAAGAATCCAAACAAAAAGATTTATGTAAGAGAAGATGAGGTTTTAAAGCAGGTAGAAGAGGTTTTTAAAAGAATAGGTATAAGGGAGAGCCAGAAATGCTAAAAGAGACTCTAGCCTATTTAAAAAACACAAATGAGCTAAAGAAAGATGAGCATGGGCAAGCAACAGCTGCTTTAAAGAAAGAACATACCGAAAATGAGAATAGATTAAATTCATTAATAGATTTGCGACTCAATGGAGAACTTAGTACAGAAGAATTTCAAAGAAAAAAACAACAATTAAAAGATCGCCAATATGAAATCGCTCGTTTAATTAAAGTTTATGAGGAAGCAGACGATAAATTTACTGATACCGCTACAACGCTAATAACTCTAGCATCGCAAGGCCTATGAAACTTTTAAAGGTTCTGAAAGCCCTCAAAAACGCAAAATGATAAATTTCGTATTTCAGAACCTTAAACGTCAGGGGCAAAAAACTTGAGACCTCTCTACGTTTTCCGTTCGATATTTTTGAAAAAACGACGACTTGTACCACAGTGGCGGAGAGGAGGGGATTTGAACCCCTGACACGTTACCGTGAACACGCTTTCCAGGCGAGCGCCTTAAACCACTCGGCCACCTCTCCATCTATAGGAATTCAGAATAACAAGTTACATCAGATTCGGTTAACTACGTAAACAATAGGTTTGGTATACTATTCGTCTTTAAAGTGTTAGCATTGTCTTACTATCGGGACTTTGCGTACTCACATACTAAATATACGATTAGTTAACTTGCCACTCGTACTCCTAGCCAATTCTTTAAAGCAGAAGTGTATCTACAGTTTGCTACTTCAGAAAATTATTAGCATAATACTCACAATATTCTTTAACTGGGCAAGCAGGGCAATTTGGTACTCGTGCTTTGCAAATATACCTACCAAGTAATATCAACCAGTGATGAGCATGTTGTAACCATTTTATATCGATAACTTTAACTAATTCAAGTTCTACTTTTTTGGGAGTATTACTATTTGCCAGTCCTAATCTTTTAGAAACTCTAAATACATGTGTATCAACTGCGATAGTTGACTTACCAAAGAGGCAATTCAATACTACATTAGCAGTTTTTCTTCCGACACCTGGCAATTTAATTAAGTCATCAAAATTGTTAGGTACTTTGCTGTCATACTTATCTATCAAAATTCGACAAAGTGCAACAATATTTTTTGCTTTGGTTATAAATAAACCTATTGATCTTATATAAGTTCTTACCCCTTCTTCCCCGAGTTCTAATATTTTTTCTGGTGTATTATACTTCACAAACAATAATCTAGTTGCTTTATTAACTGAAACATCAGTTGCTTGTGCGGATAATATCACCGCTACTAATAGAGTAAAATTATTAACATATTCTAGTTCCGTTCGGGGAGTAGGATTATTTTGGCTTAAAATTTCAAAAATTTTATCAACTATTTGAGCTTGCATAATATAACATTTAAGAGTAAAAGAAGTTATAATTTTTATCAGGTTTAGGAATGTTAGAGAATAGAAATTTTGATTTTATAAAAAATGAAATTGCTAATCATGATATTGTATTATTTATGAAAGGCACTGCCAATTTTCCTCAATGTGGTTTTTCTGCTACCGTTGTTTCTATCTTAAAAAAACTTGGCGTAGAATTTCGTGATATTAATGTTTTAACCAATCCTAGCTTACGTGAAGATATCAAATCTTTCAGTGATTGGCCTACTATACCACAGCTTTATATAAAAGGGGAATTGATAGGTGGCTGCGATATAGTACGTGAGATGTATGAAAATGGTGATCTTGTTTCATTATTAAAAAATAAACATATAATATCTAAGTAACCTCAATTAGATATAAGAATATTTATCTTATATCTAATTGCTTTATAAATGAGTATACTCTTCTACTTTGAGTATATATCTAGTTATGGAACTGCCTTATGGTTTCAAGTAGTTCTTCGTTTTTATAAGGTTTATGAATTAGGTATGTTGTTTGTTCTTGTAAGAATTCTTGCATTTCTTGGTGATTGCTAGAAAAACCAGTTTGAAAAATTATAGGAATATGTGCAAGGTTATCATCACTTCTTATCTGCTTATGTACTTCATAACCTGTCATATCAGGAAGAGAAATATCAAGAAATATTAACTCTATTATATTAGCATATATTTTAAATAAATTAACTGCTTCTTGTCCGGAATAAGCACTGATAATTTTATATTTTTGTTCATAATGTAGCACTAAATTTATTGCGTCATGGCAAATTGGTTCGTCATCAACAAAAAGTATAGTAAATACTTTTGCAATATTATCCTTTGTAAGCATTTTATGTCTCTTTTTTATCATATACAGGAATCATAAATTCTAATTTTGTTCCTCTTTTATGGTTATTTTCGGCATAAATATAACCATTATGAGCCAGTACAATTTCTCGGCAAATAGATAAACCAACACCTGTACCAAGAAAATTATTATTAGTTCGTGAACTACGAGTAAATACTTCAAAAATAGTCTCAAGTTCTGAGTCTGGAATTCCTATACCTGTATCGATTAGGCTAAAGCACCAATAAGGAATATTATCATGATTTTTTAAATCAATTACCGCTATAATTAATCCTTCCTTAGTATATTTGAGTGCATTATTAAATAAATTATTTAATAATTGGTTAATCCTAATTTTATCTCCATTAATCATTGCTTTTGTAATACTATGATCAATAAGAATAATATTAACTCGATCGTTAATTATGTTTAATTCTGTAAGTTGTTGCACGGTCTCTTTTATAGAAGATAATAGATCCATAGCAACAAAATTAAACTGCATTTTTCCGGTACTAAACTTAGATAGGTCTAGTAGGTCATTAATTAATTTTATAAGACGCTGATTATTTTTAGCTATTATACTGACATACTTTACGTGTTCTTGCTCATCCATTTTATCCCAATTTTCATATAAAAACTGAGCTATACTACTTCCCCCATGTATCGAAGTCCTAATTTCGTGAGTAACGTGATTTAAAATATTATCTTGCTCTGATATCTTTTGTTCTAATTCTAATATTTTAGTTTTTGAATTATTTCTTAAATTAAACCACGAAAACATCTTGTACCTGCAAATATAAAGAACTACAGGAATCAAAAATATGACTAAAATAGTCCAAAAAAGTTGGTACATATGCTTACTTTACTTAAAATAATTATATGCAAGATAAAATATAAAATAACTAATGAAAATATCTAAAAATTTCAAATTAACATTTCATATAAATAATTCTAATTTAGTAATCTTTGATAATTTATTAACAAAATTTAATATAATATATAACCAACAGCTTATATATTATATTAAATTTTTCAACACAATAAATAATTTTTAATAAATTAGTCAAAAGGCTGTCTTAAGGTTATTGCAGCTGATAAAGTTCCTTCATCTAAATAGTCTAGTTCTCCACCTATTGGAATGCCGCTAGCTAATCTTGATATTTTGATAGTATAATCTTTAAAATATTCAGTAATGAAATAAGCTGTAGTTTGACCTTCTAAGGTGGAATTAGTTGCAATAATTATTTCATTAATGTTATTCTCTTGGCATCTAGCTAGTAATTCTGGTAGTCTTAATGCTTTAGAATTATGGCTACTTGCAGTTGATAAATTATGTCCTAGTACATGATAATATCCATTAAAAATACCACTACGCTCTATTGCCCACAATTCTGTCACTATTTCAACAATTGCTATAATAGATTTGTTGCGATCATCAGATGAACATACTCTACAAATATGATGAGAATCTATGTTGCCACAAATATCGCACTTAACAACATTATTATCTACGTAAGAAAGAGCTGAAATTAAACCTTTTAACCTAACGTCTTTTTCTTGTAAAAGATGCAGGACTATACGCCTTGCTGATCTTTGACCAAGACTAGGTAGTTTGGAGAAAAGATAGATCAACTGATCTATTTCATTTAGTTTATTCATTTTAGCATACCTTTACTACTTATAACTGCTTTAACTCTTAATAACCACTGTTCCAGCAATTTTATCATGCAAAGCTTGGCGTTGTTTAGAAAAGAGTATAAACCAAATACCAACTAGCACTAATACATATCCACAAAATCTTTTAATTAATTGCCATTTACTAGGTTTTCCAAGAGTTATTGCATCTACTATTTTCATATGCATAATCATTTTTCCTGGAGTAGCACCAAAATAAATCCAAAAACCAATAAAATATGTTGCAGCTAGGGCAAAATTAATTATAAACATTAAAATAAATAATGTAAGAACACTACTAGCAGTTATATTTTGAACTAACTCCGGTTTCGTGCTACCCATTATTAGTATGTCCGCTATACTAGCTTTAAAAAAAAATAAAGACAGTTTAGATAACATAAAGTGGGTGATCGGAGTTGTAAAAATTGACAACAAAAACGAATCTAGGCAAGAAGCAAAGAGCCTAGGAATTAGTTTAGGGTATATAATTTGTTTATTCATTTTTTTCTATATATATCACGGAAGTTCGATGTAACTGTTACATCGAATTCAGGTTATGTTATGGGAGTATTCGAACTGATTATAAATCTCTTTCAGAAGAAGTCTAATGTAATATGAAATCCAAACTATTACCAAGCATAATATTTAACACCTCACTTGAACGAGGAACTACATCAAGATACGTAGTAATGTCGATATGTTGCTTGGGGGACAGTTTAATATTTTTTTGATTCATTATATAGGATTTTACTGTTACATATTTTTTATTGAGCAATCTAACCCGAATAAGTGGTATTGTCACATCATGGTCGGAAGTATTACTTATCCTGTAGGAAACTTTCATTTGTCCCATTTCTTTATTTTGTTCAACATGTATATTTCTTATAGTTAATATATTATTATTCTCTTTATACAGAGCTGGTATATTAAACTTCTCGTGAAATAACATTAATAATAAGAAGACAATTAAACTAAGCCACAATAATATAGATAAAATATGCGATTGTTCAGGAATTTTAGTTGGTAATAAAGCCGGTAAGTTAGTACCTTTGGTTAAATATATTTTATTATTTTCATTAGTGCTAGCGTTTTTTGTGGTATTATCTGATATAATAGGAGGTTCTTGCTGATCAAACTCTGCCCTTTGATACCATATATGGTGGCATTTTGAACATTTGACCTTCCTACCAGTCATACCTATTTGTTCTCTTGAAACTATAAAGGTAGTGTTACAATTTGGGCAAGCAATACTCATTTACGTGATCTAATTTGTATACTCAAATTTGAGTATATAGGTTGACTTAAAAATAAAGTAAATTATGATTTTTTTAATAGTTTAGCAAGGACGTTATGCAAAAACACATCAATACTATAGAAGAATTGTGGCAAATACGCGATAAATTAACCAAGGATTCAGAAAAAACTAACTACGCCAAACAAATATTGAATAATATTATTGATGGTTTAAATCAAGGATTAATTAGGGTTTGTGAAAAAGAAGGGGCTGGTTGGCGAGTTAATCTTTGGGTGAAAAAAGCAATCTTATTACATTTTATTGTAACTGATTCGCAAATCCATTCTGGCGATTGTATGAAATGGTATGATAAAATTGCTCCCAAATTTTCTACAAATCATAATGAAGAATTATTTAGAACCCACGGCTGTCGTATCGTTCCCGGAGCATTTATAAGAACGGGGGCATATTTAGCTAAAAACGTTATTGTTATGCCTTCTTTTATTAATATAGGTGCATATATAGGAGAAGGAACAATGATTGATACTTGGGCCACCGTAGGATCATGTGCGCAAATAGGGAGGAATTGTCATATTTCCGGCGGGACAGGTATTGGTGGGGTACTAGAGCCAATACAAAATACCCCGGTAATAATTGAAGATAATTGTTTTATAGGTGCAAGATCAGAAATAGCAGAAGGGGTTTTAGTAGAAGAGGGAAGTGTAATTAGTATGGGAGTATTTATTGGTGCTTCTACCAAGATAGTAGATAGGGAAAGTGGAAAGATAATTTATGGTAGAGTTCCGGCCTACTCAGTTGTAGTACCTGGCAGCCTGCCTGCTGATTCGGGAAAACCAAGTTTATATTGTGCAGTAATCGTTAAACAGGTGGATAAAGGAACTAGAAGTAAAGTATCTATAAATGATCTATTACGGTGAAAATTTCCTATAACTGACCGCAAATATATGTCCATTAATGGCATTTCTGTGTTATTATATAGCTAACCTGAGCAATAGTAATTGTGATAACTTCGAGTCATTCCAGCGTATATACAATAAATATGAGTACAATCAACAAAGTAAATCATTTAGCCATTATCATGGACGGTAATGCAAGGTGGGCTTTAGAAAAAGGTTTACCAAAATCTGAGGGACATAGAGCAGGTGCTAATAGAGTAAAGAAACTATTACCAGATTTTATAGAACTTAATATACCTTACGTGACACTTTATACTTTCTCATCAGAAAATTGGTGTAGGTCAAAGACTGAAGTGACCTTTTTACTAAAATTATTACGTTATTATCTAAAAAATGAGACTACACTACTACACGAAAACGGAGTCAAAATAAAAGTTATCGGTAGATTGGATATGTTAGATAATATGTTACAAAAACAAATCCATGATGCTATAGAATTAACAAAACATAATAATAACATAACTCTTTGTATTGCTTTTAGTTACGGCGGGCGAGCAGAGATTGTTGATGCATGTCAGAAAATCATCAATTCTAGTAAAACACAAATTAGCGAGAATGAGTTTGGTAATTATCTATATGATCCAGGAATGCCTGATGTAGATTTGTTAATTCGTACTGGTGGTCTATGTAGAATCAGTAATTTTCTACTATGGCAAGCTGCCTATGCTGAACTATATTTTTTACCTAAATACTGGCCTGACTTTAACAAACAAGATATACTAGAAGCGTTAAACGATTATTCAAAAAGAAAAAGGAATTTTGGTGCCAGATAAGAGGCTTAATATAGTAGTAAGAATATTATCAGCCCTAGTAATAGGACCAGTATTTATTATAGCGATAATGTTTATTAAGTCATTATTTTATATAGTTATGTTATTAATTGCCATAATTATGTTATATGAATGGTATCAAATGACAAAATCGTCCTTTTTTCATATATTACTGGGCTTTATTATTATTCCCATTCCTACTATATCTTTAATAATAATTGCTACTGAAGATAAAAATCGATGGCTATTATTACTATATTTCATTATAATATGGTCAGTTGATATATTTGCTATGATTGGTGGGAAGAATATAGGCGGACCTAAACTGGCCTCCAAGATTAGTCCTAACAAAACTTGGAGTGGATTAATCATAGGGGTATTAGCTAGTGGGCTTACAGCGTTTTTATTAAGTTTAGTACCTAGCTTTGACTTACCAACTGACTATTTATTAAACAAACAGCACTTAATTATAGCAGCTATTTGTTTAGCACTAATAGCACAAATGAGCGATTTATTTATTTCATATTTTAAGCGTAAATTTGCTATAAAAGATACTGGCACTATAATACCAGGTC
This sequence comes from Candidatus Tisiphia endosymbiont of Oplodontha viridula, assembly GCF_964264865.1. NCBI lineage: Bacteria > Pseudomonadati > Pseudomonadota > Alphaproteobacteria > Rickettsiales > Rickettsiaceae > Candidatus Tisiphia > Candidatus Tisiphia endosymbiont of Oplodontha viridula. Next base: position 1,279,278 of record NZ_OZ183486.1, read on the forward strand.
ATGGCGGTGTTCTAGACCGGTTTGATAGCATAATTCTTACCGCCCCAATATTATTTTTTATTATTAAAATATTATGAATTATCGATATTTTATTGATTCAGTTAAAAACTCCAAAAAGATAATATTTAATGTTTTGCTATCTTTATTATTAGCTTATTTTGTCTTCCATTCTATTTGTGGTAATAGAGGGATTATTGCTTATTTTACATTAAATCAACGACTCGAAAAAACCTATAGTGAACTAGAAAATTTAAGGGCAGAACGCATTGAACTTGAACATAAAGTAAAACTACTTAGACCAGAATCTCTAGATAGAGATATGCTTGACCAAGAAGCAAGAAGAGTTTTAGGGGTAGCGTTGCCAAAAGAACAGGTTTTTACCATAAAATAACTTAGGAGGTTATTATCAGTATTATAGTTTTTCAGAATGATCTCCCGGAAGATTTTAATATTGCAGGAGACCTAGCAATCGATACAGAAACGATGGGATTAAACTTACATAGGGATAGGTTATGCCTTTTGCAACTGAGTAATGGAGATGGTAAGGCTTACTTAGTAAACTTTATTGACAAGAATTACGTAGCACCTAATTTAAAAAAACTATTACTTGATAAGAATCGATGCAAAATATTTCACTATGCTAGATTTGATTTAGCAGCAATAAAAAAATATCTTGGAATAGATTTGGAGAACATATTCTGTACAAAAATATCTTCTAAACTGGTTAGAACCTATACTGACAGTCATGGTTTAAAGGACTTATGCCGCGAACTACTTTCAGTCCAAATTTCTAAACAACAACAATCTTCCTATTGGGGAAGGTTGGATCTTACAGCTGAACAAAAAGAATATGCCGCCAAAGACGTCCTTTACCTACATCAACTTCGTGCTATCTTGCAAGATATGTTACTAGCCGAAAATAGGTTAGATATTGCAAAACAGATTTTTAAGTTTTTACCTATTAGAGCTAACTTAGACCTAGTAGGATGGAACGATATTGATATTTTTATGCACTAAGCTCTAGATGCTGCGAACAAATATAGTTACTATTATGAGTGAAGAATTACTGCAACGCAACTTAATTAAAAATCCTCAGAAAATAGGAACTTGGAATTTTTATAATATTGGTGCAACAACTATTAGTGCTTTGAAAAAATATGATATAATAAGAAGTATAGATTATGGAAGTGTTGAACGTAGAAAAGTTGATGCAATTATTGTAAAGCAAAAGGAAGTTATAGCAATAGTTGAATATAAACATCCTAAGCAATTTAATACAGTTGACAAGAAAAATCAGGCTATTTTACAAGGAATTGAAGTTGCAAAGAAGTTAAAAACCAAGCTAATAATTGCAACTGATACTCAAGAAACGCTTTGGATTAATGTTGCAACTGGAAATAATATTAAAGATGCGAATGGTAATGCTTTTAAATATAAATTTAATCCAATAGATGAGAATTTACAAAAAATTATTACAGAAATAATACAATCGATAAATGAAAAAAATGATAGGATTTTACCTAAAAAACTAGTCAATCCAACAGATCTTTCCAAACAAATTTGGCAAGATATTTGGAGTGTAAGTGGTGCAACTCCTGAAAATTGCTTATATAGTTTTGTTGAGTTGTTTATATTCAAATATTTGAGCGATTTAAATATATTAACTGGTACTTATTCGTTTGATAAATTAATAGATATGTACAAATATGATGAATATAACGATGTACTACAACATTATGCAAATATTATAAGACCCAAAATAAAAGAGTTATTTCCAGAAAATCCTATAGATAAAACAACGATTATAAATTGCACTATATTTGTAAGTGAAGATCAAAAAGCCATTACTGGATACGGAACTGTCTTTAAAAAAGTTTTAGAAAAGTTTAGAAACTATGGTAAACTTGAACATATTGATCATGATTTTAAAAGCAAATTATTTGAAAGTTTTTTAAAGGCAAGTACCAGTAAAAAGCACTTGGGACAATTTTTTACACCGATCAAAGTGGTGCGTGCAGTGAATGAAATGGCAGAAGGTACATTAAAAGAAGGCATGACAATTTGTGACCCTGCTTGTGGTGTCGGAAAATTTCCTTTGGAATTTATAAAAGATAAACTTGATAAATTATTCACTATTGAAAATGGTGAAATAAAACAAAAGGTAAAAATAGTTGGTTTTGATAAAGGTTTTGATAAAGATGCACAAAGAATAATTATCTTAGCAAAGGCAAATATGCTGATTTATTTTTGTGACCTTATAAAAGATAATGCAGGGCTTACAAAAGGATTTGCTAATATATTCAATGAAAGCTTTATTTTAAAGAGGGAATCAATACTAGGTACATTATCAGAAATTGTTGAAAACCAGTATGATCTAATTCTGACAAATCCTCCTTATTTTAGTGATGGAAGTAGTAATTTTAAGGAAGAAATTGCCAAAACGAACCTAAAAAACCATTACAAAATCAATGCAATGGGTGTTGAAGGTTTGTTTGTGGAATGGATTATAAAAGCTTTAAAACTAGATGGCAAGGCTTTTATAATTGTACCTGAAGGAATGTTTAACAGGCAAAATGATAAAAATTTAAGACAATATATTTTAGATATTTGCTATATTGATGCAATAATTTCATTGCCTGTTAAAACATTTTTTACAATTAGTAAAAAAACATACATTTTAGCATTAACAAAGAAGAATAATACTACTGAAATACAAACTGACCCAGTATTTACTTATTTAGTAAGTGAAATTGGAGAGAGTAGAGATATTTATAGATTTGATATTGAGCAAGATGATCTAAAAGAGGCAGTCAATTTATACAATGCTTTTAAAGGAAATAAAAAATATTTTGCTAAAATTAATCATGATAAGAGATGCAAAATACTGGAAGTTGAATGGTTTAAAAATAATTTAAGAGATTGGAATATTGATTGCAATTGGAGTGAAGAGGAAAGGATAGAACTTGGAGCAATAGATAAGTTTAATCTAATTTCTACAATAGAGTTTAGCTCTATACTTGAAGACACATCTCAATCATTAAATAATGCATCTATAGAAATAAAGGATGAATTTCATATAGAGACCTACTCTCCTCTTTATAAAGAACTGTCAATAGCTAATATTTTTAAAATTAAAAAAGGGTTAGCAAAATATACAAATATTTTTGTCAAAAATCATAAAGGTGATTATCCCCTATATTCAGCACAAACAATTGATCGAGGTATTATTGGTTACATTGATAGCTATGACTATGATTGCGACTCATCTTCGAGATAAATATGAGCAGAAATTATGCTATAGAACGTGAGTATTATGCGACGAGTGGAGTGTAGAATTAAATTCTCGTTACTGACTACATTTTTTCACCTGTGGAATTTTATAATAAAGAAATACTGATAAAAGTGTACTTTAATGACAAGAGTTTTTATTTGAAACAAAACAATGGTAATACACATAAGAAGCATTATGTTGACTAATTTTTAGTATGTCAAGTAGAAAAGTGATGTTTACATGACTACAAACTTCATACCAAAACCACTGCGAACCTGATTCTTTAGACGTTTCAAGCACTTTTTCGTCTCGAAGATGAGTTGCGAATGCTTAACGTGGACAACAGACGGAATTTATGCTGGCACAGTATTTGTGCGTAACGGTAAATTTTCCATGACAACACATTGCGGAGCATTAATAACCAAAATACCAAATATTTCTTTAGAATATGTATATTCCTATTTGACTGAAAACCTAAAAACTTATGCAAAAGGTACTGATAATAAAAGAGTTACTGTTGAAATTATCAAAAATGTTAAAGTCAAAATCCCAATAACTCAATCAGGAGAATTTGATCTACAGAAACAAAAAGAAATAGCAGAAAAATATCGTAAAATTGAAGAAGTAAAAAGAAATCTGAAAGCAGAGCTAGAAAAAATTGAAAATATTAAAGTTGATATAGGATTATACTAATTAAAAAAATATATGTTAACTATCAGTAAGTTTTTTTTCTTACCAATTAAATCACGTATTAACGTTAGTGATAATATAATTATTGGACTTAAAAGATTGGGAATAATCAATTTAAGAGATTTGTTATTTTATAGTCCTACTTCTTATCAAGTTAAAATAATTTCACCAAATTTATCTTCACTAAAAAATGGTCAGTTAATTCAAACTGAAATAACAATTGAAGAAGTTCTTGTGCCTAAGAACAAAAAACAGCCTTTGAAAATTTTAGGATATAATGAAACTGGCTCAATTCTGCTGATATTTTTTAATAGACCCTCTTATTTTATCCTAAGTAAACTTACAATAGGCAGTAAACATACAATTAATGGTAAGGTACAAGTTTTTTCTAGCTTACCTCAAATATCCCACCCAATATTTATTTTGGATCAAAAACTTACCAGCCCCCTAGAACCAATATATCCTTTGACCTATGGGATAATTAATAAGCAACTTTATTCCTATATAATAAAGGGGCTTGATTTGTTTGAAAAAGAGTGGTGCTGTATTCCTGAGAGTTTTCAAGAAGTAAAGGACTATACTAAATCATTATTAGAAGATTTAAAAACTTTACATTTATATCAGGTTAAAACTAAGAAATTAGAAGAATTACATACTCAAGCCTTAAGACGATTGGCAGAAAAAGAACTTTTTGCTAATCAAATTTCATTACAATATCTCCGCCAGCAAACAAAATTAAAACAAGGTAATTCATTTACAGGGTCTAGTCAGCTACAACAATCAATACTTAAGACATTAGGCTTTGAACTCACACTAGACCAAAAAAAAGTAATCGAAGCAATTGAAAAACATCAATTATCTCCTACAGAAATGATGTGTTTACTCCAAGGCGATGTTGGCTCTGGTAAAACCTTAGTAGCTTTATTGACAATGGTCACTGTAGCATACCATAAATTTCAAGCTGCACTAATGGCTCCTACCGATTTATTAGCAAACCAGCATTACCAATTCTTCGTTAAAGCCTTAAGTGAAACTGGAATAAGGCTTGGTTTACTTACTGGAAAAATATCTAGCAAAGAACGAAACAAAGTTCTATCAAGTCTAGAAAACGGAGATATTGATATATTAATTGGTACTCATGCATTATTTCAAGAAAAAGTAAACTTTAAAAATTTAGGTTATATCGTCATTGATGAACAGCATAAATTTGGTGTACAACAACGGTTGGATTTAATTAACAAAGCCTCGCATCCCGATGTTTTGGTGATGACCGCAACCCCTATTCCTAGAAGTCTTACTTTGACCATGTTTGGAGATATGGATATTGCTAAATTAACAAGCAAACCAAAAAATCGACTACCAATTATTACTAGCATATTGCCAAAGACCAAGCTAAATGATGTAATTTCAGTTTTGGATAAAAAGCTAAAATTTGGAGAGAAAATTTACTGGATATGTCCCCTTATCGATCAAAATGATGAAGAGTTAACAACACAGGCAAAAAATACAGGATTAATCGACATCAATACTAGACTAGTTACCATTGAGAATGCCTACCCTAGCATTACAGGTACTATACATGGTAAAATGAAAAATGAGCAAAAAGATATGATTATGCACCAATTTAAGAATGGTAATATTAAAATCTTGGTTGCTACAACTGTAATTGAAGTGGGTATCGATGTACCAGAAGCAACCTTAATCGTAATAGAAAATGCTGAACAGTTTGGTTTAGCTCAGTTACATCAGATAAGAGGTAGAGTTGGACGTGGAACTTTACAATCTCATTGTATTCTTCTATATGATCCTCAAAAATTAAGTATGGTTGCAAAATCTAGATTTGAAGTGATGAGAAACAGCAATGATGGTTTTTATATAGCAGAGCAAGATCTACTCTTAAGAGGTAGCGGAGAAATATTAGGAACAAAGCAAAGTGGTGAAATAAGATTCTTTTTTGCTGATCTAGCTAGAGATTTAGACCTTTTAACTAAAGCCAATAAATTAGCAGAAGAAGGTTCAAAAGATCATTCTGAACTCTCTCTACTTCAAACAAAATTATTTGCTAGAGTAGAGTTTAATGAATTGAACTAACAGTTCAACCTTTATTCATTCTGAAGTTATATACTTAGGTAGAACTTCAAGAATTGGCGTTGTCGTGTCTAAAGATCGAAGCTGCTCCGTTACTCATGTACGCTCTGCTGCTCGACTTTGCTACTGCCTAGCTCTTCTTGAAGTTATACTATCGTCTATCAACTCTTCATTTACGAGCAGTATATTTAGCAGAATATTCCCACATAGGATTCCAATAGGTTTCCAATAATATTTTACTAGCTTCTATACTATCTACAATAATGCCAAATTGTTGTAATGATGTTGGGTAAAAATTATGACTACCAAAATAAAAAACTTTGTCATCTACTATCCAAAACTTATTATGGCTTCTTGCATTGGTATTAATACTATGATTATAACTTATATAAGCAAGATGGAGATGCTGTTTTAATTCTTGTTCGGCTACTTTACTCTCAACATGATAGTCAGAAACTATCGTATTAAGTATATAATCATATAAATATTGTAAATCTACATGATCTGAGTAATTAAATCTGAATAAGTTGCTGGTCACTATATATGTATCTACTGCATTATTATGTATAGCATATGCTATTGCTTGAATAATATTGCCATTAACAGTACTAATTGGTGGCAGTACTTTATCTAGCAGTGGATAATTACTCTCTTTAAAAAATAGGGCTTGTTGGCTAATTTTGATAGAGCGAGTAGCATTTTTTAGAGCAAATACCCTTGCAATTTCTGATTGATCAGCATCATCACCAATGCCAACTCCATTGTTCAATTTACTAATAAACATTGCCTGTACAGGTAATGAACTATTAATATTAAATTCGTTATTTAAGGAAATAGCTTTAGCACATTTTGTTGAAATATACCCCTTCTTATATGTATAACAACGGTTTACTGCTATATCTCGATGATGTTGTACATATTTCCATAATATATTAGCATAAGTTGTTGCCCCATTTACAACAGGTCCAAATATTTTAATATTGGCATCATTAACTGGCTCTGCTTGAGTGTAATCCTGACCAAATAAATTTTCTCCACCAGTGATTAATGTATTACCATCCACCGCAATAATTTTGCCATGATTCCAAGAGAAATCAAGAGAGATATCATGTTGTTTCTCTTGATTTCCACAATTGGATTTAAATGTACATGACCTAATATTAGCAATTGATATAATTAGTTTATTATTGGCTGGTAATTTAGAAATAATATTATTTAAATAGCTTTTCATCCATTCAGGTGGGACTTCTTTATACGTACCATATAATAAGCGTATAGTTATAAGATGAGGAGAATTAATGCTTTTTTTACCTAGCGTTATTATAGCATTTTTCAACATAGCAGTAAATGCTCCTGAACTAAAGTAATTTCTATCAAGAGTTGTAATATCTACAGATGTAGTAGCATTAATAATTGTATTATACATAGTGTTTAACACATTATATGCATTTGTTAAACATAATGTTCTATTATCCAAAGTAAAATCAGCAGTCCGACAAGTACTGATTCCACGACAATCTGATTGAGTACGGCATGTTGGGACAAAAAATTGTGCATCTATCACGTTATCTGCAACTGACGTAAGCCCTTCTCCATATTCTTCTAAAGCAGCACCCCAAATATTTGGCGTTTGCAGCAACCAATGATTTGGTACTAAATAATTGGTTGAAGGTTTATTATAAGTGATATTATTGTATTTTGGAGATGTTACTAATAAATTTTGATATATGCTATCAATTGACAATGGCTGTGCCAAAGCGGTTTTAATCGTAAATAATAAAAGTAATAGTTTAATAATTAATATATTCTTCATGGTTATTTAAACGTACAAATTTGCATAATAAGAACCTAGCGGAAATACTAATTGATATCTAGGAGAATTTAAAAGTCGGTCTTGTAACATTACTAATATATAGTTATCTTGAAATCTATAAAATGGCATGTTATAATTTTATTTTTTGGTCTTAGTGATCGATATAAATTGATATATTATATGTTATAATTATGGCTAACGTTTTTTTTAATGGTCCTGCCGGTCGGATCGAAGGGCTTTATACTAAATCTAGTAATCCTAAAGCTCCCCTTGCTTTATTATTACATCCGCATCCGCTTTACGGTGGCACTATGAATAGCAAAGTGGTTTATAATGTCTATAAATCATTAGTAGCTAATGGATTCACAGTACTCAGAATTAATTTTAGGGGCGTTGGACGTTCCCAAGGAGAGTTTGATAATGGTATTGGCGAAATGACTGATGCTGCAACAGCACTTGATTGGCTGCAACTTAACAATCCTACTAGCAGTCTAAATTTGATAGCGGGGTTTTCTTTTGGAGCATGGATAGCCATGCAACTTATCATGAGAAGACCAGAGATTAATAATTTTATTGCGATATCTCCGCCAGTGAATAAATATGATTTTTCGTTCTTGTCTCAATGTCCTATTTCTGGCTTTGTAATACAAGGTGACAATGATAGTATTGTATCTGAAGAATCAGTGCTTGAACTAGTAGATAAATTATCTAAGCAGAAACATATAACTGTCGACTATAAGATTATCCAAGGAGCCGATCATTTTTTTCGGAACAAACTTGGTGAATTTACCCAAGCAATTAATGATTATTTACAATTAAGATTATTGAATAATCAGGTTACGCATTTAAAGAAGGATTTTTTAACTGAAGAAAATTTAGCAAATAAACCGCTACAAAAGGTTTTTTTAGATTAACTGCAGTTAACAATTAATTATAAATTATAAAAATTGGATCTTTATGGCAAAAAATCAAGAAGAACTTAAACAATCTTTACATACTCAATTATTTACAACTTTAATAACACTTGCAAAGTCAAAAGGCGAAGATTCAGATATAAATACTAGAATCTCTAAAAAATGTGAAGAGCTTGCTAGTAGCGTGATAGCACTTGCTCAAAAGCCATCAGAATCCAATATTGATTTGTATAGAAAGAAAATGCGGAAACTTACACATTCTAAATACATTGTAGGTGAAGCATTAAAGGTAATAAAAGAAACTTTTCCTGGAGATCAAAACCAATCACTAAGAGAACTAATAGATATTCCGCTTATGGATGCATTAGCTAAAGAAAATAAGCCAGTATTAGCAAAAAAGTTAGAAAAATCAAGAAGGATACCGCTCGAAACTATGCTACGAGATAGAACAAAAGCTCAACAGGGGGATTTTTTACCAAAGGGACATAAGCAAGCTGGTGTATCTGCTGGATATGTTGCTGAAGAAAAAGAAACACAGAATATTTTCATGTTAAAAAGTTTCTATAAACAGCATGATAATTGTTTCAACCTACAAACAAACGAACAGCAAAAGCAAGCTTTAGCAGATCGGAATGATGGTGTGCGGGAGTTAATCGGTTCTTCTATGTATCAGTTTTTATTATATGATCGTACCCCTAAAGAGGCATTAGTAGTATATGATCAGGTCAAGTCACCATTCATTGCTATACGTTCTAAATTTTTTGATAACGTGGTACAGCTTGCAGAATTTGCTAAGGGTACTTATACTACTAGCATTGGAAAAAATGATCAAAAATTAAAAGAATTAGAAGGGTTTGAAAAGGTTATTGCTGCTTGTCATATGTTAGGGGAATTGGATTATCATGCCGGTAATTTGATGGTGCAGGATGGGAAGACTGTAACTAAAATAGATCACGGTAGATCTTTTGCAATGTTTCACCAAGATTTTGGTGCTATGATTGAGGCAACACATAAAATGTTTTCACATAAGGGAGTTAACTATACTGAAGCTATTAAGGCAGGTAATTTATCATTTAACATTGAAAAATATAGTGAAGCATTAAAGCAAATGATAGGTCAGTTAGATGATCAGCAGATAGATGCTATAATTGATCAAAAAGTTGATGAATTGAAAAAACATGGGTTCTCTCCAAAAGGTCTCGTTGTAACAGCTAGATTTGAAGGTGATAAATTTGAAGAAAAGCAAATTAATGATTTTAATGAATTAAGCACATTTTATAAAGAACATATCAAGGAAAACCTCAATAATATGAAAGAGGTAGCAAGAGCAGCAGACATAGTGGCTAAATTTAGTGATGTATCGCCTGAATTTAAAAACGGTCAGTGGTTAGAAACTTTTGCTAAATCTCTTATTAAAGACCCGGTAGCCTATGCAGCTCACTATAATATTAAAATTGAAGGAAAAAGTGCTTTACAGTGGGCTAGCGAACATGATTATCAAATTAAAGTGCCTGCTCAACCTGTAACAACAACTGTTCAAGAACAACAATGGCAAAAGAGTCAAGATGGTAAATGGCAAGAGGTAGAAGTCTCGGTGTCGAAGGTTCAAAAAAGTGTAACAAGTTTGAACCCAACAGAATATGTTGCAGATATAGACAAACGTCTTGAATCTTTTGGAAAGAAAGTTGAGGATTTCATAAAAGAAACAGTAACAGCAAGTAACGAGAATGTTATGGCAAAACTAAAGAATTTTTATGACAAATTATTGACCCATCTTAAAAAAGAAAATTACCTTACTGATGAAGATGTTAAGAAAATAAAGCAAGATCCATATTATCTTAGGGATGTTGCAGAGACAGTTCAACTAATGGTAATGACGACCCCTAATTTAACTAATGTAGAGAAGATATGTTATAAGGCAGCAAATTTTTGTGAAAAAATAGGACTCCCTAGTTTATCGAAGCATTTGATGCATAAAATTACTCCTGAAAAATTGGCTAAGATAGATGACACAGAAAAGGTTGTAGCTGAAAGCCTAAAAATTAAAGAAATATTGTTAGAACCTATAGTAAAACCTGTAGCAGTAAAACCTATACCAACAGCTAGAATGGGTAAAGTAAGATAAACAAAAGACCTTGCAGGGTATACTCGATGAAAATCAAGAATTGCGTTGTCGTCTTCAGGAATCGTAGGTCAGAGCTGTCGAAAGTTCAAAGAGGCAGCGGTTTTAGAATTCATCATGACAGTTTAAAAGTTGCAGAAAAATAACCAAGGTCATTGCGAGGAGGCGATTCCATCGCCTCCTCTGGGTAGTGTTAACTTTTACCATAATGGCATGGCGGATAAAATAATGCCCCTAACTGGTATGGAAAATCTTATACCTACTGAGATAGAACAAAATCAATGTCGCGATGCCATATATAAGGCATTCTATATCGATATATTTAGGATGCAGAAGGAAAATAAAGAAATGACTGCCACTGAGGTGCAAATTAGAACGGAGGAGCAATACCGGTTAATGTCACCAATGGTTGGTAGAATTGAGACGGAATTTCTTTGATTAGGAATTATGAATAAAATACAAGGGTTGTATCATGTATATATAACTCCATTTATTTGTTTGTTCAATATTATGCTTGCAAAACTCTTAAAAAAATAGTTTCCTATTACTTGTAATAATGTTGATATCATTTTTCTATTCCTTAAAGAAATTAAAAATATAAGTACTATGTTTGGTTTTTTAGAAGTAGGTAGAGGAATCCAAGTACTCTATGAATACGCAAAAGCAGAGATATTAGAATCAGATTTTTTTGATCTCCAGCCTAAAGACTATCAAAAATTGGAAGAATCTGAGCGAGACCAAAAATGGTATATGCTTAATCCCGAAAAGCTTAACAAAAAGTATTTTGAGGAAAAGGCTGCTTTTGTTGTAAATGAAAGAGAAAAATATATTTTGCTAAAAGCCGTCCACTTTATTAATAAAACTACTGCAACAATGCCGGTGGAGTCCTCGTTTTTAGAAAGGTTGCTTTATACCAAGAACTTTATACCTTCATGTTTTTTCTCTAGTAAACCAAAAACAATAAATAACGATTCTCGCATTATACAGCTACATGACAAAGTCTAAATTGAATTTTATAGTTTCAATTTAACAAATATTGATTACCTACCAAGTAGCTTCTATCCTTCTAAGGCATTTTTTATTGTTTCTATTATTTCGGACTTTCCCCTTGAATATCCATTTTTAATAGCTCGTTAATTTTACTGATAGGTAAGCCAGTCATTGCAGCTATTTCATTAACAGACCTTCCTTTACTCATTAACATTCTTATTAATTTAGCTTCTCCTATTTGTTCCCAATGTTGTGCCAAACTATCCATAAGACTTGTACCTGTTTCCTGATTTAACTTACTTGTTAATAGCTTTTCTAATTCTAGTTTATCCTCTTTATTTATTCTTGTCAACGTATAGCATAGTAGCAGCTCTATATAGTTATAGCCAATACTTACCTTGACTAGTTCAGGTAACATATCGGCTATTTCTTGCCATCTTGTAAGTAGATCGCGTTCTCTTATATGTTTTGCAAAAAACTCAAATATCCCAGACCACACCCTTTGCTTTAACTGCTCATCAGGAATATCATTAACATTAACTATTTGATAATCATTTGTCCAAATCTCTTTAGCTAGTAGGTTATCTTCAAAAAGTTCCCACAAATTACGAGAGGCATTATAATTCCCCGCACCATTAAAAAATATTAGTGGGTATATTAATGGCAAAGACTTTGCCTTAGAATTTGTAGTTAAATATCTATCACAGATATTTACCATATATCGTAACAAACGGAATGCCATAAAATGATCAGCCGAACTTTGATGCTCAACAAGGCAAAACAGATAACCGTCCTTACCATCAAACTTAGCAGAAAATAACACATCAGAGATAGAATCTCTTAGATTTTGCTCTATAAAACTGGTGTTTTCAAATTTTAAACTAGGAAAATCTATCAGAGCTTTAATATGTTTAGGCAAATGAGCGTTTAAGAATTCATGTGCTACTAGTGGATTTTCCATTACTTTGCGAAAAATTTGGTCATGCTTCAAATGTTTAGTAGTCATTTTACCTACCTAATTTTAGAGAGTTCCTTAATGTGTTTTGACATAAAAACCTTTAACAGGCAACAGTTTTTTTGTTTTGTTATATAGTTTTTGAGTAACAAATATTTGCTAAGTTAAGTTGAAAAACAATTTAACTTATATTAGTGAAAATATGATGTAAAAATATCACAACACTTAATGCAAATTGTGATTTTTTATGATATAATAATTACCCTACAATACAGATACTACAGGGGATTATATGCAAAAAATACGAAAAATTACTGTCAAATTTAACAAGTCATAAGATATCGAAAATCATGAAAAATGTTTACTCAAGTAATAGTGATCATTTACCGGATATCGCTAAATTTCACTTAGGCGATAAGATTTTCATACCGAATCAGGTAGAAAAAGCAGAACTGCATATAATCACTGCGAGCGGCACTGAAATTATAGAATTTTCTAAAGCAGCACTAAGCTTTTATTTGGGTACTGGGCATCCTTTCACTAAAATAGCCATGAGTTCTGAGGACGAGGGTAATTATATAGTCTTGCCTTGGAACTTAGGTAGCCGAGTTGGTAGAGATAATCTGAAGAACCTAATAAAAAGAATTACTTATAATGTTAGAAAGCTAAAATACATCATCTCTGTTAATAGTTCTGACAAACTAAGTAGTCTTGAGAGCAGTAAAGATTTAAGCCAAAGCCTAACCTCGCTAGCTAGTTTGCACCTATCAGATATTACGGCAGAAGATGAAACCGAAAGTTTGCTTAGTGAATTACCAAACGGCTAAAGACCATTTGGCTTCTTGCTTCAATGCTCCTTGTTAGAACGGGCAGCTCCCCAAGCTTTAGACGGTAATCCCTACCGCCTGTAAATTGTTTAGACCTTGATTTAGTATATTTATTGATGCGTTTAAATCCCGGTCTAATTGAGTACCACAACTTGGACAATTCCATGTTCTATCATTTAACATCAGTTGATCATTAACAAAATTACAAAAACTGCACATTTTGCTAGAAGGAAAAAACCGATCTATTATATGATAGGCTCTACCATTCCACTTACTTTTATATTCAAGTTGTCTATGTATCTCATGCCACGCTACATCGCTAATTGCTTTAGCTAACTTATGGTTTCGCATCATACCTTTAACATGTAGATCTTCTGCAATTATTACTTGGTTTTCGTTGATAATTGCTTTAGTAATTTTATGAATATAATCGCTTCTAGTATTTTTAATTTTCTCGTGAACAATAGCCACTTTATGCTTAGCTTTTTTTCTGTTATTGCTTCCTTTTACTTTTTTTGATAATTGTTTTTGCTTATATCTTAACTTGTCCTCTAAATTAGATAATGATCTGATATTGTGATACTTCTTACCGTCAGAACAAATTATTAGGTCTTTTATTCCTAAATCGATACCTATTGATTTTTCTATTAACGAAGAGGTTTGTATTTCTTTCTCAACAATGATAGAAATGTAATACTTATTTGTAGTGCTTTTAGATAATGTTGCTACTACAAATTTACCTTGTAATTTTCTATGTTCTTCAACTTTTATTCCCTCATTAAATTTAGGAAAGTGTATTTTATTATCCTCTAATTTAAAATGTTGTGGAATTGTAAAAGACTGCTTAGCATCTTTATCCTTAAAATTAGGAAAAGCATGAGTCTTCCTAAAGAACATTCTATAAGCACTATCAAGATGCTTTAAGGTTGCTTGTAGACTTTGAGAATTACAATCTCTTAACCACTCTTTTTCTCGTTTTAGCAAGGTTAGTTGTTTGGCATTATCGTAATAATTTAAATTACCTTTTATCCTTTTTGCTTCTATTTCTTCTTTATTTTTTAAATAGTGTTCCTTTCTTTCGTTTAAAAAATAATTCCATACAAAACGCACGCAACCAAAGTGTTTAGAGAGTAATTGCTTTTGCTCTTTAGTCGGATATATTCGATATTTGTAAGCGAAATTAGTTTGCATTATTATTAAATTATACTATCATAGCATATAGTATAATAATTTGTGGTATGATGTCAAACTATATTTCAAAAAACAGATGTAAATACAGCATAAAAATACACTTAATATTTGTTTGTAAATATAGAAAAAAGCTTTTGTCCAAAGCGATTTCAGATAATATTAAACAAATTATTTTTGAGGTATCTAAAAACTCTTCTTTCTCGATCGACATCATCGAAACTGACCAAGATCATATTTATATATTCACTCCTCAATTTGCCATTAGTTCTATTGTTAATCGCTTAAAATCAATATCTACATACAGAATATGGAAGTTACACTATGAATATTTAAAACAACAATTTTGGAAAGAAAATACTTTTTGGTCGGATGGTTATTTTGTTTGCTCGATTGGCGAAGCTAATGCCGATACAATTAGACGATATATTGAAACTCAAGGTAAGTAACGCCTTACATCCCACACGCTAAAGACATATGGGTTTTACGGCGTTCTTTATAAAACAGACTTCCACTACCCCTGAGGTAATACCACAAACTGTGTCCCAAACTATGCCCCAAACTGTTGAGCAGGCAAGGAAACACTACGCTATTTCTAGCAATAATGTTGATAGCCAAAATATTATTGAAGCAAATGATGCAATAGCTGAAAAAGTAAAAGAGCTGAATCAGCTGGAAGAGATACATCAACAGCTACTCTGCAAGGAAGATAGCTTAAAGTTAGAAGTGATGAATTATATGCAATTCCATGTTTACCTAAAAAAAGGTGATCATATTCTTGTATCGTGGAAGCATGCTACCCACAAAACCTTTGACCTACCAAAGTTCAAAGGTGATTATCCTGAAATATATAGTGAATATGTCAAAGAGGTATCTCCTAGACTATTTAGGCTTTATTAAATATTCGGTGATATTGTCAACTGAAAATTATTATTTCACTTTTAATATTATTTTTTCTTGCTATCATTAATAGTCAAGCTATTGATGGTAAGAAAAATGATAGGGTATCCTCAAGAACAAAGAAGTTTAAACAAAGAACAAAAAGAAGCTGTGAGGTTACTATCAATAGGCACATTCCTTGAATATTTTGATTTGATGATTTACGTTCATATGGCAGGGGTTCTTAATGAATTATTTTTTCCCAAAACTGATCCACACACTACTGCTTTGTATTCTGCAGGTGCTTTTTGTACAACTTACCTACTTAGACCATTAGGGGCTTTAATATTTGGATGGATAGGTGATAATATAGGGCGTAAATCAACAGTTATCATCACAACTTTCATGATGTCATCTGCTTGCGTTGTTATGGCTAATCTTCCTACTTACGAACAAGTAGGAATCGTAGCGGTTTGGATAGCGATTATCTGCCGGGCTGTTCAAGGTATGTCTTCTATGGGCGAAATAGTAGGGGCAGAACTTTATTTAACTGAAATGCTTGCGCCCCCAATACAATATGCAAGTGTTGGATTGATAGGGGCTTGTGCTGTCCTAGGAACAGTAGGAGCTTTGGCAATTTCTTCACTTGTTGTTTGTTATGGTATTAATTGGCGTATAGCATTTTGGATTGGTGCAATAATTGCATTTGTTGGTTCTGTTGCAAGAAAAAAACTTAGAGAAGCCCCAGAATTTGCCGATGCCAAACGTCGAATAAAGAAAGTTTTTAAAACAACTAATACAGATATAAATATTTTAAAAAACGATCCTATTTGGCAAGAAAAAGTTAATAACAAAACTGTAATAGCTTTCTTTTTACTACAATGTGCCTTACCGGTATGTGTTTATTTTATTTATATATATTGTGGTAATATTTTAAAAACTAGCTTTGGTTACACAGTACCCGAAATTATTAAGCATAATTTTATTGTTTGTATAATGGAGTTGTTAATCACATTAATATTATGGTATTTAAGTTTAAAAGTATATCCATTATTAATCATAAAAATTACACTGCTAATATTTTCTATTTTTATGATATTTTGTCCGTATTTATTGAATAATGTTAATTCTCCTTATCAGTTATTTTTTATTCAATTTTTTATAGTCTTATGGAAACAATGCTTAAACCCTGCTACTCCTATTTGTTTAAAAAGCTTTCCTATATTTAAACGTTTTACCTATGCTAGCATGACATTTTCTGTATCTCGTGCTATGATATATGTTATTAGTGCTTTTGGTTTTGTCTACCTTGTTGAGTGTTTTGGCAATTGGGGAATATGGTTTATTATAATTCCTATAATCATTGGTTTTACTTACGGATTATTGCATTTTGAAAACCTGACGAAAATAGCTAAAATCATCCACTCAAAAAACTGTATAGTCTAGAGCCGGTATGGAGTTAATAGGCAAATTTTTGTAACATAGATTTACTAATTGTTGCTCGGCTGTTGGTATTTCTAAGCGAATACAAAGAGTTATAAAATATCCTATAGTTTCCTTAACTACCTTCAGTGCCTTTTCAGGTGATCTAGCTCCTAGAGTTTGTAAGTTGTGAATGCGATCAAAAATTTTAATCAATGCTACATCATATTTTTCTTGTTGAATTAATAAATCTAGAGTCTCTTTAGCACTAATCTTGCCATAAGGCTTGATTCTTGTTAGAGCTTCCACTTGGCTAGCAATTAGACTCCCAAAAATTTGAGTAATCATCTCTTCGGTAAGTTTTGTATCTTCGATCGTGTCGTGTAGTAAACTGGTAACGATCATGTTAGTGTTAAACAATTGGTGAACTGCTTGAGCTGTATAGCTAGCAAACATATAAGCTACTTCAATCGGGTGTGAGTAACATGGTTCACCTGATTGCCGCATTTGACTACCATGATATTTCTTAGCATAATAGATAGCTTTGATAATTTCTCTGATATCTACTGGGTGAGTTACTTTTTCATTTAGTGAAATCAATTTACTAAGTAACTTAGCAGAATATTCGCAAGATTTAAACTTTATCTGCCAATTTTCAATATCTTCCATAAAATGCCTCTTTCGTTATTTTAATTCTACATTAAATTAAATAAAATATTTTCTACCCCTAGTTTTGTTATGGCTTTCTAGAGTCTCAGTTAACAGCTCTTCTACTTGATAACTAATATTTTCATTGTCATAATCTGTGAACTCTATTATTATTTTGCTTGTAATTTTATTATTAAACTCTAGAAGTCTCACCAGTGTTATTACTCCTTTATCAGTAATATTATTGCTACCAATATCCACTTGCTTTACAATTTTCATTATTTGTTAGAACTCCTGCCAGTATATCCGCCCCTTCATCACCAATATCATTGCCTATAAGACTTATTTGCTTTATGGTTTTATCACTTGCTAGAAATTCAGCTAGTATGATTAGCCCCTGAACACCTAATATTATTAAACCCAATATCTATATTAATCACACTATGATTATTCTCTAACGGTTTGAAGCATAGTTAGTTCCTCAAGGTCAATATCGTTGTTGCAAAGACGTATTGCGGTTATAAGCTTATTATCTTCTAAAACTTTGCTAAGTATTTCAATTCCTTCTAAACCTATACGAACTGCGATAAATTCTATATAAGTTATATTATTGCTCTGCAAAACTCCTTTAAATATTTGTGCCGCAATATTAATGATATTATTTATTTTTTCATTTGTAAAATTATTTTGTGGTTGATTTTTAACATCGTTAGTCATAAAATTAACTCCTGTTTTTTGTTTTGCGAAAAATAGACACTGAGGTTAGATTGTAATTTGTTCGATTGTCTTCTAACCTCGGTGCTGAACACCACACCACGTAGTATCATCTTGCATGAATACAATTATTTTTCCGCAGAGTAAAGGGAATTTTTTAAGTTTTTTAGAATAATGTTAATCTAGTAACAGTCGCTAAAATTGTTATTATAGTTTTTGATGGTTAATATTTTTGTTGTTCTGAACTTTCAGTGGAGTAGTTTTGGTTATTGTATTTTTAGGAAGATGAAATGAACTGGTGTCATATATCTAGGCTCTGAACAAAATTTAAATTACTCTATTTTAACTTTTTAGCTGCAAATTATAAGATTTTTTTGAAATAGGATTAACTATTATGGCAAAAATCTTACTAACTTTCGACAGTTATGCACTCCGGTGTTCGACACTCGTACTCCGAGTAGCAATTTAGTTTTGGGAAATGGTATAAGTTCATAGTTTAATCCCCACAATCCATACCTCATCAGGGTTTTACTATTGCAAGAGGTAGGTCAGATGTGATTACAATAGAGGATCAAACACTGCTTACAATTTACACTCTACTTACTTCAGGAGTAATTTTAGCATTAATCTAGTAGTAGGTTCATGTAGTTCTAGTACTTCTATATTTTCATAAGCCTCAGATGCTAGAAATGTTATAATACAGGTGTTGATTTTTTAGTAACGAGCCTTGACGCGGTTAGATATACAAGATATAATATATGTACTAAATTTTTTTATCAAATAGTATTAGTGCTAACTATATTTAGTGATATAGTATACAAATTAACAAAATAGCAATAGCAGAAAATGTTTAATCGAATATATACTCAAGTTCTAAAAAAATCCCCTTGGGGAGATTCTGAAGAGGAAGAAAAAAGTGAATATAATATATTTACTAGACCAAGGAAAAAAAATAAGTTTAACCTTAATGATTTCTATAATAAGTTTGGCTTCAACAATAACATAATGGTGTTAGTTTTGTTGTCGTTAGTTGCTGTTTGGTTTGCCTCCGGAGTTTATGAAGTTAAGGAAGGAGAGGAAGCTGCAGTAATGAGGTTTGGTAAGTTCGTTCGTAAAGGATTCCCTGGTTTGAATTATCACCTTCCCTTACCGTTTGAACAGGTAGTAGTTGAGAAGGTAAACCAGTCTCGCCGAATTGAGATCGGCTATAGATCAACAAGTAGCCTTAGGTCTAATATGGACAACACCAAAGCTGTGGCTGCTGAAAGTACTATGCTTACTGGCGATGAGAATATTGTTGCACTAAATTGTGATATAATGTGGCATATTACTGATTTAGAAAAATATATTTTTAATATTGTTAATCCAGAAGATTCTGTAAAAACAGCTGCTGAAAGTGCTATAAGAGAAGTTATAGGCAATACTCCTATCTCTTCGATATTATCAGACCAAAAACAAGAAATCACTAATAAGATTGAAGCTTTAACACAGAAAATACTTGATCATTATAATGCTGGTGTTGGTATTGAGAAAGTGCAGTTACTAAAAGCTGAACCGCCAGCTGAAGTAATTGATGCTTACAGGGATGTACAAACTTCTAAAGCTGATAAAGAACGTGAGATAAATCAAGCACAATCCTATAATAATGATATTTTACCTAAAGCTAGAGGGCAGGCGGCTAAAATTGTTCAAGAAGCAGAAGGTTACAGACAAGAGGTTATCTCAAGAGCTGAAGGAGACAGCAAAAGGTTTGCTGCTGTATATACACAATATGTTGCTAATAAGTCAATAACTAAGGATCGCCTTTACTTAGAAGCTATAGAAAATATTCTAACGGATACCAGCAAAGTTATTATGGGTACTAATGGTGTTTTGCCACATATGGCAATTCAGCAAAATAAAATTAAGGAGTAGTGCTGGATGAAGACAATTTATTATATAAGTTTCGTAGTTTTCGGATTATTATTATCAGTTACCAGTGCTTTATTTACTGTTGATCAACGCCATTCCGCTGTGGTATTTCAATTTGGTGAGGCAATGAGGACCATTGAAAGTCCAGGATTAAATATAAAGATTCCATTTATTCAAAATGTTGAATTTTTTGATAAACGTATCTTAAATGTAGAGGCAGAAGCAAAAGAGCTAACTGCTTCTGATGGAAAAAGGGTAATCGTAGATGCTTTTGCCAAATTTCGTATTGTTGATCCTGTGATGTTTTACAAAACTGTACATAACTACCAAGGTGTTAAAATTAGACTTAATAAAAACCTAGAATCTTCAATGAGAAAAGTTATAGGTAGATTACCTTTGACTAGTCTTCTTACAAGTGCAAGGTCTGACATAATGTCAAATATCTTAAATCAGGTTAATGAGGAAGCAAAGAATTTTGGACTTGATGTAATTGACGTTAGAATCTTAAGAGCTGATTTACCGAAGGAGAATAGTGCAGCAATTTATCGCCGCATGCAAACTGCTCGTGAAAAAGAAGCTACCCAAATAAGAGCTGAAGGCCAAGAAGAAGGGGCTCGCATAAGATCAAGAGCTGACAAAGAAAGTAAAATATTACTTGCTGAAGCTTATATGCAATCTCAAATCATAAAAGGTGATGGTGACATGGAGGCAGCTAAGATATATAATCTTGCTTATTCTGTTGATCCAGAATTCTATAAATTTTATAGATCCTTGGAAGTATATAAAAATACTTTAAAGAAAGATGATACTTCTTTTGTGTTGTCTCCGGAAGCAGAGCTATTTAAATATCTAAATTTGGGTAAATAGGATGACTAGTAATTAGGTAGATGATATGGTTCAAAATATTTGTAAGTTTAACAATTTACTAAGGTATTTAATTAAGTATTTAATTGCCACTTTTCTGATGACTATGTGGTTGGCATCTTCTGTTTTTGCTAAAGATATTCAGTCAAGCAAAATTACTCCTGAGGAATCTAGTAATTTACAGTCAGTGCCAATAAAGATACCTGAATCCCATAATTATAGTTTTGCAGACATTGTTGAGCCACTTATTCCAGCTGTGGTAAATGTGTATACAGTACAATATAACCAAAAATCAGAAGATTCTCATAAAAAGTCTTTCGAGCGTTTTCCATTTGATCATTTTAATGAACTTTTGGAGCGTTTTAATCTACCTTTTGATTTTGATGAGATGTATTCCAATCCTAAATCTGTTCCCCTTGGCTCTGGTTTTATTATAGATCCTACAGGTTTTATTGTTACCAACCATCATGTAGTTGCAAATACAGATGAGATTCACATAAAATTAACGGATAATAGGGAGCTATCAGCTAAATTGGTAGGTAGTGATAAAAAAACTGATCTTGCTCTTTTAAAAATTGAGATTGAAACTCCTTTGCCTTTTGTAAAATTCGGTGATTCCAGTAAAGCTAGGGTAGGAGATCAGGTTATTGCTATTGGTAATCCTTTTGGTAGACTTGGAGGAACAGTAACTGCTGGTATTATATCTTCAAAGGGACGTGATATTGATAACACTAACGGTATAGTAGATGATTTTATACAGACTGATGCGGCTATTAATAATGGTAATTCCGGTGGACCAATGTTCAATATTAATGGTGAAGTTATAGGAGTCAATACAGCAATATTTTCACCTTCTGGGACTAGTATTGGTATTGGATTTGCTATTCCATCTAATACTGCTAAATCAATTATTGACCAACTAAGGCAAAATGGAAAAATTAATCGCGGTAGGCTTGGGGTAGTAATTCAAGAAGTAACTAATGAAATAGCTGAAGGGTTTGAGTTAAAAGAAGCTTCGGGAGCGTTAGTAGTGGAAGTACAAAAAGATGGTCCAGCTGATAAATTTGGTATAAAACCTGGGGATGTGATAATAGAATTTGCTGGACAACCGGTAAAAAATTCTAGGAGATTGCAGGTAATGGTTGCTGAAACTACCGTGGATCAAGAGGTAAAAATTATCGTTGTACGCGATGGCAAAAATCAAGAATTAAGTGGCAAGATTAGTAGTGAAGAGGATATAGAAGCTAAAAAAGTAAACGACAAGGTAAGCGATAAAACTTCTGATAATAAATTTTCTGTTGTGAAAAATAATGTTACTTTTAGCAATTTAACAGATAATCTTAAACGAAAATTTGCCATTAAAAGTAAAGTTGAGGGCATTATTGTAACTGATATCGCAAAAGATGGAAAAAATTATGGTTTTAAAATTGGTGATTTAGTAATAGCGAGCAATCAACAACCTATAGCTTCTATAGATCAATTAAATGTATTGTATGACAATGCCCAATCTATTAAAAAGCAAAATATAATCTTGTTGGTACAGAGACGGGGTGTTTCTATGTTTATAGCCTTGCCAGTTACCAAATCTGAAAATTAGTAGTAATGAAGTCAGTATGGATAATGATTTTAAAATAGCAGTATTAAGTTTTTATAGTTTTACTAACCTAGAAAACCTTGAGATTTTGCTGCCAAAGATTTTACTTATTGGTAAAAAAAGAAGAATTAGGGGTACTATTCTTTTAGCTCCAGAAGGATTTAATGGTTCAATTTCTGGGACAAAAGAAGAGGTAAATTTTTTAGTAGATGAAATTATAAAACTTACATCTGCGGAAGATGTAAATATTAAAATAAATTATTGTGATATCCATCCTTTTCAAAAATTAAAAGTAAAGCTGAAAAAAGAAATTATTGCTATGACAGTTGGGGATCTTGATATTGCAAATCTTAAAGGAGAGTATATTGAACCAAAGGACTGGGACAAGTTTATTAGCCAAAATAATGTGGTATTAGTAGACACTAGAAATGACTATGAGGTTTGTGTAGGTACTTTTAAAGGGGCTATAGATCCGAAGACAGAAACGTTTAAGCAGTTTCCCAAATGGGTAGAGCAGAATAAAGAATTACTTGCTGGAAAAAAAGTAGCAATGTTTTGTACTGGTGGGATTAGATGCGAGAAATCAACAGCCTATTTGAAGAAACTGGGTTTTAATGATGTGTACCATCTTAAAGGTGGTATTTTACAATATTTAGAAGTGACCCATAATCGTAATAGGTTATGGCAAGGAGAATGTTTTGTATTTGATGACAGAAGAGCTGTGGCAAGTGACTTGTCACCAGCTGAAGGGCATTGGTTGGAACGTGGTAATCAATAGATATCTTTGGCAAACTCTACTTCTGTTGGTAATTTATTCATGCTCCCGGTACTCTGCTCCTCACGCACATTTGAGTACGCTGCGGGTCGAGGTTTCGTGGCTTCTTTAAATCCTTGCGCATAAGCGAGTTTCGAAAGATATCTAATAAGCTATTATAGGCAGGATCAGATTTTAATATGAATTGTCATCCCAACATAGGCTAATATCTAAAAAAATAGCCTAGAAGGATGTGTTAAGTATTATAGCCCCCTGCCTACATGGTGATAACATGGCGAGTAAGCTCCCGACTTCCGCATTTTTTAATAAGGCATAAGCTTAGAAGGCTCATAGTGCTAGGATTTTTAAAATTTAGGCACAACATTATTTTGTTATTTTAAATATATTTCAGCATGGTCTGAACGCTTGATGTTAAAGGTTTTATAGATTTTTCTAGCTTCGTTTTTTATTGCACTTGGTAGTCTATAAAGATCACCAGTCTTTGTATGTCTTAAGATTGAAGCCTGTACTGATATTAATAATTCAACGATGTTAGTTACACTGATCTTTTGGGTCAGAGCAACCTTGTATTCTATAGTCTTAAGCACTGCAAAACTCATATAACACATCGCTATGTGTGCTTCTATCCTTTGTTTAGTCCAGTGAAAAATTGGACGCATTTGTAAATTATGTTTATTGATTCTAAATTGCTCTTCAATTACCCATAATCTAGCATATTTTGCTATTGCTTCATGTGGAGTTATAGTCTGGTCATTGGTGATTACCCCATGCATGCCATCCCACAACGCATCCTGCTCTATCTTCTCTGCGTCAATATAGCTCTTGCCATTTTCACTAGAAGTATATTTTTTTACTCCACTATTAGATATAAGTTTTTTAGTACTACCAGACTCACCAATAGTCTTATTAATTTTATCTAAAATTTTTTGTCGCTCCTGTGCATCATTAATAGCCCTTTTAGATTTATAACTGGTAATTAGACGTTTACCATCATGCTCTAGATCGGCAATCCAAGTAAGATCATTGCCTATAACAGTAGGCTTATAGTTTTCCTCTGATAATATTTCTTCTTTCTTTTCTTTCTTGAGTGTTTTAAGCTTTGCTGCCACAATATAACGATAACCACCTTCATCGAGAGCTTGCAAGTTAGCTTTACTAAACATTGCACGATCAGCAATAAAACAGACATCTTTAACTTTAAGATACGCTTGCCAGCTGTTAATTGATTTAATTAAGGTGCTAACTTCTGCGGTATTACCACTAAACAGCTCATAGCCAAGTGGTAATCCATCCTCATTAGTTGCTAGGGCAAGAACTAGTTGGGTAGTATTAAAGCGATGATCTTTACTATAGCCAAAGGCTCTTAGCTCATCTATTTCTACTGATTCAAAGTATAGTGTAGTAACATCAAAAAATACTAGGCTAATCTCTTTATTAGGAATCAGGGTTAGGGTGTTTTTAAAGCATAATTCTTTAATTTTAGGTATTTGCTCATGTAATTTGTCCATCATCCGATAAGTAGCATCTAGATCATGATGCTGGTCAAATTGATCGCTTAAATACTCAACTATCCCTTTTTTACTATCTGGCCTTACCATGCGGGCTAACACTAAATCCTTCAGCATCCCAGCGTCACGTTTCCTTGCTAGTAACTGGTTAAAATGCATTTGATCATAAACATGCCCTCCTATTTGATGCACTCCTTCAACAACTCGCTTGACTTCTACAACCTCATTTAGTTTTACTTCATTAACAGGTAGAATATCTTTTAACTGCTTGTTAGTTGGACGACCTCTTTTAACCTTGTTAGTATCATCAGTAAACAAATTCCCCTGCCCAGTTGCAGCTTCTCTCTCAGCTTTAATCTTGGCAATCAAATCTTGTGCTAGGGCAACTAATTTAGCTTCTTCTACTTCATCTACGAAGACTCCTAAATGACGTACTATACGCTGTTTGACGTTACCTTTACTATCACGATAACCTTCCACTATTTGAATAGATTGCCTTGGACTATTAGGAGTTTTTTTACGACGTATGTACATATTAGCCTATAAAATATGGTGCTATATTCAATTAATTAAATAATAAACAACATCGCAGTTAAAGTCAATAATAAAATATCTACTAGGCACAACAGAACGAGAGTACCACTTCACCTCCTTACTAATGCCACTTATAACAACTAATATCAAAAAATCTGCGGAAGGCAGGATCAGATTTTAATATGAATTGTCATCCCAACATAGGCTAATATCTAAAAAAATAGCCTAGAAGGATGTGTTAAGTATTATAGCCCCCTGCCTACATGGTGATAACATGGCGAGTAAGCTGCACCGAAGCAGGGATGATATTTAGTCTCTTAATTATCTTGAATAGAGTTCAACTACTAAATGTACTTCTGGTTCAAATGGGTACGGAACATCAGAAATTACTGGGATTCTGACAAACTGACCAGACAATGAATTGGAATCAAAAGTTAAATAGCTTGGTACAATTTTTCCTTGTTTACTAGCTGTCTCGAGTATTACAGGGATTTGTTTTGCTGATTCCTTTAGCTCGATGACATCTCCTTCTTTTAGTCTTATACTTGGGATATTAACCTTTTTACCATTCACTTTAATGTGACCATGGGTAACAAATTGTCTTGCAGCAAAAATCGTTGGTGCAATATTCATTCTGTATATAACAGCGTCAAGCCTTCTTTCCAACAGGGCTATAAAATTTTCACCCGTATTGCCTTTCATTTTTTGTGCGAGAGTAAAAGTATTTCTAAATTGCTTCTCGTTAATTCTACCATAATGGCATTTAAGTTTTTGTTTAGCCTTCAAATGTATACCATAATCAGAAGTTTTAACCATACTATTCTGACCATGTTGACCAGGACGATAATTTCTTGTATTGAAGGCATCTTTACTATCGCCCCACAGGCTTACACCAAGTCTTCTGCTAGCCTTATATTTAGAATTAATAATTTTTGTCACGCTCTATGTCTCATAATTTTGATATCATACTGACGTCATTATGACGTTAATTTAAGTATACTCTTCTGCTTTGAAAAATTGTTTTTTGAAAATATCATGGATTCGCATGCGTAACTATACTATATGTACGCCTAACATGCTCACCATTCATTTTCAAATCCAATTCTTCAAATCATTTAAGTATATACATTTTAACAATTAAAGTCAATTCCTCATTTTTTGAAATTATGGAAGTGTCTGCGAATTCCTCAACATAAGCAAATTATACAAGAGGTCTATTCTAATTCCTTGATTTTATCGGATGATTCGAGCAACTGGGCATCAATAATTTCAGATTTTGATGAAACAAGCTGATAACGCTCTATAGGATGCTGAATTGTTTTGTTACCAATATCTATGCCTAATTTTTGAATATTCCTAGCCTTAGATAAAAAATGTCGATTAAAAGAAGCGGCAAATTTATCATAATTATTGACTATATGCTGAATATTATTGCCAAGTTTCTGCGAATGCTCCGCTAACGAAGCAATAGAGGTCAATAATTTTCTTACCTCTTCTATAATTAATTTGTGATTTTCTGACCGTCTATAATCTGAAATTTGGAATTTAGCAAATGATAGTATATTCATAAGTCCTGCTGGACCAACTGGGAAAATATTGCTTTTCCAAGCCTTGTATAAAAAATTATTATCTGCAATCAGAATTTTTTCAATTGCTTGTTCAGTAGGGACAAACATCAAAGTAACTATATTAGAAAAATGTTCTTTTTTATCTTGGAAACTAACTAAAATATTTTCCGCGTAATCTTTACTATTTAAGGATTTTAAATGATTATTCATGGTTTTACTAAGATTAGAACTATCTGGCTCTAAATCTACTAAAAACTTTGAAGCTTTTGCATCTATAACCATTAAGTTACCAGAAGGTAAGAAAACTAGGGCATCTGGTCTAAGTTTTAAATTATCGGTAGTTGTCACAGAATATTGTATGATAAAGTCTAAATTAGAACGTAGACCTGATGATTTTAGAATGTTCTCAAGAGTAATTTCAGCAAGTAATCCAGCTCCAGATGGAGAAAGAAGGGATTGTTTAATAATGTCTACTGTTCCTTTAGATTGTTCGATATCCCTACTTAATGACCCAACCATGTTTATTAAACGTTCAAACTCGTTATTAAATTTGCTTGTTGCCCCCGAAATATTTTTTTCTGATAATTCCCTTGCTTCTTGATTTTCCCGTCTATGAATTTCAATTAATTGTTTAGACAATTCATTACCAAGATCAAATAAAGCATTTTTTGCCGATGCATATGACTCCTGTCTTGCTTTATCTGCTTCAGTTATCAATTGATTCTGATAGTCTACTTTACTAGATAATTGCTCAATTTTTTGGATATAAGAAATTTTCTCTTGCTGCAAAATTTGATTCTGCTTATTTGCTTCTAAATAGTTATTTGATAGAAAGCCTAATTCTGCATTTAATTTGGTTGTCTTATGATAAAACCAAGCAAATAAACCAAATAAAACAACAAGTCCGGTAGTAAGCAATAATGGAATATAACTCATTGATAAGTTTACTCTTTAGTTAGTAATTTCGGAATTACCCGGTCTTCTAAAGGACCAGTTGGCATAGCTGGCTTTAATAATTTGGGAGTTAAAATGAATTTAGTCTTTTGTTCAATAGGCGAAAGAGTAACAAAATAACTATGCGGTTGCTGAATTATCCCGTATTTATCCCATTCTGGATATTGCCTATCTAGGTTAGCTTTAAATTCATGAGGACCATAAACTTCAATCTCACCAAATTGATATTTCCTCAGTGGAAATACTTCGTTAATATAAAAGAAATCATTAGGAAATCTACGTAACGTTCTGAAATTAGCATATATAAACATGTTGTCTTTTGGGCGAAAAATAAAAATATCTATACATACCTTGTTGCATATAGTGTAAAAATCTTGATGAGAAGTTTTATAACCCAACTCGACAAAATCTGTTAGTATATCTTGTAACCTTATTTCATCAGCGTGCATTACGCCAATATCTAAGTCATCATCAAAAGGTATGATGCCTTTATGCCTTGCTGCCCCAAGAAGTGTACCACTTGTAATCCAATATGGTATGTTATGTTTAGTCAATATCTCATGAGTATCTTTCATTAATTGGTACAATCTTAGGGCTTTGTTTTCACTAATTGTATATTTCTGTACTTGTTGGTCGGTAGGAGTTACATATCTCCATTTGTGATCATAAAACTCTACATAGCCTAGGTAAAAACCATAAGTAATTATAAGTACTCCAGCTATTTTAAAGAAAAGCTTATTAGTTTTTTTATGATTTTTGTGCATATATATTTCCCATGTTTATTTTAGTAGACTTTTTTAAAGTTATAAACTATAAGTTGCTTTAGTTAGATAATTATATAATTAATAATATATGAAAGTAAAAGCAGTAATTATGGCTGGTGGTCTAGGAACTAGATTATGGCCATTATCACGACAGATGCAACCAAAACAATTTATAAAAATATTTAATAATTTGAGTTTAATACAAAAAACTTTGATTACAAACAGAACTTTAGGCAAACCAACTTTAATAATTGCTAAGGAATATGAATTAATAGCAAAAGAGCAACTTAGAGAGCTAAATATAGAAGCAGACTTAATAATAGAACCTATACCTAAAAATACAGCTTCATGTGCAATTATATCAGCTATTCAAGCAAAGAATAACGGTTATGATACGATCATACTCCTGCCTTCTGATCATTATATACATGATATTGATAAGTACCTAATTACTATTAATGAATCTTTGAATTATGTCGCAAAATTTGGTATTTGTACTATAGGGGTTAAGCCTAGTTTTGCAAATACCGAATATGGTTATATTAAAATAAATAAGTTATTAGCAGATAGAACTTACAACACCCAACAATTTGTGGAAAAACCTACTTTTCAACAAGCACAAAATTATCTAGCAAATGGCAAATATTTTTGGAATTCAGGAATTTTTATTTTTAATATAGATTTTATTTTAGAGCAAGCTAAATTATGGCAAAAAGCACTCTTTAAACATGCGTATGATGCATATTATTTTGCAACCAAAGATTATAATAATATAACACTTGCTTTAGAACCATACCTACATATTACCCCAATTTCTTTAGACTATGCTATAATCGAAAACATTAGTCAAATGATTATGATAGAAGCCAATTTTAGTTGGAATGATATTGGCAATTGGCATTCTTTATGGCAAATACAAAAAGAAGATATAACGAATAATTACTGCGAAGGCGATGTTATAAACATTGATAGTACAAATTCATATATTAGTTCTAATAATAAGCTTACTGCTGTAATAGGAGTTGATAATATAATAATTATTAATACTGAGGATGCTTTACTGATCGTAAATAAATCAAGAGTTGAGAAAATAAAGCAGCTTGTAATGGAAATGACAGAGATGGGACGAAAAGAGGTATTATGAACTTACATGAAAATATAAAGAATTATGTCAGCAATTTTCAAGAAGAATATGAATATAAAGAAAGGATGTTGGACTTTCTAGATAATTGTAAAAATCCATTTAGTAGGGAGACAAAAGAAGGACATTTTACCGGTTCAGGATTCTTGCTTAATTCTAATAAAACAAAATTCTTACTGATGCATCATCGTAAGTTGGATAAATGGTTGCAACCAGGAGGACATTGTGATGGTAATAATGACATTTTGGCTGTAGCAATTAAAGAGGCACAGGAAGAATCCGGTATTTTAGAGATTGAACCGGTTTCTAGACAGATTTATGATATAGATGTTCATCTAATTCCTAGTAATTCTATAGACCAAGAACATTATCATTATGATGTGAGATTTTTATTAAAAACCGTTTGCAACGACTATTTTGTAAAAAATTCTGAATCAAACGAATTACGATGGATAGAATTTGCTTCTAATTATCAAGAACTTGTGCTAGATAATTCAGTAGAAAGGATGATAAAAAAGTACACTCTTATGCTTTGAAGAATTGGCTTCGTAAATATATACTGCTATGATTTCAAGAGTTGGTAGACGATAGTATAACTTCAAGAAGAGCTAGGAATGTCAAAGTTGAGCAGCGGAGCGTACATGAGTAACGGAGCAGCGGAGATATTTAGACACGACGACGCCAATTCTTGAAGTTCACCGAGTATACTCTAGATTTTGACCATTAAGAAAGATTGAGTCTATAATAGGATTTGTGTAAGTTGCAAAAAAAGCAGTAAGAGATTACTGTAAAAAGAAGTAAATAAAACAAAGGAAAATTATGGCTAAAGAAATAGATAAAGATAAAGAAAAATTAAACATAAATAATCAGCTAGTAGAAGAGTTGTTAGCAAAAGCAAATCCGTCAGAAGTATTTGGTCGGGATGGATTATTCCAAAAATTCAAAAAACAAATAGTCGAAAAAATATTGGCAAGTGAGTTGTATCATGAATTGGGCTACTTAAAACATAGTAAAGTAGAAAAAGTAGATAATAATCGTCGTAATGGTAGCTATGAGAAGACAGTAATTGATGATGATTTAGGTCGACATTCCATCTCCATAGTGTTAGATTAGGTACTTTATCATATTTAAAAAGAAAAACTTTAGTTAATGGGAATATTAAAATAATTACCAAATTCTTATATGATAAATTTGGTATATATCGAACTATAAGTTCTAAGGCTCTTAACAGCAATTATCTTTTTAAAAAAATTAAATATTTTTATCTGTATTTTATATCAATAAAAAATATTATTGTTATACTATTTTCAATAGTCCGTCTTGACTAGTACATATCTAAATCATTAAGTATATGAAAGTACTTATCTAGCATTTTCTTATCTAAGTTATCAGGCAGCACTAATGGCGGTGTAGCAAATGCTTCATCTAATGCCTTAATAATAGACTGAACCATAAAAAGAGATAATGCTTTGGATATACTGTGTGCATCACCTGAATGTTGCTTATATAAATCTTGGTATTTTGGCACTATATCCTCAATTATGACAACTTTAGTACGCGGATAATTTGACATCATCAGATTCCAAGGATCACCCTGGGTTCTTTTATGATCTCCCCCCAACCTAATATCACTTCTATATAATACTGCAGGTTTATTTAAAAATTTACTATGAATAAATTCCACTACTGTACCAGAATCTGGATCTGAACCGTCAAAACTAAATATGCCTCCATCAGCTTCTTTTACAGATTTTAAATCATTATTTTTTATGTGTTGAGCATGGATATCCCTTTGTTCTAAATTTTGAGGTAATATACATTTATACTTACCACTAGATGCCTCCTCTAGGGCTAAAGCCAAATATAAATTACCTATAAGATCCTTATTAGTAAATAAGGGACCTGCGAAATACAAATCATAAGATTTTTTAGTTACATTTTCCTTAGAAGATGCTACTGAATTCACATGATTGATCATATATTAAAGTCCTATGTTAGTTATGAATAAAAAACAATTTATGATCTAGACTGATTTGTCAAGATAAAATTTCCAGTAATTTTTTCAGGGCAGTTTAAAAGTCCCGACTAAAGTTATGACTTTTAAACTGCCCTGTAATTTTTTCCTATTGCATTTGATAGTTTATAACTTACTATAACAATTTACAAGCTGTTAATTGTATCATATATGTTGTAAATATATTCCATCAATTTCAATGTGATAAATTGTACAGCAAGTTTGCAAATCAGAATGCCCTCGTTAAATGAGGAGTTTGACGATGTCATTTACACTCCTGATAAATAATACTGCTCAAATCACTAGTTACGTTGGGATAAGGTTATAATTTAGAGGTCTATCGGCGTTATACATGTCAAAAATCACCATAAGGGATTATTTATACGAACTTTGAGATTGTAAAGATGCTCTACTGATACTAGGCTAGTGGAATTTAGGTTCAGAATTAGCAAACAAACTTTCCTACTTTTTAATGATTTTTATTATTAATATTCAAATTTAAGTTGAGTTATTTTTGCTTATTCTTTATAGTTATTCGTAATAATATGTTTTATACGTACCGTTAGGGCATAATTTATTTTTCAACAGTTTCATTATATGAAAAAATTTTTAACATTATTCATATTACTAATTATTTATAGTAATACTTTTGCTCAAGAACAAGTATCTAATTTAATCACTCCAGTTAGTTATTTTGTCAATCATGAGCAACAACTTAAAATCCTTGATGAGCATTTAAATAAATATAGACAAGCAAGTATAGTTGGTACTAGTGGTATAGGTAAAACTCAGTTAATTAGGATGTATAGTTATGAGAATAAAAATAATTATGATCTAATTTGGTTTTTTGATTGTAACCTAGACCTTAATGAACAATTTGTTAAATTAGCAAAACAACTCAATATGGTTAAACAAACTAATATATCTGAAGAAGTTGCTTTAGCAAAAAAAGAAGTAATATCATATTTAACTGCTACTAATAAATGGTTATTGGTGTTTGATAATTTAAAAGTTAATGAAAATAAGAAAGTGCAAGATTTAATTGATTGGGAGCATAATGGTCAGGTCGTGTTTTGTTCGCAAGATAATGAAAAGTTATCTAATATTATAGCAATGCCCCTACTTGATGTGTCTACTATTGTAGCTTTAGCTAATAACTTATTAGACAATAAAAATAACAATAATATCGAATTTTTAACGCAATCTTTTAGTGGTTATCCAATATTGATAGTGCAAGGAGCTCAATTACTTAACAAAGTTAAAGGTTTAGATAAAGAGGAATATAAAAAGAAAATTTATCAATCGACTGATAAAATAGCAACAAATATTAGCATGGCTATTCAACAATTAAATCCTAGTGCAGTAAAATTACTTAATAAAATAGCTTTACTAAATAACCAAAGCTTCTCGAAACAGCTTCTTAGCACCATTACTGATCATAAAGATACTTTAGATGATGATATATATCAATTATCTAAATCTATGCTAATCAGTAATATTGATCCTAACAAAGATAACCCTATTTTTGAAATGCATGATATAGTTAGCAATAAAATAATGGAACTAAATGGTGATAATAATAAAATATATTTAGAAAATATTATTGCCAAATTACCTAAATTTAAAGGGTCTTATTCAGGATATTTATGGAAAACCTCACAGACTATACTAGAAAATTTAGAAATTCTTCTCAAAAATGCCGAGAAATATAATATTAACATACATGAGATGCTTAGTTTAAGAAGTGAATTATTTTCTCTATATGTAAACATTTGTAATATTAGCAAAGCCGAGCAAATGCTTGATTGGTTTAATCAAAAAGATAAAGAATTTAAATTGTGGCAAATGTCTGAATCCCAAAAATTGTGTTATGCTAGGTATTTAGGAATAATAGGAGCATATTATCATAGAATATTAAAAAATTTTGAAACCTCTATTATTTATTATACTAAATCGTTAAAGGTTTTAGATAAACTTGGTGAAGAAGTGAATTATTATATTAAATTGAATGTTCTCTATAATATATCTATGGCTTATATAGTTTTAGGTGAAATTAAATTAGCTGAAGAATTTCTTAAAACGATAGAAAAACTAGTAAAATTAGGAGGAGTAATACAAGAAGATGAAATATATACAATATATACTGTAAAAGGTATATTATTTGGAAGGCAAGGTCAATATAAAGAAGCTTTAAAGTGGATAGATAAAGTTATTGAAATGTTTATAAAAAATGGATTGCATATTAATGACCCATATGCTGTAACAATTTATGTGTATAGAACAGAGATATTGAGTTTTCTTGGTAGATATCAAGAAGCTTATACTCAAGCCCAACAGATATATGATATGTATAAACCTCTCAAGCATAAGGATAATGAAGTATTTACATAGAAATGGCAAGAAGTGCATTAGGTTTAGATAAAGTAGATAAAGCTTCTGAATACATCAATAAACCTATCCACATGTTGTTAGCACTGGAAAACATAACCCCTGAGAAAACAAATTATTCTAAAAATCCAAGCCTAGCAGCTGGTTATATAGTACAAGGTGATATTTTGTTTGCTCAAGATAGGTTTGAACAAGCCATAGAATCTTATAAAAAAGCGTTTGTTACATATCATTATTTATATGGGGATAGAAGTAAAAATATTGCTCAAGTAAGTACGTTATACAATAAAGGAGCAAAGGCTGCTTGTAAAAGTAAAGATTTATATAATTATAAATTCTTTGGTAAGCCACAAATTAAGGAGTTTGGCATACATCATCCTAATACCGTTGATATGCTTGAATATTGTAAACAATATAACATGGATTTGTGGGTCAAGAACAATTAAACATTAAGGTTGCTGTTGACAGATCAGCTTTAGGTTAAAGAATAGATTCTTTTAATTTTTAGTTGCAATTTTTAAATCACTATGATATTAATATTTGTAATTATTTTACTGGATTTTCCTCGTATGTTACTTTATAAATTTAATTTAATTTTATTAAGCTGATTCTAGAAATGAACGTTATAGACAAAGAAAGAGCATTGCTTGCTGCACTTAGCCAGATTGAAAAAAGTTACGGCAAAGGTTCTGTCATGAAACTTGGTCAACGCCCTGCTGTAGACGTTGAGGCAATACCAACAGGATCTCTAGGGCTTGATTTGGCACTCGGTATAGGTGGTTTACCTAAGGGAAGAATTATTGAAATTTTTGGACCGGAAAGTTCAGGAAAGACCACTTTAACTCTACATGTAATTGCTGAAGCACAGAAGAAAGGTGGTACTTGTGCTTTTATTGATGCAGAACATGCTTTAGACCCAGCATATGCCAAAAAACTTGGCATAAATATTGACGAGCTTATTATTTCTCAACCAGATACTGGAGAGCAGGCACTTGAAATAACTGATACTCTAGTACGTTCTGGAGCTATTGATATGGTCGTTATAGATAGTGTTGCTGCTCTTGTGCCTAAAGCAGAGATTGAAGGGGAAATGGGTGACTCTCATATGGGGTTACAAGCTAGATTAATGAGCCAAGCACTTAGAAAACTCACTGCATCAATTTCAAGAACTAATTGTATAATTATTTTTATTAACCAAATTAGAATGAAAATAGGCGTTATGTTTGGTAGTCCAAAAACTACCACAGGTGGTAATGCTTTAAAATTTTATGCCTCAGTAAGGCTAGATATTAGAAGAATTTCAACAATCAAGGATAAAGAAGATCTAGTAGGAAGCCAAACTAAGATTAAAGTTGTTAAAAATAAAGTCTCTCCACCGTTTAAAACGGCAGAATTTGATATAATGTATGGTAGTGGTATTTCTAGAGAAAGCGAGATAATTGATCTTGGTGTTAAATTTGAAATAATAGAAAAATCAGGTTCTTGGTTTTCATATAATGACACTCGTATAGGTCAAGGTAGAGAAAATGTCAAACATTACCTAAGAGAACACCCTGCTATCTGCTCTGAAATAGAACAACTAATTCGTCAAAAGTCTTCTCATAATACTAGTGTTACTTTTGATAGCGAAACGATAACTATAGAAGAGGAAGAATAGAAATGATAGATTTAACTGCTAAAAAATCTCTAATTACTGGAGCATCTGGGACAATTGGTGGTAGCATTGCTAAGCTATTCCACTCTCTTGGTAGTCATGTGATAATTAGTGGTAGTAACCAAGAGAAATTACAAGAACTTGCAAATAACTTAAAAGATAATTATACGATAGTACCATGTAATCTAGCAAATATTGATGAATGTACTAACTTGGTGTCTAGTCTTGAACAAATCGACATTTTAGTTTGTAATGCCGGAATCACTAAAGATATGCTGGCAATAAAAATGTCCAATGAAATGTTTGATCAAGTTATAGATATAAACTTAAAAGCTAGCTTTATTCTAAATCGTGAAGCGATAAAGAAAATGATGAAAACTCGTTATGGTAGAATAATTAACATATCATCTGTGGTTGCAGTTTCTGGTAATCCAGGACAGGCAAATTATTGTGCTTCCAAAGCTGGTTTGATCGGTATGACAAAGTCTCTAGCAATTGAGGTAGCAAGTAGGGGTATCACAATTAATGTAGTTTCTCCTGGTTTTATTAAATCAAACATGACTGATAAATTAAACGAAGCTCAAAAAGAGGCTATAATGCAAAAAATTCCTCTTAGAACTTTCGGAGAAGCCGAAGATGTTGCAAACGTAGTAGCTTTCCTAGCAAGCGACAAAGCTTCCTACATCACCGGTCAAACTATCCATGTTAATGGTGGAATGTTGATGATATAATTGAAGAAGTGAAATTATGAAATGGAGCGATGCCTATTGTAATAGGCGAGCGAAGACGATGCTACCTACTTCTCATCAATTGACTATAGTAGTAAACTATTGTTCGTGCATGCACGCCTCAAAGTTTTGCGATAGCTTTTCTTGAAAGCGGAAGAGTATACTCTTCTGCTTTCAAGGATATTCTCTTAGTAGGTAATTAAATTCTGCACCATATATAAAAATCATGTTAATAATATAAAAAAATATTAAAGTCACTATTATACTACCAAGTGAACCATATATTATACTTAATTGGTTATAATATATTATATAGGTAGATAATAAATATCCACTTATCACCCATAAAATTACCGTTAATAAAGCTCCAGGAACTACGTCTGTAAAATTTAATTTTGCATTAGGGATTATATAATATAGTGATGAGGAGGTAATAAATAATGAGCAGAAAATGATAACATATCGAAAAAGGGTTAAAGTGTGCTTATGTTCTTCTATCATTTGTAAAATAATCGGTAGTTTTGTTAATATTATTGGTACTATAATGAGAATAAGCATGGCAAAGGTAATGAATATACTGATTACTAAAAACTGTGCTATGCTAAGTAATCTTCGCCTTATGTAGGTAGGAGGAGATTTTATCTCATATACCCTATTTAAAATTGTTCTTAAACATTCAACAAAAGATGAAGCCGTCCAAATACTTCCCATTATCGCTAAGGTCATTAGACTTTGAGGAGGAGTTTTTCCAAGTTCGTTTATCCTAGTTTTTATTGAGTCAGTAGCCAGTTCTGGCATACTCTCAAGAAGAATAGTAATAAAATTCTTTCCCAGTTCTGATGCTCCAACAAAACTTGTTAGTGCTAATAAAAAAACTAAAAAAGGAAAGATTGTTAGGAGTACCATAAATGACATATACCCTGAATGTTCAACACCATCATGTTCAATTGTTCTAAAGGCTGCCTGATATAGGCATTTTATAATTCTTTTCATCAAGTAACTTTCTTTTGTTTTATATAATCATTCAAGTATATATATAAAATTCAACATTATCACTTTTTATATTAAGTATATTTTTTAACATTCTGCAATAATTCTTTAAATATCCTAGTTAATTCTATGATTTTAATTTTTTAGTCTTATTCTATCTAGAATAGTAAAAAAAGGTTAAAAAAATACGATAAAAATGAAATTATAATTTACAAGGTTGCTAAGTATCTATAAGATCAGTATAATTATATAATAGTTAAAAAATATTAAGCACTACTTGTACATAAACAAAAAATATAATCAATACTTACTGATAGTAGACAGTTTACATGTGGGTATTCCTATGTGAATTGTTGGCTTTCTAGGTTATATAATATATGACAGTAATCTTTTTATTTGTTAATAATCTATTATATTCTTAAAATTTAATAGTTCATGCATAAGGGAGTTAATTATGGTACGAAGAAATGACTATATACAAAAAGTTGATCAGTTTATAGGTGGGAAAATCTATTCTCTAAGGCTTGCCAAGGGGTTGTCACGTCAACAACTTGCAGAGGTAATAGAGGTAACACATCAGCAGTTACAAAAATATGAAAAGGGTATTAATAGAATATCAATAGGTAGGTTGGTTCTTATTGCTAAAGCATTAGATAAAAATATCGATTATTTCTATCAAGGTTTAGAAGATGCTGACAATGTCGAGCCTGTACTTACTCAACATCAGCGTATGTGTATAGAAGTGTCAAGGAATTTTATGAAAATTCGTAACTCAGAACATCAGCAAGCAGTTAATGCATTGATACGTTCTTTGATTAAAGAAGATTAGATAAAATAAAAAAATCATTGGCTCATTATGAAACTAATAGTTGACAGAGATGAAAGAGTATAGTAATTATATACGAGTAGTTAGTAGGAATTAAGTAGCTATTTAGAAGAAAATAATTACATATTAATCAAAGATATTTATGCCAATTATTATTTTAGTAGCACCTCAAATGGGTGAGAATATTGGTGCTGCTGCTAGAGCAATGAAGAATTTTGATGTTTCAGAGTTGAGAATCGTTTCACCTAGAGATGGTTGGCCGAATGAACAGGCACGTAATATGGCGGTATCAGCGGTAAATATCATAGATAATGCTAAGATTTATGATAGTTTGGAAGCAAGTATAGAGGATATTGATTATTTATATGCAACAAGTTCAGCAACACGTAATATCAATAAAAACTATGTTCTATCAGAGCATTTAAGTCAGGATTATCCTACAGGTCTTAAAGTTGCCATCATGTTTGGTCGTGAAAATTGTGGTTTGCGAAATAGAGAAATTACTTATGCCCATAAAATTATTAACATTAATACAGGGGGGTTTAGTTCTCTTAACATTGCACAGTCAGTAATTATTATATGTTAT
The DNA here is from genome assembly GCF_964264865.1 of Candidatus Tisiphia endosymbiont of Oplodontha viridula. Taxonomy (NCBI): domain Bacteria; kingdom Pseudomonadati; phylum Pseudomonadota; class Alphaproteobacteria; order Rickettsiales; family Rickettsiaceae; genus Candidatus Tisiphia; species Candidatus Tisiphia endosymbiont of Oplodontha viridula. Next base: position 1,318,598 of record NZ_OZ183486.1, read on the forward strand.
GAGCTATTTCGTAATAAACAGCTGAGAATAAATGTTAGTAATGAACAGGACGTAGTATCAAAAGGAGAGTTAGGATATTTCTTTGAACATTTGTTTACTGAATTAAACAAAAAGAATTTCTTTAAAGTGCCTGAGAAAAAATTACACATGACTCAAAATATTATGAATATTTTTACTCGTATAGATAAATTATCTAGTACAGAACTACAAACTTTAAGGGGAATAATTACAACCCTAAGTTCATAAAAATAACTAATCTAGTCAATGTTGTTAAAAACTCGTTGCTTTTATAAAAAAAATAGCTATAGTTCCACTTGTTGCTGCTTAATAGTGAAAGTACCCCAATTCGGGATAAGAATTAGTTAATTCTTATTCCGAATTGACTTTAATAAAGGAAAAATGCATTCATTAAAGCGGTTTTACGAATGCATTTTAAACCTTTCTAAAGCTAAAAACATGATTTTAAAAGATTAAAATTATGTTTTTAGTAAAATATTAATTTAACAATCAGATGCAGAGTCGTCTCAAATCTGATTGTTTCGATAATTTCACCGAATTTGGGATAAGAATTAACTAATTCTTATCCCAAATTCGCGTAAAGTGGTACAGTATATAGTTTCCCCTATAGCTTTAAGGGTTGATAGATAAATATCAAAAGGAAAAATTTGGAGTATTGAATGCCAACAAACAATCAGTTAGTACGTTTTGGAAGACAGTCGAAGATTCGTAGGACAAAATCCCCAGCTTTGGAATCTAATCCATTTTTGAAAGGTGTTTGTGTAATAGTGAAAACTGTTACTCCTAAGAAACCTAATTCTGCTCTTCGTAAAATGGCACGTGTTCGCTTAAGTAATGGGCAGTACGTGAATGCTTATATACCTGGTGAAGGGCATAATTTACAAGAACACTCTACGGTGTTGGTAAGGGGCGGAAGAGTTCCTGATCTTCCAGGTGTTAAGTACCATATAGTACGCGGTGCTTATGATACTCAGGGTGTAAAAAATCGTAAGCAAGGACGCTCACGTTATGGTACATCAGCGAAGCAAGCTGTAAAAAAATAATTTGAAATAGAGAGATAAAATGTCACGTCGTCATGCCGCAGAGAAAAGGGTTATCTTGCCTGATATGAAATATAATAGCCCTCTGCTTGCTAGGTTTATTAATAATATCATGAAGGAAGGGAAAAAAGCTCTAGCCGAAAAGATAGTATATTCTGCTTTTAGTAAAATAGAAAAAAAACATAGGGTAGATCCTTATGAAACTTTCAATAATGCTATGAATAATGTAAAGCCATATCTTGAGGTTACCTCAGTGCGTGTGGGAGGTGCAAATTATCAGGTTCCTTCCCCTGTTGATGAAAGAAGAGGGTATGCACTTGCGTCACGTTGGATTATCAATGCAGCAAATAAACGTTCTGAAAAAATGATGATTGATAAGTTGGCGGAGGAATTATTTGAAGCATCAAATAATAGAGGAGTTGCTATTAAAAAAAGAGAGGACACTCATAAAATGGCTGAAGCTAACAAAGCTTTTGCTCATTTTAGTCCCAAAAAATCGCAACCAAGGTAATTAAATCATATGGCGATTACAGAATTTTCTCTTGCTAATACTCGTAATATAGGTATTTGTGCTCATATTGACGCTGGTAAAACTACTACAACCGAGCGTATTCTCTTTTATACAGGAAAATCACATAAAATTGGTGAAGTTCATGAAGGCGGTGCCACTATGGATTGGATGGCACAAGAACAAGAACGTGGTATCACTATTACTTCTGCTGCTACTACCTGTTACTGGAAAAATATAAGGATTAACATTATTGATACCCCAGGTCACGTGGATTTTACAATAGAAGTAGAAAGGTCTTTACGTGTTTTAGATGGAGCAGTGGCGGTATTTGATGGTGTGGCCGGTGTTGAACCTCAGTCAGAAATAGTTTGGAGACAAGCTGATAAATATAAAGTACCTAGAATGTGCTTTGTCAATAAAATGGACAGAATGGGTGCTAATTTCTACAAATGTGTAGAAATGATTAAAGATCGTCTTGGTGCAAAACCTCTAGTAATTCAGTTGCCAGTTGGTATTGAAGAGAATTTCAAAGGAGTTATTGATTTAATCAAGATGCAGGCAATAATTTGGAAGGATGAATCTCTTGGAGCTGAATATTCGTACCAAGAAATCCCTGCTGATATGTTAGAAAAGGCTGAGGAATACCGTGCTTTGCTAATTGAAATGGTTGCTGAGAATGATGATCATTTGATGGAGAAATATTTATCAGGTGAAGAATTTACTGAGGAAGAAATTCAAGTAGTAATAAGGAAAGGAACGATTGACCGAGTCTTTTTTCCTGTGTTATGTGGTAGTGCCTTTAAAAATAAAGGTGTGCAACCTTTGCTAGATGCAGTTGTTGACTACTTACCTTCACCAATCGATATTGGAATAGTCAAGGGAATAGATATTAATTTTGGAGAAGAAAAAGATTTTAAAATATCAGCATCTGAACCTTTCTCTGCTTTAGCTTTTAAGGTAATGACCGATCCATTTGTTGGATCTCTTACATTTATCAGGATTTACTCTGGTAAGATTAGTTCAGGTGCTACTGTCATTAATACGGTAAAAGACCAAAAAGAACGAGTAGGTAGGATGCTTCTGATGCATGCTAATGAAAGAGAAGATATTAAGGAAGCTTTTGCAGGAGATATTGTTGCTTTAGCTGGTCTTAAAAATACCACTACTGGTGATACTTTGTGTGATCCGGATAAGCAGGTTATTTTGGAGAGAATGGAATTTCCTGAACCGGTTATTGAATTAGCTGTAGAGCCAAAATCAACTGCTGATCAAGAAAAAATGGGAATGGCATTGTCTAGGTTAGCTGCTGAAGATCCATCTTTTAGAGTATCAACTGATCAGGAAAGCGGTCAAACTGTTATTAAAGGTATGGGTGAACTGCATCTAGAGATTATGGTTGATCGTATGAAACGTGAGTTTAAAGTTGAGGCTAACATTGGAGCACCACAAGTAGCTTATCGGGAGACAATTACCAAGCCTTGTGAAATTGATTATACTCATAAAAAGCAATCTGGTGGAGCTGGACAATTTGCACGGGTTAAAATAATATTTGAACCTCAAGAAGCTGGAACAGGATTTACTTTTGAAAGCAAAATTGTTGGAGGAGCTATACCTAAAGAATTTATTCCTGGTGTTGAAAAGGGTCTAAATAATATTAAAGATACAGGTGTAGTTGCCGGCTATCCAATGATTGATTTTAAAGCAACTTTGATAGATGGAGCATTCCACGATGTAGATTCAAGTGTACTTGCATTTGAGATTGCTGCAAAAGCTGCTTTTAGAGAAGGTATGCCAAAAGGTAATCCAAAATTACTTGAGCCAATTATGAAAGTTGAAGTAATTACTCCTAATGAGTATATGGGGGATATTATTGGTGATCTAAACAGTCGTAGAGGACAAATGCAAAGTATGGATCCAAGAGGTAATGCACAAGTTATAACTGCAAATGTGCCGTTGGCCGAGATGTTTGGGTATGTTAGTACTTTGAGATCTTTATCACAAGGTAGATCTCAATATAGTATGGTTTTCTCTCATTATGAGCAAGTACCATTACAGGTGGCCGAAACTATTAAAGCTAAGAAATAAAAAAATTATTAAGATAGCTATTAGTGTATCATATATAATATGCTATAATGTTATTTTTTGTGAATAAATAATATAAGGCGTGAAAATGGCTAAGATGTCGTATGTTGAGGAATTTGTAGGAGACACGGAACGCAAAGCCGCAGCGTACTCAGACGTACGTGAGAATTCAAGTACCGTATCGATGTCCGAATCATCGGTAAAAGTAGAATTTTGCAAAATGTCTAATGAATTATTGCAATTAGTTAAGGGTGATATTGACTTGTATGGCAACTGGGTTTATTCAAAATTAAATTTGATGATGGAAGATATTAACGGAGATATTAATAACCGTGATGAGTTGCAAGAGCTACAAAAAGAACTCTTATATAAGGCGGCATGCCTTAGTAAAAATACTAAAATAATGGATTATTTACTAAGTAGTGTTGCCATACAGAAAGATGAGTATGATACAGTGTTATTTTTGGCAGAAAGCTTTAGTAATAGTGAGATGGAAAAATGTTTACTAGACTACGCAAAGATTAGAGATAAGACATTAAAACAAGAACTAATTTCCGGTGATAGTAAAGATAGTTCTGATGAGACAATATCAGATACGTTATCTAACGTAACATTAACTGATTCAGAACAAGAACAGTTCGAGGAAGTAACTACTATAGGGGATGGGTCAGAAGAAATTACAAATATACTAAGTGTGTAAGTTTAAGTAAGTATAATAGTTCTAAAGGTTGATGTCATTCCCGCGTAGGCGGGAATCTAAAAAATACTATGGATAATGTTGTTAGATATTTTATATCCCGCACCAAAGCGGGGATGACACCGAGGTTACTTAAGTTAATAAAACTTGCACACTTGGTAAATATAGAACTTTATTAAAAAAATAGTTTGATTTTTTAGTAAAAATATGATAGGAGTGTAGCTCAATTGGTAGAGCGTCGGTCTCCAAAACCGAAGGTTGCGGGTTCGATTCCTGTCGCTCCTGCCAACTGTAATGAGTTCGTATAATATGTTAAAGGAAAATAGAGTCTACAAATTTTATGAGCAAGTAAAGCAAGAAGTTTATAAAATTGTTTGGCTTGGTAAGAAAGAGCTGATAACTTCAACTCTTATAGTAGTGGTGGCTGTATTTATTTTTAGTATAATTTGTTTGGTGTTAGACTACGGTATACATAGCATAATGCAGGTTTTACTTAATATTGGGAAGTAAAGAATAGGTTTAGGGAAAAGTTGTGGTACAGTGGTACGTTATTCATACATTATCAGGCTCAGAAAAGCGTGTAAAGCAAATGATTCTCGATCAAATTGCTAAGCAGGGTATGTCGGAGTTTTTTGAGGATATCGTTGTTCCGGTTATTGAAGTACCTGAAGTTAAACGTGGTAAAAACGTTAAGACAGAGAAGAAATTTATGCCTGGTTATATTCTGATTAAAATGAATATGACAGATGATTCTTGGCATTTGGTAAAAAGTGTAACTAAGGTTACAGGTTTTTTAGGTAGTAAAAGTACTCCACAAGCCCTTAGCGAAAAAGAAATACAAAATATTTTTAGTAAACTGGAATCTGAAACCAAAGATGCTAGGATTTCAAAATTATATGAAATTGGTGAGGCAGTAATTGTTACTGATGGTCCATTTGAGACTTTTACAGGGGTTATAGAAGAAATTGATTATGACAAAAATAGATTGCGTGTGTCTATATCTATTTTTGGTAAAGCAACTCCTATAGAACTAAATTTTACGCAGGTTAAGAAAAATAATTAGGGTTTGTTTAGAGTAGGGTGTGTACTCAAATGATCCTATGAATTGGATTTGAAAATGAATGGTGAGAAAGCGTAGCGTACATATAGTATAGTTACACATGCGAATCCATGATATTTTCAAAAAACAATTCGTAGGAGCAGAAGAGTATGCAGTTTATTGTCTCTACCATCCTAGCTAAATGTATGATTGTCAACTTAATGTCATCCCAGCGTAATTTGGGGTCTAAAAAGAGCCTTCTAGGTTGTTTAGACTCTGCCTACGTAGGGGGTAGGGATAATACTAAGCCTAGTATTAATTTGTTACATCGATACTTGAGGTTAAGTTGAATTCGATATAATATTTGTCGTTGATGTCATCCCAACGTAAGTTAGGGTTTAATAGCCTTTACAGGTTATTTTTTGGATTTTCGCTTTTAGCTAGGAATGACCTCGTTTTTGGTTCTGTAAGTACCATTACTTACGTTGGCTTTTTGATCCACGCGTGGGTAATGCCATAACTGTTGAAAGTTAAAAAACCGTTATTGCGAAGTGCCGTTAGGTGCTGTGCAATCTTCGTGGAGTAAGGTATCCTTCACAAGATTGCCACGTTGCCGCTTGCGGCGGCTTTTCGCAATGACGGTTTAAGCCTTACAACAGTGCTTTGCTAATAGACGATTTTTAACTTTCAACAGTTGTGGGCAATGCCTACATGGTAATGACATCGAGAGTGTATTGACAAGGCTCACGTGAATAATGCTATTAATTAAATAAGTAAGGATAAGATTATAATGGCAAAAAAAATAACCGCTTATATTAAGTTAACTGTGCCAGCAGGTAAGGCTAATCCATCCCCACCTATTGGTCCTGCACTTGGTCAGAAGAAACTTAATATTATGGAGTTTTGTAAGGCGTTTAACGCAGCAACTAGTGCTATTGAACCAGGTACTCCTATCCCAGTCGTGATTACTGCTTATGAAGACAATAGTTTTACTTTTGTAACTAAGACTTCTCCAGCATCGTATTACTTAAAACAATTTGCTAAAATTCCTAAAGGTTCTAGTGCTACTAAAAAAGAAGCATTTGTTGGTAAGGTTACCATGTCAGATTGCATTGAAATTGCAAAAATTAAAATGGTAGATCTTAATACTGATAATTTAATAGCTGCCGCTAAAATTATTCGTGGTACTGCTGAATCTATGGGTCTTGAAGTGGTAGGAGATTAATATATGTTAGTTGATAAAAAATTAGTTGGTGGCAAAAAGATTAGAGAAGCAAGAAAAAAAGTAGCTCTAGTTGGCAACCGCACTTTAGCAGAAGGAATAGAGTTGCTTAAGTCTGTGTCTTATACTAAATTTGACTCTACTTTGGAAGTGGTGATGAAATTAGGGATAGATCCTAAGCACTCAGATCAAATGGTGCGTGGTGTTGTCGCATTACCAGCTGGTACGGGTAAAGTTAGTAGAGTTGCAGTGATTTGTAAGGATGAAAAGATAGAAGAAGCTAAAGAAGCTGGAGCAGATATTGCTGGTTCTACAGAAATTATCGATGATATTAAAGCAGGAAAAATTAATTTTGACGTTTGTATTGCAACACCAAATATGATGTCAGCAATAGGTGCAGTGGCAAGAATTTTAGGTCCAAAGGGCTTAATGCCAAATCCAAAACTTGGGACTGTAACTACCGATATTGTAACGGCAATTAAAAATGCCACAAGTGGTCAAGTAGAGTATAGGGTTGAAAAGGCAGGTATTATTCATGCTGGAGTTGGTAAATTATCATTTTCTAAACAAGATTTGCTAGATAATGCATCAACTTTGATATCTGCTGTAGTTAAAGCAAAGCCTTCTGGTGCTAAAGGAAATTATTTAAAAGCAATATATCTATCTTCTACTATGAGTCCATCAGTAAAAATAGATTTAGCAAGTATATCGTAAAATACGACAAGGAGAATTAAGGTGTTAAGATCAGAGAAACATGAATTTGTCGTAGAACTTGAAGAGGTGTATAAACGGTCAAATTCCGTGATAATTACTCATTATCATGGGCTTACTGTTAGTCAAGTAACTCTACTGCGTAGGTCTCTTAAAGCAAAAAATGCGGGGTTCAAAGTAGTTAAAAATACTTTGTCAAAAATAGCAGCAAATAAGGCTGGTATTGGTGATATAGTACATTTGCTTGTTGGTCCGACAGCCTTTGCATATTCTGAAGACCCTGTTGAGGCTGCGAAAGTTGTCGTAGAATTTGCTAAAACTAATGAATGTTTGAAAGTAGTTGGTGGTTTAGTAAATAATCAAATATTAGATGCGAATTCTGTACAACAACTTGCAAAATTGCCTTCATTAAATGAGCTTAGAGGGAAAATTATTGGTGTGGTGCAAGCTCCTGCAACTAAAATTGCTGGTGTGGTGCAAGCTCCTGCAGCCAAGCTTGCTAGAGTTTTTCAAGCTTATGCAAATAAAGAATAATTTAATAAAAAAGTTTTAAGAGGAAGAAAATTATGACAGACCTAGTAAAAATCGTAGATCAATTGTCAACACTTACAGTAATTCAAGCAGCAGAGCTTGCAAAAATGCTAGAAGAAAAATGGGGTGTAACAGCCGCAGCTCCTGTAGCACAGGCGGTGGGTTCTGTAGCATCAGAAGCAGTAGCTGAAAAGACAGCATTTGAAGTTGTTTTAGTCAGTAGTGGTGATAAAAAAATAGAGGTAATTAAGGTAACTAGAGAACTTACTGGTCTTGGTTTAAAAGAGGCTAAAGAGTTAGTAGATGCTGCCCCAAAAACTATTAAATCTGGTGTAAATAAAGAAGATGCTGAAAGTTTTAAAGCAAAATTAGAAGCAGTTGGAGCAAAAATTGAATTAAAATAATTGAGTGTACCATCGGGTAGAAAAAGCCTAGAGTTTACTTTGGGGGTGTATTAAATAGCTTGTTTGTGTAAGTTCATATTAATTAGGCTCTGTGAAGGTTGTTAGGATAACTTTCTAAGTTAATTATAGAGTGTAGTGATCAAAGAATAGGGACAAAGGGATAAAGGATTAAGCGTACATTTGTAAGTATGTGAATCCCCAGCAGTTTTTATGGGTATTAACTTAAGCACAGGGTTTTGTTATTGTTGAGCAGTATTTTAACAAAAAAGATGTCATTCCCGTGTAGGCAGGAATGACATTAACCGTCACAGGGATGATATACTCGAATGATTTGGAGAATTGGATTTAAAAATGAGGGGCGAGTGAATGGAGCGTACATAAGGTACGTGAGTACACGAGTCCCTGATATTTTCAAAAAATAATTTTTCAAAGCAGACAGATTATACTTAGGCTGCTTAAGTTATACCCATGTAGTAGTTTTGTGATAGCCTTTCTTTATAAAGCAAAACAATAATAAATATATGTATACTCGAATGTGATTCCGAATTATTTTTTGAGAATATCAGGGACTCGCGTACTCACGTACCTTATGTACGCCTAGTCTGCTCGCCCCTCATTTTCAAATCCAATTCGGAGTCACATTCGAGTATACCGCAAGATTTAGAATATACATAGATTGGTAGAAACATTTTGGGACTAAATCTAGGTTTGTATTGTTAATAATGGAAATGAACTTGTTGTGTGATATTCTATTTGGTTTACGAGTTATGTTGCTAAATATGTTATCATACCCGTATAAACTATTACATTTTGTACAAAAACTTATAAAACTTTTAAGACAAAGTTCTTTTGCTTTAAGAGGTCTTTGTATTTATTTATCCAAAATTCTGAATCAGATGAAGATAAGAAACAGATTTGTACATTTTAGTATATTTTTCTACTTTAAAGAATTGGTGTGGCAAAATTTCGGGTATTTGTGTATTTACGTACTAGATGTACGCCTAGTTCGCTTAGCCCTTGTTTATTGTCCCCATTCTTCAGATCATTCGAGTATAACAATTTAGTTTATGTTAAGGTAAAGAAATTGGTAATTAAAGTTTAATTTTGAATTAAATAACCTGAATTTGATGTAACAAGTTAGTAGCAAATTTAATGTTATCTTTGTTAGGGTTGATGTTATCCGAGCTATGATACAGGGATAAACAAACTCTATATTATCCCAGCGTGGGTAGTGGAATCTAAAAAAGTAGCCTTCTAGGCTTTTTCTAGACCTTGCTACTTTCGTAGGGGGACATTGAAGGGAATGACATTGAGACTATTGTAATATGTGAGATTCCAAGTTTGAAGTAGATTTTTACTTGGTTTCAAAATAAAAAATTATTAAAAGCATTAATCGGGAGATTATATGACAACGCAATCCTTATCAATTGGCAAACGCGTAAGAAAAAATTTTGGTCACATAAATTTGGTAGCGTCTATACCAAATTTGATAGAGGTTCAGAAAAATTCTTATAAAAAAGGTTTTTTACAATTAGGAGTTAAAGATTCTGAGCGAGAAAACAGAGGATTACAATCAGTATTAAGTTCAATTTTTCCGATTCATGATCCCTCTAATGTTGCATATTTAGAATTTGCTAAATATGAATTTGATAATCCTAAATATGATGTCGAAGAATGTACTCAAAGAGGTCTTAGTTATGCTGCTCCTCTTAAAGTCACATTGCGATTAAGTATTTGGGATATTGATGAAGACACTGGAGCAAAAGAAATCAAAGGTATTAAAGAACAAGAAGTTTATATGGGGGATATTCCCCTAATGACAAAGAATGGTACTTTTATTATTAATGGTACAGAAAGAGTGGTGGTATCACAGATGCATAGGTCACCTGGCGTATTTTTCTATCATGATGATGGGAAAATTCATTCTTCAGGGAAGTTTCTATATTCTGCTAGAGTTATACCTTATAGAGGATCATGGCTAGATTTTGAATTTGATGCTAAAGATATTGTTTACTTTAGAATAGATAGGAAAAGAAAGCTTTATGCTACTACTCTTCTTAGAGCCATTGGAATGTCTACCAATGAAATTATAAAATTCTATTATGATACGGTAACATGTTTTACCAAAAATGCAAGCTGGGCAACAAAGTTTATACCTGAGTCTATAACTGCTCATAGGCTAGTTAATGACTTAGTGGATGCGGATACCGGCAATGTGATACTTGCATTTGGTCAGAAGATTACTCCTCGTTTGGCTAAAAAATTTGCTAAAGATGGAGTGAAAAATATTTTGGTAGAACGTGAATATTTAGTAGGCAAATATTTAGCACAAGATCTTGTTAATCCGGATAATGGTGAGGTACTAGCCGAAATTGGTGAAATGATCACAATGGATATGCTGGACTCTATTATGACTCTTGAAATTCCGTCTGTCGATGTACTTGCTATAAATCCACAATCAAGTCCTTACATAAGGAACACCTTATTTGCTGATAAAAATCAAAATTATGAATCAGCATTGATAGACATATTTAGGGTATTAAGACCAGGAGAACCAGCTAATATTGAAGCTGCTAAAACATTATTTAACAACTTGTTCTTTGACCATGAAAGATATGATCTTTCAGAAGTTGGTCGTATTAAAATGAATGCAAGATTGGAACTTAATATACCAGAATCTACAGCTATTTTAACTATTGAAGATATTAAAAATATTCTTAAAGTTTTAGTAGAGCTAAAAGATGGTAAAGGTTCGATAGATGATATTGATCACCTTGGTAACAGAAGAGTTAGGTCAGTTGGTGAACTAATTGAGAATCAGTTCAGAATTGGTCTTGTTCGTATAGAGAAATCAGTACTTGAAAGAATGTCGGTGGTTGATCTTGATGCCGTTATGCCTCATGATTTAGTAAATTCAAAAGTTTTGGTTTCTGTAGTAAAAGAATTTTTTAGTACTTCACAACTTTCTCAATTTATGGATCAAACTAATCCATTATCAGAAATAACTCATAAAAGAAGATTATCAGCTTTAGGGCCTGGTGGACTTAGCAGGGAGAGAGCAGGGTTTGAAGTGAGGGACGTCCACCCTACTCATTATGGGAGGATATGTCCAATTGAAACACCAGAAGGACAGAACATAGGTTTGATTAATTCCATGGCTACTTATGCTAGAGTTAATAAGCATGGCTTCATTGAGACACCTTATCGAAAAGTCGTGGATGGTCATGTAACTGACGAAGTTGTTTACTTGTCAGCTATTGAAGAAGGAAAATATAAAGTTGCTCAAGCTAATGCAGTTGTCGATCAAAAAGGTTTGTTACAAGAAGAATTAATTAACTGTCGAACTGAAGGTGGTAATTTTGTTATGGTTACCCCTCTAGAAGTGGATTACATTGACGTTACCCCGATGCAGGTTGTTTCCGTTGCTGCATCACTTATTCCATTTTTAGAAAATGACGATGCTAATAGAGCCTTGATGGGGTCAAACATGCAACGTCAGGCTGTACCGCTTATTAGAAGTGATGCCCCTTTAGTTGGTACTGGTATTGAAGGAATTGTTGCACAAGATTCTGGGGTTTCAGTTGTAGCCTTGCATGATGGGATAGTAAAGCAAGTTGATTCAACTAGAATAGTTGTAAGGACTAAGGAGCAGAAAACAGATGGATCACCTAGTGTGGACATTTATAATTTATTAAAATTTCAAAGATCTAACCATAATACTTGTATTAATCAAAAGCCGTTGATTAACGTTGGTGATTATGTAAAAAAAGGTGAAGTAATTGCTGATGGACCAAGTACAGATAATGGTGAAATAGCTCTTGGTAGAAATGTGCTAGTAGCTTTTTTACCATGGAATGGTTATAATTTTGAAGATTCGATTTTAATATCAGAACGTATTGTAAAAGATGATATTTATACCTCAATTCATATTGAAGAATTTGAAATAATTGCTAGAGATACAAGACTTGGCCCCGAAGAAATTACTCGCGATATTCCAAATGTTAGTGATGAAAGTTTACGCCATCTTGACGAAGTTGGTATAGTATATGTTGGTGCAGAAATAAAACCAGGCGATATCTTGGTGGGTAAGGTTACCCCTAAAAGTGAGTCACCTATGACTCCAGAAGAGAAATTACTCAGAGCTATTTTTGGAGAAAAAGCTTCAGATGTTCGGGATTCATCTTTACGTGTTCCTACTGGGATCACTGGTACAGTGGTAGAAGTACGAGTGTTTTCTCGTAGGGGAATAGAAAAGGATGAGCGTGCTATAGCTATTGAAAAACAACAAATTGAAAAATTATCAAAAGATAGGGATGATGAACTTCGAATCATAGAGCATTTTGTTTTTATGCGTTTAGAGAAGATTTTAACAGGACAAATAATTGTTAGCGGCCCTAAATCCGTAAAATCCGGTCAATTGATTAGTGATCAAACTCTTAAGTCATTATCAAAAGGACAATTTTGGCAACTGATTGTTGAAGATGCTAATGTAATGAATGAAATTGAGCAAATTAAACGTCATTATGATGAAAAGCAAGAGAAGCTTAATAAGTGTTTTACTAGCAAAGTAGAGAAATTACAAAGTGGTGATGACTTACCACAAGGTGCTCTTAAAGTTGTAAAAGTATTCATTGCTACTAAACATAAGTTACAACCTGGAGATAAAATGGCCGGAAGACACGGAAATAAGGGTGTTATCTCTCGTATTATGCCAGAAGAAGATATGCCATTTTTAGAAGATGGCACAGTAGTTGATATAGTTCTTAACCCACTTGGCTTACCTTCACGTATGAATGTAGGGCAGATTTTAGAGACTCATCTTGGTTGGGCGGCAGTAAATCTTGGTAAAAAAATATCTTCTATGTTGGATCAAGTTCATAACAACAAAATTGATGTAGAAGAGCTTAAATCTTTTGTTTCCGAGGTATATGGGCATAACTCAACGACAAGAAATATAAAGAAAATGTCCAATCAAGAGATTATTGAGTTTTGTAATAATATCGATAAGGGGGTATATTTTTCAACCCCAGTTTTTGATGGTGCAAAGGTTGAGAATGTAAAAGAAATGCTAGTCCTTGCAGATCAAGACCCATCAGGTCAAATTAGGTTGATTGATGGTAGAACAGGAGAGTATTTTGATCGTGCCGTTACAGTTGGCTATAAATATTTCCTAAAATTACATCATTTGGCTGATGATAAAATTCATGCTCGTTCTATCGGTCCTTATAGTTTGGTAACTCAGCAACCATTAGGTGGTAAGTCGCATTTTGGAGGTCAAAGATTTGGTGAGATGGAGTGTTGGGCACTGCAAGCTTATGGTGCTGCTTATACGTTACAAGAAATGTTAACTGTAAAATCAGACGATGTGGTTGGTAGAATTAAAATTTATGAATCTATTGTCCGAGGTGATAATAATTTTGAATCGGGTATTCCTGAGTCGTTTAACGTGATGATCAAAGAATTCAGGTCCTTGTGCTTAAATGTAAAGCTTGAGGATACTACCACAGATTAAAGATATTTTTTGCAATTGCTACAGAAGTTCCAAGAGGCTTTTTACTAAACTATATCTGAAAAATTTTTTAAGGAAGAATCTTTATGACAACAGGGATGACAAATTTTTACGGACAATTAAGCAGTACTCAGCAATTTGATCAAATAAGAATTAATATTGCTAGTCCTGATCAAGTGCGTTCATGGTCTTTTGGTGAGGTAATGAAACCTGAGACAATAAATTACCGTACTTTCAAGCCAGAGAAAGAAGGACTATTTTGTGCTAGAATTTTTGGACCCGTGAAGGACTATGAGTGTCTTTGTGGTAAATATAAACGTATGAAATATCGTGGCATCACTTGTGAGAAATGTGGTGTTGAAGTTACTACATCTAGAGTCCGAAGAGAAAGAATGGGGCATATTGAGCTAGCAGCACCAGTTGCCCATATATGGTTCTTGAAATCTTTACCATCAAGGATTAGTACATTGCTAGATATGACTATGAAGGATCTAGAAAAAGTTCTATATTTTGAAAGTTATGTTGTTGTTGATCCTGGGTTATCTGCTCTGCAAAAAGGTGACCTTTTATCGGAAGACGGTTTGCAAAAGGCACAAGATGAGTACGGAGAAGATAGTTTTACTGCTTCTATTGGGGCTGAAGTAATTCAGCAGATGCTTACAGAACTTGATTTACCTGAATTAAAGAAGAGTTTGCAAGAAGATTTATTAAATACATCTTCAGAAGTTAAAAAGAAGAAGATTGTTAAAAGACTTAAGTTAGTTGAAGATTTTCTTGAATCTGAGAATAAGCCAGAATGGATGATTATGACTGTTCTGCCAGTTATCCCACCTGAAATTAGACCATTAGTTATGCTTGATGGAGGAAGGTTTGCAACTTCTGATCTTAACGAACTTTATAGAAGGGTTATTAATAGAAATAATAGATTAAAAAGACTACTTGAACTAAAAGCACCGGATATTATCATCAGAAATGAAAAAAGGATGTTACAAGAATCGGTCGATGCATTATTTGATAATGGTCGTCGTGGTAAAGTAGTGAAAAATACTAATAAACGTCCATTTAAGTCACTTAGTGATATGCTAAAAGGTAAACAAGGTCGTTTTCGTCAGAATTTGCTTGGTAAACGAGTGGATTATTCTGGTCGTTCTGTTATCGTTGTGGGACCAGAGCTTAAGTTACACCAATGTGGTTTACCAAAGACGATGGCGTTGGAATTATTCAAGCCATTTATTTATTCAAAGCTTGAATTATATGGAATTGCTACCACTATAAAAGCCGCTAAGAAAATGGTTGAAGCTGAGAAATCAGAAGTATGGGATATTTTAGAAGAAGTTATACGTGAACATCCAGTATTGCTGAATAGAGCACCAACTTTGCATCGTTTAGGTATCCAAGCTTTTGAACCTTTACTGATAGAAGGGAAAGCTATCCAGCTACATCCTTTAGTCTGTGCTGCGTTCAATGCTGATTTTGATGGTGATCAGATGGCAGTGCATATCCCTCTTTCAATTGAAGCTCAGCTTGAGGCAAGAGTACTTATGATGTCAACAAACAACATATTGAGTCCGGCAAATGGTCGTCCGATTATCGTCCCTGATAAGGACATAGTACTAGGTCTTTATTATTTAACAATGGTTTTTGACAATGAACCTAGTGAAGGGATGAGTTTTGCTAGCATGTCGGAGATTGAACATGCTTTGTATAATAAGGTAATAACTATTCACTCAAAGATAAAATTTCGTCGCGATGTGCTTAATGTTGAAGGGGAGGTTGTATCAACTATAGTGGATACTAGCTTTGGTAGGTTAATTATAGGAGAATTATTACCACGTAATCATAATGTTGGATTTAAGTTCGTAAATAAATCCATGACTAAAAAGGATATATCTGCGGTTATTGATTTGGTGTATCGCCACTGTGGACAAAAGGCTACAGTGATCTTTGCTGATCAACTAATGAAACTTGGATTTAAATATGCTTGTTCCTCAGGCATTTCTTTTGGTATGGACGACATGGTTGTACCAAAATCAAAAGATAGTCATATTGATTCAACATTGACTGAGGTAAAAGAATTTGAACAACAATATTCTGATGGTCTAATTACTTACGGTGAAAAATACAATAAAGTGATTGATGCTTGGTCTAAATGTACGGATAAAGTAGCAAATGACATGATGAAAGAAATTGCTATGACACCTGTTAATAATAAGCCTAATCATCAGAAAGTAAATTCGATATATATGATGGCTACTTCGGGAGCAAGGGGATCAGCAGCACAGATTAAGCAATTAGCTGGTATGCGTGGTTTGATGGCTAAACCATCAAGTGAGATTATTGAAACCCCGATTATTTCTAATTTTCGAGAAGGTCTTACTGTTCTTGAATATTTTAATTCTACACATGGTGCACGTAAAGGTCTTGCAGATACAGCGTTGAAAACAGCTAATTCTGGGTATTTAACCCGTAGATTAGTTGATGTTGCTCAAGATTGTATAATTACTGATGAAGATTGTAAAACTACAAAAGGCATAGAAGTTAGAAGTATTATCGATGGTGGTGAAGTTATTGTATCGCTCGCAGAGCAAATTTTAGGTAGAACAGTTGCGATTAACGTATATCACCCAGTTACTAATGCATTATTACTATCAGCCGGTGAATTAATTAATGAAGCAAAATTAGAAGAAATCGAATCTTCTGGTTTGGATGTGGTAATGGTAAGATCTGTTCTAACATGTGAGGTTGTTGATGGAATATGTGTAAGATGTTATGGTAGAGATCTAGCCACTGGTTCTTTAGTATCAGTCGGAGAAGCAGTAGGAGTGATTGCTGCCCAGTCAATTGGTGAGCCAGGTACCCAGCTGACCATGAGAACTTTCCATATTGGAGGAGCTGCAACGAAAGGTGTTGAAATATCTTCAATAGAAGCCTCTCATGATGCAAAAGTGAAGATTTTAGGTCGTAATGTGGTTGTTGATTCTGAGGGACGTAAGATCGTAATGGGTCGTTCATGTGAGTTATTATTATTGGATGCTAATAATAATGAGAAGGCAAGACATAAAGTACCGTATGGTGCAAGATTAATAGCTGATGATTCAGATAAGGTAAAAAAAGGACAAAAATTAGTAGAGAGGGATCCGTACACTATTCCGATTATTACCGAGAAATCTGGAAAGGTTGTATTTAAGGATATGGTAGAAGGAGTGTCAATTCGTGATATCACTGATGAAACAACTGGTATTTCTAGCAAAGTTATAATTGAATCAAAACAATATTCACGCGGAGCAGAGTTACGTCCTCGTATTCAATTAGTTGATGAGAATGGAGAAACTATTATGCTATCCAATGGTTTGGAGGCTAGATATTACATGCCAGTGAATGCTATTTTAAATGTTGAAGATGGTGCTAAGGTGTCAGTAGGTGATATTTTATCACGTATTCCAAGGGAATCAACTAAAACAAAAGATATTACTGGGGGTCTTCCACGAGTAGCTGAACTTGTTGAGGCTAGACGTCCAAAAGATCATGCTGTTATTGCAGAAGTAGATGGTAGAGTTGAATTTGGCAAAGACTATAAGTCAAAAAGGCGTATTGTTATTCAGCCAAGTGATAACACTACACCAATTGAATATATGGTACCAAAAGGCAAACATGTTGTTGTTAATGAAGGTGATTTTGTTAAAAAAGGCGATATGTTAATTGATGGCAATCCAGTTCTACAGGATATTTTAAAGGTAATGGGAGTGGAAGCTCTTACAAGCTACATGGTGGGAGAAATCCAAGCAGTTTACCGTTTACAGGGCGTAAAAATTGACGATAAGCACATTGAGGTAATAATTCGCCAAATGTTACAAAAAGTAGAGGTAACCCATTCTGGGGATACGACATTAATGGTTGATGAGAAGATAGATCATCGTGAATTTGCTGAAATTAATAAAAAAGCTATAGATAACGGTTTAAGACCGGCTGAAGCCCAACCAATCCTACAAGGTATTACTAAGGCATCGTTGCAAACTAGATCATTTATTTCTGCTGCTTCTTTCCAAGAAACAACAAGAGTTCTAACGGAGTCTGCTATAGCTGGAAAAATTGATAAATTGCGTGGGTTGAAAGAAAATGTCATAGTTGGTAGATTAGTACCAGCAGGAACAGGCTTTTACATGAATAGGATGCGTAAACTTGCAGCTAAACTGGACCAGGAAGAGGTCAATTATCAGAAAACTTTAGGATAGATTCTCTTTAATAGGGAGTGTACTCTTCTGCTCCTACGAATTGTTTTTTGAGAATATCAAGGATTCGCGTCTTATCTTCGAGATAAATATGAGCAGAAATTATGCTATAGAACGTGAGTATTATGCGACGAGTGGAGTGTAGAATTAAATTCTCGTTACTGACTACATGTATGAACCTCCTGTAAAATGCAAGAAAAAAATAACATCTAATAGCAAAAATGCAAATGCATACATGTATCCGGCTTATAGTTAATAAATTATGTGTAATTTATCCTACAGCCCTGATGGAATTCGCTGGCTTACAAATTTACTATATACTTATCATTTTATCGGCTTCAAAGAGCCATTGTAGTCATCAGTTTTTTTGTAAGCTAAGGTTTGTCTTATTTACCATCAATATTATTATCTCACGCATATTCCGGGTTGGAATCTTTTACATATTCTTTGTTTACCTATTAATTAATAAACCACTATTTATTTTATTTTATGTTAATTATAATAGCTCTGTGCTACAAACTTTACTCTCTACATAATCATCCCCTGACCTTAGTACTGCAAACACCACTCTTGCCAGTTTATTAGCTACAGCAACTACTGTTTTATTATGTCCATTTCGCTCAGATAAATTAAACATCCACTGCGTAAATTTGCTAAAATCTTTTTTAGATTTTTGTTCTTCCAATGTAAATCTTATCTTGGCATTTAGTACAGCTCTAGCTCCTTGGATCAATAGAGTACGC
This sequence comes from Candidatus Tisiphia endosymbiont of Oplodontha viridula, assembly GCF_964264865.1. Classification (NCBI taxonomy): domain Bacteria; kingdom Pseudomonadati; phylum Pseudomonadota; class Alphaproteobacteria; order Rickettsiales; family Rickettsiaceae; genus Candidatus Tisiphia; species Candidatus Tisiphia endosymbiont of Oplodontha viridula. Next base: position 1,337,334 of record NZ_OZ183486.1, read on the forward strand.
AAGTAAACATCACCTCGCTTGCTAATTCCAAGCAACTTATCTTTCCCTCCACTGGAATGCTGCCTTGGCACTAATCCAAACCATGCCGATAATTGCCTACCATTCTCAAAACTTGTAGCATTACCTATTGATGCTATTAAAGCAGTAGCAGTAATTAAACCAAGACCAGGTATAGCTGTTAATCGTTGATATTGAGTTAAGTTGCTAGCTATTATTTTTAATCTTTTTTCTATCTCTTTTATTTTTTTGTCATTATCCAAAAATTCCTCTTTCAGTTCACTAAATGTTTGATAACCCAGCTGGCTTAAATTTCCTTCATCTAAAATCTCGGTTAATTTTGTCATAACCTTATTGATCCCTTGAGGAATAATAAAACCAAATTCATGTAGTAGACCCCTAATTTCATTAGCAAGGGCAGTACGATTTTTTACCAATCTCTCTCTTACTCGATGAATTGATAAAATATCTTGTTGTTCTACAGTTCTAATTGGTACAAACCTCATATTTGGTCTTGTTACCGCTTCACATATAGCTTCTGCATCAGCTTGATCATTTTTATTAGTTTTAACATACGGTTTGACAAATTGTGCTGCCATTAGTTTTACTGTATGCCCCAATTTAGTTATTTCTCTTGCCCAGTAACTAGCTCCGCCGCAAGCTTCCATCCCTACCAAACATTTTGGTAAATTAGCCATAAATGTTAAAACTTGATCTCTCATTAATTTTTTCTTTAATACCGTCTTACCATTTTTATCTACACCATGAATTTGGAAAATTCTTTTTGCAATATCTATACCAATTGTGGTAACTTCCATCTTAGCCTCCTGATTGTTATTTTAATATTAACTTTAGAAGATTAGCAACTGCTTTTCATTCTGTATATCAGGAGGTTCATACCATTATTTTTTCACCTGTGGAATTTTATAATAAAGAAATACTGATAAAAGTGTACTTTAATGACAAGAGTTTTTATTTGAAACAAAACAATGGTAATACACATAAGAAGCATTATGTTGACTAATTTTTAGTATGTCAAGTAGAAAAGTGATGTTTACATGACTACAAACTTCATGCCAAAACCACTGCAAACCTGATTCTTTAGACGTTTTAAGCACTTTTTTGTCTCGAAGATGAGTCGCGATAAGAGGTACGAAGCAATATTGCAGGACGAGAATTTCTGTTTGGAACAGTTGTAATATACATGAAAGAGATTATATCTCTAAATTCTAGCATTGTCAAATAAAAAATATCATTTACATGACTACAAATCTTATGGCAAAATCCTTATAAACCTTATTCTTTAGGTGTTTTAAGCACTTTTTCGTCTAGAAGATGAGTAGCGAGAACATATCACGCATTGAATAAAGACCGGCTGGTTTATCAAATAACCAAATGGCAGCCTGAATTGCACCATCAGCAAAGGATTCTTTACTTAATGCTTGATGTTTTATACTAAGAACTTGGTTATTACCTAAAAATAACACTTCATGTTCCCCATGTACCTGTCCTCCCCTAATAGAACTAATACCAATTTCATCAGGCTGTCTTTGACCTTTTTGACTACGATCAAATACTGCATATTCATCAAAATCTAAATTTCTAGCCTTAGCTACAGCCTTACCCAACATTATAGCTGTACCAGAAGGGGCGTCTTTCTTCATACGATGGTGACAATCTAGAATCTCTATATCGTAAGTATTATCTAGAATTTTTGCTGCCTTTTCTGCCAGTACTGTAAGTAAGTTCGCACCTAAACTCATATTAGCTGAATATAATATAGCCAAGCTTTTGGAAGCTGCGTTTAAGTGATCAAGCTGATATTGAGTTAGGTCAGTAGTGCCAATCACTAATTTATTGTTGTAGCTAATAGCATAATCAAGTAATTTTTCTAATATTTCACTGCTAGAAAAGTCGATAATTACATCAGAATTCTGACAAAACTTAGCAAGATCATCTATGCTATTTTTTCTAGTAAATGTTGTAGAAAGTGTACAAGCATTAAATCCATTCATTCTTTGAATTATCATCTGCCCCATTTTACCAGTTGCACCACAAACACCTATACAAACAGTCATTTTAATCCTCTATATTGTCTTAAACAATGTACTAGAGGGTTTAAGTTACTGTTCACTATAGTATTTATCACCTCACCAATCAGTATAACATGATCTCCTGCTTCATATTGACTAAACTTGTTGCATTCAATATGGCAAACTGCTCCCTCAATCAAAGGACAATTAGTAGTACACCCTAAATTATACGAAATACCCGCAAATTTATCAGTGTTAAACTTAGAAAAATGCCTAGAAATATCTTCTTGATCCTCAGCTAGAATACTAACAGCAAAATACTCGCTACTAGTAAAAGCACTCATGCTAAAAGCTTGTTTATCAAGACAAAACGATACCAAAGGTGGTAACAAAGAAACTGAGGTAAAGGAATCTGCAGTAAAACCAAATAGCTTATTATTGTATAAAGTAGTGATAATAGTAACCCCTGTAGGCAAAGTACTAAGAGCTTGTTTAAATCGTTCGGAATTCACTGTTGAAGCCATCTTTTAGTAATACGGCTAATTGTTCCATCTTCTGTCAATTCAACAATAGCTTTATTAACACTCTCAATAAGTTTAGAATTTTTTGGCATAGCGATAGCTAGTTCAGATGAAAACTCTGTTAAACTGAAGCTAGCAAGATCAGGATTATTCTCAATAAATTTCTTAGATTGGGATGCCTCTAGTACCACCGCATCTATAACTTTTGACTTTAACTCTTCGACTAGCATTAAATTATTTGATAAATAATTTATTCTAATATTAAACTGCTTAGCTAAATCCTGAACTATTACCGCCCATGTTGTACCAAGTTGTACACCCACAGCTTTATTATCCAAATCTCCAGTATTCTTTAAATTATCTGCTGATCTATACAATATTGACACATTCGTTGATACATAAGGAACTGAGAAGCTAATATGTTTTTTACGCTCTTCGGTTACTGATAACCCAGCTATCACTATATCAACATTCTCAGTAGTCAAGGATGCAAGTAAACCATTAAAATCAAAATTTTTAATTATAACTTTTTTCCCTATTTGTTCTCCTATAGCATTAATAATATCAATATCAAATCCTACTATTTGACCATTTTGGATAAATTCGTAAGGGGGGTTATCTGCAGAAGTTGCAACTATTAAATTTTGTTCCTTAGATTGATTATCACAACCAGTCATCAAAAAGGAACAACATATAACAAGGAAGAATAGCTTTATTAGTTTCATAAAAATCAAATAACTGTTTTAATTAATCTGAGTTACCCGAATTTGGGATAAGAGTTGACTAATTCTTATCCCAAATTCGCGTGAGTTCGATGTAATAATTATCCTTCTATACTGGGTATAATGCCTACGCGGGAATGACATCGAGGGAATTAGAATCGAACTCATGTTAATTGATTATCGCACTTCTTATAAGTATATACAATAGACTTTTTTAAAATTTGCCCTTTACATCCTATTATAATTGTTGTAGCATAAAATTGCTGATTTTGTAGCTATAGTAATAAACGTGATTTAGAATAGAGGTTGCGGACTCGGGGGCGGTACCCGACGCTTCCACCAAATTAAGTTGTGATAGAAGGATACTACAGGTTTTATCCATAAGCTTTCATGGGGGCGAAATAGGATCGACGTGCTTAATAAAAAAATTATCTTTACTCGGTATAATTCCGCCGGACCTTGTGTCGTTGGGTTAAAAAAAAGAAACGCAAATGATAATGAACGTTTCGTAGGAACTACAGCACTAGCTGCTTAGTCCTACGCGGTTGGGGGCTTAACCGGGCAACAGAAAAAGCCCCGCTAGAATTTTATCTTGCATAACTAGAGATATACTAAACCTCATGTGAATAAGGCTTGAACTAAGACTATTAAAATTTTGTTCAGCCTATAGCTAACCTGAAAAGGTTTTAGTTATAATGTGACCTAGCTAGAAGCTATGTCATTCCTGTTTTTAGCTAGGAATGACATCAAGGTTGTTACTATGGATCAAACATTTTCGGATTAGCTATATCGAGTTTTGTGTTATTTTCTTTGTTTAGTTTATAACTATGAAGACCCCATATCAACAATTTCTTAACGAATGTATGTTGGAATTTGTAAAAAAGATTCTTTCAAAAATTCGTACCGATAAGTTGCAGCTGAATCAACTCTTGTATATTTCTTACAAAACTGATAATCCTGCCGTAGTTTTATCTTCTAGGATAAAAGAGCGTTATCCCAAAGAAATAACTATAGTAATACAATATCAATTTGAAGATTTAACTGTAGGGCTCAATGGCTTTTCTGTAACAATTAGTTTTGATGGTATCAAAGAAACTATCTATGTACCATTTGATTCGCTTATCAGCTTTGTTGATCCTAATAATGGTTACAGCCTAAAGTTTAAGTTAGAAACAATCAAATCTAATGAATTGCCTAACGAGAAGAAAAGAGAAACAATTAAGGTGTCTAGCGATTCTAAAAGTAAATCTAATTCAGCAGATAATATAATAGTTTTGGACAAATTTCGGAAACCCAGTAAACCCGTATAACGCGAATTTGAGATAAGAATTTGTCAATTCTTATCCCAAATCGGTGAAATTATAGAAACAATCAGATTTGAGACGTCTCTGCATATGATTGTTAAGTTTATAAGATAGCTTTTTGCATAATATCATTAAGTCTTTTTGCAAATCCGCCAGTATTATTGACTGGCTCACCTTCTACAATACAGGCTTGGTCATACATTAATCTAACCAATTCTTCATTAGCATAGTCCTTATTATTTGAGATTACATCAGCGTTAATTTTCTCAATAATTTTATGCTTAGGGTTTAGCTCAAGTATTTTAGCAGATGCTGCTATTAATTGTTTTTGTTCAATTAAGAATCTTTCCATACGAATATCCATAGCTCCGTCTCCAACGGCGAGACAAGCTGGGCTTGAAGTAAGTTTTTTAGAAATCCTTACATCTTTTACTAAATCACCTAATATTTCTTTAAAATATTCCGTTAATTTTATATATTCATCATTTTCGTCTTTTACATCTTCTATTTTCTGCTCAGATTTCTCTAAATCAATATCACTTCTAGTAACTGATTTAATGGCATAACCCTTGTAGCTACTATTGACATTAACCCAAAAATCATCAACTGTATCAGTAAAAAGAAGTACATCTATGTTTTTACTTAAAAATCCTTCTATTTGAGGACTAGAAAGTAATTTTGCTGGATCATCACCACTAAGATAATATATAGTGTCTTGCCCTTCTTTAAAGTTGCTAATATAGTCATCAAGACTAATCATCTTATTTAAAAGGCTACTGCTAAATATACATGTCTCAAGTAATTTGTCATGATCACTAGTTGCTTCACACAGTCCTTCTTTTAAAGCAGCTCCAAAATTGGACCAAAATTTGCTGTATTCCTCTATAGACTCGTCTTTTTTCTTTTTAAGTTCACTCAAGACTCTTTTAGTTATAGCTGCTTTAATCTTTTCTAAAGTACTATTATGCTGCAAAGATTCACGACTAATATTTAGAGGTAAATCTTCTGAATCTACTACTCCTCTTAAAAATCTTAGGTAAGAAGGTATTAAATCTATATTTTCATCAGAAATAAAAACTCTTTTGATGTATAATTTTACTCTTCTCTTACGGTCAGGGTGGAATAAATCAAAAGTCTTGGTTGACGGAATAAATAATAAATTAGTAAATTCAACTGTACCCTCATTTTTATTATGAATAGTTAACCAAGGGTCATCAAGCGAATAAGACAGAGTTTTATAAAATTCTTTATATTGCTCAAAAGTCAAATCAGACTTAGGTCTTGTCCACAATGCTGAAGCTGAATTAAGCTGTATTTCATTAGCAGTTGACTCATCAATAAAATATATAGGTATGGCTATATGATCAGAATAACTTTTAACTATATGCTTCAATCTAAAATGATCAATATAACTATCTTCATCTTGCTTGACATGAATAACCACCTCAGTTCCCCTTGTAAAATCATGGTCTAGATCATCTACAGTATATTCTCCAAGACCATCTGACTGCCAAACATAAGCTTTTGTTTCTCCTGCTTTTCTTGAGGTAACGGTGATGCTATCGGCAATCATAAAAGCTGAATAAAACCCAACCCCGAACTGTCCTATTAACATACTGTCTTTTTTAGCATCTCCAGACAGATTGTTTAAGAAATTTCCTGTACCAGACCTTGCGATAGTTCCTAGATTATCAATCAAATCTTCTCGGTTCATACCAATACCGTTATCTCTAACAATAATCTGCCTTTTATCTTTATCAATTCTGACGGTAATTTTAAAGTGAGGATCATCTGCAATAAGCTTTGCGTCACTTTGTGATAAATATCTTAATCTATCACAAGCATCAGAAGAATTAGATATTAATTCACGCATAAAAATCTCTTTATTACTATAAAGAGAGTGAATCATTAAGTTTAAAATCTTACCAACTTCAGCGTCAAACTTCTTTTTTTCTTGGGTCATATAAGTCCTATAAAATACTATACTTCAATGTTATTAGTTATGTATATAATGCTTTAAATGTAAATTTAAATAGTCTAATTCAATATTTTTTATTGCTAAGAGTTTTATACTATTAGTGTGACCTAATATTATCTCAAAATTATTTTTACAAATTTTCCATTCTTTGGATAGAAAATTGACAATAGCATCGTTAGCCTTACCATCCTTTGGAACTGCTTTTATAGATAATTTTAGATGATATTGATTATTAATTATGACAAACTCACTTATCTTATTTGTCTTTGCGTTAGCTTTAACCTTAAGAGCAATAATGGCTAATTTCTTATTGGGGTTATAGTTAAAAATCTTACTCATATACTGCATTATCAACTTATTTTATAGTCCCATTATATTATCTATTCTTTCCCAAGGAAAATCTTGATCTTCCCGTCCAAAATGCCCATATGATGCTGTCTTAAGATAGATTGGATTATATAAAGATAGTTTTTTTATAATACCGCCTGGGCTTAAATCATAATTATTCTTTATTAATTCAATTATTGCTGATTCACTCATTTTGCTAGTGCCAAACGTTTCAATACTTATAGACACTGGCTGGGCAACTCCAATAGCATAAGAAATTTGAATTTCACAACGCTGTGCAACACCTGCTGCTACAATATTTTTTGCTATATATCTTGCTGCATAAGATGCAGATCTATCGATTTTTGTTGGATCCTTACCAGAAAAGCATCCGCCACCGTGGCGTGCTATTCCGCCGTAAGTGTCAACTATTATTTTTCTTCCTGTAAGTCCACAGTCTCCTAAAGGTCCTCCAATTACGAACCTTCCTGTTGGATTCACAAGATATTTAGTATTTTTATCAATCCATTCATCTGGTAACACAGGCTTAATGATTTCTTCAATTACTGCTTCTACTAAATCAGCATGAGAAATATCAGGGTGATGCTGCGTAGAAAGCACAACGGTGTCTATACCAACTGGTTTATTCTCAACATATTTAAAAGTGACTTGGCTTTTAGCATCTGGTCTTAACCAAGGCAAGATGCCCTTTTTTCTGAGTTCAGCTTGTCTCATAACTAATTTATGAGCATAGATAATTGGTGCAGGCATAAATGTAGGAGTCTCATTCGTTGCGTACCCAAACACCAAACCTTGATCACCAGCACCTATTTCATGATCTTCACGATTATCTACACCTAATGCAATATCCGGAGATTGATTGCTTATTGAAGTAATCACACTACAAGAGTCTGCGTCAAAACCTATATCAGAGCTAGTATAGCCTATATCTCTTATAATATTGCGTACTATTTGATCAATGTTAACCCAAGCATCTGTTGTAATTTCTCCAGCTATAAATACTAGTCCAGTCTTTATAAGTGTTTCGCATGCTACCCGGCTCTTTTTTGGATCCTCCTTAAGAATTGCATCCAGTATAGAATCTGAAATTTGGTCAGCCATCTTATCTGGATGTCCCTCAGAGACAGACTCAGAAGTAAATAAATGATAATTCTTCATAATATTATTTCCTAAATTTAGTATTGAGCATTAAGGAGTTATAGAGTATGTATTACAAATTGTGAAGTTTAAGTATATAATGGACTGGAAAAATTAGATAAAAAAGCAGGTAGTTTTGCTTATGTTTATATTAACTGTTGATTATGACGTTTAAATTGCCTTGTTGTTTATCAACTATTCATTTGCAAGGAGTATATATTTTTTTATGAATTTGTTTATTACTATTTTAATTATGGAGGTTTTATGCGGAGCAGAGGTAGATTTATTTGTCCCTAGTTTTCCAGATTTACAAGATACCTTTAATCTTTCTACTTTTAAGGTAGAATTTTTATTAGGAATAAATCTCATAGCCCACTGTGTTACTTCTCTGATTGTAGGAAATTTAGGGGACAGGTTTGGCAGGAAGTTAATTATCATTATAGGTCTTATAATATTTATTATTGGTAGTAGCTTTTGTACTTTTGCCCCCAATTATTACGTGTTACTATTTGGTAGATTTCTGCAAGGGGTAGGTATATCTGGGGTAGCAGTATTAGGCTATGTAGTACTGGCTGATTTATATTCGGTTAAACAACAACAAAAAATGGCGGGAACTTTAAATGGTGCAATTACTTTAGCCATGGCTTTTGCACCGGTAGTAGGAAGTTATGTAAATTTTTTGCTTAGTTGGCGAGGTAATTTTGCTATACTGTTAATATTCGGGATATTTTGTTTGATAACAGGCCTATTATTTATTCCCAAAGGGCAGATAAATTATAATATTAACATATCTTTAAAAGGCTATAGCGTAGTATTTAAATCTAGAAAAGCTGTCTATCATATAGTAACCATGCTTTTTATTATGCAGGGTTATTGGGTTTTTATTGCTATCTCTCCCATTTTGTACATGCGAGATTTAGGAGTGTCTATTCAGCAGTTTGGTTTTTATCAGGGAGCAATGGCTGCAGTATTCTCGGCTGTAAGTTTTAGCAGTGGTTATTTATTGAAGAATTTTGGACAAAAAAAATGTTTTTTCTTTAGTATTTTAGCACTTGTAGCTTTTATAATTGCCGCTATAGTTTTGGTGATATGCAAGACTAATGACCCATTAACTATAACAATAGTAACACAATTAGTGGCTATTGGCATGATATTCCCTTGTAATATTTTATGGCCTTTGGCATTAGAGAGTATACCAAATGCTAAAGGCAGGATTACTGCTATATTGGTATCAGGAAGATTGATTGTTACCGCATTATGTTTGCAGCTAGTTAGTTATTTTTATCAGGGTACTTTTAAGCAATTAGCAATTGTTATGTGCATCACTATAGTTATAGCATTGATTGGTTGTTATAAATTATTGCAAGTAGATAGAATATTTGATGAACCTAAATAAATGATAAAAGATAATTTTATTCTAAAAGTAGCAGATCGATATTTTAGAGCTAAGAAGAATGAGCGATTTGTTTCTATTATTGCTGGTGTTTCTTTGATGGGTGTAACTATCGGTGTTGCTGCATTGATAGTGGTTATGTCCGTTATGAACGGTTTTCATTATGAACTGACTAAAAACATTATTGGTCTTAATGGTGACATTAGCATAACACCAGTATCACGTTCTATCGCAAATTATGATGAAATTAACAAAAAATTAATTAGTCAGAATTATATAAAACATATTTCTCCAAGCATTGTCGGTCAAGCTCTTGCACTAGGTAAAAGAATGAATAGTGGTGCTATAATTAAAGGTATAGATTTAACTGAACTCAAATATAAAAATCAAATTTTACAGAATGTTAATACTGGAGATTTTACCGATTTTTTTGGTACAGATGTGGTAGCAGTTGGTAATGAACTTGCTCGTAACCTAGGAGTTCAAGCAGGTGCAAAAATAAAATTAATTTCTCCCAATTCAATTTCTACTGCTTTTGGTAGTATGCCTAGATCTAAAGAATTCAGGGTTGTGGCTACTTTCACTAGCGGTATGTATGATTATGATTCAGCAACTATTTTAATGCCACTTATTGCTGCCCAAAATTTTCTGTCTTTCAAGGAAGTTATTAATCTAATTGAGGTAACAACCATAGAACCGAATAAAGCAGAAAATTTTGCTTGGGAGATACAAAATCTTTTAGGATTAAGGTTAAAAGTAACAAGTTGGCAGAAATCACATTTACAGTTTCTAAATGCTTTAGCTGTTGAAAGGATAGCAATGTTTACTATTCTCTCTTTGATTATTATGGTAGCAGCCTTTAACATCGTGTCTAGCTTATTTATGTTAGTTAAAGACAAGACTTCGGATATTGCAGTACTGCGTACTATTGGTGCAAGTACTAGGCAGATTATGCTTATTTTTATTTGTAATGGCATGTTTATAGGTTTGCTCGGTACGATTTTAGGTATCATATTGGGTACAAGCTTTGCTTATAATATCCAGTCTATTAGAAATATTTTGGAGAAAGTAACTGGTACTAAAATTTTTGAAGCAGCGATTTATTTTTTATATACTCTACCATCAGAGGTAAGATTAGAAGATGTTATATTAGTATCAACTATCTCTATAGTTCTATGTTTTTGTGCAACAATTTATCCTTCATATAAAGCTGCTAAGTTGAATCCTGTGGATGCCTTGCGTTATGAATAAAGCCGTATTAATGTTAAAAAATATTTCTAAAAAATATAAGCAGGGAAAATCTATTATTGAAGTATTAAGTAATGTTAACTTAACTGTAATGCAAGGAGAGCTAGTCGCCATAATAGGCTCTTCTGGTAGCGGTAAATCAACTTTACTGCATATAGCTGGTCTACTTGATACCCCAAATAGTGGAGAGGTGCAGATAGAGTCAACAAACTATTGCCAAAATCACGCTCATATAATAAGACTGCGTAATATAGGTTTTGTCTATCAACAACATCATTTACTCAAAGATTTTACTGCCTTAGAGAATGTAGCAATGCCAAAATTAATTGCTGGTGATAGTTATAAATTAGCTCTTAAGAAGGCAGAAGAGCTATTAGCAGAGTTAGGGCTAGCTAATAAAATACATAATATGCCGGGTGAGCTATCTGGCGGTGAGCAACAAAGAGTAGCTATCGCTCGTAGCCTAATTAATAATCCTCAAATTATTTTAGCTGATGAACCTACTGGTAATCTAGATCCTAATACTGCTAATGAGGTTTTTAACTTATTACTTAAAACTGCTAAACAACAAAATACCTCTATTATTGTGGTAACTCATAATCATGAAATGGCACATAAGATGCATAGAGTGTATGAATTGCAGTATGGAGAGCTGAAATAGGCGGTAAATAAATTGATGAATCAAATACTTGATTTTTATAGATATAAGATTACCATTGAATATTTAGGAACTGCTTTTGTTGGTTGGCAGAGACAGTGTAATGCTATATCTATTCAACAAATACTGGAAGATGGGATCTACAAATTTACCGGTGAAAAAGCCGTAATTTACGGAGCTGGCAGGACTGATGCAGGGGTTCATGCTTTAGGGCAAGTAGCACATTTCGATTTAGTGAAATATATGCAACCCTATAAAGTTATGCAGGCTATCAACTATTTTGTAAGATCTCATAATATAGGGGTAGTTGATTGTGTTCTAGTCGACGGAGATTTTCATGCAAGATTTTCTGCTGTAGAACGTCATTATGTATATAGAATTATTAATAGACCTAGTCAAGTTATAATAGATTTAAATCGTGCTTGGTGGATAAAACAACCTCTTGATGTTGAAGCAATGAAATATGGAGCTTTCTATCTCATAGGAAATCATGATTTTAGCTCATTTAGAGGTAAATATTGCCAAGCAAAGTCACCTATAAAAACCTTATCTAAGTTAGTTATTACACAAGAAAACAACGATATAAAAATATATGTTTCTGCTCGATCTTTTTTACATCATATGGTTCGAAATATTGTTGGTAGTTTAGTATTAGTTGGACGTAATATATGGCAGGCAGGTGATATACAAAAAGCTTTGGATGCTAAAAAAAGAGAGGCAGCAGGTATAAAAGCTCCAGCATGTGGGTTGTATTTTCTTAGAGTTGACTATTAACTTATGTATGGAGCTTCTGTAAAATGCAAGAAAAAAATAACGTCAATAGCAAAAAAGCAAATGCAGTCATGTATCCGGCTTATAGCAAAGTGAATTTTATTAATATTTTCAATAATACAGATAAAATTTACTCTACAGCCCTGATGGAATTCGCTGGCTTACAATTGCTTTGCTTACGCTCGCAATGACGCTGTGGTATAGGTATTTGTAAACTTTCAACAGTTGTGCTACGGTCTCCTCGCTAATAGACGGTTTTTTAACTTTCAACAGTTGTGGACATCCCCCCTAATGGCGATGATTACTTGAGCTTACTATTAATTTATTACGTAAAACTGAGGTTAATTTATGTTAAAAATCTTTGAACAATATAAGTCTCATCCATTTGCTAAATATTTTCTGATTTTGTTTGGTGTAATAGTCGTTTACCTAGCTTATCATATTTATATTTGGAGTCATACAGAATCGACTGATAATGCGTATATTGAGGCTGACATATCCAGCGTTAGCTCTGAGATTAGTGGAGTGATTAAAAATGTATTTATTTCAGATAATATGAGGGTAAAAAAAGGTGATCTTATTGCTGAGATCGATGATCAGGATTATAAGTCACGTCTTGCTTCACTGGAAGCTTCTATTAAGGCATCTATTAAAAATATAGAAATCATAGAACAAAAGACTTTAATAGCTCAAATTAGTTTAGAGCTTTGTCAAGAGGTTGTTGATTCTGCTAGTACTAATTTGGAGATTAACTCAGTTGATTATATAAGAACTCAAGAGCTTAACAAAGAGAAATTTGCTAGTAAAAAAACATTAGATGAATCTAAAATGTCTTTTACTAAAGCAAAGACTGATTATAATCAGGCAAAGTTAAACTTGCAAATTGCACAGCAGAACTTACTACTTTTAGCTTTACAGAAAACTGCTGAGGAAGAAAAAATGAAAGGGTTACTGGAAGATAAAAATATAGTAGCTAGAAGTTTAGTAAATACCCAAATTATAGCCCCAGTTGACGGAATAGTAGCAAATAGTAGCTTGCAGGTAGGTAATTTTATTAATCTAGGGAGAGTATTATTTTTTGTTGTGCAGGATGAACAAATGTATGTGAAAGCTAATTTTAAAGAGACGCAAATTGCAAAATTGCAACCAAAGCAAAAAGTTAAATTACAGTTTGATTCTTTACCAAAAAAGATCATATACGGCAGAATACGTAATATATCACCAGCTACCGGCTCAAAATTTAGTCTAATTCCGACTGATAATGCAACTGGTAATTTTACTAAGATTGTTCAACGGATTCCTGTGCTAATAGATTTTGAGACTCCTAAAGATATTACTAGTAATTTGATACCAGGAATGTCTGCTATAGTTTCGGTCAGGACTAATTAACCCCAATTCGTATGATTATTCGAGTATACCTCAATTAACCTGAATTCTATGTAACAAGTTACATCGAATTCAGTATTATATATAGAAACAATCAGGTTTGAAGCGGCTGCCCACCTGATTGTTAAAATATAATACTCCATTCAATATGTGATTTTAATAATTAAAATCACATATTGAATGATGAAAAAAGTTAAAATGCACCCGCGTCAGCCGCTTCAAGAGTGCATTTTTCCTTATAACAAAGCCAGTTCGATATAAGAATTAATAATTCTTATATCGAACTGAGGTTCAATTAATTAATTTTTTGCTCTACGACTAAACCAGCTTTGCAAATAAGTTTCTGCAATATCGCTATTCTCTATTAATAAGACGTTTTCGGCATTTCTATTATCAGCTGCATTGGTAAAATTAAAGCTACCAGTAATCACCTTACTTTTATCAATGATCATAACTTTGTTGTGAGCAATACCTGGTACTTTATCTATTGAGACATCAATACCAGCCCGTTTTAATTCATGCATTTTAGAATATCTATCGTGTAAGTTACTACGATCCAATAATACCCTTATTTGAACACCGTTTTGCTTAGCTTTAATTAGTTGATCCACTATATTTTGCGAAGTTAAACCAAATGCTTGAACATAAATGCTATCCTTAGCCTTGGATATTTCTTTTGCTATTAATGATCCGCAGCCGGATGGTGGGGTAAAACAAACATTTAAATTATCAGTTTCGGTATGAAAACTATGCCAAGAAGCTGTTTCTCGTACTTCATTATATCCTATCCCGGTAGTAATGCCGAGTAAGAACGATATTATTACGGGTAGATTAAGCTTTTTAGGTAGTTTTTTCATTTTCTTATACTATGCCGAAACCGAGGCCTTAGCACCCTTTAATTTTTGGAAATCGTCACCAGCATGATAAGAAGAACGGGTTAATGGACTGGCGGAAACCATCAAAAACCCTTTAACCCTTGCTACTCTTTCAAAATATTTAAATTCTTCTGGGGGAACATATCTAGCAACTACTGCATGGTTTTTGGTTGGCTGTAAATATTGTCCTATAGTTAGAAAATCAACTTTAGCTTCCCTTAAATCGTCCATTACTTGCATAATTTCATCGTTTGTTTCTCCAAGACCAACCATCATACCTGATTTAGTAAAAATATCAGAGTCTAATTTTTTTACGTTATGCAAAAGACTTAATGAATTATAGTATCTCGCTCCTGGTCTGATAGTTTTGTATAGAGAAGGCACTGTCTCTACATTATGATTATAAACGTCAGGTTTTGCTAATACCACTATTTCAGCTGCCCCATCTTTCTTAAGAAAATCTGGGGTTAGAACTTCAATTGTGGTATTAGGTGCAACTAATCTTATTTCCTTTATACAATTGGCAAAATGCTCAGCCCCACCATCATCTAAGTCATCTCGATCAACTGAAGTAATTACCACATGTTCAAGCCCTAATTTCATTACGGCTTGTGCTAGTCTCTGTGGCTCGTGAGGATCGAGTAAATCGGGACGACCAGTTTTAACATTACAAAATCTACAAGCACGAGTACAGACAGATCCTAAAATCATAACTGTAGCATGTTTTTTTGCCCAACATTCCCCTATATTAGGGCAAGCAGCTTCTTGACAGACTGTATTTAATTTTAAACTCTCAATTAGTTTTCTTGTATCATGATATTGATATGAATTTGGTGCTTTAACCTTTATCCAATCAGGTCTTTTAAGGGTTTGAGCTTCTTCTATCTTGATTATGTTTGACATATAATCCTACTTTGTTTATGGCCTGCTTTTTTATGAGTTTTATATTCAAATCATTTGAGTATATCATTAAACAAAATTTTTTATTGGTAGTTTAACTATATCTGTAAGTCTAGTGCTGTTATCACAGTTGTAAGATAATTTGGGTTCAATAGGAATCTTACAGATTAAGGGTATATTATATTCTTTGGCAAAATTTTCTCCACTATTACCGTTAAATATGTGAATTGTCTTTCCCGAACTTGGTTCAACTAGATAGCTCATATTTTCTATAATACCTAAAATTGGTAGGTTAAATTTTCTATATAAATCAATCGATCTAACGACGTCTATTGCAGCCATTTTTTGTGGAGTAGTTACTATTATTACTCCGTCTAGTTGGTAATTTTCTAAAATACTTAAGTGAATATCACCAGTACCAGGGGGCATGTCAATAATTAAATAATCTAACTCCTGCCAATGGGTGAGAGATAATAGTTGATAAATGGTCTTGCTGGCCATTGGACCACGCCAAACAATGGCTGAATTATCCTTAATAAGAAATCCGATAGAAATAATTTCAATACCCCGCGATTTTAAAGGGGTCATTTTATTATACACTATTTCAGGTACACCACTAATACCAAATATTTGTGGAATTGACGGACCATAAATATCAGCATCCACTATTCCCACCCTATACCCTTCAAGATTTAATTGCTCCGCTATCAATGCTGTTATAGTAGATTTACCAACTCCCCCTTTACCGGATGCCACCAATATTATCTTCTTTACTCCGTCAATGAAATGTTTAACTTTTGGATTAGTTGATTTTTTAGCTACACCTTTGCTACTAGTTAAAACTATAGTTATTTTCCCAATATTAGGTATTTCATTTAATTTATTAATAGCTTTAATTTTTATTTCATCGATTTCCTTGGAATCTTTACCAAGAATATCAATGGCAAACCCAATATTTTTATCCTTAATTATAATATTAGATATAATACTGACTAATTTTGTATTGTCACTAAAAGTGATATCTGAAATTTTATTTAGTATTTGTTGCTGGTTTATATCAATCATCGTTTTTAAGTAAAATGAAGCTCTTACCGTTAATAATCTTATTTTTCAACGCACATTAACCCATTTACTAGGTCATTATTGCACGCTTTTTAACTCACCCATTTCGCCGATTTTAATAATGGACCATATAAATCTTCTTCCATACTAATGACAATGCTAAGTTTTTCCTCTTCCGATGGAGGTCTGTCAAGAAAGGTTAGACGGGGAGCATCCTTAATAATAGTTATAGGGGTTTGTTCATTGCCTTCCCCCATAACAAAAACAGCTGCTCCTGCTAATGAATCTAATATATTAATTTGTGTGACATTTAAAGATTGATTATAAATATCATGCTTACCAATATAGGAATATAAGGGGCTAAAACCACACCAACCAAGAGCAATTCCAGTTACACCTCGTCTCATAATAGTTGTATGACTATCGGTTATAACAATTCCTAGATCGCAGATATTATGTGTACTGCACAAATATTGCCAAATCCAATAGGCTGTTTTCTGAACATCTTGAGGATATAATACATAAACACCATCGGCATTAGATTCATCAATACCCGCAGATGGAATTAGTAAGCCATTTTTTAGAGTTAAATAAATATTATATCTATTTTCTTCTGTCTCTAATATTTGATCTGCCTCTTGTAGAATTAATGTATATTTATCAATATCACCTTTTTTAACAAACCTTCCCTCTAATACACTAATTACTTTTGAAGTTATAGCTACAACATCACCTTCTTTTAAATCCGCAATATATTGAGTCAATATAGTTTGTAATGACTCACCATATTGGATTTTATGAGTCTTAATAGCATGAATTTGCATATAACTCCATCCCATCAAGAAATTGCCAAAGTAATTTAGCCCCCTTCACAGCTCCATAATGTACTTGTTTTTGTTCTATGTTATTAAGTTTGTTAATCAGCTTAATAAGTTCATTGGTATGCCATATATCAGTTTTTGCATGAACAGCGAAAAATTCTAAGGTTCTTTGATTGTGAATATTATAATGTTTTTTCAGACCATCAATCTTGACTTTTGATACTGTTGGAGTTTGTCTTTCATAAGCATATAAGGCTCCAAGTCCAGTAGGATAATCTGTTTGAGTTAACTCAAAAAAACCATTAACCAATCTTTTTGTTGACTCAAATTTGGGATTCTTATCATTATCTCGAGAAACACCTAATCCTTCGATAAAACGTAACCATAGCTCCGGATGATTATTGTCACCTTGTTCTTCATCAACCAAATTCTCTAATAAGACTTGTCTGGCCTGGATATCAACACATAAAGCGTGAATCTGACTGATATATCTAGGAAAAGCAGCAACATGATTATAATATTCTTGAGCATAAACGTTCAGTGTATTCTTGTCCAAGATACCATTATTCCAAGCTTGATAAAATGGATGTTTAAGTAAAGACCATTTTTCCAATGTATCGTCCAAATTATTTATAAACTCCATGAAACCTCCTCAGGGTTTTTTAATAGATAAATTGTATAATTACTTGATTTCTTTAGAGTATATCTTGTCCATCTTCTGAAATACCGAAGATCCAAATATACATCACCAGAATATAATTTATGTATTTCTGTAAGAATAAAGGAAGAAATTAAATTATGTTCTAGAAATAAATGAGCTATTTGTCCACCTCCGATCATAAAAATCTTATCATTAGTTTTCGATTTTTTAAGATGTTCTAAACATTTTTGTAGAGAGGTAAAAACCTTAGTGCCATTCAATTGCAAGCTGTTATCATTAGATAAAACAAAGGTCTGCCTGTCTATAAATAGTGTTTTCGGCATAGATTGATAAGTATTACGCCCCATAATAACTATACTGTTGTGGGTAATAGCTCTAAAATGCTTGATTTCATCTGGATAATACCATGGTAAGGCATTATTACGTCCTATGACCCCATCTTTTGTTGCTGCCATGATTCCTATAATAGATATAGATTGTTTGCTTATCATGTCATTACTCGTTATTAGATGAGTGATATGCAACCAAAGCCTTCATATGATCTTTCACATTATGTACTCGTAAAAAATCTACTTTATCTTTAATAGCCAAGGAAGCTCCAATTGTTTCTATGTCTCTAGCATAAGCATGGGGTTCTTTAGAAAAAGCATGAATATATGATTTTCTAGAATGGCCTATCATTATCAAAGAACCTAAGCTTTTAAGCTGATCTATACTTCTTAATATTTCAATATTTTGATAAGCTGTCTTGCCAAACCCTATACCAGGATCTAGAACGATATTCTCTAGAGTAAATCCAAGCTTAGTAAGCCTTTGTATAGCACCCTTACCCCATTGAATCAGATAATCAATTGGTTTGACGTTTAAGGGTATAATCTGATTTTTGCTTGGTGGAATAGTAATAGAATGCATAAGACAAAATTTACAACCAGCTTTTGCTATAGCCCTTAATGTATTATCATCAAACCCTCCACCAACATCATTAATCCATCTTATATGATATTTTTCTATAAGATTTACAGCAATAAAAGGATGTAATGTATCAATACTTATATCGATCTTTTTATCAGTAATAATAGGGGCTAGTTCCTCTAACACTTCATCTAACTTAGCGTATTCAGATTCAATAGGTTGAATAGTTGCATTAGGTCTTGTTGATTGAGCACCAATTTCAATAACGCTAGCTCCATCTTCTACAAGCTTTATCACTTGTTTTATAGCTTTATTTGTTTCATAAAAATTTCCGCCATCTGAAAAAGAATCCTTAGTTATATTAACGATTCCTACCAACCGAGGATTTAAGACAGAGCTTTTTATAAAAGAGTTCTCTATACTTGGTTGGAATTTCCATGGCTCTTTACCCATTAATGCTAATAGATGTTTGAGAAAATCACGATTCTCCAGTTTAGGGTGGGGAATAACAAGATACTTTGTGTTTATAATTAGATCGTTATAAAACAAAATATCTAAATCAATAATACGTGGGGTCCATAGTTCATGCTTTCTAGGACGTCCTATGGTTATTTCTATATTTTGCAATGATTGCAATAATTCTGTTGGTGATAAGTTTGTCTCTCCAGCAACTATCATATTTAAAAATGGCTTATCCCAGTCAGTAGAAGCACTGCATGGTAAAATTGCCTTAGTTTCAAGGATGATAGAACATCTAATATTTGATAAACAATATTGCCTAATTAAGTTAACAGATTCCCATAAATTATCGAGGCGATTACCTAAATTTGATCCCAAGCTTATATAAATCATCACGCATCCTCATTAGACCTCTTGCGTAATTCTACTTCTGCTGGTAATTTGTGCGTGATACCGGTACTCTGCTCCTCACGTACATTTGAGTACGCTGCGGGTCGAGATTCCGTGTCTCCTACAAATTCCCTAGCATAAGCGAATTTCGCAAGAGGTCTATTAATAAAATTAATGTAATGCGTCCAACTAATACCCCCATGAATGTTGGGTACAGGAGGAGAAACTTTACGAGTCTCAATTTTAATTGATTGGATTAGATGTTGGAATGAATTTAAATAATCAAAAATTGCCTTATAAATAGATTCTGTCAAATGCTCAACAACATTAAAGCACTTTCCTTGACAAAAAACGGTAATTAACTCAACTATCTTAAGATAACAAACAACATCCTTTAGCTTATCTGTATAAGCACCTTGAGGACACACCTTAAAACACAAGTCAATATTGAAACTAATCATTTGGGGATGAACCTTCTCTTCCTCAGTACATCCAAGATGAAGCCAAATACGAAAATCTATAATAGAAAGCTTAAAAACATTTTTATTGAATATAACCTCATTTTACTGATTAAATGTATTATGAAAAAATTGATCTGTCAACAGTTTTCCGGACAGTTAATACGAGACAATATTAACAGAAAGATTAACAGAAAGGAAGTACAAAAATGACTAATTTATTCGGTCGAATTTAAAGAATCAGCAGTCAAATTGGCAATTGGAGACCATTCAAAAGTAGGGGCAAAGCTAAATTTGAATTAGAAATCTACGCCAAATCATTAGACTTATATCTTTAAAATGTACTTTAAATTGGTAAATCTTAGTATTGTCAGACATATAAAAGCAATTTATCAGTTACTATAAAAAGCTAGGCATATTTTTAGCAAAATTTAGCTTTCCCCCTGCTTTTGAAGGGTCTCCACTCCGTATCAACTAATACATGTAACTGGAGTAGGTTACTCGACTTTATTTTGGCTTTACATAATAATTATAAGGAGTTAATAGAGTATATTTATTATTTTTATAATATTTATGCAACATGATAAAAGCTTCATAAGATGATTTTGGGGCATTATGACATTTTTTACTCATCTTTACACATAAATGCAGCATTTCAGGAATAAAATCTTTATTTTTAAATTTATTGTAACTATCAATACTTGAATGACAAAAATAATCCACTTTATTAGGAAGATTTTTTTTGAAAAAAGACCATTCTTTTTTAGCTAGTTCTTTATCTTCTTTTGTTAAAAATTCCCCATAATTATTTAGCTCAAAATTTTCTAAATCTTGGTCATTCCACCAATTCTCACTATTCATACTCAATTCTGTTAAATTTAGATCCTTTTGATAATAAGAATCGTTGCGCCATAAATATGATTTGATAAATATATTTAAACCAGGAGAACGCATTATAATCAGGTGAGCTAATTTCTGTTTAACTTCTAAATTTTTCTCAGATAAAAATCCATTAATAACATCATTTAATTCCGGATTTAATTTCACCAAAAGAGAAGATATATTTTCAGCTTCTGATATTTCTCCCAATAATATATAGCGTGTCCAAGCACTAGCAATTAGGCGTTTCTTTAACCATTTTGGTATATTACAATCTAGGGATTCAGTAAGCATTTTAGTAGGGACATTTTCAATGAGATTGTTGCTCTGTCCTATTATATCCATAATTTTTCCTGAGATATCATTCGCATATTCTATTGAGGAATCAGTATACATATATAACACAGGTTGTACTATGTAAGTTAAATACTCATGGTAATTTTTTGCAGCATATGAACGTAAGTAATTAAATAAATTTACTTCATAAGGTGCTAAATTAGGAATTTTTAAAACTTTTGTTGTAATATCATCCAATAGTTTGTAATTTTTTTCAGATAAGGCAAGTTTGGCTAAATAATATTGAGTTAATATGTATCCTTGCGTATTTTCAGTAATTTCTTGTGCTTTTTGGATAACTTTTTGAGCTTCCTGCGATTTAATATCTGATAATTTGATCTTTTTTAAAGATAGTATCAGCCAAGGTAATGAATTATAGTTTTGCCATTTTTTATATGTATCTAAAAAATTATCTTGAATATAAAAATAATTTGCCCATTCTAAAAATGGGTGGTTAGTAATCAGCCCATTTTTTATAGTATGATCATTATAATCTGATACTAAATATCTAAAATCATTATAATCTTCTGACCTTATCTCTTTGGAGATTAATTGTTCAGTGAGTTGTATTACTTCTTTATTTATATCTTGTTTAATTATAAAATATTTTAATAATTTATCTATTTCAGCTTTAAAAGGTGATGTATTAATTAAAGGTTGTAATTTTTTATATAATACAAAAAAATCATTATTATCTTTATTTTGATATTTTATTTGCCTAAAAAGAGAACGAAATATTAAATAAAGAGCTAAATCTTTATATTGAGAATCACTCTCTGATATTTTGGTAAATAATTCACTACTAGTATCATAATGCATAGCATAGAAATAAGCTGAAGCAAGTTGGTAGTTATAATCATCTAATTCTTCTTTTGTTGCATTTTCTGACAAAATAGTAGGTAGTATTAATACGTTCTGATCACAGTTATTAAATACTTTATTTTGGTTAGATACCCATTGTTTTATTTGAGAAGCATTATATTTCTTGCTTTTATCATTAAATAATTCTACAGCAAAGGTAAAAGCATTGTTCAAGCAATTCTCAAAATAGAAACTAGTTTGCACCTGATTTTCTTTGTTGCTAACTGATTTATATGACGAAAGATAGTTTTCTTCATTAACTATTTTATTGCTATTTTCTCGCCATATATTTTGTGAGTTAATTTCTTCATTTATTGGTTTAGATAAGTTATCTAGGTTTTCTGTAGTAGGTGGATTATTTGATAAATAACGATATGCTAGAATTAGCCCTAGCAGATTAGTTTTATCAGGCAATATTGCTATGGAACCTCTAGCAAAGGTCTTTAATATTCCTTCTTGTCTTAAAGGTATGGTTATATCGAAGATATCTTCTTCATACGGGAAAGACCTTGTTTCGATTGTAGTCATACAAGCTAAGCTAATATGCATGAAAAAGGTGATTAATATTAGAGTACCTGCATAAATCAGTTTAGTTGGTGTGTTCTTAGATTTCATAATTGAACATTTTTTATAATTTTATAATATGTTTCTTTATTCCATTTATCTTTATTAAATACAAAGACTTTAAAGCTTGTTGGTACAGTAAGCACATCACCTGCCATAAGGCCAATATAATTTTGACATTTTTTGCTACGCCAATTTTTATTATCAGTAAAAAATTTTTTTACTCGTCTTATATCTTGATTTTCTTTTCTGCCTTGATACACCATTGGCACGGCATATTCTATTGAAAGTTTATCTATCCAATTATCAAACATACACCATGAAGATAAGGCAGTAATAGAAATTTTCCTATTGTTTTTTACTAATGTTTCAATTAGTTGAGAGTAAATTTTTCTTTGATTATAAGTGGCATCAAAATCTAATTGTATCAGTTGTCCAGGTTTAGATGCAGATAAAATAATATTACTTAGATCAGTTAAACTTTTTGCGTCTAATTTTCCTTTTGCTTTCATTTCTAAACGAAAAACTGGAATAATAAAACTATTAGCTGAGGTTGTAAGAGTATTTGTTCTTGGTATAATTTTATCTTATCTAGGTCTATATAGATGGTAGCTATTAAGGATGCAACGGCTGTATTATTATCAATAAATAATAAGTCATCTGATCTATGCCAACTCCATAGTGTTAAATTAGGTACTTTATTAGAAAGAAAAATTTTATAATACAAAGCTATAGTTAATGGGAATATTAAAATAATTACCAAATTCTTATATGATAAATTTGGTATATATCGAACTATAAGTTCTAAGGCTCTTAGCATAGCAATTATCTTTTAAAAAAAATTAAATATTTTTATCTGTATTTTATATCAATAAAAAATATTATTGATTAACAACAAATAAGCGTTTTTGTTGAATAAGCTTATGACAAACTTCAAGTAATTTACACATACAAGCTACAATTAGCTTAACTTTTTGCTCTTTTATTAAGTTTATAAATTCTTCATGACCTGATTGCTCATTTAAAAAACAGTGATATATTGGTTTATTATTTAGCATGTATGGACCTACCCAACAATGCAAGAAAAAAATAATATATAACAGCAAAAAAATCGAATGCAGTCATGTATCCGGCTTATAGACAATAAATCAAGCAATTTACCCTATAGCCCTGATGGAATTCGCTGGCTTACAAACTTATACTTATCATATATTCGACTTCTAAAGAGCCATTGCTAAATTCAGTTTTTTCGTAAGCTAAGGTTCGTCTTATTTACCATCAATATTATCATTCTTCGCATATTCCGGATTGGAATTTGTTAAACTTTTATTACCTATAATGTCATTTCATCAATTATTTGGAGCAGTTTTTTTAACTACAAACTTTACTCTCGGTATAATCATTACCTGAACTGAGTAATGCAAATACCACCCTTGCTAGCTTATTAGCTACCGCGACAACTGTTTTATTATGACTGTTTCTCTCAGATAAATTAAACATCCACTCAGTAAACTTGCTATAATCTTTTTTAGATTTTTGTTCTTCCGTGGTAAATCTTATCTTGCTATTCAGAACGGCTCTTGCTCCTTGAATTAACAAAGTACGTAAATAAATATCACCTCTTTTACTAATACCAAGCAACTTATCTTTACCACCACTAGAATGTTGCCTTGGCACTAATCCCAGCCATGCTGATAATTGCCTACCATTTTCAAAACAACTAGCATTCCCTATTGAGGCTATTAAGGCTGTGGCAGTTATTAAACCTATACCTGGTATCGTCATTAGTTGTTGGTGATTACTATACTGGCTAGCTATGATTTTTAATCGTTGTTCTAGCTCTTTTATTTTTTTATCATTTTCTACAAATTCTTCTTTTAACTCACTAAACGTTTGATAGCTTAGCTGGCTTAAAGCCCCTGCATCTAAAATCTCAGTTAATTTTGTCATAATCTTATTGATTCCTTGCGGAATAACAAAACCAAATTCATGTAATAATCCCCTGATCTCATTAGCAAGAGCAGTACGGTTTTTTACCAATCGTTGCCTTACTCTATGAATAAATAAAATTTCTTGTTGCTCTACAGTTTTGATAGGTACAAACCTCATATTAGGTCTTGCTACTGCCTCACATATTGCTTCTGCATCAGCTTGATCATTTTTATTAGTTTTAACATAAGGTTTAACAAACTGCGGGGCCATTAATTTTACTTTATGACCTAATTTTGTTAATTCTCTTGCCCAATAGCTAGCTCCACCGCAAGCTTCCATGCCTACTAGACATTTTGGTACGTTAGCCATAAAAGTTAAAATCTGCTCTCTCGTTAATTTTTTCTTCAATACTGTCTTGCCATTTTTATCTACACCGTGAATTTGAAAAATTCTTTTTGCAATATCTATACCAATTGTGGTAACTTCCATATGGATCTCCTTATTATTGTTTAGGATTCATTTCCTATCCTAGAAGATTAGCATACGCTTCTCATTCTGTATATAGGGTAGGTCCATACCATTATATATACACATATATCAAGCCATTTTTTACTTACACCTAGACCTATTATTTTATTCATAGTATAATTTCCTTCATCTTATTGTACAAGGCTACTGCATTGCAGCATCTTCTACAATTTGTTCAAAGCAAACTTAACGATAAGAGGGTACTTATTCTATGCACGACTATTTCAGTCTAGCTCTTATCAAGTCACCCTCTTATAACTACTTATAATAACCTGAATTCGATGTAACAAGTTACATCGAATTCAGTATTATATATAGAAACAATCAGGTTTGAAGCGGCTGCCCACCTGATTGTTAAAATATAACACTCCATTCAATATGTGATTTTAACAATTAAAATCACATATTGAATGATGAAAAAAGTTAAAATGCACCCGCGTCAGCCGCTTCAAGAGTGCATTTTTCCTTATAACAAAGCAAGTATCGATATAAGAATTATTAATTCTTATATCGAACTGAGGTTATAATATGTTTTTAAGATATAAGAACCTATAATTAGACTTATCTAGCAAAAGGTAATCATTTCGTTTGACTTTTCTTGTATATATCTGTATAAGTCCACTGACTTATAATAATAATAAAATAGTATGAATAAGGTAGAAAATAATAGTTATTTCTCAGAAATGAGAAGAGTAGTTTGGCCAATTGAATGGCATGAAAATAAGAAATTCTTACCTATGGCTGGCATGATGTTTTGTATTTTGCTCAACTATTCCACTCTTAGATCGATAAAAGATGGATTTGTGGTAACAGCTATTGGTCCTGAAGCAATAAGTTTTGTAAAAACCTATGTTGTTTTACCAATGGCAGTACTACTTATGGTTGCTTACGTAAAGCTTTGTGATATTTTAAAACAAGAAAATGTTTTTTATGCTGTAACTAGTTTTTTTCTTGCATATTTTGTCCTATTCACTTTTGTCTTATATCCTTACCCAGAGTTGGTGCATCCCAATCCTGAAACAATTGATACATTAAGTATTGCATATCCAAATTTTAAGTGGTTCATTAGGGTAGTTGGTAAGTGGAGCTTTGCAATCTTTTATGCTATATCAGAACTTTGGGGAAGTATGATGCTTAGCTTATTATTTTGGCAATTTGCTAACCAAATTACTAAGACTGAAGAGGCAAAGCGTTTTTATTCTATGTTTGGTATGTTAGCAAATTTATCTTTACCAGTTACTGCATTAATACTTGGCTATTTTTTAAGCAAAGAAACTCAAATAGTTTCAGAAGAACTGAAATTTACGCCACTATTTGTTATTATGATGAGTAGTGCTGTAGTTATCATGTTATTATATAGATGGATGAATCAGCATGTTTTAACCGATCCTACTTTATATGACTCAACAAGTAAAGCAAACAAGAAAGGCAAGGTTAAGTTATCTCTCATAGAAAGCTTCAAAATGATTTTTAGCTCAAAATATTTAGGACTTATTGCCTTACTAATTATATGTTATGGTGTGTCAGTAAATCTTGTAGAAGGTGTATGGAAATCAAAAATTCAGCAGCTATATCCAACTAAAGAAGAATATACCATGTATATGGGGCAATTTCAGGCTTGGCAAGGTGTGACAGCTATATTATTCATGATTGTTGGTTCTAACATTTTAAGAAGGGTTTCTTGGTTCACCGCCGCTATGATTACTCCTGTGATGATGTTAATTACTGGTATTGCTTTTTTTGTTTTCATTTTCTTTGATAGTACTATTGCGATGTATGTTACTGGTCTATTCACTTCTGGACCTTTGGCAGTAGCAGTGATGATTGGGATGATTCAGAATATTTTAAGTAAGGCAACAAAATATTCACTATTTGATGCTACCAAGAATATGGCATATATTCCTCTTGATAAGGATCTTAGAACAAAAGGTCAAGCGGCAGTAGAAGTTATAGGTGGTAGGTTCGGTAAATCTGGTGGTGGTATTATCCAGTCAACATTCTTTATCTTGCTCCCTGCTTTTACCTTCACTGAAGCTACACCTTATTTTGCTGGTGTGTTTTTTGTTATTGTAATATTGTGGCTATACGCGATCAAAGCACTTAATAAGGAATATCAAGTTCAGATATCTGATGTCAAATCCGAAAGTTAGTTGTAACGAAGTTAGATTGATGGGGCTACAACGCGAATTCGGGATAAGAATTTGTCAATTCTTATCCCGAATTGGGGTACAATAGGTCTGTTCATGCGGCTAGATAGCTCAGTTGGTAGAGCAAAGGACTGAAAATCCTTGTGTCGCCGGTTCGATCCCGGCTCTAGCCACCATCTCTATGATAAATCTCTTATACTATACTTCTAAATTGTATAATAACTATTATACAATAATGAACAATATTCTGAAATATAAATTATTGTAAGAAAACTTGAGTATTTTCTAACTGGCGTTTATACTGTTGCCATTATTTTGTAAAATTAAATAACCATGATAAACTCACGTTTTTATAAAAAATCTGCTCCTTATAAATTATCAGAAATTGTAAAATTAATAGATGCTAAGATAGTATACTCAAATGATTTGTTAATCCATAATGTTAAGTCATTAGAAGAGGCTGATGTTGGTGATATAAGTTTTTTAATTCATAACAAATATATTATTCAATTCCAAAACACTAAAGCTTCATGCTGCATAGTCCCAGAGGATTTTTCGCACGAATCTAATAATGGAACAATTTTATTAAAAACAAAAAATCCGTATTTTGCTTATGCAAAATTAGTAGATTTATTTTATAGTAAAGCAAAAACTTATCCTAACAAAATTATGCCTTCTAGCTATATTGCAGATTCTGCTATTATAGGAAAGAATTGTTATATAGGACATAATGTTGTTATTGAAGATCATGTTATAATAGGAGATAATTGCATTATAGAATCTGGGACGAGTATAGATTTTGGAGTAGTAATAGGTAATAGAGCGTTAATACACTCAAATGTTTCAGTAAGTTACAGTATAATAGGTGATGATGTGGTAATATTAGCGGGAGCGAGAATTGGACAAGATGGATTCGGTTTTGCAACAGATAAAGGAATTCATAAGAAAATTTTGCACACTGGTATGGTAAAAATAGGGAATAATGTTGAAATAGGTAGTAATACTACTATTGATAGAGGATCGATAAATGATACAATAATAGAAGATTTTTGTAGAATAGATAACTTAGTGCAGATAGGACATAATGCTATAATAGGACGGGGGTCAGTTATTGTTGCCCAAGTAGGTATAGCAGGTAGTACTAAGGTAGGAGCATATTGTGCTTTAGGTGGGCAGTCAGGCATATCCGGACATATAGTACTAGGCGATAAAGTCCAAGTAGCAGCCAAATCTGGCGTGATAAAAGATGTTGCACTAGGAGCTACAGTTGGTGGATATCCTGCAGTACCAATTAGAGATTGGCATAAACAATCAGTAATTATGAAGCAACTTGTAAACAAAAAAATGAGTTTAGATAACTAAAAAATCTATGTTTTAAGAATTTAAGATAATAGCATGTCGTCCTTTAAATGATTACAAGCTCGATTTAAGATTTGCTGACCTAAAAATGAAATAGCTTACAGATAAGAAAGAGGAATGTATATAATGACAATTAATATTATAGAAATAATGGAAATGCTACCTCATCGTTATCCATTTTTATTAATAGATAAGGTACTAGAATTTAAGCTTCATGAGTCTATTGTTGGTATCAAGAATGTTACTTTTAATGAGCCGCAATTTACTGGTCATTTTCCTACAAAACCAGTAATGCCTGGTGTACTAATTATTGAGGCTATGGCTCAACTATCTGCTATTTTAGTAGCCAAATCAATGGACTTCAAAGATAAAGATGTTTTCTTTATGACTATTGAAGAGGCAAAATTTCGTAAAGTTGTTGAGCCAGGTGATACATTACATATTTATGCTAAAATAGAACAAAATAGAGGCTCTGTTTGGAAATTTTCAAGTAACAGCAAAGTTAATGATCATATAGTTGCAGAGAGCAAATTTACTGCAATGGTTAAAAATAGGAATTAACAATGACCTTATCAGCTATACACGCAACTGCCATAATAGATACAAAGGCTTCGATTGGTAAAAATGTCAGAGTCGGTCCTTTTTGTACTGTTGGGCCGAATGTGGTTTTGGCGGATAATATTGAGTTAAAATCGCACGTAGTTATAGAGGGAAAAACAAAAATTGGTGCTAATACAGTTATATATCCATTTGCTTCTATTGGTCAGCCCCCTCAAATACTTAAGTATGAGGGAGAAGAGTCAGAGGTTATCATAGGTAATAATAATACTATTAGAGAATATGTAACTATTCAAGCCGGTAGTAAAGGTGGTGGTATGGTTACCTCTGTAGGTAATAACTGTTTATTGATGGTTGGAGTGCATATAGCACATGATTGTATTGTGGGTAATAATGTAATTCTTGCTAACTATGTTAGCCTAGCTGGTCATGTTAAAGTTGATGATTATGCCATTATAGGAGGTCTTTCTGCTGTTCTGCAATTCGTACGTATAGGACAACATTCGATGGTGGGTGGTATGTCTGCAGTGAGCAAAGATGTGATTCCATTTGGGCTAGCTACAAATGAAAGGGCATTTCTTGAAGGAATAAACTTAGTTGGGATGAAAAGACGTGGCTTTGATAATCAGGAAACGCTTGATACTATAAAAGCCGTAGATGAGATTTTTATTGGCGAAGGTATTTTTACTGATAGAATTGAGATAGTTTTAAAGCAATATAAAGGTAATCCTGTTGTAGAACAAATTATCACTTTTATAAAACAGGATCTTAGTAGAGCATTTTGCCAGCCAAGACAAGTTGAACATGATAAGGTAAGTAAATAAAATGTTGCAAATATACCCTTTAAAGCAAAAGAGTATAGTTGGAATTATAGCAGGAAATGGCTTATTGCCAATTTCACTCGCCAATAGTTTCATTAAGCAAGGCGGGCAATGTTATATCGCAGCTTTGGAGGGAGAAGCAAATCCGGTATTGTATAAGGATTTTACCCACCAATTTTTTAAAATCGGTATGGTTAAGCCAATAATTGAATATTTTCGTAAGTATGATGTAAAAAATATAATTCTTGCTGGTAGTGTAAATCGTCCTAATTTGCGATCAATTAAAGTAGATTTAATGGGATCAAGGTTACTTGCACGCATATTGAAACAAAAATTTTTAGGAGATGATAAACTTCTTAGTATAGTGACAGATTTCCTAGAAGAAAAAGGGTTTAAAGTAATTTCTAGTTATGAAATATTAAGAACAAATAATGATGTTATGACCATAGCTGTTCCATCTAAAATAGA
The DNA here is from genome assembly GCF_964264865.1 of Candidatus Tisiphia endosymbiont of Oplodontha viridula. Taxonomy (NCBI): domain Bacteria; kingdom Pseudomonadati; phylum Pseudomonadota; class Alphaproteobacteria; order Rickettsiales; family Rickettsiaceae; genus Candidatus Tisiphia; species Candidatus Tisiphia endosymbiont of Oplodontha viridula. The sequence goes on from NZ_OZ183486.1 coordinate 1,367,821, forward strand.
TAACACAGATATTGAACTGGGGATAAAGCTATTAGATAGTATAGGATATCTTGATGTAGGACAGTCAGTAATTGTTGATAATGGGTATATTATAGGTATTGAAGCGGCTGAGGGTACAGATAATTTAATAGAAAGATGTTCATATTTACGTAAAAATTCTATAGGTGGTGTACTTATTAAAATGATGAAGAAAGATCAAGATACTAGAATTGATATACCTACAATAGGAGCAGAGACAATAAGTAACTTAGCTAATTATGGTTATAAAGGATTAGCCATACAGAAAGATAAAGTGATTATTCTAGAGATAGAAAGAACTATTGGACTCGCTAATGAATGCGGACTTTTTATTAAACTTATTTAGTGTATCTAAAGAATTAGGGCAATTGATCTTTGAAACATCTTCTTCAAATTATTTGAGTAATATTACTTAGTGCTATGAAAAATTCATGCTACAATAAAAAAAATTTTTTTCCAAGAAACATGAGACCTATTACAAAATTCACTTATGTGTAAGGATTTGAAGAGTCTGTAGAAAAATATATTACTTTATGACAGCCAATGTACTAGTAGTTGATGATATAGAATCAAATGTTAAATTACTGGAAGCTAAACTTTTAGGAGAATATTATACAGTCTTTACTGCCAATAACGGCAAAGATGCATTGAATGTTCTTGCCCTTAATAGAATTGATATAGTATTACTTGACGCCATGATGCCTAATATAGATGGATTTGAAACCTGCAAACGAATTAAGTCTAATCCTTACACTATTCATATACCAGTGATTATGGTTACGGCTCTTTCTGATACTGAGGATCGCATAAAAGGTCTTGAAGCTGGAGCTGATGAATTCTTAACAAAACCTATTGATGACACTGCTCTTTTTGCAAGGGTACGATCTCTTGCTAGAATGAAGGCGGTTATTGATGAACTCAAGCTTAGAAACACTACTAATGCTGAATTAGGTGGTGACGTCATAGAGGTAAAAGATAATTTTTCAGATAGTAAAATACTTTTAGTTAACGATGATATAGTGCAGGCAAGAAACATAAATAAAACGCTTCTCAGCCTTACCCCCAATATCAAAATAATATCTGATATCAATGAATTGAAGAAAGATAGCGAATATACCCCGGATTTAGTAATTATCAGCTGCCAATTAGAGCAAGGAGATCCTTTAAGAATAAGCGTAATGCTACGGTCTGATGCTAAATTCCATGATACGGTACTCATATTACAAGCTGAAGAAGAAAATACATCGATAGTTATCAAAGGTTTAGAGCTGGGTATTAATGATTATTTTACATACCCAGTAGATAAAAACGAGCTATTAGCTAGAATCAGAACTCAATTGAAAAGAAAACATTACCAAGATACTTTACGCAATGATTTAGAGTTAAGCGTAAATTTGTCGATCAAAGATGGTTTGACAGGCATATTTAATCGTCACTATTTTGATACACACATAAAGCAAATGGTAAAAAAATCTACTGATAGTAAAAGACCTTTATGCTTACTTATGTGTGATATTGATCATTTTAAGCAAGTTAATGACACTTATGGTCATCAAGCAGGAGACATAGTGCTAAAAACCATTGCTAATGTTTTGAAGAGCATTTTTAGGGTTACAGACTTGGTTGCTAGATATGGCGGAGAGGAATTTGCTATCCTTTTAAATGACATAACGATTGACGAAGCTATGTATATAGCGCAGCGGGCAAGAACAAGAGTGGAGTCTATCGATTTTAAAGTTAAAACGCAGAAAGATCCTATTAAGAAAACTATCTCCATAGGAGTAACTGAATACAAAATTGGGGAATCTATTAGTGATTTTATAGAACGTACCGATAAAGCTCTGTATCAAGCAAAGGAGGACGGAAGAAATAAAGTGATAAGAATAATTTAGATACACAAATGAAGATTCATCAGGTATACTAGACTTATTGTAAAACTAGCTTATGAGAGGGTAATTCTTAAAGAAGTCTACCTTTCATATAAAAACCTAAAATCATGAAAAATGAAACTATTTGTAAATGTTATCGTGAATTGCCATATAGACCAAGTGTAGGCATGATGATAATAGATAGTGCTAATAGAGTATTTGTTGGTAAAAGAATAGATACCAAAATACCAGCTTGGCAAATGCCTCAAGGTGGTATAGATCTAGGAGAAACGCCTAGTGTTGCTGCCCTTAGAGAAATGTTCGAAGAGATAGGTTGTAATAAAGGTTATATTATTGCAGAAAGCAAATATTGGTATAGTTATGATGTACCTAAAATTTTAATACCTAAATTATGGGGTGGTAATTTCCGAGGTCAAAAACAAAAATGGTTTCTAATTAGGTTTACCGGTACTAACGAAGATATTAATATTAATACTCGTAACCCAGAGTTTGAGGAATGGCGTTGGGCTAAGTTTGATGAGTTATTATCAATTATAATTCCCTTTAAACGCAAGCTTTATAAAGCTGTAGTTAAGGAATTTGCCCCTATCGTTCATGATATAGTCAATTGATGAGAATTTGGTGATGTCGTCTTCGATCGCTCGCCTATTATCTATAGGCTTCGCTCCATCGTTCCTGCTATCCAATTCTCCTGAATTGACTATAGTCGTTCTTTGAAATGTGCTGAATTCTTTTACTCATAGTAAAATTACCAAATTTTAGATTGTCGATTGATGATTGTTCTAGAGCATGAACTAATAACATACCATTTGATATGTTAAGTGTTACAGTTCCTGGTGTAAGAGTAATAGAATTACTATATATTACAAGACTTGTATCGTTTTTTTGTTCTGAATTAATCCACTCAAAGACTGGCTGTAGATTAAGATTTCTACGCCATATAATCTTCATTACTCCTAAGCTAGATACAACTATTTCTTTAATTAACCAAATAAAATATAATATAGAACGATAATTTAAATAAATCCTATCAGGGATCAAATTGAGTTTTATTGTTACAAGATAAGATATACTGGGGATAATTAAGGAAAACAATAATGCAAAAATATCAGTAGGTACTCCTGTTAAACCAAACAACACCAATAACAACATAATTAAAGTAAAGATTTTAGTGTGCATCATACTTTCCTCCACCTTTAACAGTTGATGTAAACGGTAGAAAGATCATTACCACAAAAAATAATGCACTTATAATACCAAAAATGCTATTTATCGCAATTACAAATGCTTCCTTATTTATATTACTGGCTAACCAAAAATACGAAGCCTTTTCTGGATCAACCACTTTACCATCCAATAATTGTCCTAGAAATTGTAATTTCATTAGAATAGAGGGTGAAGTGGAAGAAATATTCTCATTTAAATATTGGCTAAAAATCTTAGTTTTATCTGTAAGAAGTAGGCTAATAACTGCAAGACCAACAGCTCCACCAAGATTACGAGTAAGATTATATAACCCACTAGCATTCCCTACTTTATCTTTACTCATGCTATCTAAAGCAATATTATTAGTAGGTAAAAAGCAAAACATTAAAGCAAGCCCCCTAATAAATTGTGGTAAAAAAAACTCGGCAAATTTAGCATCTGATGTTAAAAAACTATTTAGGTAGCAACCTAAACTAAACGTAGCTAGACCGATAGCCAGCATAATTCTTAAATCTAGTCCAGAGCCAAGCATTTTTCCTGCAAGTGGAGCTGACAGAAATTGTGCCATACCAGTAACCATCATAGTAAAACCAATTTGCACAGTATTAAAACCAGCTATTGTAAATAAAAATAAAGGTAATAAATAGACTGCACCATATAGCCCTATACCTATGACAAAAGAGTAGATACAACCAAAAGTAAAATTTTTGTTAGCAAAAGTTGTTATATCTAAGATTGGATTAATAAATGTCAGTTCTCTAATAACTAACATAATAAATCCAACAACAATTAGTATGATAAGGAATAATATCAAATTATCTTCTATCCAGCCTTTCTTATTTCCTTCTTCTAAAACATATTGCAAAGAAGCAAGAGTAACAGTCAGTAAAATAATGCCAACAAAATCAAAGTTCTTAAGTAAATTGTAATTAGGTTGATCAAAATCAGCGTATAAATATACGACCACACAAACAAAAATACCAGGTATTACATTGAGTAAAAACATAAAATGCCAAGATAAGTTTTCAGTAATGTAACCACCCAGTGTTGGTCCAAGTGTTGGGGCTATTGTTACGACTAATCCTACTATCACAGTAACTACTGGGCGTTTTGAAGCAGGAAAAATTATAAATACTGTGCTAAAGACAGTTGGTATCATTGCTCCACCAAAAAATCCTTGTAAAGCTCTAAAAATAATCATTGCTTCTATATTGCTGGCTAGCGAACATAGAATACTCATAACGGTAAAACCAAGAGCAGCAATAAAATAAGAAATTCTAGTGGAGAGAAGCTTGGCTGTAAAACCGGTTATTGGTATTATAATCACTTCTGCTATAAGATATGATGTTTGAACCCAAGATAATTCATCACTAGAAGCAGAAAGACCGGCTGCAATGACTGATAAAGAACTGGCAACAATTTGAATATCCAACACTGCCATAAACATTCCTACTATCATTGCAAAGAATGCAAGTAACTGCTTATTTGATAGTGGGGGAGGGTCAAGATCTTGTTGCATAGAAAATGAAACCTAATTATAGCATATCACTTATATCACAAAAGTAACAATCTTACAAGCAAATATCCTCAAAAAATATATATTTGATAAAATTATTTAGTAGTATCTAATAGAATAAACTATAATAACTTATGTATTTAAATAGCGGGTTAGTTACATATGTCCAAGAAAAAATCTAATGATTTGAGTAAGAAAATACAAAATATTGATGAAAAATTTGAGAAAACACTTGGCGAGTTAGATAAGAAATTGTTTGAATCCGAGGTGGTGACAGGTATGATTAATGACTCATTAGATAGAATGGGTGGTTCTGTTTCTTCTTCGGAAGTAGATAAGTTGATGGAAGAAATACAATCTGAAGTTAATTTAGATAATAAATATGCTGAATTAGGTAAACGAAAAGATCGAGAAATAGAAGATAGACTTAAGGCTCTAAAAGATTCAAGACCTAAGGAAGAAACATTAAAGAATTCTGCAACTCCAACTGTGGAAGGTCCAATTCCAACTGTAGACGATTTGCGAGAAACACTGAAAAAATTAAAAGAAGATGAGAAAAAAATACTTCAGTCAACAAAACCAATAGGTAAAGTAGCCCCACGCCCAAGGAATAATAGCCCAAGGAATAATAATTTAGCAGCTAATTCTCGTAGGGTACAGGAGCAGAAACCATCTAAGCCACCAAAAATTAACAATAATAATAGACGACACGATGTTCCAAAGGAAAACGCTATTTTGGATGATATAAAGCCGGAAAAAAGCTGGTTTGCAAAGATTATAGATAAGGTTGTTGATATTGTTAAAGAACTCTTGAACAATTCACAAAATCAAGATACTCCATCTCCTAAACAACAAGATCTACAGGAGTTCAGGCAGAAAAGACAAGAAATATTAGCACCAGTAATACAGGCACAAAAGAAAGCAAAATTATTAAAAGAAGAACAAAAAGTGAGCAGAGAAGTATCCAAGGCAAAAAAACTAAGGAATAGTTTCGCAAAGCATGATAATAATAAACCTTTGCGTTCTAGTACTTCATCTATTATTTCACCACCTAGTACTCCTCCAGTAAAACCACCAGTAAATAAGAACGATAGGGGTGGTAGGTAACTTACATCTTTTAAAAGCCATACACTTTGAAGATATCGATGTCATCCTAAACTTGTTTCAGGATGACGTCCCACGAGTCCAAAGATGTGGGTAATGGTAGGTGAGTTACATTGAATGTTGATTGTTATCTATAGAATTACTTCTCTGCAGTTTTTTCCGATGAAGAAAGCGTTCTTCTTCTTGTAATAAATTTGGTACAGATTTACTTTTTCGTAACTGTGCTATAACCTCAGGTGTTACGATCTCTTTAGCAGATTTTTTAGCAGCCTCCATAGCTTTCGTTAATGGGCTATAATCCCTTATTACCTTAGGTTGTTTATAAAAAGGATTATGTGTCCTACCTAGATCTTTTAAAAGGCTTAGTGTACCTTTTGCAGCTGCTGTCAGTATATTATTACTTTTGTTCTTTTCTTTAGTTTCAGGTTCAGTTGCTTTTTCATTAGGTTTTTCTTCAAATTTATTGACTGCTGTATGAAGTGTAGCTCGTTTTTGCTCATCGGTTAACTTGTTATAATTTTTGTCAAACATCAGTTCAGTTAAAGCTTGTTGATATATATCAAATTTATTTTGTTTTTGCTCATCGGTTAACTTAAAATAATCTTTATCTTGTATTAATTCAGCCAAAGCTGCAGTTTGGATATGTTGTTTTTGGGTGATCTCACGTAGCTCTCGTAAATTCCTATAATAGGCAACATCATCCTTACGGAGTTCATCATTAATATTGATTTTAAATGCTGTAGTAAGGTTAGCTGAGTCCTTTTCAGTTACACCTGAGCCAATTATAGAAATAGCTGAAAGTGTACCACTTTTTAGTGCTGTAAGAATCTTAACAGGATTCCCACTAGTAGCAGCAGTTATGTTAGACGCTAAATTAGCGGCATTTTGAAGATTATCAACTATGAATTTGCTTGCACTAAATGCCATTTCTACTTTGGGATCTACATAGTGGTAATGTTTATCTTTGCCATTTGGAACATGATTATTTGGGACATGTAATTTCTTTTCCAATGCCTTGGCTAATTTGGGATCGAGTAGTAGTAAGTATTGTTGCTTGTCTATGTCCCCTCGATTTTGCATCAATAGGTCATTTTCTTGTGCAAGTTTACGGAGTCTTCTTGTTTTGATAACATCAGCTACTATTTCGCTAGTTACTCCAGCTAATGCTATTGCAGCCGCGGTCAAAGCTGCTGGAGGGGAGACCCCGGCTAGTGTTACTATTGCAAGTGCAATTGTAACAGTACGACCTATAGCACTACCAAATAGCACCTTCGCCAATTTTGTATCTAACAGCCACTCTATACCCTTGAAAAGTCTTGTACTCTTTGTCCAATCCCCAACAGCTTTAATTTTATTTAAAAATCTCTTAAATTTTGATTCTGTCTTTGGTTCTGTACTTTCCTGTTCTAAAGATTTTGCAAATTCATCTGAAATTTTAACTTCATTTGTTTTAACCGATTTTAATCTTTCACTTTTCTCTTGCTCAATTATATGTAAATCATCTTTACTTTTTACAGATTTTTGAGAGGGAGTACGTTTTAACTTATTTTCACGTTCAAGCTCCATATCATCAAAGCTTTTGGAAAGCTCTGCTTTTCTTTGCTTGGGTTGCACTGTTTGATTGTCTAACGTATTAGCTATTTCTATCTCTTTAGGTACAATTGTAGTACTATCTATCTCAGAACTTTCAAGGTTTTCAAACGGCGTAGATTCTTTTTTGTCATCTGTCATAATATACTACCTATTGGTATTAGACTCCTATCATATTTAATCTTAAAAGAGAGTCTAACAGCAAATTATACAAGATTAAAGACTAATTCTATAATAAATAAAATTATTCAGCAATGATTGCTATATATTCTAGTAGCAATTCTACCACAAACCTAGTGTTTTCCACCACATACCGCCTATAAAAATCCATATAATGCCATATACTAGACTCAAAACTAAACCAAGATACCACCATGTTCTGATCTTCATATATCCTGTCTCAAAATATATTGGAGCACTGCTGAGTCCATAATGAGTAAGACCCGAAGATAATATTGATAAAAAACTAAGTAGCAATGCAGATAGTAAACCAGGCATTTTAGCATGTATAAATAACGCTAGAAAAGTAGGAAAAAGTATAGCAATATGGGTTGTAGTACTGGCAAAAAAGTAATGTATATAAAAATATATTATAGAAAGTATAATTATACCAATCATTGGAGAGAAAAAACATAATAAATTATATCTAAGTTTATCACTAACCCATGATATTAAACCAAAATCAGACAAAAAACTTGAAATCATAACTAAAGTGCCATACCAAATAAAGGTATGCCATGCCCCTTTATCTGCAAGAGTATCTTCAAATTTAATTACTTTGCATAATAATAAAATACATACGCCCAATAGTGCAACTGTAGTAGCTGATAATCCCCATTTGCTGCCAAGCATCCATAAAAAAATTAAAATTACAAAAGTTATTAGCATAATAATCTCTTGCAATGATATATCACCTATTTCTTGCAATTTTGCCCTAGCTATTTGTATAGCAGATGGATCGTATTTAATTGAGGGTGGATGTAAATAATAAAGAATAAGAGGCATGACAGCAAGAGAAATCACGCCTGGCACTATAGCTGCTATTGCCCAGTCACTCCATGAAATTATAATCCCAGCATCAGCTGCGAACTTAACAGCTAAAGGATTAGCGGCCATAGAGGTAATAAACATAGCACTAGTTATCACATTTGATTGAAAGACTACTTTCATGAGAAATCCACCGTTTGAAACGGATGTTTCGTAATTTGTTTTATTAGAGTAAGCAGTGCAGAGTGACTGAGCGATAGGAAAAATTATCCCTCCTCCCCTAGCACATACACTAGGAATGAAAGGTGCGAGTATAAAATCAACAATTACTAGAGCATATGAAAGACCAAGGGTACTTTGTCCGACAAGTAGAATGATGTGATAAGCTATCCGCTCCCCAAAGCCTGTTTTTATAAAACCCTGAGCAATAAAAAAAGCAAGCAGCACCAGCCATATAATGCTATGACTAAACCCGGATAGACTTTGTTCTAAGGAAAGGGTTTGGGTCAGAATACAACAGAGTATGCTAAATAAGGCTATAGCACCCATAGGTAAAGGATTAAGAATTATAGCTGCAATAGTGGTAATAAATATAATAGAAAGATGCCACACCTTAACATCAAGTCCTTCAGGGGCCGGTATATACCATATTACACAAGCTAAAATAACAAGAATTAGAATAGGTAAATTTTTGTTCCAATTACACATATTAGGCATAATAAATTTATTTCAAGATCGAGTAAAAGCTTATTTGAATGAACCTTGTCCATTCTTATGTAATATAATTGATTGTCAAGAAAAAAAGAAGAGTTTATTAATCAGTAGGTGAGTGGGGGTTTTTCGTATCAATTGATAATGCGTGTAGTCCGCTAGCTAGTTCATCTGCTAAAAGATTGTTAATTATTTTATGCTGTTCTAGCAAACTTTTTCCTATAAAAGCTGCTGCAAAAATTTTGATCTTAAGATGACTTTCAGTAATGCCACCATTATGGCTGGCGTGCTTGTAACTTTCGTCAACTATTTCGCAATAATGTGGTTTTAACACATCTAGTTTTCTTTTTATTCTATTTATTTTGGTCATAGTTATATATATATAAAACTTTTACTTGTATCAAGTCTACTGGGATTTTAGTATTTAGTAAATATTATATTTAGTTGGTTATGGCAAAATTAGATACAAAAATTAGAAATTTGCAATCTGAACTTGATAAAGCCGGGCATGGGTATTGTATCTCTTTTAAGTTATTAAATTACGACGAATTGAATGCTATGATGGGAGGAGATATTTATATAATTGACAAACTTAATAAAATTATTTCTGAAGTTTGTAATAAATTAATTACTGCTCCTTCTATATCAGTTTATAAACAAATTGAGCATGATAGAATATTGTTGGTTTTACCCACACTAGACCAAAATCTAGCTAAGGAAGTTGTCCTAAAAATACATTTATTATCTCAACTTTATGTCGATGATCTGTTACCTGCAGTTTATATGAATTGCAGTAGTGCTAGCATAGAGTTTCCCAAGTTTACCAATCAAGCTAAAGAAGTATATAATCTATTAAATTGGCTAGTTTCTTATCAAGGTGACCAAAGTTATTATCGTGAGTATGACCATAAATATTATAATATAGAGTTTGTTAAAGAGTCCAATAAGCAGCTGAATCTCTTAAGAAAAGCTTTATTAAACAAAACAATGGTTTTTGCTTATCAGCCAGTTATTGACCGTAAAACAATGAAGATTCATTACTATGAATGTTTACTAAGGATTCCTGACACAAATAATAATCTATTTTCTGTAGGTGCAATAATTCCAGAAGCTGAAAAGAAAGGTTTAATTTTTATAATAGATCAAATAGTGCTAGAAATGGCAATTAAAGAACTAGATGCTAACCCTAGCTTAGTGCTTGCAGTTAACATTTCAAATATTGGTATATTAGATGTTTCTCTCCTAGAGATAGCAGAAAAACTATTACAAACATATGATGTTTCAGGAAGATTAATTATTGAGATTACTGAGACTACCCTTAATCAGCATTACCAACAAATAAAATTCTTTATGCACAGATTAAGAAAATTTAGTTGTAAATTTGCTTTGGATGATTTTGGAGCTGGGTTTACTTCATTTAAACAATTACAAAATCTACCGATAGATATTATTAAAATTGATGGTAGTTATGTACGTAACATCACTAGCGATATACAAAGTCAAGATTTCATTAAACGGTTAATTAAAATTTCTGAAAATTTAGGTGTTCAAACTGTAGCAGAATTTGTTGAAAATGGGGAAATAGCCAATTTTTTAATCAACTTAAAAATCGATAATATGCAAGGCGATTTCTTCTCACCGGCATCGGTTAACAGAATAAAATAATCATCAGCACGATGTCCCCACAACTGTTGAAGGTTAGAAAAGGGAGCGGTTTTAAAGCTCATCATGGCAGTTTAAAAGTTGCAGAAAAATAACCAAGGTCATTACGAGGAGGCTGTAAGGTCGACGAAGCAGTCCAGTAACATCATTTATCTATAGATTGTTTCCTAGATTACTTCGCTTACGCTCGCTAATAGACGCTGTAGTATAGGTATTTGTAAACTTTCAACAGTTGTACACCGGAGCGTACAACTAGTCACACTACTGAACGAAAAGGTTATATTGGTTGTGCAAAGTGTAACTTAAGCAATTTTATGACTAAGGAATCAAAAAATTGCTTAGAACGACTATAAGCTTGTTTAATTGATCTTATACCTAACTGTAGTACAGAATAACTCCTGCATCCTAACGTTTTCTTCATTTTTATCGGTTGCTCTTGCTCTCCAATTGCTCCTATTTTTATTGCTATTGCATATGCTACAAATAAACATTTTATAAAATTCTCTAATCGTACTTTACTCTTTATATGCGTATTCCATTCTAAAACCATTACTTTTGCACTCTTTAAAGGCAGCTTCAATATCCCATCTCTTGAACGTATTTAGTCTTGAATCTTTCATCTAAAAATGCTTAGGTAGTAATTCGGCTAGTAACATAGAGTTCCACAGATTTTTTTGTATTCAATCTAAAATACTCTATTTTCTAGCTCTTGCAACCACTCCATTTCTTTTGTCCAGTAGTGTGACAACTAGTACGTGAGGAGCGGAGATCATGAAGTACGACGACGTGATGATTAGTTTTCGGAAATGGTATTAGGTGGTTAATTTTTATTAGAGGGTCAAACACTGCTTACAATTTACAGTTACGACCTAATAGGTATTTTAAAGATATATTAATTAATTCGTTTGCTATATCATTCATATTAAGATGCATAGCAAGTGGTACAAAATAACATAAAGTTTCATTAACTGTTTTATCAATTTTTTCAGAGGATTTTGCGTAAAGAGTTCTCATATTATGCAAACGATCAAAAATTTTAATAATCAGTATATCTGACTTTCCTTGAATAAATAAAGAATTAATCATTTCCACGACACTAATCTTTTTTTCTGGTTTTATTCTAGTTAAGTCTTGAACTTGATTAGCAACTTTACTACCAAAGATAATATTAATCGTTTCTTCAGTTATATTTGTATCTTCAAGGCAGTCATGAAGTAATGAGGTAACTATCATGTCTGTTCTAAAAAATCGTGGACGTGTTTGAGCCGTGTAAGTAGCAACTATGTAAGCTACCTCTATTGGATGTGAGTAATATGGCTCTCCTGATTGTCTTTTTTGGTCAGCATGATATTTCCTAGCATAATATATTGCTTTCTTAATTTCAATAATATCCACCTTGTCTTTAATATGTTCATTTAATATTAAAAGCTGGTTTAACAATCTTTTTGAGTATTGACACATTTTGAATTTTATTTGCCAATAATCCTGATCTCTCATAAAGTCTCGTATTTTTATAATAAGTATAAAGAAACCATATATAAACACACTTGGTAAGACTGAAAATAGGGGGCAAGAATAGCATGCTAAAATTATGCTATTGTAATTTAGTGCTTTTTAATTTTAATTCTTATTGTTAAAATAATAAAAAGCAGTTCCTCTAATTGTTCAATGGTAAAATTATGAATAACTGGAAATTAAAAACTATTATTGATTCTTATAGAGAAACTAAGGAATTTAGATTTAATAATTATATTATTAACCCACACGTAAAAAATATTATAGGAAATGTAAGAGACAAGGCTCTATTAGAGATAGGTTGTGGATTTGGTAGATATTTAGAAATTTTCTATGCTGAGAATCCACTGAAATTAGTAGGGTGTGACATTTCTCCTTATCAAGTAGAGCTATGTAAAGAAAATATCAAAAATAGTAATATTGAGTTACATGTATTAGATTTTTCTGATGTTGAAAGTTCTGCAATTTTGGGACAACATGAATACGATATTGTATATAATATCTTTGTGATTTTATATATAGATGTTTTAAGTAAATTAGAAATATTTATCAAAAATTGTTATGAATGCTTAAAACAAGGAGGAAAAGTTGTAATATGCACTTTAGATATTATAAGCGCATATTCTTATCTAGAGGTTTTTGATATATTAAAACTTCCCACGAGGTTTTTGAAAGATGAGTACACGGATGGTTGCCCCATAGAAATTAGTATTACAAATGATTGTGTTGTAACGTGCTATCATATGGATTTTGATACTATAAAGAGATTAATGGAAAAATTGGGCTTCAAGAATGTAAGGAAACATAACTTGTTTTTAAAAGAAAATGCTTTACAGAGATTTACAGAACAAGAATTTAACCTTATAAAAGAATCTAATATACTCTTATTAATAGAGGCAGAGAAATAAATATAATAGACTTATTGCAGAATTCGCTTCTGCAATAAGTCTATTATATTTATTTAGACTCAACAATTTTAATCACTTTCAAGTTCATTTAATTATACGAGAATCTAGTATGGGAGAAGATTTGAATTTTAGTGTTGAAGAAGTCAAATGGTCTGAAGTTAAGGATGAAGTTTATAAGGTTAATCCTGAACTGGCAGAAAAATGTGATAATGTTAATCAATGCGGAAAATATTCTTTATTCAAAATAAAATATCCTTATGGAGCATATATTGTCAATAGGGGGGAGTTTCATCTACCAACTAAAGATGGTAAACTAATTCCTATAAATGACTCAAGAATTCCAGAATTTCTAAAAAAGAAGTTGAGATATAGTCATATTCCCTTATCCTTAATTATTAATAGTTTGAGTGAAGTATTTGTTCAGATACAAAATAGAATTGTTTCTCTTAATGTTCTTTTGACTGGTGAACTTTTTGGTCTATTTGAATTAATGCATATGTTAAACCAAACATCTTCACTAGACATGCCTATTTGGAATGTGTCAGCCGGAGCTCGCTCTACTGTTATGATTCCAAGTATTTCTGATACAGTGGGTCATAATAGAATTAAAAAAAAATTAGGGGTTGATATCTATGCTCCCTATAGTTTGTCAGATCATTGGCAGACATTTGTAGATATTAATAAGTATTCTCATAATTCAAATTGGAATAATAGCATTTTAGTATTTTCTAATGAGTGGTTTCTTCAACCAAATGATCTTGGATATAGTGGTTTTTATAATTATCTAGTTAATCAATGTTGGAAACAATTTCAATTGTTAGAAGATTTTACAGATTTTAGTTTATTATGGTCATTTTTTATTCATGCAATTAATCTACGTAATTTAAAACCACGATCATATTTAATAGACACTGTTAGACATTTAATTTTGATTTCTAAAGGTTCTGCTATAGCGTTTAAGCCATCCACGGATGATACAGGTTTGCCAATGAATTTAATACAGCAAATATATGTAAATGATTATAATCTAAAAGATTATATACCAAATATTATGCAACCAGCAAAATTTACTAAAAATAGTAAAGTCTATTATTCTCTTAGCTTTCCTACTCTATTTAATAGCTCTCCTTATTGTAGAAATCCTCCAAGTATAATTGAAGATCAAAGAGAGATTAAAAGATTATTAGATATTTTAATAAATACTATTCACCAAATTGAGAATCATAGTGTCAACTCACTTAAAAACATAAAATTTGAGTTATTTCATTCTGGAAACGATCCATTTGGTCAGATATTATCTAGTAAAATTATATCTGAAGATGATGCTAGATTTTTAGAGTATAATAGTAATGGTAAGGAAGCAAGAGTATTTTGCTCCTCATCTAGTTTTTTTAATGGTTGTATTGCTATATGCAATGACGAGTAATTTTTTGAGTTTATATTATGAGTAATTTAAATACACCCATATTAGCAACTCTACAAAGTATAATAGATAAATTAAAAGGATGTAAGGATCTTAATTTAAAAAATGTTACCTTTGTTTGTGTACAACATTTGTTATTTACAACAATAGATTTAATAAAATCTCTTATCAAATTAGGTGCTAAGCCGAATAATATTCATATAATGGGTAAAATATACTCAAATTGTCCTATAGTAATTGCCCAACTTATAGAAATGGGAGTAAATTACTACCCTAGTTCCCAACCGCAACAATTTGGCTATTTTAACTATTATTTTAATATAGATATAGCTAATATGTGGGCTAATGTTGCTACTACCATAATGAATGTAAAATCTGACACTATTATCATACTAGATGATGGTAGTAAATGTACAACAAATATTCCAAAGTTACTAAGTGATAATTACAAAGTCTTTGCTGTAGAGCAAACATCATCCGGTGTTGTTAATATTACTAAAAAGAATAATACCACGTTACCTTTTATTGACGTTGCTTATTCTGCTACAAAGCAGATATTAGAACCTCCAATGATTGCTCAGGCCGTCATACAAAAACTTGATAAAATTTTGCCTTTACAATCTCATAGCCTTATTTGTGGAGTAGTAGGTCTTGGAGCTATAGGAAGGGCTGTCGCCCGGAAACTATTATCTTTAAATCATAAAGTAATAATATATGATAAATCTGACAGTAAGTATAATCTTATGAAGAAGATTAAAACTGCAAATAATATTCTATCTTTATTTCAGAAATCTGAGTATATTTTTGGTTGTACAGGAGAAGATATTACTTTATCTCTTGACGTCAATAAAATACGAGGAACAAAGAATCTAATTAGTTGCTCATCACAAGATATAGAATTTCAGTCATTATTGCATATTATTCAAGATAATTCTTCTATTAATACCTCTAACGTATTGGATAATATAGAATATTCTACAGATAGTGCAACGTTCAATATTTTTAGAGGAGGATACCCTGTAAATTTGGATAATTATGGAGAATCTGTGCCAGCCAATGATATACAACTTACTCGAGGATTATTACTTGGTGGAATCGTGCAAGCAGTATTTCATTTAGTTCAAGAGGTTAATCAAAAGCCACAACAATATATGTTACATCCTAAAATACAAAAATTAATAGTGAAAGAATTAGTATATAATCAAAAGTACAAATTTTCTAATGATTTAGTAGTTATGAATTTTTTAGATGAAGAGTGGATTAAAAATAATTCTAGCGGAGAATATGTAAGTAATGATATTATCTCACGATATTTTCTATAAACCTAAATTTCCGATTAAGAGTAAATAAAAAGTTGATGGAAATGAGGTTTAGTTTTCCCACACGCCGCATGATAATCCACTTCTATAGCATAATTTTTGCTCATATTTATCTCGAAGATGAGGAGCGAAGCCTATAGATAATAGGCGAGCGACGACGTCACCAAATTCTCCTGAATTGACTATACCAATGTCAATCTTGGCTTTGTGGTTAGTAAAGTTAAGATACGTACTGTCTTGTATCACTAGCAATAAATTATCATTATTATTGTTAATTCTATCAGTAGTTTGCCTAAAATGCGGCTCTATTAAATGATCATTGTTAACTTTGCTATTAACAAAAAAATCATAAGCTTGTCTTTGATCTTGCGGATTATCAAAAAGATTCTTAATACAGATTGTAAATTTTGCCATTAGGGCTGTAAAAATCTTTAAAGCTTTTGATTTAAGACGTTGATCTTTTAAAACTAAACTTTCAAATTCTGATTCAAAAAATAACTTATTACTTCCTTCTCCTAGTCCCAAACTACCCAATTGCTTACCTCAAATTTTAAAAAATAAAATTTAATATTATCTTATTTCTTTTTAATCCTTGCAATTAAAACTTAAGGCTAACTGTTAGATTTGGTTTCGGCTCGGCGGATGTTTCGCTGTCTACGCTTTACTACTGTGTCGTTACCTTCAGCTGCACAAGACTCGCTATATGGTGGAGCTAGCTACTCCTTCCATAACAGGACTTTCACCTGTAAGATTAATGCACCTTATCTTGACGTACACACAATCAGTTGGACAGAGCCTAGAGCCTTAATAATTCATATTTTTCCAGTCGGAGCGTTTAGTTTCTCCGGTTTTATAAAAAGAAGTTACTTCTTTTATAAAATGTTCAAAATCCGAATTTTCTTTAACTAGCCTATTAGCCATATTCCAATCAATCTCTAATCTTTCTTTAGCAGGAATTAGTATTCGACCTTTTTCGGATTCGTTTATGTTTAATAAAATAAATCCTATACCGTGCCTAGCAGAAAGAATTTCCAGTTCACGAGAAGTGTTACTATCCTTGCTTTCTACTAGAGAGAAAGCTACTAAATATCCATAGTGAGCCCATGAAGAATTTGATAGTGCTTGAAAAAAAGATTCTCGTACATTGGAGTGATTAATTTTTACTTTCACCTCAAAAGACCAAAGTTTAGCTTTTATATCCGCATATTGTTTGACGCAATCTTTGATCGGCTCTGCCCAACCTTTCGTCATAGCCTCCATTCCCACTAGGTCGGGATATAACCATTTATTAGCATTAGTACCACTACGATTTGAAGAACGTTTATCATTAATAGTCATGTTATAAATATTAAGCTCATCCCAAAGAAATTCTGAAAGCTTTAGATACACCTCTTTTTCTTTTATGTTTGACCATTTTTCAGCTTCTTCTATCTCCGCTTGATCAGTTTTTTTAGTAAAATAGTATTTACGTGGACACTCTTGTGTTATTTTAATACCAGGCTCTTGTTTTTGTATGGCTTCATTACGTTCTTTAGTCATTTCTCCACTAAAGAGTACTATAATAATTTGAGCTATTTTTGCTGGATCAGTTACATTGAGTATTGATTTGCATTTACTGTTCTCCGCTTTTCTCTTGACTTCCTCAGGATAAGTTTTTACTAGCCATGCAGCTATTTCTCTAGAAGTAAATTTCTGACCTTCATTGGCTTTAAGGAAACTAATAATTGCTCTGTTACGGTTAAATTGCATAGATACTACTATTTTATAAACTACTAATAAATAATAATCAGAATAGTAAAGAATTTAAAGAACACTAATATATAATTCCAAGTTATTATCTTTAAATTTAAATGTAGTTGTAATATTACAACTTATTCATTTTTAACAAATACCCAATCTTTGTTGGAAGACTCAGTTTCACTATAGTAATAGTTTTGTTTAGAGAACTGTTTTAATTTTTCAGGTACGTCTATAAGATTTTCTGCAATAAAGTTAAGCATGCTGCCCCTAGCTTTCTTGGCGTTTATAGCTATTATTTGTAATTTATTATTTCTTTTTTCTTTAAAATATATATTAATTATTGGATATTTAAGATCATTTTGATTTATGGCAGAGGAATATTCATTAGAGGCTAGGTTGATTAGATATTTATTTTGATGAGTTGCTAATATTTGATTTAGATAATTGGTAATATCAATTTGCCAAAAATTGGATAATTTTTCTAAATTTGGCAATTTTGTTGACATTTCTAGCCTATAGGGTTTTATTTTATCTAAAACTCTTAGTGGTCCATATAAACCTGATATAATTAACGTGTGTCCCTGCAAGAAATCCCATTGCTCTTTAGAGAAACTTCGTCTATCAATATTATCATAAACATCCCCATCATAGGCAAATATCGCTTGCTTTTGGGGATAGTTATCGAAATCTTGAAATCTATAATAATTAAGCTCAGCCAGTTTGCTACTTACATTCATTACCTGCTTGATCTGATTTTGTGATAGGCTTTTACATATCTGTAAGAGATACTGCATTTTAGTAAGGAAATGTGGCTGCGTACATGGTAAATCCGGTATTTCCGAGATGAAATCCTGAGTCTTAGCTGGTGAAATTATACTTAGCATATCTGTAATCTAATAAGAAATTTACAACTTAACTGATTCAATTAATTTTCTAACTCCATCTACTGATTTATTAAATAGATATTGTTCTTCATCATTTAATTTTATTTCCACTATTTTTTCTACACCATTTTTACCAATAATAACTGGCACTCCGACATACATATCTTTTACTCCATATTCCCCTTGAAGATAAGCAGCACAACTTAATATTTTACGTTTATCTTTTAGATAACTCTCTAACATTTCAATAGCAGAAGTTGCTGGAGCGTAATAGGCAGAACCATTTTTAAGTAGTGAAACAATTTCTCCACCACCATTTTTTGTGCGATCTATTATCGCATTAATACGTTCTTTCGTTGACCACCCCATTTCTACTAAATCTAAAACTGGTATGCCGTTAATTGTCGAATATCTAACCAAAGGAACCATTGAGTCACCATGACCTCCAAGTACAAAACTACTAACATTTTCTACGGAAACATTAAATTCATTGGCTAAGAAAAAGTTAAATCTTGATGAGTCAAGTACCCCAGCCATACCAACCACCATATTGCTAGCTAGTCCACTTTCCTTTAACATTACGTAAACCATAGCGTCAAGTGGATTGGTTATAACAATGACAAAAGCGTTCGGTGCATATTGCTTAATGTTGCTAGCCACAGTTTTTATAACAGTAGTATTAACATTAATTAAATCATCCCGACTCATTCCGGGTGAGCGTGGTACTCCAGCTGTAACAATTATAGCATCTGAACCTTCTATGTCTTTATAATCGTTAGTACCTTTGGCAATTATATCTGATCCGGTAATTGTCCCAGCTTGTGATATATCTAAAGTCTTACCCTGCGAAGGACCTTCAGATAAATCAAACATAACTATATCAGCAAGTTCTTTAAAGGCTATCAAATGTGCAAGTGTTCCGCCAATCTTTCCTCCACCAATTAAAGCAATTTTTGTTCTTTTAGCCATACTTCCTCCTGAAAAACATTTTATGAATTCATTGAATCAAAAAATTCTGTGTTAGTTTTAGTGTTTTTAAGTTTATCAATTAAAAATTCTGCTGCATCGATAGTTCCCATTGGGTTAATGATTCTACGAAGAATCCACATTTTGGTTAAAATGGCTTTATCAACCAATAGCTCCTCTTTACGTGTACCAGATTTAGTAATATCAATCGCAGGGTAAACGCGCTTATCAGCTATTTTGCGATCGAGGACTATTTCAGAATTGCCAGTACCTTTAAATTCTTCAAAGATTACCTCGTCCATACGAGAACCGGTTTCAATTAAAGCAGTTCCTATTATAGTCAATGAACCACCACTCTCAATATTTCTTGCCGCTCCAAAGAATCTTTTTGGACGTTGCAGGGCATTTGCATCAACTCCCCCAGTAAGAACCTTACCAGACGAGGGTACAACAGTGTTATAAGCTCTTGCAAGTCTTGTTATTGCGTCAACCAATATTACTACATCTCTTTTATGCTCGACCAACCTTTTAGCTTTCTCAATAACCATTTCAGCAAGCTGAACGTGTCTAATAGCGGGTTCATCAAAAGTTGAGCTAACTACTTCACCACGCACTGAACGTTGCATATCAGTAACTTCTTCTGGGCGTTCATCAATTAACAAAACAATTAAAAATACTTCGGGGTTATTGGTGGTAATAGCATGAGCTATATTTTGCAATAGAACAGTTTTTCCCGTTCTTGGTGGAGCAACAATCAACGCACGTTGTCCTTTACCCATAGGAGCAACCAATTCAATTATTCTTGTACTAAAATCCTTACTATTATCTTCTAGCTCTAGGGATAATTTTTCTTCAGGATAAAGTGGCGTTAAATTATCGAAATGTACTCTATGATAGGCCTTAGAAGGGTCTTCAAAATTAACTTTGTTTACTTTTAACAAGGCAAAATAACGTTCTCCTGGTTTTGGAGCTCTAATTTGCCCTTCTACCGTGTCCCCTGTACGTAGTCCAAAACGACGAATCTGACTTGGGGAAATATAAATATCATCAGGACCGGCTAAGTAATTTACTTCTGGAGATCTAAGGAAGCCAAACCCATCAGGTAAAATTTCAAGTACGCCTTCTCCTGAAATCAAATCACCCTGCTCAACAGATTTCTTGAGTATAGCAAAGACTAGCTCTTGTTTTAGCAAAGCACTAGAATTTTCAATATTAAGATTTTCTGCCTGTATTTGCAATTCTTCAGGTGACTTACGTTTTAATTGTTTAAGATTGATGATAACAATACCATCTTTATTAGGATTATCATACTTGGTACTATTATTATAATAAATATCAGGTGATTCCTTATTGTTAGTAACTGTATTTTGGGTCATACCTATTTTTTTTAGATTAGTTAAGATCAGACTTTTCTAGAAACTTTATTCTTTCTAGGTCATTTTGTTGTTAGAATCAATCGAAGGAATTCTCATGTACACTAGTACTACTTACGATTTTTTGATTAATTTTTTAGTAAAAATTCCTTTCATAGCTAGTTTTGAAATAGGTCTATTGCTTTAAAAACTGGGAGAATCACGAAACCTACGAAAGTCAAGTTACTTAAAGATTAAGGTTAGACTACTACTCGAATGATTAGACTTCTTGCATAATTCTACTTTTGTTGGTAATTTATTCGTCGTGCCTAGGCTCAAATCCGTAACGGAATTTGAGTGTGCTGCAAGTCGAGATTTCGTGGCTTCCTTAAATCCTTGCACATAAGCGAACTCTGCAAGAAATTTATTGAAATTAGCATCACAAAATTTTGACAGCTCAGCTAGACTATGTGAACCTAGAGAGCATTCGTATTTCCGAGTAACTAACTTAATTTGGGAATTGGTATTAATACTAACTTAATTATTTATATTTATCAAATTATTTTGCGGTTGTCAAACAAATTACACATGGTAGGGTAATTTATAGCTAACCCGAAAAGGTTTTAGGTATAGTAATGGTGAAGCCTTGATGTCTCGCGTAGGTAGCGAAATCTAAATACAATTTTACGATGTCATCCCAGCGAAAGCTGGTATCGAAAAAAATAGACAGGAAGGGTACTATACTAGCTTCTATACGACAAAATTGACCAATTTACCATAACCTTCCTTTATTTACTGCTTTAAGAGCAGGTTTAGTAGGTTTAGTAGATGTTGTTAGTTCTCTTTTAATTGTTTCTACATGCCTTAACGTTTTTTTTACTTGTTGAATTTCTATTTTAACATTAGTACTAATAATACTAGACATGCTTGGATTATTTTGTGGCTTCATTGATGATAATTTATCTGTTTGAGTTTCCTGAACTATGGAGGCTTTTGTAGGCATTTCTTCTACCTTTGGGTTGGGTAGACCAGCAGTATCTTCAGCTAGCTCTTGAGATATAGATTTGTCCATCTGAGCTATCGAATTGCTCTGTAACTTATCCACCAAGACTCTGTTATCTAGTTGGTCCGTAGTTAACTCATTTAATCTGTGTGCTTCTATATTTTCTAACTTAGCTTCTGTTGGTGTTGATACCACAAAATTAGAACTACTAGGTTCGGGTATTTGTTTTGTTTCTATGCTAGAATGTTGAGTAAGAGGAGGTGGTGGTGTGGACACTGAAGTTGACATGGTTGGTGCAGTTTGATTGCTATATTTGTCTGTAAGGTGTGTAGCAATATCCTGTAAATTATTTGTAGAAATAGGTAATTTTTTAATCACAGAAGAATACCAAGATTTATCTGCTGCAATTTTATTTGTTATGTCAGATATTATCTCGTCTTTGTGATTTCTTAGTTGCTCAGAACCAAGTTCTATTAAAGTTGGAGATAATTGTTCCGAGATTTTATTATTTTGTTGTTCTGTAATCTTTATATCTGTTTTATTTTGAATTCTGTTAATAGATTCTTTAAGGATTGGTTTTGAGACTAATTCTGCATCTTTATCTTTAATAATTGGATTAATAGAATCGGCAAATCGTTTGATATTTTCTTCTGTAATTTTTGTCTCATCTAAGGTTAGAAACGAAGAATTTTTTTGAGCATTATCTACACTAAAAAATTTCTGAGCTTCCTTGCCAATTAAGCTATGTAATTCTGTTGGTTTCCACTCTTCAAATAACTCAGTTGCTAATTCACTCGGCATATGGACATAAGGTAGCAGCTGTTTACAAAAAGCCTCTTGTCTACTCTTTTGTTCTTCCATAGGACCAGTATCCTGTATCTTTATACTAAGAGTCAATAAAAGCCTTTTGGTTTCATTTGCTCTATAATTAACAAACTCTGGACTTAACCCATTATTCCTACTATCTACTAATTCTTTTATAAAAGAATTAGTAGATTCATTAACTGCATTAGAAAGAGCTGTACGTTCTGTCTTATTAAGTTTTGTGAATTCTTTAGCAAATTTAACAGTTTTATTTCCTTGGCTAATAGTTTTATTAAAAATATTAAGTTGCTCGGTACTAAAATGTCTTGTATCTGCTTGTAAACTTTCCATAGTTTTGTTAATTACTGTACTGGCATAATCTGATTTAGGAATTGCTTGACCTTTTAATTCTAATATTACTTTTTTAACAGCTTCAAGAGCGATCTTATCCTCATCATTGTTACTTTTAATATCATTTAATACAAATCCCTTTAAACTAGCTTCTAAGTTTGCAAATTGCCTATCTGCTTTTGCCTTGTCATTGTCGTTCATAAGCCTTTTAGAACGTTCTATATTTAAACTAAAATTATCAAGAAGTTCTTCTGTCTTTTTATCAGATAAATTACAGTAAAAACTTTCTGTTGCTAATCCAGTCATTGCACTCATAAATGATTCGTTAGTACCAATGAGTACTCCATTAGCTATAAATTCTTTTGATAATTGTGGAGTTGGTTGTTTTAGAAATTTAAGTTTATATGTGTATGCCCTTCCTATTAATTTATTTATATTTTCAATCTCGTTTTTAGTGTTAACTCTAATAATATAATCTTGTTTATCTGCTAAATGGCTATCACTTTCGTACCCAGAATCAACAGATCTTACCGATATATTATCATCTTGATTCGTACTATATTCAGAATGAATAGACTCCTTATCACTCTCAAAATTAGATATATTTAAATTACTGGATTCTATAGTTGCTCTATTGTCTGACATAAAAACCTTTCATTATATACTCGATGAAAATCAACAATTGCGTTGTCATTGTCCAAGACCTGCGGTACTCACGTACTAATGTACGCTGTACTCCTCGGCTTGGACACTCCTAGCACTTGTTGATTTTGATTCTATCGTCTATCAACTCTTCATTTACGAGCAGTATATTAACCACAAAATTGGAAGACATATAATACCTATTGCAAAAGAGTCTCTATTGAATTGATGATTCTTGCAAGCATTTTGATATAGAATAAATATACTTAACGCATTTCAGAGTTGGCGTTGTTGTATTTTTGTAAAAAACCCTGCTAACCTCAGTTTTGGATTAAAATTAAAAATTTTAATCCAAAAATGGCTAGAATATCAAAAAAATGCATTCTTGAAGCGGCTGGTACGAATGCATTTTAATCTATTATCGCTAATAATCTTATTTTTATTGGTACAAAAATAAGATTATTAGCAAATGAAATATTTAACAATCAGGCGTCAAACCGCTTTAAGCCTGATTGTTTACTTTCTCATTCCAATTTCGGATTAATGAAATTAATCCGAAATTGAGGTTGCTAATATTTATTCTTCACAATTGTTTGCCTTCAGCTATAATATCATGTGTAGATATTCTAAGAGTTAATTATGTTACAAATTAGCGATAAAATTTTTTCTAATCTTAGTGGGCAGGAAAAATATGATATAATAAGTAGTAAGCAACGTGGAGATTGGGATAATACAAAAGATTTTATTATTAAAGGTAAAGAATGGATAATTGATGAAGTAAAAAAATCAGGTCTGCGAGGACGGGGTGGTGCTGGATTTTCGACTGGCACCAAATGGTCGTTCATGCCTAAAGACCATCCAAAGCCTAGTTACCTAGTGGTTAATGCTGATGAATCAGAACCTGGTACGTGCAAGGATCGTGATATTTTGAGGTATGAGCCACATAAATTAATTGAAGGTTGTTTGCTCGCCGGCTTTGCTATTAACGCACATACTTGTTACATATATATTCGTGGTGAATTTTATAACGAATCCTCCAATGTACAGCGTGCTATAGATGAGGCTTATGATGCCGGTTTTATAGGCAGTAATGCTTGTGGTACAGGGTATCATCTTGACATTCATTTGCATAGAGGGGCTGGGGCGTATATTTGCGGTGAGGAAACAGCTCTGCTCGAGAGCTTAGAGGGCAACAAGGGCTTCCCTAGATTAAAGCCACCATTCCCGGCTAATTTCGGCTTATATGGTTGTCCAACAACTATTAATAATGTTGAATCAATTGCCGTTGTGCCTACTATACTTCGGCGTGGAGCTGATTGGTTTGCTGGAATCGGTAAGCCTAATAATACCGGAACAAAGATTTTCTGTATTTCTGGTCATGTAAATAAGCCATGTAATGTTGAAGAAGCCATGGGCGTACCTTTAAAGGAGTTGATTGAGAGATATGCCGGGGGTGTACGGGGTGGATGGAGTAATCTGAAAGCTATTATCCCAGGTGGTTCATCAGTACCGTTGCTACCAAAGTCATTATGTCAGGATGTTGCAATGGATTTTGATAGTTTAAGAGCAGCTGGTTCGGCACTCGGGACTGGTGGAATTATTGTTATGGATAATTATACGGATATTATTTACGCTATTGCTAGGCTTAGTAAATTCTACATGCATGAGTCTTGCGGTCAGTGTAGCCCCTGTCGAGAAGGTACAGGCTGGATGTGGCGAGTTATGATGCGACTGGTACGCGGTCAGGCAAAAATAGATGAAATAGATCAATTATTGGACGTTACAAAAATGATCGAAGGACGTACTATTTGTGCCCTTGGAGACGCTGCTGCTTGGCCTATTCAAGGGTTAATTCGTCATTTCCGTCATGAGATTGAAGAAAGACTAGCTAGGCAAGGGGTTTAGTTTAGATTGCTCTGTTATTGTTAGCAAATTAGTATCATATAAATGAAGAAAATAATAAGTCTGAACATAAGTAGAAAATCTCAATTTATTATTGCATTTGCTATAATGGGGTTATTATTGCTTATATCATATCGTAGTCGTTCATCTTGTATTATTTACATGTTGCCATCGGAATATTTAAATAATGGAAATTTAGCATATTTCCAATTTAATAATCATAATAAACTACAAGAATTACTTCCTAAAAATATTAGATATATTGAACAATATAATATAATTGCCAGTGGACAATTTAGTGTCAACCAATTTAAAAATGCTATTGGATCTAAAACAGATATTATTGATGTTGATTTAAGGAATGAGTATCATGGATTCAACGACCTAAACCCAGTGTCCTTTATCAGTTTACCATATGATGACGTCAACGCTAATAAATCTCAAGAGGAAATTATAGTACGGGAGCAATATCTTTTTGGTTAAATATTACCAACTTACAAGCAACTTAGTATATATGTAAATAATTTGAAGACTACGCCAACAAAGAAGGATCCGGCAATCTGTATACCTATTTCTACTAAGACTGAAGCTGATATAATGGCAGGTTTGAATATTGATTATTATAGAATTACCACATTAGATCATCGAGAGCCCAATCGTGATAATTTAGATAAAATGGTAGCACTTTTTGATCAAAAATTAAAATTAAATCCAAGTCGATGGGTTTATTTACATTGCTTAGGTGGAGATGGTCGTACCACGGCAGCTACAGCTGAGCTTATGATGTTAAAACAACAAGAAGCTGGCGAGTTACAACCATTCGATGATTTGGTAACATATGTAGAATCAGTTAGTAATGGTTATAAGTTAATACCAAGTTGTAAGCCTAGTGTTCAAAATTATCGCTGTCAATGGAAGTTGGATCGTTATAATACCTTAAAAATATTCTATAATTTTGTGCGAACAAGAACTGAGAATCAAACTTTTAGTGATTGGCATAATGTAATGTTCCAAAAGAAAAAGACATTGTAATTAACTTGATTATATTAATAATTTATGTTTTAATTAATCATATTAATTAAAATAATTATTATCATGGAAGAATTAAATGCAACTGAAGCAAAACGTGAGTTTGGTGAATTACTTATCAAAGTGCAAACAGAACCTATCAGCATTAGTAGAAATGGCAAGCCTATAGCTGTAATAGTTTCTGATAAAGAGTTTCATGAATTAGAATCTTTTAAAGAACAAGTATTAAAACTTGCAATTTCTGAAGGATTAGATGACTTAGCAAAAAATAAAATACACTCTCATAAGGTTGTTTTTGATAACTTAAAAATAAAGCTTAATGATTCAGTGTAAATTTACAAATAGTGCGAAACGTGATCTTGAAGATATTACAGATTACACACTAAAACATTGGGGAAGGCAGCAAACTATAAAATATTTAGATGAGATACATAACAAAGCTATTGCTTTAAGTCTTAATCCTAATATAGGTACTTTACGAAATGATATATATCCTACCTTATTGAGCTTCCCTACAAAAAAACATATATTGTATTATCTAAAACAAGAGTATGGTATTATTATAGTTAGAGTATTACACAAACATATGTGCTATAAGCTTCATAACTTTCCAAACCTCAATAACCTCAAATAAAATCATTCCCAAAAAAATATGTCATCTTTTTTACAGTATTATATATAATACAACCTAATTTATTTTTGTTAAGTAAAAAACATGGGAAAAAAGCTTTTTATTAAAACTTATGGATGTCAAATGAATGTATATGACTCCATCAAAATGCAGGATTTGCTAGAGCCATTTGGTTATCAGCCAACTGATTCTATGCACCAAGCTGATATGATTATTTTAAATACTTGTCATATTAGGGAGAAAGCTGCAGAAAGAATGTATTCCGAGCTTGGTCGTATCAAACAAATTAAAGATGATAGAAAGTCAAAGGGAGCAGGTAATGTAATCGTTACTGTTGCTGGATGTGTTGCACAAGCTGAAGGTGATGAAATTTTTAGAAGAGCTAGTTATGTAGATATAGTAGTAGGCCCACAATCTTACTACGATTTACCAGAGCTGATAGCAAAGATTGCTAGACATGAAAAACATGTAATTAAATTAGATTTTGTTGAAGAAGCTAAATTTGATAAGTTACCTGAACAATCTAATATACAAGGAGTAAGTAGCCTTATTTCAGTTCAGGAAGGTTGTGACAAATTTTGTACTTTCTGTGTTGTCCCTTATACTCGGGGTGCAGAATTCTCAAGAAATCTAGAACAAATATACAGAGAAATTATAAAATCCGTTTCAAACGGAGCGAAAGAAGTAATCTTGCTAGGTCAGAATGTTAATGCTTATCATGGAAAAACTATTGAAGGCAAAGAATGTAGTTTAGCAGATATAATCAGCTACATAGCAGAAATAGCAAATCTTGAGCGTATTAGATACGTTACTTCTCATCCTATTGATATGACAGAAGATTTAATTCTGTTACATGGGTCGGAATCAAAATTGATGCCGTTTTTACACTTGCCAGTACAGTCAGGTTCTAACAAAATTTTAAAATCAATGAATCGTAAACATAACAGAGATTATTATTTCGATATTATTAATCGTTTAAGAAATGCGAGAAGAGATATAGTCTTTTCATCTGACTTTATTGTAGGATTCCCCGGAGAAACGGATGAAGACTTTGCTGACACTTTAGATTTAGTAAAGAAGGTTGGTTATGGTCAGTGTTATTCTTTTAAATATAGTCCAAGACCTGGTACACCTGCTGCGGTTAAAGAGCAAGTGCCTGAACATATCAAATCTAGGCGTTTAGCAATTTTACAGCAAGAAATATCTCGCCAACAATTATTGTTTAATGAAAGTTGTATTGGCAAAATAATGCCAGTATTGTTTGATCGTGACGGTAAATTGGACAATCAACTGATAGGAAAAACATGTTATATGCAGTCGGTGCATGTAATAAACCCTGCAAAAGATTTGTTTGGTCAGATTATCGATGTAAAAATTACCGAGGCTGGGGCAAGTAGTTTGAGCGGAGAAATGGTGCTGTGACCTGATAATCAGGTTTTTATTGAGTTATATAATTCAGGACAGTTTAAAAGTCATGAAAAGAAGCTGAGAAGATGTCATTCCCGTGTAGGCATTGCCCGCGTGGATCACTAATATGTCATTCCTGCGTAGGCACATAGGCGTCAACTTAAGAGCGTAATGATTGAACATGTATAAACAAATTAAACACAGTCGTCATAGCAAGGCTCGTTAGATGCCGTGGCGATCCAGATAAACAGCGAAGCTGTTTTTTAGAGTAACGCTTCGCGTATCTTAGATTGCCGCGTCGCCGCTTGCAGCGGCTTCTCGCTAATAGACGTTTAGGTTTGATTTACTTATACATGCTCAATCATTACGCTCTTAAGTTGACACCTATGCGCGTAGGCGGGAATGACATAAACTGCCATGAATTGTAGTCTTCAGAAGAAAACTTGATTATCGAGTATTACGTTAGACAAAAAGCTGGTAGCAGAAATATTATCTAAGATAAAACTTTTACTTGAATAAATGTGAGAAATACTTTGTCAAAAATGCTCAAATTTTTTTATATATTTTTTAAATTATTTATAATATCAGGCATAATAGCTCTTAGTGCTTGTATATATTTGTTGTATCATTACTCTAAAGATCTACCTGACTATTCTCAACTTGCCGATTATCATCCACCATCGGTAACAAGAGTTTATGCACAAAATGGAAAATTAATGGAGGAATATGCTTTGGAACGTAGAGTTTTTGTACCTATTAGTAGTGTACCACGTTCTCTTATAGAAGCGTTTATTTCAGCAGAAGATAAGAATTTTTTTGAACATCCAGGAGTTGATGTTATAAGTATAATCAGAGCAGCCATATTCAATATCTCTAATATTTTGCATCATCGTAGAGTAGAAGGAGGGTCAACTATTACTCAACAAGTAGTTAAGAATTTTTTATTAACCTCTGAAGTATCAATAGAACGTAAGATCAAAGAAGCAATTTTATCCTATAGGGTCTCAAAAACCTTTACTAAAGATCAAATTTTGGAGTTATATCTTAATCAAACATTTTTTGGTAGGGGAGCTTATGGAGTTGCCATGGCTGCTCAGAATTATTTTAATAAGTCTATTGAAGATTTAACTGTTGCCGAATCAGCTTTTATCGCTGGCCTACCAAAAGCACCATCAAATTTTAATCCGGAGAGAAATTATGCTAGGGTGAAAGATCGTAGAGATTATGTTATTATGAGAATGTTGGAAGATGGTTATATAACGCAAGAGACAGCAAAAGAAGCAGTAGATACCCCTATTACTTTGCAAAAGCGGGATCGTAACGAAACCGTTACAGCCGGTTATTATGCTGAGCAAGTACGGGAAGAAGTCATTAGTAAAATTGGCAGTAAAGAATATTTCTATACTGGAGGGTTAACGGTTATTACTTCACTTGATGCTGGTTATCAGCAAGCTGCAGAAAATGCTCTTAGGCAAGGCATAAGAGCATATGATAGGAAGCATGGTTTTAGAGGAGTTATAACTAATATTGATTTAAATAACTGGCAAGATAATTTAAATAAAGTAGCAAAACCTCCAGCTATTTTAGAATATCAATTAGCTGTTGTGTTAAATGTTTCAGATAATCAAGCGGAAATTGGTCTTTGTGACTTGAGTAAGTCAAAAATAGTTTTATCAGAAATGAAGTGGGCAAAAAATGATCTTAAATCAGTAAAAACTCTTTTACAAAAGGGTGATGTTATAGTAGTCGAAAAAGTAAATGCTAATTACGGATTAAGGCAAATTCCTACCGTTAATGGTGCGATTATAGTGATGAATCCTACAACAGGTCAGGTACTTGCCAGCGTTGGTGGATATGATTTCACAGTTAGTAAATTTGATCGTGCTACTCAGGCGTTGCGACAACCAGGATCACTCAGTAAAACTTTTGTTTATCTTGCTGCTTTAGAAAACGCAATCCAGCCAAATAGAATTTTTGAAGATGGTCCAGTAGAGATTCCGCAAGGTCCTGGCATGCCAGTTTGGCGACCAAAAAATTATAAAGGAAATTTTCTAGGTTCAATTACTATGCGTATAGGGCTTGAGAAATCACGAAACCTTGTTACTGTTAGGGTAGCACAAGCTATAGGACTAAGCAAAGTTGCTGAGATAATCAAGCGATTTGGTATTAATAATGAGCCGAAGAGATTTTATTCTATGGTGCTTGGTTCGCTCGAAACTACACTAGAAAAAATGACCAATGCTTATGCAATAATTGCTAATTCAGGGAAAAAAGTTACACCGCATTTCGTAGAACTAATTAAAGATCGTAATGGTAAAATAATTTATCGTAGAGACAATAGGGAATGTAAAAATTGTAATGTATCTGATTCCCAGCTTACTGATAACGTATCACTCCCTATCCTACCTCAACCCGACTATCGGATGATTACCGATGAAGCAAGTGATTATCAGATTATCTCATTTCTCACTGGAGCAGTTGAAAGAGGTACGGCAACCGCTGCAAAAAAACTTGGTAAAGTTATAGCTGGCAAAAGTGGTACTACCAACGATAGTATGGATACTTGGTTTATTGGTTTTACTCCAAAAATAGTTGTCGGAACATATATTGGTTATGATACGCCAAAAACACTAGGAAAAACTGCAACAGGCTCAAGTGTTGCCTTACCTATATTTATTGATTTTATGGAGAAGGCTTATTCTGATATTCCATCACTGGCATTTAAAGTACCAGAATCAATTAAATTGTTACCAATAGATCCAACAACTGGTAAAGTTACTTCTGCTAGTAGTATTATGGAAGCATTCAAAATTCATGATATACCAGTATTAGATTATCAGAACCAAGGTCAAGATAATGATGCTTTCCATAATATTCCTCCCGAAAAAGATCCTTCTCAGGAGATATATTAAGCTCAAATATCATGAAAAGGTAATAGTTCAGGTTCATTTTTAAGATTTTTAATCTTTTCCGGTAAGCCTAAATAAGCGGCTATAGCTAAAAATAGCCCTAAATATTGTTTAGGGTTTACTAACATTACTAGATCTTCATAAATTCTTAAAGGGGGTACAGAAGAAAATTGCTTATATAATTCTACAATCTCAAAAGAAGGGTTATTTGCGAAGGCAGCTTTTAATATTTCAATGTTTTTATTATTCCAGCTAGAAGAATTTAGAGGTAGATAGAGATTTAATGCGGAGATATGTGAAGGTATAAGTTTAATAGCTGATTCTAAATAATGGATAGCATCTTTTGTCTCATTAGCTTCTAGCATATTTTTGGCAGCGTCAACATAATAATCAGCTATTTTGTTCTTTATAGACTCTAGTTTTTGTGCGTCAACTCTGTTAAGTTTGGATACCACAAAGATAAATTTTGTCCACAGAGAAAGTTTAGCATAACAATCAAGTAAAATTTCTAAAGTTTCACTATCAAATTCATTTAGGTTAAATGATCTAACAGCATAATTCTCAGCTGTTTCATACATATTATTTTGATAAAATATTTGTGCAAGTCTTTTGGTAACAAAGGCACTATAATGTTTAGATTGCTCTAATTCCTGAAAATATTTTATTCTTATTGAAGTATCTAATTCTGCTTCTGCTAAAAGTAAAGTATGAAATACCTTGTTTTCTTTAGTTAAACGATGAGCTATTTTTTGACTAGTTGCTACTGACTTTGATTTTTCACCAGCAATATATTCTGCCATAGCCTTCATCAGTAGGTAATTATCAGTAGTAGCTCTTTTGGAAAAGAAAATATCTTTTAAATTAGCAGGTAGGTCAATAATTAGAAATATTATTTTTAAAAAAATAGCACTAAAAAGTGTAAATAATATATATAAAATAATGAAAGTAAAAAAGGAGGTTTCTATATAATAATCATATAAATTTAAGGTTAATGTTGAGTCAAGCTGATTTAAGACAGAAAAACCTAAATATAATAACAAAAATGTAATACAAATTATTAATAATCTTATCATTATTTTACTCTACAAATTCTTGTTGTAATTCTTCTGAATAAAAGAAATTAATAAAAAAATCTAGATTGCCTATTATTCTCAACTTTAGTTTTTCTTTATCTTTGGTAAAACTAGATTTTCTTTCAATCTTAATAAATTTCTCAATCCAACAATTTGCTTGTGGAAATATCTTGATTAAACCTAAACTGTTATTAAGTAAATAATTTTCATTATAATTATGTAGGTCTAGCAAAGTATTTTTTATTCTTGTAGGTAACTCTATAGTTTCAATTTGACGAATTTGCTGTGTATAATCTTTATCTTGTAAAAAATTCATCACTAAAAGATTAACGCTAAGTAAATAAATGCTATAATTAAGGGGGGTCTTAGATGGTTCGGGTTGGTGGTTTAATGAGACTTCTTCTTGTTTTGGACTATTATCTTCTTGAATTACATCATGTTCTAACATAGAGTCTGTTTTAGAAATAGTTGTATTATTGGGTAATTCAGAATCGACCTTTTTATTATTGAAAAAAGTCATGTAACCTATTGATATGGCAAATAACACAATTAGAATAATTGTGAGAATAATAGGA
Source organism: Candidatus Tisiphia endosymbiont of Oplodontha viridula (assembly GCF_964264865.1). Taxonomy (NCBI): domain Bacteria; kingdom Pseudomonadati; phylum Pseudomonadota; class Alphaproteobacteria; order Rickettsiales; family Rickettsiaceae; genus Candidatus Tisiphia; species Candidatus Tisiphia endosymbiont of Oplodontha viridula. The sequence continues at coordinate 1,400,937 of NZ_OZ183486.1, forward strand.
TTATTACTACGAACTTTTATTATATTAGTTTCTGATTTTTGCATTATAAATTAATAACTCTAACATTTGTTGCGGCTGTCCATTATCACAATAAACCACATTTTTGGCAAAATATCTAATAATATTTGCTACCTTTTCACTTATAGTAATTACTAAACTATTATCTAGTAGTTTTAGCAAATTATTTTTTATTAATAATTCAATAAAAGTCTTAGTGCTGTTCTGTGAATATAGTAAAATAAAATTGATGCCCTTTTCAATCTCTGCTATTTGGTATAGCTGGGTCGCGTATTTTACCCGATAAATAATGTGTCTTTTTATTTTTTGAGGCAAATCTTGAGTAATTTCATTTGACGATAAATATATGGTTTGCTCATATATTTCTTGAGGGATGTTTTCTAGTAGATCTTGAATATTTGTAGCAACATATCGTACTACAAAATTTTTTTGTTCTAGAATTAACTTTGATGAATTGCCGACTATCCATAAATTCTTTTGTTCTAGCTCTTGATGTCCAGCAAGGATTCTAGCAGCAACTTTACTGGTGACAATTATATTAACATAATTATGCAAAATATTATGCAAAGTAGTGCTATTTAATGGCAAAGCTTGATATTCTACTAAAGGAGAACAGATATATTTAAAACTACAATTTTTCTCCAATTCTCTAATGATTTCATCATTATCCTCTAAACTTCTAGTTAATAGCACCGATTTCATAGAGCTAGCTTATGGCATAATTCTTGATAATCTATGGCAAGTGGTTTAGGACCAATAATAGATAAAGTAGGTTTTGTAACAAATATTTTGTTAGCAATATTTATTATATCTTGTTTTGTTATATTCATAATATATTCAATAGTTTGTTTAGTAGGTATATATTTGCCAAAAACAGCAAAATTCTTACCAATTTCTTCTGATTTATAAGAAGATTCTTCTTGAGCTATATAGATACTAGTTTTTAGTTGTACTTTAGCCCTATCAATTTCTGAGTCTTTGATGTCTGTAGAAATTTTTTTTATTTCATTAACTAATTGTTCTGCAAGGAATGGTAGTTTATCGTGATTAGTGGAGGCATATATGCCAAAAATCCCACTATCATAGTAGGAGTTATTATAGCTACCAATTGAATAAACCAGTCCAAGTTTTTCCCTGATTTGTTGAAATAATCTTGATGACATACCACTGCCAAGTATTAGTGAAAGAACTTGCGTATGATATAATTGTTGTATGTTAAAATACGGCACACTCTCGAAACCTAGAACTAGGGTAGTTTGCTCAAGGTCTTTGGTGATAAAGCTATGTCCCCCTGTATATCTAACTTTCTCAAAATGACTATTTTGTTTATTTTTTAATGAACAAAATAATTTTTTGGCAAATTCTACAACTTGCTCATGGGAAATATTTCCTGCTACTGATAAGTAAATATTTTCGGCATTATAATGTTTGTCAACGTAATTACTAAAATGTTCTCTATCAAATTTAGCCAAACTGTCGTGAGTTCCTAGAATTGACCTGCCAAGTGCTTGATTCTCATAAGCACTACTATAAAATTTTTCGTGGATAAGTTCATCAGGGTTATCTTGAACATGAGCAATTTCTTGTAGAATCACCTGATATTCTTTGGCTATTTCTTCCTTTGAAAAAACTGAATTTTGTATGATATCCGCCAGTATTTCTAAAGCTTTATAGCAGTTTTCATTCAATATTTTTGAATAATAAACAGTTTGTTCATGCGAGGTATATGCATTAAAATGTCCTCCTATAGAGTCAAATTCTTCAGCAATTTGTTTAGCAGACCTAGTTTTTGTGCCTTTAAATGCCATATGTTCAAGAAAATGGGATATGCCTATTTCTGAAGATTGTTCATAGCGACTCCCTACATTGACAATGACATTAATAGCTACAGAATTTACATTAGACATATTATAGGTAAGAATAGTTAGACCATTTTTAAGTTTGCTTGAGTTAAAAGTCATTTTATCACTTATTTAGATTCCAATGACCTTAAAATAACTCTTTACAACTAGTTATGCAAGGAGTCATTTCCTATCAAAACAAAGTATACTCGGTGAACTTCAAGAATTAAGGTCGTCGTGTCTAAAGCACAACTCTTGAAATCATAGAAGTATATATGACCTTAATTTAATATTATAACTATTTATTTGAGTTGCTGATAACCATTGATTATACTTAACTTCTTTTTTATGCCAGTATATTCAAGTGCAATATGGTAATTATCAACTTCAGTAATTCTAATGCATTCATCTATATCATAGATATTGTCAGTATGTAACATTTCTGTACCCTTAGACACTTCTCTTCTTGCTTGTTCAATGGCTTGGCTTCTCGATTGTGCAACAACAAAAGTGATAAAATGATTTTCTCCAAATAAGTTTTTCTTATAAGAACCAAGGTTAACAAAATATAAATGATTGGTACTAGATTGAGGTTTTATTTCCGTAATTTTAACATCAAAACCGTTAAGACTAGCTAGTATGAACCAAGAATCAACATGTAAAGATGTTTTTATACCACACCATTTGCTTTTAATTTTTTGAGAAATTTCAATATCAGATTTCCCGACTGCAAATACAACATCATGCATTTCTATATTGCAACCTTCAACTTTTCCTCCTAAATAGAAAACACATAACATAGGTGAGTCAAATACAAATTTTTGCAAATAAGGCATATAAAGCTCTTTTAATTTTTGGCTAACTCAATAAATATCTTAGGAAACATTACCCATGTAGTGGTTTGCATACTTTTGGTTTCGATCACTATTAAATAACTTTACTTCATAGATGATTATCATGTTATACTACTAAGAAAATATTTCATGCATTTATTATGTCAATGGTGCTTGGTAATTTTTGTCATTTTATCTCTATAAAAGTAGGTTTACTAGATATATTTTTAATAGTTATTAGTTAGTTGTTAATATCATTAGACTTCTTGCATAATTCTACTTCTGCTGGTAATTTGGGCGTCGATCCGGTGCTCAAATCCTCACGTACACTAGAGTACGCTGCGGTTTTCCGTTCCGTGTCTCCTATAAATGCCTCAACAGCAGCGAATTCTGCAAGAAGTCTAGATACTAACAAGGAGTCTATTATTTTCTACATAAATTTCATATATTTGGTATAATAACCTCAAACAACTAAAGATATTTCTGTGTCCCAAAAAATCAATTTCGCTAAAATGCATGGATTAGGTAACGATTTTGTGATTATCAACCAGCGTGATTTACCTAAAAATTGTGATTTGCAACAATTATCTCTAAAGATTGCCAATCGCCATACTGGTATTGGTTGTGATCAGTTTATTATTTATGATAAAAAACCAAATTACTATGAGATGATTATATATAACCAAGATGGATCAAGTGCCAAATTATGTGGTAATGCTTCAAGATGTCTTGCCAAGCTGGTATATCTTGATTTAGGGATAAAGGAAATCACTTTGAGGATAGACCCCTTACATAATTCTACTTCTGCTGGTAATTTGTGTGTCGATCCGGTACTCGAATCCTCACGTACACTAGAGTACGCTCCGGTTCTCCGTTCCGTGTCTCCTACAAATTCCTCAGCAGAAGCGAATCCTGCAAGAGGTCTAATATATGGAAAAGAATTATCTTGTAAGATACTGAATGAGCACGAGATTGAAGTAGATAGTGGGATAGTTAGTTTCGAGGAAGATTGGATGCCTTCATCCGAAAAAATTTGGCCGGTTGTAGAGCGTTATATGATCGACATCAAGGAAGTTATCTGTGCCGATATTGGTAATCCACATTTTGTTATTTTTAGTGATCTCGCTATTGAAGATAAAGAAATAATAGGAGAGAAATTACAGGAAAAAGAATTATTTGCTGATGGTGTTAACGTTAATTTTGCTTCAATCAAGGATAATAAAATTTATTTATCGGTTTGGGAAAGAGGTACAGGCTTAACTCTTGCTTGTGGTAGTGGAGCATGTGCTAGTTTTGCTTCTGCGGTCAAGCTAGGATTTATTAGCTCTCCTTGTCAAGTAGTATTTCAATTGGGTAGTCTACAAATGTCAAAGCAAGGTGAGAATATAATAATGACTGGTCCTGCTACTTTAGTTTCACGTGGGGAGTTTTTTTATGACTAAATCACAAGAAGTTGTAACTTTTGGCTGCAGATTAAATATTTATGAAAGTGAAGTGATCAAAAATAATCTAGCTCTTTCTGGTCTTGAGAATGTCATAGTATTTAATACTTGTGCGGTCACTAAGGAAGCTGAAAAACAATCACGTCAAGCAATTCGTAAGGCTAAAAGAAATAATCCTGATGTAAGAATTATTGTTACTGGTTGTGCTGCTCAGAATAACCCAGCTATTTTTGCTAATATGGTTGAGGTTGATAAAGTACTTGGTAATGAAGAAAAGTTAATAGCTGCCCATTATCAATTTACCGAAGAAAAAGTGGTGGTAAATGATATAATGTCGGTTACTGAAACTGTTAATCATATGGTGAGTAGTTTTGATGGTAGGTCTCGTGCCTTCATTCAGGTGCAAAATGGTTGTAATCATCGTTGTACATTTTGTATGATACCTTATGGTAGAGGTAATAGTAGGTCAGTACCGATGGGTGTTATAGTACGACAGTTAAGGGCATTAGTAGAAAATGGTTACAATGAAGTAGTATTTACAGGTGTTGATGTGACGGCTTATGGACCAGATTTGCCAGGAGCTCCAACTTTTGCTCAGATGATTAGACGAATTATTGGCTTGGTTCCAGAACTAAAGAGGCTTAGATTATCTTCAATTGATGTAGCTGAGATCGATGACGATTTGTTCGATCTTATGGCTTATATACCAAAGATTATGCCGCATTTTCATATTAGTTTACAAGCTGGTGATGATATGATACTTAAGCGTATGAAACGTCGCCATAATCGTCAAAATATTATTGATTTTTGTCATAAGTTGCGTAATTTAAGACCAAATGTATCATTTGGTGCAGACATTATAGCTGGTTTTCCGACGGAAACTGATGCAATGTTTGATAATACAAAAAGACTGATCTCTGAGGCAGATTTACAATATTTACACGTTTTCCCATATTCTGAACGTGATGAAACTCCGGCTGCAAGAATGCCGCAAATAGCAAAATCGATTAGAAAAGTAAGAGCAGAAATTCTAAGAACTGCCGGGGAACAACAATTACAAAAATTTTTCCAAAGGAATATAGGGCAGGAAGTAGAGCTACTTGTAGAACAAAATAACATAGCTCATACAGAAAATTTTATTCCGGTAAAGCTTGAAGGTAATTTTGATGTAGGACAAATTGTTAAGGCTCGGCTAGTTGCTATAGAAGATAATCATATGATTTCAGAAATTTTGGTATGAAAAAATTTAAAAATATTGCTGTTTATGGTGGCGGTAGTTGGGGAACTGCACTAGCCTGTCAGGTGGCAAGGTGCTATGATGCTGCTCCCATATTTTTACGTGATAATAATATTGTTGAAGAAATAAAAAATAGTAAAACCAATAGCAAATATTTGGGTAGTGATGTTACATTACCAAGTAATATAGTGCCTTATAGTGAGTTGGCAGCTATTTTAGATCAAGAAGTAATAATTATTGCTGTACCATCTTTTGCTTTTCATGATACTCTGAATATATTAAAAGATACTGGGATATCTAAGGATGTGGCGTTATTAGTTGCAACTAAGGGCTTTTCTAGAGATCCTACAGAACTACTATCCGATAAAGTAAAAAAGATATTACCAAATAATCCGTTGGCGTTTATCGCTGGACCTAACCTAGCTAAAGAAGTTGCCCAAAATTTATTAAGTTCGGTAACTATTGCTTCTGTAGACATTGACCTTGCAAGAAGATTGGCAGTTAGTTTAATATCACAACAATTTAAGGTTACTATAACTGACTATGTGGTAGCAATGCAAGTGGCATCTGCTGTTAAAAATATTGTAGCGATAAAAAGTGGGTGGTATGAGGCAAAAGGTTATGGACAGAATGCTAAAGCAGGTCTGATAACGGGGGGGCTTCAAGAAATAAAAATTTTATCTGAGGCCATTGACGGAGAATTAGAGGATAGCTCTATTTTATATGCTCCAGGTGTATTAGGGGATTTGGTGCTAACTTGTTACTCTAAAGAATCACGAAATAGTAGATTTGGTTATGAATTAGGGAAGCATTCAGATGTTAATAAATTTTTAAATGAAAATTTATACTTAGTGGAGGGTCGAGAATCTGCTAAACTGGTATTGGATCTCATAAGAAAATATGATCTAACATTACCGATTATTTCATCAGTAATTAAAGAACTAAAATTAGTATGAAGTTTTTTGGCAATTTATCACAAATATTTGGTAAAATAATATTATTAGAATTATGTTTGTTATTATTAATTTTTCCGTTAGAAAATTTTAGAATTAATGGAGAATCTATTATTTTCCCAGCTTTTGAAGTTAGTTTACTCTACTATTTTTCCACATTCTATCATATTGGTTTTTGGCTAATATTTTTAGCAGGAATAATTTTTGACCAGTTATATTCCATGCCAATTGGTACAAATTCTTTGGTTCTGATAATTGCTCACATAATTTTAGAATTCACAGGAAAATTTTTTGTACTTAGAAGTTATTTAACAAATTTTATCGTCTTTTGTTTCTATTATTTCTTTATATTACATTTTAGATATTTGCTAATTTTAAGCAAAGGCTTATCTTCGGAGGGGTATTTTATGATGTTAATGCAGTATCTAACTACTATATTCTCATATAATTTGCTACGAATTCCACTTGATAAAGCATTAGAATATTTTAGAAAACATGCTAAATAGTAAAATATTATATAGCCAGTTAATATCAAGAAGGGCTTTTCTCATAGGTTCAGGAAAACTGACATTGCTTTCGTTATTGGCTGGAAGAATGTTTTTTATGGAGTTGCTTGAAAATGATAAATATCGTACTTTATCTGATAAAAATCGTATAAGTTTTATTCTAATTCCACCTTTTAGAGGGCAAATTTATGATATCAACGGTAACATTATGGCTACAAACCAAACTTGTTTTAGGTTGTTACTTGACATACATAATGGCAATGATTACAAAAACGAATTAGCTCTAGTTGCCAATATCCTAGAATTATCCGAAGAAGAACAAAATTACATTAAGCAAAAAATAAAAAAAGCCAATAAACATATTCCTTTGGTTATACTAGATAATCTTAGCTGGCAACAAATGTCACTTATTGAAGAACAAAAGTTAAATTTAAGTTCTATTTTTGTAGATGCTAGTTATGCAAGATTTTACCATTTTTCAGAAGCGACTTGTCATGTGATAGGGTACATTGGACAGATTAATGAGCAAGAAAAACAAGATTTACAAATTAACAATTTAGGGGATTTTAATATTGGAAAATTTGGTGTAGAAAAATATTATGAAGACAAGTTACGTGGGAAATTTGGTTATAAGCAGATAGAAGTAAATGCTTTGGGCAAACAAGTAAGAGAAATCACCAATATTCAAAGCCAGCAAGGTGAGGACTTACATCTAAATATTGACGTGGAACTACAACAAAGAGTGCAACCATACTTAAATAAACAAGGTTGCTCTGCAATAGTTATCGATACCACTAATGGTAATGTGCTAGTGCTGGCTATGTCACCAGTATTTGAGGCTAATAATTTTATAAAATTATCCCAAGATTACTGGCAAAGTTTAGTCAATGATCCCTATAAGCCGTTGATTAATAAGACTATACAAAGTACTTACCCACTTGGATCTATTTTTAAAATTATTACAATTTTAGCTGGATTAGAGAATGGCATTAAACCGACTAAAACTGTTAATTGTACTGGGGCTTCAGTATTAGGTAATAATAGCGCTAGGTGCTGGAATCGTCATGGTCATGGCATCGTTGATATGTATAATGCTATCAAATATTCTTGTAATTCTTATATGTATGAAATAGCTCGCTTAATAGGTCATAAAAGAATATTAGATATGGCCAGAAATTTTGGTTTTGGTACAAAAACTGGCATTGATTTAACTGGAGAAGCATCAGGTTTTGTTCCTTCAGAAGAGTGGAAAATGAAAAAATTTAACTCTAAATGGACGATTGGTGATACTCTTAATTTATCGATAGGGCAGGGGTTCTTATCAGCTACTCCAATCCAGTTAGCTAGATTTGTAACGGCAATTGCCAATAATGGGAAATTGTATAATCCTAAAATTGCTAAAGATATATCAGTAAAAGATGGGTCAGTATTTGATCAGGTTAATATAAATCAACAATATCTAGATATTTTAAAAGAAGGCATGTATAGAGCAGTTAATACGCAAGGTGGGACTGCCTATTATAGTAGAATTTTGACAGAAGGGCATCAATTAGCTGGTAAAACAGGTACGGCACAAGTGCAATCAAAGGCTAATATCAATGATGATTTAAATAGAGAGTCAATTGCTTGGGAAAGGCGTAACCACGCTATATTCGCTGGGTTTGCTCCTTACCTACAACCTCGTTACTCTATTTTAGTTTTTGTAGATCATGGTGGAGGCGGAGGCAGGGCAGCAGCCCCTATAGCTAGTAAGATTATGGCTATGGTACTTGATAAATATAGCTAACCCGTTAAGGTTCTAGATAGCCCCTCCGTCATTGCACATAGGCGTCAACTTAAGAGCGTAATGGTTGAACATGTATAAACAAATTAAACACATTCGTCATAGCAAGGCTCGTTAGATGCCGTGGCGATCTAGATAAACAGCGAAGCTGTTTTTTAGAGTAACGCTTCGCGTATCTTAGATTGCCGCGTCGCCGCTTGCAGCGGCTTCTCGCAATGACGTTTTTTTGGCTAAAACCTTTCCAGTTTAGCTATAATATCAGGAACTTACTAGGGAGCTATATAATTGAATATTTTTTACTATTCGTACTTAGTGCTAGCGATTTTATAGTATATATTAGATTTATATAAAAACTTAGAAGCTCGCAATATGACAGACCCAATTTTTAAACAATTTGTAATTATTTTACCTGAGATAATGCTGACCTTACTAGCTTTGTTTACTCAAACATATGCAGTGTTATTTAGTACAAAAACTAAAACCATTAGCAATACTCAGATATTACTATCGGCAATATTACTTATTGTTGCTTTTCAACAGTTGCAGTATCTTGCTTTACAAGGTTCAGATAATGATATAATAGCTTTTCATAATTCTTTTGTCGTTAATCATTTTACTGTTGCTTTTAAATTCTTTGTTTTATTATTTTCAATAATGACCATGATGATTTATCAGGCATATTGTAAAATCACTAAGGAGGAGTTTAAAACAGAATTTATAACCTTAGTGCTGCTTTCTACTGTTGGTGTTTTTATTACTATATCAGCCCGTAATTTTTTACTTTTATTTGTTGCTATGGAGTTACAGGCACTGGTAGCCTATGTATTAGCTGGCTTTAATCTGAATAATATTAAAGCATCAGAAGGAGCGTTAAAATATTTTATCCTTGGGTCTTTGATTAGCTGCCTAACGTTATTTGGTATTTCCTTTATTTATGGATTTGGCGGTAGTTTAGATTATAGTAATATTTTTGAGAAATTGAATCATTCACCGCAGCCAAATATTGGTTTAATAGTGGGCTTAGTGCTTTTTTTAAGTGGTATCTTATTTAAATTATCAGCTGCTCCTTTGCATAGTTGGACGCTAGATGTATATGAAGGGTCTCCCATTCCTTCAATTACCTATTTCTCTGCTGCCACAAAAATTGGTAATGTGGTGGTATTATTAAATATAATGACTATGGTAATTGGAGATTATAAGCAAATTTCAGTTGATCTAATAAAAATCACTGCGATTTTGTCTATGCTTATTGGGGCAGCTGGTGCTATTAGACAAACCTCCCTCAAAAGGCTAATGGGTTACAGCACTATTCTAAATATTGGCTATGTGTTAATGGCTATTTCTTTTCATACTCCTTACGGTGATAGAGTAGCCTTACTATATATGGTTATTTATGCTGCTTCTGTCACTGGCTTTTTTGCTTGCCTAATTAATCTGCTAGGTAAAAAATCAGATTCGGCAACTTTTGATGATATTAAAGGTCTTGCTTCTACCCGTAAGGCGTTAGCTGCTGGGATTGCGATTATCATGTTCTCTATGATAGGCATTCCACCACTGGCAGGATTTCTTGCGAAATACAGCGTTTTCTATCAGGCTATTATAGAGAAACAATTTACTCTAGCATTTATAGCTATTGGCACAAGTGTTGTAGCGGCTTATTATTATCTGAAAATAGTTAAGTTTATGTATTTTTTTGAGGCGGATAAAAGTTTGAAACGAGTTTTAGTACCAACACCTAAGAGCTTAAAATTTATATGCTATTTGATTATTGGAGTTTTATTGCTACTGTGTGTTTTTATCCAGCCATTTGCTGATATACTCAAATGATTTGAAGAATTGGATTTGAAAATGAATGGTGAGCATGCGAATCCATGATATTTTCAAAAAACAATTCTTCAAAGCAGAAGAGTATACTATGGATGGTTTATAGCTATGTCGTGGCAGGAAAAATATAATCTACTAATTTTTGATGAGATAGATAGTACCAGTTCTGAAGCTATTAGGATGGCTAAGGATTGTCCTGATAAAAATTATGTAATATTGGCAAAAAATCAGACAAAATCGCGTGGAAGAAATAGTAGAATTTGGCATTCTAGTCTAGGGAATTTGCATGTTAGTATATTATTAAATCATAAGATTAATCTTAGCTATATTCCGCAATTATCTTTTGTTATGGCTATTGTTGTTTATAAAACTATCAATTCTTTGACCACTAGATCAGAAAATTCTATTAAATTAAAATGGCCCAATGATGTTTTGATAAATGACAAGAAAGTATCGGGTGTATTGCTTGAGTCTATTAGTATAAATGATAATAATTATCTCATTATAGGTATTGGCATAAACGTTAAGAGAAGCCCTTTAAATATTGATCAATTGGCAACCAATTTATCCAATGAGAATATAGAAGTAAAAGATCTAGAATATTTATTAGAGCTTCTCATGATTAACTTTGAAAAATATTTTAATAGATGGAAACAAGAAGGGTTTAGTAAAATAAGACAATATTGGCTTAAAAGAGCTTATAAGTTAGGTAAGATGGTTACTGTAAATGATGGAAACACAAAAATTTCAGGAATTTTTAAAGACATAGATGAGAACGGGAGCATAAGGATTCAGTTTGCCTCAGGGCAGGTTTGTTGTGTTAATTATGCTACGGAAATAATTTATTAACTGAACCTCAGTTCGATATAAGAATTATTAATTCTTATATCGATACTTGCTTTGTTATAAGGAAAAATGAACTCTTGAAGCGGCTGACGCGGGTGCATTTTAACTTTTTTCATCATTCAATATGTGATTTTAATAATTAAAATCACATATTGAATGGAGTATTATATTTTAACAATCAGGTGGGCAGCCGCTTCAAACCTGATTGTTTCTATATATAATACTGAATTCGATGTAACTTGTTACATCGAATTCAGGTTAACTGATATTTTTTTGATAAAACTCTATAGCCTTGTTTAAATCCTCTATTGTATCAACAGAGATAGGAATATTGTTAACATAACATACCCCTATGGACATGTTATTTTGTAATGCTCTTAGTTGTTCAAGTTTTTCGCTTAATTCTAAAGTTGAAACAGGTAAGTTTATGAATTTAGTTAATGCTTCTTTGCGAAACCCATACATTCCTACATGATATAGAAATTCTTCTGCACCGTGTGGAATGAGATTACGAGAAAAATACAAAGCCTTATCATTATGGTCAGTAATAACTTTGACATTACTATGACCATTTACGGCATCTATACCAACTTTTACTACTGGGGTCATAATATCATGGCTACTGGACTTTAGGCTTTCAATAACTTTGATAATTGATTCCGGTTCAACAAAAGGCATATCACCCTGTACATTCAGGATATAATTAATATGGTGATTGTTAGGGATTAGCTGAAATGCTTCGTATACACGTTCGGTACCAGTTTGACATTCTTGGTTTGTCATAATAAATTGTCCACCGCAATCAGTAACTTTTTTAGCTATAGTTTCTGAATCAGTTGCCACATAAATATTTTTTAGTTTGGTTAAATATACTTGCCTAAGAACACGCTCAATTATTGAGATTCCCCCTACAAGTTGTAGAGGTTTTTTGGGAAGTCTTACAGAATCAAGTCTTGAAGGGATAATAATTGCAACATCAGAATGCATAAGCTACCATATGACTATATTTACTAAAATTTAAGTGTTGACAACACAAAATAATTGTTGACAACATAACCTTTTTAAACGATAAAGTAAAGCTTATTATATATGGCTCTTAAGCATGGACTCCCGCTTTTAGCTAGGAATGACATCGAGAGCGTATTTAGGGCTCGTAGCTCAGCTGGTAGAGCACTTGACTTTTAATCAGGTTGTCCCGGGTTCGAATCCCGGCGAGCCCACCACTTTAGGGTACTTAAAACCATAAACATATCTGCGTATGTTGGGTTTATAATCCCAAGTGAAGCCAGCTAAAAAAGTATATCTGATGCATGACACTGCTAACACTTGAAATGCTAAGGGTATTAATGGGTTTGTAGCTCAGCTGGTTAGAGCACACGCCTGATAAGCGTGAGGTCGGAAGTTCAAGTCTTCTCAAACCCACCATTCGTAAGTATTCTTTATGAATCTTGAGAATATAATTCCACAATTAAGCCGTAATAAGTTAGCTATTTACTGGCTTGGAAATGGTATATTTTCGCTTGCTCTTGCTGGGGTGTATTCAATAATATTGGTAATGCTCCGCACTCCAATGTTAATTAACTTATTTTCAAATACAGAAATTTTTCGTTCAGCTTTGGTTATTCATGTTAATTTATCAATCCTAGTTTGGTTGATGTCAGTTACAGCATGTGTTTGGAGCTATAATTTAGAGTCAACTACTTTCAGCATAGCATGTGTAATAATAGCATTTATTTCTACTGCACTAATAGCTTTATCACCATTTTTTGGTCAAAATTTTCCTGTAATGAACAATTACATACCAATGTTGGAGAATATAATATTTATTCTCGGAATTAGTTTGTTTGGTGTATCTGTATTGTTATTTGCCTTATATACATTATGGAACTGTTGCAAAATATCTTACTTTAACTCCCTCATTAATTTTACTATCCTTTCTACCGTAATAATATGGGTGTTAGTATGGGTATGTTTTATTTGGTCTTATTGCCAATTACAAGAAATTATTAAACTTGTACCAGTCGATATAGAATTTTATTATGAATTGCTTTTTTGGAGTGGTGGGCATTTATTACAATTTATTTACACGCAAATTTTGATATTAGTAATGACAGTGTTATTCCATGCTTGGATAGGTAAGGAATTAAGATTTAAAAAGCTGTACCTTGCACTATTATATTTAAATTTTATTATAAGTATTGCAGCTATTAGTGGACACTTATTATATGATATTATAGATGCTGAATTCAAAGAATATTACACTAAACAAATGAAATATGGGGGAGGAATAGCACCGGTTTTATCTTTGATAGTAATGTTTTATGAGGTAAAATGGTTTCATTCCCGCGAAAGCGGAAATGACATAAAGGGAAGCAAGGACATCAGGGAAGTGCAAATGAGTTTGGTGAAGACAACCATAATTTGCTCCAGTATATTATTTCTGTCCGGGGGATTTATTGGTATATTAATTACAGGCATGAATGTTACTATTCCTGCACACTATCACGGTTCAATTGTTGGGATTAGTGTAGCTTTTATGGGTTTCTGCTTTCTTCTATGTGACGATAAACAGCAGAAGAACTCATATTTCACAACAGCAATTATAACGATAACTATAGGGCAGATGTTACATATTATAGCTCTGCTCTTTGCTGGTGGGTATGGAGTACTACGAAAAACACCTTGGGTAGAAATGCCGGTTACCAATAAGTTACTGATGGGCATCATGGGTGGTGGAGGCGGGATTGCTATTGTTGGTGGCTTGATGTTTGTTATTATTTGTGGTAGAAGGATGTTATTTAAATAATTAGTATAATAAAAATAATGGACTTGCAAAAACCTACTGTAGAAGAAGCCAAAGAGGCAGTTAAAACTTTATTACGATTTATTGGTGAAGATCCAAATAGGGAAGGACTACTAAAAACTCCTGATAGAGTAATAAAAACTTACCAAGAAGTGTTTTCTGGGTATGATAGAGATGTGGAAGAAATATTAACGACTAAATTTTACGATACTTGTAACTTTCAGGATTTCATAGTGCTAAAAGACATACATTTTAATTCATTTTGTGAACATCATATGTTACCGATAACTGGTACGGTAAATATAGCTTATATACCTGATAATTGTATAATAGGTATCAGCAAGCTCGCTAGGATAGTTGATGTTTTTGCTAGGAGACTACAGATTCAAGAAAAGATGACTGTACAAATTGCTGAAACATTACAGAAATATATTAAGCCCCTAGGTGTTGCGGTTAAGATTTCTGCATTACATAGCTGTATGACCCTTAGAGGAGTTATGCAAAATGATAGTATTATGAATACTATGCATTATACAGGTATATATATAGAGCAGCAGAAATATCGCCACGAATTCCTAAATATTATTTCCAAAAAATAATCCAAGGTAAACTTTATGTTACTATCAAAATATTTTTTACCTGTGCTGAAGGAAGAACCAGTGGAGGCACAAGTGGTTTCTCATCGGTTGATGCTTAGAAGCGGTATGATAAGACAGCAATCTGCTGGGATTTATAGCTGGTTGCCGATAGGCTTAAAAGCCCTTAAAAATGTTGAAAATATCGTTCGACTTAATATGAACAAGGTAGGGGCTATTGAAATATTAATGCCTTGTATTCAACCAGCATCTTTATGGGTGGAATCTGGAAGATTTGAGAATTATGGCAAAGAAATGCTAAAATTCCAAGATCGCCATGATAATACGTTATTGTTTGGGCCTACTAATGAAGACATGGTTACTGATATTTTTAGAAATAATATTCAGTCCTATAAGGATTTGCCAAAAAACTTATATCATATTCAATGGAAATTTAGGGATGAAATTAGACCTCGCTTTGGGGTTATGCGTGGTAGAGAATTCTTAATGAAAGATGCATATACTTTTGATATAGATCAAATAAGTGCTGTAAAAACCTATAATCAGATGTATCTAGCCTATATGCAAACATTTCGTGATATAGGTTTAACTGTAATCCCAGTACTTGCTGATAATGGTCCAATTGGTGGCAATTTAAGCCACGAGTTCCATATTCTTGCTGATAATGGTGAGAGTACAATTTTTTATGATAAAAAATTCCTATCTTTAACAGATCAGGAAAGTTTAGATATTGAAAAATTACAAACCTTATATGCGGCAGCAGAAGAAAAACATGACCCTGATAAATGCCTGTTATCAGAACATGATCTTGCCAGTAGTAAGGGTATTGAAGTTGGGCATATTTTTTATATTGGCACAAAATATGCCAAAGCCATGAATGCTTTAGTAAATAGTAATAATGGTAATCTTGTGCCAGTGGAAATGAGTTCTTACGGTATTGGTATTTCAAGACTTCTAGCCGCCATAATCGAATCAAGTCACGATGATAAAGGGATTATATGGCCTACAAATATTGCTCCTTTTCTAGTATCATTAATAAATTTGAACATAAATGATAATTACTGTAATAGCTTATCTAGAAGCATATATGATAAACTAACAGCAAATAATATAGAAGTGTTATACGACGATACTAGTGAACGAGCTGGTAGCAAATTTGCCACTCATGATCTTATAGGATCACCATACCAAATAATCGTTGGTCCTAAAAAAGCTGAAAATAATGTGGCTGAACTGAAAAGTCGTAAAACTGGGAAAATAGAAGATTTGTTTATAGATGCAATTTGTGATAAAATAATATACTCAAATGATCCTACGAATTGGATTTGAAAATGAATGGTGAGAAGGCGTAGCGTACATATAATATAGTTACGCATGCGAATCCATGATATTTTCAAAAAACAATTCTTTAAAGCAGAAGAGTAGATATCCTGATTAAAAATAGGAATTAGTTATGGATAAAATTTTTTAAAAAATAATGAGTATCAGTATTAGTGGGCTAAAAAAATCTGCTATACTAATAAATTATTATTAATTTAATAAGGTACAATATGACAGTCCAAAATTCATCCAATAATCTAATGAATTTTATAAAAGAACATCAGGTTAAAGATTTTACTCTAGAACAATATACATTCCGTTTTACAAACAAATTTGAATCCTATGTTATTTATTGGTATGGTATTCCAGTAGGGAATGCAAAAAATGGCTTATGTGGTGGTATGTCTTTAGCATCAATCTTATACTATAAGTATAAAATTGTAACACCTAAAAACAACATTACTCCAAGTATAAAAACTGATCCTCAACTATTTACCTTTGTAAAAAATTGTCAGGTGGCTAGTCTCACCGTAAAAGCTTTGTTTAATTATTTTAGATTTATGTTTACTGCCAAAAGTACTGATGCAAAAGAATTAAGTAATCAGTATCCTATTATTATGCAAACAATTGATACAGATACTCCTGTCTTAGTTGGATTAATTAGAGCAAAAGCAAGTTTTTTTAATCCTAAAACATGGTTAAATATAATCCAACACCATCAAGTAGTAGCATATAAATATATATTACAAGAAAAAACGATAACTTTTCATATATATGACCCAGATAGTCCTGGATCTGATATGACAATTACCATAGATAGAGATAACTTAGACATCACAGCTATTGGTTGGCTTAACCCAATTTACACCTTATTTGCGATTAGTTTTAATTATAATAAAAAACCGCCTGTTGTATAATAGTCTTCAAAATTATACAGAGCATTGAGTTTATGTTTTATGTCACAAATACTAGTAAAGCGTTGGTTGGTGGTATGCTGCTGCATGGTAATATTTATGATTTTTTTAGGAGGTCTCACTAGGCTTACTGATGCTGGTTTATCAATTGTTGAATGGAAACCGGTTTCAGGTGTCGTTCCCCCGCTGGGTAATGCTGACTGGCAGGATGAGTTTGCTAAATATCAACAATCTGTCGAATATAAGCAAAAAAATACTAATATGACTCTTTCAGAGTTTAAATTTATTTTTTGGCTTGAATTTATTCACCGTTTTGCTGGCAGAGTAGCAGGTTTGTTGTATCTAGTACCATTACTGTATTTTTTTGTACGTGGACGGATTGATACAAGGTTACTGCCTGTATATTTGGCGATATTGTTATTATTTGCAGTCCAAGGATTTATGGGATGGTATATGGTGAAAAGTGGTCTAATTTTGCAGCCATATGTAAGTCATTTCCGTTTAGCTTGTCATTTGGTTATTGCAGTTATTATCTATAATTTACTGTTCTATCAGTTGATGAAAAATAGCTTTGATATTTTACTAGTTGAACGGACAATAAGTTTAAATTTAGCAAAATTCTTTTGTATATTAACTATTATTATAGTTTATATACAGATTTTTCTAGGTGGTCTAGTTGCAGGTCTTGATGCAGGGCTTGTATATAATAGCTTTCCGTTAATGGGGAATAGTTTTATACCTCAAGAAATAGCTTTTAAACTACTGAGTAGAGATAGTTTAAGTGATGCTGTTTTTGTTCAGTTTATCCATAGAATTGGAGCGTATATTGTTTGTACTAGTGTTGGTTTGTTAGTGTTGAGTCTAATAAAAACCAAGCATCCTAAATTAAACAAAGTCGCTTATTATATTGTTGGTGTACTGATATTACAAATGTTAGCTGGCATAATTACCATTTTATATTCAGTACCTATATTAATGGCCTTAGTGCATCAGATTTTTGCTATTATACTATTATCATGTATATTATGGGGGTATTTTTTGTTAAAGAGTGCATAGACCTATTACATAATTCTACTTTTGCTAATAATACCATTTCCGAAAACTAATCATCACGTCGTCGTACTTCATGATCTCCGCTCCTCACGTACTAGTATGTACGCTCCGGTGCTCGACACTCGTACTCCTAGTGCTAATTTAGTTTTGGGAAATGGTATAACTTGGGGTTCAACCTAGCATTTGCTAATAAAATAATTGATTTTATACGGCAATGACGTATTATATAGTGATGGAATATATTGAATCCCCTTTATTTAGTAAGTTATTAAGGTCCTATTTTACTGATGATCAATATGCTGCATTTCAATGGGAATTATCTCTACATCCAAAAGCAGGCGATTTGATACCTAGAAGTGGAGGACTTAGAAAGATACGATGGTCTACTAAAGATAGTGGTAAACGAAGTGGAGTTAGGATTATTTATTATTATAAAATGGAAGAAGAGCAAATATGGTTATTAACCATTTATGCAAAAAATGAAACTGAAAACATATCAATTGGTATTTTAAGAAAAATTAAGGAAGAATTAGAATTATGAAAGCAAAAAAAAGGGATATAGGAGCAGAACTTTTATCAGCTATCAAAGATATAAAAAAAGGAAAAGGTACAATAAAGACAATAAAAAGTAATAATGAGATAATAAATATTAGGAAACAATTATGTTATTCACAAAAAGAATTCTCAGAATTAATGTGCATTAATTTAAGAACATTACAGGAATGGGAACAAGGAAGACGTAAACCCCGTGGTTCAGCTATATCTTTATTAAGAATAGTACAAAAACATCCTGAAATTTTTCTTGATTTAAACTAAGGAGAAGGGAGTGTACTCGTTTAACCATACGCCTCAATTATGTTCGTAAAGCTAATAAATAAAAGGTTATTAAATAGTAGGGTATTAGCTGGTAGAGCGACCAGTTACCTAAATCGCCCTGATTAAATAGCGTATTAATGTTCTCATTATGGCAATATTAAATGTAGATATAGAACTGCCTTGTAGGTTGGATCGTTACTTGAAGAAGTTATATCCTAGCCTTACCCAAGGGATGGTTGAGCGTGCCTTAAGGTTTAAACAGATAATGGTTAATTCTTGTAAGGTAGCGGCAAATTTGCGAATAAAGGCCGGTGATCAAATTTTTATAGAGGATAGTTTAAATTTAGAACCTCAAAAAGCTTCTGATAGGGTTTTTTCGAGTTCGGCAGTTATACTAGCCGGTAAGTTAATGAAGGATTACCTAGTTTATCAGGATGAGTGGCTTATAGCAATTAATAAGCCGGTAGGTCTTGCAACCCAAGGTGGTAGTAAAATAAGCCTATCTATAGATGATGCACTACAATATTTAAATAGCCAAGGGGCAGATTTAAAACTAGTACATAGGTTAGATAAAGATACTTCAGGTATATTACTAATCGCGAAAAATTATGCGAGTAGTATAAAATTAATGAAAGCCTTTAAGGAAAAGAATATTCAGAAAACCTATATTGCCGTAGTTTTAGGTAACCTTCCGCAACATGAAGGAGAAATTAGTGGTATGATAGGGAAGAATAGGGGAGGGGTGTATGAGACTGTGCAAAATGATGAGGAACATGGCAAATTAGCCGTAACTCGCTATAAGGTGCTTAAGAATTTAAATATAGCTAACCCGACTAATATTACTCCCAATTCACAGACGTCATTGCGAGAAGCTACTTTAGTAGCGACGAAGCAATCTAGGAAAGTGATTAGAAATGGATTGCTTCGTCGACTTACGTCTCCTCGCAATGACGCCAGTTTATTATGGCTAAATGCTAATCGGGTTAGCTGTAATGGTTTGACCAATAAGGATTTAATGCTGGTTGAGTTCACTCCTCTTACTGGTAGGATGCATCAACTTCGATTTCATGCGAAAATGCTGGGTTGTCCCATAATAGGTGATACAAAATATGGCACTCAAGAAGCAATAGCTTTATCCAAGGAAATGCTACTACATGCCAAAAGAATAATCTTACCGGAGAAAATATTTGGTAAAGAAATAATAATTAATATAGATTTACCTGGATATTTTTACCCACATCTCTTTATTCCCGCTTGAGCTGCAGCAATCCTTGCGATAGGAATACGGTATGGTGAACATGATATATAATGCAAACCAATTTTATGAAAAAACTCTATAGAATCAGGATTGCCCGCATGTTCTCCACATACGCCAAGTTTTAATGTAGGGTTGTTTTTTAGCCCACGTTTTATAGCAATTTCTATTAACTCACCAACCCCTTCCTCATCCAATTTACTAAAAGGATCAAATGCAAGGATTTTTTTTTCCAAATAGTCTGGAAAAAATGACGCTACATCATCTCTAGAAATGCCGTAAGTTGTTTGGGTTAAATCGTTGGTACCAAAGCTAAAGTAATTTACCTGCTTGGCAATTTCTCCAGCTTTTAAAGCAGCTCTTGGTAGCTCGATCATAGTACCAAGAGTAAAATCAAACTTATATTGGTTAGTATTCTCCATGTCAATGATCACATCTTGTATATGTATCTTTAAAGCTTTTAGCTCATTAACATCACTGATTAAAGGAATCATTAACTCTAGAACAATATTTATATTTTCTTCAATTTGCAATTCTCTGATAGCAGTAAAAATTGCCATTATTTGCATTTGATAAATCTCAGGATAAGAAATACCTAGGCGACATCCTCTATGTCCAAGCATGGGGTTCACTTCATATAATGCATGCAAACGTTGTTCCACAACAGATAAAGGTAGATTCATAATATCTGCTAAGCTTCTTTTATCAATCTCTGTTGTTGGCAAAAATTCATGTAAAGGAGGGTCAAGCAGTCTTATATTTACGGCTTTACCATGCATAATTCGAAATAATGCCTTAAAATCTCGAATTTGCAAGGGCAATAATTTATTTATCGCATGTTTTCTCCGTTCTATATCAGGAGCAATTATCATTTCTCGTACTAATGGAATTTTATCAGGGTCAAAAAACATATGTTCTGTTCTGCATAGTCCAATTCCACATGCTCCAAATTTCATGGAAACACCAGCGTCTAAAATAGTTTCAGCATTGGCTCTAACTTTTAAAGTAGCAAATTCATCTGCCCAATCTAGAATTGTTTGAAATTCCTTAGTAAAACTAGGCTGAATAAGTGGTACTTCCCCTAAAAAGATTTTTCCTGTTCCACCATCTACAGTTATTAAGTCACCATAATTAATAATAGTTTCCCCTATTTTAAAGAGCTGTTTTTTTTCATCTATTACCACATCACTTGCCCCGCAAACACATGGTTTTCCTAATCCTCTAGCGACTACAGCCGCATGTGATGTCATTCCACCTCTAGCTGTAAGAATACCGGCTGAAACATACATACCATTTATATCTTCAGGACTAGTATCATGGCGTACCAAAATCACTTTATGGTGATGCGACATTTTCTCTGCATCATATGGAGAAAAAACTACTATACCAGTAGCAGCCCCAGGAGATGCTGGTAGTCCCTTAGCAATGGGGCTTAGAGTATTGCTATAATCAATAGCCGTGTGCAAAAGCTGAGTTAGCGATTCCGGATCTACACGCATTATTGCTTGTTGTTTAGTAATCAGTCCTTCTTGTACCATATCCGTGGCAATTTTAATACTGGCTAAAGCTGTTCTTTTAGCAGTACGTGTTTGCAAGATATAGAATTTACCGTCTTCCACGGTGAATTCTATATCTTGTATATCTAAGTAATGTAGTTCTAACTTCTTACAAATTCCCTGTAATTGCTCAAATATTTGTGGCATAACTGTTTGCATTGAGCAGTCAAGATTATGATCGTTTGACATAATAGGGCTTGGGGTTCTTGTCCCTGACACTACATCTTCACCTTGGGCGTTTACTAAATATTCGCCAAAAAGCTTATTTTCACCAGTTGCAGGGCAACGTGAAAATACTACACCTGTTGCAGAATTATTGTTTTGATTACCAAAAACCATTGACTGTACATTAATCGCTGTACCCCAATCATTGGGTATATTATGTAGCTTTCTATAAGTTATTGCTCTATCACTTGTCCAAGATTTTAATACGGCTTTTATTGATTCTTCTAGTTGTGTATATGGATCAAAAAACGATTCACCACAATGATTAAAGATTATCTTTTTAAATTCTTCAACTATTATTCTTAGGAAATCCCCAGTAATTTCATTTTCTTGATAAATATTACATTTGCTCTTATGCATTTCAAATGCATTCTTAAATAATCCGTTTGAAACGGATAATACTGTTGATCCGTACATTTCTAAGAATCTTCGGTAGCTGTCAAGAGCAAAAATTTCATTTCCAGTACTGGATAGCACATCGCAAACTTGATCATTATACCCAAGATTAAGTATAGTATCCATCATGCCGGGCATAGAAGCTCTTGAGCCTGAACGGACGGATAGTAGTAGTGGATTTTTATGATCCCCAAAAATTTTACCAGTAGTATTTTCTAAATTTTTAACAGCTACCGCTAAGTCCTTATTAAAATTTTTAGGCAAATTGTAATTATTTTTATAAAAATAATTACAAAGTTCTGTAGTAATAGTAAAACCATCGGGAATAGGTAAATTTAAGTTAGACATTTCAGCAAGACCAGCTCCTTTACTACCGAGTATGTCTTTCATTTGGGCATTGCCTTCCCCGCCGTTAGTACCAAAATAATAGATCCATTTGTTCATAAATACCGAAACAATTTCTAATATATACTCAAATGATTTGGAGAATTGGATTTGAAAATGAATGGTGAGCAAGCGGAACGTACATAATAGTATAGTTACGCATGCGAATCCATGATATTTTCAAAAAACAATTTTTCAAAGCAGAAGAGTATAGCTATTATATAATATGGCTAGATAAGCTGCAATGTTTAAATGCCCTGTACTAGAAGATATCTCATCACTCAAGTCTTTTCCCTCACTCTCTTGATTTCTAGTTGAACAAATTTTGTACCACTCAATAATAATTCATTAAAATCAAGTTTCTGTTTTTTAGCTTTTGGTAATCCTGCCTACTTATAAATACTGGTATATTCAGGAATTTTTATTAATTTCTTTTTAGCATAATATTTTATTAATCTTCCATTAATTAGTTCAATGGTTATTTCCGCTATAGCTTCTTGATTTTCTTGTGAAATATGAATTTTCTTGAATTTATCATTATTACGTAGCCCAGCTTTATATGCTGCACTATCCTTTTTTAAGTTGCTAACTATCTTCTGAAAATTTGTAATATCAAACCCATAATCATTTATGGCAATTTTTTTATAATGTAATTTTGAGTTATTTAAGAAATTACTTAAATCAAAATTACCATATTGTACAAATTTATTAACTGTACGTTTCAAGTTACTTTTGGTAATATTGTTAATATATTGCATCATAATTGTGGTAGTGAATTTCTCTTTTTTATTATGAGTATGATTTGCCACTATTGTTTTTATAAGATTATCCAAACTAAACTGAGTATTAGTTAGGTTTTGTATTTTTAGATCTAGTACAGATGCTATTATATAGCCTCTGTCATATGGTAACTCGCTAGCTAGAGCATTATCCCAATATAATTTTGATATAGTTTCATTATCAAATAATAAGTAAGGAGAGGTATAATATTTTTGTAAAATCTTGTTATAGTTCCCTAAATATTCTTCAAATGTTACAATTCCATTAGTTAAATTAATCTTGTCAGTAAAATACTGTGTAAATCCTTCTGTAAACCACTTATATAGTGTTTCCTCTTTTTCCTTTATCAGAGTATTGCCTATCCACTTATGCAAATTTTCATGTGCCAGTAGGTGCTTAATATTAAAATCATTTACATTAAACTTCTCAGGTAATAGATACAGAACAGTATTACCGCCAATTAAAGTACCATAGAAACTATTATGTTTTCTATGGTTATTTATGAATACAAACAAATTATCATTATTCTTTGTTTCAAAGAATCTCTCTTGAGCATTTATTATTTCATACAAAAGTTTTGTTAAGCTTTCCTGTGATTTGGTATCTATACTAAAAAATATTATGTTGTTACCCTTATAATTTACATTTTGTAAGATACTATGGTTTCCAGATATAGCAAATCCCTTTGAAATTAAGCTATCTGCAGTAAGATTAAGCTTTTGTATTTTATTAGCAGCAATATTGCCAAAATTAGTAAATACATCATTATGACTAGCAAATTTAATATCTACATCTATACTTTCGCCGTTTGTATATAATTTGGGGCATATTAAGGCAAACTTATATAAAAAATAAAATCCTTGGTCGATTATGTAAGTATAATAATTTGATCCAAGTTTTTCTTGAGTATTCAATATATCATACCATACAATAATCTTTTGATTGGGTTTATGCGTTATTTTATTAGCATTTTTTATAAAAACACCATTTTCTACATGAATATTTTTTATTTGATTAGACAAATCATGTCCCCAAACTTGATGAGGAATATATAATTCTGTTTGATTTGAATTAGGAGAAGTAAATTCCAACTTAATTCTAAGCTTCTTATCCTTAGGAAAATGATAAACCTCATATGATAAGCTACCAAAAGCTTTGCTAATAAAAAAAACAAAGATGCATATTGCAAGTATCTTTAAGTTTATGTTTAATATATAGTTAGCCTATCATTTCTATTTTATCATAACATTCTATATATACAATATATATTTTGATATACAAAGTGCTTTTTTGTAAGAAAATATAGTGTTTTTTTCATAGGATAGGATTATTCTAAGATTTAAATTACTCTTATGCTAACAATATTCGTAAATAACCGAACAAATGACGTTTCACCTTAATAATTGCTGGCTTAATATTTATAAACCTAAAGGCATAAGTTCAGCAAAGCTTGTTTCTATCATTAAGAAAAACCTTTTAGGGGCTAAAGTTGGTCATTGTGGGACTTTGGATGTTGAAGCTGAAGGTGTATTACCTTTGGCAATTGGTGAAGCAACAAAATTAGTGCGAGTTCTAGTAGATGCAAAGAAAACTTACATTTTCACGGTGCAGTTTGGTAGGCAAACTGATACAGCAGATGCTGCAGGTAAAATAATAAAGGTTACTGATAATATTCCCACTTCAATTGATTGCCATAATATATGTAAAAAATTCATAGGTACAATAAAACAACGTCCTCCTGCCTTTTC
Organism: Candidatus Tisiphia endosymbiont of Oplodontha viridula; assembly: GCF_964264865.1. Lineage (NCBI taxonomy): Bacteria > Pseudomonadati > Pseudomonadota > Alphaproteobacteria > Rickettsiales > Rickettsiaceae > Candidatus Tisiphia > Candidatus Tisiphia endosymbiont of Oplodontha viridula. The sequence continues at coordinate 1,426,066 of NZ_OZ183486.1, forward strand.
TGCTATAAAAGTTAACGGTATTAGATCTTATAAATTAGCACGAGAAGATTTGGCAGTAGAATTAACTCCTCGAAATATTGAAATATATAATTTAGAATGTCTTAATTTCAACCACCAAAATAATCAAGCTAGCTATAAGGTTGAATGCTCTAAAGGGACTTATGTAAGGACTCTAGCAGAAGATATTGCTTTATCCTTGCAAAGTTTAGGATTTGTGGTAGAATTACAGCGTACTAAAGTTGGAATATTTACAGCATGCAATGCTATTAAATTAACAGAACTTGATATACAAAAGCAAGAAATGCAACAGTTTCTTGCAGAAAAAGCTATAAAGATTGAAGCAGTACTGGACGACATCCTGGTGCTTGATGCTACTATTGACCAAGCTAAGAAAATCATTCATGGTCAGAAATGCTATTTTGATTATCCTGAAAATATTGAATTAATTTGGATTCGATATCATGGCTCTCTCTTAGCAATTGGTAGCTTAAGTGAAAATTGCTTTAATTCTTTTCGAGTATTTAACCTAACATCAGTTCGATATAAGAATTATTAATTCTTATATCGATACTTGCTTTGTTATAAGGAAAAATGCACTCTTGAAGCGGTTCTGCAAGTGCATTTTAACTTTTTTCATCATTCAATATGTGATTTTAATAATTAAAATCACATATTGAATGGAGTGTTATATTTTAACAATCAGGTGGGCAGCCGCTTCAAACCTGATTGTTTCTATATATAATACTGAATTCGATGTAACTTGTTACATCGAATTCAGGTTAACCTAATAAAAATAAACATGGAGATTAATGATGTCGATTACAGCACAGCGTAAGCAGCAATTAATTACAGAATATGCTACTAAAGAAAACGATACTGGTTCTAGTGAAGTGCAATGTGCAATTCTAACCGAAAGAATCAATAACTTAACAGGGCATTTTAAAACTAATCACAAAGATTTTTCTTCGAGAAGAGGATTATTGATGTTAGTTGGTCGTAGGCGTCGATTGTTGGATTATATCAAGAAGCAAAGTCTAAGCAGATATTTGTCGTTGATTAATAAACTAGGAATAAGAAAGTAAAATAAAGCCCGGTTAAAAAATCAAAAATTTTAGCCGGGTTTTTTGTTCATTAAATAAGGAATAAGAATGTTTGAAGAAATAACTAAAACGATAGAATTAGGTGGGAAACTACTAGAATTAACTACTGGTAAAATTGCTCGTCAAGCTGATGGAGCAGTTATGGTAAAAATGGGAGGAAGTGTCTTATTATGTACTGCCGTGAGTAGCAAAGAAGTAAAAGAAGGGATAGGATTCTTTCCTCTTACTGTACACTACAAAGAAATGGCATTTGCTGCTGGTAAAATACCTGGAGGATTTTTTAAAAGAGAAGGTAAAGGGTCAGAAAAAGAAGTATTAGTCTCACGCTTGATCGACAGACCGATTAGGCCATTATTCCACCCAGCCTTTCTTAATGAAACGCAAGTAATCTGTACTGTTCTTTCATACGATCCTGAATGTAATACGGATATATTAGCAATTATCGGAGCATCGGCTGCATTGGCTTTGTCTAGCGCCCCCTATCAAGATATAGTAGCAGCTAGCAGAGTTGGCTTGATAAATGATCAATTCATATTAAACCCTTCATTTAGCCAATTAAAGACTAGTAAATTAGACTTAGTAGTGGCAGGCACTAAGACGTCAGTTATGATGGTTGAATCTGAAGCCGATCTATTGTCCGAAGAAAAAATGTTGGAAGCTATTGAGTTTGGTCACAAGGCATTACAGCCTGTAATTGAATTGATTAATGATTTAGTAAAAAGTGCTGGGAAACCTAAATTACAGCTTGCCGATTTATTCCCTACTAGCTTAAAGGAACAAATTAGAAGCATCGCATCAGAAGATATTCAGCATGCTTTTTCTATTAAATCAAAACAAGAAAGGGTCTTAGCGGTAAAACATGTTTCTGATATAATTAAGCGACATTTTGCCGAAGATATTGCTAATAATAATCTTACTAATGCTCAGGTTGAGTTCGCTCTTAAAGAAGTAGAATCAGAAATATTACGGCAAAACGTATTAAAGAGCAATATTCGTATCGATGGTAGAAAACCGGAAGATATAAGAAACATAGCTTGTGAAGTGGCTTTGTTGCCAAAAACACATGGTTCAAGCTTGTTTACTAGAGGGGAAACACAAAGTTTAGTAGTTGCAACACTAGGTACTGGTCAAGATGAACAAATTGTTGATAGTTTAGACGAGGAATATAAAGAGCGTTTTATGCTTAACTATATTTTCCCTCCTTATTCAGTAAGCGAAGCAACCCCAGTAAGAGCTCCTGGACGTAGAGAAATAGGGCATGGTAAACTAGCATGGAGAGCCATTAACCGCATGCTGCCAACTAAAGAACAATTCCCTTATTCTATTAGAGTAGTGTCAGAAATTACCTCCTGTAATGGTTCGTCATCTATGGCTACTATTTGTGGTAGTTCAATGGCTCTAATGGATGCTGGAGTACCCATCACAACTCCTATAGCAGGTATTGCTATGGGTTTGATAAAAGAAGGTGATAAGTTTGTAGTATTATCCGATATTATGGGGGATGAAGATCATCTTGGAGATATGGATTTTAAAGTGGCTGGTGGTAAACACGGCATAACCGCATTACAAATGGATATAAAAATATCTGGAGTAACGTTTGAAATAATGAAGCATGTTTTAGTTCAAGCAAAGCTTGGTCTTGTTCATATTTTACAAGAAATGGATAAGACTATTAATAAAACCAATAACCATATTAGCCAGTATGCACCTTGTATTCAAAGTTTTAAAATTGATAAAGATAAAATTAGAGACGTCATAGGACCGGGTGGCAAAGTAATACGCGAAATTTGTGATATGACATCGGCTAAAATTGACATAAGCGACGATGGCAATGTAACTGTTTCGACTATAGGCAAAGAGAAGCTAGATATGGCTGTCGAAAAAATTAAGTCAATTGCTTTTGACCCTGAAATTGGTGGCATATTCAATGGAACTGTTGTTAAAATATTAGACTCTGGAGCGTTTATCAATTATTTAGGTAATCGTGATGGATTTATACATATTAGTGAGATTTCAAAAGAACGTATTGAATCTGTATCTAGTGTTTTAAAACATGGAGATATAGTAAAAGTTAAACTTATTGGTTTTGACAATAAAGGCAAAGCAAAATTAACCATAAAAAATATCGATGCTAAAGTTACTCAGGACGTTATAACTAATCAAAAATCTGAGTCTTATAAAGATAACAGCGATAATAATGGTAATAAACGCGAATCTGCAAAGAAATGGCAAAATAACAAAACAGCCTCCTCTAATGAAGATGAAGTTGTAACTGAGCGTAAGTATTTCAACTGATTAAGGTATTGACTCAATAAAAATACAATGCTACAAATATTAAGTACTAGGTTGTTATATCTAGATATAACAACCTAGTGAGTATACACTAAACAATTTGGCTATATATTATTGTTCAGCGTAAATATAATTAGGTTAAAATTATTTAATGGAGGTCGTAATGAGTAAAAATAATGGTGTTAGCACTACTAATGATAGTAAATTTTTTGCACCTAGAGAACCGGGGGTAGAGCCAAGTTGTGTAGTACTAACCTATTCCGTTTGTAATACATTAAATTCTGCAATAGATACTATGCAATATAATGGAACAAGCGTACATTACATAATAGATAAAGAACCAAATGCTAAGAATGAGCAACAATATCAATACCATAATGATTCAAAAGAAAAAGCCTTTTATGCTGGAAAGAGTAGTTGGAAAGGGCAAGAAAAGGTTAATGACCTTGGCATAGGCATCATGTTTATTAATGATGCAAAAAGTGCTTTTACAGATTCTCAAATAACTAAAGTAATAAAATTACTTGAAGATATTAAAGTTAGATACCCAAATTGGGATAATAAGGACAATCTTGTAGGGCTGGGTGAAGTCGCTGAAAGGCACATAGCACCCGGAAAATTTTTCCCTTGGAAACAACTTGCAGATGCTGGGTTTGGTAAATTTATACCTACTACGAAAGAACAAGCAGAACACATATTAATACGAAAAGATGATGAAGGTCAAAAAGTCTCTCATGTTCAAACACAGTTAAAAGAGCATGGTTATGGTATTGAAGTTGATGGAAAATGTGGTGACAAAACCGCAACTTGGTTTGAAAAATTTAATACACGTTATGTTCCAGAGCAATCCCCTCCAAATGAATGGAGTGAGGCGAGTCAACTTGTTTTAGATGGACTTTACCCTAATCATGTAACTTTAGCAGGTGCTGTTGAGTTAGTAAGTGGCCTTGAACATGCTTAATCAGAATTGCTGTAATAAAAAAAGGTGTTCTTAGAGGACACCACCCCATAACTGTTGAAAGTTTACAAGTACCTATACCACAGCGTCTATTAGCGAGCGTAAGCGAAGCAATCTAGGAAACAATCTATAGATAAATGATGTTACTGGATTGCTTCGTCAACCTTACGGTTTCCTCGCTAATAGACGTATAGAGAAGCTGTGTTTACTAACTTTCAACAGTTGTGACCGTAGGTCGACGAAGCAATTGTAAGTTAAAAGTATCTATATGACAAGCTTCATGGATTGCCACGCTCACGTACGTTCGCTCGCAATGACGGTTTAAGCCTTACAATAGTGCTTCGCTAATAGACGGTTTTTAACTTTCAACAGTTGTGGGTGTCATCCCTGTTCCTTCGGAAGTATATTCTTCTGCTTGCTTGCCCCTCATTTTCAAATCCAATTCTTTAAATCATTTGAGTATACCAGCTTGTTCAAATAATATTTGCTTTTCGGTATTGATTACCTGTTCTATCTTGCTTGTCAATTCTCGAACATCAGATTGTTCTATTTCCTCTACAGGAATAACATTAATAATCTTTACTTGGATTACCCCTGGTTTCTTAATCCAAAAACCTTTTGGCCAGTATACCCCTGCGTTGTGAGCCATCATCACGATCGGTACTTTTGCTAGTGATGCTAATTTTACTGCACTAGGTTTAAATTTAGCATTTTGTTCTGGTCTAAATCTAGTAGATTCAGGAAAAATAACCAACCATAAACCATCTTTTATCTTTTCCTGTCCTTCTCTTAAAATTTGACTAACCGAGATATTAACATTACGGTCTACGGCAATTGGCTTAACCATTTGCAGACCCCAACCGAATAAGGGGATATTAAATAACTCTTTTTTTAATACCCAAGAATGTTCAGGTATAATTAATTGTATAAATACTTGTTCCCAACATGATTGGTGATTAGACAATACTAAAGAAGGAACAGAAGGTAATTTATCTAGACCAGAAACTTGGTATTTTAAACCACAAAAGATTCTAGCCAACCAAATAAATACATAGGAAAAAATAACTCCAATCCTATAACGTATATAATAGTTGACATTAAAAAATGTTACGGGTATGTAACATATAAGGAAGAATGTAATGGTAAATATAGCAAGTAATGCATAAAATGTTAATACTCTTAAACGCCAAAACATGGTTGGTTAATCTTAGTTGTTGATAATTAACGGGTACAATAGCATAAAATTACGTCTACATATAGATATAATTAGTAATTATTTGGGGAAATTAAATGAAAAAAACAGCTCTATCTGGAGTTCAAGTGACAGGGGCTTTGCATTTAGGAAACTATCTTGGTTCAATATCTAATTGGCTTAAGATTCAAGATGAGTACAATTGCTTATTCTTTTTAGCTGATTTGCATTCTATTACTATAGATCGCTTACCTCTTGAGCTAAACTCATCCATATTGCAAACTGTTGCTATGTATATAGCAACAGGACTTTTGCCGGAGAAAACCACTATATTTGCACAAAGTATGGTGAAGGAACATGCTGAACTTGCTTGGATATTAAATTGCGTTACCCCACTTGGTTGGCTTAAACGCATGACTCAGTTTAAAGACAAAGCTGGAAAAGACCAAGAAAGTGCTGGTTTAGGATTATTGTCTTATCCAGTATTAATGGCAGCTGATATATTATTATATAATGCTGATTGCGTCCCTGTTGGTGATGATCAAAAACAGCATTTAGAACTTACTAGAGATATTGCGGCTATTATTAATAGAAAGTTTAATCAAGAAGTTCTAAAATTACCTGAGCCATTAATTCAAAGCTCAGGAGCAAGAATAATGAGTTTAAAAGATGGTCGTAAAAAAATGAGTAAATCTGATCCATCTGATTTATCTCGTATTAATTTAAATGATAGCCGGGATCAAATTTACCAAAAAATTAAAAAAGCTAAAACAGATCATTTAGCTGAAATCAGTTATGATCGTCAAAATAGACCAGAAATCAGCAATTTAATTGACATTTATTGCAGTTTATCTGGTATTAATGTTGAGACAATAGTTGAACAATACCAAAATACTGGTTTTGCTAAATTTAAGGATGATCTAGCTGATATTATCATCACAACTCTGACTCCCATTAATATTCAATATATAGAGCTAATGAAAAACCAAGATTATCTAGTAACTACACTACATGAAGGAGCGGATAAAGCTAGAATTATTGCTTCTAAAACTCTTACTGAAATCAAAAAATTATTTGGTTTTGTTGTGTAAAAACCAATTTACCCCACAATTGTTGAAAGTTAAAAAATCGTCTATTAGCGAGAAGACCGTAGGTCGACGAAGCAATTGTATGACAAGCTTCATGGATTGCCACGCTCACGTACGTTCGCTCGCTAATAGACGCTTTAAGCCTTACAACAGTACTTCGCTAATAGACGATTTTTTAACTTTCAACAGTTATGGGGTAACATTGAAGGCGTAAGGGCAACATCTTTTTTACCATGTAAGCTAAAGTAAAAATCCTAAAAATTAATAGCCCTCTTATCTACAGCTAGAGCCGCCTCTTTTATAGCTTCACTTAGGGTAGGATGGGCATGGCAAGTTCTCGCTATATCTTCTGAAGAAGCACCAAATTCCATAAATGCTACAAGTTCTGCAATCATAGTTCCAGCGCAAGGTCCTATTATATGTGCCCCAAGTACTTTATCAGTTATGCTATCAGCTAATATCTTCACCATCCCATCAGTAGAACCTGTGCTTCTCGCCCGACTATTTGCCAAAAATGGAAATTTACCAACTTTGTAATCAATCTTGGCTTCTTTTAGTTGTTCTTCAGTTAAACCAACACTTGCTACTTCCGGCCAAGTATAAATTACACTTGGAATAAGATTATAATTAACATGACCAGCTAGACCCGCCATAATTTCGACGGCAGCGACAGCTTCTTCTTCTGCTTTATGAGCAAGCATAGGTCCTGCAATTACATCACCAACGGCATAAATATTAGGGATTATTGTTTGGAATTGGCTATTCACCGTAATTCTGTTTTGTTTGTCCGTTTGAATTGCTAATTTATCTAGACCTAAATTTGTTGTATGGGCTTTTCTGCCGACAGCTAATAAAACTATATCAACAGTAATTTGCTCTACTAAGGAAGCAGATGTTTGTTGTATATTTAAAGTAACTTTTCCTGCTTTTTTTTCAGCAGATAGTACTTTACTATTCAGTCGCAATTCAATGGATTGTTTTTGTAGGATTTTAGTAAATTGATTAATAATTTCTTTATCTAAAGCTGGGACAATGCTATCAGCATATTCAATAACCGTTACTTTAGAACCAAGCCTATTCCATACCGAACCAAGCTCTAAACCTATATAACCACCGCCAATTACTACCATAGTTTCTGGAACTTTAGGAAGGCTCAAAGCTCCCGTTGATGAAACTATATATTCCTCATCTACAACAATATTGGGTATTTCAATAATATCAGAGCCAGTAGCAATTAAAATATTCTTAGCCGAAATCGACTCAACTGTTTTACCGTTAGTAATTTCCACAAGATTGGCTGAAATAAACTTGGCACTTCCACTAAATTTAGTGATTTTATTTTTTATAAACAAACTTTCTATACCCTTGCATAAGTCTGACACTACTTGACTTTTTTTAGTCATCATTTTTTGTAAATCAAGTTTGGTTGAGGTCATAATACCAATATCAGCACAATGGTTTGATACCTCATTAAATTTTTCAGAAAAATTTAGTAATAGTTTTGAAGGAATACATCCAACATTTAGGCAAGTACCACCAAGCGTTGACCTTTTTTCTATGCATGCAACTTTCATACCCAGCTGTGCTGCTCTTATTGCCCCTGTATAACCAGCTGGACCACTACCAATTACTATTAAATCAAATTCTTGCATATATTTTCCCTTACTTATAATAATTAATGGTATTATAAACCATAAATATACGAACACTAATAGCTAATTTGAATTTAATTTAATTATTTTTTGATTATTTTATTGTAGTAAATATTGGCAGAGTTGATGCTTTATGGTCAAAAGTGAAACTAGTACTACAACCACTTAGTTCATTTAGTTTACCTATTAAAATATCAGCAAAATCTGTATTACAGTTCTCATATTCTCTAACAGTTAGCGATAAAGTTTTGTGATCCTCAAAGCGGAATTCTATAGTAGCAAATATTTCTTTTAGTACATTTATTATTTGGTTTTTTGAATATTTATAACCTCGCCCTAAAACCCAAATTATTTCACAAACTACTATGTTATTAATAAATATAGAATCACTAACACCTGAATATTGCTCAATTAGTTTTGTAGCTTTGCTACTCTGTACTTCGTCATCTTGGATCAAATAACGAATTAAAACATTAGTATCAATTCCGATCATATCCGCTCTTAATGGCTTCATTCATATCTTCGATACTTAATGGTGTTTTTGGTTTGGGTAGTATTCCTTTTAAATTTTTAACTGGCTTATTAATTAGCACTACTATAAAAGAGTCATCTTGCATAATGAACTCTAATTTACTACCAGAAGATAAGTGTAGCTTGTTTCTAATATATGATGGGATAGTAACTTGTCCCTTACTTGTAACTGTTGAACAGTGTGCTTTCATAAGATACCATAATTCCTCAATTTCGGATTAATTTCATTAATCCGAAATTGGAATGAGAAAGTAAACAATCAGGCTTAAAGCGGTTTGACGCCTGATTGTTAAATATTTCATTTGCTAATAATCTTATTTTAAAATAAGATTATTAGCGATAATAGATTAAAATGCATTCGTAGAAGCGCTTCAAGAATGCATTTTTCTGATATTCTAGCCAGTTTTGGATTAAAATTAAAAATTTTAATCCAAAACTGAGGTTTATAATAATGTAAGGAGAAAGTAAGAGCAAGCTATAAATACTTATTTTTCCTACTGTTTTAAATTACGAGTTATTTTTATACTATTCTTACTCGGAGAGGCAATGAAGCTGATTATATTAATTTGTTCGGTAAAAGTGTTAGTATCATTGCTTAGAATAGAAAGCATTTGCTTCGATATTATGTTATGAGAGTTTTTTAATAATGCTCCAGATTCTCCAATATTCTTTAGTTCTCTAATGAAATCTAAAGGGCTTTTATAGCTCAGCTGAATATTTTCATAATCAACGATAATTTCTGTGAATCCTGTCTGTCCTAGTAAAGGTGTTACGTGATCAAAATGGATGAAAGGGGAAACATGTTGGAAGTGAGGGCGACTTAATGCTATTTCAGCTTCAATGAATTTCATTCGTAGTTCTTTTAGGCTGTTACCACCGATAAAATTACCAATAAATAGACCATTTGGTTTTAAAATACGTTTTATCTGTAACAGAAAATTTTGTACATCATTGATCCAGTGTAGACCTAAGGAAAAAGTTATTAGGTCAAAACTAGCTGCTTTAAATGGTAAGTTTTCTTCATCAATTAGTAATTTGGGAGTATGGTCAAACGATTGTAACATAGCATTTGATGTACTAGCCGCTACAATTATAGCATAGTTATAGTTCTGCACTAATAGTTTAGTTAGTATACCAGTACGACATTCTAAATCTAAAATATCAGGAAATTCTTTATCAATAATATTTAGACGCTCAATAATATCGAATGCTGCATATTTAAAAAACGCACACTCAGCGATATTATCCACCACTTTGTCACGATTAGATTTTAACTTCTCACGATCAAATATAATTGTTACCTCTAGCTAGCTCTTGGTAATACTACCATAATATTACTCTTATATTTCCTAATATTACTTTCAAATGAAGCTCTCTGTTTATTCCTCAAAAGCATGTTTGTTGGCAGAGTAGGTGTATTATTATAATAATTGTACCCACTATACATGTTAATAGAGTTTTTATACAAATCCATATTGTTAGCAATTTTGATAACATCTTGTTTATATCTATAGCCAAACTCATGGGTGGCTGAATGGTAATGAGCAATTGCTTTGTGCCAACTACCTAACTGATCATATTTAGCTTTTAGGAATTTAGCAGCATAGGCGACATTTTTCTTAGGATTGAAAGCTTGATTTAAAGAGTTAAATGCATTTAAATGATGTTTTAAGTTGATTTGCATACATCCTACATCAATATTTTCTTTGCCTTGAATAATTTGTTTTTTTACAAATGATATTGCCTCTTTTTTAGTATTAAAATAATAGCCTTTACCTTCAATATTGACAGTCCAAGGCCAAACTACTTTAATTTTATATTCAGTATGTTTTTTGCCCGATTCTTTTAAAGCTATCGAGTGTAACGTATTAGGAGGAATTTTATGTATCTTTTCAAAGTAAGGAAACATCCTTGAGCATTTATGTGATTCAGCAATTTCTACGTCTATATTAGCATATGCCACATTAACATATAAATATAACGGAAAAAGAAACAATAAATATATGGCTAATATTGACCTAATGGACATAACATTATCATTTTACTTTATCTTTTACGCGAATTCGGGATAACAAGTTATCCCAAATTCGGCTGTATATATAGAAACAATCAGGTTTGAAGCGGTTCTACACCTGATTGTTAAAATATAATTTGCATTCAATAGATGATTTTAATAATTAAAATCATCTATTGAACGGTAAAAAAGTTAAAATGTACTCGCAGAACCGCTTCAAGAGTACATTTTTCTTTATATCACAGCTAATTCGGGATAAGAATTATAATTCTTATCCCGAATTAGGGTCTTTTGTAGCATATTAAAAATTTTCCTACAAGGCAAGTTATGTCTCGTTGTCCTATAATTTTGTCACATAAATATTTTGTTAATAGAAAAATATGTTTATTTTCATTGACTTTATTTGCATAGAGCTTTAAAAGGTTTAGTTCGACTTCCATTACGTATCTATGTTAAATAGATAGTGTTAGTTTTTAGGTAATTTTTTGTATAAAATAATGTTACCATTCAAAAGTATTTTTACTAAAATTCAGGAAATCATTTGGCCTATAGAAAGAGAGGAATTGAAACTTTTTTTGCCTATGGCATTAATGATGCTGTGTATTCTTTTTAATTTTGGAACACTTAGATCCGTTAAAGACGGATTGGTCATACCATCAATAGGAGCAGAAGTCATTAGTTTTCTAAAACTTTGGTTTGTTCTTCCTTCCTCTATATTATTTACTATAATATATGTAAAACTTAGTAATCACATACGTTTTGAATATATTTTTTATATAGTAATTTCGAGTTTTTTGCTTTTTTTCCTGATATTTGCTTATATCATTTACCCTAATCAGGACTTTTATCATCCAAATGCTGAGCAGGTAGAACATTTAGTATCATTGTATCCTAATTTTCGATGGTTTATCAAGATAATGGGTAAGTGGAGTTATGCTCTCATGTATATCTGTTCAGAATTATGGAGTGCAGTAATTATTAATCTAATGTTTTGGCAATTTGCTAATAATATTTTTGATACCAGTAAAGCGAAACGTTTCTATCCAATTTTAGGAATGGTAGGTAATGTTGGTTTGATTTTAGCTGGCAATGTATTAGTAGCTTTCTCAAATGTACGAGGGGTAGTCGATGCTCAAGTTATAATAAATGAAGATTTGCAATATAAGTCAGAACTAATGCTACAACCTGTTATTTCTATAATAGTGTTTGCCGGTATAATTTCCATGGTATTATTTAGGTTAATTAATTATTTTATTTTGAATGACAAGGTGCTAAAGGCTGATTTCCAAATAGTTCAAATACAGGCAAAAACTTCCTTATCGCTTATGGATAGTATAAGGTTGGTTATTAACTCAAAATATATTGGACGCATTGCTTTATTGATAATTTGTTATGCACTACTAATTAATATAGTAGAAGGTCCGTGGAAAGCTAAGGTAAGGGAGCTTAATCCCAATACGTTAGATTATATACATTTTATGGGTAGGTTTAATATTTGGATGGGAATTTCTAGCGTTACTTTTATGATAGTTGGTAGTAATGTGATTAGGAAATTTACTTGGTTAATTTCAGCATTATTAACACCCTTAATGCTTTTTATAACTGGCTTAATGTTTTTTATCTTTGTTATTTTCTCAGAATATATAAGTTTTGGTATAAAGGACTTTAATCCAATTTATGCGGCTGTAATTATCGGAGGAGTACAAAATATTCTAAGTAAATCAACTAAATATTCGTTATTTGATTCAACAAAGGAAATGGCATATATTCCTTTATCATTAGAACTTCGAACAAAAGGTAAAGCTGCTGTTGAGGTTATTGGTATTAAATTTGGTAAGTCCTTAGGAGCTTTTATCCAGTCTTTTATATTTATTATAGTGCCTACTGCCACATGTGATTCAATAGTAGTTTATTTACTAACAATTTTTATTATTATAGTTATTTTGTGGTTTTGGAATATAGTACAACTAAATCGTGAATATGTGAAGTTATGTAATTAGCATGCGAAAAACGTTAATATATATATCAGTTATAATTGCTGTAATCCTATTGATTTATACCATCTCATGGTTGGTAATTGTTACTTCTGTAGCTAATAAGATTAATGGGCAATATAGTAACCGTTATATCGCTGTTAATTCAATAGATAGTGAACAAAGATATTGCATTAAGTTTAATAAAGTTGCTCTCTATGGTTTTCCGTTTAAAATTGCCTTGCAAGTAATTGGTTGGCATGAAGAGGGAGAAAATAGTATAATTGAATTTAATTCCCCGATTTATATAGGTTATGATTTACTGAAACAGGCTTGCTTTGTTAGTTATTTTGGTAACGCAACAGGTCGCTATAAACCTATTGATTTGGGATTTGGTACAAGATTCGAAAGTGGTAATTATTCTTTTATAGCAAAAATTCCTTTAAGCTTTAAGTTACTTAAGATTTTTATACAAAAAAAAGATCCGTTTGAAATTATAAATTTTATAAAAGAATTGGAATTAACATCTGACAAGACAAAAATTTTTGATTTAGTTGACGGGCAAAAACTATATGATGAAGATCATACAATTATTTCATTTTCACTAGAAAAGAATAAATACTATACTGATATAGAAGATTTTAAAAATAATGTGCCACAAAAATTAAATATCGCTTATTCAACAAAAATATTAGAAAGTAATATTATAAACAGAAGAATACCAGCTGGTCTTTTATTATATAGATTTGCTTGGCCGATGCCTTTTAGTTTTGAAGGTAAGTTTTATATAAAAACTAATAAATCTTTATATAGTGAGTTTGCTAAAGATTTAGAAATAAAAATGATATCAAGCAAGTTCTCAAGTAGTATTCAAGAATCCTTGACTACTTTATTGTATCAAAGTAAAGTAGAAGAAGGTAGCAATGATAGTCATCTTAAGGTTGAATCAAAAATTGATTTGAAGCCAGGATTTTCCGATAATATATTGAATTCTATACAGTACTTATTGTCATATATATCGCTACTTCCTAATAGTTCATCTTTAATAGAAGAATTACAATATATTAACAGTAATAAAGATAAATTCAGCTTGACTGAGTTAGAGGATCATCAATATATTTTTGATTTAGATATAGATTTTCTTGCTAGAAAACAAGATATGATGAGAGCTCAAATAAATAATCTTAGTTTGTTTTCTAATAATACCGGATTTCGATTATCAAGCGAATGCAGGCTAGATGCATTTAGCAAATTTGATATTAAGGGACTTGTTGTCTTTAATAATTATTTAAAGGCAACGGATATTATAACCAATTATTTCTTTAACTTGGGTAGGTTTAAAACATTCTCAGAAGATAGTCGTATTGTATACAAAGAAGGTACGAAGTATTTTTTAAAAACCATATCAGATCATCCTGATTCTAACTCAGGTGACATAAGTTTTGAGTATAAATTAGATTCAAGTAATATAGAAAAAGGCAAAATAGGTTCCGTAGACTTTAATAAATTTTTGCCATTATATTATCTAGCATTATACAAAAAAGCCTCGGAAAAAATACATATTGGTGATAATGTAACAAAAAGGATACAAGAACTAGTACCTGATTTTAATGAGCATCATTCATTGTTAAAACAATTAATGATCCAGCCTTTTTTGGAGGTTGATAGTGATGTTTGGCAGGAAATCATAAAATAACCTCAGTTCTATATAAGAATTAATAATTTTTATATAGAACTGGCTTTGTTATAAGGAAAAATGCACTCTTGAAGTAGTTGACGCGGGTGCATTTTAACTTTTTTCATCATTCAATATGTGATTTTAATTATTAAAATCACATATTGAATGGAGTATTATATTTTAACAATCAGGTGTAGAACCGCTTCAAACCTGATTGTTTCTATATATAATACTGAATTCGATGTAACTTGTTACATCGAATTCAGGTTAAAATAGCATTAGAGATGTAAATTGGATACTATAAAAATAATACATAAAGATTTAGCAGTAGAACTGTCTAGCTTAAATAAACTTATTCTGACCCACTTAGCTGCCAAAGAACCACTAGTTGGCGTAGTAGGTAAATATTTATTGGAATTTGGTGGAAAGAGAATACGGCCATTACTAACAATTTTAACTAGTAAAATGTTTGGTTATGTCGGTGAAGATAATATAAAACTTGCTGGAGCTGTAGAATTTATTCATGCAGCAACTTTACTTCATGACGATGTAGTAGATGAAAGTACAATGAGAAGATCCAAACCTACTGCTAACGTTGTTTGGGGGAGTAAGGCTAGTATTCTAGTTGGAGATTTTTTATTTAGTCAATCATTTCAGCTAATGGTAGATACCAAATCTGTTAAAGCTATGAAATCTTTATCAAGAGCTTCAGCAATTATATCAGAAGGTGAAGTTTCTCAGCTTGTGAAATTGAATCAGCGGAGAATTATTGACGAAACAGAATATAATGAAATAATTATGGCTAAAACGGCAGAGTTATTTGGAGTATCTTGTGAAGTAGGAGCAATTATTTCTAGTCAATCTAACGAGATTTGTGAAAATTTACAAAAATTTGGTAGATATTTAGGAAATATTTTCCAAATTATTGATGATTTATTTGATTATTTAGGAAATAGTCATGATATGGGCAAGAATATAGGTGATGATTTTTTAGAAGGAAAAATAACTCTACCCCTAATCTTTTTATATAAGAAGCTTGATGATACCGGGCAATTAACAGTTCAGAAAATGATTAAGGCGGATAATAGATCTGAGAGTGAATTTGAGATAATACGAAGTTTGATGATACAACATGGTATTAAGCAACAAATTATCGACCATCTAGCAAACATTAAGAATGAGGCTAGTAATTTATTGGAGCAAATCCCTATACAGAATATTTATAAAGATCATTTAGCTTCTTTACTTGAGTTTACGTTAAATAGGTCTTATTAACATCAGTTTTGGATTAAAATTAAAAATTTTAATCCAAAACTGGTTATAATATCAGAAAAATGCATTCTTGAAGCGGTTCTACGAATGCATTTTAATCTATTATCGCTAATAATCTTATTTTTATTGGTATAAAAATAAGATTATTAGCAAATGAAATATTTAACAATCAGGCGTCAAACCGCTTTAAGCCTGATTGTTTACATTCTCATTCCAATTTCGGATTAATGAAATTAATCCGAAATTGAGGTTATTAGGTTATGTTGCCAAGATTTATGCGATAATAATAATTTAACCTGAGTTCGATACAACATTACCGTACCTCATACGTCATACCTAGTTACAATTAAATCTGATCTTCAAACTTTTACGATTAATATGCAAAATATTCCAACCAATATTGAACATCTTTCTGAATCAGAGGTAGAAAACTTACTAAAACAACTGGCAAGTGAGATAGAAAAATATAATAAAGCATATCACCAAGAAGATACTCCTCTGATTTCTGATGCTGAATATGATCAATTATTTAATTTAAATCTTGAACTTGAAAAAAAATTTCCTCATCTTGTGCTGGCAAATAGTCCAACTAAACAAATCGGTAGCCTAGCTGCAGAGAAATTTTCTAAAGTAAAACATATAAATCCAATGTTTTCTCTTAGTAATGCATTTGATAATGAGGATGTATCAGAATTTATAAATAGAATAAAGAATTTCTTACGTCTTGATAGTTTTCAACCTATCTTTTGTGAACCTAAAATAGATGGTCTATCTTTTTCTGCTACCTATAAGAATGGCATACTCACCACTGCTGCGACAAGAGGTGATGGTTTTATTGGAGAAGATATAACTGAAAATATTAAGACTATCAAGCATTTCCCTCATTCAATAGTATCAAGACCCGAAATTTTGGAAGTACGAGGTGAGGTCTATATTAATAAAAATGATTTCCTATTATTAAACCAAGCACAGGAATTATCTGGGAAAGATAAGTTTGCAAATCCACGTAATGCTGCTGCCGGATCATTAAGGCAGTTAGATCCAAACATTACAGCAAGTAGACCACTACAATATTTTGTTTATGCTGTAGGAAGTAGTAGTAGCAAAATAGCTGATTCTCAAGATGCTTTATTACATAAACTGAAAGAGCTAGGATTTATTGTTAATAATATAGGAAAATTAGCGTATTCTGAAGATGATCTGAAATTTTTCTACGAATATTTGAGTTCATCTAGAGAACAATTGCCTTATGAAATTGATGGCGTTGTGTATAAGTTAAATGATTTTGCTCTGCAGCAAAGAATGGGGTTTATTGCAAGAAGTCCAAGATTTGCTATTGCTCATAAATTCCCTGCAATAGTTGGTCAAACTAAACTAATTAATATTACTCTACAAGTGGGTAGGACAGGTGTGTTAACGCCTGTTGCTGAGTTAGAGCCGCTTTCTATTGGGGGAGTTAGGGTATCAAGAGCTACATTACATAATTATCAGGAAATCATAAGGAAAGATATAAGGATTAATGATTATGTGTTTTTGCAGAGGGCAGGTGATGTCATACCTCAAATTACTGCCGTAGATTTTACTCGACGTTCTAGTGAATCACAAAAAATCGATATACCAAAACTTTGTCCATCTTGTGGTTCTAATTTACATTATAATCAAGAGACAATAATAATTCGTTGTGATAATGGGTTAAATTGCCCTGCTCAGAATTATGAACGAATTTGTCATTTTAGCTCTAAAAATGCTTTAGATATAGACGGTTTAGGAAAAAAGCAAATAGAATTTCTGCTGAAAGAGTCTTTAATAAAAAATCCAGTGGATATTTTTTATTTGCAAAATAATAATGAAAAAAGCTTAGTCAAACTTGAAAATATGATAGGATGGGGGCGAAGATCTGTAGAAAACTTATTCGCAAACATCGACAAAGCTAAAAATGTTTCCTTAAACAGATTCATTTATTCCTTAGGAATTAGGCATATTGGCGAACAAAATGCCAAATTACTTGCTCGAGAATTTCAGAATTATGGTAATTTTATAGAAGCTATGGAATCTTTATTAAAGGGTGATCAGCCTATGTACCAAAGGTTAAATGATCTAGAAGGAATAGGAGATAAAATTTTGGAGGATATTATCGACTTCTTTGATATTAAAGAAAATCTACAAATTATTCATCAGCTAAGTAAAATTTTAGAAATTCAAGACTATAGTGGTCAAACCCTTAAAACCGCATTAACTGGCAAAGTTGTGGTATTTACCGGTTCTCTACTCACTCTTTCAAGAGCAGAAGCAAAATCTCAGGCAGAGAAGTTAGGAGCTAAAGTAAGTAGTAGTGTTTCGTCTGCTACTGCTTTAGTGGTAGCGGGTAGCGATGCCGGTAGTAAACTCAGAAAAGCTAAGGAGCTTGGAATTAAAATTATTGATGAAGACGAGTGGTTGGAGTTAGTATATACTAATTCTCCCACATCAATCCAATAAAGTACCTAGGGGGATTTGTACTCCACGTATAAATTCTTCAACGTTTAAAGCTTTTCTTCCTTCTTGCTGTAATTTTTTGATAATCAAAGTACCCTTACCACAAGCTATCTCTAAGACACTATTATTAACCACAGTACCAAGCGGCAATTTAACATCCAAATCATTATAATACGCTTCTAGGATCTTTATAACTTTACCTCTATATTCAAAATATATTCCAGGCCATGGATTCATACCGCGAATTCTACAATCTATTTTGTAAGCAGTCTCATACCAATCGATCTTTCCTTCTTCTTTCTTGAGTTTATGAGCATAAGTTACTCCATCTTTATCTTGGACAATCCTTGGTAAGTTATCAATATTATCTAAAGTTTTAACCAATAAATCAGCCCCTATTTCTGCACATTGGTCATGCAAAATTGGTAAAGTTATTCTAGGAGAGAGTGAAAACGAATGCTGCAATATAATATCACCAGTATCTAGGTCCTCATCCATCTGCATTATGCATACAGAAGTTTCAGGGTCTCCCTCTATAATAGTACGCTGCAATGGGGCCGCTCCCCTATGACGTGGTAAACTTGAGGGATGGATATTAAGACATCCATATTTTTTGGCTTGTAGGATAGCTTGTGGTATCAAAAACCCATAAGCAACTACTACTATTATATCTGCATCAATTGAATTAATTAAATTGGTTATTTCTTCGGTTCTCAAGGTTTTAGGGGTATAAGTTGGAATATCATATTTTGATGCCAAACTATGGATAGGTGATGCTACCTCATTTAGTCCCCTTCCTTTAGATTTTGCAGCTTGAGTGAATACGGCAACCACTTGGTGATCTTTGCTGTTAATTAAACTTTTAAGAGTAGGTACAGCAAATTCTGGCGTACCCATAAAAATTACTTTCACAAAATATTATTTTTTAGCTTTTTTAATTTACGTAATGCTACGTCCTTTTTCATATCACTTAAATAATCAATTAGTAGCCTACCATCTAAATGATCCATTTCATGTTGAATAACCCTAGCAAGCCAACCATCAGCTTTTAATTCTTGCTGGATATTATTATAATCTAAGAATCTTATAGTTATAGACTCAGACCTTGCTACCTCGACCTGTTGCTCCGGTAAAGATAAACACCCTTCTACTGCCACAACTAATTCTTTAGATTTGTCTATTATCTTCGGGTCAGCGATAAATAATGGATAGAAACCAACGGGTCTTTCTGTATCATCATTATTCTGCAAATCAACTACCAATATACGTTTAGCTATTCCAATCTGAATGGCAGCTAACCCCACACCATGATCATGATACATAGTTTCAACCATGTCATCCATCAACTTTCTTATAGTATCATCGATTATACTTACTGGCAAAGATTTTTGTTTTAATCTTGAATCTGGAGCAGTAACAATAGGTAACACAGACATAGTACTTTAAAACCATAAATTATTTATAATTTTCTGCTTTGAAGAATTGTTTTTTGAAAATATCAGGAACTCGCGTGATAAATGTATACCTAGTTCCATAGTACCCTACATTTTTTATATAACCACTATTAAAATGGCTGCTGTTCGTCTATTAGCGAGGAGTCGCTGAAAGCGGCGACGCGGCAATCCAGGATACGCGAAGCGTACTAGAAAAAACAGCTTCGCTGTTTACCTAGATCGCCACGGCATCTAAAGATGCCTCGCGATGACGATTATAGAAAAATGTAGGGTACTATGACCTAGTTCGCTTGTCCCTCATTTTCAAATCCAATTCGTAGGATCATTCGAATATACCAAAACATTTATATTGTACCACAAAATAACCAATGAGTCTAGTGTGAGCTATTTGCTAGCGAACGAAAAAAAGATGTGGGTAATAGTAATAGCATTTCCCAAAACTAAATTGCTACTCGGAGTACGAGTGTCGGCTACCTTCGCGTACATACTAGTATGTGAGGAGCGGAGATCATGAAGTACGACGACGTGATGATTAGTTTTCGGAAATGGTATAAGCTATGCAGGGCTGATATCCACAACTGTTGAAAGTTAGTAAATACAGCTTCCTATACGTCATGAGCTACGGAGGCTGTAAGGCCGACGAAGCAATCCAGTAACATCATTTATCTATAGATTGTTTCCTAGATTGCTTCGCTTATGCTCACTAATAGACGCTGTGGTATAGGTATTTGTAAACTTTCAACAGTTGTGGGCTGATATCCGCCTAATGGGGATGATTACTTGAGCCTAGTATTAACTTGTTGCATCGAATACAGGTTAAATTATTAAGAAAGTTTAAAATATTTACACTTTTTTACCCTGAAACTATTAGTACACGCATAAAAATCATTATACTTCTTAGGTTCTGCACGCAGAACTTAATTAAAATCAATATATGGTAATAAATTTATGGTTAACAAAGTAAATATATATAATGTTATTAAATTCCAATCCCCATTTGAACGTCTTAAATCATACACTAATTCACCTGATGTTATCTTACGTAAAGCTATTATTACTCAGGCAATTATTGATGCAACCAATATATCAAAATTCCGCACAGCAAAAAAGCTAGAACAAGAAGCAAAATTATGGATTTTTGGTGGTAGTGAATCTTTTAAAGAAACTTGTCTAGAAGGTGGGATTGAGCCATCTTTTGTAGTAAGAGTAACCAAAGCAATTATAAAGCTACATAATAATAAATCTAGGCTTAGAAAGTCATCACAACAAAACTCAGTAGATAGTAAAAACAAAAAAAACATTATTTAGAACAAAATTATAACCTTATTTAAGTTAGCTATAAAATGTTACAATTTAGGTAAAATTACGGTCAAAGAATCGCTTTTTAACTGAAAAATACTTTAAAAGAACAATTTGAAGTAAGCGTTATAAGCTTATATTTTATCTAAAGCAATTATCAAGTCATTATAAAAATTTCAAAATAATGGCTTGAAATTCACATGATTATACATTAGTTGTATAGATAGGTAGTTATGCGAATTAGGGATAAGAATTTGTTAATTCTTATATACTCTTCTGCTCCTACGAATTGTTTTTTGAAAATATCATGGATTCGCATGCGTAACTATACTATATGTACGCTACGCCTGCTCACTATTCATTTTCAAATCCAATTCGTAGGATCATTTGAGTATCCCAAATTCGGTGAAATTATCGAAACAATCAGATTTGAGATGACTCTGCATCTGATTATTACATATAATATTTGACTTAACTAAATATAAAGGGGATTTTATGCAAATATCAGTATCAGGTCAACATATTTCTATCGGGAATTCTTTGCAAGACTACGTAAGAAACCGTACTATGCAGGTGTCAGAAAAGTATTTTTGTGATGTAATAATTAGTGCAAATGTGCATTTTTCTAAACAAGGATTCCAATTGGTTTGTGATATTGTCGTGAATGATGGTACAGGCAGACATATGATATTGAAAGGTAACGCTGCTTCAGATGACATATATTCAGCGTTTGATATTGCTCTTGCTAGACTTGAAAAGCAGCTTAGAAAGTATAAATCTAAGCTCAAGGATCGTCATGATAGAGTTAAAATATCCGAAGTAACATCTAAAGCAGTTAAATATACTATAACACCTCATCAATATGAACATGAAGACGAAGATAATGTGGCAGCATATGATAATCCTGTAATTATAGCAGAAAAATCTGTAGAAATATTAACTCTATCAGTAAGTGGAGCAGTGATGAAAATGGATATGGAGAACCTTCCTGCTTTAATGTTTCAAAATAGTCATACTAATCGCATGAATGTAGTTTATTATCGTCGGGATGGGAATATATCTTGGATAGATTCCAAATAAATTTTTGCTGTTTATATACTCGATGAAAATCAAAAATTGCCTTGTCGTCTTGGCACATATGTGTCAACTTAAGAGCGTAATGATTGAGCATGTATAAGTAAATCAAACCTAAACGTCATTGCAAGAAGCCGCTGCAAGCGGCGACGCGGCAATCTAAGATACGCGAAGCGTTACTCTAAAAAACAGCTTTGCTGTTTATCTAGATCGCCACGGCATCTAACGATGCCTCGCGATGACGGCTGAGTTTAATTTGTTTATACATGCTCAATCATTACGCTCTTAAGTTGACGCCTATGCACAATAACGAACAGCAGCCATTTTAATAGTGGTTATATAAAAAAGGGTACTATAAGCAGCTATTCACTTGAATATATAACTCTCAACTTCATCAATAATTCCATGAATTTCAGCTGTTAGGCGAAATAATCTCATGGAGATAATTCTAATCTGATATTGATAATTCCGATAATATAATATGATAAAATCCCCCGGTTGATATTTGATAAAATTTGCTGGCATGATAAATCTTAAAATTTTAGTTTCAGTAGCGGCATTTTTTAGGATTAACTGTCCTAATCTTTCGGCTTCAAGATAAGATAGTATAATAGGTAGTTTTAAGTTAGGAATAGCTCTATGTGAAAGATTCTCACTATTTATTTGGCAGAAGCTATTATTATAATCATCATACCGGTCGATAAAGTTTAGTGCTAGTTTACTAATAATGCTAGTTTTAGAAATTTCTATTTGTTCTAAATAACTATTGCTTGATAGTTTAACCAATATTTTGGGACTAATATTACTAGGGGTAGAATATCCACGTTTGGTGAACTTAATTTGTTCCTGATAAGCTATGATATCAAAGAAATATATAATCCGCAAAAGGTTAATAACATCAATACAAGACAAAGCTTTATTTAATACCAACCCTTCTACAGCTTCATCGAGAGTTGATATATCGATGTTCTTTAATGGAATACCGCATTTATAAGACAATTCGAGAATTATTGCCGCTAAACTACAAGCCCCAAACTTATTATTAACCCAATGCCCTTTTGCCCATAAGTTACCATCTCGCCAAATATTACTATGTGGCCAAGCTGGGTAAGGCCTGGCATCCCAAGTCCATAAAAACATTTGTTCGATATATTCTTGCGTTTGCCAATATTCAATAAAACTTCGGATAGCTTTACGCTGAATAGAAAAATCAACTTCGCCAGTAGAATATCTCGGTACTCCACCATCACTACATAAAGGATCAAAGAATATATTAGGTTGATTAGTTGCTTTATCAATGGAAGGAAAGCCAAATTCCGTAAACCAAATTTTTTTCATTCTTGGTTGCCATTCTGTTGTAACACCATCAGGATTACGATGATAATTCTCCCACCAATGTCTTAAATTCTTCCAAGCATAATCGGCAGCTAACTGATGCCTGCCACCATTTTCATCTATAAAGTAATCATATCCTTCACCTGATTGCCAGCCTTTCATGATTTCTTCTGGTAAAATTCCTGAATTTATGCTTCTCGTTACAGGAAAGTAAGCATCAATACCTACAAAATCTATATATTCTGAGGCAAATAATTTGTCTAAATTATACCATCCATCTTGTGTGTGATGATACTCTGACCAATCTGCTGCATAAGTAACAAGTACATTATTACCCACGATTTCTTTGACTAATTTTGCTAATTTTATCAATTGGGTAACAGCGGGAAAATTATTATGTTGATCCTTGACACTAGTTAAACCTATTAGTTCAGAACCGATTACGAAACCATCAATATGATCTTTAACCAATTTAGCATAATGTAGGATAAAATTATTATAACCCTCATCTTTATTGAAAAAATCTACTATTGAATTTACGCAGCCTGTTAAATGACCACGCCATGGCTTTTGCCAAACATCCAAAAAAAACATTGGATAAAACATAACTTTAAAGTTTCTACGTTTTAATTCCTGTAAGTAACGGATTAAGCTAGCATCATTGACGCTGCCGCCATATTTAGGGAAATCATCTGCATCTCGTGATACTAGCCTTGCCGTATCACGTAAATATTTCCCAACTTGCCATTGTTCTGAATATTCTGTATTTGGATCATTAAATTCCACAGCAGGTTTAATAGTACAACTTGCAATATCCAAACTATCGCCAAACCAACATACAACTGGTGCAACCCATTTGATGTTAGGGCATATAATTTTCATTTGATTTAGACTATAAAGACTATTAGCAATATTACGGTAATTATTTGAATTTATTGGTTTTTTACTAATGATACCGCCTAAAGAGTTTAGTATAGTTTTGTATTGTACTATAGTGTCGTAAACAAATTCTCCAGATCCTGGGATTATGTCAACAGCCTCAACTAAATCTTCTACACTCCGAAACTGTATCTGAGAGGTAATTTTGTTGTCAAAATCAAGCTCAAAATCCTCACATACGCTAAAGTATGCTCCGGTTTTTTGCTTGATTTTTCCTAAAAATTCCTCTCTCATATACAGTTTCGCAATAGAGCTATTATCGTCTTCAACGTCACCGGGAATATTAGCCTTCCTAGTTACTTCAAAGGAGAAATTAGGCACTGAATTATTAAAATCAGCTAAGGGTAGGTCTTCAAATACAGCATAACTTAATCCACGAAATGCTGGTGCTTGACCTTGAGCTTCAGTTGCAGCAATTAAAGGATCGGGTAATTGCTCTTCTGACCCTAAATAAAGCCTGAATTTATATTGTTCAAGATTGAGTAACTGATCATTAACCCATACTCTAGCAATCTCAGCTATTTCGCCTTCACATAAGCTAATTGCAAAGGATAAATAATATTCACATTCCGTTACATTATGGATAGAAGCAGTTTCGGCAGTAGCTGATAAACCTCGTTGTGTAACACTGGTAACTTGTACTTCCTTAATTTGACTTGCCCAAATTATTTTACCATTGACCCTTGCCGTACCAAAAACTAAGGTTATTGGATGTCCATATACAGCTTTTGATAAGGAAAAACTTTCTCTAATATTTTTAAAATGGTAATACTCCTCAGGTTCATAATTTAAATGTTCTAAGTAATCACCGAGTGTCCTACCGGCAAATCGCCCAATAGTGGATAATATACCGCCACCAAAAACACCACCAATGCTACCTCCTATGTTACCTAAAATCTGACCAAACATATTAATACCTTATATTTATAGTTAATATAAGATATTATATCATGTAATATAGTTGCACTAAGTGTGGGTGGATATTTTTTTTAGCAATAGTCATATTTGTTTTCATAATGGGTTTCTATAATTTTATATTCCCTAATTGTGGTCGTTATTGTGGTCGTTCGTGTGTCCCTGTAAATCGACAAGGGAAGTGTAAAACGTTGAGTTAGCAACACTATAAGGCAAGGAGAAGGGCGGGGGAGAAACTGAATCATCAGAAACTGTATCAAGATTAACAGCAGGATTAACAGCAAGATTATCATCCTCTACTTTTGATGATTTACTAAAGTAGCTATTAGATGGAAGACTATCAGTCATAAATTTATGCTCATTATTATTAATTAAAGATATAATCTAATAAATGTTAATTAATACAAACTAAATATTACAAAATTATTAAATTATAGTAATTAACTCTTACTAGACGAACATATATACGCATACTTGACCTTTTTGTAAAGCACCGGGTAATTGAATCATCATGTAGAGTTGTCAACTTTTATTGACTTCCATTACGGATGCTCAGGTTAATTAGAAAGATTATTACTTTATTAATTGTAAAAATTTATCTAAGGTACTTAGTGTTTAATTATTTTATGTTATTATAATAAAATAATATAAATAGGGAGGTATAACTATGAGTAAATACGTAATGTTTTGTGGTATGAGTTTTGCTGGAAAAAACGAATATAGACAAATGTCTGTAGATTATCTTATGCAAAAAAGAAACGTTAAAGAAGAACTTATCTCGATTGTAGATGATCCAAAAAGTACTGAGTTTGGAAAGAAAATTGTTCAATTTGATAGAGTAGAAGATAAAATTAACAATACAGTAAGTGGAGCATTATATATAACTGCAAGCTGTAATATCTATGATAATCTAATTAGTAGTGCTTTAGAAAATCATCAGTACATATTTTGTAAAGGAGGGTTTCCAGAAGTAATTGGATACCAAGGTGCTGTTTGTGGAGATCAAGGATTTAGTTGGGAGATGCTAAAAAGACATTATACAGATCAGGTACAAACTACTCATAAGACCGTACAATTTCCTGATATAATATTTATTTGTGTTAATTCTTTTACTAGATCACAAATAATAGCTAAATGTAGTAATAGTAAAAGTTGGGAGGCAAAAATGACTGTAGAGGAGTACGATCATTATTCTAATAAAATGAGAGCGACTTATGAAATTATGGCAGCAGATCACGAATTTACAGCAAAAACAAAAGTATTGTTTATTGATCCTACGGATTGCACACTTGCTAAAACTTGGGAATCACAAATAAAACCTGAAATAGATCAGCTAATGGGTTAGGTCACAGAGGTCTGTGATTATTGTTAGTGAGTATACTCAAATCAATCGAAATATTTTTTCTTAAAAGCTTGACCTTTGGTTAAAAACTGATTATGCAAGAGATAAACAACTATAACTATTATTATATAAAATGTTTTTATTAGAATTAAAAAAAATAAACGGAACTCTTGATACGATGCATTTTATAGGTATCGGAGGAATCGGTATGAGTGGCATTGCCGAAATACTCCATAATCTTGGATATAAAGTACAAGGTTCTGATATAGTAGAAAATTATAATACCAAAAGACTAGAAACTAATGGTATTAAGGTTTTCCTTGGTCATCAAGGACAAAATGTCACTAATGTTTCATATGTAGTAGTATCATCAGCTATAAATAAAGATAACCCTGAAATTCAGGAAGCCTTACATAGAAAGATACCAATAATTAGGCGGGCTGAAATGCTGGCTGAATTAATGAGGCTAAAATGCTCTGTAGCAATTTCTGGCTCACATGGCAAGACTACTACAACATCACTTGTTGCTTGTTTATTTGAAGCTGCCGGGCTTTGTCCGACTTTAATTAATGGTGGTATTGTTAATAGTAAATCTACTAATGCCTATCTTGGGTCTGGGAATTATCTGATAGCTGAAGCCGATGAGTCTGATGCAACTTTTATTCGTGTGCCATCAACGATTGCGGCAATAACTAATATTGATCCTGAGCATCTAGATTTTTACCATGATTTTGATAGTTTAATTCAAGCTTTTAGGAGCTTTATAACTAATTTACCATTTTATGGCTTTGCAGTTGCTTGTATTGATCATAAAGTTGTTAGAAATTTAGTAAGTAGCATCTTTGAGCGTAAAATTATAACTTATGGCATAGACTCAAATGATGCTCACATACAAGCCTTTAATTTGAATTTCGATATTACATCATCGACTTTTGATGTGCGAATTAACCTACCTAACGTAAATGGTGTAACAATTATAGAGCAAATTACCTTACCTACCCCAGGGAGACATAATATCCTTAATGCTCTTGCTGCTATAGCGATAGCTGTGGAACTTGATTTTGGTATTAAAATCATTAAAAATGGATTTAATAGTTTCAAAGGGATCAAACGCAGATTTACTAAGGTAGCCGAATATAACAGTGCTACCATAATTGATGATTATGCTCACCATCCAGAGGAAGTAAAAGCTACACTTGCTACAGCAAGAAACATTGCTAACAAGCAAAATAGTAAGATTATAGCAATCTTCCAACCACATAGGTACACAAGGGTTAAATATTTGTTTGATGATTTTTTGACTTGTTTTGTTGATGCTGACCAGGTGTATATCACGGATATATATGCTGGTGGTGAACAGCCAATAGATGGTATAACAGGAAAAAGTATAGTGGATGAAATCAACAATACTAAATCTCATCCAATGGCAGCCTTTATCGAGGATCACAAAGATATAGCTAAAATTATTATTAGTGAAGCTATGCCAAATGATATAATAGTAATGATGGGTGCTGGGAGCATTTCTGCTTGGGCCAATGATTTGCATCAGCAATTTACGCGAGAACGTCATTGCGAGGAGCCGCGAAGCTCGAACGCATAGGCGTCAACTTAAGAGCGTAATGATTGAACATGTATAAACAAATTAAACACAGCCGTCATCGCGAGGCATCGTTAGATGCCGTGGCGATCCAGATAAACAGCGAAGCTGTTTTTTAGAGTAACGCTTCGCGTATCTTAGATTGCCGCGTCGCCGCTTGCAGCGGCTTCTCGCAATGACGCTTAGGTTTGATTTACTTATACATGTTCAATCATTACGCTCTTAAGTTGACACCTATGTGCTATGATGATTATAGAAAAATGTAGAGTACTATGGTATTAAGGGAGATATTTTATAATTATGGAATTACCTAAGACTGTTGGTGAATATAGAAATAATTACAATTTAAGTCATCTAACTTGGTTTAAAGTTGGTGGACCAGCTGAAGTCTTGTTTAAACCATTAGATGTACAAGATTTAGCAAATTTTGTATCACAAAACCAACAACAGAGGCCAATAACTGTTTTAGGGGCTGGATCAAATATTATCATTAGAGATGTTGGTATAGATGGAGTTGTAGTAAAACTTGGTCAAAATTTTACTAATATAGGATTTCAAGGCGATAACAAATTGTCAGTGGGAGCTGGTTGCCTGAACTATAATTTGGCAAAATTCTGTCAAAGTCAAGCAATTACCGGGTTTGAGTTTTTGGTTGGTATACCGGGTACTATAGGTGGTGGAGTGGTTATGAACGCTGGGGCGTATGGTTCAGAGTTTAAAGATATCATCATAGCAATTGAAGCAATAGATTCTAGAGGAAATTTTATCCTAATCCCTAACGAAAAGATAGGTTTTAAGTATCGTGGTAATAATTTACCAAAAGATTTGATTATAACTAGGGCTATCTTTAAGGCAACTATTGGGGAGCGAGAGATGATCCTAGCAAAAATGGATGAAATAAATAAAAATAGGCTAGCAACCCAGCCGATTAAAGAACGGACGAGCGGCAGTACATTTGCTAATCTAGAAAATCATAAAGCATGGCAACTAATTGACAAGGCTGGTATGAGAGGATACAGAATTGGTGGGGCTTCTATGTCGCAACTACATTGTAATTTTATGATAAATCATGGTAATAGCTCTGCTCGTGATTTAGAAGATCTAGGTGATCTCGTTAAAAAGAATGTATTTGAAGATAGTGGAATTAGTCTAGAATGGGAGATTAAACGAATAGGAAAATATGCATAAATATCATACTAGCTTTATTGCGAATTCTAAGGTTACCATATTGAGTAATAAAGGGAAAAAGCACGTGGCACTAATAGGTGGCGGTATGTCGGCTGAACGAGAAATTTCTTTAGTATCATCTTCTGCAGTTAATAAAGCTTTGGTAGATAGTGGATATAAAGTTACTTTTATCGATATGGGAGTAGATATTGCATCAGTACTTTTGCAGGCAAAACCTGATGTAGTTTTTAATTGTTTACATGGCACTTATGGTGAAGATGGTTGTCTTCCTGGCTTACTAAATATCCTACGGATTCCTTATACTCACAGTGGCGTTCTTGCTTCTTCTTTAGCATTTAGTAAAACACATGCAAAAGTATGGTTTGTTACCAATGATATTAAGATAGCCAAGAATATTGTAGTTAATAAATCTGATAATATTACCAACGACCCTATGCCAAGACCGTATGTTATAAAACCTATTACACAGGGATCAAGTATTGGTGTTGAGGTGATATTTGTTGAGGATGATTTTAACTTTGCTGATTATGCTTTTCCTTATGGTGAGGTAATGATTGAGGAATATATTAAGGGGAGAGAAATGCAGGTTGCCGTTTTAGACGGCAAGGCCTTAGGGGTATTGGAAATAAAACTCCTAAAACGGCGGTTTTATGATTATGATACTAAGTACACAGAAGGGTTAGCACAGCATTTATGCCCAGCTCCATTACCACAGAATATGTATAATAAGTTACTAGAAGAGTCTGAAAGAATATATAAAATCATGCATTGCCGAGGTGCAATTAGAGCAGAGTTTATTTTGGATGAAAGCACAAATGAATTTTTTGCTCTAGAAATTAACACTCATCCTGGTATGACCCCTTTATCGATTATACCAGAAATAGCTGCCTTACAGGGGATGGATTTCCGCTCGCTAGTTGAAAGAATTTTAGAAACAGCAAGCATTGACCCATGAAAAAGAATAAGATGTTTAATAAGAAAAAAAAAGCTAATATACCGCTGCGACGAAAGATTGGAGTGGTGTATGTTAGGGTGGTATTGTTTATTAAAATTATCCTAGTAGTTTTTCTTTCTTTATTTTTCTTCACCAACTATTTTAGTTCTGTAAAACAAGAAATTGCCCAATATGTTTACGAATTCACTTCTGATATTGGTTTTAGACTTGAAAATGTTTTAATAGAAGGGCAATATAATACTCAGGAAGAAGATATATTGGCTACTTTAAATGCCGATAAGGGTACAGCTATTTTTTCTTTAGATTTGGATTCAATAAAAAGTAATTTAAGACGCAATCCTTGGATTAAAAATGTCTCAATTATTGAGAGAAGATTACCTAATACTCTTTACATAAGACTAATTGAGAGAATACCCATTGCTATTTGGCAGATTAACGGGCAAGTTTTTCTTATTGATCAAGAAGGATATAAAATTACCAATAATATAGGTAGTTTCTCTAATCTTTTGCATGTTGTGGGATCGGATGCTAATATTTATACTAGCAAATTAATTCAGGATTTAGCTAAACACCCTGAATTAGCTAAAAAAATTATCTCTTCTGTACGTTATGGAGGAAGACGTTGGGATTTAAATCTAGAACAAGGTATTACTGTTAAAATGCCGGACTTAAGGTTTGAACATGCTTTAGATTATCTTGCAGGATTGGATATGAAAAATATATTATTTAATCAGAACTATAAAATTATAGATTTACGAGATTCGACTAAAGTTTATATAGAAAAATATTAAAAATTATGAAAGCCAAATTGTCTAACTTTGTTACTCTTGACCTTGGCAGTAGTAAAATAGCTTGCATTGCGGCATATATTGACAAAAGAGAGGAAGCAAAAATAATAAGCCAAAATCTGTATTACTCAAAAGGCATTAAATCAGGAGTTATATTAGATTTAAAAGAGGCAGAAAATAGCATAGTCGGGGCGATTTATGCATTAGAAAAAGATTGCGGTAAAAACATAAAAAAAATAACTATATCACTAACAGGCTATGGCACTAAGTCTTATTACATAAATAATAAAATAAAACTTTCTAATCAGCCAATCTCACAGCAAGATATCAAAAAACTTATCAAAAAAGCCCTATTGGAGTTCAAGCTTAAAGACCAAGAAATTATTCATTATTTTCCTATAGAATTTATTCTTGACGATAATAATGCTATTGAAGATCCAGTTGGGATGTTTGGCAAAGAATTAGGGTGTGAATTACATATTATTACAGCAAATTCTAATATGCTAATGAATATTACCAATTGTTTTGCAAAATGTCATGTTGAAATAAATAATATTATATTAGCAATTTACGCTTCGGGAATTGCTTGTCTTTCAAAAGATGAAAAAACTCTTGGCTCTATTATAATTGATATGGGTGCTAGAACTACCTCATTTGGTGTATTCGTCTCAGGTAAATTACTATATACAAGCTACATAGATATAGGTAGCTTTCATATTACATCTGACATAGCAAAAGTCTTTTCAGTAAGCCTTGATATTGCAGAAAAACTTAAAATTCTTCATGGTAATGCTATGCCATCTTCTTTTGATAAAGATAGTGTTATTAGTTTAGAAGATTCTGAAATGGAGATTCCTGATAGCGGCAGACCAACAATTACTTCAAAATATCTTGCATCTGTCATTAATCCAAGAGTAGAAGAAATATTATTGATGGTTCAAGCAGAATATGACAAAGTTGTTGCAGGCAATATGATCGCTTATCGCATTGTTATTACCGGCGGTGGGGCAATGCTCCGAGGAGTAAAAGAACTGGCAAGCAAAATTTTTGAAAAACAAGTACGAATTGGTAAACCAGAGGTCTTACCAGGTTTTGCTGAAGATTATAATCCCCATATATACTCCACTTCTATAGGTATGGTAAAAAATCAATCTTTAAAAGTACAAAAAAATAATTTTAATATTAATGATAATAACGATACTAGTTGGTTTAAAAAATTTCTAATTTGGTTGAAGGAGAATATTTGAAAAGAAAATGCCTAATACTCGATAATCAAGCTTTTTAGAATTATTAAAAGATACGTCTATTAGCGAGGAGGCATGAGCCGACGAAGCAATCCACAAAAAATATAATAAGTAATTTGGATTGCAGTGTCGCCACTAAAGTGGCTTTTCGCAATGACGTTTAACTAAAAGTTGTATACATCTTACTAATTTTGTGTGCATCGTCTAGGTTAACGGGGTGTTACCCCTGTGGAAACTTTTTAAGAGCTTAAAAAATGATTAAAAATGAAATATTATCTTACCCAGAAGTAAAAAGTTTGAATGGTCAATGTAAAAAGCTTGTTGTATTGTTACATGGGCTTGGTTCAGATGGGCATGACTTAATAAGCTTAGTTCCCTTTATATCTAAGGAATTGCTAGATTGTCATTTTATTTCGCCGCATGGAGTTGAAAAATTTGATAATGCACCGTATGGTAGACAATGGTTTAGTCTAAATGATCGTACTCCTTATGTAATAGGGGAATTAGTTGCTAAAAATAGTAGTTTAGTTACAAAGATAATTCAAAAAAAACAAGCTGAACTAAATTTAACTAATAAAGATACTATCATAATTGGTTTTTCACAAGGCACTATGATGGGACTGTATTTAAATTTGGTACAAAAAGAGCCTTTTGCTTGTGTGGTAGGATTTTCTGGTAAATTAATCGCCCCATTAGAATGTATCAATAAAACTACGCCAGTTTGCGTAATACATGGCGAATTAGACGATGTGGTTGATGTAAGTAGCATGGACGAGATAATAGAATATTTACAGAAATATAATATTGATCATAGTAATTACAAGATACCAAATCTTATGCATTCTATTGATGATAGGGGACTACAATTTGCCGTCAAGTTTATAAATACTAAAGCACAGTAAATTGTAATACGACGTTTTTTTAAGTACTTAATCCCAAGGAATTTAGCAGATGTTTTACTGCTTAGGCAAGTAGCTTAAAACTTCAAATCATTTGAGTATATATGATTAGCTTATTATTGAATTTTTTATATATATTAAGAGTGGTAAGCAAGCAGCAAATACTGACTTATCCTGGTATAATAAGATTACCATCTAGGTTAAAAATTCTTGGCTGGGTGATAACCATAGTAGTTTATCCAATTGGTCTATTTAAAACACCAAAAGATGATTTTGCTATAAGGTTAACTGATTGTTTTAAAAAATTAGGTCCTGTTTATATAAAATTTGGCCAAACTCTTTCCACAAGACCGGATCTTATAGGAGTTAAGATTGCCAGTTATTTGCAGTCTCTTCAAGATAAGTTGCCACCTTTTAGTAGTAGTATAGCACGAAAGATTATTGATGAGTCTTTTGGTCAAAGTACCGATGAGTTATTCTCCGTCTTTGAGGATATACCAATTGCAGCAGCTTCTATTTCTCAAGTACACAGAGCTAAGTTGAAGTCTGGTGAATTCGTTGCAGTAAAAATATTACGTCCGAGAATTCATCATACATATAATAAGGATATTAAACTTTTATATATTCTTGCTAAACTAGTAGCAAGAATATTTATAAAATTTAAAAGACTGCAACCAGTAGCGGTAATAGATGTATTTAATACTACTATGAAATTTGAGCTTGACTTACGTTTAGAAGCGGCGGCAGCTTCAGAACTCTCTGATAATCTGCAAAATGATGTTGATATATATATTCCTAAAGTTTATTGGCAACTGACTCATGAATATATAATAACCACAGAATGGGTAGATGGAATATCAATTTATGCTCGAGATAAGCTTATAGAGCAGGGCTTAGATCTAACTAAAGTAGCCCAAAGATTTGCTACAATATTTTTTAACCAAGTATATAGAGATGGCTTCTTTCATGCAGATTTACACCCCGGCAATATTTTAGTTAGGTCGGATGGTAGCATAGTGTTACTAGATTTTGGTATTATGGGTAGGTTATCTGATAAAGATAGAATGGCAATTGCTGAAAGCCTATTTGGTTTTTTAAGTAGAAACTATAAGTTAGTAGCACTTGTCCATCTTAGGGCTGGTTATATTCCTCAGAATACCGATCTTGATCTTTTTGCTCAAGCGTGTAGAGCGGTGAGTGAACCGATTATGGGATATGTCGTCAAAGATATTTCTATAGGTAGGTTACTTGCACAATTATTTAAAATCACCGAAGATTTTGGCATGGAGGTACAACCACAATTGCTATTATTACAGAAAACTATAGTAGTAGTAGAAGGGGTAGGGCAGCAGCTTGATCCAGAAATTAACGTATGGCAGCTTATAGAACCATGGATCAAGAAATGGGCGGCTAAGAATCTTAGCCCAGAGGCAAAAATTCTTAGAATTTTAAAGCATGTTGTAGTGGAAATATTGGAGAGATTTAATAAATGAAAATAGTAACCTGGAATATTAATTCGGTACGTTTGCGACTTAGTTTGCTCAAAAAGCTAATTGATGAACATCAGCCTGATATTATATCACTGCAGGAGATTAAAACAATTAATGAACTATTCCCTTACCAAGCTATTAATTATATGGGCTACCAGCATATATATTGTTCAGGAGAGAAGTCTTATAATGGAGTAGCAATTTTATCAAAATTTCCTTTTACCAATAAATTCATTCTTGAATTGTATAATAGCAATAAAAGGCACGTAGCAGTAGAAGTTTTAGGTATTGAGATACATAATTTTTATGTACCGGCTGGTGGTGATATAGCTGATGTAAATGTTAATGAAAAATTTAAACATAAATTGGCATACGTAAAATTAATACAAGAATGGTTAACCAATAATCGGAGTAAAGATAGTAAGATTATTATAACGGGAGACCTAAATATTGCTCCTCATGAGCATGATGTATGGTCTAGCCGTCAATTACGTAATGTTGTTAGCCATACAGACATAGAGCGTTCAACTCTGTTGGAATTACAGGCTTCCTTAGGTTTTATCGATAGTAGCCGCTATTTCATACCGTATAATGAAAAATGTTATACTTGGTGGAGTTATAGAAATATAGACTGGCAAAAATCTAATAGGGGACGTAGATTAGATCATATTTGGACTAGTTCTAACTTACAAGATAAGATGCTATCTGTCAGCTCCTTATCAGAAGCTAGGAATTGGCTTATGCCCTCTGATCATGTACCTTATTTTTTAACATTGGGGAGTGTTGGGTAAAAGGTAAAACTGTTATGTTAAATTCGTGTTATTAATGATTAATAATTTAAAAATTGTTGACATGAGTCCATCTCTAATTATATTAGATATGTACAATTATTTTTGTTTAATATAAAAATTGCTTTTTACGTTTAAATTATAAAAAATATCTTAATTATGTAAATAAGAGGAAAATGTGCGTTTAAGTACACTAATAATGATATTATCTGTTTTTCTATTTTTAACAGGGTGTGTTGGAGATGGGGTTTTGATGCCGAAGGCTAATTTAGCCCAAGATATTACAGGTATCCAAGTAACATATATTTTACCACATGGGGTTGAACAAAATGCTGGGACAGTTAATGGACTAAGGTTCAAGCAATATAATTGTGGACCTGAGAGTAAAAGAGAAAGGTTACATATTAATTCTAAACATAATGGTTTGTTAATAGAAAGAAGGACTGACAATGGGGTGGCAGGTTCTGGTGTGATTTACAATGTTGACGTAAATACTATATCTAAGCCTGATAGCACATGGGTTATACTAACGCCTAAGACTCAAGAAACATACCAACAGGGTGTAGTTTTGCCATTTCCTGTGCCTGATTTTGATATAGAATCTTATTTATCAAGTGCTGTATTCGATTATGTATTTGAACTCAATTCAGAATATAATGGTGATTCAATAAAAGCAAACTTTGATCGCCTGTTAGGTAAAGATAGCACTAATTACAGATTAAACCTTAATGATGAGCAATTTGACATTTCTATAAAAATATATCCTTACAGAAATGGAACAAAAGTTGTTGCCGATATTACGATATATAATCAAAAAACAAAAAATGGAGTGATTAATATGATTCAAAAAATAGAAAGAGTCAAAGAAGAAATACGCAGAATAGTTAATTCTTAAGCAAGGTTAAGTAAATAATCTTAGGTATAGCTAACACGTTTAAGGCAGGTGATAGCCTTGGTGTCATTCCCGCGTAGGTAGCGGAATCTAAATATGATCTTACGATGTCATCCCTGCGTAGGTAGATATCTAAAATAACTTAACACACCTATCTTGGTCATTTTTTAGATTCCTGCATACGTAGGAGTGATATAAACCCTCGCAGGGATGACATCGCTTTCTAGCTAAGCAAGATTAACATATACCTAAAACCTTTTCGGGTTAGCTATAATATAATTTTAAAATTGTGAAGATAACTTTATTGCAATCTGATCTTACCTCTTTATTATTTTAAAAAGTTATTAAAATAATAGAAGGTATGGAATTAATAAATGAAAGTTCAGGATTATAAATTTTATAATGATTTAATATCACAGATTGTGGTTGAGGAAGTTTGGTTATTTGGTTCTAGGGCAAGGAACGATAATCAGGATAGAGCAGATATTGATTTAGCTATAGTATGTCATAATGCTACTACTAAGGATTGGTTGAAATTACAAGAAATTGTTGATAATGCTGATACACTCTTAAAAATAGATTGTATAAGGCTTGACGAATTAGAGGATTCATCAGACTTAAAATTATCTATAATACGAGAAGGGGTAAAATTATATGAAAGATCCTAAAATAGAGTTAGGTTTTTCAAAGCTAAGTAGAGCTTTAATATCTTTAGAAGATATTGTATTTAAGCCCGTGCTAGAAGATCGAAGTAATATAGATGCTACCATTCAAAGATTTGAGTTTACAATAGAACTATTTTGGAAATTATTAAGGGTAATTCTTGAAAGCAAAGGAGTAGAAGTGCAATATCCTAAAGATGTTTTAAGAGAAGCATTTAAAGGACATCTGATTGATCATGAACAAGAGTGGTTAAAAATGCTGCTAGATAGAAATATTACCTCTCATACTTATGATGAGCAGCTAGCGGATAAAATTTATAATAATATTAGAACTTACATTCCCACATTAAGAAGTACATTTGATAAGTTGAACTTTCTTAATCACTCACCTTACGCATAATCCCCATGGCAATTTAAAAGTTATAGGAAAAACAGCCTAGCGTCATTGCGAGGAGGCATAAGCCGATGAAACAATCCATTTTTGGTTACTTTTATGGATTATTTCGTCGACCTACGGTCTTTTCGCTAATAGACATTGACCGCATACAACTTTTAAACTGCCCTGCCTAAAACCGCTTCCTCTTCGAACTTTCGACAGTTGTGGATCGTAGGTAGCCACGTACTAAATGTACGCCTAGCACCTCGACCCTTCGACTCCTGCTATACTGCTCGTAAATGAAGAGTTGGTAGACGATAGTATAACTTCAAGAAGAGCTAGGAGTGTCAAAGTCGAGCTGCTAGGCGTACATTAGTACGTGAGCAGCGGATATCTTTGGTCGCGGGAACGCCAATTCTTGAAGTTCACCGAGTATACTATCATGATTTTGATTCTATCGTCTATCAACTCTTCATTTACAAGCAGTATACCATTACTTACGTTGGCGTTTTTGGTCTACTTTTTCTGTACTCGTCTGTGCTATAACTTTATTTACAAACAGATAGCAAGGTAAAAACAAGAGTGCTAACCCTAAGTTAAACGTTGCTATCTTTAAGAATCCTTCTTTATATATCTCTAAGGACTCTAGACAATCTACTTCCCCATTTATGGAAGGGATTGACATGAACTTCGATATTAGAATTCCTGCTAAATTAGCAAATGCTGCAAATAACATTATTATACCCATTACCAAACCTTTTAAGTGTTTAGGTGCAAGTAAAGTTGCTTGTTCTTGTATTAATGGTCCTATACATAGTTCTCCAAGCCCTATAAATGCTATACCACCTACTAAGTATAGGAATCCTATCTTTCCTTCTATATTTGCATTTAAACATCCTATATATAATATAAAAAAGCATATAGCCATGGTAGAAATACCAAAAGCAAATATAGGAGTGGCATATTTTTTATCAAATTTCATATATGCCCCTAATAGAGAACCAAATATTATAATTGAAAAAGGGTTTACTGCCTGAAAAGCAGCAGGTGGAATTGTTAAACCCAATATTTCATTTACAACATTTCTTTGAGTAAATAAGTTGACTAGCGAGCCAAGTTGCATTTCTAATGCAAAAAAACACATGAAAAATGTAATTAGTATTAATAATACTGTTAATCTTTTTCTTTGTAGTGGCGATGATTTTACTATTATGTAAATAAATATACCTAAAATTAGAATACCACACAAAGCAAGTATATTAGCAAAGAATTCACTTGATATAAGCATTCTAGCAACTACAAGAGCAAAAAGAAGGCTAGCTATCATTAATATAGTAAAAATATTTAACCCTAGTATTTTCTTATTCATCAGTTTTGGTCGTGGGGAAATACCATTATCTCCTAACAAATGTTGAAATTTGATAAAAATAGTAAGTCCTAAGATCATACCACCCCCAGCTATACCAAAACCATAGTGCCAACCATATAAATAAGCTATATAACTACATAATATGGATGCCATGAATGATCCTAGATTTATACCTACATAAAATAAAGTAAATCCTCTACTTCGTTCGGGGTCATCTTCCTTGTAACATGAACCTAACAAATTAGTTATATTTCCTTTAAACATACCAGTACCTACAGCAATTAACGCAAGACCTATATATATCAGCTCAGACTCCAATTCAACTAAAGTTAAGGACAGGTGACCAATACTGATAATAATACCGCCAAGTAGTACCATATTACGAAATCCTGTTAATTTGTCAGCGAGGAAGCCGCCAAGCACAGGACCTGCATAACCAATCGCTGCAAATAATGAATAGATGGCATAAGCTTTTGCATCTTCATATCCCAAACGGGAAGTCAAAAAAAGCACTAAAAGAGATCTCATTCCATAGTAGCTAAATCTCTCCCACATTTCAACAAAAAATAGCATTGTTAAAAATTTGGGAAACCTCGTTGAATTTGGTACATTTGAAATTGCACTCATAAAACACCTAAATATAATGTTAAAATTTGAATGTTATATGGAAGTAGGTCATTCTAAGGCTAAGCCAAAGAACTTACTAAAACTTAATAAGATTCTTTAGCAGGCACGTCAAAAGACAGCACTTTTCAATAACATTTTTTAAAATTTCACATAAATTAAGCGAAAAAACAAAAAATCGCGGTTAAATTATGTGTTGTTCAATTAAGAATTAAAGATTTTTGGAAAAACATAAATAAGGTGATTAGCACCAAAACATGTAAAAATGATGGGGATATGCGGAAAAAGGAGAGAAGATGGAATTTGCGTTAGTATTTTTAACGCTTATTGATAATCGTGGATTTTTCAAATCATCTGATTCTTTTAACATAAAAATAACCTATAATTAGATAAAAAATGTTATGCCATATATTAGACATGTTATAAGTATAATATGGTAGGAAAAAGAGTCAAGTAATTTAAATATAAAGAATTTAAAATACGGTAGCACTTCACAAGCTTCTATAGTAGAATGAGCAAATCTACTCTGTATAAAAAGGTTATTAGTATGTTAAAAAATTATTCGTGTTTAAAGGGAATCGTATCACAGGATTTAGAAGATCATATAAAACACACAATGACTCACCATAATCTTATAGTACAAGCTAATGGATTAGACTATCAAGTAAATATAGACACTCAGTCCGATTCGATACCTAATGTTAAGGTGTACTATACTGATCAGTTTAGTAATGAACTATTAACTAATTTAAATAAACTAGGAAATGAAGGATTGTTTAGTTTGGATAAGTTACCTCGCGCTTCTAGGCTTGATTATCTTCGTAGTGGAATTTTAAAAGTAGCTGATTTAAAGAATATGCTACCGAAATCATGGCAAGAAATATCAGTTTTGTTAGACCAATATCTTATATGTGGTGCAAAAGTGTGTATTTTAGGTGAATCGTATTATAATAGTGAAACAATGCAAGAGATTCCTTATGGCTTACATCTAAGACAAACATATAATCATCTACCTCCTAGGGGTATACATGATATACATATGAACCAAGGTACTTCTTTAATGATGCCGCAAAGTGAAAGTAATGGTATTTATCAAGATGGGGCTATATTTGTAGAAACGCCTGATAACACAACTATGGCTTTTTTCTTTAAGTTTGCTGAGCAATCTTTAGTTACTGATGATGCAGGCAATCCTTTGAATGAAGAAGGTAAGTCAAAAACTTGGACAGATGAATAGGCTCTTAATACAGATAGGTAGGAAAAGGAAAAGATTGTTATGAAAAATTATAGAATTGAAACTGATTCATTTGGAGAAATTAAAGTAGATGATCAATTTTACTGGGGTGCGGGAACTCAAAGGTCTCTTGAAAATTTTAAGATAGGTAATCAAAAAATGCCTATCCAATTGATTAAGGCATTGGCAATTTTAAAAAAATGTGCAGCAAAGGTCAATAGGGAATTAGGTGATCTTAAGCCTGAAATAGCAGAATCAATAGATCAAGCTACCACTAGAATATTAGATGGGGAATTTGATGTTCAATTTCCTTTAGTAGTATGGCAGACCGGGTCTGGTACACAGACTAATATGAATATGAATGAAGTAATCGCCTCTATTGGTAATGAACAGCTAGTAGGTAAAAAGGGTGGTAAATCACCAATTCACCCCAATGATCACGTGAATATGGCACAATCATCCAACGACTCCTTCCCAACTGCTATGCATATAGCAACCGTACTTGCTAGTAAGCAACAATTGATTCCAGCCTTAACAAGTCTGCATTCGGCGTTAAATACCAAAGCTCAAGCTTGGAATAAAATAGTTAAGATAGGGCGTACTCATCTGCAGGATGCTACACCTATAACTCTTGGACAAGAATTTTCTGGATATGTAGCACAAGTGGCATATGCTATAGAACGGGTTGAAGAATCACTAAAAAGAGTATATTTCTTGGCACAAGGTGGCACTGCAGTAGGTACTGGTATTAATTGCCGTAAAGAATTTGCGATAAAATTTTCTGATAAAGTTGCCTCATATACTAACTATCCGTTCAAAAGTGCTGCTAATAAATTTGAAGCACTAGCTACTCATGACACATTAGTAGAATTCTCTAGTACCCTAAATACTATAGCGGTAAGTTTAATGAAAATTGCTAATGATATTAGACTGCTCGGATCAGGGCCAAGATGTGGTTTTGGTGAATTACATCTACCAGAAAATGAACCTGGTTCGTCAATTATGCCAGGTAAGGTCAACCCAACACAAATTGAAGCATTAACTATGGTTTGTGTTCAGGTCATGGGAAATAATCTTGCAGTAACTGTAGCCGGGTCAAACGGTTGTCTCGAGCTAAATACTTTTAAGCCTGTTATAATATATAATATTTTGCAGTCAATAGACTTAATGTCTTCTAGCATCAATAGTTTTGTTACGCACTGTATTGATGGGCTAGTACCCAACATAGAACGTATTAATAAGCTCAGAGAACAATCGCTAATGTTAATAACAGCATTAAATCCACATATAGGCTATGATAATGCAGCAAAGATTGCAAAAAAAGCCTATCAAGAAGGCATAACTTTAAGAGAAGCGGCTATAAAATTAAATTTTTTATCAGGTGAAGATTTTGATAGCTTAGTGCTAGCAGAAAATATGGTATAATTAGGGTGATACCTATAAGTATATTTTTTGGTGGAAATTTTTGTATTCTTTACTATACTAACAACAATTTAATTTAACAGGTAGAGTATTATTATGGCTTTACATTTCAAAGCACCAGAGAATATAGTTCTTAAACCAGTTATTACAGTATTTGGTGTTGGGGGAGCTGGTGGTAATGCGGTAAATAATATGGTACTTGCAAAATTACAAGGAGCAAATTTTGTCGTTGCTAATACTGATGCACAATCACTAGAACATTCTTTATGTGATAATAAAATACAGTTAGGAGTTGCTATTACTAAGGGTCTTGGAGCTGGTGCATCTCCAGAGATTGGTGCTTTAGCCGCTGAAGAATCAGCTGACGAGATTAAAGGATACTTAGAGGGTAGCAATATGGTGTTTATCACTGCCGGGATGGGTGGAGGCACTGGTACAGGTGCTTCTCCGGTCGTTGCAAAGATAGCCAAGGAACTAGGAATTCTTACTGTCGGAGTGGTAACTAAGCCTTTTCATTTTGAAGGAAAGCATAGGATTAGAACTGCCGAGCAAGGTTTACTAGATTTACAGAAATTTGTTGATACTTTGATAGTAATACCGAATCAAAATTTATTTCGTATAGCAAATGAGAGTACTACATTTGCAGATGCCTTTAAAATGGCAGATGATGTATTACATGCTGGAGTTAGAGGGGTTACTGATTTGATGATCATGCCAGGGCTTATCAATCTAGATTTTGCCGACATTAGAACGGTGATGAGCGAAATGGGTAAAGCTATGATGGGTACTGGGGAATCCTCTGGCGAGGATAGGGCAGTTAAAGCTGCTGAAGCAGCTATCTCTAACCCATTATTAGATCATAACTCAATGCGTGGTGCTAGGGGGGTTTTAATTAACATTACTGGTGGTACGGATATGACATTATTTGAAGTTGATAGTGCTGCTAATAGAATTAGAGAAGAAGTGGGTGATAGCGATGCTAATATTATTTTCGGCTCTACGTTTAATCCAGAATTAAATGGTGTTATTAGAGTATCGGTAGTTGCTACTGGTATTGATGCTGATCACTCAATAAGTAGCAAATCCCAACCTATTGAATTAATAGCAAGTACTACTACGAGTTCTGAACAGATGGATAGTCAGTCCAATTCGATAGAAACAACAATATTAGAAGAAATTCCAGATTTTGCTCAATATACTGGCGAAAAGGCTAGTTTAGTGGATTCTGAAACACAACATTTAAATTTAAGTGTTCAAGCAACATCAATTGATATGCTAAATCAGCAAACTATAAGCAGTAATGATGCAAAATCATCTTTACTAAGTAGAATGTGGAATTCACTCAGATCTAATACTACTCAAACTCAGGAGCAAATAAAAAAGCCTACACCGCCTATTCCTCAGA
Source organism: Candidatus Tisiphia endosymbiont of Oplodontha viridula (assembly GCF_964264865.1). Taxonomy (NCBI): domain Bacteria; kingdom Pseudomonadati; phylum Pseudomonadota; class Alphaproteobacteria; order Rickettsiales; family Rickettsiaceae; genus Candidatus Tisiphia; species Candidatus Tisiphia endosymbiont of Oplodontha viridula. The sequence goes on from NZ_OZ183486.1 coordinate 1,469,582, forward strand.
AGGATAATATAGAAGTTGATATCCATGATATTCCAACCTTTCTAAGGAAACCAAAATAATTTGTTAACATAATTTATTTTTTTATGAGAGATTTTTTAGGGTGGGCTTTTAAATTACCCTACAATTTTTAACAAATATATTTTACTAAAAATATTTATTGTCTATTATCATCAGATTATCCTATAAGTATAGTGTGTAAAATGACAAAACTAGATTTTAGACATATTTCATCTGTAATAGATGATTATGATGTTTTTTTATTTGATCTTTGGGGAGTGGTAGTAGAAGGTAACCAAATTTATCTCGGAGTAGTTGACAATATTAACAAGATACTTAAACAACAAAAGAAAGTTTTTTTTGTTACTAATGCCCCACGCAACACATTTTCCTTATTTACCAAAATTAACAGCTGGGGCATTAACGCAACGAAAGAAATGATTATTAGTTCTGGTGAAGTAGCAATTGATATGATACTAGAAAGTGATAAAAGATTTGGTATAAAAAATCCTATAGTTTATCATCTTGGTCAAGAAAGTAATGATCTTATGGAGGGATTACAGACACCTACCACCACAAACATAAATGAAGCTAATATTTTGCTGTTAACGCTTTATCGTGATGAAGAAAAAAATTTAAATTTAGATGAGTTTGACGATTTATTAAAAACTGCAGTTAAAAGAAACATGATTAGCATATGTGCAAACCCAGATCTTGGAATTAGGCAACAAGGAATACAGAGATATTGTGCTGGATACTTTGCTGCAAAAATAAAACAATTTGGTGGTGAAGTAATTTTTACCGGCAAACCCTATATAGAAATATATCATAAAGTATTAAACCAATTACCAAATATTGCATTGAAACGTATTCTTATGATAGGCGATACTTTCTATACTGATATTTTAGGGGCAAATAAAGTAGGAATTAATTCAGCTTTAGTATTAACAGGTAATGCTACAAAGTTTCATAACCAGTATCATACTATTGAAGAAAAAATGTACCATTTGAAAATTGCAGCAACTGAGCAGGAAGTAATGCCAAATTTTGTTATTCAATTGACTGCAAATTGACTCGGATACTTGAATACTTTGAAGAATTGGCTCTTGCAAATACTTGCGGGGTATTCGCCCACAACTGTTGAAAGTTAAAAAACCGTCTATTAGCGAGGAGACCGTAGGTCGACGAAGCAATATATGACAAGCTTCATGGATTGCCACGCTCACGTACGTTCGCTCGCTAATAGACGGTTTTTTAACTTTCAACAGTTATGCATTTTACCCAATTCGGGATAAGAATTGACAAATTCTTATCCCGAATTCGCGTATTTTCAAATCCAATTCGTAGGATCATTCGAGTATATATATTGATATTAGTAGAATAATTTGTTATATACACTATTTGGATTAACCAAAATTATTTAGGCTACAGGAATAATTTTATTAAAAACTTATTATTAATTGCGGTCGTGGCGAAATTGGTAGACGCACAGCTTTGAGGGGGCTGTTCTTAACAGAGTGGAAGTTCAAGTCTTCTCGACCGCACCAGTTTTCTATATACTCTCAACTTAGTTGTCTTATAAAACCTAACATGTTAGAATACAAGTGACTCATCCTTCTTGGCTATTGAGGGTACTTTTAGAAAATTCAGTATATATACTCAAATCATTTGAGTATACTCGGTGAACTTCAAGAATTAAGGTCGTCGTATCTAAAAATCGAAGCTGCTCCGTTACTCATGTATGCTCTGCTGCTCGACTTTGCTACTGCCTAGCTCTTCTTGAAGTTGACCTTCGTACTAACTCTTGAAATCATAGCAGTATACTCAAACGAGGAGTTATGCAAAATCAATCAAAAAATATGTTGTCGGTTCATCAAAACCAATTTGACGAAACATTTGAGCATATTAATAATCTTCTGAATAATGATGAATTTGGCAAAGCAATAGAGATTATGAGTAATCTACACTATGCAGATCTTGCAGATGTTTTAGATAATATAAATCAGAAAACATATAAAACAATTCTTCCTTTGTTACAGGATACACTAAAGCCTGAAACTTTAGTACAACTTAGCGTGAACAGTAAACCACTTATAATGCAAATTTTAGGTGTACAGAAAAGTGTACAGCTAATTAATCAACTTGCTATAGAAGATGCTGTTGAAGTTATCGAGGATTTTGATGATCTAACAAAAGAAATGATCTTAAATAATCTCAAAGCAGAAAAAAGACAGCAAATTATAGAAGGCTGTACTTACCCAGAAGATACTGTTGGTAGGGTAATCGAAAGAAATTTTGTGTCATTCCAAGAAGATTGGACAGTAGCCACGGCTATAGATTTTATTAGACACAAACATATAGCACAAGATTTTCATGCTGCTATTGTACTCGACAGTAAATACCGACCTATAGGTAGTATACTTCTAAGCACTTTACTGAAGCATAAAGGGGATAAGTTAGTAAAAGATCTTATGAATCCTGAATTTAAAATTACCGATGTATTTACTAATTTAAGTGAGTTAAGTTTTATTTTTAAACAATATGCTCTAACAATTGTACCAGTGGTGAATAAAAGTGGCAAGTTGATAGGTACTGTTTCAATAGATAGTATGCTTTACATCATTGAACAACAAACAGAAAAAGATATAATGTCACTCGGTGGCGTTTATACTCAAGATACATTTTACAATCTATTTTATACTGTGAGACACAGATTCCCTTGGTTATTTGTCAATTTAATTACTGCTTGTATGACATCGATAATTATTAACCAGTTTAGTATTACAATCTCAAAACTTATAACACTGGCAGCTATTATGCCTATTGTTGCTTCTATGGGAGGGAATGCCGGCACACAAGCCATGACAGTGACAGTGAGAGCACTTGCCAACAAAGATATTCACCATAATAACGTGCTGAGAGTGATTCTTAAAGAAATAGCTGTATGCGGATTTAACGGCTCTATACTGGCCTTAGTTGGGGCGCTATTAAGCTTAGCCATGCTTTCTGATCCAAATCTTAGCTTGATTTTCTCCATAGCCGTTATCCTAACTTTTCTAATTGCTGGTCTTTTTGGCTCAGTAATACCAATTACTCTACATTATTTAAATATTGATCCCGCCACTGGCTCAGGTGTATTCTTAACCACCATAACTGATTCATTTGCATTTTTTACCTTTCTTACTTTAGCTTATACCTTTTTGGTGTAAACTTGCCTTGTGATTATCGAGTTTAATTTAAAGTGCTACAAGAAGTATTGAAGTATTAGTTACTCACACCTTACGCATAACCCCCATGGCAATTTAAAAATTAGACTTCTTTCGAAACTCTACTTCTGCTGGTGATTTGTACGTCGATGCGGCACTCGAATCCTCACGTACATTAGAGTACGCTGCGGTTCTGCGTTCCGCGTCTCCTTCAAATCCCTCAGCATAAGCGAGTTTCGAAAGAAGTCTATTGTAGAAAAGTACAAGACGTCTATTAGCGTCACCGCTTTGCGGCTCTTCGCTAATAGACATTTATGCATTTTAAAAACAAACTTTTCTATCATTAGTTGTGGCTTTTAAACTGCCCTGCTTGAATGCTTATATGATGATGCTTGACAACCAGTAACAACAAATAGATATCTGTGTTAATAATATCAAAAAGAAACGTAAAGTGAAAATATTTTATAATATAGATAACTTTAATAGCTAATAATTATTGATTTACAACATCTATATCTATATCTTTACCTGATAGGCAAGCTATCATTAGCTGAATTAAATTAAACTAACTCACTTAAAGGAAAAATTTATGCACAAAGGTGAATTCATTGATTATATAGCAAACCAACAAAATTGTACTAAAGTTGAAGCTGAAAAGATTATAAATACATTTACCAATGCAGTTACTTCTATTCTTGCTGAAGGTAAAGACGTAATACTGATTGGCTTTGGTAAGTTTTACTCTAGTAAAGTAGCAGCTAGAGCTGGCAAAAATCCTAGAACTGGTCAGCCTCTTAAAATTGAAGCTTACGTTCAACCTAAGTTCTCTGCTGGTGAAAAACTAAAATCTGCCTGCAATGGACGTAAAGACTCAAAACTAAAAACTGCAAAGTAAGTAATATACTCAAATGATTTGAAGAATTGTTTTTTGAAAATATCATGGGTTCGCATGCTCACCATTCATTTTCAAATCCAATTCGTAGGATCATTTGAGTATACTCTTTTTGAGGTAACCATGATCAAAATGAAACATCGCTTTAATTTGTTACTCATACTTATTAGATTTTATCAATTCTTTATTTCCCCCCTACTTGGTGATAATTGTCGTTTTGATCCATCATGTTCAGAATATGCTAGATCAGCAATAAGAATGCATGGTAATATTAAAGGATTATGGTTATTTATTAAGAGAATAATTAGGTGTAATCCTTTCTGTCAAGGAGGATATGATCCTGTGCCTAATACTACCCAACCTGAAAATTAATTAGAAAAGTATAGAGCTACTCATAAAAACAAAATCTTCACGAAGCCTAATTTTTCAAATCATTTTTGCTCAGTCTTTAATCAAATGTAGTAATTTTTCTTTTGCCTCTGCTTTAGCACGTAGGCTTGCATAAGTGTCTTGCTTACTATCATATGTAATATGGTTTACAAATACAATAGTCCTATTATCTCTTTGAATCCAGCCAATAAACCATCCTTGCTGGAGGTCTAACTTCTTCGTTCTATTTTTATTAAGCTGAGAACCGTTGCCTGTTTTCCCATAAAGTTTCCAGCCGTTTGGTAGTTCCTCTATAAAGAGTATATTTTTTGTCATTTCATGAGATTTAAGACTTATTGGTAATTTGTTATCAATAAGATTCTGTAAGAACACGACTTGCTCTTCAGGTGAAATTTCCAACGAACTGGATAGCCATGAATTCGTTAATCCATTGTTTTTACCTTTATCACCTGAAACATTTTGATTCCCATAGTTAAATTTTATAACATAGTCTTTGAATTTACTCATCCCAAGCTTTTGCGTCAAAACTTGAGAATACCAAACACAACTATTTTGCATCCATGTTGTTGGATTGTGGGGCTGTTTCCACCTGTCAAGCCAATCTACATAACCTTCTTTAAATGGTAACTCAGGATGAGTCTCATCAACTAGCAATCCTTCTTCATATCCCATTAAACTAATGGCGATTTTGAACGTTGAGCAAGGTGCATAGCGTGATGCACAATCACCTTCTTGTTTGATAATTTTATCATTTTCTTTAACCAAAAAGCATTTGGTATCTGCCAGTGAGGATGTATTAAACAATAACTCTATGCTTAAATAGAAAATAAGTTTTTTCATTATACCCTCAAAAATTTAAATTTGTTTCTTCTTTTATTAAGCCAATAAGCCTTATCGGAGCTTCTGTTGCCCCTCTTACCTTAATTGGTAGAGCTAAGATACAGCTTCCTGTTATAGGTAGATTTGCCAAATTAGCAACATTTTCAACAATATATTTGCCATTGCCCAAAAACAATTTATGAACGGGAAATCCATCTGCTGGCCTGTCTAGTGACAAAGTGTCAATACCAAGTCCGCACACACCTCGTTTTGTCAGTATCTCCGCTGCTTCAACTGATATAGAAGGAAAAACGTGATTATTGCTATACTTTCCCGGATCACTCCAAAACTTTTCCCATCCTGTTTTGATCATCACAAAACTTCCCTCATTGATCATTCCGTATTGTTCTTCAAAATGTTCAATGTCCGTTAGGCTTAGACTATAACGCTCATGACAAGAGCTTGATACATCAATAACAACACAAGGAGCAAGCAGCTGCGATAATGGTATTTGGTCAATGGTAGTACTACTTGGAATACAGTGTGCTGGTGCATCCATATGTGTACCAATCCCGGCATGCATTTTGAACTGCTGCACGCGAAATTCTTCATTCTGTCGGCAGTCAGAATAATCCAATTTAACTTCAATATTAAACCCACAACCTCCACTCCACGAAGGAGTCTGCTCATCAAGAGTGTGTGTAAGATCAATAATTTTGTATGGAAAAATCATGACTATCCCTACTTCAAACTTACCAAAAAGAATCAGTTCGCAATATTCCTATTATAAAGAAAGTAATATAAACAACTATACATAAAACTATATATAAAGTGTAATTAAATACATAACCTGTCTGCGATCTACTCACCAAAAAACCAAAGTAATTTACCGTTTTGGCAAAGCTATTTGGACCAAATCTATCTATCACTCTTTGATCCATCAAATTGCATAACTTACTTAAGTTAGTTACTAATCTTACTATCACAAAGTCATAAACCTCATCAAAATAATATTTATGTACCAACAGCTTTTCTATAAATCCTATTTTTATTTTTTCTTTGATTCTTCTATAAAAATAAATCCCCAAAACAATACCTATTAGTCCCAAAACCATTGGTAATAATTTTATATAAAGAGGAGGATGAATTGTTAGTATTTGGTAAATATGAATATTAAATATACTATCAAGGAAATAACCATTTGGTTTGTCAAAAGACAATATATAATAACCTATCATTCCTACAAAAAAACTACCTGCCACTAAAAGACTAAGTGGTCCATTCATGATATTGGGTGATTCATGGACATGATTGATGTCAATAGTTAATCTAGTTTTTCCATGAAATACTAATAAGATAATTTTCATAGAATAAATGGCAGTCAGAACTGCAGCAAAAATTCCAAGAATAAACACGATAGTACCGATACCACCGCTACTATATGCTAGCTCTAAAATAGCATCTTTTGAATAAAATCCTGCTAAAGGATAAATACCTATGAGAGCTAGTGATCCAATTAAAAAATTACAATAAGTAATTGGCATCTTATCTTTCAAACCACCAATCTTAAAAATATTTTGTTCGTGACAAGCGTGAATTACACTACCAGCTGATAAAAATAATAAAGCTTTAAAAAATGCATGGGTGACTAAATGAAAAATACCAGCATTATAAGCTGACACACCACAAGCAAGAAACATATAACCAAGTTGGCTACAAGTAGAATAGGCAATAATTTTTTTTATATCATCTTGAACTATGGCAATAGTTGCGGCAAATATACATGTAATACCACCAATAATGGCAATAAAGTGCAATACCCCTATACTATATTCAAATAAATAAGAACATCTAGCTACTAAAAAGACCCCGGCTGCTACCATAGTTGCAGCGTGAATAAGTGCTGAAACTGGAGTTGGACCTTCCATAGCATCTGGTAGCCATATATGCAAGCCAATTTGAGCCGATTTGCCCATGCATCCCAAGAATAATAGCAAACATACCACGTCAATTACTGTTGCTTTAAAACCTAATATACTTAATTGTATATTAGATAATGACTTTGCTTTAGCAAATACACTAGTAAAATCAACTACACCAAAATAAACAATAATGGTAATAATCCCAAGTATAAAAGCAAAATCTCCTACCCTATTTACTATAAAGGCTTTAATTGCTGCTTTATTCGCCGCTTCTTTCTGATACCAAAAACCAATTAACAAATATGAACAGAGACCAACACCTTCCCAACCAAAAAATAATTGTAAAAAATTATCTGCTGATACCAAAGCTAGCATAAAGAAAGTGAATAATGATAGAAATGCTAGAAATTTAGGTAATCCATCATCATCTGCCATATAGCCAAGAGAATAAATATGTACAACAGCTGAAATCCAAGTAACCACTATAAACATAATAGCGGTTAGCTGATCGACGTAAATCGCCCAACTTACTTTCATGTTACCAACTTCTAGCCATTTTGCTAAAATTATATGAATAATGGCTTTGTTTACACCCACATTGTAAAATATAAACATAGATAATAAGGCCGATAAACTTATAGCAATAGTAGAAATGAAAGCTGCTTGTTTTTTGCTAAAACACTGACAAAACAAACCATTGATGATACCAGAGATTAAAGGTAACATTACTGTAAGTGTTGCTGCCGAAGCTATCATATCAATTAGCCCTTCATCTGATTTATATCACCCACTTCTATTGAGCCTTTATTTCTAAAATAAACTAGTAATATTGCAAGTCCTATTGTGGTCTCGGCAGCTGCTATTGTTAAAATTATTATACTAAAAATTTGCCCAGATATCTCATGTGCATAAGTAGAGAATGCCACAAAATTGATGTTTACAGCCAGCAGCATCAATTCAATCGACATAAGAATTGTTATAACATTCTTACGATGCATAAACAAACCAACCATCCCTATACTAAAAATGAGGGCCGACAAAGTTAAATAATGTTCCAAAGTAATAGTACTAATCATATTTGAGTCCTTCTATTCCCTCATTTAAATGTGGTTTGACCATTAATATGGAATTATCTTTATTTTTAGCATGCTGCTTAGCAATATCCTGCCTTTTAACTCCGCTGCGATGTCGAATAGTTAAGGTAATACAAGATATCATTGCCACAAATAGAATAATACCCAAAATTTGGAAAGGTAAGATATAATCGGTATATAATACTCGTCCAATGGCATGAGTATTAGTGATACCTGATTTTATCTCAAATTGGCTATTATCTAAAATTATATTTTTAGTACCTAACCAAATTATCAGGACAAGATCAGCAAACATAATAAGTGCAACAGCAATACTTATAAATAAGTTTCTTTTAAATTGTACAATAACATCGGTAAAACGAATATTCAACATCATTATAACAAACAAAAATAATACTGCTACTGCCCCAACATATATAACAATCAATATCATTGCTAAAAATTCTGCTCCTAGCAAAACCATTAGCCCCGAACCGTTACAGAAAGTAAAGATCAACCATAAGACAGAATAAACAGGGTTTTTACTGATGACTACCAAACAACTACTTATAACCATTAACCCTGCAAATAAATAAAAAAATATCTCCATAATTATCTATATTTATAATCATCATGTAGCTTAATTGCTAATTCTTGTTCCCACATATCACCATTTTTCAGCAATTTTTCTTTGTCATAAAGCAATTCTTCATGGGTAATAGTAGCAAATTCAAAATTAGGGCCTTCCACTATAGCATCAACTGGACACGCCTCCTGACATAAACCACAATAAATGCATTTAGTCATATCAATATCGTACCTAGTGGTACGCCTACTACCATCTTCTCTTTCTTCTGCTTCAATAATAATAGCTTGAGCCGGACAAATTGCTTCACAAAGCTTACAAGCAATACAACGTTCCTCACCATTAGCGTAACGTCTTAATGCATGCTCACCTTTAAATCTTGGGCTTATCCTTCCCTTCTCATAGGGATAATTTATAGTTACTTTAGGTTTGAAGAAATACTTCAAAGTTAGACTAAGCCCTGAGATTATTTCAAATAAAAAAAAAGACTTTAGATAACTAATTATTCTCATTTTATTATACACCAAAAATTTGTAGCACTAAGCATGTTTACAATTTATTTTTTTCTTCCTAGAGAAGGTTTTAGGTATACTACTTAACTTATATAAGTTCTATCTTTTAATAAATCAGCTATTGCCTGATAAGATTTCAGAGCTTTTTCTGGATCACTGGCAATCATTTCTGCTCCAAGTTTCTCATTATTATTCATATTCCATAAACGACAATTATCAGGGCTAATTTCATCAGCCAACATTACCATAAATTCCTCACCATTAAACACTCTGCCAAATTCTAGTTTGCATTCAACAAGCCTTATACCAATACCTGTAAATAATCCACTTAAAAAATCGTATGTTCTTATGGCTTTATGTTTTACTTCATCAATTTCTTGTTTACTTAACCAACCAAAATTTAGTATTTGGTGTTCATTAATTATAGGATGTTTTAACTCACTACTTCTAACTCTAAAATCGATAATTGGATGATCAAACACGTATCCTTCTTCCATAGAGAATTCTTTTACAAACCTACCGCAAGCTACTGTAGAAACCAATATTTGAATGGGGAAAATATCTACAGATTGTATTAATTGCTCACGCATGTTAATTTTTTCAATTAGGTGGTTATCTATTCCTACCATATCAAGTCTGCTCATTATGAAGGACGAAATATTATTATTCAGCACCCCTTTACCCGAAATATCAAAAATCTCTCCGTTTTCTAAAGTAATTTTGTCAGTAAACGCCATAATAAAAGCAAAATCTTCTTGTGACTGATAAAGAGCTTTACTTGATCCTTGATATAACTTTTGTTTCATTTGAAAAAGATTCTATAGTAGCGGCTTTCACCTTTTGTACAAATTTAATATTTATTATATCAGAAGAATAGATTAAATAAATATTTAATACTAATCCAGCTAGCAGAGATTGCTATAAAAGCTATAATAAGTCCAACTATAGAGGTAATAAATCCAAGAACTATAGTTAATCCATCTCGGTTTAAAAGACCTAATGCCATTATTGTAATGCCCAGTGCAGGTATGGCGTTAGTTAGAGGTAAAGGTATTGATATAGCAATAGAGCAAATCAGTGATATTAAACCAATAAATTGTTCACAATATATAGAGGCTGCGAAACTAAATCTTGGTCGTATATATTTTTCTACAAATTTAATCTTTGGTACAATCTTGTCACTTATATTAATAAGTATATCATTGCTAATTTGATAATTATTAATTTTGGATGGTAAAGAAACTTGTCTAAAGCCAAGCAACATCTGCATAGATAGAATCATCAAAGGAATACCTACTATAGTAGTAAAACCTGGAGGATACGGCAGCGGAATTGCAACTGGTATTGCAAAAAAAAGTATCGTTAATAGAAGACCATTTTCATGAAAATCAACTAATAACTCACTAATTCTAGTCTTTTCTTTTTTTTCTTTTTGTCCTAATTTATAAAAAACACTAGATACTGTAGTTCTATCTAGTTGTTTATCTTTTGATGCAATGTTAAACATTTTTACTTAATTTTCTTGTAAATTATACTATATTTTAGATTATTAGAAAATAATTAATAATCAAAGAAATTAATTCCATCAATAATTTTCTTACGTTAGGTTATCTCAAAACTATGATTTTATAGTAATTGAGAAATGCACTACACCCCAATTCGGGATAAGAATTAGTTAATTCTTATCCCGAATTGGCTTTAATACAAGGAAAAATGCATTCTTAAAGTGGTTTTGCGAATGCATTTTAAACCTTTCTAAAGCTAAAAACACGATTTTAATCTTTTAAAATCATGTTTTTAGCAAAATATTAATTTAACAATCAGATGCAGAGCCGTCTCAAATCTGATTGTTTCGATAATTTTACCGAATTTGGGATAAGAATTGACAAATTCTTATCCCAAATTCGCACACTACGGAATGTAGCACAATTGTAATGGATTTAGCAAAGAATATTTACTTTATTATCATTAGACTTCCTGCATAATTCTACTTTTGCTGGTAATTTGTGCGTGATACCGGTACTCTGCTCCTCACGTACATTTGAGTACGCTGCGGGTCGAGGTTCCGTGTCTCCTGCAAATTCCTCAGCAAAAGCGAATTCTGCAGGAAGTCTATTAGTTAACTTCAGTTTTGAATTAAAATTTTTAATTTTAATCCAAAACTGGCTAGAATATTCAGAAAAATGCATTCTTGAAGAGGCTGACGCGGGTGCATTTTAACTTTTTTTATCATTCAAGTTGATCATTTTACAAAAAGAGTAAGACCTATGAATAATAATTTACTTGAATTAATATCAATTACACAAAGTTTTACAAAAGATGATCATAGTACGCAAAAAATACTAGATAATGTTACTCTAAAACTAAAACCTAATGAGATAGTTGCGATACTAGGAAAATCTGGATCTGGAAAATCAACATTACTAAGAATTATCGCAGGTTTTACAAAACCAGTTAAAGGTAAAGTAATACTAAATAAAAAACCTGCTTTTCGTGATCGTTGTGATATTAGTATGATTTTCCAAACATTTGCACTTTTTCCATGGTTGACTGTTTTTGAGAATGTTGAGCTAGGTTTAAAAAGTTTCAATATTTCTGAGTATGAACGTCGTAAACGTGCATTAGAGGCCATAGATATGATAGGACTTGATGGTTTTGAGTCAGCATATCCAAAAGAATTATCAGGTGGTATGAAGCAACGAGTAGGTTTTGCTAGAGCATTAGTTCTCAGACCAGAAATTCTACTTATGGATGAAGCTTTTTCTGCTCTTGATGTTCTAACTGCTAATACCTTAAAGAATGATTTTCTTGATCTGTGGAGTAGTGGAAAAACTCAAATGCAGTCGGTGGTATTGGTAACTCATTCGATTGAAGAAGCAGTAACTATGGCTGACAAAGTGTTAATACTTTCATCTAATCCTGGGCGTATTGTATCAGAATTAGCAATTACCCTCCCTCGTTTACGTGATGTTCAAAGTATGGAATTTCGTACTATGGTAGATAAAATTTATGCTCTCATGGTATCAGCCTATGAAAAACCACCTTTGCCTGTTAGTAATAAACAGAAAGCTATTGTTGGCAACATCGATCAAAAAATTCATTTGTCGGTAAATGAACTGATCGGTAGCATTGAGGCACTTTCTGCATCGCCATATAAAGGTTCTGCAAATTTATCAGAATTATCTAAGATTTTTCACATTAACAATATGGGGGAAATTTTACATATTGTTGGAGCTTTACAAATATTAAATTTTGCTAATGTTACTTCTGAGAGTATAAAATTAAATAAACATGGCAAGCTTTTTTTCACAAGTAGTTTAGAAGATAGAAAAAAAATGCTTGCTCAGCATTTACTTGACAATATTCCTCTTGCATCCTACATTTGTGAAATTTTACATCAACGTTTAGATCATAAAGCACCTCTTTCACGTTTTAAGACACAGCTTGAGGATACATTATCTAGTGAAGATGCCACTATAACTTTAAAGTCTATAATAGGTTTAGGAAGATATGCAGAAATCTTCTCCTATGATGATAATAAAAAGGTTTTTAGCTTAGATAATCCAACAGCTTGAAAGTTGAATTGTATATATCGTATTATTTAACCTCAATTTCGGATTAATAGACTTCTTTCGAAACTCTACTTCTGCTGGTGATTTGTACGTCGATGCGGTACTCGAATCCTCACGTACATTAGAGTACGCTGCGGGTCGAGGTTCCGAGTCTCCTTCAAATCCCTCAGCATAAGCGAGTTTCGAAAGAAGTCTAATACCATTTCTGAAAACTAATCATCACGTTGTCGTACTTCATGATCTCCGCTCCTCACGTACTAGTTGTACGCGAAGGTAGCCGACACTCGTACTCCGAGTAGCAATTTAGTTTTGGGAAATGGTATAATAACCTGAATTCGATGTAACAAGTTACATCGAATTCGGTATTATATATAGAAACAATCAGGTTTGAAGCGGTTCTACACCTGATTGTTAAAATATAATACTCCATTCAATATGTGATTTTAATAATTAAAATCACATATTGAATGATGAAAAAAGTTAAAATGCACCCGCAGAACCGCTTCAAGAGTGCATTTTTCCTTATAATAAAGCCAGTTCGATATAAGAATTATTAATTCTTATATCGAACTGAGGTTATAATATGTTTTTAAGATATAAGAACCTAGTCAATTTAACATTCTTGACCACTCAGGATCAGAAGCATCTTGAGGAGTAAGAATCTCTCTTTCGTTATAACCGGTTAAGTCAATGGAATATATACGATTTCTACCAGCTGTTTTGTTTCTAGAAGGCCAACCTTTAGCAAACATAATTATCCTACCATTGGGTGACCAACACGGACCTTCAACTAGATAGCCACTAGTTATAATTCTTTCACTATTCTCATCACCATAGGAAAGTGCTTTCATCACTCCAATGGTAAAACCCTCTCCTTTAGAAAGTTTAGTAAAGGCTATATAATCTCCTCTAGGTGACCAACTTGGTGCAGTATACATTCCCCCGCCAAAACTGATACGTTCCACATTTGAACCATCAGAATTCATAATATATAATTGTCTTGATCCACTTCGATCAGAATTAAAAACTATTTTACTGCCATCCGGTGAATAGCTAGGAGAGGTATTAATACCAACACCATGGGTCAACTGCTTAGTCGCCATATTATTCAGATCAATTTCAAAAATATGAGTAGCTCCATTTCTTGCTATTGACATTATAGCCTTGTCCCCTTGAGGTGAGAATCTTGGGGCAAAGGACATGCCAGGAAAATTACCAACTAGTTTTTCTTTACCTGTTTTAAGATCACGAATGTAAACATGTGGTTTTTGCTTTCGTACATACGATAAATACATAATCTTATCTGCTTGCGGAGAAAATCTTGGGGTAAGAACTAGATTTTTACCGTCTGACAGATATTTATGATTAGCACCATCATGATCCATCATAGCTATTTTCTTTACCCGTTTTAGATAAGGTCCACTTTCTGACACATATACTATTTTTGTATCAAAATAACCCGAATCTCCAGTAATTTTCTCATAAATTTTATCAGCTATTTTATGTGCTACTCTACGCCATAAATGTGGTGCTATTTCAAAAATCTCACCTATAAGATCTTTTTCTAAGCTTACATCCCATAATATAAAACTAACCTTTAGCTTGCCAGAAGATAGCTTAGTAACCTCACCATTAATTAGCAGATTAGCATTAATTTGTCGCCAAGCAGCAAAAAGAGGCTTATGTTTTACCCCTAAAATTTGTTCTATAAAAGAAGCCGTAGAAATTGGGCGAAACATGCCAGAACTCTTTAGGTCATTAGATACTACACTAATTATATCAGCACCAATTACACTATTCGCACTATCATCTGCATCAAATTTATTAATAGCTATCGGCATTGGATCAACATGTCCTCGCTCTATAACTATAGTTTCTATGGCATAACTATTGAAGTTAGCAACTAACAACAGTATAACACAAAAATACCTGACCACTAATACCACCTAGATCTTTTTTTAACAATATTTAACATCAATTTGTATTTAGGTTCTGTCGCCAAAAACAACCTAAATACAAATTGATATTAATATATAATAAAAATTTGGTGGGCGATAGTGGATTCGAACCACCGACCTTTACGATGTCAACGTAATGCTCTAACCAACTGAGCTAACCGCCCTTGCTTTTCTGATTTAATTTTATACTTAAAACAACAAAGTATACTCTTCTGCTTTAAAGAATTGCTTTTTCAAATACTTGCAGAGTCTATCTCGTACTCACGTAGCAGATGTACACCTAGTCCGGTTACCCCTTGTTTATTGTCCCAATTCTTCAAATCATTTGAAATATATATCAAGTTTTCATGGTAACATGTCTAATCTATAATAGCTTCAATTTCAAGTTTTATTTGCATTATTTTAAATATTCAGCTAGAATTCGGCATAAAATTATAAGTAAATGACCTTAAAATCTCAAGCTTTTAATATTAGCAATAATTTTGTAGTGGCACTGGATGGTCCAGCAGCATCGGGTAAGAGTACAATTGGGCAAATGTTAGCACAAAAACTTAAGCTTACTTACTTTCAATCAAGTATTGTATATAGAAGCCTTGCTATTTCTTGTATAAACCAAAAAATTGATCTTACTGACATAAATGGAATAATTGAATTATCCAAATCTACGGAATATGTACAAAATTCAGAACTTGATAGTGAGATTGTAGGTAATGTAGCATCAAAAATTGCTATTATACCGGAAGTAAGAAATAACCTAGGGAAATATCTAGGAAAATTAATAAAAACAACTCCTAGAATTATAATGGAAGGTAGAGATATTGGAACAGTAGTGGCTCCAAATGCTGACTTAAAGATTTTTATCAGAGCAGATATTGTTATTAGAGCAAAGAGAAGATATAAAGAGTTGCAAGAAAAAGGAGGAGAATATATATTTGATACAGTTTTGGAACAACTAAAAATAAGAGACAAACGAGATATAGAGCGTGATATTGCTCCAACTCTTCCTCCACAAGGAGCTTTAGAAATTGATACTTCTTATCTATCACCAAAAGAAGTGATTGATAAGATCATGGAGTTTATTTCAGTTAACGCGAATTCGGGATAAGAATTTGCCAATTCTTATCCCAAATTCGGTAAAATTATAGAAACAATCAGATTTGAGACGGCTCTGCATCTGATTGTTAAATTAATATTTTGCTAAAAACATGATTTTAAAAGATTAAAATCATGTTTTTAGCTTTAGAAAGGTTTAAAATGCATTCGCAAAACTGCTTTAAGAATGCATTTTTCCTTATATTAAAGCCAATTCGGGATAAGAATTGACAAATTCTTATCCCGAATGGGGGTAGTTAGGTAACATCAACATATTTTATGTGCCATAGGTTGTTTTATCTACATTTTATTAACCATTCATAGTTAATTTAGTTGAATTTGATTACTTAAGGCGAAGAACAACTTGCTTATGTAAATTCAGGTCAATTAACTATAATTTTTATACTAGACGGCACAACTAGTATTAGAGAATAATATGCAAAAATTTAAGAAAAAATTTGTTTCTCAACTTGCTGAAATTAGCATTCAATCTCACGAAGATTTTGCACAAATGCTTGAAGCCGTAAGTACTAGTCACGTAAAAGAAGGTACTGTTGTCAAAGGTCAAGTAGTAGGGATTGCTAAAGGCATTATCATAGTTGATGTTGGATTAAAGAATGAAGGCAGAGTTCCTATAGAAGAATTTGCTCTAGCTAGTAATCAACCTTTACCAGAAGTTGGCGAGATAGTTGATGTATATATTGAGAAAATTGAAGGACGTAACGGTAGAACTATATTAAGTCGTGAAAAGGCCATTAGAGAAGAATCATGGGGACATTTAGAAATTGCATGTGCCAATAAACAGTTTGTTGATGGTATAATATTCGGACGTGTTAAAGGTGGATTTACTGTTGACGTATCAGGGGTTGTTGCCTTCTTACCTGGAAGTCAGGTAGATGTTAGACCAATAAAAGATATTGCTTCGTTAATGGGTATCAAGCAGCCATTCCAAATTTTAAAGATGGATAAGAAACTTGGTAATATCGTAGTTTCTAGAAGAGCCATACTTGAAGAATCAAGATCTGAGGCTAGAGACGAAATGTTATCGAAAATTAAGGAAGGAATAATATTAGATGGTACAGTAAAAAATATCACTGATTACGGTGCGTTTATTGCTTTAGGTAATTCAGGTAATGTAGACGGTCTATTGCACGTTACTGATATTTCATGGAGCAGAATAAATCACCCTTCTGAAGTTTTATCTCTAGATCAAAAGGTTAGGGTTATAGTTATAAAATTTAATGAAGAAACTAAGAGAATTTCACTTGGTATGAAGCAACTTGATCATAATCCATGGCAAAGTATAAAAGAAGAATTCCCAGTTGGCAAAGTAATGACTGGCAAAGTAACAAATATTGCTGATTATGGGGTATTTATTGAATTAAAAGATGGTATTGAAGGACTCGTTCATTCAAGTGAAATTAGCTGGGTAAAATCAAATCAACATCCTAAGAAAATGCTTACTATTGGTCAAGAAGTTCAATTCACAATTCTAGAAGTTGATACCGATAAACATAGAATATCTTTAAGTATTAAACAGTGTCAAGATAACCCAATTATTGGGTTTGCACATAGTCATCCAATAGGTAGTATAATTAAAGCACCAATACGAAATATCACTGACTTTGGTATGTTTGTAGCACTTAATGACAACATTGATGGTATGATTCATGAAACAGATATAAGTTGGGAAGGCAATGGTACTGAGCTGTTAAAAACATATAAAAAGAATGATCAAATAGAGTGTAAAGTATTATCAATTGATATTGAAAAGGAACGTATAAGCTTAGGTATTAAACAACTAAGTTTTGACCCCCAGCAAGATGAATTTGACATGTACAAAAAAAATACGGTCGTTACTTGCTCAGTTACTGAAGTTAAAGATGATGGGATAGAAGTTATTTTAGACGACAAAATACCGGGCTTCATCAAAAAAGCTGATCTTTCTAGTGAAAAAGCTGATCAAAAAACTGAAAGATTTGTCCCTAATGACAGAATTGATGCAAAAATCATTACCATTGATAAGGCATCTCGTAAAGTTACTTTGTCAATAAAAGCACTTGAAATAGAAAAGAGAGAAAAAGCTATCAAAGAATATGGTTTTGCTGATAGTGCTGCTAGTCTAGGGGACATACTTGGAACAGCTCTTGACAATAAAGGAGACAAGAACGGTAAAACTTGATATTTATTAGATATCTTTGGCAAACTCGCTTATGCTGAGGAATTTAAAGAAGCCACGGAATATCGACCCGCAGCGGACGATGATGTACGTGAGGAGCAGCAGTAGCCGGTAGCACGAATAAGTTATACCATTTCCGAAAACTAATCATCACGTCGTCGTACTTCATGATCTCCGCTCCTCACGTACTAGTTGTACGCGAAGGTAGCCGACACTCGTACTCCGAGTAGCAATTTAGTTTTGGGAAATGGTATTACCAGCAGAAGTAGAGTTTGCCAAAGATATCTATTATTGTTTTGTAGCAAAATCGAAGGTCTTTACTTCAATTTTGCTACTCAATTTTTACCTAAAAATTTGCAAATTGGTTACCACTTTTCAAGTTTTTGTAAGTAATATAGGATTTTCCCATGGACAGTTTGATAATTAAAGGCGGTATCCCTCTTGAAGGTAGTATTAGCATTAGTGGGGCTAAAAATTCGGCCCTACCAATTATGACTGCAGCACTACTTACAGATAAGCTTAGTATTAACAATGTTCCAAAGCTTACTGATATTCTCACAATGAAAAAATTACTTGAGAATTTAGGTAGTGTTGTTACTTTAACTGATCATCAAGATCGATTGAGTATGGATATCGACAGCAGCAATATTAATAATTTTACTGCACCATATGATATAGTACGTAAAATGCGTGCTTCTATTTGGGTTCTAGGACCTCTACTTTCTAGATTTTCTAAAGCTAAGGTTTCCTTACCTGGAGGATGTGCTATAGGTGCTCGACAAGTTGATCTACATGTAGCAGTTCTACAAGCTATGGGAGCAAATGTTGACGTCGATCATGGTTATATTAATGCTGCAATTAAAGGTAGATTAAAAGCTGTACATTTTGTTTTTAATAAAATATCTGTTGGAGCAACAATTAATGCCATAATGGCTGCTACTTTGGCTGAAGGAGAAACAATATTATTTAACTGTGCTAGAGAACCAGAAATCATTGATCTGTGCCATTGTCTTAGCAAAATGGGTGCAGAAATAGATGGAATTGCTACAAATGAAATAAGAATAATTGGTAGATCTCATTTAAAAAATGTCAATTATTCAATTATGCCGGATCGTATTGAAGCTGGTACTTACATGATTGCTGCTGCTATTACTAAAGGCAATTTAAACATTTATGGAATCAGCAATAATATCGTTGAAAATATAGTATTAAAGCTTATTGAAGCTGGTATAGAAATTTTACCTATTGATAATGGTTTAAGAGTTTCTTACGTAGGTAAATTAAACCCTGTGGACATCCATACAAACCCATATCCAGGGTTTGCAACAGACTTACAAGCTCAGTTTATGAGCCTTATGACTCTTTGCAAAGGTTCTTCTATAATTACAGAAAACATTTTTGAGAATCGCTTTATGCATGTTCCTGAATTATGCAGAATGGGTGCAAATATAACAGTTAACGGAAAGAGTGCTATAATACGGGGTGTACCTTTTTTGACAGGAGCAGAAGTAATGGCAAGCGACCTCAGAGCATCAGTATCCTTAGTATTAGCTGGACTTGCCGCCAACGATACAACAAGAATACACCGAATCTACCACTTAGACCGTGGATACCAAACATTGGAGAAAAAACTAACCAGTTGCGGGGCAAATATAGTACGAATTACTGGAGGTAATGTTTAAATAAATTCGTTATATTTAGGTAGAACTTCAAGAATTAAGATTCCCGCGACCTGAAGATCGAAACTACTCCGTTACTCATGTACGTTACGCTGCTCGACTTTGCTACTGCCTAGCTCTTCTTGAAGTTATATTATCGTCTATCAACTCTTGAAATTATAGCAGTGTATCACCTTGGGAAAATGAGTTTCCAATTTACGCAGCGAGCTTATCTCTCAATACTTCAATTAATTTATTAATTGCTTCGTCAGGATTTATATTCTCAAGAATTGCAAGCTCCCCAGCTAGCCTATTTAAGGCTGATTCATAAATAGTCCTTTCACTATAAGATCGATCACTATCAACATTCTTATAGAGATCTCGTACCACTTCTGCTACAGATACTACATTACCAGAATTTATTTTACCCTCATATTCTTGTGCTCTTCTACTCCACATCCTATTACCTTGCTTAGCTTTACCCTGAAGTGTTGAATATATTAAAGCTAAATCAGTTTTACTAACAAGTTTTCTAAGACCCGAAATAGCAGCTCTGTTTACCGGTACTTTCAAAGTCATTTTGTCTTGAGGGAACGATATTACATAAACCTTAATATCAGCACCAGCTATGATTTGGTGTTCTACATTTACTATCTCTCCAACTCCATGAGATGGATATACAATTCTTTCTCCTACTTTAAATTCAGACGATGTTGACATGCTTACTCCTTTCCATTATAAAAACTTAGACCATGGTCAATTGATTTGAATTTGTGTCAGTGAGTTGCAAATAATTAAATCCTAACTATAGATATTTTGCAAATCACAATACTAAAGATAACACTCCCTAAATATACTTGAATGTGACTCCGAATTAAATTTGAAAATGAGGAAAGAACACACTAGACGTACATTATGGTACGGGAGTCCTTGATATTTTCAAATAATAATTCTTCGAAACAGAATTAGTATACAATACAGACTAATTTTACTCTGTGGTAGTATAGCATATTTTAGAAGGATAACAAAGTATAAGTTATAAAAAAATATTACCCTAACCTGAATTCGATGTAACAAGTTACATCGAATTCAGTATTATATATAGAAACAATCAGGTTTGAAGCGGTTCTACACCTGATTGTTAAAATATAACACTCCATTCAACATGTGATTTTAATAATTAAAATCACATGTTGAATGATGAAAAAAGTTAAAATGCACTCGCAGAACCGCTTTAAGAGTGCATTTTTCCTTATAACAAAGCCAGTTCGATATAAGAATTAATAATTCTTATATCGAACTGAGGTTACCCTGCCTAAAACAAAAGAAAAATAAGTTGCCTTTTGCTCTAATATTGGTTAGTATTCAAAGCCTTTAGGCTAGGTAGCAAAGTGGTAATGCCGTGGACTGCAAATCCTCAATGCGCCGGTTCGATTCCGGCCCTGGCCTCCATTAAAACAAACTGTACATAATATGGTAGAGTTTATCGAACAATTCCTAGAAATGATGATAGCGGAGCGTGGTGTAGCTAATAATTCCGTACTTGGCTACAAAGGTGATCTGTTAGATTTTCAGAAATTTTTATCACAGAATAACTTGTTAGAGCTGAATATTAAAGCTGAAAATATTAGAGACTGGATAGAATATTTATCAGGAAATGGCTTGCAGGCAAGATCAATCAACCGGAAAATATCCACTATAAAAAACTATTATGAATTTTTAATTAGCGAAAAGCATACCAATTATAATCCTGCTTTGATGGTAGATTTACCAAGATATCAAACTAAACTTCCTTCTACATTATCAATTGATAAAATCAAAGATTTACTTTTCTATTGCAATCAAGACAAAAATCCTGATTCCATACGCCTAAAAGCAATGATTCATTTATTATATGCAAGTGGGTTACGTGTTTCTGAGCTTGTCAGTATAAGGTTAACTGATATTTTAGTAAATCAAATGTCCCAAAATATTAGAAAAATATTTTCAATAATCGGTAAAGGTAATAAAGAAAGAATGGTGATAATCAACGAACAGGCTACCATGAGTTTGTCTGATTATTTAACTATTCGTAGTAAATTTATAAGCAAAAAACACCCTAAAAGTCAAATTTATTTATTTTGTTCTTCTTCAGCTAGTGGTCATATGACTAGGCAGAATTTTGCAATTCTGTTAAAACAAGCATCTATTAAGGCTGGGCTAGACCCAAGTAATATCTCCCCACATACTTTACGTCACAGTTTTGCAAGCCA
Organism: Candidatus Tisiphia endosymbiont of Oplodontha viridula; assembly: GCF_964264865.1. Classification (NCBI taxonomy): domain Bacteria; kingdom Pseudomonadati; phylum Pseudomonadota; class Alphaproteobacteria; order Rickettsiales; family Rickettsiaceae; genus Candidatus Tisiphia; species Candidatus Tisiphia endosymbiont of Oplodontha viridula. The sequence continues at coordinate 1,491,690 of NZ_OZ183486.1, forward strand.
TTTGCTAGAAGGCGGTGCAGATCTTAGGGTAATTCAAGAACTACTTGGACATGCTGATATTAGTACTACCCAAATTTACACACATATACAAACAAAGCATCTAAAACAGGCTTTAGATCATCATCCGCTTAAATCATCTATACTCAAATGATGTAAAGAATTAATGGTATACTCAGGTAGAACTTCAAGAATTGGCGTTCCCACGACCAAAGATCGAAGCTGCTCACGTACTAATGTACGCCTAGCAGCTCGACTTTGCTACTGCCTAGCTCTTCTTGAAGTTATACTATCGTCTACCAACTCTTCATTTACGAACCTCAATTTCGGATTAATTTCATTAATCCGAAATTGGAATGAGAATGTAAACAATCAGGCTTAAAGCGGTTTGACGCCTGATTGTTAAATATTTCATTTGCTAATAATCTTATTTTTATACCAATAAAAATAAGATTATTAGCGATAATAGATTAAAATGCATTCGTAGAACCGCTTCAAGAATGCATTTTTCTGAATATTCTAGCCAGTTTTGGATTAAAATTTTTAATTTTAATCCAAAACTGAGGTTACGAGTAGTATATTATATAATACATATGAGTAATTTCATTGGTCATGATGATCAGAATCACCTAATGGTTTCATTATATGATCTTGGTGAATTATTTCATCTGTCAAACCAGTTCTTGGATTAGAAATAGGTGTTTCAAATGATAAATTGTTAACAAAACTTCTTACAGAAATTTTCATTTTTTTTGTCAGTTGTTCCGAGGCATCTAGTCCATCCATGAATGGAAAGTGGTCTTCGTCCCAGTTAAAGAGTATAGAAGGGTTATCTAATATATGGAAAATACGAAAAATTCATCTTTATCCCAATCATTAGGTAATTCTTTGTGTTCAGAAACATAACGAAATGCTTCTACAAATTTTTTTATTTCTTCTTCAAGATGTCTAGCTTCTTTTAATATTTCTTCACCAAATTTTGCTAATTTCTCCATGACGTTTTCTATCTCACAAACATTAGCATAATTTTTAAGTAGTACCATTACTGTTTCAGGGTGTTCATGTTCTATTGCTATTTCTAAGGGATATTGCTTATCATGAGGCCACCTTTCATCTAAATACTCTTGTACATTAGCTAAAGAAGGATCATTTTTTATCATCTTTTCTACAACAGTAGAAAATCCTGCCCGTATTGCAGTATGTATAGCGTGATAATAATAGTGACCATTGTTAAAAAAAACATTTACTGATGCATGATGATCTATTAGTGTATGGGCTGTATTAATATAGTCCTCCTTTTGTTCTGAATTCTTTGTAATATCACTATTATCTTCTGTATCAGAATCTACTTTAGGGTCTGTATCAGGTATGTCGTCAGGGTTTGCATCACATAGAGCTTGATATTTGGCAACCCATAGATCCAACACATTAAATAATGGTGTATTATATAATGCTCCTTTGTCCTTAAGCCAAAATCTTGTAATGTCTTTACCCCAACCCTTACTATCCACTTGAGCTCCGTGATCAAGTAATATCTCTACTGCCTGATATTTAGTGTTCAATGCTGCTTCATGTAAAGCTGTCCTTTCTTCATAACCTAACACATTTACCGTAGCACCAGACTCAATTAATAACTCTATTATATCAGTAAACCCTTCTTTTGCCGCTATATGTAATGGAGTTCTGCCATTTTTATCTTTGGCATTAATATCAAGGTTAGGCAATTCTAATATTTTTCTTACTTCCTCAATATTTCCACTCTTAACTGCCACATGTAGTTGCATAGTGCTAGCTACATCTTTATCTTTACTCATCTGATCCTCTTTTATATAATCATTATAGTTGAATTATATCATATTTTTCCTACCCACTAAGCATATTTATGAAAAAATTTATACAACATAGGTTAGAAAATATTGCATATTTTTAAAGATAAAAAGTAGTAAATGCTTTAAATAGTCAAAATTTTAGTTTATTATAACTTTATAATTAAAATATCATGGTTTCTTATGGAAGATGTTAATAACTATTGGGATAATTCAAAATACCAGTATTGTGCATATGCTGAGAGGTTGCTTAAGGAGTTAATTTTGCTAAATAAAAAAGTAAAGCAACCAATAGACATGTATGAAGTCAAAAAAGGCATCTACTATGCTAAAAAATATTATGGCAGTCAAATGAGACAATCTGGTGAGCCTTATTATTCTCATCCGATTGAAGTGGCGTATATGCTTGCCCAGTACACAGCCCTAGAAATTCCAAAATATTTCAGAACTGACATGATTGTGACTGCATTACTACACGACACCATCGAGGATACAAAACTTACCGAAAAGATGATTGCTTACATCTTTGGCAGTCAAGTGGCTAGTCAAGTAGAAGACCTGACTAGGGTCAAGTCTCATGGCAAGATTAGCTCGGCGGAAATGGTCGAAATGTTATATAAAGAAAAGAAACATGATGTGCTTTTAGTTAAGTTATTTGACAGATTACATAATATACAAACGGTTAGTGCTAAATCACCGGAAAAAGCTAAAAAGATTATAGAAGAGACCTTACGTTATTTCGTAGTTTTAGCAGAATATTTAGGGTTACCTAGCGTATCAAAATTAATACACATATATACTACTATTAATGTATTGACAGACATTGATTTAAATGCAACTAATTTTTCTTATCAAAATAATTACCAGTCGCTTTCTCTAATCTACCAAAATGCATTACACCAAAACTATAACTTATAACCACAGGTATCATTATAATTAATAATCCTATATAGCCAAAAAACTCAACTAAATACACCAGTCCGAATGAAGTTATTATATACATTATAACACGTGATAAAGCATAAGAAAAAGATGAATAAGTAAAACGTCGGAAAATTGATATATGCGTATATGTTATTGGTCTTGCTGGCACATAGTCACAGGCAAATAGCATTATACAACATTGAATAAAAAATATAGTATAATGACTAGATGTTTTTGTTATTAACATTGGGGTAAGTAACATAACAATTATAAACAAGCATAGTTTAGCTTTGATGATTTTTGGTGGATAAACTTTATAACTTAAAAAAGTCAATACTAACATTCCTATTAATTGAATTATTGAAACAATAAAATTTTGATGAATGATTTGTTCTGAGCTGAATCCAAAATCTTGCTTAAGAATATTACCACAATAAACATAAGCAAAGTAAAAACATACTGGCCAAGCACAATCCATAAAAAACAAAGCTATTATGTTTTTCCTATCACTATTTTTTTCTACAATTCCTTTCCATATAGGATTAGATTTTAAGTCTTTTTTTGAGTCACCTAAAATATTTTTTACCCGTCTTTTTGCGTCAGCAAAATCAGTAGTTTCCTTTAAAGTTGTTCGTGCTATAACACCTATTATAGCTACCCCTGCTCCAAACCAAAATGCTATACGCCAATTTAAATTATGTAAGGTTGTAAAAGATGCAATAGCTAATGCAAATGTACCACCTAATATAGAAAAAACAGAGGTTAATGCTACTACTGGGTATTGGATAGGTGGTTTTGTTATTTCAGTTAAGTATAATTGTGCACCTATAAATTCTCCCATAGATGATAAGCCTTGAAGAATTCGACATATTGTAACTAATATAGTAGCAATGAGTCCAACTTCAGCATAAGTTGGAAGATTAGCCATCACAAAACAGGATAAAGCCATCATAAAAGTTGTAATAATAACAGTTGCCTTACGTCCAATATTATCTCCTATCCAGCCAAATAGCAAAGCCCCAAATGGTCTTAATAAATAAGTAGAACAAAAAGCAAAAGCAGCATAAATTGCTGCAGTATGAGGGTCAGATTTTGGAAAAAACAACTCATTCAACAATACCGCCATATGAACATAAAGCATCAGATCAAAATACTCTAGGAAAGTCCCTATTGAAAGCAATCCAACAGCTTCTTTTTGTTCTTTCGTTAGGCTTCTTTGTTCCTGCTGATATCCTATCATTTATTCACCTTAAATATATTTATTAGTATTTATAAATACTGAAGATTTGGTTAATTAATAGCAAGAAAATTATAGTATCGAAAATTGAAATAATAAATCTTGGTTGTAACAATATCACGGTTCTATAAACAAATTACTCACCTTACGCATAACCCCCATGGCAATTTAAAAGTCATAGGAAAAACAGCCTAGCGTCTATTAGCGAGGAGCTGCAAGGCAGCGACGAAGCAATGAATGTGGATTGCCACGACCACTACGTGGTTTCGCAATGACATCTTGTACTTTCCTACAATTTTTAAATGCCATACATAAGGTGAACAAATTAGAAGGGGGAAAAAAGATATTTGGTAAAAATATAGGCTGAGATCAACGAGATGTTGATTATCAAAATCGTATCGCATACGAGTAGAATATTGGATATTGTTTATATATGAAAAACTACTTAATTTTTTTATTAAAAATTAAGTTGACTATTATTTTAGAATTGATTCTAATTAAAATATTGCAACATAAATCAACCTAATAGCATGGCAAAATATAAAATGGCTGATGATTTTGATGATAGGGATAAAGGTAACGGGAAGGAAGAAGACAAGGTAAGTCTTGATCTGTTTAAGAGTGCAGTTTAGGAATATTTAAGAAGGATGCTACACGAGTCTATACTGATGTTTTTTCAGAGGTGGGGCAATGGGTTAATGCTATTAAGACAATCACTACAATATCCTAACAAGAATGCAGAAATTTCTGTGTCTGCTGCAGTTTGGGCTGATAAACAATTAGAATCGCATTGTCAACAATTTCACTCATATCAGGGGGCATCTTCTTCCCAGCATAATGCTTCGTACGAAACTTGCCCTAGTACATCTGACTCGGAAGACGATACAGCACTAGCTGAAACTGTTAAACTCCATATGTGTTGTGAAATTATGTAGTATCAATTCTATAAATCGTCATCCCCTATGCCAATTGGTATAGGGAGTTTTTAACACAATTATATATAACTCTAGATAACATATAACTTAAGGGTTTAAACACTAATATGAGCAAATTTGTACAAGCAGATGGCAGGGTTATCTATCCCCAAACCAGCCTAACGAGAGAACAAAAAGAAGCCGTCGGATTACTTTCAATTGGGACGTTCTTAGAATACTTTGACTTAATGCTTTACGTTCATATGGCAGTACTTCTTAATGAGATTTTTTTTGAGACCACTGATTCTCACACAGCCTCTTTAATGGCGGCTTTTGCCTTTTGTTCAACCTACGTTTTTCGACCTATTGGGGCATTAGTATTTGGTTGGTTGGGCGATAATATAGGACGTAAATCTACCGTTATCATCACAACTTTTATGATGGCTGTATCATGTCTTGTCATGGCTAATCTTCCTACCTATACCCAGATAGGGGTTGCAGCGGCTTGGATAGTAACAATCTGCCGCATTGTGCAAGGTATATCTTCTATGGGAGAGAAGTAGGTGCTGAACTTTATATAACGGAAACGATTAACCCACCAGCCCAATATGCAATTGTCGGATCATTAGGAGTTTCTGCTTCCCTAGGAGCATTAGGTGCTTTAGCTATTGCCTCACTTGTTACTTCTTATGGCTTTAACTGGCGTACAGCATTTTGGATAGGTGCAGTAATTGCATTGATTGGTTTTATTGCAAGAACGAAGCTACGAGAAACGCCTGAATTTGCTGATGCCAAACGTCAACTAAAAGAAGTTTTTGCACAAACTAATACAGATACCAGTACTTTAGTAAAAAATCCTATTTGGACAGAAAAAGTTAATAAAAAAACAATATTAGCTCTTTTTTTCTTACAATGTGCTTTACCTGTAGGTTTTTATTTTATTTATATATATTGTAGTAATATTTTACAAACTAACTTTGGTTATACAATTGCTGAGGTTATTCATCATAATTTTATTCTATGTCTAATACAGCTCTTGGTCGTATCAATATTATCTTATTTAAGTTACAAAATATATCCACTATTAACCATGAAAATTATACTCATAATATGTTCTATTTTTATCATATTTTGTCCATATTTTTTGAATAATCTTCATTCTCCGTTTGAGTTATTTTTAATTCAACTCTTTATCATTTTATTTAACGAATGTTTAGGTCCTGCTATGCCAATTATTTATAAACATTTTCCTGTATTTAAACGTTTCACCTGTGCTAGCATTATATTCGCTATATCACGTGCTTTCGTGTCTGTTATTACTGCTTTTGGTTTCACTTATCTTGTTAACCATTTTGGCTATTGGGGATTATGGGTTATTATGATCCCTACAATTGTGGGGTTCGCATACGGGCTATTACATTTTGAAAAGTTGGAGAAAGTGGCGGGGAATTATCCATAGAATTTTGATGATTATGTTGATCAAACTGCTGTATGGATAAATTTTTATAACATAATGCAGTTAAGTCTTGTGTTATTGTTGGTATTTTTAAATGCATAGCAATGATTATAAAATTTTTTACGGTTTCTTCAATAATCTTCCTAGCTTTTTCAGGTGATTTAACTCCTAGAGTTTGTAAGTTGTGAACTCGGTCAAATAATTTAATCAATGCCACATCATATTTTTCTTGTTGAAGTAATATATCTAATGTTTCTGCCGAGCTAATCTTGCCGTGAGGCTTGTTCCTGCTTAAGTCTTCTACTTGACTAGCAACCTGCTCCCCAAAAATATAAGCAATCATTTTTGCGGTAAGTGTTGTATCCTCAATGGTGTCATGTAGTATGCTGGTAACAATAATGTCAGTACGAAAAAGATAATCAGAGATCATATACGCCACCTCTAGTGGATGAGAGTAATAAGGCTCGCCTGACTGCCTCATTTGGCTACCATGATATTTCTTGGCGTAATAAATAGCCTTTCTAACCTCATCAATATCTATTGACCGGTTTATTTCCTCATTCATCTTATGTAATTTGTCCAGTAATCTAGTAGCATATTGACAAGGTGCATACTTTGAGTTGTCAAAATAATTAATATCTTCTTCCATAAAAACCATAAATATTTTTATATTCAGTTTATAGATTAAACTAAAATATAAATTATTACCAAGGATTTTTTATCTATTTTTAAAAAAGATGAATATTTTTGTATTTTGTTGTTGTGTGAATAGACAGCTACTCCCTTTATGTTCACTTATCCCCCTCCTCTAATTCCTTATTATATAATTTATAATATTCCGCTTTATTGTCCATAAGTTGTGAGTGAGTTCCTTGTTCAAATATCATACCAGATTTCATAACAACTATATGATCAACATCCTTAATGCTCGATAAACGATGTGTTATAATTAGGGTGGTTTTATTCTCACGAATATTTACTAAAGAATTTAGAATTAATCGCTCAGAATTTTGGTCTAATGAACTTGTTGCTTCATCCCAAACTAAAATTGCTGCTGATTTCAAAAAAGCTCTAGCTATCGCTAAACGCTGACGTTGTCCACCTGAAAGTGTTGAACCTTGATTACCAATGATCGTATCATACCCTGCAGGCAGATTTGAGATAAATTGATGAGCATCAGCATATTTTGCTGCTATAATAATCTGATCACGAGTTGCATTTGGATTACCATAAGCAATATTTTCTGCAACACTAGTGTCAAATAATGTAGTATCTTGAGTTACTAAAGAAATTTGCTGCCTTAAAGAGTCAATCCTTATATCTTTAATATCATAATTATCAATTAAAATCTGTCCGCTAGTTGGGTTATAAAATCTTACTAATAAATTAGATAACGAAGTTTTTCCACTGCCAGAACGTCCAACAAAAGCTGTAGTTTTCCCTGGCATTATTTTTAGATTAATGAGCTTTAAAGCTACTTTATTATTAAATTTTAGCTCGACATTGTTAAAAATTATTTGTGGATTAACTAACTGAACATTTTGAGCATTTACACTATCTTTAATAATAGGCTCAGTATCTAGAATATTAAAAACTCTTCTTGTTGCAGCAATACCCTCTTGTAGGTTTACATTTAAAGAAACCAAACTTTTAAAAGGTCTATAAGCTGCAAGAAATGCAGCAATAAAAGCAAAAAATGCTCCTGGTGTTGTTTCTCCTTTTATGACTAACAACCCACCATACCAAATAAGCCCTCCAACTGTAATACCACTTAATACTTCCATGATTGGTGAGACCAATGCATCCAATTTTGCAGTTTTCTTTAGAAAACGTAAAATATTGCTAGAGAGCAATAAAGCTCGATTGCTTTCAATCTTCTCTCCTAAAAAGGACTTAACAATTTTAATTGACTGAAAAGTTTCATCTAACCTAGAAGTATAATTAGCTAATTCCTCTTGAGCTTGACCTGATATTCTACGAATTTTTTTCCCTAATTTCTGTATTGGATAAATTGCTAGGGGAAATGCTAGAAATACTATACAAGATAACCTAGGTTCTAACGTAAACATCACTATAATAAGGCCTACTACTGTAAAAAAATATTTGGCACAACCTACTAGTAAATTCGATATAGCACCACGCATCATGGAAATATCGTTAGTAAAACGTGATATTAAACGCCCCGATGATTGAGATTGAATAAATAGAATATCGGCAAACAATAGATGCTCATACATCTTAATTTGTAGATCAGTTAAAATTCTCTGACCAACAAATTTAATTAAATAATTTGAATAATATTCAGCTATCCCTTTAATAGTAAATGTTATTACTACCATTAACGGTAAAAATAATAACATTTGACGATTGCCTATTAAAAATATTTGATCAATAGTTGGTCGCACTAAATCAACGATACAAGCAGTACACATAGCCGTAATTACCATACAAAATACTGCTATGCTGATCTGTTTGAGATATGGTTTTATATGATCAACTATTAACCTTCTTAAAGTACTATAGGCACTGTAGTCATACTTTATTAGATTATGTTTTTTTTGCAAAATTCTCTCCTTCAGTTTGGTAATTTGTTATATAGCTAACCAAGGTTAGTATTTATCCATAGCAAATTGGCGTCATTGCGAGACCACATAGTGGTCGTGGCAATCCATATTCATTGGATTGCTTCGTCGTGCTTACGCACTCCTCGCAAGAGCAGAGAGAGTGTTTTAAAAATTTCCTTCCACCCGTATATATATTATCGTTTCAGCAATCTTATGATTCTCTCAAAAAATTTCTATACTGTTTTTTTAGCAAAATTCCCCAAATTTAACCTACAAAAAAATCTATTTTTAACCCTATTACAAGGGAAGGAAATATGACAGAATCGTTAACTTTTTCTCGCCCTATAGTTGAAAATCAAGATATTATCTTTTATAACATAGTCGGTAATTTTGTCCCACCTGAATGGCGAAATCTTACCAATAATTGTGGTAAACAATTAAGTAAAACGTCTCGTCAACTTTTATCGTTGATAGTTTCTTGCACGAAAACTGATAGCTACAACAATACACAAGAATTACAAGAAGGCTATCATTTTTTCGAGAAAGAGCTAGGTTCTTATATCTTTAAATTATGATATAAGTAATTGTAAGAGGGTGACTTGATAGGTTCTTGATTGAAATAATCGTGCACAGAATAAGTACCCTCTTACAAGGTTTGCTTTGAACAAATTGCAGAAGGTGCTGGAAGCAGCAGCCTTGCACAATAAGATGAAGGAGATTATATCATGAGTAAAATAATAGGTCTAGATGTAAGTAAAAAATGGTTAGATATATGTTTATATGAGTCTAACAATAAACCGATATATAATCGTTTTTCCAATGATAAGTTAGGGCATGAAGAACTGATAAAATTAATAAAAGAGCAAGAAATTAAGATAATAGTATGTGAGCCTACTGGAGGTTATGAAGCAGAGATTTGCCAAGAATTGTATAATAATAAGCAACAGATACATAAGGTCAATACCTATAGTTTTAATTCTATTTAGTAAATCGGTGAATTTGTGTAAAACTGATAAGAAGGACGCATTTAAATTAGCATATTATGGCGATAAGATGCAACTTACAGCTAATTATTTATATCAAGTTGAATCAGAGACTTTGAAGAGATGTCAGCAAAGGCGAGAAGATTTAGTATTAATGCTTAGCAATGAAAAGAAGAGGCTACATCATAGTATTGATGGCATTGATAAAGAGAGTATAGAAAAACTCATTAAATTTTTACAGAATGAAATAGCTGAGCTTGATAAGAAATTAAATGAGGTAATAGATGAATCAGAAGAGTTGAAAGAGAAGGTAAAAATATTAGAGAGTGTGCCTGGTATTGGTAAATGCGTAGCTAAAAAACTAATTAGTTTTTTACCTGAATTAGGAAATAAAAATTATAGTAGTAACGAATTGTCAGCAATTGTGGGGATAGCTCCTTATGCTCGTGATAGTGGTAATAAGCAAGGACGAAGATTTATTAGAGGTGGCAGGAAAATACCACGAGATGCTTTATACATGGCGGTATTGGCGGGGAAAAATGGTGTCAAAAATAGTTTTCAATATTTAAAAGCTTTATATGATAGGCTTGTTAACAATTTTAAACCTAAAAAGGTTGCTATAGTTGCGTGCATGCGTAAACTACTTGAAGTGTGCCATAAACTTATTCAACAAAAACGTTGTTTTGTTATTTAGATAAATATTTTTTATTTTTTTGAAAATTTAGATAAAAGATAATTGCTGTTGACAAAAATTATAGTTAGGAAAGAGGAAAGAAAGTTGCCATAGTAAGAAGAAATGGTAGTTTCTAGTTATGTACTAGTTACGACTTAATCTGACAATAAGTAATAATCAGGCAGCTTGATAAGTAATAGCCAAGTTGTCTGATATTCTCTCTATATTACTAATATTTTTATCTTTAGCAATATAAAGTGAATCTCTAAAAGTTTGCATTGGTGTTTTACCAAAACAATGTTTACCTGAATGAGACCTTTCGTTATTATAATTTGTAAGCCAAGTATCTGATATCAGCTTGTAACTCATCTAATGTATTATAGAGCTTTTTACGGAATAGAATGTGATAGCACTCTTCCTGCATAGTTTTGTGAAAACGCTCACATATACCATTAGTTTGAGGGCTATATGCTTTAGTTCTAGAATGATCTATATTCTCAATACTAAGATATAGTTGATAAGCATGATTCTCAGGTTTACCACAATATTCCGTGCCTCTATCTGTAAGTATTCGAAGCAAAGGGATATTATACTTTTCAAAAAATGGAATAACCCTATCATTCAAATGGTCTGCTGTAGTAATAGCTGTTTTCTCGGTATAAAGCTTACAAATAGCTACCCTAGAATAAGTGTCTACAAAGGTTTGTTGGTAGATACGTCCTATGCCTTTAATGTTTCCAACATAATAGGAATCTTGAGAGCCAAGGTAACCAGGATGCATGGTTTCAATCTCACCAGTTGCTTCACGTTTATTCTTGATTTTCTCAAGTACAGCAAGTTGTGCATCACTCAAAATAATACCAGCATTTGCAACTTTAGCATCCAATGCTTTTAGACGTTTTTTGAAATTCTCTAAATCATGACGTAGCCAAACAGACCTTACTCCACCTCCAAAGATAACGATACCTCTCCTACGTAATTCATTAGCAGTACGTTCCTGACCATAAGCAGGAAATTCAACAGCTATATTAACTACTGCATCCTCGATATTAGATGGAACACGATTCTTCAAACATGGCTTCTTTCTAGTCATCTCAAACAAAGATTCTGCTCCACCTTGCTCATGCAGTTCCTTATAGCGGTAAAATGTATCTCTGCTATAGCCCATTACTTTACAAGCTTGCTATACGTTTCCTAGTTGTTCTGCTAATTGTAATAAACCAATTCTTGGTTTTATAATTTTTTCTTGATATGTTGTCATCTGACAGTCTCCTTAATAAGAGGTTGTTAAAATTTGCTGGGTATGATTTTATTCCATATTTTCGTACCCAACAACTCCAAACTGTCAGATCAAGTCTTTACTTTTACACCAGTCATAAAATTGCTTAAGTTACACTTTGCGCAACCAATATAACCTTTTTGTCCAGTAGTGTGACTCAGATGTACGTGAGGAGCAGAGTACCGGTATCACGCACAAATTACCAGCAGAAGTAGAATTTTCGAAGAGGTCTAATTCCTCTGAGGCAACTCCAACTGATGACGAGTCAGACTGCGATTCAGATTCTGATATAATTATCAATATCAACTTTTATATTTTCTATTTTTTCAAGTTCTCTTTTTACATTATTTTTTATTTCTTCGATTTTACGATATTTTTTTGCTATCTCCTTTTGTTTTGGTAAATCAAATTCACCTGTTGCAGTAATTGGGATTTTGATTTCAATATTTCTTGTTCTTTCTATGGTTGGCTTGTATTCCTAGTTAAAGTTATTTTTATCTAATACTTTTTGTAATTCAAACGATAGATATAAACAATCAAGGTTATCACATTTTGGGATGTACAATCTTGCATCTCCATTTATGCTAAATTTATGTTTTGACCTATAAAAAACTGTGCCAGCATATCCATTGGTGGTAATCTGGATAGATTCAACATCATGATCAAAATGATTTATATAACCTAAAACACCATCTTGTTTTGTGTTTGCTGAGTAGACAGGATACGAACCTTTATGTTTTTTAATATAAGTCTTAGTGTATTTTGCTATTCCTTTTTTTATATTAAAAACATCCTCTATTTTTACACTTTGGCAATACTCGATTGCATCATCAATTTTGATAACAAGTTTATCTATTTTATGTTTGTATTCCCCAACTTCTTGCTTAATTTCAGAGATTACTTGATATTTTTCTATAATATCTTGTTGGATGTCAATATCAAGATTCCCATCGACATCTACAGGTAATCTAATAATGATATTCTGCATATTTTTTAGAGAAGCTCTTAATCCCCTATCAAAACCATAAACGTCCTTAATTCTGTCTAGCTCAATCATTAAATATTGTGGCAAGATAGTATCTTCTAATATTCTTATTGTTCCACAATGATCAGTTGTTGCAAATGGGATGTACTTTCTAATAAAATTAAATTTAAAATCACCATCAATACCCCATATAACAAAATTACTATCAAAATCTTTTATATTACTATCTTTTATCAAACCAACTGGATTAAATACATTTGCACTATATGCGGGTATATTGCCAGCTTTAATATTTATTAAATCCCTTTTTAAAACTCTTTTACCTATAAATAATTTAAAATAGCTACAATCATTTAAAGGTATTTCTAAGTACTTTTTTTTTTCTTGAGTTACATTAAAACCAATATCTTGCAAAGATGTAGTAAACTCATTACAGCTCGTTACTAAATCGCTAATTATATCACTAAACTCACTAATTGAGACTAATTGGTCTATTTTTTCAATACCTAATTCAATTTTTTCTTCTTTACTCCACCATCTTTCTACAGACCAATTTTTATCACTGTCAAATTCATTTATCGAAACTATCTTACACCTCTTATCATGATTAAGAGTTGTAAAATACTTCTTATTGCCCTTAAAAGCATTATATAAATTAACAGCTTCTTTTAAGTCATCTTGCTCAATATCAAATCTGTAGATATCTCTACTTTCACCTATTTCACTGACCAAATAAGTGAATACAGGATCAGTTTGAATATCAGAAATATCAGATTTTTTTGTAATTGCTAAAATATAGGTCTTTTTTTGTGTTGTAAAAAATGTCTTTAATGGCAAAGAAATAATTGCATCAATATAGCAACTATCCAAAATATATTGCCTTAAATTTTTATCATTCTGTCTATTAAAGATACCGTCAGGTACAACTATAAAAGCCTTGCCACCTTTTTTTAGAGCTTTAATGATCCACTCCATAAAAAGCCCTTCAATACCCATAGCATTGATTTTATAGTGGTTTTTTAAAGTAAGACTCTTAGATATTTCTTTTTTTAAATTACTACTTCCACTTGTTACATAAGGGGGATTTGTTAAAATTAAATTATATTTCTCTTCTTCTGCTTCAGAAAGCGTACCAAGTATTGAGTTTGTTTTTAAAATGAAACTATCATTAAATATTTTAGCAAATTCTTTAGTTAGTCCAATATTGCCTTTTATAAGTTCACAAAAATAAATAAGCATATTGGCTTTTGCTAAAATGATGGTTTTTTGTTCATCTTTGTCAAAACCTTTATCAAAACCAACTATTTTAACTTTTTGTATTATTTTATTGTTTTCAACTTTAAAAAGCTTATCAAGATTGTCTTTTATAAATTCTAACGGAAATTTACCCACTCCGCATGCTGGATCGCAAATAGTCATCCCTTCTTTTAACTCACCTTCTGCCATTTCATTGATAGCACAAACAACTTTAATCGGAGTAAAAAACTGCCCCCATTCCTTTTTACTGATACTTTCTTTTAAAAAACTTTCGAATAACTTACTTTTAAAATCATGGTCAATATGTTCAAGTTTCCCATAATCTCTAAACTTGTGTAACACTTTTCTAAAGACTGTTCCATAACTATCAACAGCTTTTTGTTCTTTGCTGATAAATATGCTGCCATTTATTATGGTGGTCTTGTCTAGAACATTTTCAGGAAACAGCTCCTTTATTTGTGGTCTGATAATATTTGCGTAATGTTGCAAAACTGTGTTAGTTTCATTGCCTTCTTCATACATCCGCAGTAAAGTATAAAAATTATAAGTACCTTGCAATATTTTTAAATCACTTAGATATTTGAATATAAATAATTCAACAAATGTGTATAAGCAATTCTCAGGGGTTGCACCACTAACACTCCAAACATCTTGCCATATTTGTTTTGCTAAGTCGGTTGGATTGATTAGTTTTTTTGGTAAGATTCTATCATTCTTTTCATTTATTGATTGTATTATTTCATTGATAACTTTTTGCAAGTTTGGATCTTTGGAGTCAAAAAGATACTTAAAATCATCACCTTTTTCGTTTTTTACGTTATTACCAGTAGCAACATTAATCCATACCGTTTCTTGGGTATCAGTTGCAATAATTAATTTTGTTTTTAGTTTTTTGGCAACCTCAATTTCTTGTAAAATGGCATTATTTTTTTTATCCTTGGTATTAAAGTTTTCAGGTAGTTTAAATTCCACAATAGCAATAACTTCTTTTTGTTTTGTGATAATGGCATCAACTCTCTTGTTTGATATATCCCCATAATCTATACTTCTTATTATATCAGCTTTTTTTAAAGCATTAATAGTTGTTGCACCAATATCATAAAAATTCCAAGTCCCTATTTTTTTGGGATTCTTGATTAAATCTCGTTGCAGAAGTTCTTCGCTCATAACTAAATCACACAATTATTCAATAACAAATCAAAAAGTAGTATTATTGTCCCTTTAGTTATATCCAAAACAAAACTCATCGACAATAGATATTTAAGATATTTTTTACTAATCTTATGAAATTGTCCAATAACGCGAATTCGGGTAAACTGTAATTTATACAACATAAGTTAGAAAATATGCATCTTTTTAAAAATAAAAAGCAATAAATGCTTTAAATAGTCAAAATTTTAGTTTATAATAACTTTACAATTAAAATATCATGGTTTCTTATGGAAGATGTTAATAACTATTGGGATAATTCAAAATACCAGTATTGTGCATATGCTGAGAGGTTGCTTAAGGAGTTAATTTTGCTAAATGAAAAAGTAAAGCAACCAATAGACATGTATGAAGTCAAAAAAGGCATCTACTATGCTAAAAAATATCATGGCAGCCAAATGAGGCAGTCCGGCGAGTCGTATTATTCCCATCCGATTGAAGTGGCGTATATGCTTGCCCAGTACACAGCCCTAGAAATTCCACGATTGTTTAGAACCGACATGATTGTGACTGCGTTACTACACGACACCATTGAAGATACACAACTGACCGAAAAGATGATTGCTTACATCTTTGGCAGTCAAGTGGCTAGTCAAGTAGAAGACCTGACTAGGGTTAAGCCTCATGGCAAGATTAGCTCGGCGGAAACACTAGATTTACTATTCCAGCAAAAGAAATATGATGTGGCATTAATTAAACTTTTTGATCGGATTCATAATTTAGAAACTGTTGGTATAAAATCTCCAAAAAAGATTAAAAAAATAGTAGAAGAAACTATAGGTACATTTATACTTCTTGCTGCCCACCTAGAAACAAGAGATGTAGAAAACAAAATAATTCAACTTTGTATAGACCTTACTAGGAAGGAATCTACAAAGCCTCTTCCCTTTGGAAGTGATGAGTATCTACTTTCTCTAGTTCTTCAAAATGATATATAGCATATATAAAAGCTACAGATGCAGGAATCATAATGACTAAAATTCCCCAATGACCTAAGAAATTTGTACAATATACAAGTGAAAAAGAAGTTACTATATATATGAAAGCACGTGATAAAGCATATGCAAAACTAGCGTAGGTAAAACGTTTAAAAACAGGCAAATACTTATAACAGAGTGGTATTGCAGGATTTACCGTGGTGCCAAATACGGTAATAAACGTTTGAATTAGTAATATATCAAATGCTGATTCAGCGTTATTTAGTAAATATGGACAAGATATAATAAAAATTAAGAATATTGTTAGTCTAATTTTTAAGATCTTTAACGGGTATATTTTGTAGCTTAAATATGTTAATACTAACAAACTACAAAAGTGTATCATCGATACTATAAAATTTTGGTGAATAATTTGTTCTGCATTAAGGTGAAAGGAATTTTTTAAAATACTTCCACAATATATATATGCAATATAAAAACATACTGGTCATGAACATTGCATAAAAAATATAGCTAAGGCAGTTTTATTGTTAACTTTTTCTTTCCAAATGGCACTTTTTTCTACAATTTTAGAATCTTGATTAGTTTTGATTACAGCTTGTTTGACCCTACGTTTTGCATCAACAAAATCAGGAGTTTCTCTAAGCCTTGTTCTTGCAGCAGCTCCAATTACTGCAACTCCTGCTCCTACCCAAAAAGCATTGCGCCAATTAAAACCATTAGATATAACAAGTGATGCAATACCTAATGCAAAAGTTCCGCCTAAAGCACTACAAATTGACCCAGTTGCCATTACAGCGGGGTATTGTATAGGTGGCTTGGTGATTTCAATAACGTAAATATCGGCTCCTACTACTTCCCCCATGGAAGATAGACCTTGAACTATACGGCATATTGTAACCAACCAAGAGGCAGTAATACCTATTTGAGCATAAGTTGGTAAATTAGCCATAGCAATACAAGAAATCGACATCATAAAAGTTGTTATGACAACAGTATGCTTACGACCATAATTATCTCCTATCCAACCAAATAGCAAAGCCCCAAATGGACGTAAAACATAAGTGGAACAAAAGGCAAATGCTGACATTACAGAGGCTGTCTTAGGATCAGTAGGCTCAAAAAACAACTCATTTAACAGTACAGCCATATGCACATAAAGCATCAGATCAAAATACTCCAAGAACGTCCCGATCGAAAGCAATCCAACCGCTTCTTTTTGTTCTCTAGTTAAACTTCTTTGTTCTTGCTGATATCCTATCATTTATTCACCTTAATATATTTATTAATACTATATAGATATTGATGATTTGGTTGAACGATAGCAAGAAAAAATAATATAGAAAATTGAAATAATAAATCTTGGTTGTAACAATATCACAATTCTATAAACAAATTAGAAGGGAGAAAAGAGATATTGGTAAAAATATAGGCTGAGATCAAAGGATGTTAAATATCAGAACTAATATAGTTATGTGAGTAGAATATTGGATATTGTTTATATTACGAAAAATAATTAATTTTTATTAAAAATAAGTTGACTATTATTTTAGAATTGATTCTAATTAAATTATGGTAATATAAAATCAACCTAATAGCATGACAAAATATAAAATGGCTAATGATTTTGATGACGGGGATATGGGCAAAGAAGACTCTGCTTATATTACTCAGTTTGAGAATGTTATTAATGATATCAAATCTCAGCTGCATTCCACTAACCCAGCTGAACTAGCGAGACTCAATAGTGCTATAAGCAGTTTGTTAGCTAGTAATCTTCCAGCAAAAATACTAAAAAGTTTAGAAGCTTTACAAGCTGCTGTTGCCAAAGAAGAGCAACGTGCTGAACAAAATATTACTTACAGGCAAGAAGAAGCTAGAGAAGCAGTTGAGTTACAAAAGCAGATAGACTTTTTAGAAAAGGAGGCTGAGAGGCTAGAAGCTAAGCGGTCAGCACAATTTCACCAAGAAAGCATAAAATTAAAAGAACAACATACAGATTTTAACAAAAATGCTGATGCATTTTTAACCGCAAGGGAAAGCTGGACAAATCAGTTGCACGATGTGGTTAAAGATCTTAAAGATGGCAAAGATGTAGAAAGTGAACTGCAGAAACTGGTAAAAAGCGAAGATCAGATTAAAAAACAAAATACAGAATATAAAAATTTACTTGAACATCGTGATAAAGTACATGAACATTATGATGGAGTAATGAAGCACGATGAAAAATTAAAAGAAGAAAAAGTAAAGTTAGAAAAAGCTAAGATAGAAAAGGAAAAGTCGAAGGATGTTCAGTCGATAAGTGAAATTGACACGATAAAACAAAAAATAAAACATCAGGATAAGAAAATTACGGATTTTGCTCCAGTTGTGGAACAAGCTCAAAAGCAGAAAGATGAGGTGGATGCTAAGATTCAGAAGATAGAGGCGGATAAAAATGAAGATAAGGAATTTAATGATCTTGATAAGTTAGTTAAACAATTACAACAGACAGATCCTGATAAACATAAGAAATTAAGTAAATTTACTACTTTACTTAAAAATCAAGAAGAAGCTATTACTGGCAACGGCATAGTTAATGATACATTGCTTCGTAGTGAAGTTACCAATAAAACTAAAAATGCAGAAAATTTAGAACCTGAAATAGCAGGAACTAACGCACCATCTTCCCCCTCTAAGCTAACTGAAGTAGCAAATGATAAAACACCACAAGATTCTAAAACTATTGACCAAGAACAAGATAAAACACCAACAACCAATCTTAATAAAACTCTTAAAGACGAATCACATAAGCTTGGGGATAAAATAATACAAAAATTAGGATATGATGACCAAGTGGCAGTAATGAATCAAGTATCAGAAAAACACTTAGATCAGCATATTACTAAGGGATTATCTGAGGCAAAGCCTGTTCCTCTAAAACCTGTGCCAACTCCTAATCCCAAATTTACTACCTTGAATAAGAATGAAAAACAAAGGTAACTATTAACTATATTAAAATTTAAATAATAGGTAAATTATGGCAAAATCGAAAGACTCTCCAAAAAGATATGTAGACTCAAATAAAACTATATTACGCACTAGTAATAATTTATATGAATATGCTTCTGAACAATTTGACAAGGCGGAAGGTGCAAAAGAACAGGTTGGCTTAGTATCTCAAGTGATTGGTGGATATAAAGCAGTTGCTAGATGTTGGAACGAATCATTACTCTTCGGAAATGCAGCAGCAGCTGCTGGACTTGCTTATCTTTATCGCGAAGGTTTAGGAGTAGAAAAGAGTGAATATAAGGACAAACTTTACGTATCTATTGGAGCTAAGTTAGGTGATCCTTCTTGCAAAGAATTACTGCCTCAACGAGATCATAAAGATGTTGCTTCGGAAGCTGCAAAATGGCTTAAAGCTATTCAAGTCATCACCACAAGATATCCCAACAAGGATGCAGAAATTTCTGTGTCTGCTTCAGTTTGGGCTGATAAACAATTAGAATCGTATTGTGGGCAATCTCACTCATATCAGGGAGCATCTTCTTCCCATCTTAATGATTCGTACGAAACTTGTCCTGATACGTCGTTTGAGTCGGAAGAAGATGTAGCACTAGGTGGAAGTACTGCTGCATGTATGTTGTGAAATTATGTAGTATTAAACTGGTCAATACTAGGTCATCCTCGCCTACGCGGGAATGACCTCGTTTTTACTTTGTAACTCACCTTACGCATGGCATTTAAAAGCCATAGGGAGAATAGCCTAGAGTCATTGCGAGAAGCCACTTTGGTGGCGAAGCAATCCAGTAACATCATTTATCTATAGATTGTTTCCTAGATTGCTTCGCTTACGCTCGCAATGACGCTGTGGTATAGGTATTTGTAAACTTTCAACAGTTGTGGGGGTTATGCGTAAGGTGAGTTTGTAAGCAATTAATTATATACAACTCTAGACAATATAACTTAAGGGTTTAAACACTAATATGAGCAAATTTGTACGAGATGACGGCAGAGTTATATATACTCAGACCAGTCTCACTAAAGAACAAAAACAAGCTGTCGGCTTGCTGTCGATCGGGACATTCCTAGAATATTTTGACTTGATGTTATATGTTCATATGGTAGTTTTTCTTAATGAGTTATTTTTTGAACCAACAGATCCTCACACAACCTCTTTAATGACGGCTTTTGCCTTTTGTTCAACCTACGTTTTTCGACCTATTGGTGCATTAATATTTGGTTGGTTAGGCGATAATATAGGGCGTAAATCTACCGTTATCATCACAACTTTTATGATGGCTGCATCATGTCTTGTCATGGCTAATCTCCCTACCTATGCCCAGATAGGGGGTACAGCGGCTTGGATAGTAACAATCTGCCGCATTGTACAAGGTATGTCTTCTATGGGTGAAACAGTAGGTGCTGAACTTTATTTAATAGAAACGATTAACCCACCAGCCCAATATGCAACAGTTGCATTAATAGGGGCTTTTACTTCCTTAGGAGGTATGGGTGCTTTAGGTATGGCAACACTCGTTACCTCTTTTGGTTTTAATTGGCGTCTAGCATTTTGGCTAGGTGCAATAGTGGCATTAATCGGTTCTATTGCTAGAACAACACTAAGAGAAACGCCTGAATTTGCTGATGCTAAACGTCAACTAAAAAAAGTTTTTGCAAAAACTAATACAGATACCAGTACTTTAGAAAACCATCCTATTTGGATAGAAAAGGTTAGTAAGAAAACATTTATAGCTCTCCTTTTATTACAATGTGCTGCCCCGGTATGTTTTTATTTCACCTATATGCATTGTGGTACTATTCTTAAAACCAATTTTGGTTATACAACGGTTGAGGTTATTCATCATAATTTTATTATCTGTATAATACAATTTTTAATTGTGTTAATATTAGCTTATTTAAGTTACAAAGTTTATCCTTTATTAATTCTTAGAATTATATTCATAATATGTTCTATTTTTATTTTATTTTGTCCATATTTGCTGAATAATCTTCATTCTCCGTTTGAGTTATTTTTGATTCAGATAGTTATTGTTTTATTTTGGCAAGGTGATGCACCAGCTGTTCCTATTTTTTATAAAAACTTTCCTGTATTTAAACGTTTTACCTGTGTTAGCATTACATTCGCTATGTCTCGGGCCTTGATGTATGTTATTACTGCTTTTGGATTCAACTACCTTATTGAATACTTTGGAAATTGGGGGTTATTGATTATTATGATCCCTATAAATATAGGATTCGCATTTGGGTTATTACATTTTGAAAAGTTGGAGAAGAAGAGAGAAAATTATTTTCAACCAAAAATTGATTCGGCAACAAAGGTTGGATAATATATAGGTAAATGTTAATAACATAAAGTAAAGGTTTAAATACTAATATGAGCAAATTTGTACGAGCAGATGGCAGGGTTATCTATCCCCAAACCAGTCTTACTAGAGAACAAAAACAAGCTGTTGGGTTGCTGTCGATTGGGACGTTCCTTGAGTATTTTGATTTGATGCTTTATGTACATTTAGCAGTATTACTAAATGAATTATTCTTTCCCAAATATGATCCTTTTACCACTTCATTGCTTTCGGCTGCTGCCTTTTCTTCCACTTACATATTAAGACCTTTTGGGGCGTTATTGTTTGGTTATATTGGCGATTATTTAGGTAGAAAGACTGTCGTAATTATAACTACTTTTTTGATGGGTATTTCGTGTGTTATTATTGCAACTTTACCTACTTATGCTCAAATAGGGATTACTGCGTCTTGGATACTTGTAATTTGTCGTATGATACAAGGTTTG
Source organism: Candidatus Tisiphia endosymbiont of Oplodontha viridula (assembly GCF_964264865.1). NCBI lineage: Bacteria > Pseudomonadati > Pseudomonadota > Alphaproteobacteria > Rickettsiales > Rickettsiaceae > Candidatus Tisiphia > Candidatus Tisiphia endosymbiont of Oplodontha viridula. Next base: position 1,513,726 of record NZ_OZ183486.1, read on the forward strand.
TCAGCAAGTGCTGAAGCATGTGGAGCAGAAATTTATTTAACTGAAAGTTCAAGCCCACCTATTCAATATTCATTAGTTGCCTTAATAACTGTGTTTTCAGCTGTAGGAACAACAGCAGCCCTTGGAGTTGCCTCAATTTTTACTAGTACAGATATTTATCAAAATGAATTCAGCTGGCGTACAGCTTTTTGGGTTGGGGCTGGCATTGCATTAATTGGTTCTGTTGCTAGGACTAGTTTAAAAGAAACTAGAGAGTTTGTGAATAAAAAAAAGAGGTTAAAAAATAGATTTATAGATAATAAAGTTGAATTTAATAAGCTGAATGAAGAAATTATTAATCAGCCAGTGCCAATTTCAACTTCAATCGCATATTTTTTTATTCAATGTGCTAGATCGCCATGTTTTTATTTCATTTATATATATTGTGGAGATATATTAAAACAAAAATGTGGTTTTTCGGCTAATCAAGTTATTAATCAAAATTTTTGGGTGTCACTGGTAGATTTATTTGGTTTAATTATGCTAGCTTATCTTAGCTATATAATCCATCCTTTAAAGATACTTAAAGCAAAGCTCTATTTATTTTTTGCTTCAATTATTTTATTCCCCATGGTGTTATCCTATAGCCTAAACTAGAATTATATTTTTATTTTTCAATGTTTGGCTGCTTTATTTGTGTTTAATAATGTGCCTGCAACACCAATATTTTATCGACATTTTCCTATCTTCAAAAGATTTACTCATACTAGTATATTAAGTGCCATAGCCAAATTATTCACTTATTTTATAACATCGTTTGGTTTAGTATTCACTACAGAATACTTAGGTTATTGGGGATTATTTTTAATTCTAGTACCTGTGGGCATAGGCTTTTTTATAGGAGTGTCTTATTTTGAGAAAATGGAGAAGCAATAACTTGAGATAGTTTAGTAAAAATATCAGCGTTATTTTTTATAACTCCTAATCTTATGTTATGCTTATAACATTTCTCATATAGGATATCGCAAAGCCATGGTAGCTCTACTACTTCACATAAAATTAAAGAATACTTTAAAGTTTCTTCAATTATCTTCTTCGCTTTTTCTGGAGACTTAGCTTCTAGAGTCTCAATATTGTGAAGCCTATCAAATATCTTAATAATTAAGGTATCATATTTCTTTTGTCTATATAACGATTCCATCATCTCCGCCGAGCTAATCTTGCCGTGAGGCTTGTTCCTGCTTAAGTCTTCTACTTGACTAGCAACCTGCTCCCCAAAAATATAAGCAATCATCTTTTCGGTAAGTTCTGTATCCTCGATGGTATCATGCAGTATGCTGGTAACAATAATGTCAGTGCGGAAAAGATAATCAGAAATCATATAAGCCACCTCTAGTGGATGGGAGTAATAAGGCTCACCAGACTGCCTCATTTGGCTGCCATGATATTTCTTGGCGTAATAAATAGCCTTTCTAACCTCATCAATATCTATTGGCCTATTTACTTCCTCATTCATCTTACGTAATTTATCCAGTAACCTAGTAGCATATTGACAAGGTGCATACTTTGAGTTGTCCCAATAATTGATTTCTTCTTCTTCCATAAAAAAACCATACTCTATATTTTAAATATATAAGTTAAACTAAAAATTAGAATATTACTAGGAATTTATTATATTTTTTTGAAAAAGATGAATATTGTGTAAACTATAAGTGACTAGACAAATATTATCAGCTTTTGAGGATAAACAAAAAAAAATGTAGAAAACATTTTGAAAAATAATAATATTATGCTACTATGTTATAATACTAGGCAACTAATGCGATTTTTAGATTATAGAAATGTCAAAAGATAATTTAGATACTGACAGAAATACCGATAGTAAATTTGTTGAAACAGAAGAAGAAAGAGAAAAACGACTGGATCGTGAAGAATCAGCTAGGAAACTAAAGGCAATTCTCTTTGTATTTATACCGCTTTTAGTTGCTTTCCTAACCTTCACTTATTTCTTTCTTAATTCAATAGAAGAAAAAAGTAAACTACTAAAAGAACAAACAAGTCAAAATATATCAACACCAAATAGCTCAGCAAAATAGGTGTATTTGGCTAAAAAAATTAGTTTATTGGTTGAAAGGATAACATAAGGCTGTTTTTAAGAGCGATACAGTTGTTATATGGATTTAAAATTTGTTACTTTAGAAACGCTTTAAATCAGATGGTATTTTTAGGAAAAAAGTAAAAATTGCAAAGTTACCAAGAACGCTAACTATTCCATAGATGATCCATCCATAGAACGTTCTAGTCTAGTTTTAGGGTATGATGGTTAGTAATATGTAAGATTAAATCTCCGGGCTGTTGAAAAAGTCATAAGAAGGAGTGGAAGAAAGTTAAGATAAGAAATAAGATGTATTTTTATGCTTAAATGCAGGTGTAAAGATGCAGGATTATAAATCTGATCAAGAAGGTGTGAGATGTGATAGCGTTAGCTTAAGGTGCATGATACCTGATGATCATTTATTAGTGAGAATTCATGAAAGTAAAGAATTAGATAGTACTAGGGAGTTTGCTACTTATGCAGGACTTACACCTAAACATAGAGTATTTGGAAAAGTGCTATATCAAAGATTGGTTCAGCTAAACTACGTAAAGCACTATACTTTCCTGCTATAGTAGCTAAAAATCATAACCCTATATTTAAACAATTTACCCAAAAGCTATCTAGTAAGGGTAAACCTACTAAGGTTATTATTGTTGCTATTATGCGTAAATTATTACATATTGTCTTTGGAATAATTAAAAATAATTCTATCTTTAATCCTATTTTAGCCCTTGACTCTTAAGACAGTATCAGAACCCACCGTCAAGTTAACTTGAATTTAACAAAAAATGAGTATTTTGTGAACGATACTATGCTGCTTACAGACCGAAAATTTTGTTAAAATTGGCGTTTTTCAGTTAACTTGACGGTATCGTTAAAACTTATATTATATTTTTATATGTTTCTTTGTAAAAAAATATTATAAAAATAGCTAAAATAGCTAGGAAGGTTAAATAATAAGACATCGCTAATCTATCTCCTGTAACCTGATATATCCAAGCACCAATCATAGGGACTGTCCCTCCAAATATTGCTGCACTTATGTTGCATGATAGTGCTACTCCTGTAAAACGAACACTAGTTGGAAATAGTTCCACTAGAATCGTTGGTATTGCACCCATATGAAATGCTACTATTACAGCAAATAAAATTTGTGCTGTAGTTGCAAGATAATAAGATTTAGTATTTATCATGAGAAAAATTGGGTAGGTGAGTATTATAAGTGCTAGGCAACTAAAAAGAATTACAGGTTTGCGTCCTATCTTATCTGAGATGTAGGCAGTAATAGGAAAAGTAATGATCATGGTAACTAAAGTTAAGCTTCCTAATGTTGAGCATTCAGTTTGGCTATATCCAAGGGACAACATGTAGTTTGGAATGAAAATAGTTGCAGCATAGAAAGGTGCTGTAACATTAATATAAAGACCTATTGCTAACCAAAGTTTTTTCTTATAGTTTAATAGTAGTTCTCGCAAAGGGTATTGTAAGACTAGTCCACAATCTCTTACCTTGGCATATATTGGGGTTTCTGAAATGCTATTTCTTATGTACATTCCTATCATACCAACAAAAAAACTACTAATAAAAGGTAATCGCCACCCAAAAGACCATAAATCTTCTTTTGATAACAAGGAACTGAGTAAATAAGCAATTATTATCCCTAACAACATTCCTAAGCATTGACTAATATATACAATACTTCCAATTATACCCCTGTTATTTGCTGGTGCATGTTCTGTAAGGTAAATAACGCAACCACTAAATTCCCCACCTAATGAAAATCCCTGAACTAACCGTACTATAGTTAAAATTATTGGAGCAACTAAACCAATTGAATTATAACTAGGTAGTAATCCTATTATGGTAGTGGGAACTACCATTGTCAAAATACCTATAACCAAGGAAATACGTCTCCCAAATTTGTCACCAATATTACCAAAAATAATTCCTCCAAGCGGTCTTACCACAAACCCAGCTGCAAATATTGCAAAAGTCAGTATTTCACTAATAGAACTATTTGGCAAAAATTTTTGTTTTAGTATATAAGCAAACTGAGCATATAAAATAAAATCATACCATTCCAATGCGTTGCCAATCATACAGGTTAAAACAATTTTTTTCATAGAAACTTATTTTTTAGACACAAGAATAATACTAATTTGGAATGTAATGTAGGAAACCACTATTAATTGCTTTTTCTATAAGTTGAGATTTATTACTGCACCCTAACTTTAATTTGATTATCGCAAAGTATGATTCCACAGTACGTACTGACAGGTTTAATATAGTGGCGATTTCTTTCATGGATTTACCACGTAACAATAAGAATACACATTCTTGTTGTTTTTTGCTTAAAGGAAGAGGAGAATGCTCCTGATTTAAAATATAAATTATAGGTTTATCCTGCGAATTTATAAATTTTTTATCAAATTGATTTAATGCTAGATACCAATTAAACATATTAGTGTTAGATATGTCCATAACTTGACCAAATATCCCAGTGATTTTCCCATCTTCTTGTTGTATGGGGATCTTATGACTCATTAAGGTTTTCCAGCCAGATGAATAATTGCAAATATATACGCTTAATATTGCCTTAGCAGTCTCGATAACTTTCTGATCAAGGGTTATAAATTGCTCAGCTGCTTTTACGGCTTCACAAGGTATGTCAAAATCTGTTAAATCAACGCAGTGGTCTGGACTCTTCCAACCCAGTAGTAGAGCATAATCTTTACTAATAACGGAATACTTAGAATTGATGTCTTTAGCGATAACAAAGCCAGGTACATTTACTATAGAAGCAAATTCAGATTTTAAATCGTTTTGTTTACTACAAATTATTGATGTATTTTGTACTGAGCTTTTATCTTGGACAGGCTTCAACATAATTTGTTACACGAATATTTTGTTGTTATAATTAGCTGGACACTTAGTTGGACACCTCTACACTATAAACTATTTTTTCAATATTACCATTATATCCTAGTTCTCCTATAATAATCTTGGAGGCTTTACATACCATATTTTCTTTGAAAGAGACTGCTACTCTCTTTGCAGTATCCTGTAATTCAAGCCTTGGTGGGTATTGGTAAAACAACGTCATATGAGGATTATATAACTCCAAAACTCCACTAACGCCATAATTATCGACTTGTTCACGTTGAACATTTGACATATCTTTATAAACATCTTTAGAGCGAGCTAACGGATGTTTGTGGAAAGGGCTAGCTAAATGAACGATTAATGCGTGTAATTCCTGAAGATATTTAGTTTTTTCTGCCCCTAAGTCTATCCACCTATCTGCAGTAGAGTAAATATTACTAAAGTTTAAGGTAAAAGGTTGGAGTTTTAGTCCTTTAATTTTGTCATATATTTGTTGTAAATCTTTTGTTTCATATGCTCCGTGATATAAGGTAACATGCCAATAATTTTTAACATTAGTTAAATGACTTAATATTTTTGCAATATCCTGATTTAGTTTCTCAGCTACTCTTACACATTTTTCTTCTGGTAATATAACAATCCCATATTCTTTTATATTATTATTTTTTCCTGCTGCTAATGTTCCACTACTATAAGCAAGTACAAGCCAAACTATAACAAAGAAGAAGAATGACTTTTTAATTAAACTCCTAACAGTTGCATATGACATAGAGCATTTTCTTAAATCCTGTACTTGAAATTCCATAATTATACCTCAAAATTATTTTTTAATTATCGGATGACTAACTTTATACATAAATAATATGTAAAAAATCAACTCAAATCAATACCATAAAAAATACTGTAGTAATTAATACATCAGTATATAACTCCACAGTAAAAAATCAGACTATTATTTACCGTGAAATTATGATTATAAAGTTATAATAATATTTTTTCTAATATTAAGTAAAGTAATAAATAGGATTTACTAAATGATTAAAATAAATATTTATAGTAGCAATCAATCAGCCGACCTTATCTAGGCTTACAACAGGCTATGCGGACAAACATAACATTAGCAAATAAAGGAAGTAGAACATGAATTACCAAATATTAGCCTTGGTCATTGGAGTATTTAGCCTAATCATCGGACAGATATTATTAATACTACTCTCGGTCAAATGGCTTAATCAAATCAGATCAACCTGTAGTGACATCAAGGTTATTTGCAATAATTTTTCTAACGTCTACATCAAAGCACAAGATGAAATAGTAGCTCTATATCAAAAGAGTACAGAGCTAGCTAATAGTACAGTTAAGAAAGAACATCATATATTACATGCTACCTTTCAGTTAGAAGACATAAATGTCAATCTTAAAACACTACTTGACGAGTGTAAAGTATTTACTAGCTCTAGCAATACTATGCCACAGACCAAGGAACAAAAATAATTAACATTAACTAACTAACCCCAGTTGATTCTGTCACATCTGTAAATCGTGGTCTAGCGAGAATCGTAAAACCTCAGATTTTGGACATTATGATGCCATGAGCATAACAAAATTTTCAAAAGTAGAAAAATTATTATTAGCTCCAGTAATTTGTCTTTTTTGAATCATACGAATATTTTCTATATCAGTGATAGTAACCGCAGCAGAACAAAAAATTTTAAACCAAGCATTGGTTTAGCTCGTTTCTTGATAAAGCGGTGGTCTTATTCAACTATATTATTCAGATATACTCTTCTGCTCCTACGAATTGTTTTTTGAAAATATCATGGATTTGCATGCGTAACTATACCATATGTACGCTACGCCTTCTCACCATTCATTTTCAAATCCAATTCTTCAAATCATTTGAGTATAGTTGCAAGAATGGAAGATATAAAAGATTAGAGAAATTAAGATTGATCAATAAATATGGACTTTACTCCTAAATGGGTTTACTATTTAGGAATAAAATCCTAAATAGTAAACCTATATGTATACAAGATATTTCAAATTAAACTTAAATCACAAGCAAACAGCTTTCTTATGGGGAGCTAGAAAAGTAGGAAAATCAACTTACTTAAAAAACCTATACCCTAATTCAATATATTATGATCTATTAAAAACTGACTTATATTTTAAGTATCTAAAACAACCATCAAATTTTAGAGAAGAAGTATTAGCACTACACTCAGCTAAGCTTGATCTTCCTATAACTAGTAGATGAAATACAAAAAGTACCAGCGTTACTTGATGAAATACATTGGCTCATAGAAAATACGGATAGTTATTTTATTTTATGTGGTTCAAGTAGTAGAAAATTAAGAGCATATGGTACAAATTTATTAGGCGGTAGAGCAATAAAATATAATTTTTTTCCATTAGTATACCCTGAGGTGAAGGAGGATTTTGATCTTTTAAAAATATTTAATAATGGCTTAATTCCATCGCATTTTATCAGTAATAATCCTCGTAAATTACTAAAAGCATATGTTGAGGATTATTTAACTAATGAGATTCGGGCTGAGGGACTGGTAAGAAATATTACAGCGTTTAGTAGATTTATAGATAGCACGGCTTTCTCCTCTGGCGAACTAGTGAATTATTCTAACATAGCTCGCGATTGTTCTATTGATGCTAAAACAGTTAAAGAATATTACCAAATATTGGTTGATAGTTTGGTAGGATATTTAGTTTATCCCTATCAAAAAAAAATTAGTAGAGAAATTATATCATCTAATCCTAAATTTTATTTTTTTGATGTAGGCGTTGCAAGTAGTATTAGCCAAAATCATTTTAATAATACCAAAGGATCAGAAGCAGGAAGGGCTTTAGAACATTACGTATTTACTGAGTTACAAGCATATATAAACCTAAATGATTTAGATCATCGTATAAATTATTGGCGTACTAAGACAGGCGTAGAAGTGGATTTTATAATTAGCACTATTACTGGTAAGCCATTACCAATTGAAGTAAAAATATCTTCGAATGTTCATAAAACTGAAATAAAAAGTATAAAATCTTTTATGGAAGAGCATCAAGTGGATCAAGGATATGTAGTTTGCTTAGAAGATAATTCAAGGAAAATATGCCTAGATAATCGAGAAATAAATATACTGCCAATAGAAGAGTTTTTAAAAAAATTATGGAATCATGAGATTTTTAAGTGAATATTTAAAATAATAACACTATTATTCATTAGAGTTATATAATTTCATTCCTTCATGTGTTGCTTCAAAACCAAGTCTTTCATAGAACTGTTTGGCTCTTGGACGTTTTTTATTAGTTGTAAGCTGAACAATGGAGACACCTTTTGATTTGCCATATTTCATTGCAATACTCATCATCCATTCACCAAAATGTTGTCCTCTATACTTTTCTGAGATACGAACAGCTTCAATTTGCATCCTAGTTGAACCTATGAAAGTTAGCGATGGCATGATAGTCAAATGGCAAGTGCCAACTATTTCTTTATTCATTTCAACTATCATCAAATATTGATTTGGATCACTATCTATCTTGTAGAACGCATCAATATAAGCTTGATCCAATTCTGCTGAAAACTGTTCTCTTGTTTGTCCAAGTTCATCTTCTAAAAGAAGGTTAACAATTGTTCTTAAATCAGCAATTGTGGCTTTGCGATGGGTAAGGTTTTGATTCATTGTAATCCTAGTTCACTCGATTAGTTTCAACTTGCTTCAATAACTCCTCAACTTTGTAAGCATTATCAAATCCGTGATCATAATGAAAACGAATTTCTGATGAATATTTTAAATTAATTTTAGCAGTTATAAAGTTTCTTATAGCATATTTCGAATTATTTAAAGACTCAGTAAGTTGTATCTCATTAAAAGTAGTATTAAATGGTAAAAAGTAACAATCTGCTACTTTTAAATCAGAAGTAACTAAGACTTTAGTAATAGTTACTGGACAATTAATCAGACGTTCATCTAACATCTTACCACGCCTTAGTACTTCCACTAATGCTTCATTTATTAATATTGCCACTTTTTTTTGCCTTTGTGACCTATTTTGTGACTTGTCTTTATCAGAAAGTTTTTGCATTTACAATAATTGTTTTTTTTCTTCAATAATTTCGAAGACTTCTACTATATCACCTTCTTTTATATCATCATAATTTTCAAAAGCGATACCACATTCAAAATTCTCGTGAACTTCTTTGACATCATCTTTAAAACGTTTTAGAGTCTTAAGTTTTCCTTCGTGAATAACAATATTATCTCGTAACAAGCGAACTCCAACACCTCTTTTAATAGTACCCTTGGTAACATAACTACCTGCAACTTTACCAACTTTTGAGACAGTGAATAGCTGTCTAATCTCTGCTGTACCAATATATTGTTCACGAATAATTGGTGAAAGCATACCACTCATTATTGATTTAATATCATCTAACAAATTATAGATAATGGAATAATATCTAATATCCACTTTTTCTTTTTCTGCCATAGCTAAAGCATTATTATTAGTTCTAACGTTAAAACCAACAATAATAGCGTTGGATGCTTTAGCTAAAGTAACATCTGACTCCAATATTCCACCTACTGCATGATGTAAAATCTTTAAACGAACTTCATCATTTGGCAACTTTAATAGACTAGTGATAATTGCTTCAATTGAACCTTGCACATCACCTTTAACAATTATCGGTAACTCTTTTATCATACCGCTATTACCGGAGGCTTTTAGGAATAATTCTTCTAGAGTTGATCTTTGGGTAACAGAAATTTTCTTTTCTTTTGCAAGGCGTTCACGATACTCTACAATATCTCTAGCCTGCTTTTCATTCTGCACTACATTAAACTGATCTCCTGCTCGCGGAACTTCATTTAAACCATAAATCTCTACTGGTAAAGTTGGTTCTGCCTCGGTAAGATCTAATCCTTTATCATTATTCATCCTCTTAATTCTACCATATTTCGTTCCAGCAACTACTATATCTCCATTTCTTAGAATACCACGTTGTACCAATATAGTAGCAACCGCTCCTTTACCTTTATCAACTCTTGCCTCTATGACTACCCCAGCAGTGAGTCCGCTAAAGTTAGCCTTAAGATCCTGCATTTCTGCAACCAATAATATAGCCTCTTCTAACTTATCTAAATTAGTTTTCTTTAAAGCTGAAATTGGTACAATTATAGTATCACCTCCCAACTCTTCACTAACTAAATCATAAATTAATAGATCATTTTTAATTCGGTCAAGATTAATATCCGGTTTATCTATCTTATTTATTGCAACGATTATAGGAACATTTGCCGCTTTAGCGTGATTAATTGCTTCAATCGTTTGCGGCTTTATTCCATCATCTGCAGCAACTACTATAACCACTATATCTGTTACCTTTGCCCCTCTAGTTCTCATATCTGAAAACGCTTCATGTCCTGGAGTATCAATGAAAGTAATAGCCCTACCATCAGCCAAGGTGACTCGATAAGCACCAATATGCTGGGTAATCCCACCTGTTTCCTGACTTGCCAAATCAGTTGACTTTAAAGCATCAAGTAACGAAGTTTTACCGTGGTCGACATGTCCCATAATCGTTACAATAGGAGCCCTATGCTTTAAATCTTCTTCCTTATCAGCTTCACTAATCAATATATTTTCAACATCGGACTCTTGAACCCTTTTTACTGTATGCCCTAAGGTCGTAGCAACAAGCTCTGCTGTATCTGCATCAATTGTTTGGATGGTTGTAGCCATAATACCGAGCTTCATCAATTCTTTTATAACATCTGTGGCTCGCTCAGACATTTTATTGGCTAGATCTCCTACAGAAATAGCTTCCGGAATAATAACTTCCCTGTATACTTTATCTGGTGTTTGTTGCTCGGCTTTACGTTTTTCTTTTTCTCTAGCTCTTTTTATTGATGCAAGGCTTCTAGTTCTACCAGTATTATCGCTTCCATCTGCGTCAAGCATATTGAAGATATCTGCCTTTTTTAATTTTTTAGACTCCTCAACTTTAACCTTTGGTACTACTATTTTATTATCACCAGTCTTATCCACCCCAAAAACATCTTCAGGTGCAACGCCAAAATTACTCTGAGAACCAATCAGTGTTGATCTAACAAAAGACTTGGATGGGTTGTTATCCTGTGAAGATGTAGGTGCTAATGTAGTAGGTGGTATTTCAGAATCATTTTCGATATCTTGTAACTCATCCTGAACATTTTCTTCAATATCGTCTATATAGTCTTTTTTCACAGGTTGATTGATAGTTGCAAGTTTACTCAGAGTGCTAATCTTACTATCAGTACTCTGAGATTTTGCATCTTCTGCTGCTTTTTTTAAAATAGTTAAGCGTCTGTTAAATTCTTCTCCAGCAGTAGATTCGCCGCCTTGAGAAGTAGAACCACTAGACCAAAGTTTGTTAAAAGACAAAGTATTAGCTGGAGTGCTACTCTTCCTAACTTCTACAATTGTTTTTGCAGAACTAACAAAACCTCTAGTAACATTGGTGGGTTGGGTTGGCTTACTAAGCGATAGTTTAGGACCACCAAGTGTTAGTTTCTTTGGTTTAGGTTCTTGGTTATTCGTCATAAATATTAAACCTTTAAATAGCAATTATATTTGTGATAAAGTTTTTTAAATAATTTTGCTATGTGATTAATGATTAACAGATATACTCTTCTGCTTTAAAGAATTGGCTTCTGCAAATATTTGTGGGGAATAGTAAGGTACACTCACCCCTTGTTTGTTGTCTCCATTCTTCAAATCATTTGAGTATATCGAATAATTTACAAATTTCTAATTTATCATTAGACCTTTTGTAGAATTCACTTCTGTTAGGGAATTTGTAGGAGACACGAAACCTTGACCCGCAACGTACTCTAGAGTACGTGAGGAGCAGAGTACCGGTATCACACACAAATTACCAGTAGAAGTAGAATGATGCAAGAGGTCTATTAGATTTTCTCTTGCACTTGACTTGCATCTTATGCTTACACTATAATACCATTTTTTTTAAGGGAATTGTTAATTTTTTCTTTACCCAAAATTAAATTACCAAGTTTCTGTTATTAGAAATGGCTAATTTTGCTAGTAGTTCTTCAGTATATCAATAAAATTCTTAGCACTAATACTTAATGCTAAATTTTTTAAAATTTTCTTGCTTTGACTGACAACTAATTAAACATTTTAGATCCTCGTCTACGCACATGGCAACTTAAGTAGTTTAGGTAGCATCCCCACAACTGTTGAAAGTTAAAAAATCGTCATCGCGAGGCGTCGATAGACGCCGTGGCGATCTCATGAAGTAAGCTCTTCTTCACAAGATTGCCACGTCGTCGCTTACAGCGACTCCTCGCAATGACGGTTTAGGGCTTACAAAGCTCCTCGCGATGACGGCTTTTTAACTTTCAACAGTTGTGGTAGCATCCCCTGTCAGGATTGATACTGAGGTTGCTTAAATTTATTCATCTTCACGAGTACGAGCTGTACGAATCAGTAATTCTATATCATCATCTACCATGTTAGAATTAGGCACTAATGATTTAAATTCATTAACTGTCAACTCTCCCAAATCTTCTATAGTCTTTACACCATACTCAGCTAATTTTAATATGAATTCTGGTTGTAAATCCAATACATCAATTAATTCTTGTTCAACACCTAAAGCTTCGAGTTTAATAATAATTTTTTCATTTTTAGCATTTACATAATTTATTGCTCGTTCTCTTATCTCAGTTGCTAATTCTTCTTCAAAGCCTTCAATATTCATTAAAGTTTCAATTTTACTGGAAGCTAACTGTTCTAGAGAGGTAAAACCTTGTGCAGATAACAGTTGTGCTATCACTTCTTCAACATCTAAGGTCTCCATAAATAACTCAGTAGCAGAGCAAAACTCATCATTTCTCCGTTTGGATTCTTGATCTTCCGTCATTACATTAATATTCCAGCCAGTAAGTTTAGAGGCTAAACGAACATTTTGACCTCTTCTACCAATTGCAAGACTCAAATTATCTTGAGACACAACTACATCAACTATATTCTTATCTTCATCAATAACAATTTTTGCAATTTCTGCAGGAGCAAGTGCATTCATAATAAATTGGGCAATATTCTTGCTCCATAATATTACATCTATTTTTTCGCCATTAAGTTCATTAGTAATAGCCTTAATCCTATTACCTCTAATTCCTACACATGAACCTATAGGATCAACACTGGAGTCAGAAGCAAAGACTGCAACTTTTGCCTTTGATCCAGGATCACGAGCTATAGTTCGCAATTCAATTATATTATCATAAATCTCTGGAATCTCTAATTCAAATAATTTTATTAGCATTTGGTCGTCAGTTCTAGATAGAAAAATTTGTGACCCTTTAGACGATAATCTTACGTCTTGTACATAAGCTTTAATACGATCATTAACCTTAAAGCTTTCTCCTCTAATGAGCTGCTCCTTTTTAATCATTGCTTCAGCACGACCACCAAGGTCAACTATGATATTATTAAACTCTACTCTCTTAACAGTGCCGTTTAAAATCTCACCTTTCTTATCTTTAAAATCTTCATATTGTTTTTCTCTTTCCGCTTCACCAACGCGTTGTATTATTATTTGCTTAGCTGCCTGAGCTGCAACACGTCCAAGATCAATAGGCGGTAAAAATTCATAAATCTCATCGCCAATTTTAGCATCGACTTTCTTTTCAACAGCATCCTTTAAAGAAATTTGAGTAAAATAATTCTCCACATCATCCACTACATCAAGGATTCTAAAAAGATTAATATTACCATTTTTCTTATCAATCTCAGCTTTTATATTATGTTCATTTCCATATTTTCTGCGTCCTGCAATCTGTACAGCCTGTTCCATTGCCGAAAGTAGTGCTTCCTTAGGAAGATTCTTTTCTCTAGCTACAGAATCTATGATCTGCAGAATTTCTATGTTACCAATATTAATCATAAATTCACTGCCTTTTAATGTTAAACTTCTTGCATCTACTTGCTACTGGTAATTTGTGCGTGATACCGGTACTCTGCTCCTCACGTACATTTGAGTACGCTGCGGGTCGAGGTTCCGTGTCTCCTACAAATTTCTCAGCAAAAGCGAATTCTGCAGGAAGTCTATTTTCAAATCCAATTCTTCAAATCATTTGAGTATACTAGACTCGAATCCGTAACGGAATTTGAGTACGCTGTGGGTCGAGGTTTTGATCCTCCTACAAATTCCCTAGCAGAAGCAAATTATCCAAGAAGTCTATTTTTTATTCATTAAATTCCTAAACATTTCATCTGTTAATACCAAAGAGGCTTTTTTTATCATATCAAATGAAAACACTATGTCTTCACCATGGTTATTCAGATGAATTTTATTATCTTCAGCTTTAACTATCTTTCCCTGATATCGAGTTTGACCATTTAATAATTCTTTTAATTTTATGGTAGCCTCCCTACCGAGGAATCTAGTATAATCTTCAAATTTTATTAATGGGCGTTCAATACCTGCTGAAGAAACTTCTAAAAAATATTTATCACTAATTATATCTTCAACATCTAAAAGGGCTGAGATAATTCTACTGCTATTCCGACAATCTATTATAGTAACCTTTTCACCATCCAACCTATCTATTAATATTTCAAGTACTTTATGGGTTGAACCCTTTAAAGTTACTTTTACTAAGTCAAAACCAAGATCTTTTAGGTTATCTTGCACCGCATCAATAATTTGTTGCTCTATAGTTTGCATTACAACATAAATATTTAAAGATTTTAATAAAAAAGGTGGGGTTAACCCCACCTTTGTTTTTTCAACTTTATTTACAAAAATTTCAACCCGCAAAGCTAGAATACAATATTTTTATGATATTAGCAACAATTAAAAAAAATGTTATATTAGTTGTAATTTTACCATTAAAATAATAAAATTTGTCTGACTAATCATAGTTATTTACAAAAATTTGTTACATTATGGTTTATCTTCTGCTATAAATACTCCAAATAGAAATGTATTATGTTCAATGGGATATAAAAAGAACATAATGAATAAAGAGTTTTGGTATTACTATGAAAAAATTAATAATGTTGCTTTGTGTCTCTTGTTTGTCTAGCATAGCCTTTAGCAGTTCTACTCCTCCAGCTGAAGCTGCTTCAGATACTGAAATAAAATTAGAAGGGTTTTTTGGTTTCCAAGCTGGTTATGGTAACCAAAGTAAATTGTCGTCAGAACAAAGTAAATATATTACTGATAATAAGAAAAAGCTTGGATTTTATAGTGAAGCAGCTTTCTCTGCCACTGCTAAGCAAGAATTTAATGATGTAATAGCTGGAGTTAAAATGGTTTTACTACCAACAACTAAACCAAAGGGTTCTCCAAGTGTCAATGGCTCTTTCATATTCTTAGAGACAGATTATGGTAAAGTAGAGCTAGGCTCTCCTTATGATGCTGCAAATAAGATGGGTATTGGTGGTGCTCAAGTTGCAGCAGCTAGTTGTGGTTTTGCTTGGAGTAAGTATGTATCACTAGACGATAGCAGTATGCAATATAAAGGTATGGAGCCAGAATTTGAGGTAACCCCACCCTCTGTCATAGACTCATTTACCAATGGCTTCGATGACATAAATAAAGGAACAGAGCCAGCTAGAAAAGTCTCTTATTATACGCCAGAGATACAAGGCTTTCAGTTTGGTATTTCTTATATTCCTGATTCAGCAAATACTGGTGGTCATCGTAATCTAAAAAATTTAGATAGCAAAACGGGTCGTAGTAAATTAAAGACTGGTATAAATGAAGTAGAACTACCTGGTATAGATGGTGGTAAAGGTGATACAGTAATTTATAATTACAATGTCAAAGATGCGATTTCTGCAGGGATATCCTATAAGTATGAGATTTTAGATGATATGGCAGTAGAAGTTGGTGTTACAGGAGAACATGCCAAACCAGCTCGCAAACTTATAGTATTAGATCCTAATGGAAAGATGCTATCTAGCAACAAGCTATCAGATCTAAACGCTTACAATTTAGGTGCAGTCTTAACTTATGGTAATATTTCTTGTGCTGGTTCTTATGGTAGTTTAGGTAAAAGTTTGACTTCAAAAACTTACCATAAAGTTGGTCGTGATACGAAATATTATAATGGTACGATTGCTTATGGGCAAGGTCCTATTAAAGCAAGTCTTTCCTATTTTAAATCACTAAAGTATAAAAATACGGTGGATACAGTAAGCCTAGGTACTGAATATAAGATAACACCAGGCTTGTTGCCTTATGCTGAAATCTCTTATTTCCAAGCTAAGGGTAAGCCAGTTTACCTTATTGAAGCTCCTAAGAAAAAAACTAAAGGTACAGTTGCTCTTATTGGTGCAAAGCTTAAATTTTAACCTTTAATAAGCCTTCGTTGTCATTCCTGCTTCGATGCGGAATCTAAAAAAATGACCAAGATAAGTTGTGTTAAGTTATTTTAGACTCCGCACCGAAGCAGGAGAATGACCATAGTACCCTACATTTTTTGTGTAATCGTCATCGTGCATAGGCGTCAACTTAAGAGCGTAATGATTGAACATGTATAAACAAATTAAACACAGCCGTCATCGCGAGGCATCGTTAGATGCCGTGGCGATCTAGATAAACAGCGAAGCTGTTTTTTAGAGTAACGCGCTTCGCGTATCTTAGATTGCCGCGTCGCCGCTTGCAGCGGCTTCTCGCAATAACGTTTAGGTTTGATTTACTTATACATGCTCAATCATTACGCTCTTAAGTTGACACCTATGCGTGATGACGATTACACACTAGTGATCTACGCAACAAATGTTTCGCAGGAATGACAGCTTTTTTACATAAGATATTTTTGTAATAATGCTTCTAAAATTGCCACGGTCTCGACATCTAATATTCCAGAAAAATTCTTTGGGCGGAAATGCATTTGGAACGATACTACAACATCCGTTGTCTGTTGATCAATTATTCCTGTCGGCTGCAACACATAACCATATTTGCTAAATTGTTCTTGGATTAACTTTACATTAGACAGATCTACCTTGGGCATTAGAGCATTAACAGTATCTTGATCATACCAAGCTCCGATATTATTATCATATAGTTGTTTCCATGGAAATAGGGGACCTGGGTCTTGTTTCCTTCCCGGAGCAGCATCAGAATGACCAATTACACAAGTGGGGTCAATATCATAACGAGCTATAATATTCTGACAAAGCTCCATCACCGCTGTAATTTGGTCTTCGGGATAAGGATACCAATGAATCTTTCCTTGAGAATCTTTGGTATCGCCAAGATTTACTATTTCAATACCTATAGAAGTATCATTGAGATTCTGACGCCCCTGCCAACCACTAACACCAACATCCCAAGCTCGTCTAGACTCTTCCACTAATTGGAATATATGATTCGGATTAGAGTCAGAAACTAGATAGTGTACACTAACTTTCGGACCTAGCAGGTCTCTTAGGGATCCTTCTAAGTTTTCGTTAGTGTAATGCAGCACCAAAAATCTAACTCTCTCATTAAAAGATGGGGCTCGGTAGGTTGTTTTATCAATTGTAATCATTTTTATAATACCTATTTTATAAGTTGCATTAATTCATCCCATTCTCTTTTGTTTATGCCACTAGATTCTTGAGTAATTTCTTCATTATTGAGTAGTTTTTTTATAACAGCAAGTCCTTTTTTAGAAATATTATTTCCTCCTAGCCTATATTCCTCGAAAGCATCATAAGTGAAAGGTACCCAAGCTTTTACTATTTCTAGCATTTTCTCTGCATATACTCTGATTTCATATTGAGCATGAGAATCCCCACGTAACAGTAGAAAATGTAATAGATTATGCAAATTAATCTTCCAATACCATTCTGTATAATAGTTTAAGGTTAAATTCATTCTCGCAAGTTCCCTAGTAATACCTATAGTATTTTCATCGATAATATTGCCATGTTCATCCTGGTTCATCATTTCAGTATAATGCTGATAGCATAGTTTAGCATCTTTTTCTAATAGCACTAAGACTTTATCTGCAATTTCTTTTGGAATTTCTTCATCACTTCTTCCTTGTTTATTTATTGTGGATTGAGCAGCAAGATTCTGTTTTTCTGGTAAATAAAATTCATTTCCTAATATAGAATATCTAGCTGAATATTCATTAACACTAGCGGTTCTGTGACGTATCCATTGTCTTGCAACGAAAATAGGCAGTTTAATATGAAATTTGATATCACACATTTCAAATGGTGTTGTATGGTGGTGACGCATTAGGTAATTGATTAAACCTTTATCTTGGCTTAGTTGTTTTGTACCTTTACCATATGATACTCGTGCTGCTTGGACGATGCTACTATCATCACCCATATAATCAATAATTCTGATAAAGCCATGATCTAGTATTTTTATGGGTTCAAATAATAATTCTTCTAGAGCTGGTACTGTAGCTCTTTTTGTCTTGTAATTATTGTCGTGCATTCTTTTCTCTATTATTCTGTTTGAAAATTTGTTAATTCCAGCATCAAATACTCATCCATAGGAATCTTATCTTGATTAAGCATTTTGTTGATATTAGAACCAAGTGCCTTAAATGACTTACCTTTGGCAATTACTGTTCTAGTGCCAACTGGCACTTTACCATGTAGAGCATATGAAACGATTAATGGATAATTAATATCACCAATTTTTATATCTAATTTCTTACCTTTCTGTACTGAATCATAAATTACCTGACCATTCGATAATTTAGTAATCTTTACGTCAACCCCTACTTTATCTCCGCATAATAATGGCATTCTATAAGCTATTTCATCATCAAATATCTTTACTTCATTACTATCAACAAAATTATTAGGTAATATTGAATTTAAGACAATATTAACTCTATAAGGTGCATCATGATCTCTATCTTCTTCTTTATATTGCTGGTTATAATATGCATATTTTGCAGGAAGCACCGCTTGTCTTGTTTGTCCAACCATCATACCTACTACTACAGAATCAAGGTCTAACATGATTGCTCTAGAACCAAGTGTAAAGGTCTTGGTATTTTCGCTAAGTAAATTATTGTTAATATCCAATAATTGATAACGTAATGTGACTACGTGACCACAAGTAGCTGGTCCTTTAGTCCCATTACCAAAGCTATTAATCTTAAACATTGGTTGTATTAAGTCTCTATTAACCTCTATAGTATATTTACCATCAGTAATAGGTTTGTTCGTTGGTTGTAGTAAATGCTCAAAAAATAGTCGACCTTCTTCTGTCTTAAGAGCATTTATCAAAACCTTTGAAACAGTTTTTTCAAGAAAATTACCAGTTAATGGTATATTTGCTTGTTCAGGAGCAGCTTTAGTATTTTTATTATTTTCAGCATCATTAGTCGTCTGAACTTTAGGGTCTTTGTCCTCGGGAGGAGAGAGCATCTTCATTTGGACAATAGAGTAAATAATTGCTGCAGCAATTATAAGACTTAAAGCTTTTTGCATATAATATTTCTTTCTTAAGTATTTCTTAGTTTGTTTTTAAAATATATAGCTAACTCCGATTAGCATTACTCCGGCTATTAGCGAAGAGTACATAAATCCTAGTGTCATTGCGAGGAGGCGTGAGCCGACGAAGCAATCCATTTCTAATAACTTTTTTGGATTGCTTCGTCGCCACTAAAGTAGCTCCTCGCAATGACGGAGTAATGTTACTCGGGTTAGCTATACATTCTATAATTTTTAATGTTTTGCCCTAAGTTGCTTTGCCTTGCTAAATGCTTCTTCTGATTGCGAGTATTTACCTAACTTGTTCAAGGCAACACCTTTGTTATTATAAGCTTTAGCAAGATCAGGTTTATATTTAATTGCTAAATCAAAGACTATAGGAGACGACATTGAACTAAGCGGGTTTTTCTGTTGTTTTATGTTGATTATTTTCATAAACTACCTCTTTGTAACTGTAAATTACTATATTCCAAGATGGTCAAAGGCATTTTTAGTAATAACTCTACCTCTTGGGGTACGTTGTAATAACCCTATTTGTATTAAATATGGTTCTATAGTCTCTTCAACAGCATCACGTTGTTCTTATAGAGCTGCTGCAATTGTCTCTATACCAACCGGACCACCAGCATAATTATCAGCTATAAATTTTAAGTATCTATAATCATTACTATCTAAACCTATTTTGTCAACTTCTAATCGATTTAGGGAGATATTGGCAATATTTTTATCAATTTCTAGCTTATCATCGACAGAAGCAAAATCTCTCACTCGTCTAACTAGCCTAAGAGCAATTCTTGGAGTTCCTCTACTACGCCCCGCTATCTCTTCTAATGCCTCATCGGTTAAATTAATTGCTAGCAATTTACTAGCTCTACTCAAAACAAGTTTTAGTTCAGCCACGTTATAAAAATGCAAACGCAATGGTATACCAAATCTATCTCTCAAAGGGTTGCTGAGTAAACCGAGCCTAGTAGTTGCTCCAACTAAAGTGAAATAGGGTAGGTTGATTTTTACTGACCTTGCTGAAGGTCCTTCACCAATAACTATGTCTAAAGCAAAATCTTCCATTGCTTGGTACAATACTTCTTCAATATTTGTACTAAGACGGTGAATTTCATCGATAAATAACACATCATTATCTTGCAAATTAGTAAGTATAGCAGCTAGGTCAGCTGCTTTTGATATAGCAGGTCCTGAGGTGGATTTAAAATTTACTCCCATTTCCTTAGAAATAATTTGTGCAAGAGTGGTTTTACCAAGTCCAGGAGGACCGTAAAATAATGTATGATCTAAATGTTCAGACCTATTTTTAGCTGCTTGGATAAAAATGGATAAATTATCCTTAATTTGTTGTTGTCCGACAAATTCTCTTAAATAGCTAGGCCGTAGAGAAAATTCTTGATCACTCGGAAGTATATCAGCTGACAAAATATTTTTAGACATTGGATCCACGTGCTTTTAGTGCAAGTTTAATTAGTTCATTAATAGAGAGATTAGAATTTTCTGCAATAATTCCCTGTACTAAATTCTGTGCTTCAGTTTTACCAATACCAAGCGAGGTTAACACTAATGTGGCATCAGATGATATCTTAGCTAAGTCAGTATCATTGTTATCCATGGTAAGGTTGTTAGTAAAATTAGTTAAAGCTTTATCCTTTAACTCTATGATAATTCGTTCAGCTAGTTTTAGCCCAACACTAGAAATGGCTTTAAAAGCTTCTTTATCCCTTCTTGCTATTGCTGATTGGATTTACTCGGGTGATAAATTTGATAAAATAGCTAAAGCCATTCTTGTACCAATACCGTTTACCGATTGTAATAAATTAAAAAAAGCCTTCTCTTCAAGAGATAAAAAGCCGTAAAGATTAATATGATCTTCTCTTACATGTGTTTCAATAAATAATTGACAAAACTCATTAACGACTAACTTATTTAAAGTTTTACTAGAACAATACACTAAATATCCAACACCACTAACATCAATAATGACATAATCATTAAAACATGCATCTATTTTACCTTTTAATTTACCAATCATAATTTATTTAGTATCAGACTTTACTTTTGGTTTACGATTTTTTGTACATATATGTGCTATTACTGGCAATATAGTTACTATCGAAGCTAAAATATAATGCAGTAACGTTGGAGTTTCAGTGCAATGGCATTGACCATCATCAGGAAATGTTGATATAAGTATAATTTTCGCAGTAACCCAAGTAATCACTATATATATAAGCAAATATACTACATATTTAACCTTTGCCCAAATACTCTTAATCATAATTTCCTCTTCTGCTATAGCTAACCATTACATAACAATAATAGAATATGTTAGTAAATGATAGTAAATGATAAATTTGAGGATCGTAAGTCATTTTAGATTTTCTATTTGAGATTTACTTAACTTAGTGTATTTAATAATTTTTTCCATCGGCTCATTGTTTAATAGCATTTCTTTTGCTATAGCTATTATACCTTCCACTCTACCTTTTTCCAGTTGTTTTTTTAGAGTGTTAGCTTCGATACGCAGCCATTTAAGATGGTCTTCATAGGCCTCTCTTTCTTCGTCAGTAAAGTTCATAACATCTAGCACTGTTAGAGCTTTTTTTAAGGCAACATTGTCTAATTCTTTAGGTAAATTATCTTTGTTAAGTAGGTCATGTCTTGTTAGAAAAGCTGTCCACATATCTAGAGAGTTTTTTACTTTTTTCAGTATATCAGGTAATTCCTCATAAGAATTATCAGTAAACTTATTAAGCTCAATAGTATGTAATTCGAGGTCCTTGAAATACAACAATCCACTATCTTTTTCTACTATATGGAAAACATTGTGATACTTAGTTACATTCGGAATAGAAGTAAAGTTTAGAATATGAATACCAATGGCTTTGCTTAGGGTAGAATAGTCCTGAGCTACCTTTAATTGCTCGGTATATAATTTAGCCCAATAATATAAAGCTCGCTTATCATAATCAGCTTCGTCGCTAATTTGAATTTCAATGTTGAACCTTTTGCCATCAACAGATTTGGCTTTAACATCTAATATTGAGAGTTTATCGTTTTTAAAGTTTTTAGGATTATATGGATTAAGCAACGTTAGTTCTGCCACTTGATCTTCCTTAGATACAATTGAATTAATCAAGGATATCAGCAAGTCCTTATTCTCTTCTACACCAAAGATTTTCTTAAATGCCAAATCAACTCGAGGAGTTATTTTATCCATATATGTTGCTATTAGTAGTTATCAATTCTAAAGCTAGTATAGCACAGAAATTATAAAGCACTAAGATATAATGTGGAAAATATAATAGATATCTTTGGCAAACTCTACTTCTGCTGGTAATTTATTCGTACTACCGATACTCTGCTCCTCACGTACATCATTGTCCGCTGTGGGTCGAGGTTTCGTGGCTTCTTTAAATCCCTCAGCATTATGTATTTAAAATAAAAGAAAGTGTTGCAATAATTAGTTATCTAGGATAGATTGATATTAAAAGATACTGACACCGTGAATTCTAGGAACAGATAAAAATGTAATATAGTCAAATACATTGAATTAGGTGGAAAGATAATTGATAAAATCAGTTGATTGTGAAAACTACTTCTATGTTTTTACCACCTAATTCAATGTATTTGACTATATAATTTATCATTAGAGTATCTAATTTTATGTAAGAAAAAGAAAGGTCAATCAAATCAGTTAACTTTTGGGATAATGTTAGTGTATTTCAAAAAATACATATACTCTTCTGCTCCTACGAATTGTTTTTTGAAAATATCATGGATTCGCATGCGTAACTATACTATATGTACACCTAGCATGCTCATCATTCATTTTCAAATCCAATGCTTCAAATCATTTGAGTATACATTTTCCCTCTAATAAAGCTAACACAGTTTCGATGCAATTATTGTTACAGCCGTACTAATCAAAAGATTTAGTAATAATAAATATAAGAAATTAAAATTAATAAAAAATAAGATTATGACAAGGGTAAAACCCCATAAAAAAATTATATCTTTCGCTGAAAACAAATCTGATTTAGATAAAATTACTCAATTTATTATGGACGGTTGGGCAATAGTAAAACTAATGCCACATGGTAATTATTTTATTGGTGTCATGGAAAAGATGCATCATGACGTTACTATAGATGATCAAGATAAAATTGTTTATATACCTCCAAGAAAAAAGATCATTTTTACTTAGTGGTCTCTATTTTTTAGTTTACAATACCTTATAATGCTGGTAACTAAGGGGTATTTTTTTATTTTTAGGATTATTTATAATGACTTATTTAAAATTTTGTCTTCGTCTAATATTATTAGTATTTTTAATAAACTACTCCGCTCAAGGAAGATGGAGTAAGTACGAAGATGCTCCTGTTGAAATTAAATTTTATAATAACGATATTAGTATTAATCAAGATGGCACTTCTGAAGAAATAATGGAAATACACGCAAAAATACTAAAAGAATCAGGACGTAGTCAGTTCTCTCAATATAGATTGACTTATAATAACTATAGTTCCAAAATCTCTATATTAGAAGCCAAGACTATTTATAATGGGCAAGAATATGTAGTTTCTAAAGATATGATTGAGGATAAACCGTTAGCTAGTTTTGGACAAGGTTTTGATCAGCTAAATCAGATAACTATCTCATTCCCTAAAGTGGAACTTGGTGCAGAAATATACTTAAAATATAAATATGTTGAAACAAAAGTTGCTATAGATGATTTTTATGGTGATACCATATTCTATGGTAGGGAAGGTTACTTGCAAGCAAGTAGAACTAAGATTAATTCCAAATTACCTCTAAATATCAAAGTAAACGACCCAAAAGGCGTATTAAAAGTTATTACCGATGCTGAAAGTGACTTTCATTCGGCAGAGATTATCCTAGAGAAACCTGTTTATAATCAATTGACCAATGAACCAAGTAATGGTATATTAAATATTAAGCACAAAACTTGGGTATCTTTATCAAGTTTAACCAAATGGCAAGATTTGGCCAAACAATTAGCTCCTGGCTATTCTAAGGTAATCAATCAACCACTTCCTACAATTTTCATGAATATAGCGGAATCTGCTCTAGATAAAAATACCGATGAAGAAAAAATTAATTTTGTCACTTCTTCATTAGCTGAGAAAATCCAATATATGGGTGATTGGCGAACAGTATCAGGTCGGTATTTTCCTAGAGATTTAGAAAAGATTGCTACTTCTCAAATTGGTGATTGCAAAGATTTTTCTGCAAGTACTGCTGCTATCTTGCAAAAGCTTGGGTTTAAGGTTCAACCCATTTTAGTAATGCGAGGTATTACTAATTTTTCTAACCCAGATGCACTACCTAATATGGGAAATTTTAATCATGTGATGCTTAAAGTAGCTAATAAAAATGGAAAAATATATTGGATTGACCCAACAAACTTTGTCAGTATGGCACAAGGAATTTTTTCGGATGTTGCAGGTAAGTTAGCCTTGGTATTAGATATGCAAGAAGCAGGTTATACCAAAGTTCCTGAAATAGCCCATCAAAATTCACAAGCTATAATGCACAATGAGTTCGTAATAAGAAATAATATTGTAGATGTGCATGGTCAGCTTGATTTACAAGGAGAAACAGCAGCAAATATAACAGGTGCTGGGTTATATGAATCAAATGAACAGCTAAGGGATTTTACTTTCCACATGTTGACAGGAGTATATCTTGATGAAGAAGACAAGAAATTTTTAGAATTACCTGATCTTACTTCTCGTATTGTCAAGGATCTTACAATTAAATACGCATATCAGCAAAAAAATCGAATTTTTAAAACCAATAAGGGGTCTGGTTTAAGGTTAAGATTATATGGGATGGAGGATATTACAAATACAGCTTTTGACCAAGTATCAGACCTTTTTATAGGTGTACCTAACACTAATATAAGACATATAATTATAAAAAATATTATAATTAAAGACTGTAAAAAATTAAACTTTGAGGTTGATACTCCGTGGATATATGTCAATAGATCATGTAAATATCAGAATAAAGATACTGAATTCACAGATATAATATCGACAAAAAAAAGCTTGGTTACCAATAAAGAGTTAAAAACTCCTCAATATAAAAACCTTAAAAGCAACTTAGAAAATAAATTTGAGCGAGCTGCGATAGTTATTGAATGAGTATAATTATCCCACAACTGTACACCTATACCACAGCGTCATTGCGAGCGTAAGCGAAGCAATCTAGGAAACAATCTATAGATAAATGATGTTACTGGATTGCTTAGTCGGTCTTACAGCCACAACTGTTGAAAGTTAAAAATCGTCATCGCGAGGCGTCGATAGACGCCGTGGCGATCTCATGAAGTAAGCTCTTCTTCACAAGATTGCCACGTCGTCGCTTACAGCGACTCCTCGCTAATAGACGGTTTAGGGCTTACAAAGCTCATTGCGATGACGGTTTTTTAACTTTCGACAGTTGTGGTGTTATACCATTTCCGAAAACTAATCATCACGTCGTCGTACTTCATAATCCCCGCTCCTCACGTACTAGTTGTACGCGAAGGTAGCTGACACTCGTACTCCGAGTAGCAATTTAGTTTTGGGAAATGGTATTACGGATTTGAGAACGAAAATAACGATCGATAAGACCATTAGATAGAAATCTTCACATCACCTAGCAAAACAGGTTATTCATCTTTTTTCTTATCAATGTCTTTCATTCCTTCCTTGAAAGCTTTAAGACCTTTTGCAAGATCTGACATCACTTGAGGCAACTTACCAGCTCCAAACAACACTAAGATGATTAATAAGATCACTAATAAGTGGCTGAAGCTCATTCCCATAATATCAATTTTATAAGTTTTAAGTTAGAATTACCTATAATATTATAGCAAATAGTTAATTTGATCTAGCATAAAAAAATACAAATTTATTATCAACCTCAATTTCGGATTAATTTCATTAATCCGAAATTGGAATGAGAATGTAAACAATCAGGCTTAAAGCGGTTTGATGCCTGATTGTTAAATATTTCATTTGCTAATAATATTATTAGCTAAGATTATTAGCGATAATAGATTAAAATGCATTTGTGCCAGCCGCTTCAAGAATGCATTTTTCTGAGGTCATCATGAAAACATTTGAAACTAACATTACTAATATCTATGGTGTTCAAGGTAAGGTTTGGTTAGATGATTTGCCAAAAATTGTCCATAAATTGGCCAAGGAGTACGGTTTGTCTAGCTTAAATCCAGTTAAGAACTTGAGTTACCATTATGTCCTAGCAGGCTTCCAAGGTTATCAGCCAATTATCTTAAAGTTAGGGCTAGACATTGATGATCTTAAGAGAGAATCAACAGCTTTAAAAGTTTTTTCTAAATTTGGGGGTGTGAAGGTTTTAGCTGAAAGCACCGGCTTACTGCTAGTTGAGCAGGCTATTTCTAATATATCATTAAAATCCTATTTTCCTGCTCAGTACACGACATAAAGATTAACAAAAAATTAATAGCCAAGAAAAAGTGTATAATAGTAGAAAATATGTAGTATAAAACATATCATTAATTAAACTATCGCAACTTGGTAGTTAAATATTACTCAGTTATTTTCTATTTTTGTATTATAATTATTACGTTTTGTAAGACATTAATTTTTTGTTAATCTTTATGTCGTGTACTGAGGGAATTCTTATACTATCCCCCTAAATCATCGTAAGTACTTCCTGTT
This sequence comes from Candidatus Tisiphia endosymbiont of Oplodontha viridula, assembly GCF_964264865.1. NCBI lineage: Bacteria > Pseudomonadati > Pseudomonadota > Alphaproteobacteria > Rickettsiales > Rickettsiaceae > Candidatus Tisiphia > Candidatus Tisiphia endosymbiont of Oplodontha viridula. The sequence goes on from NZ_OZ183486.1 coordinate 1,540,891, forward strand.
ATTTCTACTGTTTCTATTTGGTCATAAAATTTTGCGGTCATAGAAAAATCATTAGGTTTTTTATAAAAATGGAAGACTTGTCGGTGTAATATTTCTTCGCTCTTACTAAGTATACCTGAGCAATAGAGAACACTAAAATAATAAGGATTAATTGTTTTGGGCAATATTTTACCCATAGTAGACATAGTAGAAGCTCCAGGCAGACCCGGTATTTTTTTAAGCATGTCAATAGAATCCAGCTCTATACTCTGAGATTTTTCAGGGCTAGGAGGGGGCAATAGGTAAGCCTTACTATGCTCCTTGATATAATTAGACCAACTTTTTGGTTTAGATTTTAGCTCTACTTCTTTTGCTAGTACTGACTCTAACATTCTAATATTAGGTGTTGCATTTTCTGAACATAACCCATGTTTAGATTCGCTGTTAATATGACACCATCCCTTTTTATGAGACGCAAGAAAATCTTTAATTGGTTCAAAATGTACAAATTCATCTTTAGATGACCCATTCTCAGTGTAACTATCAGAACTAGATCTTTCTATAGCTTGCTTTATCAATGTTTTTCCTGCTTTTTCATTTGCACTCTTCATGCTTCTTTTCATAAATAGGGCAGTACTAGATTGTTCTAGAACATGCTTAGCATGCTCAATAGTTATTATCCGCTCGGGATTCCTCTCTTCACTCTTCATAGTTCCTCGTATCAATATATTAATAGTGTCTTAGTAGTGAACATTATGTTGCTTACAGATTTAGTGATCAGGTTGATTTAATCATTTAACACCATTAGTGAGTAGTACACAAGAAGATTTTGAAAATCAACTAAAAATTCTCAGTACATGACATAAAGGTTAACAAAAAATTAATAGCCAAAAAAAGTATATGATAGTAGGAAATACGTAGTATAAAATATATCATTAATTGAGCTATCGCAACTTAATAGTTAAATATTACTCAGCAATTTTCTATTTTTGTATTATAATTATTACGTTTTGCAAGACATTAATTTTTTGTTAACCTTTATGTCGTGTACTGAGATTTCCCTGTAAAAGATTACGAGGCTATTAAAATAGCATGTAATGTAATGAAAAGATTACACTATGCACCTTTGCCATCAGAAGGTTTTCCTTATGTCACAGATTGGTTGGCAGTATTAGATAAAGAATGGGATGTGCCAACTTACTACTTAGAAAAAGCTAGACAATTGCGAGATAAATTACTAGGCACATCGTCAATGTTAGTTTTACTTCATGGTGATTTACATCATGATAATATTCTACAAAGTGGTGATAATTGGGTGGTTATTGATCCTAAAGGAGTTATCGGTGAAAAAGCATATGAGGTAGCAGCATTTATTCGTAATCCTCTCCCTGAACTCCTTGCTTTAGAAGATGTTGAGAGTATTATTGCAAATCGCATCATTAAGTTTGCAACTCTCTTGGATTTAGATACGGAGCGAATTAGCGATTGGTGTTTTGTCCAATCTGTACTTTCTTGGGTTTGGGCTTTAGAAGATGGTTCTGACGTGCGTATGTTAGCAAATCTTACAAAAATTTTTGATATAGTCAATTGATGAGAATTTGGTGACGTCGTCACTCGTCTATTATCTATAGGCTTCACTCCATCGTTCCTAGCATCAAATTCTCCTGAATTGACTATAATCTGCTTATTAATACACCCCTAAAAAAGGCTTCTTATATCTAATTGAGGTTAGTATATTCATTTAGAATTCTCTTGATATTATTGAGCATGGTAAGTTCATTTTTCTTTCTAGTAAATACATAATATATTACTTTACTTATAGTGGTGCGTTTTTTAACTTGCACAACCAACTCTTGTTGAACGATTGTTCGAATTGTAGTTAGATTACCATTCATTAAAAATTGTGATAAAAGTTGAAGCTGTTCAACACTAAAATTTGTTAGTAATATTCTAATAATTACCGTAACATAACCTGCAGGAGTTGTTATACTAGTTCTCCTGACATGTTTTTTAAAACTTAAACTAGATGTTTTATTTAAATATTTGTCACTAAAAGTTTCTACAAAATTTATTTCACATAATTGTTTTTTTACTTCTAACCTTTCTTGTTCAATTAGTCTTAACGTTCTAACTGAAGTAACATTACTATTTATCTTATAATCAGCTGCGATTCTACATGTTATTACCTGTTGTACAAACTCTGCATAATTTAGCTCTTTTTTTAATAATGAAGTAATATTTTTAAATAACAACTGATACCTAGTTTTTAAAGCATTTTTAGTAAAACTATCTAAAGAAGCATATCGTTTGATAATTTTAACTTCAAGTTTTGCAGAAAATTTAGACTCAATAGAAGAAATCATTAAAGAAATAGTATGACCACTTTGGATATTTTGAGTTAACCTTTTTCTAATCTGAGCTAATATATAATTCAGATCAGAATCTTCTGTTATATTGAGCATCCTGATAGCATCTATATGCTTTGTAATATTAATTAAAATTTCATGCATAAAGACATTTTGCCGAAGTAAGAATCTTTCTATTATAGCGAACTCTGCATTTTCTATCTGATGTATTATTGCATTATAATTTTCAAATAATACTGAAAGCTCATACCCTGAATTATTAAGTTTACTGAAACTCTTCCTAAATTTTGACTCATCATGTATTCTTAGCAAAATATGGTTTATGGTCTGAGATTTAATACATAAATCTTTTAGCCTATTATATAAGCAAATTAACTTAGCATTGGTTAACTCCATCAATACATTGTGATCATCTATTAAAAAATTAGTAATTTTTTTAAAAATGTATTCGTAATCTACTGTGTTCTCTTCTTTCAGTGTTAATAATATATTAGCATGAAATAACAAAGGAACAGATTCTTTCTTTATGTCAATAGTAGAATCAATCTGCCATAATTCTTTAATGAACAACAATTGATCTAAAAGTAGATTTTGTTGCTCAAGCGATAAATTATCTAAATTCAAAACAATGGCAGTTGCCTGTAAATTATTTATAACATCTTGATTTTTAACATCTTCAATTATTAATATACAACAATGTTGTACAAAGTTTCTAGCTAAATCCATTACAGGTTTTAGTGCCTTATTATTTTCTTCATGATGTAAAGTGGAAGAACTTTTTAAGCAATCAACCAATTGATTAAGAGAGGTAACAAAATTTGTTACCTCTTCCATTTGATATTTTTGTTGCTTTAACGTTTCAATAGAGAGATATCCGTAATGCTCAAGAACAGAAAGCAAGTTCTTTTGACTATCTAGACTAAGATAATCAAGCAAGTCACTATTCTGTTGTAGAATCTTTATAATATTAAAAGTACGCAAAGACCTTTTTAAAGTACTAGGATACTTACAAGACACGATGCATTCAGAGCTTAAAGAGACAAAACAGCCTTTTAATCTTTCTGTATACTTACTAATGACCTTAGTATTAAAATCTTTCATAATTAATTTTCTTATCGTGTTATTCAGTATCTAGGGAGGAGAATCAATTAACTAATCGGAACATAAGTTATACGGATGTATACCCATTTCATGCTACCATCAAGCATTATATCAGTATCATCATGGTATCCCAATATATTTTTCACTTCTTCTTGGGTTGTGTTACCTTATTTACAAATAAGACTTAATTATCATGAAAGTTACGCGGGGGTTCAAATCATTATAACAATATTTTTATTTTAACTAATAGTATTTTTGCATTTATTAGAAAAAATATTTATAGTATATAAATTAATTATTTTGTTACGAATAAGTAAAAATTTTTATTGCTTAAATACCAGTAAAACCTTATTTTTATAAGGACTTCTCATAAGGAATATAAAATCCTGAAGAGTAAAGTATTTAATTTAACTTAAAACTATATCAAAACTTATGCATAATATCCTTATCATTATAATTTCATTATTGTTAATATCATGTTCGGAAGAAAGTGATAAATCTAATAATAAAAACGAGCAACCTGATAATAAGGCTGAAGTGACTCAGGAAAAAGTTCCACAAGAAGAAAATAATGACAACCTTGCCAATGATAAATGGAATACAATAGTAAATCCTCAAGACAGTACGGCTTCAACTAATACGGAAGAATCTCTAGATACGGTAGAGGATTCTGCTACTAACTCTACTGATAATGTTAGCTTGAAACAGATGCCTTATAAACCAACTTTCAATGTTAGCCAAAATGATATAGTTCTTGGTAATGTTAAGGCAACTGTAGTGGTAGTTGAGTATTTTTCTCCAACTTGCCCACATTGTGCTTATTATCATGAAAAAATTCTACCTGAGCTTAAAAAGAAATATATTGATACCAATAAAATTGCTTATATAATTCGTGAATTTGTCGGTAATAAGCAAGATTTAGATGCAGCAATTTTGGCACGTTGTCCAAATGATCTAGAGAGTTTTCTTAAATTCCAAAGTGTAATACTAGCACAACAAGATAAATGGGGCAGTAGTAACAGATATCGTGAATTATTAACAAATATAGCTCAAATTGGTGGAGTATCCGCAGAAACTTATGCTAAATGTCTTAATGATAATCAAATTGTCGAAACATTACTTGCCAATACTAACCTTGCTGCTAGTTCACAAGGTTTTGTTGGTACACCCGCATTTTTTGTTAATGGCATACTAACAAATGGATATAGTTTAGAAATCCTTTCTAGGGTAATTGATAAAACGTTAGAAAACTCTAGTATACTCAAATGATTTGAAGAATTGGATTTGAAAATGAATGGTGAGCATGCTAGGTGTACATATAGTATAGTTACGCATGCGAATCCATGATATTTTCAAAAAACAATTCTTTAAAGCAGAAGAGTATATCAAATCCGAAAATTAATACACTTACTTAATCTCAACTATCGATGTAACAAGCTAATCATAGTACATTTTTCTATAATCGTCATAGCAAGACTCTTTAGATGCCGTGGCGATCTAGGTAAACAGCGAAGCTGTTTTTTTAGAGTAACGCTTCGTGTATCCTGGATTGTTGCGTCGCCGCTTTTTCGCGACTCCTCGCTAATAGACGATCAGCAGCCATTTTAATGGTGGTTATATAAAAAAAGTAGGGTATTATGATATACTCGATGAAAATCAACAATTGCGTTGTCGTTGTCCAAGACCGCAGGTAGCCACGTACTAATGTACGCTGCGCTCCTCGGCTTGAACACTCCTAGCACTTGTTGATTTTGATCTTCGTCTACCAACTCTTCATTTACGAGCAGTATAACATACCTTCTATGTTATTTTTTTAGATTCCCGCCGAAGCGGGAATGACAGCGTTTTAACGTTAGTACTATTTGTAGTACTAGGCATTTTTGGCTAAAACCTTCTTTGGTTAGCTATATCATTTCTCTTTAAATGCTCTAAACATCGTATCAGTAATAGGATCAAGTAAATATCTCAGGAGAGTCCTTGTGCCAGTGACAATTTGAACTTCCGCTTGCATACCAGGATGTAACTCTAACTTTTTAGCTTTTGCAATCTTATTAAACTCATCCATATCAATCTCAATTCTAGCGATATAATAAGTGGTGGGATCTTGGCTTGGAGTATTTCTGTCTTGTACAATATCAGGAGATATTTTAACAACTTTGCCAGTAAATAACGGCGTTGTTCTAGATTTAAAAGCACTGAAGCGAATTTTTGCTACCAAGCCTTCATGCACTGAATCTATATTCTTGCTTGGAACTTTTGCTTCTATTATCAAACTATCATCAGTTGGAGAAATCTCTAGAATCGGATAACTTGGTGAAATCACCTGTCCTATTGTATGATAGTTCAATACATTTATAATACCATCAACTGGTGATTTAATAACCACTCGATTTAAAGAGTCCTGATGTGCATTAAATGCCTCTTTAAAACGAGCTACTAGCTCTTGTGTCTCTTTTAGTTCAGTCAGAGTTTTCTCTGTATATTTATTCTGTAAGTTAATAATGCTAATCTCACACTCTGTAATCGAATGCTTAATAGATGCAATCTCAGCTTCTGCCATAGCTATCTCACTTTTGTACTGTGCTTCCTTAGCTTCTAAGTCTAATAAAGCGGCTTTATTGGCAAAACCTTTTCCATGCAATGTATCCATTGCCTTTAAACGATCCTTAACAACCTCTAGAGTTTTTACATTTGCAACTTTTTTAGCCTGCGTACCTTCGATTCTTTTATTTAATTGCTCGATCCTTTGATGTAAGGCATTTTTTTCACTTTTATATACTTCTTTTTTAGACTGAAATAAATTTTCTTGGGTATGTATAATCCTTGCTACTTCAGGTAAATTGATATTTTTGGTTAATAATTCTGGGAATTCAATCTTATCTTGATTATCTCTCTCAGCAATTAAACGACTTTCCGTTGCTAAAGCATGTCTATATTGGCTTAAATTACTTTCATATGCTGACTTAATTCTTGTATCTTCTAGCTCTATTAATTTATCACCTTCTTTAACTTGATCACCTTGTTTAACAAAAATATTAGCTATAATTCCACCTTCTTGGTGATTAATTGTCTTCTTATTACCACTCGTTATAACAACACCCAATGCTGTAGCAGCACTATCAAGAGGAGCAAAACTGCCCCATACCCCTCCAACTAATACAAAAAAGATTATTACATACACTCCAAAAAGAATAGGGGATCTAGCAATCTGCACTACATCATTGCGATCAACATCATTATTTTTAGTAACAAAATTGAGGAAGCGATCAAGATAATATAATGTATTTTTAATGGCATTAGAAATCTTTACTATTACCTTTTGTGATACAATAGCTCCCTTTGTTTTTTTTGTGTGTGTTAAATCATTTTGTAGCGACAAAAGTTGTTTAAGTTGCTCCGCTGTAAATGCCGGCTTATTGTTATTTGACTTTTCTTCCATATTTAAAACTTATTCATTAATGTGGATTACACCATTTTGTAACAGTTTAACTCGATTTTGCATTTCTTCTTGAGTGCCATAAAGAGCTACCGCCCCATCTTGTAATACCAAAATCTTATCTACCACCGATAATACAGAAGGTCTATGAGAGATAACAACTACAGCAATACCCCTAGATTTTGCTTGCTTTAAGCAATTTGATAGGGCTATTTCACCCGCTTCGTCAAGATTTGCATTAGGTTCATCTAAAATAAGTAGTTTAGGATTACCATAAAATGCTCTAGCAAGACCAACCCGTTGTTTTTGTCCACCAGAAAGATTAGAGCCTGCTGTTCCAATATCTGAATCATAGCCATCCGGTAATCTTAAGATCATTTCATGAGCCCCAGCAATTTTAGCTGCCTCAATTACTTTTTCTGGATCAGCATTTTCAGCCATCCTAGCTATATTCTGCTTTATACTACCACTAAATAACTCTATTCCTTGCGGCAAATACCCTACATGTTTACCAAAGTCTTCCCTGTTCCAACGATAAATTTCTCCACTATCAAGCCTAACAGTTCCTGACGATGCTTTCCATACCCCAACTAAAACTTTTGCCAAAGTTGACTTACCTGCTGCAGAAGGTCCTATAATTGCTAATATTTCACCAGGCTGCACCGCAAAGGATACTCCCTTTAAAATATATCTTGGTACTGGTGGCTGTGGTATATGTGGAGGAATTGGTATCGAATAATAAATATTTTCCACAGTTAAATGTCCTTCGACATTTGGAATTGGCATTGCTTCTTCTCTTGATTTATACGAAGCAAATAATTGATTGATATTTTTATAAGATTTTATAGCCCCGCTCATACTTTTCCATAACTCAATAGCGTTATCAAAAGGGGCTAAAGCTCTACCAACTATAATGGAACTCATAATCATACCACCAGTAGTCATATCTTTGCCTGAAGTATAAACAACAACAAAAGCACCAATACCAGTTACCAGCATTTGCATGACATTACGGATAAATCTTGAAAAATTAGAAATAGCACCATTACGGTAGCTAGCAATTGATTGCTTCTCCAAAGAAGCAATATTAAATTGATGCCAATTTGCCGTGACATTTTTCATCATGCCCATAGCTTCTACAACTTCTGAATTTCTATTGGCGATGTCAGCTTGCGTCATACCCTTTATAGAAAATTCAGTAGCTTCACCGAGAGTTTTATTAGTTGCAGCCGCATTAAAGAAAGCCGTAGATACAATAATAATAGCCCCAACTAATGTAAGGATTCCAATATATGGATGAATTAAGAAAATTACTATTATGTAGACAACACTCCAAGGAGCATCAAATAAAGTATTAATACCAGTGCTAGTTAGAAAGGTTTTTACTGTTTGAAAATCACGAAGTAACTGACTAGCACCCATATTAGTACGAGTTGCAGAGGCTGAAATAGAGTGACCAAAAATTACAGGAGCAACTGTTTTATCCAACCATTCACCAACTTTAATTAGGGTGAATGATCTAGCAACTTGCAATAACCCATAAATAAAATAGATCGTACCAATAATAATAGACAACCACATTAATGTAAATAAGTTACCACTTCCTATAACCCGATCAAGCACTTGCAAGGAATAAAGAGGCGTTATCAACATTAACAAGTTAATAACAAATGCAAAACTAAAAACTATCCAAAACGCAATTTTGCACTTCTCAAGAGCAGTAGTTAGGGGATTTATTACTACTTGAGATACTAATGCACTATTATTTCTCATATTACCGTTGTTATATTATATTTTTCTGAATTATAATCTATATCGTCTAACACAAATTAAATTAGCCTGTTCTGATAATAGTAGTTATCTGAACCTGATGGCTTCCCAGCTCTAGTATAATTTTTACTGCTAATCAGTAAAAATTATACTATTTGTAATATTTTTATTTGACTCTACACTATACGCAAAATAAATAATATGGCAACCTCTTTATTAACTTAGAGCCTAGAAGTATAACCTAATTACTTTTTCGACAAATATCCTTTTATCAACTCCTCAGCAATTTGCACAGCGTTTAAAGCTGCTCCTTTACGTAAATTATCTGCTGTAATCCATAAATTAATGGTATTTTTCTGACTATGATCATTTCTAATTCGCGAAACATAAACAAAATCTTTACCAACAACATCTATGGGAGAAACATATTGTGTTTTATCTAAATGAGAATTAACTACAATAGAGTCTGATTCTCTTAGTATTTCTTCTATTTCTTTAGCATCTATCTCTCCACTAAACTCAACATTTACTGAAATAGAATGACCAACAAACACCGGCACTCTCACGCAAGTTACACTAGATTTAGCATGTGATCCTATAATTTTTTCTAATTCCAAGGAAATCTTAGATTCTTCACTAGTAGAACTATCTTCATTAAAACTACCTATATAAGGAAATAAATTAAAAGCTATTTGCCTAGGGAAAATTTTAGGAGTGATGTCACTAAAAACATATTTTGCCTTAGTTTGCTCGTAAAGCTCATCCATTCCTCTCTTTCCTGCTCCTGAAGTCGATTGATAAGTCGATATCACCATTCTCTTAATCTTTACTGCATTATCCAAAGGCTTTAATACAGTAGCTATAGGAGCAGTACAACAATTCGGATTAGCTATAATATTTTTAATAGTATAATCTTTTAGGCTTGCTAGATTGGCTTCTGGAACTATCAAAGGAACATCAGAATCAAGTCTGAAAAATGATGATTTATCGATAACTATGCAACCTTGCTCGACAATTTTGGGTATATATTTCATTGATATTTCTGATCCAGCTGCAAAAAAGGCAATATCTATTTTGCTAAAATCTACACTATCTATATCAAATATTTTTATACTATCTTCCCCAAAACTAACCTCTTTACCTGTAGATTCACTCGATGCTACAGCATAGAGCTTATTAATTGGAAAACCCCTCTCAAACAAAATCTCTAAAGTCTCACGCCCAACATTACCCGACGCACCAATTACCGCAATATTATATTGTTTTGTCATTATACATTTATCTTTTTATCAATTGACTATATCAGCTTAGAAATAGTTTTTCCTCCTATAATATGGAAATGAAAATGGAACACACTCTGTCCAGATTTTATCCCTTTATTAGTAATCAAACGATAGCCATCTTGATCTAAACCAACTAGCGATGCAATATAGGCTAGTTTGGTGAAATAATCTTTAATTTCATCACTAGAAGCTTTAAGGATAAAATCACTATAGTCAATATACTCCTTTTTTGGTATAATTATTATATGTACTGGAGCTACAGGATTTATATCATTAAATGCTATTAGATTATCATCTTCATATATTATCTCTGCTGGAATATCTTTACCAATAATTTTTACAAAAACATTATTCTTGTCATACATATTATACTCTCATTTTTATTATCTATTCCCAAATGTCAATATTTGAGATTACTATAACACATTTTTTTCATCCACTAAGCGTTCTAAAAATTTTAATTCAGCTTCTATCTCAGATTTTGCTAATATTATGTCTGTAAGTTGGTATTTCTTTTTTTGCAAATTATATTCTCTCATATCATCGCTGAAAAAACCAAATATCAACATAATGGCGAGTTGACTTACAGAAATAAAATTAGTACAACCTAAACTTGATATAACAATACTTAGTATCAAAGTAGTTATTAGTGGTAACCACATTCTATGATATAATGCCCAAAACACGCTTAAAAACGCAGCAAATAATGAAAAACCTTGCTTGATAAGAATAAAATCATTATCTTTTTTTTGAGGATTAACATATATTGAATAAATATTCATAGGAAAGTCTTGTAATTACGATATTAAATGATTACTTAAATACCATAATAATAAACAAATAGTCAAACATCAATATTTAAAAGATTCTTTATGTCAGATAACTCGCATGGCTCTGTCACATTACACGGGACTACTATACTTTGCTTAAGAAAAGGTGGGAATGTTGTAATCGCAGCAGATGGTCAGGTCTCCCATGGTAATACAATTTTAAAATCTACAGCAAGAAAATTAAGAGTCATGTTCAATAATAGTATTATTGCTGGCTTCGCTGGATCTACTGCAGATGCTCTAACTTTATTTGAAAAATTAGAATTAAAGTTGGAGAAATATTCGTATCAGTTACTAAGAAGTGCTGTAGAACTGGCAAAAGATTGGCGTAGCGATAAATATTTACGTAAACTTGAAGCAATGATGATCGTTGCAGATCAAAAAAATATATTAATTTTAACTGGTAATGGCGATGTAGTTGAACCTGATGGTGATGCTGCTGCCATTGGCTCTGGTGGATTATATGCACTGTCTGCTGCTAGAGCTTTAATGTCTTTTGACAATGACCTAACTGCAGAAGAGATTGCTTTAAAATCAATGAATATTGCAGCTGATATCTGTGTTTTCTCTAATCATAATATTATTCTAGAAAAAGTTAGAGTTATATGAGTATTAATCTTAAAAAAAAATCTATGGGATTAACTCCCGCTAAAATCGTAGCTGAACTTGATAGATTCATTGTTGGGCAATATAAAGCTAAAAAAGCTGTTGCGATAGCGTTGCGGAATCGCTGCAGACGTAGAAATGTAGACGAACCACTGCGTCAAGAAATCGTGCCAAAAAATATTTTAATGATAGGACCAACTGGCGTAGGTAAGACTGAAATCGCTAGGCGACTTGCTAAGCTTAGCGGCTCACCATTTCTTAAAGTAGAAGCAACAAAATTCACTGAAGTAGGATATGTTGGACGAGATGTTGAGTCAATAATACGAGACTTAGTGGAAATAGCTGTTAACACACAAAAAGCTAATGCTAAAAAAGCAGTGATTGCTAATGCACATTTAAAAACTGTAGAAAGGATTTTGGATGCTTTAGTCGGCAAATCAGCATCAACTGAAACTAGAGAGAAATTTTGTCGCAAGCTTGAAAAAGGTGAACTTGACAATACTGAAATTGAAATAAGTATAACAGATTCAGGTGGCTTATTTGGTAGTAGTAATTTTGAGATTCCTGGTATGCCAGGAGCTGCCATGGGCGTCTTAAATATTTCTGATATGATCGGCAAAGCTATTGGTACTAATAAAACAAAAACTAAGAAAATGCTGGTTAAAGATGCTCGTTTAATTATTTCTGCCGAAGAGTCAGAAAAATTGATCGATCAAGAAAAAATTACTCAAGATGCCTTAGTGCTAGTACAAAATGATGGTATAGTATTTTTGGATGAAATAGATAAAATTACCTCAAGATCTGAGGGAAAAAGTTCAGAAATTAGTAGAGAAGGAGTGCAGAGAGATTTATTACCTATTATTGAGGGTACAACAGTTAATACAAAACATGGTCCTATAGAAACTGCTCATATATTATTTATAGCATCAGGTGCTTTTCATTTATCAAAACCATCTGATTTATTACCTGAATTGCAAGGAAGGCTACCTATTAGAGTAGAGTTAAGCTCACTCACTAAGGACGATATGATAAAAATTTTAATTGAACCAGAATCAAGTTTAATAAAACAATATTCAGCCTTAATCGCAACCGAAGGGGTAAAATTAGAATTTACTGATAATGCAATAGATAAAATTGCTACTTATGCAGCAAATGTTAATTTAGAAGTTGAAGATATTGGAGCAAGAAGATTACATACTATTCTAGAAAATTTATTAGAGGAGATAAGCTTTAATGCAAGTGATACGAAGGAAAAAGAGATAGTTATTGACGAACATTTTGTCGACCAGCAATTATCAAAAATTATAAAAAATCTTGATCTAGTAAAATTTATTTTATAAAAATGATAGTTCATCTTGGTAGTTTAACTTTTAGCGGTATAGATATTATCGATGTTGATGTGCAAGTACAGATATCACCAGGGATACCTAATTTTACTATAGTAGGACTTGCTGATAAAACTATTGGCGAGTCTAAAGAACGAGTTAGAGCAGCACTTTCTTCAATAGGTCTTGCCTTGCCTGCTCAAAAAATACTGATAAATTTAGCTCCAGCTGATTTGGTTAAAGAAGGTAGTCATTTTGACCTTGCTATTGCTTGTGCTATACTTAGCAGCATGAAAATTTTACCAGCTGAGGAAATACAAGAATATCTAGTAATAGGAGAATTATCTCTAGATGGTTCTATTCTGCCTGTCAGCGGGGCTTTACCTGCTGCTATTGGAGCTTCGGCTAGAAATAAAGGGCTAATTTGTTCAAAATCTAATGGTCAGGAAGCTGCATGGTCTGGCAATAATAATATTTTGGTAGCAGGAAATTTAATAGAGTTAGTTAACCATTTTAAAGGCTCACAAATATTATCATCACCTGAATTAGAAATTGACACTACTATAATAAATTACCCTGATTTTAAAGATATCAAAGGACAAAAAGCCGCTAAGCGAGCTTTAGAAATAGCAGCCTCTGGTGGTCACAATCTATTAATGCTTGGTCCACCTGGTACTGGCAAATCTATGTTGGCACAATGTATACCTGGTATATTACCCAAAATGCAACCTGAAGAAATATTAGAGTGCAGTACTATAGCAAGCGTTGCAGGCAAGCTAGCAAACGGGAAACTGTCAAGAGCTAGGCCTTTTCGTACCCCCCACCACTCATGCTCGATAGCAGCGATGGTCGGCGGTGGGGTTGGTAAAAGAGTAAAATCTGGAGAGATCTCGTTAGCACATAATGGAGTGTTGTTTTTAGACGAATTACCAGAATTTCCACCTAACGTTATCGAATCTTTAAGGCAGCCAATTGAAACCGGAGAAATACTAATTGCTAGAGCAAATTCGCATATAAAATATCCGGCTAACTTTCAGTTAATAGCAGCAATGAATCCTTGTAAATGTGGTTATTTAAGCGATCCTCATAAAGCATGTTCTAAAGCCCCAAAATGTGGGAGCGATTATCAGATGCGAATTTCCGGCCCTATCATGGATCGATTTGATCTACATATAGAGGTAGGATCTATCGACTCATATAATTATAATTTAATAGAAGATGATACAGAAGAAGAGTCGGGGCAGATAGCAAATAGGGTAGAAATGGCTCGTAATATTCAACAAACTAGATATGAAGGATATAATATCAAAACAAATAACCGTTTGGACGGACAATTGCTTATCGAACATGCATTGCCAGTAGATGACGGTAAGGATTTACTTAATGAAGCCGCGACAAAATTTCGTATATCCATGCGTGCTTATAACCGTATCTTACGGGTTGCAAGAACTATAGCAGATCTAGACGCTTCTTCCAACGTCTACAGGATACACATTGCTGAAGCACTAAACTATAGAAGAATAGGGGGGAGCTTTTGAATTAACCATTAGACTTCCTGCATAATTCTACTTTTGCTGGTAATTTGTGCGTCGATCCGGTACTCGAATCCTCACGTACATTTGAGTACGCTGCGGGTCGAGGTTCCGTGTCTCCTACAAATTCCTCAGCAAAAGCGAATTCTGCAGGAAGTCTATTATTCGCACTTCTGTATACTGCTATGATTTCAAACTATGTGAGAGAGGCACAACTGTTGAAAGTTAAAAAATTGTCTATTAGCGAAGTGCTGTTATAAGACTTAAACCGTCATATATGGACGGAGTCCATGCCATCATTGCGAGCGAACGTACGTGAGCGTGGCAATCCATGACTAGTCGTTCGCCTATTATCTACAGGCTTCGCTCCATCGTTCCTGCTACCCAATTCTCCTGAATTTATCTTAAGCTTTGTTTTTTATGTTGTCACAAGCCTTAGTCATCTCTCCTGTCATACTATTTATGGCATCAAACATTTTCATTGAAGTATCAGATGCCATACTGACAAACTCTTTAATGTTATTGATTGAAGTTTCGCAAGTTGACTTAAGGTATTTTTGCTGACATTCGGCTATTTGGTTAAAATCTCCAAAAGCTATTGCATCTTTTGTAGAATTCAGCATATTCATAGCATTGTTTTGAAAATCTTCTGAATTTTTTTGGATCATAGACTGCAGTGATTCAGTAACAATCTGATTTGTTGTAGTAAATATTTTAGTACTTTTCTTGATAGTATCTGACATAGCAGAAAAATCCATAACAGGTAAGTTTTTTACGGAATTTATGTAAACTTCTGGATTCATAAAAGATTTCATAAAATCTACAAATTGGGCAGTACTATTAGTCATTGTAAATCCTCTAAATTAAGTGATTCTATTTATTGTGTAAATCATAAACTTCATGTTACCATTTATAAAAATACGAGTCAATAGCTGGTTAATAATAATCTTAATATAGTCAATTGATTATACCAAAAACCCTAAATACAAATACTATATCATCGGCTGCTTCTTTTAGATAATCGAAACGACTAGAAGCCCCTTTATGTCCTGAATCCATATTAGTTTTTAGCAATAATATATTATCGTCGAGTTTTGTTGCACGAATCCTTGCTGCCCATTTAGCTGCTTCCCAATACCCAACTCTTGGGTCAGAGATTCCAGCAGTAATAAATAGACTTGGATAATTTTGTGACTTTATATTATCGTACGGAGAATAAGACTTAATATAGTTAAAATAGTCTAATTCTTTAGGATTCCCCCACTCTTTAAACTCACCGGGGGTTAATGGCAATTGTTCATCAAGCATGGTATTTAACATATCAACAAAAGGTACATGGGCAAGTGCTGCTTTAAATAATTGTGGTTGCTCATTAATTACCGCTCCAATTAATAACCCTCCTGCACTTCCGCCACAGATTACTATATTACCTTGGCTAGTATATTTTTCTTTAATTAGCTCTTTACTAACCGCAATAAAATCGTCAAAAGTTCTTTTTTTATTGAGGAACTTGGCAGCCTCATACCAATCATGTCCAAGATCATCTCCACCTCTAATATGGGCAAGAGCATAGACAAACCCACGATCTACAAGAGAAATAGCTGTATTCCGAAAAGATACTGGTATGCTAATGCCATATGAGCCATAGCCATACAAATATAAAGGATTTTTTCCATCTTTTTTAAACAGTGCTTTTTTATATAATAAGGTAATTGGCACTTTTACCCCCTCATTATCAGCAAATATCCTTTCTACCATATATTCTTCAGGGTTAAAGCCACTTGGTATTTCTTGCACTTTCAATATTGACAATTGGTCACTATCAAAATCATAACTATAAGTGGTGTTTGGTCTAGCAAGTGAAGAATAATTTACTCTAATATCATCTTCCTCAAAATTAGTAGACAAAGCGTAGGCAGTAAAAGAAGTATCCGGAAAGTGAATAACTTTCTCATCCTGTTCTTTAAGATATTTTATTTTAATAACAGGCAATCCTTGGTCACGATAATTAAGTATCAAATAATTTCTAGTGATGGCAAAGCTTGACAAATATCTACCCGGATCTTCCGATATATAATCATTCTTCCACAAATCATTTTGGAAATTATTTACATTTACTAGTACTATACGAAAGTTTTTTGCTCCTTCATTGGTCTTAATATAAAAATTATCACCATTATGCTCAACTGAATAAAAAATCTCTTCTTTTGACGCTCTAATCAGTTTAGGCTGAAAGCTATGATCATGCATTTGCACCGCATATATTTCATTTTCATTATGACCAAAGCTATTAACAAAAATATATTGTCGACTAGCTGACTTTGTAGCGTTCAGCTGATATAATGGGTCTGTTATATGGAGTACTAATTTATCATTTGAAACTACATCACCTAAAGAGTGGAACATTAATTTATCATGACGAAAATTCTCATTAATAGGCATATAAAAAAATCCCTTGAGATATTCATGCCAAATTATATTACCACTAACGTTATTTATTTCATCTAGTAAATATTCTTTAGTCTTTAGGTTATAAACCCTAATTATATATTTTTCATCACCGGAAAAATCAACACTATAAGCCATTAACGTATGATCAGGAGAGACTGCTACTTGCCCTACATCAGTAAATTTATTACCTTTAGAGATGCTATTAACATCTAATATAATTTCTTCAGAAGCATCTACTGACCCCATTTTTCGGCAATATATAGGATATTCTGTAGTTTCTTCAGTTCTAGTATAATAGTAATAATTATCCTTCTTTACGTAAGTTGACTGATCCTCGAGCTTAATCCTACCTTTTAGCTCTTCAAATATTTTATCTTTTTCTTGTTGTAATTGTGCAAAAAATTGTTCGGAATATTTATTTTCTGCCTGTAAATATTCTATAATTTTTTTATTACTAACATTAGGCCACTCACTATCCCTAAGCCAAGCATACTCATCTGTAATTTTTTGACCATGTAATACAAAATTATAATCAATCTTATCGGCTATGGGTGGCTTCATTTTACTCTCCTCTACTACTTGTAATCAATGATATGGTAAAAATAATTAATAGTATCATTACTACCAACAAACCGGTTGACTGATTATGCCAAGATTTCATTTTACGTAAAGTATTTTTTTCTATTTTGTCAAAAGTAGGGCAGTCAGCTCCTATTTTATCATAAAACTCTTGCACCACTAAGTTATATTTAAAATAAATATGACGAATATTATTTTCAATAAACTGAAATAAGTCTAAATTTATGTTGGCAGTTGAACGCCTAGAAATCATTTTACTAAGAACTAAGGCAAATATTATACCTATTACTATTATTACTATTTGTTTTACTAAATCCAACCAATTTGTATCAATTATTTCAATGGGATAAGATGACCATACTAGTTTCAAACCTTCTTCTAAACAAAAGCTAGTTGCTAATAGAAACGATAACATGACAAATAAACTAACTTTAGTTAGAATATTTAACTTAGGGTAAAAACCACTAACTAAAGATTTGTATTTAACTGTAGAAAATAAAGCGATGCATGTGACAATCTTGAGTAAGAAAATAGCATAATAATTAATATCTTGGTTCAAAGCATTGGTCACAACAATTTTGGTAACAAAACTAGCAAAAGGAGGCAAGGCTATAATGAACAATACACTAACTATTAAACTAACAAACAACAAATAACTTTTGGGCAAGTAAAGTCCTTTTATCTCAGAACAATTCTCTATATTTTCTTTGTCTATTAATATAGCAACATATAAACCAAATAAAGCTTTATACAGTATATGGACAAAAAGAAAAACTATGATTCCTAAATTTGCTTGTTGAGATTTTGTGCCAATAGCAACTAGCATGAATCCAAGCTGAGAAATAGTAAGGTAACACACGAATCTTTTGATGTTATCTTCTAGGCAAGCATAAACCCCGCCATATATAATCATTAATAATCCAAAGAATTTAAGTATTTCTAAGCCACTAAATAGTTTAAGGAGTATAATTATCGATATTTTACTAGTAAAGCTAGTTAAATATATTATCCCTGAGCTTGAAGCAAATGGATAGCAATTAACAATCCATCCAGAAAAAGGTATGCTAGCTACATTAATCAAACAACCACAAAGTATTAGAGCATAAAATATAAAACCAGCCTCTTGATTTTCTGTCAATGAGGTAAGAGAAACAATTTGTGAACTAGAGGTGTGAGTAATTATATAACTAATCCCTATTAAAATAAGACTACCACTTATAAGATGGGTAAGCAAATATTGTCTTGCTGCTCTAACACTATTTTTGTAATTGCCATAAAAAATCAACAAAGCAGCAAATATCATCATCATTTCTAGAGAAGCAAACATCGAAACAAAATCCCCAGCAAATAAACAGACCAAAGAACTAGCTGAATATAGGCTACCTATAAGTACCTCAAATTTTCTATTTTTACTTATGGCATATAAGTTAGTAGCCAGCGTTACAACAATAAAAGCAAGTGCTATTAACTTATTTTCACTACTAAAATTAATAACAAAACTATTATTGTATAGATTAATTACCCTCTCATCTTTGTTGTTAATTAATAATATGCCAACAACTATTGGACATATTATTGAAATAATATAAAATATTTTTTTCATTATTTAACCTATCCAAATTCGTGTTATTCCATATCATATTAATTCTTTTGTCAACATTAATGTCACATTAATTACGCGAATTCGGGATAAGAATTTGTCAATTCTTATTCCAAATTTGGTGAAATTATCGAAACAATCAGATTTGAGACGATACTGTATCTGATTGTTAAATTAATATAGTATAATACATTGAGTTGGGTGACAAGAAACATAGAAATAGCTTCGACTTAAAGACACTATGCATATTATACCTGAAGATACTAAAGTTATAACTATTGGTGACAGAGAAGCAGATCTCTTTGAGCTATTATGGTCGTGTCAAGAAATGGGTACTTTGTTTATTAGACTTCTTTCGAAACTCTACTTCTGCTGGTGATTTGTACGTCGATGCGGTACTCGAATCCTCACGTACATTAGAGTACGTTGCGGGTCGAGGTTCCGCGTCTCCTTCACACCCTTGCGCATAAGCGAGTTTCGAAAGAAGTCTATTGTTCGTAATAGACAAAATAGAAAATTTATTTCTACAGAGGGAAGAAAAACATAAACAATTAATACAAAAACGTAAAGATATTATTAGAGAAATAGAGAATCATACAAATACTGATGATAAATTTTCAGAACTCCTGATTAACCTAGTAGAACTGGCTTCTAGAGTGTTTGCATCCTTCAAAGGTTCTACTATTGAGAGAAAACGTAAATTGATAAATTTAGTGTTTGGTAACCTAAAATTAAAAGACAGAAAGCTAGACTTTATGCTACGTCCACAGTTTAACGCATTCGTAAAATGCACTAAAATTGAATAATGGTGGGCCCGGCAGGACTTGAACCTGCGACAACACCGTTATGAGCGGTGGGTTCTAACCAACTGAACTACAGGCCCTTTTATAGTGATCGTTAAGGTTTATATAATTATTAGCTTTCTAAGTCTAGTAAAATTTTTATAACACTTGAAAAAATTTTAATTAATGTTTTAATTAATTTAGGATTTTTTGGGGCAATTTTTCTCAGGGTAATTTAAAAGTCACAATCATTAGTTGCTATAGATACAAATCTAACCACTATCGATGTCATCCCTGCGAAGGTAGGTATCTATATTACTTAATAGTCTTTCAGGCCTATTTTTTTAGATTCCCGCCTATGCACCTACGCGGGAATGACATCGAGTACATATTAAGCACTTTTTCCTTTATCTATTAGGTTTGCAGCCCGACTTTTAAATTACCCTAATTTTTCTGATTATTTATTTTGTTTGCATAGCTATAACAATATATAGTCAATTGATAGCGTAACATTCTTTCTGTAAATTTAACGTAAGTAAGCGGGTTAACATGCAATTTACAGAAAAAATGTTACGCTATCTATAATTTAAACTTCTGAAAGTTTTCTTGCTTCATCAGCCGATATCAAAGCTTCAATAAAGTCATCTAATTGCCCGTTTTTTACGATATCCTCTATTTTATAGAGGGTTAGATTAATTCTATGGTCAGAAACTCGACCTTGTGGAAAGTTATAGGTACGAATTCTTTCTGATCTATCACCAGAACCAACTTGCCCTTTGCGTACCTCGGCTCTTTCCATATCCTTTTTATATCGCTCTGCTTCATAAATTCTAGAACGAAGAATTTTCATAGCTTTAGCTTTGTTTTTATGCTGTGATTTTTCATCTTGTAATGCAACGACAATACCAGTTGGTAAATGGGTAATCCTTACTGCTGATTCTGTGGTATTTACGTGTTGTCCGCCGGCTCCCGATGCACGATATGTATCAATTCGTAAATCTTTGTCATCGATCTTAACATCTACATCTTCTGCTTCAGCCAAGACAGCAACAGTAGCTGCAGAAGTATGTATCCTACCACTTGACTCAGTCTCAGGGACTCTTTGCACCCGGTGGACGCCTGATTCGAACTTAAGTTTAGAGAACACATCTCGTCCTTTAATTAGTGCTGATGCTTCTTTATATCCGCCAATACCAGTATCAGAGATTGATAATATTTCAAAACGCCAGTTCTTTAATTCTGCGTATCGGTGATACATATTAAATAAATCTGCAGCAAATAACGCCGCTTCTTCTCCTCCGCTACCAGCTCTTACCTCAATAATAGCATTTTTTGTATCAGCTTCATCTTTTGGCAACAAAGAGAGTTTTACTGCCCTTTCTAATTTAGGCATCAGAACCTCTAAACGATGTACTTCATCATATATCATCGTTTGTGTATCATTGTCCAAATTTGCTTCTTGAGCCATCTCTTTGATGTCGTGCAATTCAGATAGAGATTTATTATATTCATTAATTGTTTGAACAATAGGCTCTAGTTCGGCATATTCCTTCGATGCTTTTATAAAATCATCTCCGACTATACCAGTGGCCAACTTTTTCGATAATTCTTCATGTTTATTCAAGATTTTTGCTAGATTATCGGAAAAACTCATAATTTATTCTATATTTATAATGGAATGAGGAGTATACTTCTATGATTTCAAGAATTGAAATTATAGCTAAAACCTTTCCAGTTTAGCTATATGAGCCACAACTGTTGAAAGTTTACAAATACCTATACCACAGCGTCATTGCGAGCGTAAGCGAAGCAATCTAGGAAACAATCTATAGATAAATGATGTTACTGGATTGCTTCGTCGGTCTTACAGCCTCCTCGCAATGACGTATAGGGAAGCTATATTTACTAACTTTCAACAGTTGTGCTATATGAGCATTAACGCAGGACTCTCCATAAATTTTTTAAATGAAGCTAAAAATTTAGCTCCAACAGCACCATCAACAACTCTGTGATCAGAAGAAAGAGTAATATCCATGATAGTAGCGACTTTTATCTGATTATTTTCAACTATTGCACGTTTTGAGCTTGCTCCTATTGCTAGAATACAGCTTTGTGGCGGATTTATTATAGCACTAAAGTTCTTAATACCGTACATACCTAAGTTAGAGACGGAAAAACTTCCTCCCTGAAATTCTTCAGGAGTTAGTTTATTATCTCGAGCCTTTTTTATAAGAGTTTGTAATTCTTGCGATAATGTAATTATATCTTTTTGATCGGCATTTCTGACTATAGGCGTTATAAGACCATTATCAATTGCCACAGCAACCGATACATCAACATTATTATAATACCGAATAGCAGACTCATCCCAGCTAACATTTGCTTCCGGTACAGCTTTTAAAGCTTTTGCCACTGCTAAAATAACAAAATCATTAACTGTAATTTTAATTTTACTCTCTTCTACAAGTGATTTATTTATATCTTCTCTAATATCCAATAACTTATCCATGTTACATTCTATTGAGAGATAGAAATGTGGTATGGTTTGTTTAGATTCAAGCAAACGTTTAGCAATAATTTTACGAATATTATTATTGGGGACGCACCTGTACTCCTCTTTATTTCTGTTCACCGCCCTAATCTTACCACTATTTGTGGGTAGCACTAAGTATGATAACACATCTTTTTTTATTATTCTTCCATGAGGTCCACTACCTTGAATATTTGACAGATCGATATTATCAATAGCAGCTAGTCTTTTAGCCAAAGGTGAAGCATATATCCTGCCTAAAGCTTTTACATTCATTGTTTGCGGTTGCTGATCGTACTTAACCGGCTTAGTTTCTTCTATAGATATTACTGGTTCTGTAGATGGTTTAGCAGAATTATCACTATTTGCTATAAAACTATCCAATAAGTTTGCATCTTCACCATCTTCAAGTAATACAGCGATAAGCGAACCCACTGGCACATTATCTGTACCTTGTGGCACAATTATTTTAGCAAAAATTCCTTCTTCTACAGCTTCTACTTCCATAGTAGCTTTATCTGTTTCTATTTCTGCTATAACATCTCCTGGAACAACTTTATCCCCTTCTTTTTTAAGCCATTTTGCAATATTTCCTTCAGTCATAGTTGGAGATAAAGCAGGCATTAGAATTTTAATTGGCATAAATAGTTCTAATTAGTTGGTATTTTGCTTGGATCAGGGCTGACTAACATAATTATCTGTTTACCTTCCATTTTAGGAGCGGAATCAATCTTAGCTAAGCCCTCTAGTTCTAACGATATGCGGTCAAACAACTTCATACCAATATCATTATGGATAATCTCTCTGCCTTTAAACCATAGAGAAATTTTTACTTTGTCACCTTCCTTCAAAAAATCTTTGATCTTGCGAAGTTTCACGTTAAAATCACCTTGGCTGATATTAGGCTTAAATTTCATTTCTTTAAGCACTATGATCTTTTGTTTTTTCTTGGCATCATGGACACGCTTTTTACTCTCATACTTAAATTTACCGAAATCCAAGATTTTACAAACAGGCGGCTCAGCATTTGGTGAAATTTCTACCAAATCTAAACCAGCTTTTTCAGCTTGTTCTAGAGCATTCTTGATGCTAACGATACCAAGCATATTACCATTTTCATCGACTAAACGAACTTGATTGACCTTAATTTCCCTATTAGCCTTCGGAAAATTACTATTCTTAATTCCAAAAATGATATTTTCTCCATAAAAATTGTTATTAGTTATTATTGTGTTTTTGTGTACTTTTTACACATACGACACAATTGCTTTCATTATGTTAAATAGCGAATATTCTGATCTTTTACAAGCTTTACTAGATTTTGTAGAGAAATAATTTCCTGCTGATCTGATCCTAGTTGTCTTATAGTCACAGTATTATTTAGCATTTCTTGTTTACCAACAACGGCTATTATAGGTACTTTATTATTAGAAAAATAGCGTATTTTATAATTAATCTTTTCAGGTGAAATATCGACATCTGACCGTATTCCTTCACTAATCAACAATTTGTGTACTTCCAGTGCATAGTTATTTAAGTCACTTGTGATGGTAGCAATAGCTACTTGTACAGGGGCTAACCATAAAGGAAAACGTCCTGCATATTCTTCAATTAATATGCCAATAAACCGTTCAAAAGAACCAATTACAACTCTATGCAACATTACTGGTCTTTTTTTCTCACCGCTTACAGTAATATAATGAGCGTCAAGACGTTCCGGTAAAACAAAATCAACTTGCAGAGTGCCGCACTGCCATTCTCTACCTATTGAGTCTTTAAGGCAAAAGTCTAGTTTTGGTCCATAAAACGCACCATCACCGGGATTTAATATGTAAGAATAACCGGCTTCTTTTACGGCTTCTTTTAGAGCATTTTCTGCTTTATCCCAAACTTCATCGCTGCCAGCCCGTATTTTAGGACGATCTGAGAATTTAATTTTAATATCAGAAAAACCAAAATCTTTATAAACCTCGGTTAAGAGGCTAAAAAATTTTACCGTCTCACTGTTAATTTGTTCCTCAGTACAAAAAATATGTGCATCATCTTGCCGAAAAGCCTTTACTCTCATCAGACCATGTAATGCACCAGACGCTTCATTTCTATGACACAAACCAAATTCAGACATACGTAACGGTAAGTCTCGGTAACTCTTGATACCTTGTTTAAAAATTTGCACATGACATGGGCAGTTCATTGGCTTCATAGCTAGTGTTTTATCATCAGCGAGATTTAGAGCAAACATATCCTCCCTAAATTTTTCCCAATGACCAGAAGCCTCCCACAAGCTTTTGTCAACTAACACCGGGGTTTTTACTTCAATATATCCAGTTTTTCTGATTTTATTTCTGATATATTGTTCGATAATGCGATATATACTCCAACCTTTATCATGCCAAAATACCATACCTTGAGCTTCTTCCTGAAAGTGAAACAGACCAAGCTCTTTCCCTAATTTTCTATGATCACGCTTTTCTGCCTCTTCAATCATATAAAGGTAGTTGTCTAACTGTTCTTTTGTTGCCCAAGCTGTCCCATAGATTCTTTGTAGCATTGGGTTTCTACTATCACCTCGCCAATAGGCTCCCGCTACTTTCATTAATTTAAAATGTTTGACAAAGGCAGTTGACGGGGCATGTGGACCACGACAAAGATCAAGGAAGTTACCTTGTCGATATAATGTAATCTCCTCACTTGCTGGAATCTCTGAAATTATCTCGGCTTTATAATGCTCGCCTATTGACTTAAAGAATTCTATGGCTTGATTACGATTCCATACTTCTCTAGTAATTTTTTCATTTCTTTTAACAATTTCATGCATTTTTGCTTCTATATTGACTAAATCCTCAGGGGTAAAAGGTTTATCTTTAGCAAAATCGTAAAAGAAGCCATTTTCGATAGCAGGTCCTATGGTCACTTGGATATCTGGAAATAATTCTTTAGCTGCCTCTGCTATTATATGAGCGGCATCATGACGTATTATCTCTAAACATTCAGTATCTTTATGGGTTAGAATCCTTACATTACAATCAGATTCTATAGGTAAACTTAAATCCTTTAATTGATTATTTATCTCAATAACCATAGCTTCTTTTGCTAGAGAAGTAGAGATTTTACTAGCTATCTCCAATCCCGTAATATTTTTTTCAAATTGTTTTTGCGTTCTATCTGGAAAAGTAATAGTAATCATTTTATCTAATATTGTATCTAATTTTTAGTACCTTGCATATTAGCTTGTTAATAGTTTATATTCAACTTAATTTTTAGGTTGTGAAGGTCAGGGCAGTTTAAAAGTCACAACTAATGATGGAAAATTCTAAATTATAGAAATAAATAGTTGTCATTGCGAGCCACAAAGTGGCACAATTGGTTAAATTCTGATATTGACCTTTTGTCATTAGTGGATAAGGGTAATTGTGTTCGATTTGAATGTGGTTATGGCGTTCCTATTGGCGTAGGTAGGACTCATGTTAATCTTTATCATAATGATCCTGCTGACACGTGGTTTGCTGGTACTGGTACTTTTACTGTTGGTGGCTTGGGGTTTGGCGAAATAGGAGGGATTGGTAATTTTAGTTATGGTAAGTGGTGGTAATACATATACGCGAATTCGGGATAAGAATTGACAAATTCTTATCCTGAATTCGCGTATTTAGGTAACGATCGCTCTACTAGCTAAAATGCTCCTAGATAGGAAGCCGTTGATATAGATAAGGCATCTTCTTTTAAGGTGTATTAATCTCTAACAATAGTGGTGAGTGATCGGATATTTCATCTTTTAATATTTCAAAATTACTTATAATAATATCAGGAGAAGTAAAAATATAATCAGCGAATTTTTCTTCTTTTGTATATATATTAGTACGTGTAGATTTAATATTGTAGATTTTTATAAGATTATTCATGCTATTTTCAAGTATTTTTATACTTTTGGTATCTAGAGTTAAATTGAAATCACCACATAATATTTTAGGTGTATTAATAGTATCTACAAAATTTTTAATCCTTTGAGATTGATTTATTCTTTCTTGTGTATCCGTTTTACCCATCCCATTCCATAAACCATGTACATTAAAGAGAGTATAAATTTGGTCATTAAAACGATATTTAAGCCATTGCATTTTTCTAGAGTGAGTCGGACCGCGACCTATGTAATTTGGATTATCATGTATGTTAGTCTCCCCTTTGCTTAGTATATCAATCTCCTTTTTTATAAATATCCCAATACCATACCCTTCCCCTACAACTGGTGTAAAAAATGCATTATGCTTTGGGAGTAATGCACTCATTTCTGAGAAAATATTAAGGATAACTTCGTTATCATCAGTTGATACTTTATGTAGAGCATTATTATATACTTCTTGAAGACAAAAAATATCAATATCTCTATGTAATTTTATAAATTCTAAAAGTAGTTGTCGTATATGTCCTCCCCATATGTTAAGACTGATAAGTTTTAAACTTTTTTGTCTAGATTCATTTACATTGTATTCTTTTGTACTCGGTGACTTTGTGGAATACAACACGGGTTCTATTTTACTACCAATTATAAATTGCATATAACAGCTAAACAAAACAATAAAAGTTATTGCACTTAATTACATTTTTCATTAAATTATCTTCTTTTATTTAAAATTAATCATATCTTTGATTTAATGTTTCTTAATCCTAAGACTAATTTAATTATAAATTGATAAATAATTAAAAATTATAATTAATGGTTGTTATATATATGCCATAATCAAAAAGGTAAATATGACAGTTATTTCACTTCGCCTTTTCATCTCCAGGTAATACATAACTTGGGCCTTGCCAACTTGATGAAAAATCAAATTCTCTATATAGTTGGTCAAGTTTTACTGGCTCATATACTACTTTTGCAAGAGTATCATCATATTTAACCTGCACGTAACCCGTTAATGGGAAGTCTTTTCTGAGAGGATGACCGACAAAATCATAATCTGTTAGAATACGACGATTATCATGACTACCACCAAAAATTACTCCAAACATATCATATGCTTCGCGTTCATACCAGCAAGCAGCACTAAATATTTTGGTAACTGAGGGGATTATGTCATGTTCTCCAGCCTCAATTTTTACTAATATACGTTTATTTAATTTAAGACTCAGTAAATTATACACTATCTCAAACCGATTAGAGCGGTTTAGGAAATCAGCAGCAAATAGATCTGTTAGCACAGTAAAACGCAAATCCTCAGATTCCTTAATTGCCGATAAAAATGGTAGCAAACTTTCTATACCAGCTTTATAGTTAGTAAAATGTATATTTAAATCATTTACAGGCAAAGCAGTTATCTCAAGCTCCTGATTTTTTATTAAGTCGTCAATGATATTTTCCATTGTCACCTTCTCTAAATCTAGTAGTTCTTTTAATCTTCTTTTGTAACTGCATTAAACCATAAATCAAAGCTTCGGCAGTTGGAGGGCAGCCTGGCACGTATACGTCTACTGGAACAATCTGATCACAGCCGCGTACTACTGAGTATGAATAGTGATAATAACCACCACCATTGGCACAGCTTCCCATTGACAGAACCCACTTAGGTTCAGTCATTTGGTCATAAACTTTTCTAAGAGCCGGAGCCATCTTATTTGTTAATGTTCCTGCAACTATCATTAAATCAGATTGACGTGGGCTTGGTCTAAACAACATGCCAAAACGATCCATATCATAGCGGCTAGAAGCAGCTTGCATCATTTCTACTGCACAACATGCAAGACCAAAACTCATAGGCCAAAGTGAATTAGATCTAGCCCAGCCTATCAAATCATCGAGTTTAGTTATAAGGAATCCTCGGTTTGAAATTTCTTCTTCAAGGAGCTTATCTTGATCGTATTCATATAGATCTATCTTTGCTTGCATGTCATTACTCCCAGTCTAAAGCTCCTTTTTTCCATTCATATACAAAACCGATGGTAAGTACCAATAAAAAAAACATCATTGAGAAGAAACCAAATTTACCAATTTGTCCAAGTGTAATAGCCCATGGCACCAAAAAAGTTATTTCTAGATCAAAAATAATAAATAAAATAGCTACTAGATAAAAACGTACATCAAATTTGCTTCTAGCATCACCAAAAGCTTCAAATCCGCATTCATAACTATCCAACTTAGCCTTATTATATTTTCGAGGAGCTAAAAGCCTTGGCAATGTAACTATTACCAATGATAAAACTGATGCTATACCAAAAAACACAGCTATAGGCAAGTATTCTTGTAAAATATTAGATGTTTCCAACATTAGTAATTATACTCCTGTGATTTTGAAAGAAGTAACTTAAACAAAATCATCGCTCCAAAAGAGCTGCAAACCCACCATATTTGCCAAATGTTAAATGAAATCATACCTATTATATAATAATTTATAAAGCAAGCATAGGCAACTGACTTGTAATTTAATACATCTATTTTGTTATTCTCAGTCGTTCGATTTATCTTACCACTTTTAGAAGACTGCACTAAGGATATATTACTAATTTTTTGAATATATTTGTAAATTAAAGATAAAAATAGTATCAAACCTATTAAGCCCGTTTCCAATAAAATTTGCATTATATTATTATGTGGGTGTAGAGGAAGGGGGGACCACGTCCACTGGTTATAGCTAATCATTTGTTTCTCATCAATTTTAAAATTTCTTGATGAAGCAAATCCATGACCCAAAATTGGTTTTTTGATAATTTGTTCGGCAACAAAGTGCCAAATAAATACACGGTGCTTAGCAGAGTCTGGTAGAAACTTGGCATAGTGATCTGAGGCATAATGTGGTTGTATTTTATATGCAATTATTGGCATCAATATTGAACCAGATATCATAGCAAGGGTAAATAATTTCAAAAAAACAGATTGCAGTGATTTGGTTACTAACAGCCTATTTGTTAAAAATACTAATCCAGCTACGGTAAATGCTAAAAAGCTTGCAAGGCTATCTGAGATATAGAGCAAATAAAAAATTATCAGGTAATATATTAGCGCTAATAAATATCTATGATATGATATAATTATAGCTATCGCTACCCATGAAAGAACTGATAATAAAGAACACCCACGGTCAAGAATGAATAAAAAGAATTGACATGAAGATTTTGGCTGAAAAACAGTACGGAAAGCCCTTGTTATAATACCGTAAGATGCGTATTCTATAAAAAACAAAGCAATTGCTGCTGTTATTCCTAAAATAAAATATATTTTTATTTTAGTTACATTTATGGATAATTTGTCAATATTGCTATTTACGATAAACCCTATTAGAACAATTAAACAAACCTGTAGATAGTTAAATAAAGAGGAGGGGTAGTTAGGTGAATAAAAATTTGTTATAAGACACCAGAGACAAAATAGTAATTCCAGTTTCCAATTGGATAACAAAGTTTCTTTAATAGTAGCGTATTTAAAATGAATAAAGATTTTATCTCGCAAAGCAACTAATATAGTTAATAACAACATAGGAACTGTTACTGCAGTAGAAAAACTAGAAATCAATCCAACTACTGGGAATAACATAACTAATAGGCAGATCATGGATTGTATACTCTTCTGCTTTAAAGAATTGGCTTTTGCAAATACTTGCGGGGCATTCGCGTGTTCACGTACTAAATGTACGCTCCGCTTACTCTCCCCTTGTTTATTGTTCCCATTTTTCAAATCATTTGAGTATATCATTAGTTAAAATATCCTATAAACAATTTTTAGCAAAGATTTCATAAATAGGATGTTCAAAGGTGGAGGCTGAGATACTTGACGAGATAATCCATCCTTGGAAAATTAACATAGCATCCTCATCAATTTTATGCTCTGTAATGGTTAATAGCATGTAATTATCCTCATTGTAAGGATCAAGATTTTTAATACATTTATGAAGTTTAATTTGAATATTACCAAAATATTGTGGTTCATTAGGCTTTAATACCAGCTCCTTTGATGTTGCTGTGATTTTATTTAAAGCAATAATCTTACCAAGACTGTAAGTTTTTAATTCTGAATGTTCAACATTATTTTGTATATTTGGCAAGTTATTAGAATCAGCAACATGCTCAGTAAAATTATTATCTTTTTCTAATTCATTACTTTCATCTGTAGTATCAAGGAATTCCATATTTTGAGTATTATCTTCAGCTTGTCCATAAGAAGAAAGAATGCATAAAAATCCCATTATACTAGCAAATATAAGGTGCTTCATCAATTTCTGCAACATGCGAAAATAACAATTCTTTAAGTTATAATTTGGACTGTGCTGAATTATACTAGCATGCAGCAAAATTGTATATATAAAATTTTATGATAGTGTAACAGGGCAGTTTAGAAGTCCCAACTAATGATAGAAAAGTTTGTTTTTTTAAAAAGATAATTGCTGTTTATTTGGATCGCCACGCCACTTTGTGGCTCGCGATGACAACTATTTATTTCTATAATTTAGTATTTCCTATCATTAGTTGGGGCTTTTAAACTGCCCTGATAGTGTAATTCATCGCTAGTAGTTTAAAATAAGTAAAACTTTAGTAATATTTTTATTGTAATTTATTTTTCTATACTCCATATTGGTAGGATCATTACATACAGATCAAATAAAAACTAAAAATATTTAAATAAATTTTTGGTTAGTTATTTGTTTTTTCATGAATCAATATCACTTAAATGAGCATTAATGCAAGCTATTATCCGCCTTATATTAACAAACCCGCAGATTAAGTATAAATTTAGGGTCATTTTTTCATACTTTTCTATATTCCTTTTTATGGGGTTTGCTACTTTTGTATCTTTATCGATCAATAAGTTCGTTAGTGATACTATGTCAATTACTATAGCAGAGCCAGAGATACTTGAATCTTCAGAAGAACTATCAAATGAAATCTCCCAAATTATAACAGTCAAAAAAGGTGATACATTAAAGGCAATACTTTTACGGCAACAAATTCCAAATAATGAAATAAACCAAATCGTAAAACTAATAAAAGACAAGAATATTGAATCTTCCCTGAAGATAGGACAGCAACTTGTTTTTGATTATGAGATAAACATTACTGAACAAGATGATGAAGATCTTGCTTCTGAATCACGTATATTGAATAAAATAACCATAGCGTATGATAATGTTAAATCTTTAGAAATTATTAGAGAAGAGGAAAGTTTTTATGCGAAAGATGTGACCAAAGTTCTAAATAAATTAATAACCAAATCTTCTGTGGTTATTAATTCAAGCTTTATGTCGGCCTTAAAATCGTTGGGATTATCAAGTAATAGTATAATTGAGCTGATTAACTCGTATAGTTATCAGATTGATTTTCAACGTCAAATTAAAAATGGTGATACGGTAACTGTTATAACCGAAAAATTTGTTACCAAGGAGGGTAAATTCTCTCATCATGGTAAGGTTTTATATGTATCGCTTAATTTGTCCGGTAAAGAATATAATATTTTCCGGTATTCTCTAGATAATACACCCAATAATCATGATTTCTTTTCTGAAGATGGTAAAAGTGTAAAAAGAAGTTTGCTTAGAACCCCTGTTAAATTAGTTAGAGTTTCTTCTCATTATGGTAATAGACATCATCCTACTTTAGGCTATACCAAAATGCACAAAGGTGTTGATTTCGCTGCTCCAACTGGTACGCCGATTTATGCTGCAGGTAATGGGGTGATAACTGAAATAGGATGGAAATCTGGTTACGGAAAATTTGTACAGATTAAACATAGTCAAAATCTATCAACTGCTTATGCTCATGCTTCTAATTTTGCTAAAAATCTTAAGTTAGGAAGTATAGTTAAACAAGGCCAAGTTATTGCGTATGTTGGTAGTACTGGTAGAACTACGGGGCCACATTTACATTATGAGGTTAAAATAGGTGGTAAGAACATAAACCCTATGCACGTTAAATCTACTCCAGGCATAGAGCTTGTTGGCAAGCAATTAGCAAAATTTAAACAATTTAAAAGTAATGTAAGGTCTTTAAGTAGTGAGCTTGATAATAAGTCAGAGATTGCTGAAAATTCAGCAACAAAATTCTTTTGAAATCTTAAGGAGTTAATATAGTTCTCGTTTCTTATTTATAGACGTATACTCGGTGAACTTCAAGAATTGGCGTTCCCGCGACCAAAGATCTCCGATGCTCGACTTTGCTACTGCCTAGCTCTTCTTGAAGTTATACTATCGTCTATCAACTCTTGAAATCATAGAAGTATATATGTCTATTAGCGAAGCGTTGTCTATATGACAAGCTTCATGGATTGCCACGTCGCCGCTTGCAGCGGCTTCTCGCAATGACAACTTTTTAACTTTTAACAGTTGTGCTTATGGTCTCCTCGCTAGTAGACGTTTTATAGACGTATAGTAAACATAAGTAAAACAAGGTGAGCCTAAAAATTATGTCATCATTTCTTTCGCAAAAACATAAGAATATAGGTATAGTTGGTTTAGGTAAGACTGGTATAGCTGCTTGGAAAGTACTGAATAAAGTAGCTAAAGTAATTTGCTATGATCAAGCAAAGAGTAGTCGGGATGCTTTTACCAAAATCTATGGGAGTGATAGTCTTGTTAGCTTATCTGATCTGCAGTGGCAAAATCTTGATAAGATTCTACTGAGTCCAGGTATTCCTTTGTCTCATGACATTGTTACAATGGCTAATTCTTATAATATACCGATAACTTCAGATATAGATCTGTTATTTGAGGAAGTTAGGTTAAGAGAGCCTGAGGCAGCTAATTTCATTGGCATAACTGGTACTAATGGTAAGAGTACTACCACTGCTTTAACCAGCCATATTTTACAATCTTGTGGTTTTGATTATCAAGTTGGAGGAAATATTGGTTTTCCTGTTTTGGCTATGAGATTAGATAGTAAAGGATATGTATTGGAGCTATCCTCATTCCAATTAGATTTATTAAACAGTTTTAAAGCCAAAATTGTGGTGCTTCTTAATATCACGCAAGATCATTTAGACCGACATAATAATATGCAAGGCTATATTGCTGCCAAAAAAAAGATCTTTGATCGAATAGATAAAGATTCATTTGCTATAATTAGTGTTGATCATGAAATTACCAAGAATATTTTTCTAGAATTACAAAAGGAAAATAGAACAAATGTAGTACCAATCTCTACTTATGAAATTCTTAATAAAGGAATATCAATTTGTAATAATATTATTTATGACAATATTTTTGAACCGATTACTATTAATCTCCATAATAATAACTATCTACAAGGTATACATAATCAAGAAAATATTGCCGCTAGTTATGCAGTTTGTCGAATTATAGGGGCAATGCCAGAACAAATAATTGCCGCTATCGGGCTATTTAAGGGGTTACCACATAGAATGCAATATGTTGGTACAATGCAAGGAATAAGTTTTTATAACGATAGCAAAGCTACCAATGGTATTGCTGCCTCTAAATCCATCTCATCGCTTGATAATATATATTGGTTAGCTGGGGGGATAGCAAAAGAAGGAGGAATAACAGAGCTAGAGCCATGGTTTTATAAAATTCGTAAGGCTTATCTTTTTGGTCAAGACAAAGATATTTTTGCATCATTTCTTAATGGCAAGGTAGACTACCAAATTTGTCAAGATTTAACGGAGGCTTTTAATTCTGCCTTTAAAGATGCAATGGAGGATATGGGGGGTATAAAGAATATTCTGCTAGCCCCAGCTTGTGCTTCCTACGATCAATTTAAAAATTTTGAGGAACGCGGAGAATTATTTATTAAATTATATAATGCTATTATTAATCATGGTTAAAGATAATCATAATAATGAATTGTCTAACAACTATATAAAATGGTGGTGGCGTAGTATTGACCAGCAAATGATTATTGCTTTAGTAATCCTATTTGTATTTAGTATAATGTTGGTTACTACATCAGGATCAGCAGTAGCCAATAGAATTGGACTTAATGAGTATTATTTTGCATCTAGACAATTATTCTACCTTGCTAGTGCTTTGTTACTAATCATTTTTTTTTCTTTTTTCTCAAGAAAATGGTTAAAGAGATTCTCAATTCTAGGATTTATTGGTAGTATATTATTATTAATTTTAGTTAGATTTTATGGTTATGAGGTTAAGGGGGCTACTCGTTGGATTAATATTCTAGGTCTCTCTATACAACCTTCAGAATTTGTAAAACCATTTTTTGCAGTGGTGGCAGGCTGGATATTATCGCTGAAATTTGAAGGTGAATTTCCAAGTTTTTCTATCTGCATAAGTCTTTATAGTATCGTTGCTTTATTATTAATTATCCAGCCAGATTTTGGTATGTTAGTGATGGTGACTGCTGTTTTTGGTATTCAACTTTTTATTGCTGGTATGCCGATATTTTGGATTATACTTGCTGCTTTTATGTTGGTATTTGGGGTTACAGCAGCTTACTTTTGGCTTCCTCATGTAACAAAAAGGATTAATAGTTTCTTGGATCCTGATAGTAGTAGTAATTACCAAGTTGGTAAGTCAATCAGGGCGTTTGAGCATGGAGGTTTATACGGTTGTGGTCCTGGTGAAGGGGCGGTAAAACAAGTATTGCCGGATTCGCATACTGATTTTATCTTTGCTGTTGCTGGTGAAGAATTTGGAGCAATTATTTGTTTAATCATTGTAGGGATCTTTGCTTTTATAGTTATTCGTAGTTTACTTAAACTTATTAATGAAGAAGATAAATTTATTCAATTAGCAGCAAGTGGTATTATTTCCCAAATAGGGTTACAAGCAATCATTAATATTGGTGTAACCTTGAATTTATTGCCAACCAAAGGTATGACGTTACCCTTTATTAGTTATGGTGGTTCTTCAACTCTTGCTATAGCCATTGCTACGGGGATGCTGCTTGGTTTTACCAAACATAAAACCTCTCTTGGTAAATATAAAATTCAAGATATTGACATATGAAGAATATAATTGTTGCTGGTGGTGGTACAGCTGGGCATTTGTTTCCCGCTATTGCTTTAGGTGAAGAATTAATGAAGCGTGGGTATGAGTTGCACCTTATCACCGATGTTAGGTGTCAAAAATATTTAACTGAAGATTTAAAGCTTATACCACATATAATAAATTTTAGATTGCCACCTAAAGGTTTATTTAATAAGTTTAAATTATTGATTTCCTTATTAATTATAACTTTTAAGATGTTATTGCTATTAGTGAAGATTAAACCATATGCTATAATTGGGTTTGGTGGCTATCCGACTTTTCCTCCATTGCTTGCTGCAGTATTTTTACGTATTCCTATCATAGTTTATGAACAAAATTGCTTTATTGGTAAAGCTAATAGATTTTTCTTAAAATATGCTAGGAAAGTTGCCCTTACATATGATGAAACTAAAAATTATGATATTCTTGATAAGAATAAGAAATTGGTTATAGGAAATATAGTACGGGAGAATGTTAAAAACCTGAAAGTAAGAAATGATTTTGGCAATGATCCTTTTCGGATATTTATTTTTGGAGGAAGCCAAGGAGCAAAGATTTTCTCTACTTTAGTACCTGAAGCTATTCAAATATTAGTGCAATCAAATCCTGATATTAAACTGCATATTACCCAACAAGCTTCCATAGAAGATCATGATAATATTGCTAAAATTTATGCTCAGTTGAAAATTCCATATAAGTTGGCAGATTTTTTTTATGATATGGATCAGCAATATGCGAGTCAAGAATTAGTAATATCAAGAGCTGGGGCATCGACTATTTCTGAGCTTTGCTATGTAGGATTGCCGGCGATTTTTATTCCACTACCTTCAGCTAGCGAAAACCATCAATTCTATAATGCCAAGGCTCTAGAAGATAGTGGGGCAGGGTGGTGTTTTGAACAAAATGACGTTACAGCAGAAAAATTAGCCAGTAAACTCTTAGTGCTAGTAAAAAATCGTGATATATTAAAAAAAACATCTAATGAGTTATTAAAAAGGAAAAATGATGGTAGTAGGCTTTTAGCTGATGCGGTAGAAAAAATAATAAGCTGACTTTTTAATTCAGTTGAGGGAATTGCTTCTTGCAACTTTAATAATTCTGTGTCATTAATTATGGTTTAGTAAAAAATTATCGGATTGCTTTATGTTAGGGAAAATTATTATTACAGTTTTGGGATTGTTCCTACTTTCAGGTTGTACTGATGGTTTTAAAGGATATTTTAAAAAATCTGCTAATAATAAAATTATAGATACCAAAGGTTTTGAAGGTGGTAAGCGTCCGCCTCTTTATAATAAGAAGTATATATCAATGGCAAAAAGGAACGTCACGGAAGAAAATTTTGATGACGATGAGGAAGATTTACTTAGTGAATCTGATACGGAAACAATTAATCCAACTTTAAGAAATCGTCAGATGTATCTTAAGATGGTAAAACAGGATGCAGATCGCAAAAGAAGGCAGAAGTTAAATCAAGATAAAGATTATCCTTCATTGAACTTAGCAAGTGATAGGGTAAAAAAGCGAAATAGTGATGAGGAAAACAGTAAGTTGCACAAAGAGTTAGAGCAAATTAAAGCTATGCTGCATGAAACTAAAAAAGATTTAGAAAAGTATAGTTGTCCTGCGGGGAAAAATACTAAAACACAAAGTGCTGATATGTTACCAATAGAAACAGATAGTCATAAAAACATTAAAAAATTAGAAACTAATAAAACTAAGAGTGTACTCAATAAATCAGAAATGAAAAGAAAATTTCTTAGTGAAGATTATGATGATATGAAGGTAAATGACCCTAATGAGAAAGTTGGTAAACACGACACTAATAATAGAGTGAATAGTACTATTGTTAATGAACAAGAGAAATTCCAGTTATCGCCTCGTGCGATATAAACACAGAATACCACAACGTCTATTAGCGAGCGTAAGCGAAACAATCTATAGATAAATGATGTTACTGGATTGCTTCGTCGACCTACGGTCTCCTTGCAATGACATATTTTTTAATAATTCTAAAAAACTTGATTATCGAGTTTTATATTTTTTTGCCAAAGGTCCATAGGTGTTATAGTCAATTTATGAGAATTTGATGCTAGGAACGATGGAGCAACGCCTATAGATAATAGGCGAGCGATCGAAAACGATGTTACCAAATTCTCATCAATTGACTATACGCTGTCCATAAATTAAAAACTCCTGATTGCCTTTTGCCCCTAAAATAGGGCTGGGTATTATCCCGTGTATATTAAAGTTATGGTTTGATTCTAGCCATTGTTGAATATGGTCACATACTCTTTGGTGTAAGAGTTGGCTTCTGACAATTCCACCGCTCCCGACTTCATCCCTTGCTACTTCGAATTGCGGTTTAATTAGGGCAACTAGACTACAATTATCTTTTGCTAGGTCAAATGAAGTGGGTAATATAGTGGTAAGACTAATGAAGCTGGCATCACAAACGATAAGGTCTAGTGGTAAGCTAATTTGCTCAACTGTTAGATAGCGGGCATTAGTTCTTTCAATTACTGCAATTTTAGGATTATTACGCAATTTATAATGTAGTTCACCATATCCTACATCTACTGCAAAAATCTTTTTGGCATTTCTACGGAGTAAAACCTCAGTAAAACCACCAGTGCTAGAACCTATATCTAAACAAACTAAATCTTGTGGATCAATATTGAAATAGTCTAGAGCAGCAATTAATTTCAAAGCCCCTCGTGATACATAATCATGTACTGGGTGTTTTATAATAACATCAGGAGTATTAGTCAATATTCTTGTACCTGGTTTGGTATTTTGGTACTGGTTGATATATACTTTGCCTTGTACTATTAAGCTTCGTGCAATGTTAATATCATCAACTAATTTGGATTCTACTAGATATTGGTCAAGTCTTATTTTTTTCATAAATCTTCATAGCAACTTAAACCTGAGTTCAATGTAATAGGTTTGATGTCATCCCCGTACAGGCTTTACCCGTGTGGATCACTAGTATACTCGGTGAACTGCAAGAATTGGCGTTCTCGCGACCAAATATCTGTGCTGCTCACGTACTAGTTGTACGCGAAGGTAGCCGACACTCGTACTCCGAGTAGCAATTTAGTTTTGGGAAACTGTTTAGATTATACCCCTACCATCTGTACAATTTCCGTTTAAAAAAATACCAAGAATAATAAAGTACAAAAGTTCCAACAACACTATATGTAGAAAATAGAAAACCCTGCCCATCATAGAGTCCATGGGATATATAAGAAGATAAAGCTCCAGAATAAATGCCAATAGCACACATAGTGAAATATATTGCCAGTGCGGTTCTCAAATCTTGTGCTTCAAATTTACCGGATAATATTAATATATTACAAATAAAAATAGCACATAAACATACACCAATTATAGAAAGGAGATAGATGTTACCTATTAAAGTGACTCCATAATATGGTAAAAGAATAAAACTGGCTAGGAGGATAATTATCAATATTAAGTTCGCAAGATATTTATTGATTATTTTTAATGATAAAATAACAGGTGATATCAAGAAAAATATACTTATAAGAGTATAATGAGTAATAGTGTCTATCTTTGATACAGGAAAGTGTTTCTCTAAGGCAAATTCTTCATAATACCACAATATATCAAAAGTAATATAAGATACCAT
This sequence comes from Candidatus Tisiphia endosymbiont of Oplodontha viridula, assembly GCF_964264865.1. Lineage (NCBI taxonomy): Bacteria > Pseudomonadati > Pseudomonadota > Alphaproteobacteria > Rickettsiales > Rickettsiaceae > Candidatus Tisiphia > Candidatus Tisiphia endosymbiont of Oplodontha viridula. The sequence continues at coordinate 1,579,636 of NZ_OZ183486.1, forward strand.
AAAGCCTGTTAGTATCTGTAATTCTATATTCTCAATTAAGAATGAAAATCTAGAAACTAAAGTTGTATTTTTATTAATATTCTCTCTTTGTAAGCAAGTTATAATAATGAAGCTATAAAGTAACGTGCATAATAATAACCCATTTATAGCTGATTCTAGAAATACAGTTAGTAAATCAACGGTAAACTGTCCAGCTATCCATAACAAAGAAAAGATAATAAGAGCAAAATATTTATAATATTTATAGTTATTGGTTAACTCTACTATTTTGATGATAGTTGTGGTTATGTAAGTGTAGTAGGCAGATGCCATTACAATAAAATTGATTTTAAGAATGGTGTAATCCTTAATCATAATTAGGTTTAATATGCCTATTATAAGTAAGATTAAGCTAATAATAGTAGTTTTGTTATCGCTGATTTTGTTAATTAATGGGGTTAAGAATAAACCAGCTATTATATAACCTAACATTTCGATTGATTCGATATGGTCTAGTTGTTCCCCAGATAAGCCTTTACTTAGCAGAAAACTTGGCATTATAAGTGCATTGATGTAAGTGATACATGCAAAAAGAAATACGCTAAGAAACAATAGCAAAACTGTTTTTAAATGATTATTTTGGGTCATAAATAATTGTTTGCTAAACTAGATTACATCGTATATAAATTTTATTAGTTGAGAGGCGTTTAAGAGATTTTGATATAACTAAAAGTACATTATATCACTCATTATGATTTGTCTAATTAATTTGTTATTTTGACCATTAATAAAATATTAGACTTCTTGCAGAATTCGCTGCTGCTCCGGAATTTATAGGAGACAAGGAACGGAAAACCGCAGCGTACCCTAGTGTACGTGAGGATTTGAGTACCGGATTGACGTATAAATTACCAACAGAAGTAGAATTATGCAAGAAGTCTATTATATAACCAAGTAGGTATAATAGTTCTCGATGTCATCCCCGCTTCATTGCAGAATCCAAAGAACAGCCTGAATGACTGTTAGGTATCATGGATTCCCGCTTTTAGCTAGGAATGATCAATGGCATAGTAATGTTATATCGAATTTAGGTTAAGTAGAGTTTTTTAGTTATTTGTTAGGTTAATGTACTTGTTAAATGTTTTCTCATAAAAACTTAATATTAAGTTTTAAATTTGTTATAATATTCTCTAATATTGCTAAATGTTACAGAGTTTAGAGATATACCTAGAAATTTACGAGTAAAAAATTAATGAGTAAAAAAATTATAGTTGATGCTAACTTCCCTAATGAAACAAGGGTGGTTTTACTGAATCATAGTAACAATATCGAGGATATTGAATATGAAACAGCCATAAAACAACAAATCAAAGGTAATATATATCTTGCAAAAGTTATAAGAGTTGAACCAGCGTTGCAGGCTGCCTTTATAGATTATGGTCCGGACAAAAGCGGATTCTTGCCTTTCAATGAAATTCATCCATATTATTATAATGTACCAGTATCTGATCTTAAATCTTTAACTTCTATAAATAAATTACAAGAAATTTCTCTTTTAGATATTACCCAAGATGATTTTGTAGAATCTGAAGCAAAGAGGGATTATAATCCGATAATAGATAGTGAAGAAATTGATTTAAATGCCATAGAAAGATTAGTGGACGAAAAAATTCAGGTAGAATTTAATTTGGATGTCTTAGATAATGATATTGAAACAATAAGTGTAGACAAAAGTGATAGAGAGGAAGACAATAAACAAAAGCAATACAAAATTCAAGAAGTAATAAAAAAAGGACAAGTTATGCTTGTTCAAGTTACAAAAGAGGAAAGAGCTAATAAAGGTGCATCATTTACAACCTTTATATCTCTTGCGGGAAAGTATTGCGTTCTGATGGCTAATACTCCATTGCAGAATGGTGTATCGCGTAAGATATCCAATGCTGATGAGCGAAAAAGGCTTAAGAATATAGTCAGTAAAATAACTGCAAATAATAACAGTAGTGGGTCAAGTATCATAATTCGTACAGCTGGTGCTGGTTGTACTACTTTAGACATAAAAAGAGATTATGATTATTTAGCAAGATTATGGAATAAAATTAGGGAGAATACTCTTAAATCTGTAGCCCCCTGTTTTATACATGAAGAAGATGGTCTAATTCAAAAAGTCATAAGAGATATGTGTGATCCTACTGTTAAAGAGTTGATAATACAAGGTAGTGGGACTTATCAAAATGCTGTGAAATTCATGAAGGATATATTACCTATTGATTTGGCTAAGCTCAAAGAATACAAAAATAAGGTGCCAATTTTTACAAAATTTGCTGTTGAGGAACAACTAGCAAAACTATACCAACCAGTTTTTGCTTTACCTTCTGGTGGTTATATAGTGATAAATCCAACAGAAGCACTTATTTCAATTGATGTTAATTCAGGAAAAGCAACTTCTGAAAAAAATATTGAAGAAACGGCATTAAAGACCAACTTAGAAGCTGCTAGAGAAATTGCTAGGCAAATTAAATTAAGAGATTTATCAGGCTTAGTGGTTATTGATTTTATCGATATGTATGAAGCTAGAAATCGTAGGATTGTCGAGAGGTCTTTTAAGGAATTTCTAAGTAGAGATCGTGCAAGAATTCAAACTGCTCATATTAGCCAATTTGGTTTGCTTGAGATGTCTCGTCAAAGATTAAGCCCCTCATTTTTGGAATCAAATTCATCGATTTGTTCATATTGTAACGGTAAGGGTCTTGTTAGGGCAGATGAGTCAAATGCTATGTTGATTCTACGTACGGTGGAAAATGAAATTTTTAATGAAAATATTGATTTAGTAAATATTTTTGCTAATATTCATTCAGTTATCTATTTACTGAATAATAAACGTTCAGAAATATCTCTAATTGAAGAAAAATATAATTTAAAGTTAAAATTCCACGTTGATCCTTCTGCCACTTCTGATAATTATTCAATTGAAAAAATAAAATTGCCAAAGAAATCTAGCCATACAGAAGCTGGTAATAAGCCATTAATTCAGAATCAGTCCTCTAATTATCAAGAAGAAAAGAGTATTAAAGAGACTCCTGCTCATAACAAGAAGAAGCAAAAATGGAAAATGCCTGATAAATTAGAATCTAGTAGTGAATCAAATAAGGGTATGGAAAAAATTGATAAAGAGGTAATTGATTCTATTCAAGAAACTAATAAACCAGTAGTGGTAAATGAATCGGTTAACGGAGTCAATGACCTTGACACCAATAAGTCAAACCGTAAATATATTGAGAAAAAATCAAATTATTCTCGCCCCTCTAGAGTACGTAACTATAATAAACGTAAGGTAGATGACAATGATAGTGGACAATCTCAGGAGGTAACTAATAGTTGAGAATGGTAAATACAATATGGTGCGTTCAAATTTATTAGTAGCTCTTGCTTACTTATTTTTATTTACCTCTTGTAGTTTAAAACCTGTATATAGTAATAAATATAGCACGCAGGAATTAAGCCAATTAAGTAGCATTGAAATTGAACCAATAGCATCTATTGAAGGTGCAGAATTTTGTTACTATTTATCGAGTATTTTACCAAGCTCTACAACAGTCACAACAAAGTATTTATTAAAGGTAAAATTTACCAACAAACGTTTACCACTTATTCTTCAAAAGAATTCTGATGTGTTAAGAGAAACAATCAGTCAAACTATTCAATATAGGTTAGTTGATATTGTTACTAATCGAGAAGTAACAACAGGAACATTTAGTCATATAACCTCTTATAGTACAGCTGCTTTACCATATTATAGCTATATAGATGAAGAGGTAGCATTGAAAGACCTTACAAAACGAGGAGCAGATGAAATCCTAGCAAGATTAATTTTATATTTTAAGAGAGTGCCTACGAACTGAATAATTTTTGAGGAATTTTTAGGAAAAATGTAGCTTAGTACCGCAAGCCATAGTACCTTACATTTTTATTTCACTACTGTTAAGGGGTCTTCCGAGCGTCTATTAGCGAGAAGCCGCGAAAAAGCGGCGACGCGGCAATCCAAGATACGCGAAGCGTTACTCTAAAAAAACAGCTTTGCTGTTTACCTGGATCGCCACGGCATCTAAAGAGCCTTGCTATGACGATTATAGAAAAAATGTAGGGTACTATGACCGCAAGCAGTACGGCAAGTGTACGTGAGGATTTGAGTACCGGATCGACGTATAAATTACCAACAGAAGTAGAATTATGCAAGAAGTCTAAAATAGAATTAAAGATGAAGCTTTATCTATCACAAATCATTCAGCTACTTGATAAGGTAGAAAATGGACAAATTAAGGCTCTGTTGCTTTATGGTCCAGATAAAGGGTACATTGATAAAGTTTGTAAGACTTTAGTAAAGAAATTTGACTTACTAAAAACCTCTATAGAATATTCTGAAATTAAAAATCGATCGCTCGAGACGTTAGTTAATACCCAAAATTTCTTTATGCAAAAACAATTGATTATAGTAAGGTCAGTTGGCGAGTCTATAGATAAATCTTTAAAACTGGCTCTTAGTAAAGACTCATTGCATTTCTTAGTTTTTATTGCTGATGAATTATCAGCTGCTTCTAGTATACGTAAGTTTTTTGAAACTGAAACTTATCTAGCTTCTCTAGCTTGCTATCACGATGATGAACACAAAATTACTAAGATAATTTTACAAAAATGTAACAGTGTTGGTAAGGTTATAAGTGAAGATACTGTTAACTATTTAACAGATCGTTTAAAAGGTGACCATCAAACACTAGTTAATGAAATCAATAAGTTAATATATTTTACATTTGATAAAGATCAAATCACCTTGGATGATGCACTAGCTGTAGTTAGTGATGATTTTACAGGGAATGGGGATGATTTATGCGTTTATTTCTCCTCAGGAAATCTTGATAATTTTTTACAAGAATTCACCAAACTAAAACAACAAAATATTAATGAAGTACTAATTATCAGAGCATTAATCAGGTATTATCTAAATCTATACACTGTATTGAATAAATTAGCAATGGGTGTTAATATAGATGTGGCTATAAAATCATTATCTCCACAAATTTTTTATAAATATGTGCCAAGTTTTAAGCAAACTCTAAATAAGGTTAACTTAGAAAACTGCATTAAAACATTGAAACATTTAGAGCAAGCAGAAATTGATTATAAGCTAAATCCAGCCGGTTTTGATATATATCAACAAGTTTATGTTAAAACATACTAATTGGAAATAATTATGCATAAAGCAAATTTTTAAGTAATCTTCTAGTTAAATTGCCAACAAAATAAGTAAAATTATATAATATAACCAAGTATGCAAGTTTAAATAACTTAAATTTTGTACAAAGATGTCACCCGAGCTACGACGGGGGTCTAGAGAAATAGCAAGGATAGATACTTAAACATTTTTAGATTCCCGCTTTCGCGGGAATGACATCGAGGATGTTGTGATATTATTCCTAATTTAGGTTATTTAAACTTGCACACTTGGTTATATATTCTCAAAATATGACGATAAATCTATATGAAAACTACCTTACCTAGCCGTTCTATGATAATTCAAGAAAAGCTTGACGAGATTGTAAAAGAAATCTTAGCAGTTGGAAAAGATAAGATAGCGATGATTATTTTATTTGGTTCTTATGCTAGGGGAGATTGGGTACAAGATGAATATAAAAAAGGACACATTACTTATAGTTATCAAAGTGATCTCGATCTTATGTTGGTGATGAAGAAAGGCAAGCATGCCGGTCTTGCCAGCTTATCCATAGAAGATAAAATAGAAAAAAGGTTGGAAAAAAAATCATTAAGAAGTCCTTTTGAGTTATGGGTAACTTTGGTGCTAGAATCAATCAAGACGGTAAATAGTCAGTTAGAGAAGGGGCATTATTTCTTTTCCGATATAAAAAAAGAAGGAATTCTCTTATATGATAGCGTTGAATTTCAGCTGGCGGAAGCTAAAAACTTACCTTGGGGAGAAAGAAGAGAAATAGCTGAAAAGGATTATGAGTACTGGTTTACAAGTGGGAAAGAATTTTTTATAGATTGTAACTACCCATTGAGAAGGGGAAATTATGCTTTATCAGCTTTTTACCTTCACCAAGCTACTGAGTGTTTTTATAATGCTATCCTGTTAGTTTTTTCTGGTTATAAACCGAAACTGCATGATATACGAAAATTAGGTAGTATAGCTGGAAATTACAATGAAGAATTATGGCAAATATTCCCTCATTCTAGCGTTGAGCAAAGGCAATGTTTTAGATTACTTGAACAGGCTTATATTGAAGCTCGCTATAACAAAGATTATAAGATAACTAAAGAACAGCTACTTTACCTTATTGATAGAGTTAAAAAATTAAAAACAGTGACAAAAAAAATCTGTCTAGAAAGGATTAATGGAAAAGAAGTAACATGATTTGGCTTAAAGCGTCATTGCGAGCGAACGTATGTGAGCGTGGCAATCCATGAAGCTGGTCATATGGATTGCTTAGTCGACCTTACAGCCTCCTCGCAATGACGTATAGGGAAGCTGTATTTACTAACTTTCAACAGTTGTGGACCTACGGTCTCCTCGCTAATAGACGTTTTTTTGCTAAAACCTTTCCGGTTTAACTATAATAAAATTTTATGCTAATAATACTTAGTGGAGATTAATGATTGTGATATAGTAAGAATTATAGGGTAATTTAAAGGTTATTTTTATGACATTTTTTCAATGTTTATGTATGATGTTTAAATCATCTTGGAATTTTTATGAGGTATTAAATGACAAAACGAGATAAAATTCGGGAAAAAAGAAAAGAAATTCTGCAAAAACAAGATGAAATTCAACAAAAAGCAGATGGTATTATAACAAAAATTGATAATATTTTTAATGATCCTAACAAGTTTAGTAATAGTAAAGAAAGAGAGGAAGTAAAACAACATATAATTTCAGCATTAACGAGTGCTTTTTATTTTTATAAAGAAAGCTCAGCTAGAAAGATATATGAAGTAAGTTTACAAGAAATATTAAATACTAGTCCTGAGCTAAAGCCAGTAATTGCAGATATAGCTGAACTTGTGCTGCAAGAATGTCCTGATAATATGCTAGAAGAAAGAAAATTTTGGCTAGAAGATGTCAACAAAGAAATATTACAGGGAATTTTTAAGGATGAATTGATTGCAATTAAAGAGATAGTTGATCCATTGATTAAGGTCGCTAATAGTAATAATATAGCTAAAACTATTGGACAAGATAATGCAAAAGAGTTACAAAAACATGTGAAATTAATGGCAGAACAATTTAATAAGGATAATATTAAAGGTGTTGAAGGAACATTAATAAACATAAGCGAATGGAGCAATCAGAAACAACAAGAATTAGAAAATCAATTAAAATTAGAGCAAAAACAAGAGAAAGAAATAGAACAAACAATAATTGGGCAAAAAAAAGAAAGTCAAAGATTGAAACAGTTGGCTTTTGCAAAATTTGGGACAACAATTAAATCCGCTTTGGCTTTTATATCAGATGTGATAACTAACAAGGATGCTAATGAAAGCAAAAAAACATTTAAGGATAACATGAACGAACTATTGGGCGTTAGAAATAATTCTAAACTAATTGATAAGGATATAGATGAGAAATTAAAATTACGGCAAAAAATTAAACGAAATATAAATTTGGATCAAGAAAGCTCTAAATTATTTAGTAAATTTAGCAAAATGGTAAAGGTGAGTTCTAGTACTATAGATGATTTAAAACCAAGTATAATAGCACACCCACAAACAAAAGGTAAAAACAACTCTGCACAAAGGTAAGAACATAGATATGTACCCAACAATAAGATTAAGAAGAAATAGAAAAACGCGGTGGCTAAGAGAATTAGTAGCAGAGAATAGGCTTAGCGTAAATGATTTGGTGCTAGCATTATTTGTGGTTGAGGGCGAGAACCAGCGTCAAGAGATCAAAACTATGCCTGGGGTGCATAGACTATCTATTGATCAAGTAGTATTGACGGCTAGGCAGGCTTATGAAAATGGCATAAATGCTATAATACTCTTCCCTTGTATAGATGCAAAATTAAAAAGCGATAATGCTGATGAAGCATATAATCTAGACAATTTAATGTGTAGAACTATACGAAGTATAAAAAATGCCAATATCGATATTGGTATAATATGCGATGTTGCCCTAGATCCCTACACTACCCATGCACATGATGGTATTCTACATAATGGGGATGTAGATAATGATAGAACTGTTAAAGCTTTGTGCAACCAAGCTTTAGTTTTAGCAAAAGCTGGGGTAGATATTGTAGCACCATCTGATATGATGGATGGTAGGATTATGGGCATACGTCAAATACTAGATTCAGAAGGGTTTATTAACGTTAATATACTATCTTATGCGGCAAAATATGCTTCAAGTTTTTATGCCCCATTCAGAGATGCATTGAACAATAATAAGACAGCTTATCTAAATAAAGCGACCTACCAAATGGATGTACGTAATAGCAGAGAAGCTATGTTAGAGATAGAACATGATCTTGCTGAAGGTGCAGATATGATTATGATTAAACCTGGTATGATGTTTTTGGACGTCATAGCACAAGCGGCCAATAACTTTAATACTACTATATTTGCCTATCAGGTAAGTGGTGAATATTCTATGTTAAGATTTGCGGCAGATGCCAATGCCTTAAATTGGCAAGCAAGCATAATAGAATCATTGGTATGTTTTAAGCGTGCTGGTGCTAGTAGCATTGTTACATACGCTGCATTAGAAGTAGCACAAATATTGAATGATCAATAAATGGGAAGCAGGGTACAATTGTTGAAAGTTAAAAATCGTCTGTTAGCGGAGTGCTGTTGTAAGGCTTAAACCGTCATTGCGAGCCACAAAGTGGCACAACTGTTGAAAGTTAAAAAGTCGTCATTGCGAGAAGCCGCTGCAAGCGGCGACGTGGCAATCCATGAAGCTTGTCATATAGATAGATTGCTTCGCTTACGCTCGCAATGACGCTGTGGTATAGGTATTTGTAAACTTTCAACAGTTATGGGATTGCCACGCTCACGTACGTTCGCTCGCTAATAGACATATACGTCTATAAAACGTCATTGCGAGGAGTCGCGAAAAAGCGGCGACGCGGCAATCTAGGATACGCGAAGCGTTACTCTAAAAAAATAGCTTCGCTGTTTACTTGGATCGCCACGGCATCTAAAGAGCCTTGCTATGACGATTATAGAAAAATATAGGGTACTATGAGGTGAAGAATACAATGCAAGAAAAATGTCAGGATAATATTATTATAAAAATTATTTTAGCAGTAGGTTTATTGATAACTATTACGTCATTGTATCTTTGGTTATCTTTTGACATACCGCAAAAACCCCTTGCTGGAAAGGGAGGAGGGGATAATATTGACGTGCAAATTGGTGGAAACTTTGAGCTAACTGATCAAGACGGTAAGACTTTCAATAGTGATAGTTTGAAAGGAAAATTAAGTTTAATTTATTTTGGTTTTACTTATTGCCCTGATATTTGTCCTACTTCTTTGCAAAAATTAACAGAGGTCATTAATACTCTTGATAAATATAAAATTGATGTTGAATTTGTTTTTATTACTGTAGATCCTCAGCGTGATACTCCAGCAGTGCTTAAAGAATATTTAAAGCATTTTAATCCTAAATTTATTGGTTTAACGGGTAATGAACAACAAATTAAAGAGGTTGCTGATAAGTTTAAAGTGTATTATGCTAGAGCAAATGATGGTGAAAATTATATGATTGATCATTCTTCTTTTAGTTATTTAATGGATCAACAAGGGGAATATATAAAGCATTTTTACTTAAATAGTTCTGCTCAAGAAATTATAGATTTTATTAGAGTGAAGCAGCAAAATCAAAAAAGATAATAAGATGTTTAATTATCTACTAGCTTCATACCTGTTTGCTTTTGCTGCTCTTGCCTTATTGTTAATAACAAGTTGGCTAGATTATAATAAAATTAAAGTTAGATCAAGTAATGCAAAAAAAGGTAAAAAATAGATTAAAGTTTATATTATTTTACCTTTTATGCAGTGCTGGGGGAATATATATGGTATTATACAATCTTGAAGATAGTATAGTATTTTTTTACCCTACGTCAAAAATTAACGAGTCAAAACTTGGCAAAGAATTGAGAGTAGGGGGCTTAGTTAAAGTAGGTTCAATCAGAAAAATTACTGCTGATAAAGTGCATTTTGTCATTACAGATGACATTAAAGACCTAGAAATATCTTACCAAGGGGTTTTACCCGCTTTATTTCGTGAGAATCAAGGGATAGTAGCTGTAGGTAAATTATCAGGTAATATATTCATAGCTCGTGAGTTATTAACTAAGCATGATGAGAATTATTCTCCAGCCTCACCTACATAGTACCCTTGTATCTTAAATATTGTCTTTAGTGAATAACTATAAGATACTTAAGAAAACTTAAGTAAGAAAGCTAGTATACAGATAGTACCCTTCTCATCTTCGAGATAAATATGAGCAGAAATTATGCTATAGAAGTAGATTGTCATGCGGTGTGTGGGACAGAAAATTAAATTTTTGTTACTGACTACATGTATGGACCTCCTGTAAAATGCAAGAAAAAAATAACATCTAATAGCAAAAATGCAAATGCATACATGTATCCGGCTTATAGTTAATAAATTATGTGTAATTTATCCTACAGCCCTGATGGAATTCGCTGGCTTACAAATTTACTATATACTTATCATTTTATCGGCTTCAAAGAGCCATTGTAGTCATCAGTTTTTTTGTAAGCTAAGGTTTGTCTTATTTACCATCAATATTATTATCTCACGCATATTCCGGGTTGGAATCTCTTACATATTCTTTGTTTACCTATTAATTAATAAACCACTATTTATTTTATGTTAATTATAATAGCTCTGTGCTACAAACTTTACTCTCTACATAATCATCCCCTGACCTTAGTACTGCAAACACCACTCTTGCCAGTTTATTAGCTACAGCAACTACTGTTTTATTATGTCCATTTCGCTCAGATAAATTAAACATCCACTGCGTAAATTTGCTAAAATCTTTTTTAGATTTTTGTTCTTCCGATGTAAATCTTATCTTGGCATTTAGTACAGCTCTAGCTCCTTGGATCAATAGAGTACGCAAGTAAACATCACCTCGCTTGCTAATTCCAAGCAACTTATCTTTCCCTCCACTGGAATGCTGCCTTGGCACTAATCCAAACCATGCCGATAATTGCCTACCATTCTCAAAACTTGTAGCATTACCTATTGATGCTATTAAAGCAGTAGCAGTAATTAAACCAAGACCAAGTATAGCTGTTAATCGTTGATATTGAGTTAAGTTGCTAGCTATTATTTTTAATCTTTTTTCTATCTCTTTTATTTTTTTGTCATTATCCAAAAATTCCTCTTTCAGTTCACTAAATGTTTGGTAACCTAGCTGACTCAAATTTCCTTCATCTAAAATCTCAGTTAATTTTGTTACAACCTTATTGATCCCTTGAGGAATAATAAAACCAAATTCATGTAATAATCCTCTAATTTCATTCGCAAGTGCCGTACGGCTTTTTACCAATCTCTCTCTTACCAGATGAATTGACAAAATATCTTGTTGTTCTACAGTTTTAATTGGTACAAACCTCATATTAGGTCTTGTCACCGCTTCACATATAGCTTCAGCATCAGCTTGATCGTTTTTATTAGTTTTAACATACGGTTTAACAAATTGTGGAGTCATTAGTTTTACTATATGTCCCAATTTAGTTATTTCTCTTGCCCAATAACTAGCTCCACCGCAAGCTTCCATCCCTACCAAACATTTTGGTAAATTAGCCATAAATGTTAAAACTTGATCTCTCATTAATTTTTTCTTTAATACCGTCTTACCATTTTTATCTACACCATGAATTTGAAAAATTCTTTTTGCAATATCTATACCAATTGTGGTAACTTCCATCTTAGCCTCCTGATTGTTATTTTAATATTTAATATTAACTTTAGAAGATTAGCAACTGCTTTTCATTCTGTATATCAGGAGGTCCATACCATTATTTTATCATTTTGCAGATTTTGTCATTTGGGGCATCGTTAAATCAAATAAATTGAATAAATTTTGCTCAGTACAGGACAAAGAGATTAACAAGGTGATAATCGAAGTAAAGATGGTGTTATGGGCTTAATAAATTTTGTTATAACTTCCATCCATTTTTCCATCATTTCTTCAATATTCAAAAATATTCTCTGCAAGTAATCTAAGTCATACCTGAATAAGGAGATAGACTTTCTACCATGTTTTTTAAGCTTTATAGGTTTGATAGAATTTTGCCATTGACCCACAACATAAGCAAAAGTAAATGCTATAGCAAGTAAACCAAGCAATTTACTAATTCTATCTAAATGTATTATATGGGTGTTTTCAAAGTTAAATCCTCGTGTTTTAAGGTGTACTAGTTACGACTTAATCTGACAATAAGTAATAATCAGGCAGCTTGATAAGTAATAGCCAAGTTGTCTGATATTCTCTCTATATTACTAATATTTTTATCTTTAGCAATATAAAGTGAATCTCTAAAAGTTTGCATTGGTGTTTTACCAAAACAATGTTTACCTGAATGAGACCTTTCGTTATTATAATTTGTAAGCCAAGTATCTATATCAGCTTGTAACTCATCTAATGTATTATAGAGCTTTTTACGGAATAGAATGTGATAGCACTCTTCCTGCATAGTTTTGTGAAAACGCTCACATATACCATTAGTTTGAGGACTATATGCTTTAGTTCTAGAATAGACTTCTTTCGAAACTCGCTTATGCTGAGGGATTTGAAGGAGACGCGGAACGCAGAACCGCAGCGTACTCTAATGTACGTGAGGATTCGAGTACCGCATCGACGTACAAATCACCAGCAGAAGTAGAGTTTCGAAAGAAGTCTATTAACTACTGCATCCTCGATATTAGATGGAACACGATTCTTCAAACATGGCTTCTTTCTAGTCATCTCAAACAAAGATTCTGCTCCACCTTGTTCATGTAGTTCCTTATAGCGGTAAAATGTATCTCTGCTATAGCCCATTACTTTACAAGCTTGCTATACGTTTCCTAGTTGTTCTGCTAATTGTAATAAACCAATTCTTGGTTTTATAATTTTTTCTTGATATGTTGTCATCTGACAGTCTCCTTAATAAGAGGTTGTTAAAATTTGCTGGGTATGATTTTATTCCATATTTTCGTACCCAACAACTCCAAACTGTCAGATCAAGTCTTTACTTTTACACATAAAATTACTGATTATTCAAACGCTTACAGTCTCTTACTAAAGCTCTGTAACCTGATATTGTAAATCCATATTTTTACCACAAAAAGCTATTGAAAGTTTAATGATTTTTTTGACGTGAGAATGTTCTTTAACCTTTACATCATATTGCTTATCTATAATTTGCTTTAATCCCATTTGGGCTACCAAGGCTAAATCTTCAGAAGGTTTAGCGATTTTATACTCGATAATCATGGCTTTATCACCTTTACTAGCTTTAGGGATCATGATTAAATCAGCTCGTCCATCGCCTGATTCTTGCTCACTTGATATTGTATAGCTAGGTGCTAGCATATTAACAATCCCTAGCATAAAGCCACTATAAAATAATTCAGCTTTTTTATTTCCTGTTTGATAAAAACTGGTAGAATTTTGTAGCAATTCTTGTAACCGTGCTTTAAATTCTTCTATTTTACCTACTGGTAACAAGCTAACAAACGAGTAATATCTAGAACTATCAATTTTTAACTGATCAGTTACCCATTGGAGCATTCTTACTTTATATATGTACCGTACTTCTCTATTAGGTGCTGACAATTCATATATATTTTCTTCTGAATTTTGAACTGTAGGGTTTAAATATCCACTAAATAATAACAAACTAAACAGTCCTATTGGCTTATTGATGTCAGCAAAACTAATTTGTTTGGTAATAGGTGAAGTGATACTCTTGCCAGCAGCTAAGCTCTGTAAATCTTCCTGCATTTCATCTGATAATAATACTTTATCTATCAAACCTGTCCCACCACTATCAAGCCAGTAATGATCAAGCTTACCTTCACTTGATAAACACATCATAATTGACCAAGGATTATAGATGAGTTCTTCCCCAAAATTATAGCCATTATACCAATCTTTAATTTCTTCTGAGCTAGTAGTAAGTGGTACTTTAGTTAATAACTCATTCACTTCTGTTTGAGTAAATCCATAAACACTCGCAAATTTTTTATCTAATAAACTATATTCTTTAACATTATTCAAACCGGAAAATAATTCAGCTTTAGCAATCCGCAAAATTCCTGTAATAACTCCTCGTTCGACTGGTAATTCTTGATCGCCAGTTTCCTTTTTAAAGGTAGATTTCATGATTCCACGAAAAATTTCTAACACTTTCTGAAATTCTGTCTCATTAGTACCAAACCACCTGTAAGCACTATTAATGGGCGTATCATATTCATCAATCAACACCCAAGGTTTTCTATTATAATGTTTGTAAAGCAAATGGCTTAAAATAGCCAAACTATTTTTGATATTGTCTAGAGTTACCTCGCCAAATAAATATTGGTTGAAATCTGCTCGTTCATCTGATGCAAGCTTATCACTATTAGCTAAATATCTATGTGACTGAAATAATTTCCGTAACTGGCTTTTTACTCCTTGTTCAATATCGTGATAGCTTGAACCTTCCACGCTTTTAAATGTGATGAATATTATGGGGAATTGACCTTGATATTCCAAAATAATATGTGGATACTCAGCTACTTTGAGCTTTTGAAGTAATTTTTTTCTACCAGTTGCAAGTCCTAAATCTATTTCTCCACCTGTAAATAATTTGATATTGTTCTGACGCTCTAATGATGAGGGATTGCCATGCTCATCTATTTCTATTTCAAAGAATCTCCTAATCATATCCATATTAAGGCTTTTACCCCAACGTCTTGGTCGGGTAATTAGAATTACTTCTCCACTGTCTTCTAGTAATTCTTTGATCATTAAGCTTTTATCAACAAATACATCACTATTTAACAATAACGTTTTAAAGTCATCAGTACCTACCCTCATGCTAGGTAGTTTATACTCATATAAAATCTTACTAATGCTTTCAGTTGTTGTATTGCTCAAAGGGTTAAAGGTCATATTTTTTTTATTATTTGATAATTTACTTGGTTGTATGAAGGTTTAGTTTTTATAACGAAACCTTTATGGTATTAATCAATTTAATGTGTAAGGTTCTCTAGCATATAAGAACCATTGTTCCATGATTTCTTTAGCCCAAATCTTTTTAAACATTAATTCAGGGTCTTTATAAATTTTCATGTATAATTTAAGGCTTTTTTTGGTTAACGCCATCTTAGATATTTGTTTTATCATCTTGATAGCGTTGCTCGCTGCTTTAGAAGTTAATACTAAACAAACTGATGATAGTAAATATTCCTGATTTACCTTCACTACACGACACCCTATAATATCTCCTATCTCTATATCTTGGTTACTGTCTATGCCTTTTATGGTAATTGGTTTGTGCTTGCTCTCAATCATATTAGTCAAAGTCAGATTCTTTCCTCTGTATACATCTGCCACTTTATAAATACACATGTAAGAATCTCGTAACCCCAGCAAATACTTTTTGTCCATATCAGTAAAAGAATCCCCTTGAGTTTTTAACAAGTGATCAATACAATTCCAATGTGTTCTAGTAATCCTATGTGGATATTCGTTACTCAGAAAAAACTCTGTTGCACCATAAATCATATAATTAGTGATATTCTCGCCTAATTTACTGCTTAACTCTAGAAGATTAACTTCTGCTGAGTTTTCATCAAAATTATCCGGATCGGTTATCTCACTAATAAAACTGCCAATAACGTCATGAAATAGTAATGTGTAATCTTCTTCTAAGTTTTTAATTAATGGTATTATTTGGTTAATTTTCATCATATAAAAATAAGTACGTTAATTAATAGGTCTATTTCTAATAGCTATATTTTTTATTTTATTATACCTAATTCTTTTACCATTTACAACATACGACAAAACCTTATTTGTTGAATCTTGTAAATGTTATTGTGATAGATGAACTGAGCTATGTACCAATAAAAGCCGAGGCTAGATTCTTATTATTTGAGCTGTTTGCTAAATTATATGAACAATCTTCGTTCATTGTAACGACCATTTAAGGTTTGAAGAATGGGGGGATATATTTGGTAATCCTAAGGCAACAAAGGCAATTATTGATAGGATAACGCATCATTGTCAAATCATAGAAACTGGTAATAAAAGTTTTAGAGGAGGCAAAGATGTAGATTAAAGATTAAAATAATAGACTATGGTATGAATTAAAAATTACAATGATTTTAGAAAATTCTATCTGAATTTTAACCAAAATTAACTAATTTTTTTATGTGGTTAGAGGGGTCAATAGTTTATTACAATAGGGGGTCAAAAGATGATTACAATTTACATCAATACCATCTCCTTGACAGAAATAGCACCGTGGGGTCGTTTGATATCTGCTCGTGCTAGCCGATATCGGTGGACATACCACCATCTATTACTTAGCATTCAATAACTTACTACGATGAAGTTATTGATTCTTGGCACACTGACTTTTAAATTACCCTAGTCGAATTATATAATAAGTTCTTGCATTATATAAAAATTTTCTATATGTTCTCCCGCTTTAAGGTGTCCATTAGCAGAATATTAATAAAACTTAATGTTCTTGTTATATACCCAAGTGATTTGAAGGATTGTTTCTTGAGATTCATGTACCTCATGTACGCTGTGCTAGCTTGCCCTTTGTTTTCAAGTCCAATTCTTCAAATCATTTGAGCATATACATTTTACATTACCAATAATGCCCACCTTAATTAAGTGGGTATTTACACTTGGGATGTATCAGATAATCTTAAAAAATAGATAGATTTTTTTTAATTAATCTCATGGGAGGAGATATGACTAATACCGGATTAAGCATTAATAGCGTTGGTGCTTATAATAGTAATGTAATAAATACGTTAAGTGTTCCCAAGGCTTATGATAATATAAATTCTAATAATGATATAGATATAGTAGCTAATGTATTTAATGCTAGTATTAAGCAATTTGAGGAAAAAAACAATTATAAGGATAATACGATTACAGAGCCTCTAACTTTAAGCGGGTACATTAACTCCCTACCTTATCGTGGGTACGAAACTCAGAAGATAATCCATCAATTAATAGACAATATACCTAACTCCTATAATCCTTTGCATGCAGCAGCTTATTATGGTTACCTTGATATTATGGAATTTCTTCTTGAACAAGGTATTGATATAGATGTTAAAAGTGATAACGGTGATACTCCTTTACTTATAGCAGCACTGACAGGTAATTTAGATGGTATGAAATTTCTTGTTGAGAAAGGTGCTGATGTAAAAATAAAAAATAATGAAGGTTTTTCCGTTTTACATATTGCGGCTCAGCGAAATGTAGCAGTAAGTGCTATAAAATTCCTTATTAAGGAAGGTGCTAATATCAATGCACAGGATAAGCATGGTAGTACTCCTTTACATTATGCAACAAGAAAACATGCTGATAATGTTAAATTGCTTATAGAGGAAGGTGCTAATATCAATGCACAGGATGAGCATGGTAGTACTCCTTTACATTATGCAACAAGACAAAAACATGCTGATAATGTTAAATTGCTTATAGAGGAAGGTGCTAATATCAATGCACAGGATAATTATGGTAATACTCCCTTACACATTGCAATAAGAACAGGATATGATGATAGTGCTAAGTTGCTTATTCAATTGGGGGCTGATATCAATGTGCAAGATAATTATGGTAATACTCCTTTACACGATGCAGTTAGGTTTGGGCAAAACGATATTATTAAATTGCTTATAGAGGAAGGTGCTAATATCAATGTGCAGGATAATTATGGTAATACTCCTTTAGACATTGCAATAAGTGAAAACCATACTGATAGTGTTGAACTGCTTACTGCTCGAGTACGCAATGCAGCTTGGTTCAAACAAAACGATATTATTAAATTGCCTATTGAGAAAGGGGTGGATATCAATGAACAAGATGAGCGTGGTAAAGACAACACTATAAAACAAGAGCATGTTGATAGTGCTATTGATAAATATCCAGAAGAGTCAGATATAGAGTCTACTACGGTTGCAGATAGTATAGATACCTATAATAAAACATTTGTTAAAGATTCCCAAAACCAAGACAATAATGCATTAACTTCTCTGTATTATTATCTTGCTGCTGGGATAGCTAGTGTTATTACTTTTGGGGGTGGGGTAGCATGTTATTTATTAAATAAAAAGCAACACAAGAATGAAGCAACAAGTAATGATAGCTCTTATTATAATTATCAAAATCCTGAATCTAATTTAATTGAATTTATGGGTAAACCCGTCATCATAGATGGAGATAACGCTAAGAAAGTGTGTGTAATGGTATCTTCAAAGGAATGTAGACCGCTTAGTGAATTTTTATCAGACTATTTTCATAATACTATCCAATATTTAGGTGGGTATCATCCTAAAAGTGTACAGGATGGAAGTAGTAATACTGTAAAAGAGGGGAATAATTATACTGTCCAAGAGGAAAATACTAGCATTGTAGAAGTAGGGGGGAGTCCTACTGTAGAGGGCAGTGATAGTGGTATTTATGATTACCTTCCACCTCCTAGACCAGTTGATTTTTCTAATCCTGATATTTTTACTGTTGTTCTTGTCGGAGATAGTCTATAGCTAACCCGAATAGTATACTCTTCTACTTTTGTTAAAAAGCATGCAATAATGACCCGTAAATGGGTTAATGTGCGTTGAAAAATGCCCCACCTAAGAAGTGGAAAGAATAGTACGTTATTAATCCATTATTATCAACATATACTTCTATTATTTTTAGAATAAATAATAGGAGTATAAAATCAGAGATGTTAATGATGGAAAGTAAGAGAAAGATATTAGATGTTTAGTCCCGGGTATACTAGTTACGACTTAATCTGACAATAAGTAATAATCAGGCAGCTTGATAAGTAATAGCCAAGTTGTCTGATATTCTCTCTATATGAGTCAATCATTTTTTTTGTGTAAGTTCATTTTTTATTTTCCAATAAATCATATTTAAAATCTCCACAAAGTATTTCAAATTGATTTAAAGCTAATGACCAATCTTTTATAGGCATAGTCCATTTTTTAGCCGCATTTTGTAAGGCTAAAAATATTATCTTTTGAATTGATTTATCATCTAGAAATACACCTTTATTTTTAATAATTTTCCTAATTTGACGATTTATAGACTCTATAGTATTCGTGGTATAAATCGCCTTTCTAATCTCCTCAGGAAAGGCAAAAAATGGTATTATTCCTGACCAACTACGCTGCCAAATATCAGAAATTACTGGATATTTTTTATCCCATTTTACACTAAATTGTTGCAGTTTTAAACGAGCCATTTCTTCGTTATTTGCCGTGTAAATTTGTTTTAAATCTGATGTTACCTCTTTTAAATCCTTATATGACACGTACTTTACTGAATTGCGTACCATATGCACTATACATAGTTGTACTATAGTAGCAGGAAATATGCTACTGATAGCCTCAGGAAAGCCTTTTAAACCATCAACGCAAGCAACATAAATTTGTTCTACACCTCGATTCTTTAATTCAGTTACTACTTGCATCCAAAATTTAGAGCCTTCATTTTTTCCTATCCAAATGCCCAATAACTCCTTCTTGCCTTCTATATTAACCGCAATTGCCAAATATACAGCTTTATTTATTACTATATGATTGTCCCTAGATTTAACATATATGCAATCCAAATACAATATTGGGTATATCCTATCTAAACAGCGATTTTGCCACCTAGTTACCTCCTCTAGTACTCCATCTGTTATGGTTGATATTAAATCACTAGATACTTCAGTTTGATATATTTCTTCTAAGTGACCACGAATCTCACTGACTGTCATACCTCTACCATAAAGTGAAATTACCTTCTCATCAAATCCATTAAATCTCCTCAGCCCTTTTGGTATTAATTGTGGATTATACTCACCTTCTCGGTCTCTTGGTACTTCTAATGTCAACTTACGACCATCATCATCAATTACTGTCTTCTCATAGCTACCATTACGACGATTATTATCTACTTTTTCTACTTTACTATGTTTTGAGTAGCCCAATTCATGATCTAACTCACTTGCTAATATTTTCTCAACTATTTGTTTCTTTAGCTGTTGAAATAAACCATCTCGACCAAATAACTCTGATGGGTTTGCTTTTGATAATAATTCTTCTACTAGATGATTACCTATGTTTAATTTTTCTTTATCTTTACCTATTTCTTTAGCCATAATTTCCCTTTGTTTTAGTTACTTCTTTTTACAGTAATCTCTTACTGCTTCTTTTGCAACTTACACAAACTATATTATAGACTCTCGGAAAGTTTTGATAATCCTGGTTCTCTTTTCTTTTTTTCTGATTGCAGTTTTGGTTTTTTATAAATATTCCTTGTGGTCATTGAGTATAAACCTCATCCCTTATCGCTACTCTTAAAACAAGCACTATTGATAGCTCTTCTTCTATGCTACAAATCACTCTATAACTTTCCTATTCTATATCTCCATAATCCAATATAATCATATTGCATTGACTTGCCTAAATCTTTAGGATGGCTACATCTTAGTACCTTATTTTTAAAATAATTACTGATTAACCCTTGCGATGTTTTATCTAGCTTTCTAAATTCTTTAACAGCCTTGAGATCAAATTCGACTTTCCAAGTCATTATTATCTTCCAACTGCTCTAAAGATATTCTAGGATTTTTTTGCTCTAACCTGTTTAAAGCTATAAAATAATCTTCCCTTTCTTCCAAAAAGCCCTCTACTGCTTTTCTGATAAGATAACTTTTCTTTCTCTCTATAATTTTTTCAAGTTGGTCTAGTCTATTATAAAGATCATTTGGTAGCTTTGATGTGATTGTATGCATAGGTATACTTTTAATACATTATATACTATTGAATATAGTATATACTTCTTGTAAAGTCAAATTAATCGTTCCAAAGCGTATTAACTTAAAGCATAGATTATTTTATGAAGTGGATGAAGTAGGTAGCAGAATAAAAATCTTACGCATGTGGAGTTATTATGGTGATAATTAATGAGCAAAAAGTAATTAAATTGATTATGGAGATGACAAGGTTGAAGAAAATTTAAAAGCAAAAAGAGGTAAAAATAATGGATAGATTTGATAAGAGCAAAGTTTGGGGAGAGGTGAAGAAGGCATATATATTCCAAACTGTCATAATACTAATATTTGTAGCAATTATTTTTAGTGTAGTTATTCCAAGAGTCATGCCTCCTGCTAGAATAAATAATGAAGTTTTGGATATCAAGCAGCTAGATAGGAGAGATAATAAAGCTGATAAGATGAAACAAATAGTGATTCGCATGATACTTGCTGGTTTTGATGATCATGAAATTAGCAGTATTGGTGCTGGAGATGTGTTTATGAATCATTCGTTGCGCTATGATGTAGAGAGTATGAGCGACAAACAGATTGTAGAATTTTATGATATTAGGATTTATGAATTAAATAGTTTGAGGAGATGGGCTGAGAAAAGGAAGTTATGTAAGGCTAAATTGTTAGAAGAGAAGATCAATGCAGAGAAAAAATGATTTGTTATTGATTATTTGTTTAGCGTTTAGCCATGTGGCAATTGCCAAGGATTTTGGTAAGCAAGCTGCAACTTTTGAGATTAAGGAAGAAGGTTTTGTCCTCATACTGATTATCTTTCAAAATAGAATTAATAATTTAATTCCAACTAATGATAGACCTAATACTAAATTATACCATGATACCATGTTAATTCTATTTTGAAAGATAATCAGTATAACTACTCAATAACCGTTGCTTCATCCATTCTCCAACTGTTCCAATGGCTTGTATAGTGACAATTAAAATTACCGGATGGCGACAATATGACAAGATTTGGAAAAGTTATCTATTTTAAAGAATGAGTTTGGTGATATAATAACGTAACCTCATGAATCCTAGCAAAAACTGAATAAAAGCTTGAAGAATAATCTATGAAAATATTAATCCTTGGTATAACAGGCATGCTTGGTAATGCCATGTTTAGGTTTATGGCTGAAGATCATAACCTTAACGTTTACGGGACAGCTAGGAATAATGGTGCTTGCCGTTATTTTTCTGAAGAGTCATCTAAACAACTCATTGCCCCAGTAAATATAGAAAATCATGATTCTCTTATTAAATTATTTGCAACAATTCGACCTGATGTGGTAGTAAATTGTATTGGGCTAATTAAACAACTAGAGGATGCAAATGATTACCTACAAGCACTATCAATTAATGCTTTGCTTCCTCATAGACTTAGTATAATATGTCAAGCTATAGGCTCTCGTTTTATACATGTTAGTACAGATTGTGTATTTTCTGGGTCTAAGGGTAACTATACAGAGAGTGATTTTGCAGATGCTAATGATCTCTATGGTCGTTCAAAGTTTTTAGGGGAAGTAAGTTATCCTAACACTATAACACTTCGTACTTCAATTATCGGACATGAGTTATCGGGAGGTAAGAGTCTCATTGGCTGGTTTCTTGCACAAAAAAAACAAGTTAGAGGGTTTGTCCAAGCCGTGTTCTCTGGACTTCCAACTATTGAATTAGCAAGAATAGTTCGTGACATCGTTATACCGCGACCCGATATGTGTGGACTTTATCATGTCGCAGCAAAACCGATCAATAAATATGATTTGTTAAAACTTGTGGCTAGTACTTATAAAAAAACAATCGAAATAATTCCATCTAATGAACTGGTCATTGATCGCTCACTTAATGCCGAGCTTTTTAATAAGGCAACGGGATATGCACCGCCTGAGTGGTCAGAGTTAATTCAACGTATGTATAAATTTAAATAAAAGGTAAGAATGTTTGTTAATAAAATTTTAATGATTACTGGAGGTACGGGGTCATTTGGTAACACAGTGATGAAACGATTACTAGAAAGTGATATTAAAGAAATTCGCATATTCAGTCGGGATGAAAAAAAACAAGAAGATATGAGGATTGCTTTCAATAATCCAAAGCTTAAGTTTTATATTGGGGACGTAAGAAATTATGATAGTATTTACTATGCTATGAAAAATGTTAATTATGTGTTCCATGCTGCAGCCTTGAAGCAAGTTCCATCATGTGAATTTTATCCGATGGAAGCAGTACGAACTAATGTACTGGGAGCTGAAAATATGATGAATGCAGCTATTGCCAATGGTGTTGAGCGGGTTGTGGTACTCAGTACTGATAAGGCGGTATATCCTATCAATGCCATGGGTTTATCAAAAGCAATGATGGAAAAATTGTTGATAGCTAAAGCTCGAATGAGTTCTAAAGGAGATACTATCCTGTGTTGTACTCGTTATGGTAATGTAATGGCTTCCCGGGGTTCAGTAATACCTCTTTTTGTTAATCAAATTAAAGAGGGGAAACCGCTAACTATTACCGACCCAAATATGACACGTTTCTTAATGTCACTTGAAGATTCTGTAAATTTAGTGTTATATGCTTTTGAACATGGTCAACAAGGTGATATTTTTGTGCAGAAATCTCCAGCTTCAACGATTGAAGTATTAGCTCATGCTATAAAAGGATTATTTAATGCTAATAATGAGATTCGTTTAATTGGTGTGCGTCATGGAGAAAAGATCTATGAATCTTTGATTTCTTGTGAGGAGATGGTTAAAGCTGAAGATTTAGGAAATTATTACAAGATTCCTGCTGATAATCGTGATCTCAATTATTCAAAGTTTTTTGTAGAAGGAGATCTAAACGTTGCTTCTTTAACTGACTATACATCATCTAATACAGAAAGATTGAATATAGAACAAGTTAAAAAACTTTTACTAACACTTGACTTCATTAAAGAGCAACTTAATGCTTAAAGTAATGACCATTATTGGTACTCGCCCAGAACTTATTAAAATGTCTAGAGTAATTTCTGAGTTTGATGAGTATACTAATCATATTTTGGTTCATACAGGGCAAAATTTTGATTATGAACTAAATCAGGTTTTCTTTGACGATCTTAACATTCGTAAACCAGATTATTTTTTAGAAGCTGCTGTTAGTGGTAATGCAACACAAACCATTGCACGCATTATTGAGAAAACTGATGAGGTTTTAGGAAAAGAACAACCAAATGCATTGTTGCTTTATGGTGATACGAACTCCTGCCTTTCAGTTATCGCAGCCAAAAGGCAAAAGATACCAGTTTTTCACATGGAAGCTGGCAACCGTTGTTTTGATCAAAGAGTACCAGAAGAGCTAAATCGTAAAGTAGTTGACCATTTAAGCGACATCAATATAGTTCTAACTGAACATGCCCGTCGTTACCTTATTGCCGAAGGTGTATCGCCAGAGCGAATTATCAAGTCTGGTTCGCATATGCAAGAAGTGTTAGGTTATTTTATGCCTAAAGTGCATCTATCAAATGTGCTAGATAGGCTAGAACTTCAAGCTCATCAATATTTTTTAGTCAGTATTCATCGTGAAGAGAATGTAGATGTGTCAGCCAATTTACAGGACTTACTTAATACTTTACAGATGTTGGTTAAAGAATATGATATGCCCGTGATTGTATCAACACATCCTCGTACACGTCAGCTGTTAGAAAAATTAGGTATTAAAGGTTTGGATAAACAAATTCGGTTTTTAAAACCATTCGGTTTTCTAGATTACATAAAATTGCAAATGGAGGCTTTTTGTATTTTATCTGATAGTGGTACAATTACTGAGGAAGCTTCTCTTCTTAAATTACCAGCAATTACCATTCGTAATACTCACGAAAGACCTGAGGGTATGGATGAAGGTGTTTTGATAATGAGTGGTCTTAAAGTAGAAAAGGTTCTAGATGCTGTGCGTATTGTAACCAAACAACATAGTAAATATAGTCATTTACAAACAATCGTTTCAGATTATAATGCTGGCTTAGTATCTCAAAAAATACTCCGTATCGTTTTGAGCTACGTGGATTATATTAATAGAGTTGTGTGGTTTAAGTGAATTAGTACCACCTAAATGTACATAAAGGTTTGTATGACTAGAATATCTCAGGCTAATTTGCCTTGTCGGTTCTCTCAATCTCAAATGAAAGAGTTTGCACTACTTGCAAGCAATAAGATTATTGATGCAAAAAATAATGGTATGTATTATCTTGAGCCATTTAAACACCTAGTAATCGATAATTTTTTACATGCTGATTTAGCTCAAAGTTGTTTAGATAATTTTCCTTCCCCTAATGAAGATATATGGGATAGAAGCTATGATGAAAATATTGAGATAAAACAAAGGACTATATGGAAATCAGAATTTGATATACCGGAAGCTATTGTTGATACTATTCGTTTGCTCAATTCGTCTATATTTCTTTTAGCCTTATCAGAGACTTTTAATATTAGAAAACTTGTGCCTGATCCATATTTTACTGGTGGAGGGCTTAATGTCACAATGCCAAATGGTTTATTAGATGTACATGTTGATGGTAATTATCATGATGCAACGGGACTTAATCGTCGTATGAATGTTATTATATATTTGAACCCAAAATGGCAAGAAGGATGGGGAGGAGAATTTGGAATCTATAATAATAATGGCGAGAATTGTTTAAAAAAGCTTGCTCCATTATTTAATCGTCTTGTTGCATTTGATACGCACGATAAAAGCTATCATGGTTTACCAGATCCATGTAAATTTCCAGAAGGTGAATATCGTAAATCGATCATTTTATATTACTATACAAAAGCCCCTCGGGAATCTATTAATAATATTATTGACAAACCTCATAGAGCTCTGTGGAAAAAACGTAATTTTACTGATAAGGATGGTAATATTATTAGAGAATATAGCTGAGATTTTATGAGTAGTAGTTTAATGAAGATACTGCAAGTGAATGGATACGAATCACCAGGTCGTAGATTTAGTGGATTATCTATAACACCACTTCTCAAAAAATATGGTATTGAATCTCGTCATTTAATTTGGGAGAAGGATACTCAAAATCCAGAAATACTAACTTTTGAAGGAGCAATAGCTCGAAAAATTAATCGGGTAATTAATAAAATAGAACGAATTACTTCTTTACAGTCAGTACTGCATTTGAACGCTTCGCGAATGATCAAAATGCCGGCCTTTAAAGAAGCTGATCTTATTCACCTTCATATTATAAGTTCAGGATATTTTTCTATATCAGATTTATCAAAGATTACCAAGCTAAAGCCAACGGTTTGGACTTTACATGATCCTTGGGCTATGACAGGACATTGTATTCATCCGTTTGATTGTAAACGTTGGATGACTGGTTGTGGTAATTGTCCTGACCTGACTAGCCATATACCACTTGCTAAGGATAATACTAGATTTTTATTTAATTATAAGCGTGCAGCTTACAAGAGATCTGATTTCGATATCATTGTAGCCTCAAAATGGATGCAAGATATGGTTAATAATTCACCAATGTTTGAGAATAAACTAGTTCATTTAGTGCCATTTGGGTTAGATTTAAACTTCTTTTCTGCTGCTGCTTGTCCAAATGCACGAAAGCTATTTGATATTCCTGAAAATGCTTTGGTAATATGCTTTCGGGTAGAGCAAAATGAGTTTAAAGGAGTACCTTATATTATTCAGGCACTCGAACGTATTAAGTCAAAGCAGCCAATTTGCTTATTGACTTTGAGTAGTGGAGGAGCATTATTACAGCAATTTGCCGACCGATTCCAGATAGTAAATCTTGGTTGGACTAATGATGAAGAATTAGTGCGGGAGGCATTGGTAGCTGCAGATATTTTTTTAATGCCATCAGTTGCAGAAGCATTTGGCATGATGGCAATTGAAGCAATGGCTTGCGGTAAACCTGTAATTGTTTTTGAAGGTACTTCATTGCCTGACGTTACTTTTGCTCTAGATATTGGTTTGGCAGTACCTATGCGTGATGGAGAAGCTTTGTACTTAGCACTACAACACTTAATTGATAATCCGGATGAATGTAAACGGCGAGGACAAAAAGGTAGAATGATGGCTGAATTGCATTATGGAGATGAATCCCAAGCTAAAAAGTTAGCTGATATTTATAATAGGGTTGTTGCTAGATGAAAATTTTACTTTTAACAGATATGCCTCCTTGTCATAATTTTACTGCAGGATTAGTGCTAGACCGTTTAATACGGTTTTTACCAATTGAACAAATTGCAATTTGCTCAATTGTACACCCCCACCTTAAACCAATCATACCTAAAGAATTAGAGATAATTCCTCACCTTAAATTGATAAAACCTCGGGAAATGGCTCCGAGGAGATTATGGGGCAAAGCAGGTAGATTACTAGCACTTGTCTTTGAGTTAATTCAAGCAATGCGGGTAAAATACTCAATATTACCGCAAATTGTTAATTTTGCAAAACAACAGCAAGTTGATGCATTATGGGTGGTGTTGGAAGGTCAAACTATTGTACGTTTAGCTAGACCTCTTTCTTGTAAGTTAGCATTACCATTATTTACTCAAGTATGGGATCCTTTCGAGTGGTGGTTGCGTGAGAATAATATTGATGTATATACTAGGCGACGACTTCTAGCAGAGTTCGATGAGGTCATAAAACATAGTAAGTCATGTGCATCTGCTTCATGGGCAATGTCAAAGACTTATTCGCATAAATACGGTGTGCGTAGTATACCTGTAATTGCTAGTTTACCTAATAAATTTGCCAAGATACCTGCAACAAGACCACATGAGAATAGAAATGAATTTATCATTGCTATAGCAGGACAATTATATGCACAAGATGCATGGCAATGCCTTATTAATACTCTAAATCAAGTTAATTGGTCTATAGCAGGAAGGCGAATTCGTCTTAGAGTCCTTGGGGCTCACTTTCAGGTATATACTCAGACGCCAACTAATTTCGAATATCTAGGATGGCAGTCACAAGAAGAAACCATCAATTTCTTAGAAGATTCAGATCTCCTGTACATGCCGTACTGGTTTTCAGAAGAGTATCGTCTTGAGGCTACCAATAGTTTTCCTGGAAAATTGGTCTCCTATTTTGCCGCTGGTCGTCCTGTTTTTTGTCATGCACCATATTATGCATCACCTACTAGATATATAGCCAAGCATAATGCAGGGATTTTGTGTACATCTATGGATTCTCTAGTTGTTTTGCAAAAACTAGAACATGCTATCCTAAATACAACTTCATATGCAATAGTGACAAAAAATGCTACTGCTTGTTTTTTAATGGACTTTACTTTAGAGCATATGCAAAAAACATTTTTTGAGTTTTTAGGATTAGATAGTGCATCAAAAAATAACTTAAAGAATAAATTCTCTGAAGTATATGATAAGAATATTTTTGGAGGCTCTGTATCACGTTCTGGCGAAGGGTCTGATCTATTACAGACGGAAATTGTTAGAAACGAGATACCAAAGATTATTAGAGAATTTAAAATTAAAACCTTTCTTGATGCTCCATGTGGTGATTGGTATTGGATGCAAAAGACAGAGCTTGAAGTAGAACAATATATTGGAGTTGATATTGTAGATGCTTTGATAGAAAAAAATAAAGAAGAATTTGGTAATACTACAAGAATATTTAAAGTTTTGAATCTAACTAAAGACACTTTACCAATAACTGATCTTATTTTTTCACGAGATTTACTAGTACACCTAAATTTTGAAGATGCATTTAAAGTAATAGCTAATTTTAAAAAATCAGGTGCTACTTATCTATTAACAACAACATTTGTAAATAGAGGGTTAAATGAGGAGCTTAAAGAAACTTTTTGGCGTGTTTTAAACTTGCAACAACCACCGTTTAATTTTCCAAAACCAATTTTATTAGTGAATGAGGGTTGTACAGAAGATGGGGGGTTATATTCTGATAAAAGCTTAGGACTTTGGTTATTAAAGGATATCTCATTATCATTTAGACAAGTTATGTGAGGTATTTCAATGAGCAATAGCCTCTTTTATCCAAAAGTTTCAATCGTTATTCCCGTTTACAACGGTGCTAATTATATGCGTAAAGCAATAGATAGTACAGTTGTTCAGACTTATAAAAATTTAGAAATTTTAGTTGTTAATGATGGATCAAATGATAATGGTGAAACGGAACGTATAGCTTTATCTTATGGTAACAAGATTCGTTATTTTTCCAAACCAAACGGTGGGGTAGCTTCAGCCTTAAATTTGGCAATTAAGGAAATGACAGGAGAGTATTTTTCGTGGCTTAGTCATGATGATGTTTACAATCCAAATAAAATTGAACATCAAATTAATATACTTAATACTCTTCCCAATCGTAATACGATTATTTACGGTGGATATGAAGTTATAGATCATAAATCCAAATCACTGTCTTTTACAAGACCAGATAAAATATTATCAGTGGAAAAATGTAATATCCCATTATTCCCTCTTATGCGAGGATTAATTCATGGATGTACTCTTTTAATACCCATAAAATATTTCCGTGAAATTGGTACTTTTAATGAAACATTATTAACTACCCAGGATTATGCACTTTGGTTTGAGTTTCTACGGATAGCACCTATTCATTTTGATGATCGTATTTTAATTAAAAGTCGTACTCATCTAGACCAAGGAACACATAAAATTACTAGCCATATGAATGAATGTAGTGAATTATGGTCTGGGTTTCTCAGAAGGTTAACTTTAGAAGAAATGACTATAATGGAAGGATCGCCTTATTTATTCCTGCATCGTACTAGTGTTTTTCTTGCAAATGCTTCTTGTTATCAAGCATCTGAACTAGCTGATTCAATGGCTAAGGATATCTTAACCGATATTAAGATTAGTGTAATTATGCCAATTTATAATAGAATTGATTTGGCAATTGAGTCTATAAAGAGTGTTATTGCACAAACTCATAAGTGTTTTGAATTGATTATAGTAGATGATGGTTCTGAAGATGATGTATCTAGGTTGATTGAGGAGTGCAATAAAGATAGTAGAATTAAATATATTCGTAAGGAAAATGCAGGACCAGCAGCGGCACGTAATCTAGGTATTAAACATGCATCTGGGCAGTACATAGCGTTCATTGATTCTGATGATTTGTTTTATGACAATAAACTTGAGGTTCAATTGAAGTTTATGGAGGATAATAGTTTGTTATTCTCGCATACTTCTTACCATAGAATAGATTGGGTTGGAAATTTGATAAAATATATAAGCTCTGGTACTTTTAGCAAGCAAGTTTTTCCAAATATTATTACTAAATGTCCAATAGCAATGTCTAGTGTAATGGGAAAAACCTCCCTTTTTATGTCAAACAAATTCCCTGAAAATATAAAGATTGGTGAAGATATATGCTTGTGGATATCTATAGCAAGCAAACATGATATAGAAGCAATTGATTTGGCCTTATCATGTGTTAGAGTTAATTATGGAATTAGTAATTGTTTCAATAATAAAAAAATGACAATAAGGTTAATTAATATTTCCTTATTTGTTATGAATGATGAATATTTAAGTCAATTTGATAAGCAAGTTAAACCTTTACTATTATCCGCAACAAAGATACCTAGCTTTTCATCAAGTAAATTAATAAAATTTAATGACGTACCTACTGTATTATTTAAGAGTTACAAACCTAATATAATAGTACAATTAATTTTGATGATCGTAAGATCACTGCGTGTAGATGGTTTTAGAATAACGTGGAATAAAATTTGTAGGAAACTAGGTATACTCCAATGATGGTTTTGATACTGTTTTAAGAGACAAGCATTAAATTAGGATTAAAGTAATTCTTCAGCAACCCAATCTCCACCTACTTTACTCTCAAAAGAGCAATTAAAATCAATTTATTTGCAGCTTTTCAGTGGAGAAAATGCTAGAATAGTCTTAGAAGATTTAGCCTACATAAGTGGTGTGTATCGCAGCAATTTCATGCGGCAAGAAAGCAACTACACCGCTTTCAATGAAGGCATGCGAGCTTTGTTTTTGTACATATGCTCGCAAGCGTCAAAAGATGATGGAGTGGATAATATTGAAGGAAATTTATAATGAGGATAGCTTATGAGTACGAATAGTAAAACACTGGTATCGTTAGATTATGCGATTAAATATCTACTCAAAGATAAAGGTGATTATGAAATAATCGAAGGCTTTATTTCGGCTATCCTTAAAGATGCTGGTTACTTACCAGTAAAAATCACCGCTTTACTAGAGAGTGAGAGTAATAAAGAACGTAAAGACTTAAAGAAAAGCGTAGCTGACGTTATCGTTGAAGACCAGCAAGGTCATAAATATATTGTGGAAATAGATCGTTCAACTACCCACACTTTTCTCCACAAAGCTTGCTTTAATAGTTGTCGGTTGATTGTTGATAATATCAGCTCAGATCAGGATTATAGTGATATCAAAAAAATATTTCATATCAACTTAATATATTTTGTGTTGAGCGATATAAGCTCTCCATTATATCACGGTCAGACTATATTTAGAAAAATGGACAGGGAACATCCAGTAGACTTACATCTTGCTGATATGGGTTGTAGGTTTTTTGATGTTCACAATGTATTTCCTGAATATTTTGTTATTTCCGTACCGCTTTTTGATGGTATTATAAAAGATGAGTTGGATGAGTGGTTATATTTTGCCAAACATTCTGAGGTTAAAGATGATTTTAAGTCGCCTTATATGAAGAAAGTAGCAGAACGTCTGAGTGTTCTAAAAATGACTCCAGAAGAACGTCAGCACTATCAGAATTATGTCAATGAATCGCTAAAAGAACGTGATTATATAGTTGCAGCTAGAACTGAAGGTAGAGCTGAAGAAAAAATAGCAATGGCAAAAAAAATGCTAAAAGAAAATTTTTCTATAGAAACTATAAGTAGAATAATAGAACTATCCATAGAAGAAATAGAAGTGCTACGTGAGAATTTGGCTGAAGACACAACTACTGTACTTGACGAAAATTAAATAGGAAGGGTATTGAATTGCTGTATTGGAAAAATAGAACGACCGTTGTTCATAACTGTTGAAAGTTAAAAAAGATATTATTTTTGTAAAAACATATTAGTGGAAGAAATTTTTGGTATATACTGCAAAAAATTGAAGAATTTAGAAGAGAAAATTCTATGTGGATCAAAAACACTAACATTAGTATGATAGTTATGTGGTCAAAACGGTGTCATAGCTGGTTAACAATAATATTTTGTTTAATAATTAACAGCTATTCAACTATTTATGCTTCTAATACAAATATTGCAAATAGATTTGCGACAAAAATTGCTATTGTAGATATACACTCTATTCTAGAACATTCTGTAGCAATCCAGTCTATAAGAAAATCTGTAGACCAAATAAGCGAGAAAATTCGACAAGATCTATCAAAGAAGGATGGGGAACTAAAAGAAATAGAGAATCTATTAATGGGAAAACGTAACTCTTTAAGTGAATCAGCTTTTGAACAAGAATTTAGTCTTTTTGAAAAGGAAATAAACATAGCACAAAAAGAAATACGAGATAGGAAAGTACGTCTTGAGCAAGCCCATGCTGAAGGTATAGGAAAAGTACAAGAAGCAATAACAAAGATTATAAGTGCTTTAGCAGAAAAGTATAATCTTGATCTAGTTATACCTAGTACTCAAATTTTATTTGCTAAAAATAGTCTGAATATTACACAAGAAGTGATAGCAGAACTAAATAATAAATTAAAACATGTTACAATTAAATACGAATAATTTGTTATAGAGGTTTATCAATGACAGAATTTACTCCCATTACAGTAGCTTATGGTGATGGTATAGGTCCAGAAATAATGCAAGCAGTACTGTATATTTTAAAAGAAGCTGAAGCAAGAATACGTATAGAAATGGTGGAAGTAGGAGAGAAATTATACCAGAAGCATTATACTTCAGGGATAGCACAAGATACTTGGGAATCATTGGCAAGAACTAAGATTCTTCTAAAAGCCCCTATTACCACTCCTTTAGGTGGTGGGTATAAAAGTTTAAATGTAACTCTTAGAAAAGCCCTCTCTCTTTATGCCAATGTTCGCCCTTCTATTTCTTATGCTCCTTTTGTTAAAACACTTCATCCAAACTTAAATACGGTTATAGTACGAGAAAATGTTGAAGACTTATATGCTGGAATTGAATATCGCCAAACTCACAATGTTTATGAATCTCTTAAACTAATCAGCAAAGTTGGTAGTGAAAGAATTATTAGATATGCCTTTGAATATGCGATAAAAAATAACCGTAAAAAAGTCACATGTTTTAGTAAAGATAATATTATGAAACTTTCTGACGGAATTTTTCATAAAGTTTTTGATGAAATTGCGAGTGAATATAAGCAGATTCAAAGTGACTATTATATAATAGATATAGGCACTGCAAGACTGGCAACTCAGCCAGGATTATTTGACGTCGTTGTAACTTCAAATCTGTATGGGGATATTATATCTGACGTAGTGGCAGAAATTTCTGGATCAGTAGGACTTAGCGGTTCTGCTAATATAGGTCAAAATTATGCTTTATTTGAAGCGGTACATGGCTCTGCCCCGGATATTGCAGATCGTAACTTGGCTAATCCTTCTGGTTTACTTAACGCAGTAATTATGATGCTAATTCATATTAAGCAAAAGGATATTGCTGCATTAATAGAAAATGCTTGGAAAAAAACCATTGAGGACGGAGTTCATACTGGGGATATCTATGATGAGAAAATATCTAGTAAAAAAGTTGGAACTAAGGAATTTGCTGATGAAGTAGTGAAAAGACTAGGCTCCAAACCTTCTAAGCTCGCAGCAGCTGCATATTCATCATCAACTGCACAAGAAACTATTGACACGATATATTCGATTAATACTAAAGAAGCTAAAGAATTGGTAGGTAGTGATATATTCATACAGATGGAGGCTTTGACTGCCCATGATGTAGCAGCAAAAATTCAAACTATCAATTTAGGTGACTTAGAATTAAAAACCATAGCTTCCATGGGACTTAAATTATGGCCAAGAGATGAGAGGTTTGAATTACTGTCTGATCAT
Organism: Candidatus Tisiphia endosymbiont of Oplodontha viridula; assembly: GCF_964264865.1. Lineage (NCBI taxonomy): Bacteria > Pseudomonadati > Pseudomonadota > Alphaproteobacteria > Rickettsiales > Rickettsiaceae > Candidatus Tisiphia > Candidatus Tisiphia endosymbiont of Oplodontha viridula. Next base: position 1,613,778 of record NZ_OZ183486.1, read on the forward strand.
TGGTGTTGCCGCTTTATGGCAAAGAAAGATGGGGAAAGAGTAACGCATTTATCTATAGCCCATTTACTTGAAGCTCTAAGCAAGGCAAAAATAGACTTTATTAAAATTGAAAATCTATTTGAATTTGATGGGAAAGCTGGATATTCGCTTGCTCAAGGAGAATAGAATATTTATGTTTTTTGTTATCGGTTATGGATTAATCTTACTCGGAATTATAGCAATATTTTCCGGGATTGTTGGACTTTTTAGATTTCCTGATTTCTATACAAAAATTCATGCTGCTAGTGTAATTGAATGTTGCGGCGTACCTTTATCACTTGTTGGTCTTGCATTTTTACAACATGATTTTACCAGCTCTTTTAAATTAGTTTTTGCCTCTATATTGATTTTAATATTAAACCCGGTATCTACTCATGCAATTGGCAAGGCTGCTTTATTAGAAAAAACTAACCTAAAATGATTGATCGCTTATTTATGATACCAGAAATAATAAATTTTCAACTAGCTAGCTGGTTGCTTATGGTAATCCTTATAATGCTTGCCATCGTATCAATTAAGATTATATTTTGTAATTCTTTATTAGAAACAGTAGTAATAAATTCTGTTTTTAGCTTACTTATTGGTTTATCTTATCTTCTTATGGACGCTCCAGACGTGGCAATGACTGAGGTAGCTCTAGGTAGCTGTTTGTCTAGTTGTGTCTTCCTAAGCTTTCTCACTAGATTGCAAGACATACAGAAATGTGATCTTAAACCAACACGAGTAATAAGTTCATCAATTATATGTTTAATGTTCATAGTAACATTTAGCTTTGCAGGACTTGATTTACTAGAATATGGATCTATAGATTCTCCTATACAAAGTCACCTAACCAAATATTATATTGAAAATACTAAAAATGATATTGGTATTCCCTCTTTTGTAGCAGCACTACTAGCTAGCTACAGAGGTTATGATACTCTTGGAGAAACGGCAGTCATTTTAATTGCTGGAATATCGGTATTATTGCTATTTTCACAAAAAAGTAATGAACATGCTTAAAGATTTTATCATTATAAAACATTCTACTCTTTTTATCTTACCTTATATATTTTTATATGGTCTATATATTCAAATTAATGGTGATGCATCACCAGGAGGCGGATTCCAAGCTGGAGCTATATTTGCTTCTATGATAATTGGTTTTGATTTAGTTCATGGTCAGTTCAAATTAAAACAATATTTTTCTACTGATTTACTAGTTGGTATGGCTACTATCGGGGTACTTATCTATGCCATGACCGGTATGGTATCAATATTATTTGACGATAATTACTTAAACTACTATTCTCTTGCAAATGAGAAATTATTAGCTCAACATATTGGTATCTTTATCATTGAAATTGGCGTTGGACTTTGCGTTGCATCGGTTATGTGTTTAATATATTCTATAACTCGATAATCAAGTTTTTTAGAATTATTAAAAGATACGTCTATTAGCGAGGAGTCGCTGGAAGCGGCGACGCGGCAATCTTGTGAAGTAGGGACAAGTATTACTTCAAAAGATTGCTACGATGCCGCTTTTCGCGGTTTCTCGCTAATAGACGGTTAAGGAAAAACTTGATTATCGAGTTTAAGCCATAGTAATAGTTATAGAATTTTAATGGATATAAAAACATAATGATTAACAATAAATTAGTACGTAACTATACTTCTGCTTTATTTGATAATGCATTGGCAAGTAGCTTGGAAGATAAAATATTACAGCAGATTACCATTATTAATCAATTTATCGAGGATAATCCGCAAATCAAGGCTGTTATATTTTCTCCTATAGTAAAGGATATTGACAAATGTAAAATAATTGAGTTAATTACAAAAACCTTTAATATCGAATCTATAGTTAAGCGGTTTTTGTTAATATTACTAAGGCATTCACGTATGCCTATTTTATCAAACATAATAGTATTATACCAACAACTACTTAATAACAGCAGAAATATTAAAATGGTAAAAGTAACTTCTTCTAAATCTTTGCAGACTAGAGAGAAAGAATGGTTAACAAAATATTTAGCAGATGACTTTCAGCAGAAGGTTGCTATAAATTTTCGCCAAAGTCAGTCAATTATTGGCGGTATTGTGGTGCAATATGATAGCATAGTTAGGGACTATTCTATTGCTGGAATGTTAGAAAAAATAACGAAAACCTTGAAATCTACAAAGATAACCGGAAGTTCGATGTAACTTGTTATAACTAAACTGGAAAGGTTTTAGCCAAAAAATCGTCTATTAGCGAGGAGGCACAAAGTGCCGACGTGGCAATCTCATGAAGTAATATCTGCCTTTGTTAGGCGACCTCGAGGTGTGATTTGAGTACTACTTCACAAGATTGCCACGTCGGCACTTTGTGCCTCCTCGCTAATAGACGGTTTTTTGGCTAAAACTTTTTCGGTCTAGCTATACATTGAACTTCCGGGATACATATAACGCGAATTCGGGATAAGAATTTGTCAATTCTTATCCCGAATTCGCGTAGGTTAAATAAATTTTATATGAGGAATAATTATGGGGTCTACCCAACAATTAAAGGCTGTTGAACTTGCTGAAATATTAAAAAAAGAAATTGCTAATATTGATCAGCTTAGCGATTTACGAGAAGTAGGGCAGGTTGTAACAGTTGGTGATGGTATAGCTAGGGTATATGGTATCGATAATGTGGAAGCTGGCGAGGTCGTTGAGTTTGCGTCAGGCGTGAAAGGTCTTGCTCTTAATCTTGAAACAGACTCTGTAAGTATTGTATTAATTGGTAGTGATCGAGAAGTCAAACAAGGTGATGTGGTAAAAAGAACTGGAAAGATTTTACAAGTACCAGTTGGTAAGTCATTGCTTGGTAGGGTCGTTGATGGTATGGCAAATCCTATTGATGGTAAAGGCGAGATTATAACTGATACATATAGGAATATAGAGGAAAAAGCTCCGGGGATAATTGTTAGAAAAAGTGTTAAAGAGCCGGTGCAAACGGGTATCAAAGTGATTGATGCCCTAATTCCTATTGGTAGAGGTCAGAGGGAGTTAATTATTGGTGACAGGCAAATAGGTAAAACCGCTATTGTTATCGATACTATTATTAACCAAAAACAAGCTCATCTTGACGGCGATGAAAAAAATAAAATTTATTGTATTTATGTAGCTATTGGTCAAAAAAGATCAACTGTTGCACAGGTAGTAAAAAGATTAGAAGACTCAGGAGCAATGGAATATACCACAGTTGTAGCAGTTACTGCCTCTGATCCTGTTGCGTTACAATATGTTGCCCCTTACACTGGTTGTAGTATTGGTGAGTATTTTCGTGATAATGGTATGCATGCACTAGTTATTTACGATGATTTAAGTAAACATGCTGTTGCTTATAGACAAATCTCACTATTACTTAGAAGACCGCCGGGACGTGAAGCTTATCCAGGAGATGTATTTTATCTACATTCTAGGTTACTTGAACGAGCCGCAAAAATGTCAGATAAAGCTGGTGGGGGATCTCTTACAGCTTTGCCAATTATTGAAACTCAAGCAGGTGATGTTTCCGCATATATTCCAACCAATATTATATCAATTACTGATGGACAGATTTTTTTAGAAAATGAGCTGTTCTATAAAGGTATCAGACCGGCAGTAAATATTGGTATATCAGTGAGTAGGGTAGGGTCAGCAGCACAAGTAAAATCTATGAAGCAAGTGGCAGGAAGTGTAAAACTTGAGTTAGCACAATTTAGGGAATTAGCAGCTTTTTCTCAGTTTAGTTCAGACTTAGACGTTGCAACTAAACAACTTATTTCACATGGTACAAAGCTGAGCGAAATATTGAAGCAGGATCAATATAGTCCTTTCCCTGTTGAGGAACAAGTGGTTAGTCTTTATGCTGGGGTAAAAAATTATCTTGATAGTATTCCTGTTGAACGAATAAAAGAATTTGAGCATAGAATGCTACAAGAAATGAAACTGAGTGAAAACGATATTTTAGTATCTATTAGAGAGCAAGGACGAATTACTGAAGAAATGGAACAAAAGTTAAAAATTTTCTTAGAAAATTTTGTGCAAAACTTTAATGCTTGTTCACTCGATAATCAAGTTTTGCCTTAACCGTCATCGCGAGGCATCTTTAGATGCCGTGGCGATCCAAGTAAACAGCGAAGCTGTTTTTTTAGAGTAACGCTTCGCGTATCCTAGATTGCCGCGTCGTCGCTTTTTCGCGACTTCTCGCTAATAGACGTATTTTTTAATAATTCTAAAAAACTTGATTATCGAGTGTTCAGTAAGTTAAATCGACTTCAGATTAAGATTAATTAGGTAGCTATGTCAGGTTTAAAACAGTTAAGATCTCGTATTAAGAGCATTACAACAACGCAAAAAATCACTAAGGCTATGCAGATAGTTTCGGCTACTAAGTTTACAAAAGCCAAAAACCAAGTTAAGGACTCAGAGGATTATATGGGGATTCTGCAGGGTATAATGTCTAGCGTGGCATCTAGCAATAATTTACAGGATATGCCTATCGAGCAGAAAAAATTTTTCTCGGAAGGATTATTAGACCAAGGTGACTTGAATATAAATAAGTCACATTTACTAATAGTAGTCACCTCCGAACGAGGTTTATGCGGAGCTTTTAATTTTTTACTGTCCAAGCAGGTAAAATCTGATATTGCAAATTTGGAAAATGCTGGTAAACAAGTAAGGCTTATTATTATTGGCAAAAAGGGTTATGATGCATTTAAGGGACAATATTCCCATTATATTGATGATTATTATGAGTTTCCAAAAGCTCATAATAATAATTTGTCATTTCAGATCAAAGAAAAACTGATGGAGATGGTAGAGGATTCTAGAATTAGCAATTGTCAAATATATTTTAATAACTGTAAAAATGCTATGATACAGATTCCAACTAAAAAGCAAATATTGCCAATAGAAAAACAGCTATGTTCAAATGAGAAATATTTGAGCTATGAATATGAAGGTGAAGAGCTTATTTTGCATATGATTAATCTTTATGTATCGGCTCAAATTAATTATGCTCTACTACAAAATAGAGCTAGTGAAGAAGGAGCTAGAATGACAGCAATGGATAATGCAACAAAAAATGCTAAGGAGCTTATTAATAAGTTAACACTAAAACTTAATAGATCTAGACAAGATCTGATTACTAAGGATTTGATAGAGATTATTGCAGGGGCAGAAGCCGTATAAAAAATAAATTAAGGTAAAATATGACAAAAACTATTGGCAAGATTGTGCAGATTATTTCAGCTGTAGTCGATGTGCAGTTTAGTAGTGATGGTAAATTGCCAAAAATTCTCAATGCACTTGAGTGCAATAATAATGGAGAGAAAGTGATACTAGAAGTATCACAGCATATAGGAGACGATATTGCTAGATGTATATCTATGGGACCAACAGAAGGGTTAGTAAGAGGGCAAGAAGTAATAGATACAGGTGAGACTATTAAGATACCTGTCGGTATTGGCACACTCGGACGCATAATAAATGTGGTTGGTATACCAATTGATGAAAGAGGTAAGATTGATTCAACTGACTTTGCTTCAATTTACAAACCAGCTCCAAATTTTGTTGATCAATCAACTGAAAGAAACATTTTGGTTACAGGGATTAAAGTCATTGATCTTTTAGCCCCTTATTCAAAAGGAGGAAAAATTGGGTTATTTGGTGGTGCTGGGGTAGGAAAGACAGTGTTAATTATGGAGCTTATTAATAATATAGCAAAAGCACATGGAGGATATACGGTTTTTGCAGGAGTTGGGGAAAGGACTAGAGAAGGTAACGACCTTTATCATGAAATGATTGCCTCTGGGGTAATTGATTTAAAAAATCCCCAAAAATCTAAAGTAGCTCTTGTTTATGGGCAAATGAACGAACCACCCGGTGCAAGAGCTAGAGTCGCTTTAACTGGTCTTACTATAGCCGAAAGTTTCAGGGATTTAGATGGAGGACAGGATGTCTTGTTTTTTGTCGATAATATTTTTCGCTTTACTCAAGCTGGTTCTGAGGTATCAGCCCTATTAGGTAGAATACCTTCAGCAGTTGGTTATCAACCAACATTGGCAACAGATATGGGAGAGCTGCAAGAGCGTATTACTTCAACAAAGCTTGGATCAATTACCTCTGTGCAGGCTATTTATGTGCCAGCAGATGACCTAACTGATCCTGCTCCTGCTGCTTCTTTTACTCATTTGGATGCGACTACCGTACTTAGTCGACAAATTGCTGAGCTTGGTATTTACCCGGCAGTAGATCCACTTGATAGTACTTCACAATTACTAAATCCGGCAATTGTTGGAGAGAAACATTACTTGGTTGCTCGTGAGGTACAAAAAGTTTTACAGACATATAAGTCTCTGCAAGATATAATTGCCATTCTAGGAATGGATGAGTTATCGGAATCAGATAAATTAACCGTTACTAGGGCAAGGAAAATTCAACGCTTTTTATCTCAACCTTTCCATGTTGCCGAAGTATTTACAGGTATAGCTGGAAAATTTGTCAGTTTAGCTGATACTATTGAAGGGTTTCATGGGTTGGTTTCCGGCAAATATGACTATTTACCAGAGGCTGCTTTTTATATGGTTGGTAGCATTGATGAAGCAGTAGAGAAAGGCGAAACACTTAAAGAAAAAGTGGCATAATGAATAAAACAATTAGGGTTAAAATTGTAACGCCAGCGAATGTTGTGTTTGACATGGAAGCTCAGATGGTAACAATGCCGGGAGAATTAGGAGAATTTGAGGTTTTACTAGGTCATGAGTTATTAATTGCAAATTTAAAAGATGGATTGACAAAAATTACAGTAGATAATTCTGTATTTAAGTATTTTATCTACTCAGGGTTAGCTGAGGTCACGTGGACAAATGTAAATATAGTAACAGAATTTGCTGTTGATACTAGTAGTTTGCAACTACATGAGATAATTAGGAAAATAGACTCTTTAACAAAAGAAATAGACGAAGAAATTGATGATACAAAAATTGATATTATTAAATTGGATATTGCTAGATATGAATCTTTGCTAGCTCATATTTAAAGAATTAAACAATTTTTCAAAGCAGAAGAGTATATAACATCATAGTACACATTTTTCTATAATCGTCATAGCAAGGCTCTTTAGATGCCGTGGCGATCTAGGTAAACAGCGAAGCTGTTTTTTTTTTCTAGTACGCTTCGCGTATCCTAGGTTGCCGCGTTGCCGCTTTTTCGCGACTCCTCGCTAATAGACGATCAGCAGCCATTTTAATAGTGGTTATATAAAAAATGTAGATACTATAGATATAACATCCTTCTAGGCTATTTTCTTAGATACCAGCCGCCTACGCCTGAGATGACATCAAAATGCATGGATGATATCCTAGGCTATTAAAACGATGTCTTACATCGATACTTGAGGTTAATTATGATAAAGTGTACTCGTAGAATTGAATTTGATGCAGGTCATAGAATTGTTGGACATGAGAATAAGTGTCAATTTCTACATGGTCATCGTTATGTCCTTGAAGTTACAGCGGGATCAAGTGTTACCGATAATCTTGGTATGATTGTAGATTTTGGTCACATGAAGTCAATAATACAAAAGTGGATAAATGATAATTTTGATCATAATCTTATATTACACCAAAATGATAGAGAAATGGGAGATAGAATATGTGACTGGACTGGTCAAAAAATATATTATATGCAACAAAATCCAACTGCAGAAAATATAGCATTATACCTAAAATTGAATATTTTACCAAAATTGTTTGCTAATAGTTCTTTTATTATTACAAAAGTCAAATTATTTGAAACACCTAATTGCTTTGTGGAGGTATAAGTGGTACAAAGATGTTGTATGATTTTAACTACAACCAATGACCAGCAGGTGGTAGACAAAATAACAACTAGCTTATTGGAAGAAAATCTAGCTGCTTGCATACAAGTAGATAATATAGTCAGCTATTTTAAATGGGAAGGCAAGATATCTTCTGTGCTAGAATATCGTATTGTGATAAAGGCTAAATCTGATAACTACAATACAATAGAAAAGGTGATTACTGATATACATAATTATGATCTTCCGCAAATAATAAAGCTCGACATTCAAGATGGGCTGTCTAGCTATTTAAATTGGGTAACTCAAAGTATCTAATTTAAGAGAGTGTTTATTAGAACTAAGATTTACCCAAACTATATAATCCACTGCTTCCTGAGTTTAAGTCAGCGATGTTATACTCTTCTGCTTTGAAGAATTGTTTTTTGAAAATATCATGGATTCGCATGCGTAACTATACTATATGTACTCCTAGCATGCTCACCATTCATTTTCAAATCCAATTCTTCAAATCATTTGAGTATATCTAGAATTCCAAAGTTGGTGTCATCCTGAACACAAGTGGACATTATCTTGAATTTATTTCAGGATGACGTCGGATCAAAACACTCTTTAAATTAATTAAGGAAAACAATGAAATTATGGAAAAAAGTTACCTTGGGATTAATCCTAGGTATAATGTTTGGTATATATTTTCCTGAATATGTATCTTATATAAAACCGGTAGGAGATATTTTTTTGCGTTTGATCAAAATGATTATTGCTCCTTTAATATTTTTTAGTTTAGTAGCAGGCATAACTAGTATGAGTGACCCTACTTCTCTTGGCAGAGTAGGAATAAAGGCTGTTGCTGCTTTTTTAGGAACTACTTTTTTTGCTGTAGTGTTTGGTCTTACAGTTGCTCTTGTATTAAAGCCAGGTCATGGTGTTCATATTAACTTTGATGTTGCCTCAAATATTTCACAAGAGAAATCCTTTAATATGATTGATTTTTTTGTGAATATTGTGCCTGATAATGTCGTAGGGGCTTTTGCCAATTCTAATGTTTTACAAATTGTATTCTTTGCAATATTTTCTGGACTTATACTAAATAAAATGGGAACTAGTGCTGCACCTGTTAAAGATTTATTTCATAGATTATCAAAAATGGTGTTAAAAATGATCTCAATGATCATTCAACTTTCTCCATATGGTGCATTTGCTTTAACGGCTTGGGTAGTCGGTACGCAAGGCTTTGATGTAATGATTAGTTTATCAAAATTAGTTGCTGCCGTAGTGATTGCCATGATATGTCAATATGGTATTTTTGGCATGCTAATTTATGTATTTTGTCGAATGTCACCATTACCTTTTTATAAAAAGAGTTTGGAATACCAAATACTTGCCTTTTCTACTTCTAGTAGTAAAGCAACGCTTGCTACAACTATGCAAGTTTGTCGTGAACGGCTAGGCATCTCTGAATCTAGTACTTCTTTCATATTGCCACTTGGGGCATCGATAAACATGGATGGGTTTGCTATAAATTTGGCTCTTACCACCATATTCTTTGCTCAAATGATGGGTATAGATTTAGCGGTGCATGATTATTTAGTCATTATTATTACCTCAACTCTTGGATCTATAGGTGGTGCTGGTATTCCAGGAGCCTCTTTAATAATGCTACCTATGGTTCTATCTTCAATCCATTTACCGATTGAAGGTGTTGCTATAATTGCTGGAATTGATAGGATATTAGATATGTTACGTACCACCATTAATATTACAGGTGATGCAACAATTACCTTGATTATTGATAACAGTGAAGGTACTTTAAACAAAGAAATATATAATTCAGTTTAGGTAATTAATTAAAATTCAAAGTAGAGGCAATGTATATGGTTAATTTGGATAATATAAGTTTTATTGAAGATTCACATGGTAAGAAGGCAGTGATTTTGTCTATAAAAGCTTATGAAGAAATTAAAGAAAGATTAGATGAATTAGAAGATATCAATGCTTACCAGCAGGTTAAAAGTAATATACAAGAAAATTTTCCTATTACTATTGCAGAAAGATTAATTGTAGGTAAAGAATCAAAAATTAAAATATTTAGAGAGTACCGCACACATACTCTAACTCAACTTGCTGAAAAGTTAAATATAAGTGCAGCATACTTGTCGCAGGTCGAAAATAGAAAACGCGAGGGTAATATAGATTTATATAAAAAAATATCTCAAGCATTAGATATAGATATTGATTTAAGTTAGTTATGAGGTTTATATGAAAGTTATTAATGTGAAAGAAGCACAGAATAATTTTGGTAATTTGATGAATAGTGCAATAAAAGCTCCAGTAGTTATTAACATGGTAAGCTATTTTCGATATTGATGTCTTATGAAGCATATGAGTATCTTAGTAAATTAGAAGATTTTTACTGGGTAGTATACTGTTCGTAAATGAAGAGTTGGTAGACGAAGGTCAACTTCAAGAAGAGCTAGGAGTGTCAAAGTCGAGCAGCGGAGCGTACATTAGTACGTGAGCAGCGGAGATCTTTAGACACGACGACGCCAATTCTTGAAGTTCATCGAGTATACAAGCTGAGCAAGCTAAGAAAAATGGTATGTTGACACAAAAGAAAACAGAAGAATTTTTAAGTAAGATATTAGAGGAGTAATGCTAAATATTAGCTTATCAAAAGATGCTAAAAATTAATAAAAAAATACATTTTTTGTATTAGTGAGCAACATAAAATATGATAAAAGAGAACATATGACAAATAATGGAATTAAAACTTTGGAAAATGTTGAATTAAAAATAGGTGATAAGTCTTTTAATTTACCAATAAAAAAAGCATCGATTGGTCAAGATGTTATTGATGTTAGCGGTATATATTCATTAACAGGCTATTTCACTTATGACCCTGGTTTTATGTCTACAGCAGCTTGTAAATCTGCAATGACGTACATAGATGGGGATCAAGGGATATTAAGACATCGGGGATATGATATTAAAACGTTAGCAGAAAAAAGTAATTTCTTAGAAGTCGCCTATTTACTGTTAAATGGTGAATTACCAACCACGAATCAGTATAAATCTTTTTCTCAGAAAATTACTAATCACTCTTTGGTTAATGAGCAGCTTAGAAGTTTATTTATGGCTTTCCGTCACTCAGCTCATCCTATGGCAATTATGTTGGCTGTGGTAGGATCTTTATCTGCATTTTATCCAAATTTTTTAAATGTAGAAGAAAATGAACGCGAGTTAGCTGCTATTAGAATGATTGCAAAAATGCCAACTATTGCAGCAATGGCATATAAATATTCAATAGGCCAGCCTTTTATATATCCTGATAATAGTTTAGATTTTACTGAGAATTTTCTCCATATGATGTTTGCGACGCCTTGTGAAAAATATAAGGTAAACCAAGTAGTAAAGAATGCCTTAGATAAAATATTTATTCTCCATGCTGACCATGAGCAAAATGCCTCCACTTCAACAGTACGTTTGGCCGGATCATCCGGTGCTAACCCGTTTGCCTGTATCAGTACTGGCATAGCGTCTTTATGGGGGCCAGCACATGGCGGAGCAAATGAGGCAGTAATTAATATGCTGAAAGAGATTGGGACAATAGACCGTATTCCACAATATATTGCAAGAGCAAAAGATAAAAATGATTCTTTCCGCTTAATGGGTTTTGGTCACCGAATCTATAAAAGTTATGATCCAAGAGCAGTTGTACTTAGAGAGACCTGCAAAGAAGTATTAGATGAATTAGGAGAAAATAATAACCCATTACTACAAATCGCTACTGAGCTTGAAAAAATTGCTCTCAATGATCAATATTTTATAGATCGTAAGCTTTATCCAAACGTTGATTTTTATTCTGGTATTATTTATCAAGCTATGGGGATACCATCACAGATGTTTACAGTGCTTTTTGCTATAGCAAGAACTGTTGGTTGGATGGGACAATGGAAAGAGATGCATGAAGATCCCGAACAAAAAATTAGCAGACCTCGGCAATTATATACTGGGTATGTACAAAGAGAATTTATTCCTTTTGATAAAAGATAATTATAGTAAAATCCTATATAGATAAAGCTAATCCGAGAAGGTTTAAGCATAGTACCTTTGTATCTTAAATATTGTCTTTAGTGAATAACTATAAGATACTTAAGAAAACTTAAGTAAGAAAGCTAGTATACAGAACAGATAGTACATTTCTTTATAATCGTCATCGCGAGGCATCTTTAGATGCCGTGGCGATCTAGGTAAACAGCGAAGCTGTTTTTTTAGAGTAACGCTTCGTGTATCCTAGATTGCCGCGTCGCCGCTTTTTCGCGACTCCTCGCAATGACGTATTTTTTATGTTAAATTAATATTTTGCTAAAAACATAATTTTAATCCTTTAAAATCATGTTTTTAGCTTTAGAAAGGTTTAAAATGCATTCGCGTTAGCCGCTTTAAGAATGCATTTTTCCTTATAAGCAAAATTAGGGTAATACTTCACTGTTAATTGTTGAATTGCTGAAGCTACCCTTGATTTTTTGTTACTTTTCCAGTAGTCTATTATATTAAATATAATAATAAATATCAAGTTTGTGCAAAAAGTGAAAGCCACTACTATAGAACCTAGGCTCTATAGTTGCACTCATTGTAAAATAATTCCCTACTTCAAGAGTTGTGAAAACAACTATTGAAGTAGGAGAGGTATACTAGTCAGTTTATGTCAAATACTAATGATTATGATAAGGCAACTCGTAGGGATTTTATAACCTTAACTGCCAGCAGTATGGTTGTGGTTGGAGCTGCATGTGCTACCTACCCTCTTGTTGATTCATTCAACCCTTCAGCGGATGTTCTTGCCCTATCTTCAATAGAAGTGGATTTATCTCACATACAACCAGGTCAAACTCTTACTGTTAAATGGCAAGGTAAACCGGTTTTTATTACTAACAGGACTCTAGAAAAAATTGCTGAAGCAAGAAATGTAAACCTTTCCGAGTTAATAGATCCTGAACTTGATCAAGTACGAGTTAAAGCTGGACATGATAAATGGTTAGTAACTATCGGCATTTGTACACATTTAGGTTGTGTACCACTTGCAAACCAAGGAGATTATGATGGTTGGTTTTGTCCATGCCACGGCTCTCAATACGACTCATCTGGTCGCGTTCGTAAAGGACCAGCTCCTTTAAATTTGGCTGTCCCACCATATGAGTTTATTTCCGATACAAAAATTAAAATCGGATAGTTATTTATGAATGAAACTAATGATCCTAAAAAATCAAACCCCGTTATAGAATGGATAGACTATAGACTACCTGTTTTCTCGTTCCTTAAACATTTGGGAGAATACCAAACACCCAAAAATTTAAGTTACCTATGGAACTTAGGGTCAATAGCTGGTATCGCTTTAGTAATTCAGATAATCACTGGCATTATTTTAGCTATGCATTACACTCCTCATGTTGATTACGCCTTTGAGAGTGTTGAAAAAATTATGCGTAATGTCAATTACGGCTGGTTAATACGTTATATACACTCAGTTGGAGCATCAATGTTTTTTGCTGCAGTTTATCTACATATCTGTAGAGGATTATATTATGGCTCATACAAAAAACCTAGAGAGTTGTTGTGGCATATAGGCATAATAATTTTTCTTACTATGATGGCTACTGCTTTCATGGGATATGTACTACCTTGGGGACAAATGAGTTACTGGGGAGCAACTGTAATCACCAATTTATTCTCAGCTATACCTATTATTGGCAAATCAATAGTTACTTGGCTTTGGGGGGGTTTTTCAGTTGATAACCCTACACTTAACAGATTTTTTGCTTTACATTATTTATTGCCATTTATTATAGTAGCTTTAGTACTACTCCATTTAGTAGCACTACATATTCATGGATCAAATAACCCTAAAGGGATCGATGTTAAGTCATCTAAAGATACTATTCCTTTTCACCCGTATTATACGGTAAAAGACTTCGTTGGATTCGGTGTTTACTTTTTAATATTTGCCTTTTTTGTCTTTTACCAACCAAATTATCTAGGGCATCCTGACAATTACATACCAGCTAATCCTTTGGTTACTCCAGCTCATATAGTTCCCGAATGGTATTTTCTGCCATTTTATGCCATTTTACGTGCAGTACCGTCAAAGCTAGGTGGCGTAATATTAATGTTCTCTAGTATTTTGTTATTATTTGTTTTACCTTGGCTTGACAGTTCAAAAGTTAGGAGTAGCAATTATAGACCAATGTTCCGCATAGCTTTTTGGCTGTTCATATTTGACTGCTTGACACTTGGGTATCTTGGAGGACAACCAGCAGAAGAACCTTACATTACCTTAAGCCGGTTTGCTGCTACTTATTATTTCTTTCATTTTTTAATTGCAGTACCCCTAATTAGCAAATATGAAAAAACTCTGCCATTACCGGATTCTATATGAAAGACAACAAAGTTATACAAAGGTATTTTATACAGGGGCATATGATATTTAAACCAATATTTAATGGTCTTTCAGGATATCTTTCTTGGATTCCCGCTGTAGCTCGGATGACGTTTTTTCTGTCATGGAGAAACTCTATTATTTGTCTATTCATATTATTACTATCAAACATCTCTATCGCAAACGAAGCACTACCTACAAAAAAGATTGCTTGGCCATTTGATGGAGTTTTTGCAACTGTTGATAGGAAAGCTGCGCAACGTGGCTTCCAAGTATATAAAGAAGTATGCAGTAGCTGTCATGGTCTTTATAATTTATATTATCGTAATCTTAAAGATCTAGGATTTTCAGATGAAGAAATTAAAGAAATAGCCAAAAATTATACTGTACAAGATGGTCCAAATGATGCAGGAGAAATGTTTGAAAGACCGGCTCTACCCTCTGATCCATTTGTTCGTCCCTACCCTAACGAACAAGCAGCAAGAGCTGCCAATAATGGAGCAGATCCGCCTGATTTATCGTTGATTATCAAAGCAAGACCTGATGGAGCAAATTATTTATATTCTATACTTACTGGTTATACTGATCCTCCTGAAAATTTTAAACTAATGCCAGGATTAAATTACAACCCATATTTTCCACATAGTCAGATTGCCATGCCAGCTCCCTTGTCAGATGGACAAGTAAAGTATATAGACGGAACAAACTCATCAGTCGAACAAATGGCTATGGATGTTACGATATTTTTACAATGGGCTGCTGAACCTGAAATGGAAAACCGTAAATCCATGGGTTTAAAAGTGATGATGTTCTTAGTAATTTTTATAATTTTCTTCTATATCTCTAAAAATAGAATTTGGAAGAATCTAGAAACAGAAGAGCATAAATGAAGAGTATAAATATAACACTAGTAAATGAAGAGTTGATAGAATCAACATTATGATAGTAGCAGGAGTCGAAGGGTCGAGGTACACAACTGTTGAAAGTTAAAACCGTCTATTAGCGAGGAGGCACAAAGTGCCGACGTGGCAATCTTGTGAAGAAGAGCTTAAATTATCTCGAAGCCGCCTAACAAAGGCAGATATTATTTCATGAGATTGCCACGTCGGCGATTTCATCGCCTCCTCGCAATGACGGAGTAATACTATTCGGGTTAGCTATAATTTGTTATAACGTTTGTACTATACAGATAAATTACTGTACTGAACAATATTAATAACAATAGCAGAAAAAATCCTAGCACTAAGAATATTGAATTAAAATATTGCCACAATAACATACAAAAAAATGGTGTTGTTGACGAAAATATCATGCCACCAAGTGAATGCGATATGCTACACATTCTAGCCCTAATATTAGTAATGAATAGAGATTGGACAATAACTTGTAATGGTACTACATAAAATGGAGCAAGGGCTATAAGAATGATGGGGAAGTAAATCACAAAGATTTCTTTATATAATAGAAACTGTACAATAATTATAACTAACAAACTTAATGATAACGATGTAATAATTTGTTTTTTAGGATAAATCCTATCAGCTAAAAAACCAGAAAACACTGACATAATAGCATAAATGGTTATTAAGACTATATTGATAATTTGAGCTTGATTGCTATTCATAAGCAACGCACTTTTTGCTGCAAAGACTCCCCAAAAAATAATTAAAAAATGGTAAATACCTCCTATGCAACCACTTATTAATATTGCTATGATAAATCTGCCAAATGAATTTTTTATAATCTTTCCTAAATCAAAAAAGTTGTAATATATAGATTTATGATCCTTTTTAGACTTTAAAAACTCTTCACTTTCACGAAAATAGTGCCTTAGACTTATGATAAATAAACCAAAAATTCCACCAATAATAAAATTGACCCGCCATAAATGAGACATTTGTTCAAACTTTGTCGAAAAATGATAAATTGTTGCAGCAAGCAATGCCCCAACCTGAGTACAAAATGACACGATACCATAAGTATAATTTTTGTGCCTCATACCCACCTTTTCTACAACATAAATTTTTATTGCATCGCTCTCCCCTGCCAAACTCATTAAAAATGTCATACGACAAAATATTAAAATTATTGTAGCATACATACCAATTTTATCAAAATTAGGGGTTAATCCTATAAGAATTGTAGAGATAGTAGCCAAAAATACTGAGATTTTAACTGATACAATTCTACCATATTTATCACTGATAAAACCAAAAATGATCGAGCCTATGGGACGAGCTATTACAGCTATGCTGAATATAGCAAAAAATAATAATATCTGCCTATCATTTGATCCTAGAGGTAAAAAATTCTTGGATAGAGCTGCTGCCGAGAGACCAAAAAGAGCATAATCATAATAACGCACGATTGTCGTAAAAAAAGCAATTAGGAATGCCGGTCTTGTCATACATCTATATCTATTATGTTTTTCATGGTATACTCTTCACCGCCCATATGGTAACTAAAGTAATCATTGCAATATAAACTCCTATGGCTATAGAAGAGCCAGTAAAATGCCAAAGAGCTATGCACACTGCAGGGGTAGATCGTCCAAATATTGAAGTACCTAAAGCATCACCAATACTAACTAGCATATATTTATCTGAACTACGGAATAAGCTATTAAGCCAATAATTTAGTGGACATGCAAAAGTTACCCCTAAGGTAATAATCCATAAACGAACAAAATTAATATACCATACAGAAGCATCAGTAATATATAACCATAATGGTACTATGCTAATAAATAGAATGCTAGTGCTTACGATCATTACATCCACAGGGCGATATTTTTTAATAAAATGCCCTACTAATGGAATCATTGCTACATCTATGATTAATAAAATAGTATTAACACTCATCATCGCCTCCAAAGATATAGAAGTGATAAGAGGTATAAAACTATTCATCACGACAAAAGGTATGACATATGTCATATAGGAAAAACCACTAACTATAGATACACGTAGAATATTGCACTTATTATTCAATATCACATTTGATGTAGAGGATTTCTGTTCTATTGCTCTTTGAGACGTATTAGAATAACGTCTAAGATAAATCCCGACAATCCCTGTACTCCCTCCTAATATAAAACATAAACGCCAATATTCATGGTGATTAGAACTAATTAGAATGTTACTTATAAAAGAGGCAATAATAATGCCAAACATTGTTGATAACTCGTATAGATAAGATGCTTTCACTCCTTGAATCTGCGTCTTATTTTCTACAATATATAATTTGGCAATACAGTGTTCTCCTTCGCCAAAAATTGCTAACATCATTCGAATAATGAGCAACATCAATGGTGAAAACCAGCCAATCATTTGATAAGTTGGTATAAATCCTATTGACATAGTAGTAATAGCAACACCTATTAATGAATAGGATAGAGCTAGAGTTGGCCCTCGTTTTTTGACAATTATACTGAAAATTATCGAGCCAACTGGTCTAGTAATGATTGAAGTTGTTAGCACACTATAGGTTAAGATTAAAGCAACTATAGGATCATCTTTGGGAAAAAAGATCATTGATAAAACTGGAGCAAGAAAACTATAAATAGCCGTATCAAAATGATCTAGAGCATTACCTATTAGAATTGATATATCTTTTTTTTGCATAAGAAACCCTAAATTTCTTGTTAACAAACTATCTACTAGCTTTACATGGGCTACTACTTTATACTACTATGATTTCAAGAGTTGGTACTCGATAATCAAGTTTTTCCTTAACCGTCATTGCGAGGAGGCGATGGAATCGCCGACGCGGCAATCTTGTGAAGTAGGGACAAGTATTACTTCAAAAGATTGCCACGTCGCTGCTGTCGCAGCTCCTCGCAATGACGATTTTGGTGTCTGTAGGTGCATCGCGATGATGATTACACAAAAAATGTACTATGGGTAAACATACACATAAAAACTAATTAGGCTATATTTAAATTGCAAAAATTATTTGACTATTTAAAAATTACCTCTCAGATTGAACCTAAAATTTTATGTTGCGACTCTAGACTAGTTAAATCAACTAGTCTATTCTTCGCCATTAAAGGAGCAAGTTCGGATGGTAATAAGTTTATTGATGATGTAATAAACAAAGGAGTGAAATTCATTGTTACCGATGATGCTGCAAGTTTGAAAAACCCTAACATTATCGCTAATGGTGTACATATAACGCTTGTGAGTGATGCACGGGTGGCACTGAGCCAAGCTGCTAATATTCTTTACCCTTTATTACCACAATATATGGTAGCTGCTACTGGTACTAACGGTAAAACCTCGGTAGTATCCTATTGCAGACAGCTATACACATTGCTAGGAGTACCCAGCTGTTCTATTGGTACTATCGGTATAGAATGTCCTGAGAATTTGGATTTAACAACCATCCAAGAGATTTCAGATAAGTTTCCTGCCCTCACTACCCTTGATCCTGTAACTTTCAGACATATTTTACATAATCTAGCTGAGAATAATATAAGATATGTAGCTTTTGAGGCTTCCAGCCATGGTCTAGATCAAGAAAGATTACATGGTCTAAAAGTAGATGCTGCCTGCTTTACTAGTTTTAGTCAAGATCATCTTGACTATCATAAAAATATGGATAATTATCTTTTAGCCAAGCTAAAATTATTTACAGATAATTTATCGCAGGCAGGAGTTGCTGTATTAAACTCGGAAATAGAACAATTAGATTATATCAAAAGTTATTTACAGGATCGTAATATAAAATTTTTAACCGTTGGTATGAATGGTGATCTGAAAATTATCGACAGCACAATTTGTAGTTATAACGGGCAGAAATATAATTTTACTACCGATATAGTTGGTAGTTTTCAAGCAACCAATTTACTAATTGCCGTTATGATGGTGCATTTGACTGGCTTTCCTTTTGAACAAGTCATATCGAAATTACCACAAATTAAAGCAGTTAAAGGACGTTTAGAGAGAGTAGCTAATAGCAATATTTTTATTGACTACGCTCACACTCCAGATGCCTTAGAAAAAAGCTTGCTAGAACTAAAAAAAATAAAATCAGAAATATACTCAAATAGGGGATCATTAAAAGTAATTTTTGGCTGTGGGGGGAATAGAGATAGTGGTAAAAGAGCATTAATGGGGCAAGTTGCTGCAAAAATTGCAGATAGAGTTATTATCACTGACGATAATCCGAGGAATGAAGACCCAAAATTCATACGGCAGCAAATTATACAAGGTATTATATCTATCACTAATAGATATATAGAAATAAATAATAGAAAAATTGCAATTACTGAAACAATAAATAATTTACAAGAAGATGATATTTTGCTGATTGCCGGCAAAGGTCACGAAAATTATCAAATAATCGGTAATAAAAAACTACCATTTAGCGACTTCGATATAGCCAAAGAAGCTCTACAAAGTAGAAAAAGATTTTGAATTAAAAAATATCAACTAATAATAAAATTATATGCAAGTTTCTAGAATATTCTTAGTCTCCTTCTATATAATTCTACCATCCTTATTAACTATACATTTTGCATATGCCAGCCCATTTAACCATCCAGAAACATGGAAAAAAGTTGAGATCTCAAAATTACTTAAAACATCTACAATACACCATATAGAACCTATGAGAAAGTTTCTTGCGGGAAAAGGTAAAAAAGCCGAATTCAATGGAGAAGTTTTTTTAGTTACTTTAGATGATCAGGTAAAAGCTGTCTTTAAAAAATTACCTGCAGATGATTTAGGAGATGCACAAGCTGAAGTAGCAGCGTATCAAGCTTCTCTAATTCTAGGTTTCCCTCATATTCCTCCAACAGTAATGCGTAAAATTAATGGAATGACAGGATCATTGCAACTCTACATTGATACTAAAATTGATCCTTTAGTACCTGAAGAGTATGAAAAAGCTCTTCAAGAGGTTTCCATAAAAGATCAAATGAACCTACGAACTTTTTACTTTATTTTTGGGCAGTGGGACTCTGGATCACATAATTTATTAATATTTAAAGATATTAATAAAACATATTTTATTGCAATAGATAATTCAGGCATTCGTAATCGCCAATATGTTAAGCTTGGTGAACTTCCTTTTGTTAGAGTACTGTATAGTGATAAATTAAATACCAATGATTGGGATAAACCATTTCCTTTTGATAAAGCAGAGGTTATTGATCTCCCTAATGAAGAAAAGCTAAAACAAAGATTTAAAAAACAAATACCTCCTACCTTTTACAAAAATTTTCAGTCTTATAACCACCCTTTTCGGTTTGTTATTTATCAAAATAGCCTATGGATTCAGTATCATGCATTTGATAAGAGTTTTATAATATCTTATCCAACACAATGTTATAACGACACTATAAAAGCTATAAAAAAATTAGACTTACCTCTTCTTAGAAAGATTTTTATAGCAGCAAAAGGTTCTGATTTTTTAAATAATTCTTACCTTAATTCTATATTAGAACGTCGTGATCAAGTTTTAAGGTATTGCCTTAAAATTAAATAAGAGAAAATTTCATCCTATAATTTTATTAATTCTGCTTTTTTTGTTAAAGATTCTATGCCATTTAAGTCAGTTGCAGTCACCCATAGCTGTAATCCTAATTCTAGGAAGAAATCAATTAAGTACTGCCTCCTTTTGTTATCAAGATGTACAAAAACCTCATCTAACAGTAAAATAGGCATAGCAATGTTTTCTTTAATAGAATAATTAACTTGGGCAAGTATTATGGCAATGAGCATAGCCTTCTGTTCACCGGTGGAACAGTGTTTAACTAAGGCATTTTTTTCTTTATGAATAACTACAAAATCACTTTTATGCACTCCAAAATTAGTTCTATTAGACATCTTATCACGAACACGAGACACCACTAACTCATTTTTTATAAAATCAATATCTATTTCAGAATTTTTTAATATTATATCTTCTATAACCCCATTAATTGATAAAATAGCTTTAGGAAAATCATTATCCAAATCTGAGATAGCTTTTTGCATATGTTCTAAAATTTTTAGCCTATTAATAGCGATCTCAATTGATAATTCCGCCATTTTTTCTTCAACCACTCTTAGCCAATTTGTATCCACTTGGTCTTGTGCTAGTATTTTGCTACGTTCATACATGTAATATTCGTATTTACTAACTATTCCTGCGTGCGATGGATTAAAGTTATAAACAATTCTGTCAAAGAATTTACGCCTATCGCTAGTACTGGAAGAAAAAATACCTTCCATTTGGGGTGTAAGCCAAATCATAGCAGTGAACTTACTTAGTTCATTATTTTGTATTTTAACACCATTAAATTCCGTAAAACGTCTATTAGATTCACGCTTTAAATTCGTTGAAATTTCAACTAAGCCAAGTTTACTGTGTAATAATGTATAAGCTAAGCAATGATCTGCTCCCCTTTGACAAATATCATCTAATTTGGCTGATCTCAAGCCTTTACCAGGTGAAAATAGTGATATTGATTCTAAAATGTTAGTTTTTCCACTACCATTCCCCCCTATTAGTATAACAGGATTATTACCAGCACTAATATCTAAATTCTGAAAATTACGATAATTTAGTAATTTTAATTTTTGTAGGTAAATATTATGCATAACTTATTTGAAATAGTGAGAGAAAAACCGAATCAACCCAATTATAGCTAAATTGAAAAAATTTTAGCCAAAACCGTCTATTAGCGAGGAGACCATAGCATAACTGTCGAAAGTTAGTAAATACAGCTTCCCTACACGTCATTGCGAGGAGGCTGTAAAGCCGACGAAGCAATCCAGTAACATCATTTATCTATAGATTGTTTCCTAGATTGCTTCGCTTACGCTCGCTAATAGACGCTGTGGTATAGGTATTTGTAAACTTTCGACAGTTGTGGAGACCATAGGTCGACGAAGCAATCCATATGACAAGCTTCATGGATTGCCACGCTCACATACGTTCGCTCGCTAATAGACGGCTTAAACCTTACAACAGCACTTCGCTAATAGACGATTTTTTAACTTTCAACAGTTGTGATCTTTATGGTATACTCAAATGATTTGAAGAATTGGATTTGAAAATGAATGGTGAGCATGCTAGGTGTACATATAGTACATGAGCCTGCGAATCCATGATATTTTCAAAAAACAATTCGTAGGAGCAGAAGAGTATACAATGACCTTAATTTTTGAAGTTCTACCTGAGTATATACTCAAATCTAATTCAAACAACTAAATATATCCATGACTTTATCCATGACTTTAGAAGAATTTCGCCATAAATATAATTATGATCAATCAACAAAGATGATGCAACAATATTTAGACATCAAATTTGCCAATCTTGATTGTCTTCTATTATTTAGGATGGGCGATTTTTATGAAATGTTTTTTGATGATGCAATTCTTGCCAGCCAAGTTTTAGGTATTGCTCTTACCAAAAGAGGGACTAATGGAGACTCTGAGATTGCTATGTGCGGCGTACCCCATCATGCTCTTGAGACATATTTAAATAAATTAATTGAAGAAAATTACAAAGTTGCTATTTGTGATCAACTAGAAACACCGGAAGAGGCAAAGAAACGTGGTGGCTATAAAGCTGTAGTAAATAGGGATGTAACGCGTATTATCACCCCAGGTACTATTATCGAGGAATCTTTAATTTCGTCATGCGAACCTAATTATTTGGCAAGCTTAGTTTTGCTAAAAAACAGGGCGTCAATTTGTTACGTTGATCTTTCCACTTCAGAAATTTCAGTTATAGAGATTCCGCAGGATGAGATTCTAAATGAACTATCACGTCTTAAGCCTAAAGAGATTTTACTTAGCGAAAATTTGCAGGGAGAACAATTAGCTAGTAGTATTCAGCACCAATTACATTTTCGTGTCTCGTATCAAGTTGATAGTTTTTTTGCTCCTAAAAAATGCCATAAAATTATTTTAGATTTTTACAAAATCAATGATCTAAAAGCCATAGGGGAAATATCTGAATGTCAAACAAGTAGTATTGGTAGTATCTTAGAATATTTATCGCTAACGCAAAAGCAAAATATACCCTCGCTACCTTTGCCCTTGTTGGTCAATTACCATAATTTTATGATTATTGATTCGGCGACTCGGCGGAATTTGGAAATTACTAATAATTTATTAGGAAAAACCAAGGGTAGTTTACTGGTCACTATTGATCATACAGTTACTAAGGCTGGTAGTCGTTTACTATATCACTTTTTATCTACACCACTAATAGATATTGATGAAATAAATTATCGACAAAATATCACAGAATTTTTTTATTCAAATATTGAACTAGTAGGGAATATTAAAAAGTTACTCAAGAAAACTGGGGATTTAGAACGTTGCTTGGCTAGAATTACCATGAATCGTGGCTGCGGGCGAGATCTGCTAAATA
Organism: Candidatus Tisiphia endosymbiont of Oplodontha viridula; assembly: GCF_964264865.1. Lineage (NCBI taxonomy): Bacteria > Pseudomonadati > Pseudomonadota > Alphaproteobacteria > Rickettsiales > Rickettsiaceae > Candidatus Tisiphia > Candidatus Tisiphia endosymbiont of Oplodontha viridula. Next base: position 1,637,435 of record NZ_OZ183486.1, read on the forward strand.
TTAAATATACGTTAAATGCTGCACTGGAAATAAAAGGAGAGTTTATTGCCCATTATGGGCTAAATTTGCTAGATTATATAGAGAAGTTAATTAAACCTCTATCTGGAGATGAACAGTTATATTCATTAATAGATCAAGCAATTAGAGAGGATGCACCTAATACTATCAATGAAGGTGGGATAATAAATCATCATTATCATCCTAAAATACAAGAATTATATGACTTAATTAACAATGGCAAAGCACATGTAGAAAAATTAAAAAATGTATATCGCCTTGATACTGGCATTGACACCCTAAAAATATCTCATAATAATGTACTTGGCTTATTTATTGAAGTTACCCTAAGACATAGTGATAAAATGTACGCTTCAAAATTTATTCACCGACAAACAACCTCTAATGCTAGTCGCTATACTACTATTGAATTACAAAAGTTAGAAAGCGATATGGTTAATAGCAGAAGTTTAGCGGTTAGTCTTGAACTAGAATTATATAATAAAATATGCCAGCAAGTTATTGATAAAGCTATATTCTTACGATTACTTAGCTGTTCCTTGAGTCAGCTTGATGTATTTTGTAATTTTGCTTATATTGCTGATGAATATCATTACGTCAAGCCTAGGTTAAGCAATGATTTGAGTTTTGAGATTATTGAAGGGCGTCACCCAGTCGTTGAGCAAAGTTTATCAAATGATAAAAAAAGCTTTATTCACAATAACTGTACTTTATCGGAAGCTCATAGAATTTGGTTAATTACTGGACCTAATATGTCAGGTAAAAGTACTTTTTTACGGCAAAATGCCCTAATAGCCATATTAGCTCAAATTGGTAGTTTTGTGCCGGCTAAAAGTGCCAAAATAGGTATTGTAGACAAGATATTTAGTAGGATAGGGGCAGGGGACGATTTACAAGCAGGCCAATCGACTTTTATGGTGGAAATGCTTGAAACATCAGCTATTTTAGCACAATCTACTAAAAATTCTTTAGTCATATTAGATGAGGTTGGTCGTGGAACTTCCACCTACGATGGTGTGTCAATTGCTTTCGCGGTGCTGGAATATATTCATGATAATCTCAAATGTCGATGTTTGTTTGCATCGCATTATCACGAATTAACCAGCATGAGTAATTTTTTGCCAGCCTTGCAAAATTATACGGTGGCTATTGAGGAATTAGGGAAAGAAATATTATTTTTGCATAATATTATAGCAGGTATGGCTGATAAATCTTATGGAATTCATGTAGCCTACTTAGCGGGCCTACCAAAATCTGTTATAATTAGGGCGAATGACATTTTAACAAAATTAGAAAAAACCGCAACGTACAAAAGCAAAAATATATTAAACACTGAATCAAACAACTTAAGTTTATTTAGTCTGCCAGTAGAAAGTAAAAAAGAAATAAAATTTAATAAGTTAGAAGAAGAACTTATTAAAATCGATCCTGATCAGCTCTCCCCTAAACAAGCCTTAGAGTTGATTTATAAGTTAAAGGAACTAATTTTTTAAATAGGGTTGCCTTACATGATAATACCACTAGAACCCAAACGTTCAGTAAATGGAAAAATTTGGCAACAGCGATCAGTAAACGAGGATGATGTTTCAGAACTTTGTCGTTCTGTAGGAATCAGTGATTTTCTAGCACGGGTTCTATTTCCTCGCTTAGAGAACTTGTCACAAGCTATAGATTTTTTATCACCTAAGCTCAAGAATTTACTGCCAGATCCTTTTCATTTACTTGATATGCAAAAAGCAGTAGATAGGACTATAGAAGCTATTATAAATAAACAGAAAATCTGTATATTTGCTGATTATGACGTTGACGGGGCTACATCTTCATCACTACTTAAGAATCTATTTAGAGATTTGGGGCAAGAAGCTGATATTTATGTTCCAGACCGAATTGCTGAAGGGTATGGACCAACTCCAGCTGCTATGCAGAAAATTAAGGATAATGCTACTGAGCTACTGATTACTGTTGATTGTGGAGCAATGGCACATGAGGCTCTAAAATATGCATCACAAGTAAAGCTTGATGTAATAGTTATCGATCATCACATTAGTAGTGATATATTGCCTGACGCTGTTGCTGTTGTTAACCCGAATCGTATCGATGAGACCAGTAGATATAAGTACCTAGCGGCTGTAGGAGTATCATTTTTATTTGCTACCGCCTTATTATCCGATTTAAAAAAACAAAATTTCTTTGCTGATCGTCATTGCGAGGAGCAGCTTCGCTGCGACGAAGCAATCAAGAAAAATGATGATAAAAGAAAGCATTTGGATTGCTTCGTCGCTGCTGAAGCATCTCCTCGCAATGACGCCAGTTTGCTACGGGCTCTACCAAATTTAATGCAATATTTAGACTTAGTCGCACTTGGAACAGTATGCGATGTAATGAAGCTTATTCACTTAAATCGTGCTTTTGTTGCTCAAGGATTAAAAATCCTTGGTCAAAGAAAAAATTTAGGTATGAAGACTTTATGTGATGTTGCTGGTTTAAATGAAAAACCAAACTGTTATCATTTGGGATTTGTGTTGGGACCTAGGATCAATGCCGGTGGAAGAGTTGGTAAATCATCCTTGGGTGCTAGTCTTTTATCTACCGAGTGTGCAATAGAAGCAAATCTACTTGCACAGGAGTTGGAGAAACATAATAATGAGCGAAAAGTAATAGAGCTGATAATGATAGAGGAAGCTACTCAAATAGCTTTAACCCAAGAAAATGATAGTTCATTATTTATAGTTGGTAAAGGGTGGCATCCAGGTGTTATCGGCATTGTCGCTGGCAGATTAAAGGAAAAATTTAATAAACCGGTTTCAGTTATAGCTTTAAATGATGCAATCGGTAAGGCTTCTTGCCGTTCTGTCAAAAATGTTGATTTTGGTAGTAAAATTATCAATGCCAAGGCTAAAGATTTAATCATAGCTGGCGGGGGACATGCAATGGCAGCTGGATTTACAGTATTGGAAGAGAAATTACAAGAGTTACAAGAATTCTTAAATCACGCCTTTAAGATTGATATTAGTAATCAAAATGACATTGCCTATGAAGAATATGATGCGGAACTTACTACAAGTAGTGTAAATTTGCCGCTAATGGATGAGCTGAGTAAACTCGAACCATTTGGCCAAGGAAATTATGAGCCAATATTTAAATTCTCTAATCTTTTGGTGTTAAAAGCTGACATAGTCGGTGGTAAGCATATAAGATGTTTGCTTGCTCCTTCTAAGGAAGCTTTTGGTTCTAAACCGCTTCATGCTATTGCGTTTAATAGTGTATCTAGTCCTATAGAAAATATTTTACTTAATATTAAGTCACATAATATTTCTGTAATTGGTTCATTAAAAATGAATAGTTGGCAAGAACGTCATACTATACAATTACAAATAAAGGACTTGATAAAATGATATTTGTTAGCTATTTTGCTATGATTATAAGTTTTTTATCAACTCCAAGTATAATGTAAATTTCCTATGTCAAAATCTAAACAAGTTAAAACAAATAGCCATGTTCCCATTGAGGGAACTGGTGATTTGGCTGTAGTGCAAGAGCATTATCAAGATTACCCCTATCCTTATAGAGATCCTGAAGATGAAACAAAAAGATTACTGGTAATTAGCGGCGAATTTTTGGGTGAGTTAAATCATTATTTATATAAAGGTAAAGAAGATTTTAATTCAGGTTTTCGGGTGCTAATTGCCGGTGGTGGTACTGGTGATTCTGCTATATATATGGCAGAGCAACTAAAAGATAAAAATGCTGAAGTGGTGTATTTAGATTTTAGCAAGCCAAGCATGGAAATTGCCCAAAAACGTGCTGAAAAACGTGGTCTTACCAATATTAAATGGGTATATGATTCTATTTTAAATATTCCAAAGCTTAATTTAGGTAAGTTTGATTATATTAATTGTATAGGAGTATTACACCATTTGAAAAGCCCTCCAGATGGTTTAAAGATATTAAAGGATTCTCTCTCTGATCAGGGAGCAATTAACATAATGGTTTATGCTAAATATGGTCGTACTGGATTATATCAGGTACAAGATATCATGAAAATGGTAAACCAAGGTGTTAGCAATAGGGTAGAAGAAATAATGAATACCAAGTCTGTTATGGCTGGTTTCCCTGCAACTAATTGGTATATACGTGGGCAAGAACTGCTAGGTGACCATGTTGTTTTCGGTGATGTAGGTTTATATGACATGTTTTTGCATAAACAGGATAGGGCTTATTCTATTCCCGAATTATACGAATTTATTCATAATGCAGCTTTAAATTTTGTGGAATTTTCTGATGTTAGCGAAAAATTAGCTCTAAGGATCGAAAATTATATTAGTGATTTTTCTCTTCTACAGAAGATTAAGAAGATGGATATCATAACACAGCAAGCAATTTGTGAATTAATTGTTGGAAATATTATTAAACACAGTTTTTTTGTTTCTAATCAAAAAGATACTATTGCTAGTCTTGATAATTTGGATAATATACCATATTTTTATGGTATTACTGGGGCTATTTCTAAACAAATTTATGATCATATAGAAACTAATGCTTTAGTAGCTGGCAATATTGTTAACTTTACATTAAATAATTCATTATTAAAGGATATCAATATTACTATACCAATTTCTAATTATACCAAATATGTTTTTAAACAAATGATAGATGGTGGTAAAAGTTTACAGGAAATCTTTGATTTAATCAGAGAAGATTTACAACAAGAAATTAGTAATGAAACCTTGTTATTGGAAGTAAAGAACATATTTGCCCCGTTTTTTACTACGGGAATTATGTTACTTCATGACAAATCAGTAAAACCTTTTTAACTAATTTGACATTTATAGCTAACTTCAAAAGCTGTAAAAACAGCTTTTGAAATGGTAGGTTTGTGCTTTATTCTTGAGAGCCTTCGCTGTCGTCTCCTAATATTGGTCGAACATCCTGCTCATCAGTGAACCGTAAGGTAGCATTTGAATTAGACGTGATTAAGGAAGGCTGTAAGGTATTATCAGTAGCATTAGATACAGGAAACTGTAAGGCATTACTAGGGGTAGTAAGCTGTACAGTATTATTAGGGGGAGTAAACTGTAAGGCATTACCAAGGGTAGTAGGCTGTGTAGTAAAGGCTGAGTCACGTTTTAAGTCAGCTGTGCAATTAATGTCTTTAACGAGAGGTCTGTTCTCGTGGGAATTCATCATATATAATGGTCCTTTATTAATTTTTAAGAAGCACATTATACACATTATACAAATAATATCAACTGTTAATTAGGAAATGAATTAATAAATTCTTTATTAGACTTTCTGCATCTTCGATGTTACCCCACAACTGTTGAAAGTTTACAAATACCTATACCACAGTGTCTATTAGCGAGCGTAAGCGAAGCAATAAAAGTAACCAAAAATGGATTGCTTCGTCGGCTTATGCCTCCTCGCAATGACCTTGGTTATTTTTCTACAACTTTTAAACTGCCATAATGAGTTCTAAAACCGCTTCCTCTTCTAACTTTCGACAGTTGTGGTGACATCACCCCTAATGGCGATGATTATTTGAGCCTACTATTAATTTATTACATAGATACTTGAGGTTATTATAAATTAATATAAATCCGTTTGAAACGGATTTTGCACAAAGTTCATTATACAACATTTAAATCTAAAAATCTAAAGTCAAACGTTAAAAACAACTATCAATTAGCAACAAGTTGGAGCTGATGGGCTGAACACATCAATCTATGCTGAAATCATCTTCTAGTCTAGAGTATAGTTCTCTGAATACCCCAATATTTTCCCATGAGTCTTTATGTCCTATAACATAAATAACTTCTTTAGCCCTAGTAACTGCCACATTTAAGATGTTAGGAGATTTACCTGCCCATTGTCGACTATGACCTTGAGTGGATCCCTGAGCTCCTAACACTAAGATTACTGCTTCAGCTTCTCGTCCTTGTACAGTATGTACTGTGCCAATTCTCTCATTAAGCCAAAGTTGCGTATCGGTTTCTATCCAAGAATCTAAAACTTTATGCTCTTTAATCAACTTACGTAAATTATAGGCAACGAGCTTAAACGGGCTTATAATATATAGGTCTGGAAATATTCTAGCAGTTTTTAATTGATTTAATAGTCTAATTACCTCTTTTCCTTCTTCTAAGCACCATTTGTCCATAATATCACCTTTAACATCAAACCATTTAGAAGAACCAAGACAGTTGCGTATTAATGAATCGCTATTATCTTTCTTTATTTGTATCATTAAATTTTCATAAGCAATAGCATTGGAAATACTAAACATAGGATCTGCACAACGCCTATGTACTAGTAAAGGTACTCCAGTTTCCCGATTCCCATATTTAGTAGTAAATTTAGTATATATGGACTTACAGCATTTGCTAAGGTTTGAACTGACGCTTCTGGGGCATTAAAATTATCAGGACTTACCTCAAATTGTTTGCATATATTTTTTGTTAAACTATCAGGTAAGATAACAATTGGTTCTATTTGTAGAGGGTCGCCAGTAATTATAATTCGTTTTGTTCTCATTATAGCTCCAACAGCTGCTTGAGGTAAGGCCTGTCCAGCTTCATCAATGAGCAACCATCCAAGATAGTTTAATGGAAGACCCTGTAACATTTTCTCTACGGAAGCAAAAGTTGTTGATATAGTAGGAACTACTAGAAAGAAAGATGACCATAAATCTGCTAAACACTCCATAACAGTAGTAGAATTAGTAAAATTTTCCATCCAAGCTCCGAGATTATGAAGTAAAGGTTTAGCTGCTGCATCTATGAAAGCTTTATGTACTTTTATAGCAGCAATAAATACTTCATCACGTAAGGAGTGTGTTTGTGCATCACACCATGGGGAAACTACATACTTTTCTTTAGGAGATTTTAAAAACAAATTCTTATCAACAATATGAGGAGCAAGCTGACTAAATAACTCATAAATATTTTTTTGTGTATACTGAAAATTAGTAAGCTTTTGATTTTTCTTTTGCCAACTACGAAATGCAGAAGTTTTTAGAATAGAGGAAATAATACAAGGTTTATGCTTATTATGTTTGGATAAAAGATCATTTAACCCCTCTCCTGGCTCTAATTGAATTGCTATATCTGCTAAATATTGCAACAAATTCTTTATTTCCTGTAATTCAGCAAGTCTAGTTCGGCTTGTTTGTAATACTTGTTTAAAATGGTTGCACACTTGTCGCCAGCGTATTAAGGCTTCGCTGCGATTACGTGGTGGATTACTGTCTTGAATAATTTGTGGTGTTCGAGTTTTAGTAATTTTTTTAGTAACTGGATCTCTTTCGTGAAATATTTGTGGGGTACCATTTATTTCTGCTAAATATGTATCAAGTCCAAAATCTTGATTTCGCCAAAATTTTTTACTAAAATTAATACGATTAGTGCTATTGCCAAGCATTGCTGAAATCATCCCCCAACTACTATATCCCAATAAAGCATCGGATAGGGGTGTAAAATAGCGTAAGTCATCTGCATCACTTGCTATGGCTTTTAAATTAGGTAATTCAGCACTAATATTTTCTACAGCCTTATTATTAGATGAAGCAATTAATATTTCAAAACTCTTTATACTTTCATCTAATGTATAAATATCGAACCGACTAGATCTAGATTTTACTGTATTGCCTGAATTAGTAAAAGCTTTTTCAGGGTCATCAAACTTCAGTAATGCTTCAGCTCGTTTTGAGACTAATTCAGCAACAATGTCACGTAACAAAGTAGTTTTACCAGTACCTGGGGGTCCATTAATTGCCAAGATTCCACCATCGTTTAGTTTCGTCATAGCTAAATTAACTGCTGCTTGTTGTAATAATACTAGAGGCTGTCTTCCTGGTCCAGGCCATCTTGCTGAAGGAATATTTTTGGGAGCAAGGGTATCAGCTAAAACCGTATCATCTAAAATATTATGACGATTTGATGGAATATTTACACCTAGATATTGTAATAAGTTAGTGTTATCCTTTGAGTCTTTAATTACCTTAGTGGCTTTCTCTAGATCATTTAAATAAAAACTGTTGAGCAGCGGAATTTTACTAGGAAAGTTAGCAGGAAAGCCTTCTTTATGTGGTTCATAACTTCGAATAGCAAATTGTTTGTTTATAAGCATTTCAGCTGGTATATCAAATGTATTAACAAGGTAATTATAAGCTTCCTGTATTGTTAGTTTGTTTAAAGGAAGAACCTCACCGTTGTGATTTATTTTACGGATAATTGCTCCAAGTTCTATCTTAACAGTACTTTCAGTTATTGACCATCTATTTAACTCCTTAATGTTGCCCTTTAAAGCTTTTGGAGTACCCCAAGCAAAACTTGCAAGATTAATTGGATTATATCCACTAATAACACACCCCTTTTGGTCGACAATAATTATAGCAATTATAGCCTCTCCTGATGTAACTTTTGCCTCTACACCACTATCAGTATATTTTTTATTTAAAGCAGAAAAGGCATTTGTTACATTAATTGAACCTAATACTATTTGGTAAAATAGTGTAAACTTAGATGGAACCTTTTCTCCACCATTTTCCCAGGGTAGAGTGGAATCCAAAGAAGCGATTAACTTTTGATTTCCTCCTACTAAATCCTCTGGTTTTTTAAATGTTTGGGGCGTTAATATTTCCAAGACAGTCCAAGCGGATAATACGTTACATGCTTCTTGCGTAGTTAATTTTTTCATTTTATTAGCAATTTAATGTTCTAAGAAGTTTGTTGAGTTGTTTTTATGAAATCGTTCTTTCATCCACATTTTAAATGCAGATTCTTGAGCATGTATTTTAGAGGTATATCCTTGGTAGTGGATACCAAATCTTGCTATATTCCATCCTGGTGACCATGGATAAACGGTAGCTTCTAGTATTGGGTTATAGTAATTTCCATTTCTACTAAGATACCACCTATTGCGTACGGAAAATATATGCCAAATATATAGTCGTCGTATAAAATATTTGACTACTTGCCACACTTCAAATATGAAAAATAAGATATACTGGAAAGCAGCATTTACAATTTCTTGAACTTTTTCACTCATCTCTCTAATCGCTTTCCAAGTTTCTGTATTAAACTTCTTACATAACTTTATTACACAGTCCATTCTTAGTGTATTACTAAAACCTGAGATCACTAAGTTATTTTTCAAGTTTTTGGGAGGAATATTAGTAGAAAACGTTAAGGAGAGCTTTTTTTGTTACAAAATAGTCTCAATTACAAATTGCTTAATAATTTGGTAGTAAATTGATCCTTTATAAGGGAAAAAAACTTTGGTTGTTTTTGTTCCTCGTATTCCTTTAAGAAATCATACATACCGATTGGCAGAAAATTTTTATGTGCTAGGTTGCTAAATTTCTCCCAATGGAAAGTTAAATGTTGTTCCTTTGATATTACTTCTTTATTTTTAGATAGGCTATGTGAATGTACTTTAAATACAAAAGACTGTTCATGAAATGGTTTGCCATTATTATCCCAAAGATTTTCTACCACTCCTATAAAATCATTAATTATAGGATCAATTGTGCCAATCTCTTCTGCTATTTCCCGTAGTAATGCTTGATAAACCGTTTCCTGATATCTAACATGTCCTCCTGGGAGAAAGAGATGGCTACCACTATTTGCTACTAATACATAATCTCCCTCTCTTATATAAGCTCTAACTATAACATAAATTTTACCTGCACTAAGCATTATACTACAATATTTACTATTTTCGAGGGTATTATGATAATCTTTCCTTTTTGCCAAAGTTCTCCTGTAATATAATTATAAATCAAAGGTTTGCTGGTAAATTTCATTTGCTGGTAAACCTATAGCAGTTATATCAAATTTAAGAGATGGAGTTACTTTGCTTTCTGCATTGTGGATTCTAAAGTTGATGCTATAACCACGGTTAAATACGATGGTTTTTGAATATTGACCACCATTCTTATTGTTTATTGCATTAATACATGTTGGGTGCTTTGTACGTTTGATAGATAAGGTATTATTTAAATTAAACCCTTGTACAATAACCCGTTTTTTTCCTTCTCTAATGATTTTGTAAAAATCAAAACGTCCAACGATAAAAGATATAATTGTCTTGCAAAGTTCAATCTCTTTTATCTCGCTGATGGCACACACTCTACTTATTTCATTGCTCCACGCATCCAATATCGGCCAATAAAAGCTAGATGGTTTATCAATAACATCCCTCCATAATGCAGTTCCATTAGAATCGTTTTTAATTTTAGTTAACTCATCAAAGATTGTTGTGACAATGAGCCAATATTCATCACTACATCCAGAGTCATCAATATTCCATTCTTTAATAAAGTTAGCTGTTCTTGATAACCTTGGGTGTTTTAAGGCTTTGTGATTATTTTTACAAGATATGCCGAATGTTTTGCCATTTATTGTTATCAACACATCTCGTACATCACCCTGCTTACCTACAGTATCACTATTAAATGAAATTAATCCATTGTTACCTGATTCAAAGAAGACCTTTTCTTTCAACATAATATGTTCGATGGCGATAGTAGCTGCATTCAGGAAATCAGATTTGTCCCTATCTGCTATTTCAAAAAATGCTTTCTCATTAATTTCTGAATAAGCATTTTCTTCAATTGACATATTTGTTTGTAGTTTAAGTGCTAAGCCTACCGCCCACTCAAAAGCTCTGCCATTATTTGTTTGCGTAGCCATTTATACCCCCAAGTCCTTTCTAATTGATTTGGCTACCCAGTACGCCAAATTTACTGGTACAGCATTACCAATCATTTTATAGCCGTTTCTGATATTGGTATAAATGAACTCATAATCATCTGGAAACGTCTGAATTCTTGCACATTCTCGGACTGTTAATCTTCGATATTTGTTTTCATGACCAGGAGCGAATTTTCTTAACTCTTGTCCATCAACTTTTATCATTTTAGGAGCTTGTGGATGAAATGGAATATGTCTATCTGTTGCCAAAATAGTAAATGATTGTTCATCCCAACCTCGCACTCGATTTCTCGACATAAAAATTGGGGAATAGCCTGAATCAATTAGCTCATGATTTTTAACTTCTCTAGTTGTTCCAACTTTTAGATTAGCTAGGTCACCTATCACTTGTTTTAAAGTGATTTTGGTTTCCAAAGGTTTAGGAAATTCAAATTTTTTGTTCAAAGATTTGTGATAACCAATTATAAAAACTCGCTCGCGATCTTGGGCTACACCGTAGTCACTTGCTTTTAACAACTTCCAACTAACCTCATAGTCTTCTTTTTTGAACATATCTATGATATTCATAAAGGATTCAATATTTCTTGAATGGATTATTCCATGAACATTTTCTGCAACACAAAACTTTGGCTGTACATGCCTAATAACCCTGATATATTCGTGGAATAATTGACCTCTTAAGTCATCAAGTCCACGCCTAGCACCAGCTTCTGACCATGATTGACATGGCGGTCCACCAATAACACCTGTTGCACCAAGTGGAATATCTTCATTTGGAATATCCAAAATAGAACGCCCATCAAACTTTGATTCAGGAAAGTAGTTTTGATAAGAAGGGGCAATTGTTTTATCATACTCGTTTGCCCAAATTGTCTTGAATCCAGCTTGTTCAAAACCAATATCCATACCACCTGCACCGGCAAATAATGAAATAAGAGTAATGTTTGAGGCAGATTCTTTTTGTTTTGCTGTTTTAACTGTAGCATTTTTATTTACATTGTCTTTCATCCTTATTCACACCACAATATTTACTATTTTCGAGGGTATTATGATAATTCTTTTGGGTTCTTTGCCACTTAGGTATTTTTGCACCTCGGGTAATTGCATTACTGTGTTCTGAATTTCAATATTGCTAGCCACAACAGCAAATTCATGCGTAGCTCTCAGCCTACCATTAACTTGGATGGCCATAGTATAAGATTCTAGTTCTAAGAATGATTCGTTGAAAGAAGACCAAGGGGTTTGATATAATCTTTGCTTTTTACCTAATTTTTGCCAAATTTCCTCTGTAATATGTGGAATAAATGGGTTAAGTAATATAATCAAGATGCTGAAACCCTCTTTAATGCTATCAATATCACCTTCCTTGCCCTTAGATATTTCATCTGACAACGCATTAAATAGTTCCCGCATCCTTGCTATGGCTTTATTTAGCTTAAATTCCCTTATCTCATTGGTAACATGCTTAATAGTGTGATGAGTAAGCTTTGTTAGTTTATTTCTAGGAGTCTCTGTTATTTCACTAGACTTCTTTTGAAACTCTACTTCTGCTGGTGATTTGTACGCGACGTCTGTACTCGAATCCTCACGTACATTAGAGTACGCTGCGGGTCGAGATTCCGCGTCTCCTTCACACCCTTGCGCATAAGCGAGTTTCAAAAGAGGTCTACTATTAATTAGTATCTCAGCCATATTTTCTAACTTACTAATAAAACGGCTGCACCCTTCAAGACCATTTGCCGACCATTCACAATCTTTCTCCGGTGGGCTATCAGAGAGTACAAATAGCCGGATAGCATCTGCACCATGGTTTGCTAATATTGATTCTAAATCCACGACATTCTTTTTGGATTTACTCATTTTTTCTATTCGTCCTTGAAATACTTCTTCCCCTGTATTTTTATGAACCCATTTACTAGATTGTTTTGTTATCTCATTTGGGTACAACCAATTATTATTGGTATCTTTATAGGTAGCATGTAACACCATACCTTGAGTCAGCAAACTAGTAAAGGGTTCACGAATACTAAGATAGCCTTGTTCGTTCATTACTTTAGTGAAAAACCTTGCATAAAGAAGATGCATTACTGCATGTTCAATTCCACCAATATACTGATCAACAGGTAACCAATAATCACAGGCTTGTTTGTCAGTCATATCTTTTGCATCTACATTACAATAGCGGGTGAAATACCAAGAAGACTCAAAAAATGTATCTAACGTGTCAGTTTCACGAATAGCTGGTTTCTGACATTTTGGGCAATTAGTATGTTTCCAAGTAGGGTGTGAATCAAGAGGATTGCCATGCCCATCAAATGTAACATCGTTTGGTAGGATTATCGGCAATTGTTCTTTAGGTACTGGTGTAATTCCACAAGTCAAACAATAGATTATTGGAATAGGACAGCCCCAAAATCTTTGCCTAGACACTCCCCAGTCTTTTAGTCGGTAGTTAATGGTACGTTTGCCTAAACCACGTTTCTCAAGTTCTTTTATAGATTTTTGCTTAGCATCTTGGACAGCAAGACCATTCAGAAAGTCTGAATTGATCATGATACCATCACCTGTATAAGGTTCTAAATATACGTTCACCTGAACATCCTCATTAATTACTACCTGCTTTATTGGTAATGCCATTTGTTTGGCTAATTCATGATCTCTTTCATCATGTGCTGGGCATCCAAAGACCGCTCCAGTACCGTAATCCATTAGTACGAAATTTGTTATTATAACAGGGATAATAATGCTAGGATCAAATGGATGAATGGCCAAAAGGTTAGTACATACCCCTTCTTTTTCAGCTTTATCTACTACAACATTACTGTCTAATTGCGAACATTTCTCAATGAAAGATATTATAGCGTCATTTTTATCTACTAATTGCTCAATTATTGGGTGGTTATAGGCTATCGCAACAAAGCTTGCTCCAAAGATAGTTTCTGGTCTAGTAGAAAACACTTCAATATTGGCATCATGATCCTGTATTTTAAAACTAAAATTTACTCCTTCCGATTTGCCTATCCATTTTTCCTGCATAGATTTAACAGAATCAGGCCAAGAGCCTAGTTTTGCAATTTCATTTAACAATTCTTCAGCATAATTAGTGATTTTTAAAAACCATTGTTTTAGCTGTCGTTTTTCGATTAAAGCACCCGAACGCCATCCACGACCATCTACTACTTGTTCGTTAGCTAAAACAGTGTTATCTACAGGATCCCAATTGACTAAAGATTCTTTTTGATATACTAAACCTCTCTCATAAAGTTCTAAAAAAAATTTCTGTTCATGCTTATAATAATCCGGATCACAAGTTGTTATTTCTCTCGACCAATCATATGAAAAACCAATTAATTTTAGCTGATCTCGCATAGTTGTGATATTTGAGTAAGTCCAGTCCTTAGGGTTAGAGTTATTATTGATGGCAGCATTCTCTGCTGGCAAGCCGAAAGCATCCCAACCCATAGGGTGTAATACGTTATAGCCCTGTGATTTCATAAAACGGGCTATGCAATCTCCGATAGAATAGTTACGTAAATGTCCGACATGAATCTTCCCAGAAGGGTAGGGTAACATTTCAAGTACATAATATTTAGGCTTGTCGCTATCGTTTGTTGCAGCAAAAGCTTTTTCTTCAAGCCAAATTTTTTGCCATTTCTTTTCAATATCTCTCATAATTTGTATTGTAAACTATCCTTATTGTAGCAAGTATATCATTCTTTTCTTTCAGCACTAATATATAATTCTCTAGATTTTCTTAAAATTTTATCTTCTATGCTATTAGCTAGGTCCGAAGTAGTATGATTGTCTAGCCAATTACCATTTTTAAGTGTTTGTTCAAATATTTTTACTTGGATTGCATCCGGGCTAATAACGTTATCTTTAATAAAAATATTTATTTTAAATCGAAAATTTGTTTGTCCTTTTGGACTATACCATTCAGTAATAATGACTCCACCGACTGAATCGGTTGAAGCAAGAGGTGCAAAACTTAAAGTTTCTATAGAAGCTTGCCATAAATATTTATTAACGTTACAGCCTACAGTTTTGGTAGATTCATTTTTGATTCTACTTGGTCTAAACACCAAACCTTCTCCTCCAACTATCGACCCCATTTCATCCATCTTTCTTTCTTGCACAGTTTTGGGATAGTCTCCATTCCTTGCAATTGTGGAATTTGGAAAAAGAAATAAAGCTAACATTATGCCAATAATAGTTTTTTTTAAGTGTGTTTTCATAAATGATTTTATTTTTTTACTATTTCAAGTAGTTTAGCTTTAGTGTACCATAAGAACCACGTGATGTAAAGGATAGCCCCGTTCTTTAATTAATAAAATAAATATAATATAGTTGTAAAAGAATAAAGGATACGATAATTTAAATCTCTATAAGAAAATGTGGAATATCCATCTTCTAATAGAAGTTATTAAACATAAAATGGTAAAAAATGAAAAATTTGTTATTTTTAATCTGTTTGTATTCCACTATTGCTATAGCCAGTGAATCTAAGTTTTACCCTAATAAGCTTAATTGTTGTAAGATCAGTAAGAGTGCAATGAATGATTACGAACCGGAAGAATTCCAATTATCCAATAACTTACTTAGAAAGACAGGACAACAAGCAGTCTATCGTGGTACAAAAATTATAGTAAAGGGTAGATTATTAGACCAAGATTGCGTTCCAGTAGCAGATGCAAAAATATATTTATGGCAGGTTGGAAGTGACGGAAAATATCCATACATACCACTTCGTACTCGTATCAATAAAAAAATGCTAAACCTTGTAAGTAAATCAAGTTTTACCGGATCTGGCATCGCTACTACTAATAATAAAGGGGAATTTTATTTTATTACTATATATCCTAGTGGAGTTTTGCGTGAAACGCCTAATGTAAACATTAGAGTCAACCACCTATATCTTGGACAGCTACAAACAAAGCTATATTTATCTAATTCAAGGGTTAATTTAGAAAATTGCGGAGAAGTTAGTCATGCTTTGTCCACTGCACTAGATGGCATTAAAACGTATGAATTTGACGTAGTAATGTCGGGACGAACTTTCAAAAGATATTAATGTTTTGAGTTTTCACACCCTCCGCAACAATCTTCTGCAACTGGATTTCTTGAAGGTGGGTTTTCTAATGGTTTTTTTAATCCACAAGAAGTTAAGATTAAGCAGCTTAGTAATATTAGAGATAAAAAAATATTGTTTTTCATGATGATCAATAAATTAATTGGAAATATATTTGTTATTTATATGCATATTAAAAAATATAGTAAACGATTTTTTTTGATTGTAACATACTTGTTGATCAGCACTAATAGTTTTGCATTAGATCAGATCAAATCAGGTGTTAAAATGCTTGATTTATCTAGTGTTCCTGATACGGTAGTTTTCTTTGATGATAAAGGAGAAAAATATTCTCTTGATAATTTTGAAGGAAAAACGATATTATTGGTATTTTGGGCGACATGGTGTGCATCTTGTATTAAAGAAATGCCGGATTTGGATGTATTGCAAAAAGATTTTAGAAAGTTGCCATTTGCGATAATTCCTGTATCACAAGACTACCAAGGAATAGAAATTATCCAAAAATATTATAAAGATTATGATATAAGATATTTGCCAATTTACCATGATTTTAAGAATCAACTATTTAAAGCTTTTTCAATAGTTGGTTTACCAACTGCTATTCTAATTAATCCAGATGGAAAAATGTTAGTAAGTTTTGTTGGTACTATTAATTGGTATGATGAAGAAATTCGCAATATTATTTTGTCAAATATTCCTGGAAACCACCCAGAACCTAAAAATAGTTACCGGGAACAAACCCTTAATCAACCGGTTAATAAACAGTTAAAGCCTGAAGAGCAGGAAAACAAAGATGAAAAACCAAAAATACAACAGAATAATGAGGAAAATAATGCTTTTAAAAACGATAATAAGGAGTAACTAATGCACATAGAACATAATAAAAATTCAATTGCTGAGGCAAAATTTGATCAGGTAATTGCTAAACGTCAAATAGGTAAGTTAGAGCAATTACTTTCATTGCTACCTGGAGTAGGTTCTAAGGCATCAAAGCCGGTAATTGCTGTTCTTCGTCTTAGTGGGGTTATAGGTAAAGTAAGCTCAGTAAAATCAGGGCTTAGCATAGAATCGCTACATGAGTTAATTGACAAAGCTTTTGAGATCAAAAATCTTAAAGCTTTGTGTTTAACTATTAATTCTCCAGGTGGTTCACCTGTACAATCTGAACTGATTAGCAAACGTATAAGGTCATTAGCTGGGGAAAAGAAAATACCAATTTATAGTTTTGTAGAAGATGTAGCAGCATCTGGTGGATATTGGCTTGCTTGCATTGGTGACCAAATATATGCATCTAAGAGTTCAATTATTGGTAGTATAGGGGTAGTTTCGGCTGGTTTTGGTTTTCCTGTTGCTATCAATAAGCTTGGAGTAGAAAGGAGGGTTTATGCAGAAGGTAAAAATAAATCTATTCTCGATCCATTTCAACCAGTGCAAGAGGAGGATATTAAAATTATTAAGCATATACAAAAACAGATTCACGGGCATTTTATAGATTATGTTAAAGAGCGTCGTATTGGTAAGTTAACACAAGAAGATGATATTTTATTTAATGGAGCATTTTGGTCCGGGGAAACTGCTATTGATTTTGGTTTAATTGATGGTATAGATGATATGTATAGTTTCATAAAACAGAAATATGGTGATGTAACTATTAAATATATATCTGCTAAACAATCGTGGCTTAAGAAGAGATTGGGTATGGTAAGGCAAGATTTCGTGCAAGAATTCTCTGATACGTTGATTGAATCGGTAGAGAATAAGATTACTTATGATAGGTTTAATATACGGTAACTTTTAAAATTAACCTGAATTTCACCGAGTTAGGGATAAGAATTAGTTAATTCTTATCCCTAATTGGCTTTAATATTAGTAAATACACCTTATCTACACGTCATTGCGAGCGAACATACGTGAGCGTGGCAATCCATGAAGCTTGTCATATAGCTAAACTGGAAAGGTTTCAGCCAAAAAACGTCATTGCGAGTAAGCTTTGGTTCAATAAAGCTTGCGTTTTCTACTTTTAAAGAAGAAATATCAATTATAGCCAGCACATCCTTAGGCAAATGAGTTTTAAGAAAATCATAAGCTACTCTAGGATTTTCCATTGCTACTTTAACAATTTCATCATGCTTCGGCTTCTTTGATTTTTTGGACTTCTTTGTGACCATTATGATAATTTATTATTAGTTTTTTTGTTTGCTATGCTTGAGTACCAAACAAATTAGGTTGTATATGTTTACTATCAGTAGGTATAATTGCCTATTACTTATTCAATATATGATTTACTAGCAATTGACAAGCTTATTTTTATTTGTTAGCATTAAAGACTACCATAATATTATTTAAAAAACAAATCCATTACAACTGAACTAAAATAGCAAATATGCAATCTCAAGATACTAACGATTTACGTAAAATAGCCGATATTATTAATACTAAGCTAAGTGAAAATGATATAGCAGCTTTTCATATTGATGTACTTTGCTGACTATAAAAATAATATTCTCTA
The DNA here is from genome assembly GCF_964264865.1 of Candidatus Tisiphia endosymbiont of Oplodontha viridula. Lineage (NCBI taxonomy): Bacteria > Pseudomonadati > Pseudomonadota > Alphaproteobacteria > Rickettsiales > Rickettsiaceae > Candidatus Tisiphia > Candidatus Tisiphia endosymbiont of Oplodontha viridula. The sequence continues at coordinate 1,655,763 of NZ_OZ183486.1, forward strand.
ATTTCGTACATGTATTATAGCATTTTTTTAAAGTACTAATTATAATAAAACTAGACAATAAACTAGGTAATTCCTTTTATGCAAAATTCAATTACAGCTTTTGATGCTAAAACTCATTTTTCTAAAATATTAGATCGAGCTAGCAAGGGTGAAGAAATATTGGTTACAAGAAGAGGAAAAGCTGTTGCAAAGATTGTCCCAGTTAATACTATACAAGATATTGAAATTGCAGAAATGGCAGCTGTAAGACTTAGAAAACTTGCTAAAGAAATTAATTTACAACCATCTGACTTAGAAGAATGGAAAAAATATAGAGATGTAGGAAAAAAGTAACTATGACATCTTTTGTTTTAGATTCTTCAACTACCCTTTCGTGGTTTATGCCTAACGAGACAGCCTCTTTAGATTTATTAAAAAAAACTGTGAAAGAAGGTGCAATTGTTCCTACTATTTGGTTACTTGAAATAGGTAATGTTTTATTAGACTTCTTTCGAAACTCGCTTATACTGAGGGATTTGAAGGAGACGCGGAACCTCGACCCGCAGCGTACTCTAATGTACGTGAGGATTCGAGTACCGCATCGACGTACAAATCACCAGCAGAAGTAGAGTTTCGAAAGAAGTCTAATGCAAACTTTTAGAGATTCACTTTATATTGCTAAAGACAAAAATATTAGTAATATAGAGAGAATATCAGACAACTTGGCTATTACTTATCAAGCTGCCTGATTATTACTTATTGTCAGATTAAGTCGTAACTAGTACACATGAGGTTCTATGGAGGTTGTTATTTAATTTTGTAGATTTAGTTGACTTTCTATTATTGAATACACCATACTAAATCTCAATTGGTCCAGTAGTTAAACCATTAACAAATTGTTGCAAGTAAGGATTATCACTATTTTTTATCTCATCTTTTTTACCAAACCATAAAATCTTCCCTTTATAAATCATAGCAACCTCTTTAGCTATCATATAAGCACTATTCATATCATGAGTTATGGTGATGGTAGTAGCCTTTAGCTCTTCTTGAACTTTAATTATTAATTCATTGATAACATTAGCCATTATAGGGTCAAGACCGGTAGTTGGTTCATCAAGGAAAAGAATCAACGGATCGCCACAAATAGCCCTAGCTAAAGATACTCGCTTTTGCATACCTCCGGAAAGCTCAGATGGATAAAGACCCAGTATTTTTGTAGACAAACCTACAGAATTGAGTTTAGATGCAGCTAACTCCTCTTTATTTTTTGGAGATAATTTATACAGTTTTTCAGTAAAGAATGTAATATTATCTTGAACAGTTAAAGAATCAAAAAGAGCTCCTCCCTGAAATAGAAACCCCATGGTTTCCATCATTTTAAATCTATCTTTACTTGAAATATTTACAGTTTCCACTTCATCAATAACTATACTACCTTCATCAGCCTGCATTAAACCAACTATAGTCTTTATTAACACTGATTTACCAGTTCCTGATCCCCCAAGAATTACTATTGAACTATTTCGCTTTATATCTAAGTCTATACCATCAAGTACCTTATGATCGCCAAAAGATTTATATAATGAGCGTATTTTTATTTTTGATTCATCCATAATCTATTCTCGAGTCTTATACTTTAAAAAACAACTCTGTTATCAAGTAATTACTGATTAGAATAAGAACTGAAGAATTTACTACCGCGGAAGTTGTACTCGTCCCAACTCCTTTTGCTCCTGTACCTGAATAATAACCACTATAACAACTTACTATTGAGATAATAAAACCAAACACTGCTGCTTTTACCAAACCAGAAATGACATCTATTGGTTCTAAAAACTTAAAGCTATTCGTTATATAATTAAAGCTATTAAAATCAAGCTTATAAACACTTACCAAATAACCACCCATTACTCCTAATATATCACCTATTAATACTAAACATGGTAATGTAATAACTGCGGCTAGTACTCTTGGAAAAACTAAATATTTTATAGGATCAGTTGACAAAGTATAAAGTGCATCTATTTGTTCAGTCACTCTCATAGTAGCTATTTCAGCAGCAATTGATGCACCAACCCTACCAGCAACCATAAGACCAGCAAGAACTGGTCCAAGCTCTCTAGTTATTGAAAGAACTACCACCGTAGCTATTGAACTTTCAGCTGAGAAACGAGAAAAACCTGTATAACTTTGTAATGCCAGCACAGCACCGGAAAAAAAGGTAGTCATAGCTACAACTGGTAGGGAATAAAAACCTATAGACAATAACTGCTTTAATACTAAGTTGTAGTATAAAGGTCTCTTAAAAATACTAGTGACTCCCGCAATAGTAAATAGAGAAAAAGCCCCTATAGTCCTTGCAAAACCAATAGTATGTTTACCTAATAAATTAACGGTATCAAGAATCATTTTTGTATACTCTCTTATATCTGCTGCCTAGTAGAGTGAGAATTTCATAACCAATGGTATTTATTATATTCGCTATTTTATCTAAAGTACAATAATTCCCTATAATTTCAGCTTGTTGTCCTAGAAAAATTTTGTTTGGTGGTAGTTCAGTAACATCAACAGTAATTGAATCCATTGACACCCTGCCAACTACAGGAGCTGAATACGAATCAATAACTACTACCCCACAATTGCTAAAAGCCCGGGGATAGCCATCAGCATAACCAAGAGGCAAGGTAGCAATTAGCCTATTACTATTTGTTTTAAAGGTCATATTGTAACCAATGTAACTTTCCGGTGGTAATTCTTGCAATTGTATTATTGGAGCAGTCAGTCTTATTGGATTATGCATTGGATTTTTAAATGTATTACCCAAAGGATTAATACCATACAATGCAGCACCAGGGCGTATTAAGTCAAAATGATATTCTTTCCCTAGAAATATACTACTAGAGTTAGCTAGACTAGCTTTGACTTTTGGGAAATATTTTAAATAATGCTTAAACTTTTTTAATTGTTGTAAATTATAAGGATCATCAACTACTTCAGATGCAGATAAATGACTTATAATATACTGCAATTCAAGGCCAACTAATAGATCAGGTTTGTCTATTATATGTTGCATTTCTGTGTCGAGCATTCCTAAGCGATTCATACCAGTATCAACATGGATTGTACAAGGTAATACTTCTTTTTTAAGAGAGGCAAACTCTTGCCAAATTTCAATTTGTTTTAAACTATTAAGTACGGGAATTAAATTACTATTTCTAAATTCCTCAACATCATTGCTAAATACACCATTAAACACAAAAATATTAGGTTTTTTATTAGATTTTTGCCCCAATACTTTACGCAATGATATTCCTTCATCAACTGAGGTTACAAAAAAACTTTGACAATTCTCCATCTGTAAGGCTGGTGCGATAGCATCAGCACCAAGTCCATAGCTGTTAGCCTTTACCACAGAAGCAATCTCTGAAGTTTTACAAATTTTAGAAATAATACGATAATTAGCACGAATTTTTTCTAAGTCTATTTCAAGTGTACATTTATCAGTATGCATAAAGTTTTAAATTCTCATAATTTTACAGATTTTTGTAATGCTGCTATAATAATTGGAGCAACTGATATTACATGGAACTTAGATGGTAAATCAGTAGTTTCTATTGTATCAGTTATATATACGTTCATTATATCAGAATTCTGAATATTTTCTTTAGACATGCTAGAAAGCACTGGGTGAGTTATAAAAGCATTGACAGATAAAGCTCCTACTTCCATTAATAGCTTAGCTCCCTTACACAGGGTTTCGCCACTATCAACAATATCATCAATTAATATACAATGCTTGCCGGAAACGTTACCTATTATTTCTGATATTTGGCATTTATCATTAGACCTCTTGACATCTCTACTTTTATTAATAACAGCTATATTCATGTTAAAAAGCCTATTCACATCACGTACACGTACAAAACCACCAACATCTGGAGATACAATAATAGAATTATTATAAGTTTCAATAATCGGAGCAAATAAACTTATTGGATCAAGATTTTGTACTGGAATTTTAAAAAAACCCTCTAATTGCTGTGAATGCAAATCGACAGTTATTACATGATTAACACCAGCAACTTCCAGCATACTCGCTACAAGACGGCTCGATACTGGAGTAAAACTACAAGATCTACGATCTTGGCGGCTATAACCAAAATACGGTATAACCGCAGTTACTTGTGAAGCTCCTGCTCTTTTTACCGTATCAACTAATAATAAAAGTTCCATCAAGTGGTTATTGGCTGGTCTAGAAGTAGATTGTACTATAACAACATCACACTTATGCATATCTTCAAGGATTTCCACCCTTGTTTCAGTATCATCAAAAGTTGTAATATAAGTTTCGACATATTTACAATTTAGTTCCTCAGCTAAATATCTAGCTAATTTTTTATGACTAAGACCTGCAAGAATTTTCATGCTAATTATAATAATTGGTTTAAGAATTGGTTTAAGTTTCTGTAGTATACAATAATTATAATTTGCACTAAGTGTTTTATGAAAAATATTTTTATTATTTTTATTCAAGTTGTCGTCTATTAACGAGTAGTAGCATTGCTGCGACAAAGTAAAGCTCCCACAACTGTCGAAAGCTCAAATCGTCATTGCGAGCGAACGTATGTGAGCGTGGCAATCCATGAAGCTTGTCATATGGATTGCTTCGTCGACCTACGGTCTCCTCGCAATGACGTATAGAGAAGCTGTATTTACTAACTTTCAATAGTTGTGGAGGTCGTAGGTCGACAAAGCAATCTATTGACAAGCTTCATGGATTGCCACGCTCACATACGTTCGCTCGCAATGACATATTAAGTATACGCCTTTTAAAAAATCACGACCTCTTTCCCAATTCATCTATTAACTTATCAAAACCACTATTACTGAGAATATTCATGAACTCTGACTGTTGAGAATTGATAAGACTAACACCTTCTGTAATAACATCTGAGACTTTTAAATTAGTTTTATCGCTTGTACCCTTTACTTGACGTACTAAGTAATTTACTTTAGCAGTTCCTATTAACATTTCTACCATAAACTCTCCTTCATCAAGAACACGCACTTGTTGAACTTTAGGTTCTTGACCATGGTAATTCTTTACTAAATCAGCATAGGCCTTGCTTACATAATTACTGTAAACTTCTGTGAATTGTTTAATTTGTTCAGGAGTTAGAGTTCTTCTGTAAACACCAAGGGTGAATTTAGCCATCCAATTCAGATCTAAGTTAGCTAAAATTAGCTTTTTAGTTTTAGCTATTTTGGCATCTTGATCTAAACTCTCATCATTACATACATCTAGCCCATCTCTTATTAGTTGATTAACATAATTATCAACCACCATTTTGTCATCAGTAGCAGAATAGGCTGACAAAGACAGACAACTTAAAATTAAGCAAACAATAATTTTTTTCATAAGTAACTACTCTTAATTAGGTTTAGGGCATTTAAATTGATTAGGATAGACAATTACCGATTCACGATTTTGATGTGTAGCTGATCTTACAGCTATGTAAGGGTCAGTAGAACTACATCCTATATAGTCAGTAAACGGTAATAATCCTAATCTAGTATTTATAACTTGTACACCAGAAACTATGATTTCAAAATCTCTATGTACCGCGTACATTATAGGATTTAAGTAACTATTTGTAAATATAGCATCTGTACTATCTCTTGCATTAGTACCACCAAGAAATGGTATGACTAAATATGGTCCTGGACCAACTCCATAGTGGGCGAAAGTACTACCCAAAGTTTGTTTGGTAACTCTCAATCCAATTTTATCTGCTACATCAAATAACCCACCTATACCAAACGTGGCATTGATTAAAAATCTCCATAGACTTTTCATAGTTTGGTCATAATTCATCTGTAGACCATAATTGACAACAGTCAAAGGCACACTAATGTTATCTAGAAAACTGCTCACTCTAGCCCTAGTATAATTATTACTAATTCGTTTATAGCCTATAGTAATAGGTCGTAAGAACAGATAGTCTAAAACAGAATTAAAGGCAAAAATTTTACGATTTAGTTTCTCATAAGGGTCATAGACTTGAGTACATCCCTTACCTTCATTATAAACATACCTAAAATCTTCATCATCTTGAGTATTTTGAGTACTCGCTATTGCAGTTATACTAGAAAAATTAACTAACAACAGTAATATAAATTGCTTCATGGCTTCATTAATGGTTTTTCTTACAAATCACCATATAGTATTTATCATTTTTTTCTAGAGATAATTCTTCACTATTTAATATGGTAAACTTAGTTTGACCTAAAGCTTTCTTAATATCTGCTATAGTAAAAACAAATCCTTTTCTCTTTAATGAAAGGTTTGTGACGTTATCTATTGGTAAACAAAATGCAAAATACCCTAATGTATTGACTATAGAATAAATAGAATTAAAGTAATCTAATAGGTTTTTAGTAAAAGAAAGAGAGTTAAAACTCAGTACTACATCATATTTATTAGAGTCGTGTTTAATAAAATCCGATATTGAAATTTCTAATAACTGATCATAAATATTACCATATATAATGACAAGCTTATTCATAATTTCTGAATTTTCAATACCGGTAAAAGTAAAGCCATCAGGAAAACGCTTTTTTACTTCATAACCCACTAAGCCTATATTACTACCTAACTCCAAAATATGGTAATTATCAGGTAAGTCTGTTATATTATTCATAGTTGTGCTTACAAAACTGTAAGGTAGGTACAGTTTATTATTACTGCGAAATTTATTGCCATAATATTCAGCGGTAAGATTTTTATATTGATGCCAAATTTGCGGTGGAATCTCTGACAAATTATTATAATTTTGTAGAAAAGATGCTAACTTTATTTGATCAGCTTCAAAAGCTCTTTGTAGATGATACAAAGCTTTTTCATAATTATTTTTTAAGAAATATGTCCAACCAAGCCAATAATTAGCTTGATGGTCGTTAGGAGAAAGAATTTTATCAACCAATTTAAGCCTTAGTATAGCGTCATTTAAGTTATTTTTATACAAATGTTCTATACCAAGATTAAAATTAGTTTCTTTTAAGTGTGTTACCCTATATTTTACATCGACAAAATAATTGATAGATGTAAAGATTTTCTCCCTATACCAAGATGGGAAATTCTTAATATAATTATAGTATAATTTTATTTTGTCTTTTATTGAGTCGTAACTGTTACGAATAATTTTGCTGCCGAACATAAATTGCTATAAATTTGATTTTTTAAACATATATTCATCATATACTACTCGTAAATGAAGAATTGATAGACGATAGAATCAAAATCATGATAGTAGCAGGAGTCAAAGGGTCGAGGTGCTAGGCGTACATTTAGTACGTGAGTACCGAAGAACCCTGAAGACGACAACGCAATTCTTGATTTTCTATCTGAGTATATGATAACATATATATCAAATGACACTAATACTTAATAGTAATAAATTATATAAAATAAATCATATTGTACTAAATTCTGCTTTCAAGAATTGTTTTTTTTTAACAATATGGTATAATACACCCCTATTTTGGATAAGAATTAACAAATTCTTATCCCGAATTAGCTGTGATATAAAGAAAAATGTACTCTTGAAGCGGTTCTGCGAGTACATTTTAACTTTTTTACCGTTCAATAGATGATTTTAATAATTAAAATCATCTATTGAACGCAAATGATATTTTAACAATCAGGTGGGCAGCCGCTTCAAACCTGATTGTTTCTATATATACAGCCGAATTTGGGATAACCTGTTATCCCGAATTCGCGTAAATTCGCGTAATACGAAAATAATTATAAGGTTCTACAGAATCATGTCACTTATTGCTAAACGCTTAGATATAATAAAACCATCTCCAACTTTAGCTTTAGTTAAAAAAACATTTGAACTAAAAAAGCTGGGTAGAGATATAATCTCTCTTGGGGCTGGTGAACCTGACTTTGACACACCCAATAATATCAAAGAGGCTGCAATTAAAGCACTGCGAGATGGTTTCACAAAATATACTAATGTTGATGGCATTTTAGAGCTGAAACAAGCAGTACAGACTAAATTCAAGTATGAAAATAATTTAGATTATGAGTTAGATGAGATAATAGTATCAAGTGGCGGTAAACAAGTAATCTATAATTTATTTATGGCTTCCCTTAACCAAGGGGACGAAGTAATTATTCCCAGTCCTTACTGGGTCTCATATCCAGATATGGTAATGTTAGCTGAAGGGATTCCAGTATTTGTTAACTGTGGCATTGATAGCAATTTTAAGCTTACAGCTGAAGCTCTAGAGCAAGTAATTACCCAAAAAACTAAATGGTTAATTATTAACTCACCGAGTAATCCAACAGGAGCTGCATACTCTTACCAAGAGCTAGCAGATATTGCCGAATTACTACGCAAATATCCCAATGTAAATATTATGTCAGATGATATTTACGAGCATATTATTTTTGATGATTTTAAATTTTATACTTTTGCCCAAGTAGCACCGGATTTAAAAGATCGAATATTTACTGTTAATGGTGTATCAAAAGCTTATTCTATGACAGGATGGCGTATAGGATATGGGGCTGGTTCTAAATCATTAATTAAGGCAATGACTATTATTCAGTCACAAAGTACTTCTAACCCCTGCTCTATAAGCCAAATGGCAGCTATTGAAGCTTTAACTGGCACTCAAGATTTTATTAAACCTAATGCAAAAAACTTTCAAGAAAAACGTGATCTAACCTTATCAATTCTAAGTGATACTAAGGGTATTAGTTGCGATAAACCAGCAGGGGCATTTTACCTGTTTCCTAAATGTAATGAATTATTTGGTTTGAAAACTCCCACTAGTAAAATTATCAAAAATAGTAACGATTTTGGAGAATATCTGCTTGAAGAATGTAACGTTGCGGTTATTCCTGGTATTGCATTTGGTCTAGAAGGTTATTTTAGAATTTCATACGCAACTTCGATAAAAAGCTTGGAGCAAGCATGCTCGCGTATAAAGAATGCTTGTAATCAATTAACGTGATAAAAAAAATCCTTAAAAAAAACAATTTTGTACTTAGTGTAGTTACTAAGATGCTGTATACTTATTTGAGAGTGGTTTATTTTACCTGTCGTTGGCAATTTGTTTTTTCAGATAATCACAATAAACAAGAATTTTTGGCACAAAAAGGGGTAATTTTTGCTTTTTGGCATAACAGATTGGCTTTAGGTCCAGGAATATTTGCTGGTCATAAAGATATTTATGCTCTTATTTCCCCTCATCGAGACGGCAGAATAATTAGTGATATAGTAGGTAAATTTGGCTTTGGGGTAATAAATGGTTCTAGTAATAAGAATCCTGTATCAGCTTTAAAAATAATTATCCAAAAGTTACATAATGGTAGTAATATAGTGATTACACCAGATGGTCCACGTGGACCTATTTATAAAATAAATAGTAATATTAACAAAGTTGCTCAAAAATATAATATAAAATTGATACCAGTTTCTTGTAGTGCTTCTAGATATTTTTTACTCAAAAGTTGGGATAAACTGATTATGCCTCTACCTTTTGGTAAAATAACAGCTTTTATAGGCTTACCACTAGCTTTTGTAGGAAATGAAAACCAAGACAATATTAATTTAGCACAAGCATTAACGGGGTTGAAGTAAATCTATCTATGATCTATTTATACCATGCCTTAAGTTTTCTACTTCTTCCAGTGTATTTCTTTTTATTAGTATTAAGAGTTATTATTGGCAAAGAAGATGTAAAACGTATTAAGGAACGTTTTGCTATTTCCCATGCACATGCTAAAAGAAATGAAACTTTAGTTTGGATACATGCAGCCAGTGTAGGGGAATCTCTTATAGCTTTTACCTTAGTTGAAAATATCAATAATCTTTGGTTAAAAAGAACTATGCCAAAAACCTCCTTAAAGTTTTTGGTTACTTCGGGAACTAGATCTTCTGGAAAAATATTACAACAAAAACTACCGCAAAATGCCATTCATCAATTCATTCCTATAGACAATATTATTTTTGTTAAAAAGTTTTTTAGAAATTGGCAACCAAACCTAGGAATTCTTGTTGAATCAGAGTTATGGCCATGTCTCATTAGCGAAGGGGCAAAACATTGTGAACTATTATTATTGAATGCACGTATTTCTGATAAATCATTTGAATCATGGAAAAAAATAAGTTCATTTTTTAGATTAGTTACCGCTAACTTTAGTGAGATTATTGTGCAAAGTAATCGTGATTTCCAAAAATTTACGCAACTTGGTGTGACAAATATAGTTAATTTAGGTAACATTAAATTTGCCAACAAAAAATTACCTGTACATGAACAAGAGTTAACAATTTTAACACAACATATGAGTGGTAAAAGAGTTATTGTATTTGCTAGCACCCACTTAGACGATGAGGTAGTAGTACTTAACATTATAAAACCAATAAAACAACGATACCCAGATTGCTATTTTATTCTAATTCCACGCCATCCTGAGCGTAAGAATGATATAGGAAAAGCGTGTACTCAATTAAATTTAACTTATAGTATCAAGTCCAAACAAAATATACCTATTCTAACTGATGATCTTTACATTGTTGATAAATTTGGCGAACTTGGATTGTTTTTTAGCATAGCCTATATCTCATTCATTGGCGGTTCATTTAAACAAGGAGGACATAACGTACTTGAACCAGCATATTTTGCTAATTATATTATATTTGGGTCAGATATGAGTAATTCTACTAATATTGCTAATGAAATGCTTACTAATAAAGCTGCTACTCAAATTCGTGATGAAAACGATTTACTGAATAAAATTGAGTATCTTCTATCTGAGACTGGTACTCAGGAAGCTAAAGTCTATCAGGCTAATGCTTTGGAATTTGTCAATAAAAACCAACAAATTTTAGGTAATTATTTAAATGTTATAGAAAAATACTTAGTGGGAAATTAATGTTATGTTATACTCAGAACATGTGGTATTAGTTGATGAACAAGATAATATCCTTGGAATAGAGGATAAGTTAAAAGCTCATAATTCTAATACTCCATTGCATAGGGGATTTTCTGTATTTCTTTTCAATAGTAAAAAAGAATTTTTGATACAAAAAAGAAGTTTACTCAAAAAAACTTGGGGTGGATTCTGGTCAAATAGTTTTTGTGGACATCCACAAATTAACGAAACTTATGAACAAGCAATTTATAGGCATGCAAAGTTTGAATTAGGTTTAGTAAACCTACAGAAAGTAGATATTATTGCTAATTATCGATATAAATTTGCTATAAATAATATTGTAGAAAATGAAATATGCCCGATATATTTGGCTTTATCAGATGATATCATAAAAATAAATGAACAAGAAATAGCAGAAGTAAAATTACTTAAATGGGTAGACTTTAAGTTATATATGGAAAAATACCCAACAAAATTTTCCCCTTGGTGCATCGAAGAGTTCGAGATATTAGAAAATAATGAAATATTCAAAAAATTTATGGATTCAGCTCTGTAACTATAGTATAAAGCTGAACTAATGATATAAAGTATTTCTAGGGGTCATAGCTCAGTTGGTAGAGCGTTTGAATGGCATTCAAAAGGTCGGGGGTTCGATTCCCCCTGTCTCCACCAGATACCTCCAACCTTTCCAAGGTTTTTATAATTTCTTAAAAGTATTTTTATTTTGGTTTTATTTTGGTTTCCCACCAAAAGTCTCCAAATTTGACATACAAAATAGTCTATTTTTAACCGTTTTTCACGGGGAGGAAATATGACAGAATCGTTAATTTTTTCCGACAACTTAATTGAAAATCCTGATATTATTTTCTATAATATAGTCGGTAATTTTGTCCCACCTGAGTGGCGGAATCTTACCAATAATTGTGGTAAGCAATTAAGTAAAACCTCTCGTCAACTTTTGTCATTGGTTTTACGAATGTTGGTTGGATATATGAGAGTTTCGTCTGAAAATGAAATATAGAATACAGATTTGCAATATAATGCTTTGATAAAAGCTTGAGTTGATCAATGTAATATATATAAAGATCAAGCTAACTTACACAAAAAAAATTATTGACTCGATGTTAGTTATATGTGGACCTACCGCTAGTGGCAAGTCTTATTTGGCACATTATTTAGCTAAAATATATAATGCTGAGATAGTTAACTGTGATTCTATGCAGATATATAGGCAGATTCCCATTATTACTGCCTCGCCATCACAAATATACCGTAATGAGATTCCTTATCATCTTTATAATTTTTTATCTATAGAACAAGAATTTTCGGTAATACAATATATAAATTATGCTCTTGAAAAAATTACAAACATTCGTAGTAGAGGCAAGTTACCAATAATTGTTGGCGGTACGGGGTTATATATTAATTCATTACTTTTTGGTTATAATGAAATACCATCAATATCTCCTAAAATTAGGCAATATGTTAGAGAGCTACACTCTAAGATTGGTTCAACCCAGTTTTTTTATAAACTAAAAGAGCTAGATAACCTAGCTGTTCAGAAGTTAAATGAACACGACACTCAAAGGGTTATAAGAGCCTATGAAGTATTTATGGAAACCGGGCAATCTATATTTGCTTTCCAAAGCTTACAAAATAAATCTATTCTTCCAGCATTTGATTTTAAGGTAATTTTTCTACATCCAAAGAGGGAATTTCTTTATCAAACATGTAATACTAGGTTAGAAAAATTATTTAATGAAGGAGCAATTGAAGAAGTAGCTCAAATTAAAAAAGATTTTCCTGATATATATTCTTCTGCAATAAAAACCATTGGTCTACGGGAAATATTATGCTATTTAAATAATGAAATTACTTTGCAAAATGCCATAAATCTAGCACAAATTAAGACTAGGCAATATGCAAAAAGGCAAATTACTTGGTTCAAAAACCAAATAAAGGACAAGGTAACTCTAGAATATTCTAATAATCAGCAATTTGAAGAGTTGATTATTGATTTGGAGATATTATAAATTAACTAGACCTATAATTAACCTAAGTTCGATGTAAGCACCAAACAAAATGCAGTGCATTATGTAATAACATAAACAAACTGTTGTTGGTGAGCTATCAACCTCATTGTATAGTATTTACGACTATACTGTGTTAAAGTTGCAGTTAGCCGAGTTGGTTAAAGAGCTATTAATTGTATCATATATGTTGTAAATATATTCCATCAATTTTAATGTGATAAATTGTACAGCAAGTTTGCAAATCAGAATGCCTTCGTTAAGTGAGGAGTTTGACGATGTCATTTACACTCCTGATAAATAATACTGCTAATCACTAGTTACGTTGGGATAAGGTTATAATTTAGAGGTCTATCGGCGTTATACATGTCAAAAATCACCATAAGGGATTATACGAACTTTGAGATTGTAAAGATGCCCTACTGATACTAGGTTAGTGAAATTTAGGTTCAGAATTAGCAAACAAACTTTCCTATTTTTTTTAATGATTTTTATTATTAATATTCAAACTTAAGTTGAGTTATTTTTGCTTATTCTTTATAATTGTTCGTAATAATATGTTTTATACGTACCGTTAAGGCATAATTTATTTTTCAACAGTTTCATTATATGAAAAAATTTCTAACATTATTCATATTACTAATTATTTATAGTAATACTTTTGCTCAAGAACAAGTATCTAATTTAATCACTCCAGTTAGTTATTTTGTCAATCATGAGCAACAACTTAAAATCCTTGATGAGCATTTAAATAAATATAGACAAGCAAGTATAGTTGGTACTAGTGGTATAGGTAAAACTCAGTTAATTAGGATGTATAGTTATGAGAATAAAAATAATTATGATCTAATTTGGTTTTTTGATTGTAACCTAGACCTTAATGAACAATTTGTTAAATTAGCCCAACAACTCAATATGGTTAAACAAGCTAATATATCTGAAGCAATAACTCTATCCAAAAAAGAAGTAATGTCATATTTAACTACTACTACTAAATGGTTATTGGTGTTTGATAATTTAAAAGTTAATGAAAATAAAAAAGTACAAGATTTAATTGATTGGGAACATAATGGTCATGTAGTGTTTTGCTCGCAAGATAATGAAAAGTTACATAACATTATAGCCATGCCGCTACTCGATCACCCTACTATTGTAGCTTTAGCTAATAACTTATTGAACAATAAGGATAATAATAGTATCGAATTTTTAGTGCAATCTTTTAGTGGTTATCCAATACTTATCGTGCAAGGGGCGCAATTACTTAACAAAATTAAAGGTTTAGATAAAGAGGAATATAAAAAGAAAATCTATCAATCGACTAATAAAATAGCAACAAATATTAGTATGGCTATTCAACAGCTAAACCCTAATGCAGTAAAGTTACTTAATAAAATAGCTTTATTAAATAACCAAAGCTTTTCAAAACAGCTTCTTACCATCATTACTGATAATAAAGATACTTTAGAGGATGATATATATCAATTATCTAAATTTGTGCTAATCAGTAATATTAATGCTAGCGAGGATAACCCTATTTTTGAAATGCATGATATAATCAGCAATAAAATAATAGAACTAAATGGCAATAATAATAAAATATATTTAGAAAATATGATTAGCAAATTACCTAAACCAAAAGGAATTTATTCAGCATATTTGTGGAGAAGTGCCAAAACTATACCAGAAAATTTAGAGATTCTTCTAAAAAACTCTGAAAAATATAATATTAATTTATACGCAATACTTACCTTAAGGTCTGAGTTATTCTCTCTATATCTAAACATTTATAACGACAAAGCCAAACAAATGTTTGATTGGTTTAATCAAAAAGATAAAAATAAGGAATTTAAATTGTGGCAAATGTCTGAATCTCAAAAATTTTATTATGCTAGGTACTTAGGAGCAATAGGAGTGTATCATGAAATGATATTAAGGAATTTTGACACAGCGAGTTCTTATCTGAATAAATCATTAAATATTGTAGATAAGTTTGATGATGATGAAGCCAATTATTCTCTTAAATTTAGTATTATGTCAAATATATCTGAATCTCAGATATTTTTAGGTAATATAACACTTGCTGAAGAATTGCTTAAAAAGATAGAAGAACTAGCAAAACAAGGAGTAATACAAGAAATTGATATATCTATAATGTATCAATTAAAAAGTGCATTATGTGAGATACAAGGCAAATATAAGGAAAGTTTAGAGTATGTAGATAAAGCTACTGAAATATTTATAAAAAATGGATTTGATATTAATGCCCTAGCCCTTAGTGAACACCGATTATATAGAGCAAGTATATTAAATTTTCTTGGTAGATATCAAGAAGCTTATACTCAAGTTCAACAGATATATGACATATATAAACCCCTTAAACATAAGCCTAATAAAATATTTGCAGATATTTATACAGAAATGGCAAGAAGTGAATTAGGTTTAGGTAAAATAGATAAAGCTTCTGAATACATTAATAAAACTATTTCCATATTTTTAGCAGATGAAAACAACGATTTTGAAAGCGCAAATTATTCTAAAAATGTTGATTTAGCAGATAGTTATAGAGTACAAGGTGATGTTTTGTTTGCTCAAGATAACTTTAAGCAAGCTATAGAATCCTATAAAAAAGCGTTTGTTATATATCATTATTCATATGGAGATAGAAGTAAAAATGTTGCCCGAATAAGTGATCTGTATAATCATGGAGCAAGAGCCTCTTGTAAAAGCAAAGATTTATATAATTACAAATTCTTTGGCAAGCCACAAATTAAGGAGTTTGGCATACACCACCCTAATACAGTTGATATGTTTGAATATTGCAAACAATATAACATGGATTTGTGGGTCAAGAACAATTAAACATTAAGGTTCTATGATTTCTACTCGGCAGCTGTTGGTAAAATCATTGATGGCATTATGTGTTTATAATATATAAGAGACCTTGTTTAAGAGATTAATTTTTGCATTCAATACTCCAACTTTACATTAGCTCGGTTTAATTAATGTAGGAGATTTATTCTTTAGGCTTCTTTGTTCCTGCTGATATCCTATCATTTATTATAGTATTTATAAATATTGAAGATTTGGTTGAACGATAGCAAGAAAATTATAATATCGAAAATTGAAATAATAAATCTTGGTTGTAACAATATCACGGTTCTATAAACAAATTAGAATTAGAAGGGGGAAAAGAGATATTTGGTAAAAATATAGCCTGAGATCAAAGAGATGTTGATTATCAAAATCGTATCGCATACGAGTAGAATATTAGATATTGTTTATATTATGAAAAATAATTAATTTTTTTATTAAAATAAGTTGACTATTATTTTAGAATTGATTCTAATTAAAATATGGCAACATAAATCAACCTAATAGCATGGCAAAATATAAAATGGCTGATGTTTTTTTAGAGGCAGGGTAAGGGGTTGAGGCTATTAAGGTAATCAGTACAAAATATCCTAATAAGGATGTAGAAATTTCTGTGTCTGCTGCAGTTTGGGCTGATAGACAATTAGAATCGCGTTGTCAACAATTCCTCTCATATCAGAGGGCATCTTCTTCCCAGCATAATAGACTTCTTTCGAAACTCTACTTCTGCTGGTGATTTGTACGTCGATGCGGTACTCGAATCCTTACGTACATTAGAGTACGCTGCGGTTCTGCGTTCCGCGTCTCCTTCAAATCCCTCAGCATAAGCGAGTTTCGAAAGAAGTCTAATAATATTTTAATGAGGTTGCCTTGGTATAAATTGTTATATATTTATTATTTATTTCAGAGTATTTTTAGTTTATTTTCTAATTTTACCTATACACATGAGTTCGATATAGGAGATCAGTTTAATAGCCTCGGTGTTGCTACGGCTGGGACTAAAAATAGCCTGAAAGGCTATTAAGTATCATGGATTCCTGCTTTTAGTTAGGAATGATATCACTTTTGCATGGGGAATAATTATTCTTATATCAAACTAGGTTATACTAAATCTAAAATGAGAATGTAATATATTGCCTGAATTAAAATTTGACGAAAAGCAGTTGCTTTTACTCAGCAGAATTAAAGAGTTTGCTAAACAAATTGAAGATAAGTCGTTTTTTAGATTCTTTAATAGCAGTTTATTAGCAAAAAAAGCTATATATTTATATGGTAATGTAGGTAATGGCAAAACTGTATTAATGCAACATTTTTTCCAAATATTGCAAATTAAGAAATTAATGGTACATTACCAAAACTTTATGCAATCAGTACATAAAGATATTTATCAGTTGCAAGATAAATCACAATCTAAAAATAATATTATCAAAAGAATTGCTGCAAATTATGCAAAGCAGGCGGAAGTAATATGCATAGATGAGTTTGAAATTAAAGACATAACTGATGCTATGATAATAGGATCACTGCTCCTTGAACTTATAAGACATAAGGTGTTTATCTTCATTACTAGTAATATCGAGCCAAAAGATTTGTATAAAGATGGTTTACAAAGGAATTCCTTTTTGCCAATAATTAAAGAGATTTATCAAAAGTTTGAAGTTATGCATTTAGATAGTGATCATGATTATCGATTAGATAAAATTATACACATGACTAATAGACGTATAATATACCCCATTAATGAAGATAATAAGCTTGAGATACAGAACCTTATTAGCAAGTTAAATAGTAATAACCGATTAGTTTCTAAGGATATCCTAGTTTTTGGACGTAAAATATCTTTTAAAATGGCTAGTGAAAAAGTATTAGTAACAGATTTTGAAGAGCTATTTGTAAGAGAATTAGGTTATGTTGATTATGTAAATATTTGCCAAAAATTTTCTATCATAATAGTAGAAAATATTCGTATAATAGATTCTGATAACACAGACTTAGCGGTTAGGTTTATTAATTTTGTTGATAATGCTTATTTTTATAAGGTTATATTATTCATGACATTACAAGATGAACCTATAAAAATATATCAGAATGGTTTTCGCAAAGGTGAATTTAACAGAACTATTTCAAGGTTATATGAGATGAATAGTGATAGCTATGGCAATTAAAAAGGGTAAATTTATTACGTTTGAGGGTGGGGAAGGGTGCGGTAAATCCACCCAAAGTAATATGTTATACCAGTATTTACTATCACAAAATATTCCCGTAGATTTAACGCGTGAAGTAGGGGGAACTATTTCTGCAGAGAAGATGCGTGACATTTTAGTTAATCAAGATTTACTACCTATGTCAGAATTGCTGCAAATCATGGCGGCGCGTTACGAACATGTTCATAAAAAGATTATTCCTAAACTAAATTCTGGGATATCAGTTATTTGTGATAGGTTTGTAGACTCTACAGCTTGTTATCAGGGGCAAGATATAGGTCGTGATTTAGTTTATGATCTTCATAAGTCTTTAATATCTGATGTGATGCCTGATATTACATTTTTTATTGATATAGATCCAAATATTGCCTTACCAAGGGCATTAGTGCGAGGGAATAACAACAAATTTGAAAGCAAAAATATTGAATTTCATCAAAAAGTCTATGACGGATTTCAATATATATCAGCCAAATTTCCAAATAGAATAGTAAAAATAAATGCTTCAACTCTTAGTGTGCAAGAAATTCATGATATAATAGTTGCGATGCTCGTTACAAAGGTTTGGTGAATAAGATGGAAAATAAAATAGAGAAAATATGTGTTATTGGTTCTGGAGTAATGGGACTAGCAATAGCTTCCTTGGTAGCCAATTCCTCTAACCGAGTTGTTTTACTAGATGTAGTAAGCAACGACCCTAATGATAGGAATGCCATACTTACCAAGGCTCTAGAAAATATAGAGAAACAACAACCAGCTCCTTTATCACATCCAAGTAAATTAGCGTTTATCACCATTGGTAATTTAGAAGATGATCTAAAGCTGATTACAGAATGTGATTTGATCATTGAAGTTATTATTGAAAAAATTGCAATAAAACATCAGCTGTATGAGAAGATTCTACCCTACCTAAAAGAAGATGCTATTCTAGCTTCTAATACTTCAACCTTACCTTTAAGGAAATTAAAGGAGCAAATGCCTGATTCTATAAAATCTACCATCAGGTCTAGATTTGTCATTAGTCATTTTTTTAATCCTCCAAGATATATGGAATTGCTTGAACTTATTGTAGATTCAGAGGTTAGCTCAGGGGTTATAGAGAGGATATCAGATTTTCTAATACGAGATTTAGGGAAAACTATTATTAAATGTCACGATACTCCAGGTTTTATAGCAAATCGAGTTGGTTGTTATCTACTTGAGCTGGTTGTTCGTAGTAGCATAGATGAAAATTTAAGTCCAGTAATTATCGATAAAATTTTTACTGATTTATTTAAATTACCAAGTACAGGAATCTTTGGCTTATATGATTTGATAGGTCACGACGTAATAAGATTAATTTCTACATCACTAGTTAATTCCCTACCGAATAATGATGATTATCACCAAGTTTACTCAGCATCTTCTATCCTTGATAAGATGATAGAGAATAACTTGATTGGTCGTAAAGCTTTAGGAGGTTTTTACCATATATCAAAGATAAATGGCATAAAAACTAAAGAAGTCATAGATTTTACAACTTTAACTTATGCAGCATTTGAAGATACCAAGATTGAATATAGTTCTATTGATCAGTTGTTAAATAGCAACTCTAGCTATGGTAAATTTTTTCATGAGATACTAGTGAAGTTTTACTTATATATAACATCTTTAATTCCATCGGTTACTGATAATATTTACGATATAGATACAGCTATGAGGCTTGGTTATAGTTGGAAGATTGGTCCTTTTGAGTTGTTAATTAATCACATAGGAGGAGGATTTGAGTGGCTTAAAAAACAAGCAATGCTAATGAATTTAACATTACCGGAATATATCACTAATAATTCCTATGAAACTATTGAACTGAGTCAGTTTCATTTGATTAGAGTCAGATTAGAAGAAAGTAAGATTTTATTGAAGAATGATTCGGCTCAACTAGTTCTGTATAAAAATAGGTTAGTTTTTACTATTAATACTAAAATGAATTGCCTCAATGAAAATGTTTTTAAACTTTTGTTAGAATCTGTTGATATTGCAGAAAATGAGAAGCAAACATTATATATTATGCCATTAACCAACAATTTTTCAGCTGGTGCTGACTTAAAATTCATTGCTTCCTGTATAAAAAATCAAGATTTTGCTAAATTAGAAGATTTCTTAAAACTTGGTCAAAAAACCATGATAAGGTTAAAATACTCGCATATTAATATTGTTAGCTGTGCTTTAGGTGCTGCGTTAGGTGGGGGCTGTGAAATATTGTTACATTCTGATTTTATTGTAGCTAATCAGGAGTTAAATGCTGGCCTTGTTGAGGTATCGGTTGGCTTAGTTCCAAGTTGGGGAGGCATTAAGGAAATGTTTTATCGTGCAAGTAGCGATAAAAGTAAGCTAGTAAAAAATTTAAGAAATATCCTATTACCAAATAAATCAAGTTCTGCTGATTATTTTATAGCTGATTATGATATTACTAACGTGCAAGTAAATATGAATAAACATTTAATACTGCAAGAGGCTTTTGCCTTGGATTTGCCAGAAAAAATAAAAAAAGTAAGCAAGCAAGTTATTTTATCTAAAGTTACTTTAGCTGAAGAATTTGCAGAAACCAATTTTTCAAAGCAGAAGAGTATAGCTGAGTATGATAATCTTCAAGGATGGCTATTGTCAAAGTTTCAAGATATCATTTCCATGCAACAAATTGATGAGCAAAAATTATTGCAATTTGAACTAGAGATATTTTTAGAACTTGCCAAAAACCCTAAAACTCGATAATCAAGTTTTTTAGAATTATTAAAAAATACGTCATTGCGAGGAGTCGCGAAAGCGACGACGTGGCAATCTTTTGAAGTATTACTTTACGAGATTGCCACGTCGGTCCGTTGCCGGGTCTCCTCGCAATGACGGTTAAGGAAAAACTTGATTATCGAGTTTTAGGGTTTTTGGTTTTTAGAACAAAGTTTACTATACAATACTATATCTTCCAATGAATTCCAAAAATTATCTCTGCTAGAAGATGCATAGTACCCTTGTATCTTATAGTTATTCACTAAAGACAATATTTAAGATACAAGGGTATTATGGTGGCGAACTAGCAAAATTCTCAATAAACTTAATATTCTCACAAATTTTTTTATTAAAAGCACTTTACACATCATAATATCTATTGTATCATATAAAAATACACAGCTCTAAAATTAAAGAGAATTCCTATGTACCCATAAAATTAGACCAAGAAAATGTTATATCCAAGAATAGTAGGATAAAATAACAATAATAAAAAAGATAAAAATTTTATTACAGCAAAGAGAAAGTATAAAGACATTAGAGGTAAAAGTGGCATTACTAAGTAATAAACAATCAAAAAAGTATACTTGAATATGCTCTTCTGCTTTGAAGAATTGGTTCTTGCAAATACTATCGGGTAATTCGCGTACTCACGTACTGCTTGCGTTTGCTCATCCCTTGTTTGTGTCTCCATTCTCCAAAGCATTTGAGTATACCAATCGAGCATTCGAATGTATAGCTTATCTCGTGGAAGGCAATAAAAGGAGGAATGAAATGATTCAACTATTAGCAATTTCTTCAAGTATTTTAATCATTATTGAAATGCTATTGATAGTAATTTGTATTAAGTGGTTATATAGTATTAGGCTGGCATGTACCAATATTTGGCTTATGAGTCAGGATTTCTCGAATAGTTTCATTACAGCCAAAGAAGAAGTAATTTTGTTACATAAAGAATTAAAAGAGATAACCACTCTAACTACCAAGAAAGAACAGCATATTTTGCACATGACCATTCATTTAGATGAAGTAGAAATGGGCGTAAAAATGTTACTTGATGAGTTTAGGAGAATTAGCACACTCAAAGAGAATAATGCATTACAGAAGATACTGGAAGAAACAGTAAAAACAGTCTTGCACAAATAAGATGAAGGCAATTATATTAAGATGCAGATTACAGCAAATTATCTATATCAAACTGAATCAGAGACTTTGAAGAGATATCAACAAAGGCTAGAAGATTTAGTACTAATACTTAACAATGAAAAAGAGAGATTGCATCATAGCATTGATGGTATAGATAAAGATAGTATAGAAAAACACATTAAATTTTTACAAGATGAAATAGATGAGTTTGATGCAAAATTGGGTGAAGTAATAGGTGGATTAGTAGAACTAGAAGATAAGGTAAAGATATTAGAGACTGTACCTTTATTGATAACTACCCCAATTCAGGATAAGAATTAATAATTCTTATATCGAACTGGCTTTAATATACTCGATGAAAATCAAGAATTGCGTTGTCGTCTTCAGGGATCGTAGCACAACTGTTGTAAGTTAAAAAATCGTCTATTAGCGAGGAGACCGTAGGTCGACGAAGCAATTGTAAGTTAAAAGTATGATATAATAGATATCTATATGACAAGCTTCATGGATTGCCACGCTGTTCGCTCGCTAATAGACGGTTTAGGGCTTGCAAAGCTCATCGCAATGACGGGTTTTTAACTTTCAACAGTTGTGGTGATGTTCCTGCCTTCGCAAGGATGACATCGGTGGTGGTTAAACTTACATCTATAACAACTAATGGCTGTAATTTTTAAATTGCCCTGTAGCATTTAATGTCCAATAAACCTTATCAGTTAGTGATACCAACATTTACAGGACGACTAAATATATTTTTTAAAAACAATGTTAATTTTCCTCTTTTATTCTTACGCTCAATATCTTCTATACTATTAAGCCAAGTTATTTGAATGACTCGCCTCTCCCCTTCAAACGGCATATGACCATGCCACGAATTCTCAGAGCGAACAAATACTACAAAAGAACCAAATTCCGGAGGAATAATAGCTGCTGCACTTTCAAAAGTTTTTTTATCCTTTAATACCCGAAAACTCCCTCCATCCTTACCTTGTAACCAATTGTCATTTAAATATAATAAAGCCGTAACAATTTTAGATTTACTGTCATTATGGATTCTGCCATCAGATTTTGTTGACCACCTCCTTATAGTTATCATAAAAGGCTTATCTTTAAGCTCAATCTTTAGTTTTTTAGTCAAGATATCAGCAAGTTTAGGAGCTTGCAATTCTTGGATTAAATTTTTAAAAACTCCCTCATACTTTATACTTTCAAGAGGAAAAAAACCAGCACTTTTTATTTGGGGATAATCGATAGAAATGATATCTTTTTTATCTATATTAATTACATTTTTAGCAACCATATAAGTATAAGGAGAATTAGATACTAGAGCTGATTCCAATTCATCGAAATTTAGTAATGCAAAAGACATAAAATTATTAATTTATTTTTAAATTAGGACTCTAGCTTTTCTATAGCGATGGTTGAATCTGGCAGCTTAGTGATTTTTTCAATCTTTAAGCGGGCGGCTTGTAGTTTCTTTTCACAGTGATCTTTTAGTAAGACTCCTCTTTCAAAACTATTAATTGATGAATCTAAACTTTCCTCTCCCGTATCAATTTTTTTTACAATTTCTTTTAGTTCAGCTAAGGCAGCTTCAAAGCTCATATTTTCAATAGATTTTAAGTCTAGCATAATAATTTACCTCTTTCAAATTTACTTATGCTGCGAAGTATGTCCTCAGCCTTGCCTAATTGTGCAGCATAAGTACCCTTAAGTATTTTTATCGTATTTCCAAAATGAATGGCTGCTTCGTCTGTAAATTTTAATCCATATGTTGAAGGCTGGATACCCAAAATTGCTATAATTTTTTATATACTCTAGAATAGAAAATCAAGAATTGCGTCGTCATTATCCAAGATTCTAGCGGTACTCTTGCTCACCTCTTGTTTGTTGTCCCCATTCTCCGAATCATTTGAGTATATATATTAGTTCCTAATATACTTTCTATCTAGCTCGTTATATAATCTATAAATTGCCATTTCTCGATCTTTAATTTTTTTACTAGCAATTTTTAGTAATCTTTCTGATGACTTTTCAGTTAACTGAATTGATGAATGTAGTTGTTCAGCAAGCTTCTTCAGTGATTCCTGAATTTCCATAAAAGATTTTTTTAATTGAGCTTTAATAGATATAGAAGAATTCTCAAGCTCATTAAGCTTTACATACACATGTTCTACCAGTTGATTAATTTTATCTTGCAGTAAATTTAATTGTTGTTTGCGTCCCTCTATTAGGTATTTACTAGTCTCATTTATCTTGGCTTGTATTCTGATTTTGGAAGTAACTTCTAAATTCCAAGCTAGTCCAAGTTTGCTCATTACGTATATTATCCATTTATGGACATCAAAATGATACCACTTAGCACCATTGCGATAATCTGATGGGAAGGCATGGTGGAAATTATGCCAGTTTTCACCTAATAAGAACAAAGCCATCCACCAAATATCTCCTGCAGTACCTTTATAATATTGTTTACTACCAACGAAATGGCATAGAGAATTGACACAAAAAGTTGCCTGTTGTTGCAATGCTCTCCCCATACCAATAAACAGGAAACCAGCATATGCAGAATTGATAGTACCACCTATTAAGTAACCTATTAATGCTGGAAATACAATATTCATAAGCGCAGCAATTTGCCAATAATATTTTAATTGCCATCTTAGCAATTTATTTTTACCAAGTTTAACCATAGTAATCCGGTCAATTGACTTATAACTTCCATCAATGATCATCCATCCAATATGTGACCATAAAAATCCCAAGATTTTATTGTCAAACTTTAATGGGCTATGCGGATCTTGATCTTTATCAGTATAACTATGGTGCTTATAATGATTTGAGGCCCAAGACAAGGCTGGTCCTTGTAAAGTAGCAGCTGACATTATAACAAGAATAAACTCCACAGCTGTATTTGTTTTAAAGGCATGATGTGACCAAAGCCTATGCAAACCAACACCAACAGTAATATTAGAACCATAATAACCGGCTATCAGCAAACCTATTTCGAATATACCTATCTTGTGGCTAATGTGATATTTTATAACCAAAAATGCAAGTAAAATTGGGTATATGATAAGCACAAAAAAAGTAAGCCACGAAATTCTTTTTAGCATATATCTAATCTTTAAATAAATTAAATGTTCTTAACTCCATAGCTACAATATAACATATTGCAACATATTGCAATATTACATTTTACGTTTCCATAATTTGTTAAACATCCGTTGTCCGAAATAGAAACTAATAATACCGGCAAAAATAGCCTGATCGTCTATATTCCATAAAACATCAAGATATTCTACGAGGATCGCCGTACTCTGTATGGTTCTATATTGTACATATTTGATGTAGGCATACATAATAAAAAAACTATAGGCAAGGACAGGGCGAACTGACCCATTCAACGCGTCAACCCAATTAACGCCTGATTTATATGTTGAATATAAAGTATTATTTTCAGCAATGTCTTTTGAAGCATCAAGTTCTGTTAGTAGCTTTGTATGTCCTAGTTTATTGATTTCAATTTGTCGATCTAAAAGATTAAGTGCATGTTTTTTATCATTTTGATCCTTTAGAATTTTTAAAATCTCCGGAATAATTGAGCTAATAAAGCCCGTTATTGAAGCAAGTAGTGTAATCATAAAATGCTCATTAAGTTTTAGTATAATATAATTATAGTAAAGTTTTTCTCTGCACTAATACTCGTATCCATTTTTTTTTAATATTTTTTTATTAATTCTTTGAATCACATATATACGTCAAATAAGTCACAATAGATAAAAATTTATAATTTGTTTATCAACTGTTTAAAACCTTCTTGACTCTATAATTATAGTACAATATCCTAAAAATTCCATATAATCCCAAATTATCCCAATTATAACCAAAAATTAGTTATAACTTAATTATGGGATAATATTTAAGCAATTTTGCTGTCATCCCAGCGTAGGCTGGGATCTGATACCCCATGTGGTAATTATTGAAAGGTAAAGGGTAAATGAATATTTTTTTATCAAAATATATAAACAATATTGATAAGAAAGGTCGGGTTTCGATACCTGCCAGCTATAGATTAACTTTGTCTAGTCAGTCGTTTAATGGGATTATTGCCTATCCTTCTTTTAGAAATAAGTGCATTGAAGGCTGTAGTTTGAAGAGGCTTGAGGAGCTAAGTCAAATAATCCAAACCTTAGATCCCTATTCTGAGGAGCGAGATGCTTTCGAAACAATCATTCTTGGTGAAGCTATCCAGCTTAGCTTTGATAGTGAGGGGAGGGTGATTCTACCTAAATCTTTAATAGATCACGCTGATATATCAGATCAAGCTTGCTTTGTAGGGAAGGGATTGGTCTTTGAAATTTGGCAGCCACAAAATTTTGAAACGTATCTTTCTTCAGCTCGGCAAATTGCTCAAAGTAACCGTTTAACACTGAAAAACATTAAGGATATAGTAGTATGATACAAGAGTTCGCATCATCTCATACGCCGGTTATGTTGAATGAAGTTAAAGAAGTCTTATGTCCTAAAGATGGAGGAAGTTATTTAGATTGCACTTTTGGTTTTGGTGGTTATAGCAGGATGATATTAGATTCTTGTAATTGTCAGTTAGTAGCAATTGATTGTGATCCAAATGTTAGAACTTATGCTAATCAATTGGTAAACGATTATCCTAGCAGAGTGAGCTTTATTCAGACAGGTTTTGCTGAAAGTTTTTCAAAATTAGGTTCGTTGAAATTTGATGGGATAGTTATGGATTTAGGGGTTTCTTCTATGCAACTTGATTCTAGAGATAGGGGTTTTTCATTTACCCATGATGGTCCACTTGATATGAGGATGAGCAATACGGGATATAGTGCTGCAGATTTTATAAATGAGGCTGATGAACAAGAAATAGCAGATGTAATTTATAAATATGGTGATGAATCTTATTCTCGAAGAATCGCTAAAAAGATTATAGAACACAGGTTATTAGAGCCTATTACCAATACAGCAAAATTTGCCCATATTGTTCGTAGTAGTATAGGTTTTAGAAAAGGTAAAATTGATTCTGCTACTAAGACTTTTCAAGCAATTCGTATTCATATCAATGATGAACTAGGTCAATTAGCAAGATTTTTAGATAATTGCAAGAATATTTTAGCACCAAATGGTCGGCTAGTAATTGTTTCATTTCATTCATTAGAAGATCGAATTGTTAAGAATTTTTTAAAAGCAAATTCTGCTAAGGTAGTTGCTAGGTCTAAATACAGTGTAAAGATTTCGCCTGAAGAAAGTTCTAAAGAATGGCTTAAAATTCTTACAAAAAAACCATTATGTCCATCGCCTAAAGAAGTTGCACTTAATCCAAGAGCAAGGTCTGCAAAATTGAGGGCTGGACAGAAAACAGGTAATGTATATGGTAGTTAGAGTATTTAGTTATATAGTTGTAGGTACTATAATTCTTTCTATTTATGGCTTATTTAGAGTCAAAGATAAGGTCATTAGTTTGCATTATCAGCTTGGGGAAGTTTCAAAACAACTAACTGATGAGAAAAACATGATTCACGTGTTAAAAGTCGAACAATCATACCTTATTTCTCCAGCTAGACTAAGAAAATTATCATCACTTTATTTACAATTAGATACTATTAAGGTTAAGCAAATGATTAGTGACCCTTTAGCACTTAATGAGAGTAAAAAATATGCAAAGGCTAATGAAGTAAGTGGCTCGTATTCTAGTAAAACCAACACTAAATGGCGTTATAAAACAATTGCTAATAATAAATACATACAAACTGTTTCAACTAAAAAAACAGAATATATTCGATGAAAATCAACATTAGTATGGTACTTACATGGAAAAAAAGATGTTATACTCGATGAAAATCAAGAATTGCGTTGTCGTCTTTAGGTATCTTCGGTGCTCACGTACTAAATGTACGCTCCGCTCCTCGACCCTTCGACTCCTAGCACTTCATGATTTTGATCTTCGTCTACCAACTCTTCATTTACGAGCAGTATATCCTGATTCGGTGTGGGATCTAAAAAAATACCTTGAAAGACTATTCAGTATTATAGATACGCTACTTTCGCAGAATAACATACTAATAAGCCATTAGCAGCAGTATGTAGATGGGTAACGATATATTTTTATTGGTATTTCTAAAAAATACTCTAACTAAGATGAAGAAAAATTTTGGTAGTATTATTTTATGGGATGTAGGTGCTAACAATACCAAAATCAGATTATTAATAGTCAGCTGTTGTTTTGCTATGTTTTTTTGTGGTCTATCATATCGCTTAATAATTGTTGCGACCAATGGCTATATTAAGCCAGAATATCAAGTAAAAAATAGTGACTTTAGGAAAGAGATAGTAGATCGTAATGGTAACTTATTAGCAGTAAATTTACCTTCCTCCTCATTGTTTGTCAATCCACAGAAAGTAATTAATCCTTCGCAATGTTTAGAAAGATTATCCAAGATATTGCCTGAGATTGATAAAATGAAGTTACTTGCAGAGCTACAAAGTAATAAAAGTTTTGTATGGATCAAAAGGGATTTATTGCCAAAAGAGCAAGAAGCGATATCAAATTTGGGAATGCCAGGTTTTAGTTTTGAACAAGAACAAAAAAGAATCTATACTTTTTCCAATTTATTGTCACATATTATAGGATATGTGGGTAGGGATTTGGTTGGTCTTGCTGGATTAGAAAGAACCTATGATAAGTTTCTAACTAATTCTGACTTTATACAGCCGGATCAACTTAAAAAACCTCTTGAACTATCTATAGACGTAAGATTACAAAATATCCTAAGTGAAGAAATAGATAGGACATTAAAGGAGTTTAGTGCAATAGGAGCGGTGGGAATAATTGTCAACCCTAATAATGGTGAGATTTTAGCTATTGTTAGTAAGCCGGATTTTAATCCACATTATCCTAGTAGAGCAAAGCCAGAAGAACTGTTTAATATGGCAAGTCTTGGTATTTATGAGATGGGGTCTGTATTTAAAACTTTGACTATGGCCGTAGCTTTTGATACTGATTCTATAGCAATGAACGATGCTTATGATATTAGTTATATGAAGGTAGGGGGATTTAATATAAAAGATTATCATCCAAGGCAAGGATGGCACAGTGTTCCAGAAATTTTCTTGCATTCATCAAATATTGGTGTTAGCCAAATTATGCTTGAAGTTGGGAAGAATGATTTTAAAAACTATTTAAAGAAATTAGGTTTACTAGATCAGCTTAAAATTGAGTTACCAGAGAGAGGTACTCCTTTGTTTCCATCTGACAAGAGGTGGAGTGATCTTACTACTGCTGTTATGGCCTATGGTTATGGCATTTCAATTAGCC
This sequence comes from Candidatus Tisiphia endosymbiont of Oplodontha viridula, assembly GCF_964264865.1. Classification (NCBI taxonomy): domain Bacteria; kingdom Pseudomonadati; phylum Pseudomonadota; class Alphaproteobacteria; order Rickettsiales; family Rickettsiaceae; genus Candidatus Tisiphia; species Candidatus Tisiphia endosymbiont of Oplodontha viridula. The sequence goes on from NZ_OZ183486.1 coordinate 1,685,046, forward strand.
CTTTACACTTTATGCAAGCAGTATTGCCAATAGTAAATGGAGGGATATTATATGATCTGACTCTAATCAAAAGGCACGATGAGCGTCTTGTTGGCACGCGTGTTTTTAGTGAGAAAACCTCTAAACAAATGAGTGAGTTATTTCGTTTGGTGGTAAAAGAAGGGACAGGACGTAGAGCCGATGTTAAAGGATATCTTGTCGGTGGTAAAACTGGTACTGCTGAAAAATTAACTTCAGATGGGCATGGCAAGAAAAAATATCTTAAGAATAGCAGAATGTCATCATTTTTAGGTTTATTACCAGCCATTGATCCCCAATATATTATTTTTATAATGTTTGATGAACCAAAAGGAACAAAAGAATCCTTTGGCTTTGCTACTGCTGGCTGGACTGCAGCTCCTACTGTTGGAAGAGTCCTTGAGCGAATGGTATCACTATATGGAATAGAGCCGGTTGAAAAAGGGGAAGGGTTGTGATATTGTTTCTACAGTAGTATCAACTATCTAAACCATATTCCAACTGATAATATTTTTCCTTTGCTAAATGTCTCTTGTTAGTATATACTTTATATATTAAATATATATTTAGGAATTATGAAAAATATTATCTTTTTAATTTTAACAATAATGCTATCATCTTGTGGTAGTACATCAAGTATACGTAACGCACAACCATCAGAGAGTCGGGTGGATTTTAGTAATTATGATTACATAATTATTAATGATTTTAAGGATGGTACTAGCAAATCTTCTAATGATCCACATGTTATATCAGAAGGTAAGAGATTTGCCGATATGATAGCAAGTTCAATTAAATCTAAAAAATTATTCGACAAAGTTCAACGGAATGTTGACTCTACAGATAGGGCTATACTTATTGATGGGAAAATAACTAAGTATTCTGAGGGTAATGCTGTTATGCGTACACTAATTGGTTTTGGTGCTGGTAGCTCTTACTTTAACGCAAAAATTAATATAAAAGATAACGAGACAAAAAAATTGTTAGGTAGCATAGATGCTAATAAAATGAGTTGGGCACTAGGAGGGGTAATCGCTGGTTCTCAAGATGTTAAATCACATATGAATTCTGTTGCTTTTAACATCGCTTGTGAGTGTGAGGCTGCTAAGAAAAAGAAGAAATAGGACAAAAAAGAGTAGTCTAGGATTCATCCTAGACTACTTGACCTTTCGTATTTCTTGTGTTTCCTTAGTCTCCTTCAAATTCACAAATTGTTTTAACAATTGTTAAAACAGTTTGTGCAGTTAGTTGAAGATATGTGTATTTAGCCAATCATCTCCTACCTTGGTTTCAACAATAAGTGGAATGGCTAATTTGGGTGAGTTCTCCATAGTGGTTTTGATTAGGTGAGTGGCTATTTCTATTTCATCAATAGGAGACTCAAAAAGTAACTCGTCATGGATTTGTAGAATTAGTTTGGTTCTTAATTTTAATTCCCGTATCTTACGGTCAAGATCAATCATTGCCACTTTTATGATGTCTGCACTAGTTCCTTGAATTGGAGCGTTGATTGCTGCCCTTTCGGCAAATTGCTGTAGGGAGTGTTTTTTATCATGGATTAAGGGAATAAAACATTTCCGCCCGAATAGGTTTAGGACATAACCATGTTCCTTGGCATAGTTTTTTATATATTCCATATATTTTTGAATTTCCGGGTATTCTTCAAAATATTTTTTTATGTATTCTGCTGCTTGTGCAGAGCTAATATTTAACTGTTTTGCTAGTCCAAAGCTACTGATACCATAAATAATACCAAAATTTATGGCTTTTGCTTTACGCCTATGTTCTGGTGTTAAATCTTTTTCGGTAATTTTAAATATATTACAAGCCGTTTTACTATGTATATCCTCACCATTAACAAAAGCTTGCTTTAAGGAGGGTATATCTGCCATGCTACTTAAGATTCGGAGTTCAATTTGTGAATAGTCAGCTGAAATTAATTTATGCCCATATTCTGCAATAAAAGCTGCTCTGATTCTGTTGCCTTCTTTCGAGCGAATTGGCACATTCTGTAAGTTCGGATCTTGAGAACTAAGCCTACCAGTGCTAGTTGAAGTTTGTAAAAATGTGGTATGTACCCTATTAGTTATTGGATTTACTTGCAGAGGTAAGCTATCCGTATAAGTATTTTTTAATTTAGTTAAATGACGCCATTTTAATAATAAATCGGCAATAGCAAAACCACTCTCGCTAATTTTTTCAAGTATTTCTGCACTAGTAGAATAAGACTTAGCTTTTGATGATAATTTACCAAAGGGTAGTTGCATTTTCTCAAACAAAATTTCTCCCAGTTGCTTTGGCGAAGCAATGTTAAACTTTGTATCAGTAATGGTAAAAATTTCCTGCTCTAATTTAGTAATTTCATTACCAAATTCATTTGATAGCTGTTTAAGATACTGTGAATCGATTTTAATCCCAGCTTTCTCCATTTTATCTATTATATAACATAAAGGTAAATCAATTTCTCTATATAGTGCTAAGGCATGATTATCCTTTAACTCTAACAATAGTTTTTGATAATCAGTACTAAAGCCAGTAATTATTTCTGCCATGGCTTCTAAATTATCCTTTTCCACCGAATCAAACGGGTCTTTTTGAGGTTTGCCAGCAGATATCAGATATTGCATTAGTTCTAGATCTTCGCATGAGTATATTTCACTATCGACAAAGAATTTTAATAATAATTTTAGTTTATAAGTGATTTTCTTAATAGACTTATTTTTTAGCAATTTGAGAATATCAGGCATAAACCATTGATGCAGATAGTTTTGGCGAAAATCATCAGAAAGTAAATCAGACATATGGCTAGGGGTTCTAGCTATAAACTTAATGTTGTAGCACTTATCATCAATCGATAAAATTATAGAAGGATTTTGTCCTAGATGATCTGATAGATAAATACTAACAACCCCATGATCTTCAGCTTTAATCGTCACAGAGTCAAGCTGTTGTTTAGAAGATATCTCCTGAACTATGACTTGCTTAATAGGCAAAGATTCATTGGTAATTTGTATTTGGAATAAATTTTCCACTCGTTTGTTTAGAGATTTAAAACCATATTCTGCTAGAAAGTCAGAGATTTGTCTATTATCAGGTGGTCTATATTGCAATAAACTAAAATCCAAGTCTATATTAACATTATAATCTAAACCAACTAGTTGCCAGGAAATTAATGCTAGATCCTTTGAGGAGTTAATGATTCCCCTTTGACGATCGTTACTGATTTGATCGAGAGACTTTAAAAGTTCTGCTAACGAACCAAACTGTTTTATAAGTGTTGCAGCAGTTTTAGGACCAATGCTTGGAACACCTGGTATATTATCTGACTTATCACCGATCAAAGCCATTACTTCCCTGAGCTTACTTGGTCCTACACCAAATTTCTCTATCACGTCATCTTCAGATATGTATTTTGCTTTTATAGGGTCATACATTTTAGTATGCGAATTAATTAATTGCATTAAATCTTTATCAGAAGAGATAATAATAGTATTTTCTTGTAATGCAGTTGCTTTATTGGCTAGAGTGGCAATTATATCATCTGCCTCACAACCAGCTTTTTCAATTATTGGAAAATTTAGGCTACTTGCTGCTAGACGGATAAGTGGTAATTGATCATTCAAGTCCTTTGGTGTAGGAGGTCTATTTGCTTTATATTGCTCATAAATTTGGTGACGAAAATTCTTCCCACCAGAATCAAGAATAATGACAGCATGCTTTGGCTTAAAATCGTTCAATAGCTTTAACAACATGGAGGTAAAACCATACAATGCTCCAATAGCTAAGCCACTCGGAGAAGTTAATGGTGGTTGAACATGGTATGCTCTAAAGACAAATCCATAACCATCAATTATTAATAAAGTATTTTTGTTAATTGTTTCGTTGGTCATTTTGTTATTAGGACAAATGGTTATGTTTATGTAGTATACAACAATTATAATTTGCACTAAGCTTTATTAGTAATATTTTATAAAATATTACTATTTAAGCTGAAACAGTCTTTTCCACAAGCCTATTGATTGATATTTGAGTTTTTGACTTTTTGGACAAGTAGTAAAAGCCGGTGATTCCAATAAGGCAACAAATTGGAACTATAGAAATTGCCATAATAAAATCAAAGCGACTATAAATAGGTACAGCTGATTCACTTAGTAGACCATCCCAGTTGTAAGATATTAAATTACTCATAATTTTATGGAAAAAATGTCCGAATGACATATTAATGCAATTGACTATCGCAATAGCAAGTCCAGCAGATTTATCTGTAACAAGGTTACCTACAACAGTAAAAATTAGAACTTGATAACAACAAAAAACTCCTAATAAAAACATTAGAGAACTACTAATAAAGAAATTTAATGAAGGACAATATAATAGAATAGTAAAAATTGCTACCGTTAGCAATCCAGTCATTATTATTATAAAATTAGATGATTTTGATAAATTAGCAATAAGTGCAAGTATTGGACCACCAAAACACATACCTATATAAACGAATGAGGTAACCAAGTTACTTTCCATATCATTCATTTGATAAACTTGTTTGAAGAATGGAATAGCCCATACATCAGCAAAACCTTCTAATGCTCCTACCATTAGACCACCACAAACTCCAATAAATAAAATAGTAGGATTTAATAAGAGCTTCAATATTGAAGATTTGGAGTCGCTAGTATTAGAATTACTTCTTATATCATCGGTTTTTACTAATAAAATCATTAGTCCAATGATAAATCCAACTAGAGCTAGACTATTAAAAGTTACGTCATAACCAAAATGTGTAAATAATAGCTTCATTGGAGTAATGCCAAATACTGCTCCAAGTAAGCCAAAGGTAAAGGAGAATCCAAGCATTAAGGAATGGTATTTAGCCGGGAAGGAGCTTCTAGTAATCTTAGCTACTGATAAAAAACCTACAGCAGAACCAGCTCCAATCATAAATCTACCAATGAGTAAGTAATTAAAATCAGTGCTAGCAACAAAAGTTAGAGTACCAAGAGAGGTAACTAAGATAGATAAGAATGTGACAATCCTAAAATTAAATTTATCTAGCATTATGCCGATTGGTAATTGCATTCCTGCATAACCTAGATAATAATATCCAGCAAACGTACCAAATGCTATGGTATCAATGGCAAATTTTTGTATAATTTCTTCTCTAAGAATTCCAGTTGAGAGTCTTAATATAAATTGAAAAGCAAAAAACAGGGTAGCAAGAGACCATAGTAAAAGTGGTTTTTTTAAGGATAAAGCTTTGTCCACAGGAAAATTTAAATTATAATATATTGTATTTTAAGGTAGCAAATTATAGTATCGATAATATTTTGTCAAATTTATTATTTTTGAATTTATAATTGCTGTTATATCGAGATTAAGATAATATTATAAGGTGATATGCTTTAATTAAGGGGTTTTATGCAATTAAGAAGATATTTTGATACATTTAAGAAAACAGCTTTTGGGCCTTGGCTTGCTCGATATAAAGAATTTTTTAAGGATGAAGATTTGAATAAAGATAAGTCAGTTGTACAATCTCAATTAAATGAAACTGATAAAGATTATAAAATAGTTATCACATCTAATGACGTTATTAAAGTATTAAAAACAAGTCAAAGTGAGTTGTTTGAAAAAGAAATAACACCTCATTTTATTGGACAAGTTTTTACAGCAATTACTAACCTGCAGTTACAAAAATTTTCAGACTTCATATTAAGGTTACCTGAGAAAGTAGAAGAGTATATAAATTATTTTTGCAATGAGAAAAAAAATAATGGTTTTTCTCTCATTAAGTCTTTTAAAGAGGTTGTAGAAATAGATAAGTTAGTTGAAAAATTTCATAATTCACCAAATCAAGAACATAAAGACAATTATGAAAAAATTAAGAAAGGAATAGAGAGTTTAAACAATTTCATAGCTACTCATCCTATAATAGAAGATGAGGGGTCTCAATTATTAGGAGAAGTACCTGCTATATCTGAAGGTGTGGTTTGTAACCAGTTTGAGTGATGGATCAGTTTGAGGCATATTCGTTATTATTTATTGATAGTTTAGTAGGTAATTTAGTTGTAAGTTTAGATAGTGAATTAATCGTTCACTCTATGAGGATATTTGGTGTTTATAATAATTTAATAATAGTTACTGTCGCCACCATTGCTTCATTATTTGCTACTAGTATAAATTATTTCTTTGGTTTGATCTTATTGAAAATTTTTTATTATTCTAAAAATGAACAGGTTCATACTAACCACCAATCATTTTCCCAATTTTTTTTAAAATATAACATATTTATACTTTGGTTTACGATAATACCGTTATGGGGCAAATTTATTCCTTTAATTGCCGGTTTTACTAAAATAAAATTTTTAAGAGTTTTAGCTATTAGTGGTGCTGTCAAGTTATGTTATTATATTTGTATGATATAATTGGAGAATTTAATGAACCTTTATAGAGTCAACCCGTCTTCATCGTTTTTGGATATAGTAGCTGATTTTATTCTAGATAATTTTGCTGAAGAATCTATTAGCAATCTTAAAATTATATTGCCGAGTGGCTTTGCTTGTTTAAATTTACAAAATATTTTGATTAAGAAGCAAAATATTGCGATTTTACCGAATATTATCCCTTTTTCTAATATTATGGCTGAAGGTGAAGAAATATTTGGTATTACATCAGAAAATCTAGAACCTATAACGTTTTTGCAAGAGAGAATTATATTAGCAGAAATCATCCATAATTACCCTAAGCTACAATTCAGTATAACACAATCTTTACAGTTTTGTTCAACAATAGCTGAGTTATTTTATCAGCTAGCTTGTAATAATTTATCGATAGATTCTGTAAATGAAATAGAAAAAATGAATCCATCAAAACATTGGAATGTTATTTATGAATTTCTTAAATATACCCATCATCAATGGAAAAAACAGATAGAATTGTTAGGATTGCTAGATCGTGTAAATTATCAAATAACTATGATGGAAGCAGAGATAGCAAGGTTGAAAAGAGCTGATACCAATTTAATAGTAGCGGGCATCATAGGTCACAATCTTATATCATGGAATTTCTTAAAGAATGTTGCTAATTCACCGTGTGGTTTTATAATTTTACCGCCTATTAGTAATATATCTTTATTAAAATATTATAATCCTGAAGAAGATTATTTATATAGTCTAAAAAAATTACTGACAATTCTAAATAAAGATTTATCAGATTTTCAGCCTTTAGGTAATGAACAGCAACATCATTCTATTCTAGATCAGATAATTTTTGAGGATATAGTCAATTCAGGAGAATTAGATAGCAGGCACGATGGAGCGAAGCCTATAGATAATAGGCGAGTGATCGAAGACGACGTTACAAAATTCTCATCAATTGACTATAAAGATTTAAAAACTAGCGAGTCTATAGATTGCATAAAATATTTTGAGCTTGAGGATATTTTTCAAGAAGCAGAACAAATAAGCCTGATTTGCAAACAATATAGTGATAAGAAGATAGCTATTATTGTTAATAATCAAACAACCAAGAGTTTTTACTGTAATTTTTTGACCAAATATTCTTTAGAATTTCAAGATTTACTAGGTGATAATTTAACAAAAACGCTAGTTAGTTCTCTAATAATTTCTGTTAGTGAAATATTATGTAATGATTTTGATATAAAAAAGTTATTCTTACTATTAAAGAATCCTTTTATTAATTGTAAATTAGTACCAAAATTAGAACTATTAATGAGCGGTAAGAACCGTTTCATACGGCAGCCTAGTCAGATGCTGTATTTAGTAGAAAAAACCAATGATGATGCATTAATAAAGTGGTGTAAGAAACTAATAGACTTACTTTATACAAGTAGTGGTAGTAGTTTTGTTAAAATATTAAAATCCTCGATTAAGATTGTTGAAAAACTTTATCCAAATATTTGGTATGAACAGCCTGCTACTGAACTATCAACTTTTTTATCTAGCTTAATCAAAGATAATTGTAATCTAACATTAAGTAATAAAAAATGCTTTCCAGAGTTACTTAAATCTTTAATGTTTAGTTGTAAGTATTTTGCACATAATAATTATTCTAAAAATATAATTATTGGTAAAGCTGAAGATTTAATGTTACTTAAATTTGACCTAGTAATTTTAGCCGACTTTAATCAAGGGAGCTTAGCTTCGTCATCAGCTGTGAATCAGTGGATTAATGAGCAGACTTTTAAAAAATTACATATTGCTACTGGATCTACCATACATCAATATTATTTCTATTTATTTCTGCATAATGCTCAAGTGATAATTACTAGAGCAAAAAGACAAGATAGTAAAGCTGGTTTGTTACCATCAAATTTATTATTAAAATTGCAATTTATTTTACAGAAAAGTTTGATTTCAGAAAATTATTTAACATATTTATTAGAAAATAACTTAGTGGATGTATCAAATAATGTTAATATGATAGAAAAGCATAATGCTAGCATAGGTAGTACGATCTTTCCTGAGATAATCTCAGTTACTGATATAGAAATGTTAGTACGGAATCCTTATAGTTTCTATGCTAAGAAGATTTTGAATTTGAGAAGCAAGGATATGATAGGGCAGGAGCCTAAAATATCTGAATTTGGTAGTTTTGTTCATAAGGTCTTAGAACAATATTCTAAAAATTATGATAAGTTAGAAAATAACAAAATTGGATTAATATTGGAGATCAGTAATAATATTTTACAGAATACTATTCTACCAGCATATACACAAAAAATTTGGCAAATAAAATTTATTCCTATTGCTGAGTCTTTTATTGAGTTTGATGAAAAACGCAGAAGTGATTTCCAATATATTTACTCAGAATGCAGAGGAGAAATTTCGTTAAATATTGGAGGGCAAGAATTAACAATAATTGGAGTTGCTGATAGAATTGAGGTAGATGAGCTTGGGGCAGCTGTCATTATCGATTATAAGACTGGTAGCTTACCGAGTAAAAAAGATGTAGAAGCCGGATTATCTCCGCAGCTAATCATTGGAGGTTTAATGTTACAGGAAGGTGGTTTTGCTATAAAAGTTCATAGCGTTAAACAGGTTACTTATGTAAAAATTTCTAGCTCGAAACCAATAATCCAAACTTTGGAAATAGACTTAACGAAAGAAGACTTAGAGCGTCATAAACAGGGGATGATGCGAGTACTAGAATATTATGTAACGAATAAAAACTTTCCATATGATATTGATTTACTAAAGTATGACGACTATGCACATTTGGCAAGGAGAGATTTATGAAGAAAATAGCCCGGCGTCATTGCGAGGAGACCGTAGGTCGACGAAGCAATCTATATGACAAGAGCTTCATGGATTGCCACGCTCACATACGTTCGCTCGCAATGACGGTTTAGGGCTTACAAAGCTCATCGCGATGACGATTTTTTAACTTTCAACAGTTGTGGACATCACCCTTAAAATATTGAGGACTATTATACCTACTTAAACTTGCACACTTGGTAATACTACTAATTGTCTATTTGTTCTTGAATTTATTAGTTTAAAATGCTTATATAAAATCATTTTCAAAATCCACTATCCAAATCAGTGTATCATTATGTTAGAAGAAGATAGTTTTATTACTAATCTAGTAGATCAGGAATTTTCAGTTACTGAAATTTCTAGTAAGATCAAGGAGTTGCTAGAGAATAATTTTGGTTATATTAGAGTAAAGGGAGAAATTTCTGGTCTTAAGATAGCAACTTCTGGTCATGGTTACTTTAATCTTAAAGAAAATACAGCTATTCTAGCCTGTACTTGTTGGCGTCCTGTACTTGCAAAAATTAAGTTTGTACCAATTGATGGTATGGAAGTGGTAGCTAGAGGTAAGCTTTCTGGGTATGCAGGAAATTCACGATATCAGCTATCGGTAGAAGTCCTCGAACCCGCAGGTCTTGGTGCTATCATGCAAATTCTCAAGGAGCGGCAAGAGAGATTAGAAAAAGAAGGTATATTCAATAAACAAAAAAAGCCACTACCTTTTCTGCCTAATAAGATTGGGGTGGTTACATCAATGACTGGGGCAGTAATTAAGGACATTATACACCGTATTAATGACCGCTGTCCATCTCATATACTAATATGGCCAGTTGCTGTTCAAGGCGAAAATGCTGCAAGTGAAATTGCTAGTGCTATTTCAGGATTTAATGAATTAAATAAAGATATAAAACCTGATGTTATAATTGTTGCAAGGGGAGGGGGGTCTATAGAAGATCTGTGGGCTTTCAATGAAGAGGTAGTAGTACGGAGCGTATTTAATTCAGCTATTCCTATTATTTCTGCAGTTGGACATGAAGTGGATAATACTTTAATTGATTTAGTAGCTGACAGGCGAGCCCCCACACCAACTGCTGCAGCTGAATTTGCTGTACCTGTGCTTTCTAATTTACATTATACAATCAGTTCGTATTATGATGCATTATGCAGTCGTATTAATCAGCTAGTTAAATATGAACAGCAAGCAGTTAACTCTAATACTGACATTTTTAGGAGTATAACTACTTATATAGACTATAATCAACAACTTCTTGATGAACTCAGTTTTAGATTAACAGATTCTTTGCCTAACCTACTCAGATTTAAAGTGGCAAAACTTGACTCACTTAATATAGAAATATTAAATCCTCTAAGAATAGTTAATTATCAATCGTTAGAATTAGTGCATCAATCTAATTATATGCTAAAATCTATTAGCACTAAGTTAAAAAATTATGAGCATCAATTAAATTTAAATAATTTGCTACTTACAAGTCTAGATTATAAAACTGTACTAAAACGTGGTTTTGCGGTAATTAAATCAGAAGATGGAGAATTTATAACATCAAAAGTTGTTGCAAGCAAAAAACAAGAATTTAATATTAAGTTCTTTGACGGTGATATTAATGTATGCTGCAAAAACTTGGAATAGACCTTAATTTAGGAGAACTAATGCAAAATGCAAGTACTTAAAAGTATCATCCCGATTATTATTATTGTGCAAAACTTTTTTACCTTTGCTAATCCTGAGGATAGTAGTAATCAACTATCTAGTATTCAGGACAAATATTTTACTCAATGTACTGAAGAAATGTCTGATAAAGATAATCTGCTTGTTGATTGGTATCCACTAGAACCCTACCAATTTAGTCATATAGCTAAAAATGGTCACTATTGTGTTACTGGCTTAGATATTGAATTAATCAATAGTATTAGTAGCAAAATTAGCATTGGCGTACAATATGCTGATTCTGTGTGGGAGCGAGCAATATCAAATATAGGGCATGGTGACAGTGATATGGTGGCGGGAGCTACTTATACTGCTGAGAGAGCAGTCTTTGCCAATTTTTCTCTTCCATATCGATTTGAAGAAATTTCCTTATTTACTTTACGTTCAGCAAAAAAACAATTGAGTTTTAGTAATATAAATGAATTTTTAGCTCAGATACGTTTACTAAATTTCCGTCTTGGTATAATTAAAAAAGCTGTTTATGGTGATGCAAGAACGACTGATTACCTAAATCAGGTGAATAATAATGATATTATCATTAAATATGGAAGTAATCTAGAGTTATTTAATGGGCTGCTACGTAATGAAATTGATGGGTTTCTTGCTGACAGAATTTCAGGGGTAGCTCTTTCATTAAACTATATTAAAAAAGATCAAATAGAAGAAATCCCTACTGGTATTAAAACCCCTGTACATTTAATGTTCAGTAAGAAAACTGTATCTTCTAACATAGTCGCACGGTTTAACGATTCAATAAAAGAATTTGTCGATAGCGATGAATATAAAAAAATCGTTAAAAGCTATATATATCATATTTTATTGCCAAAATCTATTGATTCAGAATGGTGTTATATTATTGGAGTTATCGGGAGTATAGCATTCGCGATTTCTGCTATCACTATATCCTCTAAAACAAATGCCACGTTGTTTGGTACTTTTGTATTAGCAATGTTACCGTCTCTATTAGGATGTATTTTACTCGATATTATAATAGTACACCATGGTGATAATATAAAACTTGTTTTGACTCCATATTATACTTTCCGTGTTTTTATAACGGTACTTGTTGGCTTCTCTACCGTTAAACTCCTAGCTTATTATAATAAGCAGTTATATGAGGATAGTTTTATCCAAAAAATATGGAGTAATACTCTTGTTATTTGTGATTCTTTAGGGCAAGCATCCTTTATGATAATTGGCGTTGTAACCGTAATTGTACAAAGAATTGAACCGTTAGAGTTTTGGGGACCATGTTTTGCGTGTTTGACTTCTAGTGCTGGTATAATATTGCGGAATTTAATTTGTAAGCATGACAAGAATATGGAGTATATACCTAGAGAAGTTAATTTTGAAATATTTATATTATGGGGTGGAATTTTTAGTATATTATTAGATGCTTATGCTTATAATCCTAATTATAATACAATAAAATACTCTATTATTACGGTAATTGCAGGTGCTTTTGTCAGTAGGTTTTTAGTTCACTACTATAATATTCCAAACTTAACTTTTCGTTCGGATAATGGGAGTATTGCGAATTGATTCTTTTAGCTAATGGTGATAGAATTGATGTCATATATGGACGAAGTCCATGCAATCATTCCCGCGGGGGCAATACCACAACTGTTGAAAGTTTACAAACACCTATACCACCAGCGTCTATTAGCGAGCGTAAGCGAAGCAATCTAGGAAACAATCTATAAATAAATGATGTTACTGGATTGCTTCGTCGACCTTACAGCCTCCTCGCTAATAGACGTATAGCTAAGATTAACATATGGCTAAAACCTTCTTAGGTTAACTATAAATAAAGGAGAATTAGATATGAGTAAAACAAATGATAAGGTATCAACCTTTACTAAAGCCGTCAAGCAAGTTTTTAAATCGGCTAATCATACTTTGAAAAATCTACAAGAAAATATTTATAAAAAAGAAAAAGAAGTATTAGATATAAAGAACCTCAAAGATAAAGAAAAAATTGCCAAACAATCAGTAAAAATAGAAAAAAAGATAAAAAAAATAGAGGAATATAAAAAATTAGTTGAGCAAAGGCAAGCGGATTTATTAGCAGAAATTACTAAGTATAAAGAGTTAATTGCATTAGCAAGGCAAGAACCTCAGCAAAAACCTCAAGAAAAAAAGACAAAAGAACAACTGAAGTCATGGGAAGAAAAACTTAATGCATGCAACAAAGAGATAGAGGATTATAACAAGTTAGTTAACTCACATGATAAACAGCAAGCAGGAAAGGAGATAAAACAGGAACAAAAGCAACAAGAACAACAGCAAAAGCAAGCAGAAAAAGAGATAAAGCAACAGCAAAAGCAACAAGAACAACAACAAAAGCAAGAAAAAAAGGAGATAAAGCAACAGCAAAAGCGAGAACTTTCCTATCAAGAAGAAAAAGAGAAATTTTTTAAAATATGTAGCGATATTTTAAAAGATCAAACTCATTTAGAGAAAATATTATCTCCTTTAGCAGAGGCAAGAACAAAAGAAAAAGGTATTGGTAAAGGTCAGGCATTTAAAGCTGCCATAGAGGGTATACAATTTGCAGTAAGTCATGCTAAAACAACTGTTGGTGTTATAACTTCAGGGGGTTTTTATGCTAAGGAAATAGAGAAATTGCAGAAAATATTAAATGGTGAAGAAAAATATGATCCATCTAACGCTCCTTTCTTTATAAAATTATTGCAAGATCCTGATACAAAAACATTTCTTACTCAAAATGTCGAAATAATTAATGGATTAGTGGAAAATCTTGCTCCAATTCTTACCAAGATTGCATTAAAAGAGTTGGGGAAAATAGATGAGATACAAAAAGATTTTAACTCTAAAAAGGATGATATACAGAAATTACCGGAACTAGACAAAGAATTACAAGAGCTAAAATCATCTACAATAAGAAAAGAATCTAAAATTAAAGAATTAGAAGAAAAAATTGATTCTTTAAAATCTCTACAAGCCAAGTATGATAGGGCTATTTTATTACAAGAATTAAAGAAAGCTGGTTTTGATGAAAAATATATAAATAGTCAATTGTTACCTATTGTCAAAAATACCGTTATTGAGATACTTAAAAATCCTGAAAATATTATAGAAATTGTACAGCTAACTGCCGATAGAGCTTTATCTGACGATCCTCAAGTAAAAAAAGATTTACTTGCTACAATATTAGATAAAATAGATCTTAGTGTACTTATAAAAAATGATATACTATCTAAATTCTTAATTAATGATGGAGAAAATATAGCCAAAGCATTGCAAATAATCGTTGGATCAAATACAGAACTGCAGGGAACGCTTAGTAGCTTAGGAATGGAAAAAGAATTATTACCGGAAGTAGTACCTGTACTGTCAGAACTTATTGGTAACGTTTTAGCAAACCATGCAGGGGTTAGTAATATATATGAAGCTTTAAAGCCAGTTATATTGGATGATACTGATGATAAAATACGAGAGGCTAAAACTATTTCGGAAGTAAGTCATTTAGATAAACAAGGGGGAGCTAAAAAACTTGCTATTGTTAAACAGTTACCTAATATTTTGTTACAAGATGCAACCTTAACAACACTAAAAGAGAGATTGCCGGATGTTTTAGCAAAAAATAAAACAGAGATTGCCAATATTGCTGTTCAAGTTTTGCCAAAATTGCTTGAAACACTAAAGAGTAATGCTGAATCTTTAGCTCAAAGCAATACTCAAAATTTAGAGAAGGAGGATATTTATAAAGTAGTAGTATCACCTATTGTTCCAATGCTAGCTAATGTGAACCCTGAATTTTATGGGAAGGTAATTCCTATAGCTATTGATGTGCTACAAAATACCATGAAAGCACTAAGTCTAGAGCAAATAAAGGAACTCTATCAAGATATACAAACAATAACTCAGGAAACTGGTGATATTGAGTTGAAAGATCAAGCTACAGAAAGATTAATTAAACAATTTATAGGATTACTTGAAAATGCAGATGTCCAGAAAAATATAAAGGAGGATTTGCCAAATTTACTTAGAGCAAATACAGAAGCTATCAAGGCTATAGTTAATAATATTAGCAATAATAATCTCCAAATTGCAAGATATGGTGTACCACAAGAATTGATAGATGCTACAGTGCCATTAATTGTCGATATAGTGTCAGATGGTCTTAGTACAGTGCCAGAGCTAGTTAGAATTAATAGTAATTTAGCTAAGTACCAAAATGAAGCTAGTAATGAAACTAGTAATGAAGCTACGCTAGAAATTTTGTCTAATATAATTGATGATGTAGGTAGAATTGCTCAAAATATTACTCCTCTATTAACTCAGAGTATCCCTGCTTATTTACAACAAAATAAAGATACTATTTTAGCAGTTACAAAAAATGTAACTGAGCAAAAAGAGGTTAAAGCTAGCCTAGATCCTGCTGGAGTTAAACCTGAGCTAGTATTAAAGATGGCTGAGTTAGCTATTGATATTGTCCCACAAATATTACCAATAGCAACTGATTTGGTTAATGCTACTTTAAAAGATAAAGAGGGGGTAACAACTATTATTACTAAAATTCAAGACCTAGTAAATAGTCCTGAACAAGAGAAAATTGCTCAAGCTGTTACAGTAGCAGATTCTATTTTAGATTTTATAAATAAACCAGAAAATGTAGATGTGAGGAAAATAATTGATAAAGATATTCCAAATTTTCTTAGCAAGAATGCTGACCGATTTGGTGCTGTGGTTGATGAATTTCTCAATACGACAGTTGTGGGTAGGAATTTAAAAGTAAAAGGTCAGGAAATTATTGAGTTAGCTAGCAAAAAGATACCAGATTTAACAAAGATAGCCGAACAATTTAAGACTGGTAATTATAACATGGTTATGTTCGGGATATTCAAATTATTATCTGACAAGAAATTACTAGGAATAGTATCAGAAACATTAGTGGAAGGGGCTAGATTCCTAATACAAAGAAGTTTTACCTCACTGAGAACACGTAGACAAAAATGGAGTGAATCTTTAGGCAAAGTTCGTTTTAGTTTTTCTGATAAAGATTCTCAGCAGAGTGTTCAGCAAAGTTCTCAGCAAATAGATGAAGGGAAACTTGATTTAAGTGAGTTACTTCAACAACAAGCTGATGCCACCAATATTGGTACAATCTCAAAAACTGTAGAATATTCTCTAATAAGTAAAGATTTCAGAGGTTTGGTTTTTGACAAAGAAAATCCGATACCTACTGAAAATGTTATAATTAATGGGTTTAATTTTGATAAGGCGATATTTAAAGAACGTTCTTTTCAAAATAGTGAAATTAGCAATTGCTCTTTTAAAGGAGCTATTTTTAAAGATAAAATTAGTTTTGAAGGGGCAACTATTGATGCAAAATCTTTAAAAACTCTTTTGCCTGCAATTAATAAATATAATAAAAATCATGCAAATAATAAAATAACTTTAGATAATGTTAAAATTGTTGGCGATATAAGTGGGCTAACATTTAAAGATATTTCTATGAAAGGCACGGATTTGACTGAGGCACAATTTACTTCAGAAGACTCTAAGTCTAAGAGCAAGGCAATTAGTAAAGCTACGTTTGATCAGGTTAGTTTTGACGAGAAAACGAAATTACCTGAACATAAAAAAGATGTTCAAAGTGAGGCTAGAAAAATAGGTAAAGAAGCAACCAGTTATGTGGCAAAGAGTACTAAAAGCAAGAATAGTGCAATGGCCATTAATGATATAAAGGATAGTGTATCTAAACATGTTGTGCCAAATGGGACATCTAACAGCGATATAAAACATTTGCCATCTCCCAAGTCTAAACAAACAACAATTACTGGAAGCGTAATATAAGGTATATGTTAATCTTAGCCTAGCTAGAAGCGATGTATTAAATTATAAAACCACTTGACATGGTTTTTTTTATAGTTTAGGTTGCTTAGAAATGAACATGGGTATTAAATGGATGCAGTAAATTCTTCTTTCAATATGTGGAATAGGGCTAGAAATAGTAAATTTAGACATGTTGTTTGGCCTATTAGATCTAATGAGTTAGTAAAGTTTGTACCTATGGCTTTACTAATGTTTTGTATTCTCCTTAACCAAAATCTAGTACGTAGTATCAAAGATAGCTTGGTAGTGACATTAATTAGTACGGAAGTTTTAAGCTTTATAAAACTTTGGGGTGAGATGCCTATGGGTGTCTTATTTGTCATTCTTTACTCCAAACTTTGTAATATTATGACAACTGAGCAAGTGTTTAGGATAGTAGTATCTTTTTTCTTGGGATTCTTCATATTATTTGCTTTTGTGTTGTTTCCATACCGGGAATATTTTCATCCAGATCCTGAAGTAATAGAATATTATGTTACCGTACTTCCACATTTAAAATGGTTTATCATCATTTGGGGAAAATGGAGTATTGTGTTATTTTATATAATGGGGGAGTTGTGGCCAGTAATTGTATTTACACTATTATACTGGCAACTTGCTAATAAGATTACCAGTATTGAAGAAGCCCCAAGATTTTATACGTTTTTTTCCTTATTTGGTCAAACTAACTTACTAATATCTGGCAGTATAATTATATATTTTGCCAAAGGTGAACATTTTTTGTTACCTCTATTTTCCCATCTTAACGACAAAACAGAAATTCTCCTTAAATCGTTTATGCTAATCATTATAATTTCCGGTCTAATTTGTTTAATCTTGCATAGATTTGTTGAATTGAAAATTATAGAAACTACTAAAAATATTAGATTCAAAAATAAAAGAACCGATATACTAAAACTAGGGTTACTTGAAAGCAGCAAAATAGTTTTTACATCTAAATATTTAGGAATTATCTGTGTGTTAATGATTTCATATTCCATGACAATTAACCTAATTGAAGGATTATGGATGTCTAAAACCAAGCAATTATACCCTAGTACTCAAGCCTTTATATCTTATCACGGTGAGGTATTATTTTGGACTGGAGCATTTACTTTAATTTGTGCTTTTTTAGGTAGTAGTTTAGTTAGAAGCTGTGGTTGGTTTTGGGGAGCAGTGATCACCCCTATCGTAACACTGTTATCAGGTATGATGTTTTTTACCTTTGTTGTACTAGAAAAACCTTTAATGGCAATTATGACTGGTCTTAGTTATCTTTCTCCATTAATGATAATTGTTTTTGTAGGTGGTTTGTGGCATGTTTTAGGGAAAAGCGTAAAATATTCATTGTTTGATTCTACTAAAGAAATGGTATATATACCTCTTGATAATGAAATGAAAACTAAAGGAAAGGCAGCAGTAGATGTACTTGGATACAAAGTAGGAAAATCTTCTGGAGCAATTATTCAATTTGTCTCTTTCAGTATTTTCCCAAATACTGTACATAACGATCTAGCTGGTTTTCTTATGGCTGTTTTTCTTGTTGTTTGTGTAGTTTGGATTTTGGGTGTAAAAGTCTTAAATCGATATTACAAAAACTTACTAAGGTCTAACAATTATAATCCTTAAGGTTGATTATTTGTGCTGTCTTAATACCTATATCAGAGTGGGAGGTAGCCACAATAACTCCAGCATTATTTGCTTTCAAAATAATCAAGTTATATAGTAATTCTTTGTTTTCTTGATCTAGGTTTGCTTCTACTTCATCTAATAGCCATAAATTTGACTGGCAAGCAATGAGTTTTGCTAAGGCAACTTTCTTTTGGTTACCAGCAGACAGCTTGTAACATTTCTCATGCAAAATATTATGTAACTTGAAATAGTATATCGAAGATTCTAAAGCTTCAAGGGAATCATAAATTGTAGACCAAAATTTTAGATGCTCTAATACAGTTATTTGGGATTTTAATCCAAGATTATGTCCAATATAATTACAATAAGGTTTCTTTAAATATTTACAGTTCAATGATCTATACAAAACATTGCCACTTGTTGGATTTTGTATATTAGCTACAATTCTAAGTAGTGAAGTCTTCCCGCAACCATTTGCTCCCTGTAAATAAACTATAGATGATGGTAAAAAAGTCATACTAATATTAGTGAAGATAGTTTTTTCGTCTATAATAAGAGTTAGTTGTTCAAATGACAGCATTTATACGATTCTAAGAAAGTTTTTATATAATTTACTTCAAATATTTATTTTTTCAAGTTAAGTTAAATGAAGCCCTTAGTGGTAGGTATTTTTAGTGTATACTTGAATTTTAAAAAATTGGAGGAACGGGAATGAATCCTGATTATCTTAAAGAAATATCTGTAGGAGATACTCTTTATAAAATTTTTGATATAAATAAAGCAGCAAGTGATATTAATCTTGAGTTAAAGCGTCTACCTTATAGTTTAAGGATATTATTTGAAAATGTCCTTCGTCTAACTGGTAGTAAAGAAAACTTGTTACTATTTAAAGAATGGCTTAAGGCTAGAAAATCCGATGCTGAAATACCGTTTATGCCGGCTAGGGTACTAATGCAGGATTTTACCGGAGTCCCTGCTATTGTTGATTTAGCTGCTATGCGTGATGCTATAAAAAAACTAGGGGGTAATCCATTAAAGATTAATCCTCTGATTCCGGTTGACCTTGTCATAGATCATTCTGTACAAGTTGATTATTATGGAACAAGTGATGCGTTTGCTAAGAATGTCAAAATGGAAGTAGCACGCAATCTAGAGCGTTATGAGTTTTTGAAATGGGGGCAAGAAGCATTTGATAATTTTAGAGTAGTACCTCCAGGAACAGGAATCTGTCATCAAGTTAATTTGGAATATTTAGCCAATGTTGTGTGGAGCAAACAACAAAATGGTGTAACTTTCGCTTATCCGGATACATTAGTTGGCACAGATAGTCATACTACGATGATTAATGGTTTAGCAGTTCTTGGTTGGGGAGTTGGGGGAATTGAAGCTGAGGCAGCCATGCTTGGTCAACCTTTATCAATGATTTTACCAGAGGTAATTGGCTTTAAGTTAAGTGGTTCTTTAAATGGTATGATTACTGCTACAGATTTGGTGCTAACAGTTACCCAAATGCTAAGAAAGAGAAATGTAGTCGGCAAATTTGTTGAATTTTATGGAGATGGGTTAGAATCACTTAGCTTGGCAGATAGGGCGACTATATCAAATATGGCTCCTGAGTATGGTGCTACTTGTGGGTTCTTCCCAATTGATAATGAGACTATAAAATACCTTAATTTTACAGCTAGAGATCAAAATAGAATAAAGCTAGTAGAGCAATATGCCAAGCTACAATCATTATGGTTTGATCCAATAATTACTCCAGAATATACTGATATATTAGAATTGGATTTATCCGCTTTAGAATTTTCCCTAGCTGGTCCAAGACGTCCACAAGATAGGGTTAACCTAAAAAATGCTGCTAGTAATTTTAAAACTGAACTACCTTCTCTAACTAGAGGTGATGTTGATATTGATAAAAAGTACTCTGTTGATGAGCAATATAGTATAGGACATGGTGATGTCGTAATAGCTGCAATCACAAGCTGTACAAATACTTCGAATCCTACTGTGATGATCGGGGCAGGCTTGCTTGCTAAGAAAGCAGTAGAACTTGGGTTGATGAAAAAACCATGGGTTAAGACTTCATTGGCCCCTGGTTCAAAAGTAGTAACGGAATATTTAAAAAAAACTGGACTTGACCAGTATCTAAATAATTTAGGTTTTAATCTTGTCGGCTATGGTTGTACTACTTGTATAGGCAATTCTGGTTCGCTTATGCAGGAAATAGAAGAGACTATTGCCGGGAACAATCTTGTTGTTGCTTCGGTGTTATCTGGTAACAGGAATTTTGAGGGAAGGATACACCCTTTGACAATAGCTAGTTATTTGGCTTCTCCTCCCTTAGTCGTTGCTTATGCCCTAGCAGGTACTATGAACATTGATCTTGAAACTGACTTGATAGGTAAAGGTCATAATGGTAAGGATATATATCTTAAGGATATTTGGTCAACCCACCAAGAGATAAAAGAGTTAATAGATCAATCTATTAACTCTAAAATGTTCAAAGACAAATATAGTGAAGTATTTTTAGGTGACAAAGAGTGGCAAGATATTAAGGTAACTAAAACCGATACTTATAATTGGAGTAAAGATAGTACTTATATCAACAATCCTCCTTATTTTGAAGGTATTGAACATATATCTAGTAGCTTGCACGATATAGAATCTGCTAGAATATTAGCTATTTTTGGCAATTCTATTACGACTGATCATATATCTCCAGCCGGCAATATTAGTAAAACAAGTCCTGCCGCTAAGTATTTAACTGAGCATGGCATTCTACCTCTCGATTTTAACTCTTATGGATCACGGCGTGGCAATCATGAAGTAATGATGCGAGGCACTTTTGCCAATAATAGGATAAAAAACGCCATGTGTCCCGGAATTGAAGGAGGGGTAACTATAAACCAACTAGGTAATCAAGAGAGTATCTATGATGCTGCAATGGATTATAAAGCTCATTCTGTGCCTTTAGTAATTTTTGCAGGTAAAGAATATGGCTCTGGTTCATCAAGAGATTGGGCAGCAAAAGGTACTAGTTTACTTGGAGTAAAAGCAGTAATTGCTGAAAGTTTTGAAAGAATTCATAGGTCAAATTTAGTGGGTATGGGTGTTTTACCGCTTGCTCTTTCTTCTTCTACTGTAAATGACTTAAAACTTGATGGTTCTGAGTATGTCACCATTACTGGCTTGAGTAATGAAATAACGCCTTATGAGCAACTTAATTGTATCATAAAGAGAAAAAGTGGTATAGTTGAGACTATCAAAGTAATATTACAAGTTTTTACAGATAATGAGATAGACTATATAAAACATGGTAGTATAATGCACTTAGTGGTTAAGAATTTTAGTAGACTTACCTAGTTGTCATTGCGAGGAGTCACTTTAGTGGCGACGAAGCAATCCATAAAAGTGATTAGAAATGGATTGCCACGACCACTGCGTGGTCTCGCAATGACCTTAGACACGCTAATTTTAAAGAGATGAACATGGATAAGGAGATTAAGAAATACATAAATGCAGGGAAAACAAACCTTATAGTAATTTATATATTATTTCTGTGCGGAGTAGTTGCACCATTATTACCTATTATTGGAGCAGTTTTTGCATATATTAATAAGGATATTAAAGATAGACTTTTAGCTAGCCATTACACTTTTATATTACGTACTTTTTGCATAGGATTTATTGGTATTATAATATCTATGATAACCACTATAATACTAATTGGTCCGGTGTTATACGCATGCTTGTTTGTTTGGTTTATATTAAGAATCGCTATAGGTCTCAAATATTTGTTGAATGATACAGGACATCCAAACTATATGACTTACTGGATAAAATAATGTTTATTGAAACCGTACTTGGAAAGCAAACTAAATATGCAGATTTGTATGACAATAGTTTACTATACCCAATCAGTCGTAAATTTGCTAGAGATAGTTTACAGATAGTAGGTTCTTTGCCGTTTAATGGATTTGACATTTGGAATTGTTATGAAGTTTCTTGGCTAAGCCCAAGTGGTAAACCTGAAGTAAAAATATTGGAGTTCATGGTAAGTTGTGAGTCGCCTAATATTATAGAATCAAAATCACTAAAGCTTTATTTAAATTCTTTTAATAATACTAAGTTTGATAATAGAGAGCAAGTAAAGGAATTAATTGTCCAGGACTTAAGTTTGATATTTCAAGCACCTGTAACTGTTTCTATAAAAGATTTAGAATCATATGAGGGAACAAAGCTGCAGTCCTTTTCAGGCATAAATTTGGATAGGCTGGAGGTGACAATTACTAGTTTTGAGACTAGTCAAAATTTGCTAAAATTATCTGAAGACGATACGCAAGTAGTAGATGAGGTGCTATATTCTAATTTGCTAAAATCGAATTGTTTAGTTACTAACCAGCCAGATTGGGCATCAGTACAAATTAGTTATAGAGGCAAGAAAATTGACCATAGTTCTTTATTAAAATATTTTGTATCATTTCGTAATCATAATGAGTTTCATGAACAATGCGTTGAGCGTATTTTTTGTGATATTAATAAGTTTTGTACTCCCGATCAATTAACTGTTTATGCGAGATATACAAGACGTGGTGGCATAGATATTAACCCTATACGCTCCAATTGCAACCTAGAGGTTACAAAACTTAGTAATATAAGACATATTCGTCAATAATAATGCTTAGTGGTAGTATCAATTTAGAGTATATTTATATTAAACTCGATAATCAAGTTTTTTAGAATTATTAAAAAATACGTCTATTAGCGAGGAGACCGTAGGTCGACGAAGCAATCCATATGACAAGCTTCATGGATTGCCACGCTCACATACGTTCGCTTGCAATGACGGTTAAGGAAAAGCTTGATTATCGAGTTAAAGTGGAGAAAATATTGGAGAAAATATGGGCAAAAATAAGTTAAACTCGAATAAAAAACTACCTCTGGGTGTTCAATTAAAGGACAATTCAGATAGTTCTGAAATGAAATCTGAAACAATAGACAATTTGGTTAGTCAATTATCGAGATTATCAAAAGAGTATACTGATATAGTAAATTCTGCAATTTCTAAAAACTTAGCAGTTGTTAATAATCGTATTAGAATAACCGAAGATATATTTAGTCAACTCTTATCATCGATGAGTAAAGGAATGCAGGATAATGTTGTACTTACTAAAGATTTGTTGAAATGTAATGGGTTACTAGATTTAGCTTTGTTACAGCGGAAAATGTTTGAAATATATTGTACTAATATGATGAATTCTTCCATTGAGGTTGCTCGTAATATACGAAAATTTGAATAGGTAGTAAGTTTGGCACAATTCCAAAATTGAGGTTATTTAAGAGTGTTAGATGTTTGAGCAATTACTTGATTTTTCTTCTATATATTTTATTATGCAAGGGATGGTAGTAACACTGAAATACAGTATAGTTTCAGTGTTATTAGGGTTGGTTATTGGTATCTTACTAGCAATTTGTAAGGTAAGTAAAAGTTGTGCGTTAAGACTGTTTGCTAATTTCTATACATCTATTTTTCGTGGTACTCCGTTACTTATACAACTTAGCATAATTTATTTTGGTTTACCTAGTGTAATTGGCATTAAGCTTGGTGTCTTCGTTGCTGGTAGCATAGCTTTCTCATTAAACTCCGGGGCATATGTTTCGGAAATAATTAGAGCTGGAATTAATAGTGTTGATAAAGGACAGATTGAGGCAGCTAAAGCATTAGCTATACCCGAGAGATTAATGATGAAAGATATTATCTTGCCCCAGGCCATAAGAAATATCTTACCTTCACTGGTTAATGAGCTTATTAATTTAATCAAAGAATCATCGATTATATCAATGATCGGTGAAATGGATTTAATGCGTAGAGCTCAATTAGTATCGCTTGAAAGTTATACTTATTTTACCCCTATGTTAATAGCAGGACTTTGTTACTATGTTATGGTAATAATTATCAGTAAATTAGCTAAAATTATTGAGAAAAGACTAGTAATTGGAGCTGAGTAGGATTTATTGATAATATGTACTTAAGTGAAATATGTATAAAACGTCCGGTATTTGCAACAGTGTTGAGTCTAGTGGTTGTTATTTTAGGGGCGGTATTTTTTACTAAACTACAAATTAGGGGTATTCCCGATATTTCTTTTCCTGTAATAACAGTATATGCAAATTACCCTGGGGCAGATGCTCTTTATATGGAGAAAGAGATAACAACTCGTATTGAAAAAGCACTAAAAACTGTCAAGAACCTTGATACTATCACTTCACAAAGTACTACAAGTAGCAGTCATATAGTTTTAAGATTTCTATCATCGGTTGATATAGAAACAGCCTTAAACGATGTTCGGTCTAAAATCTCTGATATAAGTTACATATTTCCCCAAGGTATGAGTATGCCTTATGTTGCTAAGATGGATGCAGATAATTTCCCTAGTTTGTATTTAAGTATCAGTAGTGATGTATATGATGATTTACAATTAACCCAAATTGTTCAAGATAGCGTAAAAACCATTTTAGAAAAACTTGAAACAATAGGTCAGGTTGAGATATATGGTGCGAAAGATTACTCTATGCGTATAGAACCAGACCCGGTAAAATTATATCAGCATAAAATGTCAGTGTTAGAAATTGAGAGTGCTGTAAAAAAACAAAATATCTATTATCCAGCAGGAACTATTAAAACAGCTGCACGTGATTTTACTGTAAGATTAGATGGCTCTTTAAGTAAACCGGAAGAGTTTGAAAAAATTATACTAAAAGTGAAAGATGCTAATATATTAAAGTTACGAGATATTGCTAAAATATATTTAGCCCCTCCAGATACTGAGGTAATTTTTAGATATAATGGCAAAAGTTCGATAGCACTTGGTCTTATAAAACAATCGAAGGCAAACATACTTGATTTATCCAAAGAGGTTAGATATTCACTAGATAAAATAAAAAAAAATCTACCTAAGGGTATAACAATTGATATAGCCCATGATTCATCAATTCCAGTTAGGGCTTCAATCAGATCAGTATTCTTCACTATCATGGAAGCACTAGTTTTGGTTATGGTAGTAATATACCTGTTCTTGGCATCAGTAAAAATCACCCTCATACCATTTGTAACTGTTCCGATATCATTAATTGGTACGTTTATTGTTATGTATTATTTAGGATTTTCTATCAATATATTTACCCTTTTAGCAATGATATTAGCTATTGGTTTGGTAGTAGATGATGCAATAGTAATGTTAGAAAACATTTTTAGGTACAATGAAATGGGGCATTCTCCTATAGAAGCTGCCTTTCTTGCATCTAAGGAAATTGGTTTTGCCATTGTAGCGATGACTATAACACTTGTTTCAGTATTCTTACCAATAGGTTTTATAGATGGATTTATTGGTAAGTTATTCATTGAATTTGCTTGGACCTTAGCATTCTGCGTTTTATTTTCCGGTTTTGTGGCGATTACTTTAACGCCAATGATGGCAAGTCGAATGATTAACAAAAATGTTCAACCTCCTTTAAGGTTTTTAGTTAAATTTGATCAGTTCATTAAATTAGTACAAAGCAAGTATTTGTACTATTTAGATCTTGCTCTTGATCATAAAAAGAAATTCTCACTTATTATTGCACTATCTTTAGTTGTACTAGTTGTTAGTTTTATTTTTGTCAAAAAAGTTTTTATTCCTCAGGAAGATGATGGTTTCTTAGAAGTTTTCTTCTCTGGTCCTCAAGGTTCTAGTATTAAACAATCAGAAAAAATAGTAGCAGAAGCTGAGAAAATACTTAGTCCTCATAAAGATATAGCAGGTTATTTGACAATAATTGGCTCTGGAGGTAGTAACAGTGCTTTTGCTTTCGTACCTCTTAAAGATTGGAAGGAAAGGTCAATGTCACAAGAAGCTATAAAAAATATGCTTAATAAGCAATTTCAACAAATAGCGGGAATGTCGATTTTTGCTCAAAATCCACGTTCGTTGGTTAGTGGTGATGCTAGGAATGTTGTCGAATTTACTTTACAGACCTCACTTGAATATGATGAGTTAGATCAAATATCACAGAAATTTGTTAATAGAATGAAGAAAGACTCAGTTTTTATCAATGTGGGTAGTGATTTAAATTCTTCTATGCCGACAATTGACGTAATTGTTAACCGAGATAAAGCTTATCTGCTTGGTGTGAGTTTAGAAAATATAGGAATAACATTGCAATATTTGCTGGCAGGAAGAAAAATTGGTGATTTCAGAATGGGCAATAATCTCTATGATATAACTATGCAATATAACCTAAAATACCGTAATAGTACCGATCATTTTAGTAAGATACTGATACCAACCAATAAACCAACTAATAATTTGCTGCCATTAAGTGTAGTTGCTAATATGGTTGAGAAAGTGTCTATTGAGTCTTATAACCACTATAATAATTCTAGATCTGTAACGATTTCGTCAGGTTTAGCTCCAAAGCAAAAAATTACCGATGCCATAAATTCGATAAATACTATAGCTGATGAATTATTGGATAGTAGCACAACTACATTAGAATATATTGGAGAGATTAAAAGAATGACAGAATCACAAAGTAATCTTATTGTTACTTTCTTATTTGCTTTGTTGTTTATTTATTTAGTGCTTTCGGCTCAATTTGAAAGTTTTACTGATCCTATATTAATACTTATTGCTGTACCATTCTCAATTACTGGAGGGGTATTAATGCTCTTAATATGTGGTAATACGCTTAATATGTATAGTAATATTGGTTTGATCACTTTAATTGGTTTGATAACAAAAAATTCTATTATGATAGTAGAATTTGCTAATAACTTAAGAGACCAAGGACTAACTGTTAGAGAAGCTGTAACTAGGGCCTCTAGCTTAAGACTTAGACCTATTCTAATGACTACTCTAGCAACTATTTTTGGGGCAATGTCATTAGTGATTAGTTCTGGAGCGGGAGCAGCCGCACAAAATTCTATTGGTTTAGTAATAGTTGGTGGAATGAGTATAGGAACTCTTTTCACTATATTCGTTATTCCAGTTTTATATCAAAGTTTTAAAAAAGGGTGATTTAAGTGAAATATCTTAGGTATACAAAATGGTTTGCAGACATAGATAAACCTAACACATATTTAAGTTTGATTACATGAAGAAAATTAACATAGCAACCGTATTTAGTGGAATTGGTGCAATAGAACACGCATTGCAAAGATTGCAAATAGACCACCATATTGTTTTTGCTTGTGATATTGATAAATATTGCAAACAAACATATTTTGCTAATTATAAAATCAACGAAAATCAATGGTACAATGACATAAAAGTACTCGATGGCAATAAATATAAAAATAAAATAGATTTATTTGTAGGGGGAAGTCCTTGCCAATCTTTTTCAATGGTTGGAAAAAGGAAAGGTCTTGAGGATGATAGAGGAAATTTGTTCTTTGAGTTTGCAAGATTAGTTGACGAAATAAAGCCCAAGATTTTTATTTTTGAGAATGTAAAAGGTCTATTATCTCATAATAGTGGTAAGACTTGGGAAACAATTGAAGAAACCATAAAAGGACTAGGTTATACATATTATAAACAAGTTTTGAATTCAAGAGATTATGGCATACCACAAAATAGAGAAAGACTATTTGTTATTGGTTTTTTAGAAGAACAAAGTTTTGAATTCCCAAAACCAATCCCCCTTGAAATAACAATGCAAAATTTATTGGTTGATAACCCTGAGGTAAAATATTTTTTACCTGAAAAGGGTATTAAATTTGTTTCAGATAACAAGAACTTAAGTAAGAAATATACACAAATTGACGGTAAAATTGCATTATGTCAAAAAGCCAATCAACAATTTAATTGGCACGGGGATTTTGTGATGGATAAATATTATCTTTCTGAGAAAGTAAAAAACTACGTTTTATCAAGTGGAACAAGGGATTTTTATTCAAAACCTGCAATAGATTTATCAATTGCAAGACCTCTTTTATCAACAATGGCAAAAATGCATAGGGCAGGAGTTGATAATTACATTACACGAGGCGATAAATTACGAAAACTAACCCCTAGAGAATGTTTAAGATTAATGGGTTTTTCTGATGAATTCAAAATTGTTGTTAGCGATACGCAAGCATATAAACAAACTGGTAATAGCATTGTTGTTGATGTATTAGTAAATTTACTTAAGTCTATTTATGGAAAATGAACTAACATTATTGGGGCAGAAATACATTAATATTAATACATTTGATAGTATTGTAATACCTGATTGTTTTGTGCATAGACGAAATAAACTTGATTATTCAAGAGGTAATGGAGAAGCAAAATTATACATCGGTTCAAGAAAAAGCATAGAAAAACAATCGTTTTTTAAAAAAATCTCAATGACGGGATTTTTATTAAAAAGAGATTTGTTAGAGTATTTGCAAGACGCAAAATTTGAATATGAGAATAAAGAACAAGTTTATCGTGAGAATATAACTGATTACTGGCTTGAAAATAACAAAATGCTTGAAGAAAAAGAGGAGGTATTGTTTTTTGAATTTACTGAATCGCCGGCCGGTGGAGATTCAAGATATTACATCACTTCAATGCGTGGAGACATATTTTATAAAGAATTTAGAAAAATTGTTTTACCTGAAATTACTTATATATCAATCTTAAAACTGAAAAATATTGATAATAAAGAGGTTTTTTATTTTAGACCATATTTAAATTATTTTTATGATCCAAGGCATCATAGTGCAATTATAGCAGAAAAAGAAAAGGAAATTGAAGAAGATAAAACACTAGGACAAGATAAGAAGAAAGAAATCATTTACGCAAGAAAAGGACAAGGTAAATATCGTACTAGCGTTATTGATGAAATGGGTGAATGTTTAATAACAAGAGTAAATGATGAGAGAATGCTGATTGCAAGCCATATAAAACCTTGGGCGGTTTGCGAAAATGACAGAGAACGCATTGATAAATACAATGGATTACTTTTAACACCAACTTATGATAGGTTATTTGACCAAGGGTTTATAACTTTTTCAAATGAAGGTACAATTTTTGTTTCACCTTATTTATCACCGTTGAATACAAAAAGATTGGGATTAATTCCAAATAAGCAATATGATTTATCGTTGCATGAAAGACGTTCAGATTATTTAGAATATCACAGACAATGTATTTTTAAAAAAGGTTAATGAATAGATAATAAAAGATGTAAAACTTCATTCTTCTGAAGTAATTTTTTACAAAAATCTATTAGTGGGGGAATAATTTTGATTATACTAGGAATTGACCCATCTTTAGCTGGTATGGGATGGGGGGTAATTGATACCAAGCCTCTGAAATATTTAGATAGTGGGGTCATAAAGACTAAATCAAGCGAAGCAATGCATAAAAGGTTAGCTTTCATTAGCTCGTCCTTGCAAAAGATAATAGTACAATATAAACCTGCTATTGTTGCTATGGAGGAGACATTTGTTAATATAAATAATGTTTCATCTTTAAAATTGGGATATGCTAGAGGAGCAGTCATGTCACTTATAGGAGGATATGATATTGCTTTTCAAGAATTTAAACCTAATGTTATCAAAAAATCTGTAGTGGGTTATGGTCATGCTGAAAAAAATCAGGTTCTGCAAATGATTAAACTTTTACTACCAGGAGCAATTGCAATCAGTAACTTTGATGAAGCAGATGCCCTTGCAGTGGCTTATGTTTGTTGGGCTTATACTTCAAAAACTCCCATAATTGAATTATAGCAATTCTTTACCTTTTGCTTTTTTCACTTTTTCTTCTTCTTTTTGCTTACCTTTAAATTTTGTTAGAAACTCATCTGTTATGTATATAAGACTCATACTAAAGCTAAGGAATGGAGCATCTAATATAATAGTACAACTACCATCGGCAAATCTAATCTCCTTATTACCTAAATTAGGGTTTTGGCTATGGGTGAGTTTGTATTTTTCTGAAAGTAACTCATAAAACTCTGTAAATTTATCGTTATTTATCATTAAGATGATTGCTTGGATAATATTATCATCATTACATATTACTAATAACTCAGTCAGCCCTTCTAATTTGACATCTCTAACATTAACATAATAATTATATCCATCCCAATGATTCCTCTCTTTTTTGGTAATCTGATATACTTGCTCTACATCTGCTATACTTGCTTTATTTAATTCAAAACCCAATGGAGCTGGATTAGCACTAGTATTTAAACTAAAAATTGAAATAAATAATATGTAGAATAGTCTAGTGATCATAAAAGTTACCTTTTTATATATTAAATAAGAAAGTTATAATATATAAATTATCATGATTTTCAATTAATTATTTCATTTAAGCAAAAATAATATACTATCCTCCTAACTACAGGATAAGAAACTAACTTGATGTAAAATAGATACAATTTTATTGAAATTAGATTATAAAATAATATATTCAAAAGTTCTAAAGAAGTCTCAGTTGCAGTCAATTTAGTGTTTGCTATAATCTAGCCAAGGAGATATAACAAATCTTGCTGGTATGTTAGTATATACTCGAATGCTTTGAAGAATTGTTTTTTAAAATATCAAGGACAAACGTAACAACGTACCTTATGTACGCCCCGCTTGTTCTTCATTTTTAAATCCCATTCTCTAAATCATTTGAGTATACTAAATACATTAATGTCTGAAATGTTAACAATTTATTTGGAGAGTTGATCATATGAATAAAGGAGAATTAGTAGCATTAATGGCTGAAGCAGGTCATTCAAAAAGTGATGCAGAAAAAGCCCTTACTTGGGTTGTAGATAGTGTACTTAAAGCACTTAGTCGTGGTGAGGACGTTAACCTAGTGGGGTTTGGTTCTTTCCATATACAAAGTAGAGCTGCACGTGAAGGTCGTAATCCAAAAACTGGTGAGAAAATGCATATTGCTGCCTATAAACAACCAGTCTTTAGAGCTGGTAAGAAAATGAAGGAAGCCTGTAATAATAAGTAACCTGAGTTCAATACAACAAAACTAGTGTCATCCCTGCCTACGTAGGGGTTGACATTGCTTTTGCCATACAAGTATCATTACTTACGTTGGCATTTCTGACCCATGTTAGGGATAAGAGTTAGTTAATTCTTATCCCGAGTTCGCGTATGTTGGCAAAGCCTAGAAACCTATTTTTTATTATGCCATTAGTAGAATGATCAAAGAATATCTTGAATGTAGATTCAAACAGGCTAGGCTTTATAATAGTTGGCTGATTGATGTTGATGATACCGCAAAAGCTTTAGAAGATTTGCTTATATTTATAGAAAGCAGTTTGATTGTAGATAAAATTCAATTAACAAATCATCCGGATTATCGGTTAGTAGCTAGGGATAATTCTGTGACTAGCAGTGTCAAAGACATATCTATTGACCAAATTAGAGATTTACAGCAATTTTTTTATAGAACATCATCAATCTCTAAATATAGAGTAGCTGTTATTTATCAAGCAGATCTAATGAATCTCAATGCAGCAAATTCCTGTCTTAAACTTTTAGAAGATACGCCAAAGGATAGTTTTATTTTCTTGATTACCTCAAGGGCTGCTGGAATAATAAGTACTATAAGATCTAGATGTGCTAAAATTAACATAAAATCACAAAATCGCTTAGTGGGAAGTGATATATATGTTAAAATTACGACGTATATTGCTAACTATGCAAATCCTAAAGTGAGGTTATATCTTATCGAAGAGTTTACCAGTAAAAACAAGGAATTATGGGGAGATTTTGCTTGTAGCATGCTATATTTAGTTAATAGAATTACTAAAAAATCTCTCAATATCAATATTGAATTCAATGAATTAGAGAATAAAATATTTAATCAATTGCGTTCTAATTCCCCTGATTATTTGATAACAAAATTTGCAAATATCAAGCGAATAATAAATAACACCATAGATTATGACCTAGATCTAAGGGCTAATACTATAGCATTAATAGAAGAGTTATGGTAATTTTGTGAAGGAGGTCTTGACTATCATGAAGATTGCCACAGCACCTAACGGCATTTCGCTAATAGGCGATTTTTTAACTTTCAACAGTTAAGGGGTTGACATCACCCTTAATGGCGATGATTACTTGAGCCTACTATTAATTTATTACATCGATACTTGAGATTAATATATTTATTTTGTCTTGTTTTAACAAGTAGTAGGAAATCTTTTAAATTTATAATATCTTGTTGTTGATTTATCGTATAAGTTGCCTTTATTTCATTCGGTAAAACTAACGTTAAATCATTTGACTTCATTTCTTGAGTTTGATTTTCTGAAATACTTGGCTCTAAAGTAAATAAATGCTTCTTCTTGATTCGTTTTGCTTCAGACAAGATTTGCCTCCATCTATCTTTACAAGTTGTTTTACTTGCCAGCATTGATAAACCAGTATCTGCAAAATGTATATCATGATATTTGGCAATATTTGGAAAAATAAAATCTGGTTTTGACTTATTTTCTGTTATTCCGCTGTGTGTATACATCACCTTGTTTGCATTAAAAATAAAAGATAAATGATTCTCAAGAGCTTTACCAGCACGAGATTTTCTTGCATTTTGTATAGATAATGAAAATTGTAAGAAGCTGTCAACATCAACATTGTTATTTTCAATAAAGCCATTTTGTAATTTATGAACTATCTTGATCCTCTCAAGAGTTTTGTATAGAACCTCTTCCTTTTCAAATAATCTCACAATTGCAACATCCGGCTCTTCAATTGGGTCAATTTCTTTTTGCATTAACTCTAGTGTGAATTGCGAAAGTTCACTCGTACTTGGTATTTTATTGTCAAATCTTTTCTGCATTATCTCTAAGTAATTTTCATTCAATTCTTGGACTTTTATGCCTAAAATATCCAAAATAAATCGTGATGCAAAGGTAACTTTATTATTTGTATTTTGAATTTTCTTAATCTGAAATTTATTATTATCTTCTATTTTTTCAACTCCAAAGAGCCACATAATTTGTTTTTCTGCAGTGCTGTTATGCTGTGCTATAATTACATGAAATACATCATTTTTTCTTGCAATAGCCAAGAAATCACCTTTCTTCATTCGTTTTGTAGCATCATTTGTTTGGTAATATAGTCGATACTCACTCCTCCCAGTTTTATCATGACTCTTTGCTCTAGCATCGTACCAAGTCAGGAAAGCATCTTGCAAGATATTTTGTGATTCATCTTCGTTTAAGTAAATAAAAGTAGAGTATATTCGCTTCTTTTCGAGTGTATTATTATTGCACAAACGAAACAGTTCTTTTAATGCATGGTCACCATTAAATTCATGTTGATTAGAACCGAGTATCGTATCAACTTTACTTAATGTTTTAAATGCTACTATTTCAAAATAGTCTGATAATAATCCAGAATATAGCACGTTAGTTCTCATGAATTATAGAAATTTTGTTATATATTCTGCAACTTCCCTAACAACTGGAATTACCACAGAATTACCAAACTGTTTGTATGCTTGCGTGTCACTAACAACAATTTTAAAATCATCCGGAAACCCCATCAATCTTGCACATTCCCTAGGAGTTAATCTTCTAGGATTTGAGTTTTCTTGATGTATTAATATTTCAGCCCCATCTTTATAATATCTTGCTGACAGAGTTCTGCTAATGTCATCATCCATGCAAAGACTAAAACCAAAACCATTGCCCTTTGCACGGTGTCTCTTTGCGTAATCTTGTAGATATTGCCACAGTTTGTCCGTAAGGGTATATTTCTTATTAATTTTACCATTTTTTTCGACATAGCCATTAGTAATGTCATCTTTATTTGAATTATTTTGGCAATGAAATATTGTTTTAATTATATGTTTTGTATTGGGCAAATCTATTTTATGTAAATTTATTTTTGCATCTATCCTATTTGCTACTATAAAAAGCCTTTCCCTGTGCTGTGGTACGTAATATCGTGCATCAATAACCCTTTCAGAAACAGTATAACCTAAATCTCCGAGTGTTTTTTTAATAATTGCAAATGTCTTACCTTTATCGTGTGATAGTAAATTTTTTACATTCTCTAAAAAGACGATTTTTGGTTTATGGTAGCTGATAATTCTTGCAACATCAAAGAAGAGAGTTCCCTGAGTATTGCATAAAAACCCGTGCGGAATTCCTAAAGAGCAACGCTTTGAAACCCCAGCTATACTAAATGGTTGACACGGGAATCCTGCACATAAAATATCGTGAGGAGGTACATTTTGTTCGTGTACTTGTGTTATATCACCATCAATTTTATGATCACAGCTAAAATTAGCTCTATATGTTTTTAATGCCGATGTATCAATCTCGCTAGTGTAAACGCAGTTACCACCAACAGACTCAAATGATCTTCTTACACCACCAATCCCAGCGAATAAGTCAATAAAAGTAAAGTTATTATACATAAACCTCATTATAATGCAATTAACTACAATATTACAAATATATTCAATAGATATCTTTCGAAATTCTACTTCTGCTGGTAATTTATTCGTGCTACCGGTACTCTGCTTCTCACGTACATCATAGTCCGTTGCGGGTCGAGGTTTCGTGGCTTCTTTAAATCCTTGCGCATAAGCGAGTTTGCCAAAGATATCTATTATTCATAGATATATCAAGCGTATTTTTTGAAACATCTATTCCCATAAATATCTTGCTTTTTTCAGTCATTTGCTTTACCTATAATTAGTGGTTGTTTTGCAAAGTTTTGATACATGATTGTAAATTCGATCTCTAAGATTCTGCTACCGTTCGTATACTCAAATGATTTGGAGAATGGGGACAACAAACAAGGGGTGAGCGGACTAGGCGTACGTGAGTACGCGAATACCCCGCAAGTATTTGCGAAACCAATTCTTCAAAGTAGAAGAGTATATCATACTTTGTGATTCAAGGGAGGAGGGCATCAAGATCCCTTCGGTCTTTAAAGACCTATCTAATTTAAACAGTGTCATTCCTTCCTGACCATATTAACTCCATAAAGAGCTAATATTCACGATACAATCCAAAAAATAACCTGCAAAGGTCGTTAGATAATATGGATTCCTCTACCTACGCGGGAATGACATTGAGTTAGATGACCTGCGTATGACATAAAAGATGTAGGGCAACTACTTTTGCTATAAACAAAAAATAAGAGCAATTTCTATGCTAATTAGAAAAATTAAATTTAAAACGTATAAACTCATTGCTTACATAATATTACTATTGCCTTTAATAGCAAATGGTAAGATTGTTGATACTGATAGTTTAGACCAAATAAATAAGGGCTATGAAGAATTATGCAATAATTATTCCCCTAAAGATATCTTAGTGGTCTTGGGTAGAGAAAAAGTTATATTCAAATCATTTTTCCCCCCAATTATCCAATTGAATAAAAATGAATTATCTAAGCTACAGGAAATATTCAAAGCAGTTAGACTATCAAAGGATGCTTATTTTGATACAATACTGCTTACAGAGTATAAAAATGAGTTATTAGATGTCAATTTGCCTAATTTTATAAAGAATATAATGGATAAAGGTAGCCCAGTAATTGTGAGTGATCATGGTTTAACTGGTAACTTTAACAATATAAAGAAGCTAGAAATATGGGAGGCTGAGTATTTAAAGAAATTTAATATTGATTTGTCCAATAGTTTCCCACAACATAATTATCTTATTTTTAATAATATGAAACCTTTTGATAATACTTATCCGACGTTTTATCAGGGTATATTGAGTAGTAATAATAATGCTTCATTTCAGTTGATATTAAATTTTTTAATAGAAGTGAAGTTTATGCCAAAAGTTTTAATAATGGTTGATGGAAATTCCAGTGAGTTGACTGCAATGGAAAGTCAACTAAGAAATTATGACGATAATGTGATGTTTATTGGTTATAATTATAAATTATCTGACCAAAAAGAATCAATATTCAATTCTCGTGATTTAAAAAAATCACTTAATGAATTGGTTAATAAGGTAAATGCAGTAAAGAGAAGCAATGACAAAATCAAAGTTAAGAATCAAGAGAGTGTAAATCCATATGATAATAAAAAATAACTTTTTATTAAAATTATTGTTAATTTTTATCATGTTACCATATACAAGTTATGCAATAATTATTCCCACTTATTCTATAGATTCTGTTACGGTAAAAAATTTACTTGAAAAAATTGATGCATCTAGCTTAGTGCTAATCAATATTGATGATACAATAGTTACGCCTAAGTCTAAGATGTTTCGTTATGCTAATCCTTATAGAGGGTTTGTTGAAGAGCTGGCAAGTTTGGCAAAATATCATCCTAATATGGATGAGATAATTGCTAAGTTGCTATTGCAAAGACAAGTTATGTTAGTAGAAGCTAGTTGGCCAAAATTTATCGATAAACTGAAAAGTTCAGGGGCTTTGGTTTTTGGGTTTACTAAAATTAACCCAGCATGTAAACTGATTAAAAATTACGAGGAATGGCAATATGAGCAGCTAAGTAGACTCGGTATTAAATTTACTGATAAAGTTAATAATAAAGAAATATTAAAATTTGATGAAACTGATAAAAGGTCACCAATTTTTCATAAGGGTATAATATTTACCGACTATCTAAATAAAGCTCAGGCATTACGTGAGTTTATGAGTATCACAAATATTTTACCTAATAACATTATTCTCTTTGAGAATAAAAAAAGTGAATTAGATAACATAGATAATTTTTTAAGAACAATTGATCTAGATTGTTATGGGGTAGAATATTTAGCCGTTACAGAATTACAAGGTACTCCACAGGAGGATATAGTGAAATTTCAACAGGAAATATTATTAAAAACAGGAAAGTGGTTAGAAGATGATGAGGCTAAACAATTTATAACAAATAGCAAATAATGAATAATAAATGATGCTTAATTTAATTAAGTCTTTAAAAAGTTTAATTACTGAAGCTGGTGGGATTGCTCTAATTAGAAGAGATTTAGGGTTAATAGTTTCTTATAAAGATGATAATTCTCCCGTGACAAATGCTGATAAGGAAATTAGTAGCTTTATATATGATGGTTTAAAGGACCTAGCACCTAATATTCCTGTAGTTTGTGAAGAAAGAGATATAATTGCTTTGAATAGCAATCAATTTTGGTTGATTGATCCGATTGATGGTACAAAAAGTTATATCAAAGGTGAGGATACGTATACAGTAAATATTGCATTGATAAAAAATGGTATGCCTATTATTGGTTTTATCTATCAACCATCCGTGCAAAAATTACATTATACAGATGCTAATAATGCTTTAAGAATTGAACAAAATGGCGTAGAAACAAGCTTTGATGCCCTACCTAAAACTCATTATAGGGCTGTTGTTAGCTCACGTTCGTCAAATTCGGATATCAAGAAATTCCTAAAGAAACATCTAATTACTGAAATAGTTACTATACCAAGTTCAATTAAATTATGTTTAGTAGCAGAAGGGAAGGCGGATATTTATCCCAAGTTTGGTCCAACTATGGAATGGGATATTGCAGCGGGACATGCGTTAATTAAAGCTAGTGGTGGAAATATTGTGGATATAGATGGAAATGAATTAGTTTATCAAAAGAAGAACTTCCAAAATCCTCATTTCTATGCTTATAGTCGATATTTCCCTATCTTTACTTAGTTTTGATATTGATTTATAACCTCAAGTATTGATATAATAAATTAATAGTAGACTCAAGTAATCATCGCCATTAGGGGTGATGTTACCCCTACGTAGGCAGGGGTCTAAAATAACTCAACACAAGCTATCTTGGTCATTTTTCTAGATTCCTCCCTACGCAGGAATGACATAACGCCTGCAAGGACGACACCATAGGCTATTAAACCGATGTCTTACATCAAACTGATTTGTTTTAGGTTGAAAATTTTTACAGAAACCTAAAGCACTCTAGCGTAAATATAATAATCCCTATGTACTCCTTGAACAATTTCATATTTCTTAAGCAAACCCTCTTTGACAAAATTACATCGTTCTAAAACATTAATTGAACGTATATTGTCATTTATTACAGTAGCTTGGGTTCGAACAATACCAGCATATTCTATAAATCTTAAAATAGCTTTGATAGATTTTAGCATAATTCCTTTACCCCAAAATGCAGGATCAAGATCGTAGCTTATTTCTGCTTTGAGGTGCATTGTAGAAACAGTATTAAACCCAGCCGTACCTATAAGTTTATTATTATCTTTAAGGGAAATACCCCAGTAAAATCCTCTTTGGTGATGAAATAAGCTAGACCAATATTTTAGTTCATCAGCAGCTTGTGGGATAGTTGATGGAATGTTGTTATCTGTCAAGAAAGGACGCATCTCTAATTTACTCATATAACCAAAATAGTCTTCTGAATCATCACTAGTTAATTCTCTCAGCACTATGTTGTCTAGGTCTAACATAGGAAATTGGTGATATATAGAATGATTAAGCATGTGTAGAAGCGATTTTATAATTAATTGGGTCAATTGTATTATTTTCTTCAAAGGCCCTAAGTCTA